>NC_007298.1:875000-1230000 GCF_000012425.1 Dechloromonas aromatica RCB | reverse complement strand
TCATCCCCGTTCGCTCGCCACTACTTGGGGAATCTCGGTTGATTTCTTTTCCTCCGGCTACTTAGATGTTTCAGTTCACCGGGTTCGCCTCCCTGACCTATGTATTCAGTCAGGGATACTCATTGCTGAGTGGGTTTCCCCATTCGGATATCGGGGGATCAAAGCTTCATTGCCAGCTCCCCCCCGCTTTTCGCAGGCTTGCACGTCCTTCATCGCCTGTGATCGCCAAGGCATCCACCACATGCACTTAGTCGCTTGATCCTATAACCTTGTGTTCTCGTTAGAGAACGGCTACAGGCAAACTCATATTTGTGCTGTCTCATTCCGGCTAAGAAATAAGAACAGATGCAATCACAACGTGTTGCCAACGCCTCATCAGCGCTGCAACACAACCTTCTTCCATTTTGTTAAAGAGCGTAGCAATTGATTGCTCAAAAGCCAAAGATAAACACCACTGCTTATCTTTGGGTTTTGGTGGAGGATAACGGGATCGAACCGTTGACCCCCTGCTTGCAAAGCAGGTGCTCTCCCAGCTGAGCTAATCCCCCGTTTGGCGACGTGGTGGGTCTGGTTGGAATCGAACCAACGACCCCCGCCTTATCAAGACGGTGCTCTAACCGACTGAGCTACAGACCCTCGTCTGTTTGCTACTCATGAACAACCGATAAGTTGTGGGTGCCAGGATGCTTCTCTAGAAAGGAGGTGATCCAGCCGCAGGTTCCCCTACGGCTACCTTGTTACGACTTCACCCCAGTCACGAACCCCGCCGTGGTAAGCGCCCCCCTTGCGGTTAGGCTACCTACTTCTGGCGGAACCCGCTCCCATGGTGTGACGGGCGGTGTGTACAAGACCCGGGAACGTATTCACCGTGACATGCTGATCCACGATTACTAGCGATTCCGACTTCACGCAGGCGAGTTGCAGCCTACGATCCGGACTACGATCGGCTTTCTGGGATTAGCTCCCCCTCGCGGGTTGGCAACCCTTTGTACCGACCATTGTATGACGTGTGAAGCCCTACCCATAAGGGCCATGAGGACTTGACGTCATCCCCACCTTCCTCCGGTTTGTCACCGGCAGTCTCGTTAAAGTGCCCAACTAAATGATGGCAATTAACGACAAGGGTTGCGCTCGTTGCGGGACTTAACCCAACATCTCACGACACGAGCTGACGACAGCCATGCAGCACCTGTGTTCCGGCTCTCTTTCGAGCACACCCAAATCTCTAAGGGCTTCCGGACATGTCAAGGGTAGGTAAGGTTTTTCGCGTTGCATCGAATTAATCCACATCATCCACCGCTTGTGCGGGTCCCCGTCAATTCCTTTGAGTTTTAACCTTGCGGCCGTACTCCCCAGGCGGTCAACTTCACGCGTTAGCTCCGGTACTAAAAGGTTTTACCCTCCCAACACCTAGTTGACATCGTTTAGGGCGTGGACTACCAGGGTATCTAATCCTGTTTGCTACCCACGCTTTCGTGCATGAGCGTCAGTATTGGCCCAGGGGGCTGCCTTCGCCATCGGTGTTCCTCCACATCTCTACGCATTTCACTGCTACACGTGGAATTCCACCCCCCTCTGCCATACTCTAGCCTGCCAGTCATAAACGCAGTTCCCAGGTTGAGCCCGGGGATTTCACGCCTATCTTAACAAACCGCCTGCGCACGCTTTACGCCCAGTAATTCCGATTAACGCTCGCACCCTACGTATTACCGCGGCTGCTGGCACGTAGTTAGCCGGTGCTTCTTATTCCGGTACCGTCATCCACACAGGGTATTAACCCATGCGTTTTCTTCCCGGCTGAAAGAGCTTTACAACCCGAAGGCCTTCTTCACTCACGCGGCATGGCTGGATCAGGGTTGCCCCCATTGTCCAAAATTCCCCACTGCTGCCTCCCGTAGGAGTCTGGACCGTGTCTCAGTTCCAGTGTGGCGGATCATCCTCTCAGACCCGCTACAGATCGTCGCCTTGGTGAGCCTTTACCTCACCAACTAGCTAATCTGATATCGGCCGCTCAATCAGCGCAAGGTCTTGCGATCCCCTGCTTTCCTGCTCACAGAATATGCGGTATTAGCGTAACTTTCGCTACGTTATCCCCCACTGAAAGGTACGTTCCGATATATTACTCACCCGTTCGCCACTCGCCACCAGGATTGCTCCCGTGCTGCCGTTCGACTTGCATGTGTAAGGCATGCCGCCAGCGTTCAATCTGAGCCAGGATCAAACTCTTCAGTTTAATCCAACAAATAACTCGCATATTCACTGACGGTAGATTGCTCTACCTGAATGGATCTCTCCATCCTTACTTCAGTGCGTTTGCCTTAATACATTTTTGCAACCGTAGTTGCTGCATCAAGACACCCACACTTATCGGTTGTCCAATTTGTTAAAGATCAGTCGCCGCGCCGTTTCGTTAAATCCGTCAGCAGCAGAGAGGCGAGATTATGAAGCAAACCCCTTCTCCCGTCAAGCACTTCAGCAAAATTTCTTGCTTCGCCTGACTCTCCCACCCCGCCGAAAACCCCGGCGCTGCAGAAGAGGTGCGCATTATATAGAGACAAAAGAGGCCGTCAAGCGCTTTCTCGAAATACTTTCCTAAAAAACCAAGACCAGCTGAAGAATCAGTCAATTACCTGATAAACAACTTCAAGGATATCTATTTCCCGAACACCGAGCGGGCTTTGAAAACGAATGGAATCACCCTCCCGGGACTTTATCAGCGCGCGCGCCAGAGGCGATATCCAACTGATCCGCCCTCTTGAGACATCGGTTTCATCCACACCAACAATCGTATAAGTGTTTGCAACACCGTTTATGCCAGCAATGGTCACCGTGGCGCCAAAGAAAATCTGATCGTTATCCCCCTGACGCAGAGGATCAATTACTTCAGCAACATCCAGACGCTTGGTCAGGAAGCGGATACGGCGATCGATTTCACGCAATCGCCGCTTCCCATATATATAGTCACCATTTTCGGAGCGGTCGCCATTGGATGCCGCCCACGAAACAATCTCAACCACATGCGGCCGCTCCCGTTTGACGAGATGCTCCAACTCACTCTTCAGCCGATCATGCCCAGCCGGCGTAATGTAATTGCGTGTCCCCGCCGGGAGCTTTAGCGATGGCTCAAGCTCTTCGTCGTCATCGCCTTCACTCTCCCGCACGAAGGCCTTATTCATTAGTAGCCGATGCTGTAATGCTCAACATCGATCCGAATCAGTTCGCGACCAAGAAGGGCAGCCGTATATTTTGCAAATTGCTCGGCCCAGGTTCTCTGATTGTGAAAACGGCTTTCCCCTGCATATTTCGCGACGCTCAGAATGCGATCAACAGCAAGAATTTTGCCGGTTGGGGTTGCCACATCGCATTCCAGAACCGTAAATTCATGATCAAACCATTTACGCGCTTCGTCAGGCGCAGCGCCGGCAGGAAACTTGAATTCGAATTCTTTTTCTTTGCCGAACGAGACGATTACATGGTGCTGCATTTCTCTCTCCTCCGTTGATCTGTTCAAGGTATTCTAGCAAAACAAAAGAAGCCGTCAGGAGTTGTAAATGTCACTGCACCCGCTGAGCGAACCAGAAATCAGCGATATCCGCGCCCAACTTCATGAGTTGCAAATTGAACACCGCGACCTTGACCTGGTAATCACCCATCTGATCGACAATCCGCCACCGGATGACTTACTGATTCGGCGCCTGAAGAAACGTAAATTGCTATTGAAAGACCGGATTCTGCAGCTAGAGGAATTGCTGGTTCCGGATATCCCTGCCTAACGACTGCTTGGCGGAATACGAAAGAAAACCCAGTAGACGCCGCCAATCACGCCGGCGATGGCCAGCTCCCAGAGAAAGGGGAACCTCCATACAAGTCCTGCCAGCAGAGCCAGCAGGAGCGTAAAGGCAACGACCTTGAAGATCAGAGGATGAGCGTGCCGAGGTACCAAGCCGCAGCAGCCATCGCAGCACTGCATGGTATGGTCAGAATCCATGCCCAAACGATACCACCCGCCACCCCCCAGCGGACACGACGAGCCCCACGGGTGGAACCAACCCCTGCAATAGCACCGGTAATGGTATGTGTGGTGGAAACAGGAATACCGAAGGCGGTTGCGAGAAACAGGGTAATGGCACCACCGGTATTGGCGCAGAAACCACGAGCCTGGTTGAGTTTGGTGATCCGGTTGCCCATGGTTTTCACGATGCGCCAACCGCCAAACATGGTACCAAGACCCATCGCCGTATAGCACGAGAGCACGATCCAGCTCGGAATTGCGTCAGTGGTCTTGGAGATACCTGCAGCGATCAGCAACATCCAGATGATGCCAACAGTTTTTTGTGCATCATTGCCTCCGTGGCCAAGACTATAGGCAGCAGCCGACAACAACTGGAAGCGCCGGAAGTGTTTATCAACCTTGCGTGGCGCCATGTTTCGGCAAATCCACGAAATAATCACCATCAAGAAACCGCCAATCACGAAGCCCAGAAACGGGGCCACAAAGATGAACGCAATGATCTTCAGAACACCGGCCGAGACCAGCCCGCCGATGCCTGCCTTGGCCATGGCAGCGCCAACCAGGCCGCCAACCAGGGCGTGCGAAGAAGACGATGGAATGCCGTAATACCAAGTAACGATGTTCCAGACAATGGCGCCGATCAGCGCACCGAAGATGATGTAATGATCAACAATCGACGGATCGATGGTGCCTTTGCCGATGGTCAAAGCCACCTTGAGCGGAAACAGGAAATAGGCGAGAAAATTGAACGCCGCCGCCCAGATGACGGCTTGGTGCGGCTTGAGAACCCGGGTTGAGACAATGGTGGCAATTGAATTAGCCGCATCGTGAAAACCGTTCATGAAATCGAACAGCAAGGCTACGACGACCAGGGTAATGACAACCCCGAGGCTGATATTAAGGGTGTCCATACCGAGCTACCCGCTCAGGAGTTTTCGAGAACAATGGCTTCGATCGTGCCGGCCACGTCCTTGCAGCGATCGGTGACCGACTCGAGCAGTTCGTAAATTTCCTTGAGCTTGATCACTTCACGCGCATCCGGCTCTTCGCGGAAGACTTTTGACATGGCACCGCGCAACGAACGATCAGCCTCAGACTCGAGCTCATCGATTTGATGACAGAACTTGAGAATGGCTGGCGCGTTATCCATGCTATGCAGCAACTTGACGACGGACTGCACGCAAACGCAGCAGTTTTCGGTCACCACCGCCATGGCCTTGGCATCTTCCGGAACGCGACGGATATCGTAAAGCGAGATGGACTCGGCCACATCCTGCATGATATCCAGAATGTCATCCATGCCGTTGATCAGCTGATGAATTTCATCGCGATCAAACGGCGTGATGAAGGAGGTATGCAGTTGCGACAGCGTGTCATGGGTAATGGCATCCGCCTTGCGCTCGAGGGTATCAATTTCCTCGGCAAACTTGTCAGCCAGTTCCGGCTGATCAACGAGCGCGGCAATCAGGTTGGACAGAGCCTTCCCGCCTTCTGCAATCAACACGGCGTGCGAGTTGAAAAGATCGAAATACTTGCCCTCTTTGGGCATCAAACGACCGAACATGACAGTCCTGTGAAGTTATTGTTACAGACTTGGATTCTAACACGTCGCACGAATGGGCTCACGCGACGATCACCAACGAAGGAACCTCTTCCCGCTAAAATTGTCCGATGACCGTTTTCCCACTCCCTCCTGACGCCTTTGGCGACCGCTTTGAACTCGAAGCATTGCCCTTGCCGCGTCAGCCCGCAGGCTATGCGGTTCAAATGCTCGATACCGACCGCTTGCTGGATCAACAATCCGGTGATTTTCTGCCGGTAAGATCAACGGCACTTCAAGCGCTGTTCGAAAGTTTTGACGCGGCTTACGCGGCGGCAAAGGCGTGGGTGGAAACACACGACACCGGTCCGGATCAGCATCGACTCGCTATCGTCCCGGCCGGCTACGACTCAATACTTGAGCGCCACATACTGATATATGGCGTTCTTGGCGGACAACCATGATGCATATCGGAGACCTCTCATGAATCCTTTCCAGAAAAATCCGCTAGGGCGCAACCACTTCGAAGTTCCCGAAGTCTGTCTTGGCACGATGACCTTCGGTGAGCAGACCAGCGAGAGTGACGCGCACGCCCAGCTCGACTTTGCGCTGGCCAATGGCATCAATTTCATCGACACCGCAGAGATGTATGCTGTCCCGCCACGCGCGGAAACCTGTGGCGCCTCGGAAACCATTGTCGGCCACTGGTTGAAGCGCCAGGCCCGCGACAAGGTCTTGATCGCGACCAAGGTCGCCGGCCCAAGCCGCAACCTGAACTGGATCCGCAACGGTCCGCCTGCCCTGGACAGAACAAATATCCGAGCAGCCATCGACGGTTCGTTGCAACGCCTGCAAACGGATTACGTCGACCTCTACCAACTTCACTGGCCCGAGCGCAACCAGCCGATGTTCGGACAATGGCAATTCGATCCCGACAAGGAACGCGACGGCACTCCCATCCGTGAGCAGCTTGAAGCACTCGGCGAACTCGTTCGGGAGGGCAAGATCCGCCATATCGGCGTCTCCAACGAACACCCGTGGGGCATCATGCAATTCACCCGGCTGGCCGATGAATTGGGCCTGCCGCACATCGTGTCGACGCAAAATTCCTACAGCCTGCTGAACCGCACTTTTGAAACGGGACTGGCTGAAGTCTGTCACCGCGAACGGGTCGGCCTGCTGGCCTACTCCCCCCTCGCTTTCGGGCACCTGACCGGCAAATATTTGAACCAACCGGATGCGCCGGGCCGCCTGACCCAATGGCCGAGCTTTGGACAACGCTACACCAAACCCAACGTCATTCCCGCCGTTCAGGCTTACGCCGAGCTGGCCAGGAAACATGACCTGACACCAACTCAGCTGGCACTCGGTTTCGCCCGGTCGCGCTGGTTCGTCGCCAGTACCATCATCGGCGCCTCGTCGCTTGAACAACTCAAGGAAACGCTACCGGCCACGCAGACGCCGATGTCGCAAGAAATACTGGCCGAGATCGACGCCATCCATTTGCGCTACACCAATCCTGCGCCATGACCGAATCGCTGTTTCCACGCCTATCAAATGCCCTCGCGGCGACCGATATCGCCGAGAAGATCGAGTTGACGGCGAAAATCGCTGCAGACTGGCGGGCCGGCAAACTGGATTGGCGCGATAGCACACCAGTCCCGCTGACCTGCGGCCGCCCCGCCAAACCGGAACTGGTCACGCACAAAGAAGTCTTGCAGCGCAGCCCGCAAACTCCGGAAGGACGAGCCCACCTGCTACACGCCATCGTGCATATCGAATTCACGGCAATCAACCTCGCCCTCGATCACGCCGCCCGCTTCCGCAATATGCCTGAACAGTACTATGGCGACTGGATCGGCGTCGCAGCCGAGGAGGCCGAGCACTTTCAGCTGTTGCGTGAGCGCCTGCAGTCGCTGAACCACGACTACGGCGATTTCCCTGCCCACGCCGGCCTCTGGGAAATGGCCGAGAAGACTGAAAACGACGTTTTGGCCCGCATGGCGTTGGTCCCCCGCCTGCTCGAAGCGCGGGGCCTTGATGCCACACCGCCTATCCAAAAAAAGCTGGAAGCCGCCGGCGATCATCAAAGCGCCCGGGCGCTGGACATCATCCTGCGTGACGAAATCGGTCATGTCGGGCTTGGCGACCGCTGGTTTCGCTACCTTTGCGCCGAACGTAACCTGGCACCGGAAAGCACCTACCGCGAGCTCCTTACCCACTTCAAAGCGCCGTGGCCACAGGCCCCGATGAACGAATCGGCGCGCCTTTCTGCCGGTTTCAGCGCGGATGAACTGGCGGGACTGACAAAAAAAAGGTAGAATAATCAACTCAATGCGTTGATGCATCGCCCGCAGTAACTCCGAGCAGCCCCCGGTTTTGAAGGTTCTTGTGCAGGATTCACCCCATTGATTCGTTCCCCGGCATGGCTGCGTCGGGGTCACCCAGGCCGCCCGACCATCGGGCCAATCCGTCGCCAGTTATAACAACGTCAAGGGCGGCGAGGAAAGGAAACAGCATCTATGTCGACACCTGTCGAAAGCTTTGCCGATCTCGGTTTAAGCGAAACGCTTCTGCAAACTCTCACCCAAATCGGCTACGAAACCCCGTCGCCCATTCAGGCTCAATGTATCCCTGTTCTGCTCGAAGGTCATGACCTGATCGGCATGGCCCAGACCGGCACCGGCAAGACCGCCGCCTTTGCGCTGCCGCTGATGGAACAGATCGACGTCAAGCTGACCAAGCCGCAGGCGCTGATCCTGACGCCGACGCGCGAACTGGCCATCCAGGTCGCCGAAGCCCTGCAGACCTACGCCAAGAACCTGCCCGGCTTCCACGTGCTGCCGATCTACGGTGGCCAGAGCTACACCATCCAGCTCAAGCAGTTGTCGCGCGGCGCTCACGTCATCGTCGGCACCCCGGGTCGCGTCATGGACCACCTCGAGCGCAAGACGCTCAACCTCGACCACCTGAAGACCATGGTGCTCGACGAAGCCGACGAAATGCTGCGCATGGGCTTCATTGACGACGTCGAGTGGATTCTCGAACGTACGCCAGCCCAGCACCAGACCGCGCTGTTCTCGGCCACCATGCCGGAACAGATTCGCCGCGTCGCCCAGAAATATCTGGTCGAGCCGCGCGAAATCAAGATCAAGTCAGCTACCGCTACCGTCGCTGCCATCCGTCAGGTTTACTGGCAGGTTTCCGGCATGCACAAGCTGGATGCCCTGACCCGCATCCTCGAAGTTGAAGAAGACTTCGACGCGGCCATCATCTTCGTGCGCACCAAGACGGCCACCGTCGAGCTGGCCGACAAGCTGTCAGCCCGTGGTTACGCCGCCGCCGCGCTGAACGGCGACCTCAACCAGCAGATGCGCGAACGCGTCATCGAGCAGTTGAAGTCGGGCGCCCTGGACATCGTCATTGCGACCGACGTTGCCGCCCGCGGTATCGACGTACCGCGCGTCAGCCACGTCGTTAACTACGATATTCCATACGACACCGAAGCCTACGTGCACCGGATCGGCCGTACCGGCCGCGCTGGCCGCACCGGCAACGCCATCCTGTTCGTCGCGCCGCGCGAAATCCGCATGCTGCGTACAATCGAGCGCGCCACCCGTTCGCCGATCGCCCCGCTGACCCTGCCGAGCCGCGCCGATGTGACCAACAAGCGCGTTGCCGACTTCAAGAGCAAGGTTGTTGAAGTGCTCAACGCCGAAGGCCTGGATTTCTTCTCGAACATCGTCTCGCAAATTGCCGAAGAGCAAAATGTCGGCGCCGAGGAAGTGGCTGCTGCGCTGGCCATGATGGCTCAAGAAGGCAAGCCGCTGCAGATCGCCGGTGAAGATCCGCGTCCGGCACCGGCGCCCCGCCCGGGCAGCTTTGGCGAAAGCGATCGCAAGCCGCGTTTTGAAGATCGTGGCGATCGTCCACGCTTCGAAGATCGCGGGGAACGGCCGCGTCGCGAAGACCGCCCGGCTCGCCAGGCTCCGGCCGGCGACATGGTGCGCTACCGCATTGACGTGGGTCGTGACCACGGCGTCGAAGTACGCGACATCGTCGGCGCCATCGCCAACGAAGCCGGCATCGAAAGCCGTTTCATCGGCCGCATCGGTCTCTACGAAGACTCCAGTACCGTTGAACTGCCTGCAGGCATGCCGGCCGAAGCCTCCAACGCCCTGAAGCGCACCCGCATTCGCGGCGTGCCGATCAACCTGCGTCCGGATGAAGGTCGTCCGGGTGCCGGCGGCGCGGGTGGCGGCGAACGCAAGTTCGGCGGCGGTGATCGCAAGCCTGAAGGTGATCGCGGCGGCTTCAAGAAGAAGAAGTTCGGCGACCGCTAAACCAGCGTCACCCTCAGAAAAGCCACGGCAAACCCGTGGCTTTTTTTGCGCCATACAGAAAGATGAGAATTATTCTTGTTTACACGACATGAAAAATCTATAAGATAGGAATCATTCTCAACAAACCACAAGCACCAATGCGCTCACTGCTTACTCACGTCTCAATCGCCGCCCTGCTCCTCGGCTGGGCGCTGTTCACGCAAACGCCCGTCTGACCCGGAGAGTAATCATGCCATCCAGCGCCCTGTGGGCCGGCGCACTTAGCCTGGTCCTGATCCACGAAGAAACCGGCTGCGTTCATTCCGCATTGCATGCGGCCAGGCTTCTCGAACAATTGAGCGATACCGAAGAACTGGACGACGATACTCGCCGCCTCTGTGAGCGAGCCAGTAGCCGCCTAACCCGACAGGAAGCCCATCACGCTCGCCCCACATAAGGGGCACGGCATCCTTGAGCGCGAGAGCGCAAGCAATGACCAGCTTGTGGCCGAACGACAAGCCGAGAATATCGCATCCGGCAAGGCCCACCCCGCAAGTCCGGGGCAGCGGGATTTCGGCCTTCGACCGCGAATTGGGCAATTTCGAACTGGCAATACGCGTGGATGTTGAAATCAAACACTTCGGCGTTGACAATAATTCTCATTAACTAAATAATACGAACCATTCTCGTTTGCGTTAGCTCTTCATGAACAACCAATCCAAACCGCCCTGCCAGAATCCGCCGTCTGCTTCCAGCAATGACCGCCCGCGCATCGACAGCGGCAAGTTGTTGCAAGGCGCTTCGGCTGTCGAGATCGAACACGCTGGCCAGCGCTACCTGCTGCGCGTTACTCGCGAAAACAAGTTGATCCTGACCAAGTAGTTTTCCCTCCGTTGTAAATCTCTCGTTCCCATAGCCAGCCAGTGAAACGCCAGCCAGCCAAGGTTTTTTTGCCGAACGTTCGGAAGAAACTGAATATAAATTGATGAGCTACGTCCTTTCCCGACCTTCTTCAGCCCAGCGCAGCGGCTTGCTCGGCATTGTGATCGGTGCTCACATTGCGGTCTTCCTGCTGGTTATCGCGGCCAGAACGGTCGTGCCACAGATCATGGAAATACCGCTGGTTGTCGATCTGCTTGAACCGGCTCCGGTCGCCCAGAAACAACCTGAAGCAAAAGCGCCGCCCATTGCCAAGCCACAGCCGATCCGTCAGTCAGCGCCAAAGATACCGGCACCAGTGATCGAAGCCACCCAGAGCAATGCTCCAGCCCCGTCGGCCCCTGTAGCAACGCTGCCCGACGTCAAACCAGCCCCGCCAGTCGCACCGGTTGCCGAGGCAATCAGCCAGGCACGTTTCGATGCCGACTACCTGCGCAACCCTGCCCCACCCTACCCGCCACTCTCCCGCCGCATGGGCGAAGAAGGCAAGGTCATCTTGCGCGTCTCGGTCAATCCGCAAGGTGCCGCCGACAGCGTTGAGGTCAAGACCTCCTCCGGCAGCCAGCGCCTTGACGATTCGGCCCAGAAGACCGTGCGCAACTGGAAATTTGTGCCAGCCAAACGAGGCGACACCGCCATCCAGAGCTGGGTACTGGTGCCCATCATTTTCAAATTGGAGCAATAACAAATGCAGGAAACAGCACAAAATGCCTTCGGCTTTGCCCACCTTTGGGCCAGCGGTGACCTGATCTCCCATGCCATTGCCTGCATTCTTGCCGTCATGTCGATCGCCAGCTGGTATCTGATTCTGGCCAAAGCCTGGGACTGGTTCCGGGCCCGCCGCGCCGCCAAGGCCATGGCCGCTTTCTGGGCCGCCAGCAGTGTCAGCGAAGGCATCGAACAACTGCGCAAGGCAGGTGAAGACAGCCCGTACGCCCAGTTGGCCACCCAGGCGAATTGCTGCAACCATGACTGCGAAGCGGTTACCGGCCGCCTGGCTTCCCGTTTCGACCCAGCCGAGCAGATGGAACGCGCCCTGCGCCAGCAACTTTCCGCCACCCAGGCCCGGATGGAAAACGGCCTGACCCTGCTCGCGACCACCGGTGCGACATCACCGTTCGTCGGTCTGTTCGGCACCGTCTGGGGCATTTATCACGCCTTGGTCGCCATCGGCATTTCCGGCCAGGCCGCGCTGGAAAAAATCGCCGGCCCGGTCGGCGAAGCGCTGATCATGACCGCTGCCGGCCTCGCCGTTGCGTTGCCTGCCGTCTTTGCCTACAACGCCTTCACCCGCGCCAACCGTGTCCTATTGGCGGATCTCGACGCCTTCGCCCACGATCTGCACGCCTTCTTCACGGTCGGCAAGCCATTTGTCGCCAACAGTGCGCAGATTCACCCGATGCGCGCCCGCGCCGCCACGGAGGCTGCATAACATGGCCATTGGTAGCTTCAGTTCGCAAAATCACCAGATGCCGACCGCCGAAATCAACATGACGCCGCTGGTGGACGTGATGTTGGTACTACTGATCATCTTCATGATCACCGCACCGCTGATGACGCATTCGGTCAAGGTCGAACTGCCGCGTGCCTCCAGCACGCCGACGCCGGAAAAGCCGATGACGCTGCAGGTCTCGATCAATGCCGAAAACACGGTTTTTGTCGGCACGCAGGCGGTCGACCGCAACAGCCTCGAAGCCAGGTTCGGCGAAGCGGTGGCCCAGGATGCCAATGTCGAAATGCACTTGAAAGCCGACCGCGCCACCCGGTACGAAGCCGTCGCCGAAACGATGAGTGCCGCCCGCCGCGCCGGGCTGACCAAGATCGGCTTCGTCACGCAACCGGGAAGCGACAAGCCTTAACCCTTTTTTCCTTTATTCAAATTTAACCATCCTCAAGCCAGCCAGCCCGACGCCAGCCAGCTATTTCGGATAGCCCACCGCGTTGTGGTCAGCGAGCCAGAGACTTTCAGGAGTCAATGCCATGTTGTCCACCAAAAAACTTATCTCCGCTCTGGCGCTTTCTGCAGCCCTGGCCGGCCCCGCCCTGGCCATCGAATACCCGATCGGCGTGCCGCAGCAGCGCAACGGCATGGAGATCGCCGCCGTCTATCTGCAACCGGTTGAAATGGAACCGGAAGGCATGATGAAGAAAGCGAGCGATTCCGACATCCACCTCGAAGCCGACATTCACGCCCTGGCCAACAACCCGAACGGTTTCGAGGAAGGGGCCTGGATGCCCTACCTGGCGATCAAGTTCGAAGTTTCCAAGATCGGCGGCGACTTCAAGGTGAGCGGCGATTTCATGCCGATGGTCGCCAACGACGGTCCGCACTACGGCGACAACGTCAAACTGGCCGGCCCCGGCAAGTACAAGGTGAAGTACACCATCCTGCCGCCGTCGGCCAACCCGCACTCCCATTTCGGCCGCCACACCGACCGCGCCACCGGCGTTCGCCCGTGGTTCAAGCCGTTTGAAGTCGAGTACGAATTCACCTACGTCGGCATCGGCAAAAAGGGCGGTTACTAAGCATGCAACTTGCCAAACTGACCGCTGCGCTGGTCGCGGCGGGGCTGGCCCTGCCTGCCCTCGCCGCACCTGACGCAGCAACGCTGCAAAAACTGGTCGAGCGCATGGAAAAGCTCGAAGCCCGCAACGCCGAGCTGGAAAAGGAAGTACAGAGCCTCAAGGGCGAAAGCACCAAGCTCAGCCAGGCACTGGAAAGCCCGCGCCTGTCCGAAGATGAGCCGGAACTGACGGTGCGCCTGAAAGCCGTCGAAAAAGACGCGCTGAACATGAAAAAGGCCGCAAAGATTGCCGAAGGCCTGGACGGCATCAAGGTCGGCGCCGCGCTGGCGACTGTTGCCCAGCAGGCACGCGGCCTGCCGGACGGCATCGAAAACGGCCGCAGCCAGCTGAATTACCGCGCCGATGTGTCGGTCGAACTGCCACTCAAGCCGCTCGGCGACATTGAACACAAGCTGTTCGCCCACTTGCGCATGGGCCAGGGCCTTGGCCTGAACGCCGCTTTCTCCAACCTCGGCCACTTCGCCAGCGCCCCCAATGCCCTGGCCTTCCGCGCCTCGGGCAGCAGTCCGGACGACTCGGTGACCATCCTCGGCGAAGCTTGGTACCAGGCCAACATTCCGCTGCCTTTCCTCGGCTTCAAGCCCTATTCGCGCGAAACCCTGCAACTGACCTTCGGCAAGATGGACATCTTCGGCTTCTTCGACCAGAACGCAGCCGCCGGCGACGAAGCCAAGCAGTTCCTGAATTCCGTTTTCGTCCACAACCCGCTGCTTGATGCCGGCCGGGAAGTCGGCGTCGATGCCAACGGTTTCCAGCCAGGCTTCGTTGCCTCCTACCTGAACTATTTCGACAAGACCCAGCCGTGGCGTCTGTCGGTTGGCATGTTCGGGGCTGGCGACCGGGGCTCGAACTATCAGCACAGCCTGTCTTCACCCTTGCTGATGGTTCAGGCCGAAAAGCAGCTGAAACTATTCGGCGGCCTGACCGGCAATTACCGGATCTATGGCTGGAACCGCAGCCAGGCCGCCGATTACACCGGCGAATTGCACAAGCACACCGGTATCGGCGCTTCGATCGACCAGCGCGTTGGGGATGGCATCAAGCTCTTCGCCCGTTACGGCAAGCTGGTCAGTGGCGAGTTGCCGTTCAACCAGGCGATGACAGCCGGCGCCGAGTTCTCGGGCAGCTACTGGAATCGTGGTGCTGACTCGATCGGCATTGCCGGCGCCTGGCTGCAGTCGGGCAAGGGCTACCGGACCAGCACGGCGACGGCTTATCTCGACGATGCCCAATCGCAGATCGCCTACAGCTTCACCCCGCAAGGCGCCGAGAAACTGACAGAAATTTATTACCGTTACCGCCTGTCGCCGCAATTCGAGTTGTCGCCTGACTTCCAGTACGTCACCAATGGCGGTGGCAATAGCGATGCCAAGTCGGTCAAGGTCTTCGCCCTGCGCGCCAACATCGCCTACTAAGGAAATTGTATGAAACACGCTCTCTATTCCGCAGCTTTTGGCCTTTTCCTGGCGTCGACCACCGCCGTGGCCGATGACATGCCGACTTTCAAGCTGTTGATGAAGGAAGGCCGACTCTTGCCCGAAACGATTGAAGTTCCCGCCGGCAGCCGTTTCCGGCTGGAGGTGAAGAACGAAGGGCCGGGCGCTGCGGAATTCGAGAGCCTGGAATTGAAGAAGGAACTGGTGCTCGCCCCCGGCGTCACCCGCAGTCTGGTGTTTTTCCCGATGAAACCCGGCAGCTACAAGTTCTTTGACGATTTCCACCCGGAAACCGGGCAAGGCAAGATCGTCGCCAAATAACGATAACGAACCGCAACGGAGCACAGCATGGGTAACGCATTTTTTGTCGTCTGGCGCGAGAGCCTCGAAGCCTTCCTGATCGCCGGCATCCTTTACGCTTGGCTCAAGGCCAATGACGACAGCGGCAGCGGCAAGCGCGCACTGTTTCTCGGACTGGCAGCCGGTGTCGGGCTGGCGCTGCTTCTCGGCTGGGCGCTGCTCGGCGTGCAGGACGGACTGAGCGGCGATGCGCTGGAAATCTTCCAGACTGCAACGCTGTTCGTCGCCGCCGGACTGATTACCCAGATGGTGCTGTGGATGAAGAAAAATGGCCGGCAGATGAAGGCCATGCTGCATGCCGAACTGAGCAGCGCGGCCGAACGTTCCGGTCACCTCGGCGTCGCCGTGGTGGCGGCACTGGCCGTGGCCCGCGAAGGGGCCGAAACGGTCATCTTCCTCTACGGACTGGCCCAGGGCGGCGAAATGCAGGCGCTGGCCTTTGGCTGCTTCTTCGGCCTTGCCGCCGCCGGGCTGACCGCCTGGCTGGCGGCACGCAGCCTGGCCAAACTCAACATTGCCCTGCTGCTCCGCCTGTCGTCCATCCTGCTGCTCGTCCTGGCTTCAGCCCTGCTCCTTTCCGGCATCGACCGGATGATCGGTGCCGGCTGGCTGCCGCCACTGCTCGACCCGGTGTGGGATACCTCCATGCTGCTCGACGACACCACCAAGGGCGGCAAGATTCTGGCCGATTTCACCGGCTACCGCGCCCGCCCGGCCCTCAGCGATCTGCTCGCCTGGGCCTGCTACTGGGGGGTTGTCATCGTCGCCCAACGGAGAATCGCCCGTGGCTGAACACGTCATCCAGTTCCACGCCAAGGCCGAGACTAGCCGCATTGCGCGGATCGGTCTCTTTCTGCGTAAAAACCGCCGACTGATCATCGCCATTCAATGGGTGATCGTCGTTCTCTACGCGGCGATGGTCATCATCCCCGCCTTCATCCCCCTGCCGGCCGAAGACGCTCATATCTGGGACAACCTGCGCCTGTTCGCCCAATTCTGTTTCTGGGGTCTGTGGTGGCCGGGCGTGATGATCGCCACAGTCACCATGGGCCGCGTCTGGTGCGGCCTGTTCTGCCCGGAAGGCGCCATTTCCGAATGGGTCAGCCAGTACGGCCGGGGCAAGGCGCTGCCGCGCTGGCTCAAATGGACCGGCTGGCCCTTCGTCGCCTTCGTCTGCACCACGGTTTACGGACAGCTGGTCAGCGTTTACGAATACCCGCAAGCCGCCCTGCTGGTGCTGGGCGGCTCGACCGTTGCTGCCATCGGCATCGGCCTGCTCTATGGCCGCGAGAAGCGCATCTGGTGCCGCTACCTGTGCCCGGCCTCCGGCGTCTTCGCCGTGCTGGCCAAAATCGCCCCGCTCCACTACAAGGTCGACCGCGACGCCTGGGACAAGCATCAAGGCGATTTCGAGCCGGTCAATTGCGCCCCGCTGCTCGACGTCCGCCGCATGACCAGTGCCTCGGAATGCCATAGCTGCGGCCGCTGCGCCGGCCAGCGCGATGCCGTCACCTACTCCACCCGCTCGCCGTTCAGCGAAATCCTCGATTTCAACAACCCGGCCAAGACGCCGGATGCGCTGACACTGGTCTACGGCGTGCTCGGCGTTGCCACCGCCGCCTTCCAATGGACGCTCAGCCCCTGGCTCCTCAGCGCCAAACTGGCTGCCGCCGAATGGCTGGTCGACCACGACCACTTCGCCCTGCTCGACAACGACGTACCGTGGTGGCTGCTCACCCACTACCCGGAAGCCAGCGACCTGTTTACCTGGCTCGACGGCGCGCTGATCCTCGCCTACCTGCTCGGCGGCGGCTTCCTGCTCGGCAGCCTGCTGCTGATCGGCCCGGCCATCGCCGCCCGCGTACTCAAAACCGAACACCTGACCTGGCAACGCTTCACTCTGGCACTGACGCCACTGGCCGCCGCCAGCGTCATCCTCGGCCTGTCGATGCTGACCGTCACGCATTTGAAAGCCGAACACCTGTGGCTGGGCTGGTTACCGTATTTCCGTATCGCCCTGCTGACGTTAGGTTGCCTCGGTAGCCTGTGGCTGGCCTTCCAACTCGTGTTGCGATCAACCGGGAATGTCGGCCAAAAACTGCTTGCTGGAATCGCGATGCTGTCACCGGTCGGGCTGATGGCGATGGTTTGGACGCTCGTTTTCTTTGTCTGGTAATTCACGAACAAGGCAAATTAGCAAAACTTGCTATAGCTTTTGAATGGCATAATCGGCCAAATACAAAAGCATAGGGGGCGGCCTTGGCTGCGCTGATACCGGCAATCGGCACCTGCGTCTCGCGCATGACAGGCGGTGAGCGCCGCCTGGCATACCGCCTCGAACAAAAGCTCGAAGACGACTGGCTGCTCTGGTACGACGTACCGCTCGGCCCGCGCAATGTGCATCCCGACTTTGTGGTCTTCAATCCGCGCCGGGGCGTGCTGGTGCTTGAGGTCAAGGACTGGAAGCTCGACACCATCCGCGACATCGACCGCCAGAGCGCCAGCATCCTCACCAGCACCGGCCTCAAGCGCGTCTCCAACCCGCTCGAACAAGCTCGACAATACGCCCACGAAGTCAGCAATCTGCTGCAACGCGACCCGCAATTGACCATCAACAGCGGACGCATGCAGGGAACGCTACTCTTCCCGTGGAGCTACGGCGTCGTGCTCGCCAACATCAGCCGCAAGCAATTTGACAGCACCAACCTCGCCGACGTCATCGAGCCTCACCGGGTTATCTGTCAGGACGAAATGACCGAAAGCGTCGATGCCGAAGCCTTTCAGGAACGGCTGTGGGGCATGCTCCCCTTTGCCCGCAGCGTGCCGCTCTCACTGCCGCAGATCGACCGCATCCGCTGGCACCTGTTTCCCGAAATCCGCATCGCCGCGCCAACCCAAAACGGCCTGTTCGATGATCAGGAACCGGAAATCCCCGACATCGTCCACGTCATGGACCTGCAGCAGGAGCAACTCGCCCGCAGCCTCGGCGAAGGCCACCGCGTCATCCACGGCGTGGCCGGCAGCGGCAAGACGCTGATCCTCGGCTACCGGGCCGAACACCTGGCCAAAGTCTGCGCCCGGCCGATCCTTGTACTCTGCTACAACCGCACCCTCGCCAAACGGCTCACCCGCACCATGGCTAGCAAGGGGCTGGCCGACAAGGTGCACGTCCACACCTTCCACCAATGGTGCCGGGCGCAACTCGTTGCCTATAACGCCGACCTGCCGGAAAGCGGAAAAGGCAGCGATATCTACGCCGCCGAACTGGTCGACCGCCTGATCCGCGCCGTGGACGCCAACATCATCCCGGCCGGCCAGTACGACGCTGTGCTGATCGACGAAGGCCACGATTTTCAGCCCGAATGGCTCAAGCTCGTCGCCCAGATGGTCAACCCGAGCACCAACTCGCTGCTCGTCCTCTACGACGACGCCCAATCCATCTACGGCAATGGGCGTCACAACAAATTCAGCTTCAAGAGCCTCGGCATCCAGGCCCAGGGCCGCACCACCATCCTCAAGATCAACTACCGCAACACCCAGGAAGTCCTCGAACTGGCCAGTGGCATCGCCAGCGATCTGCTCAAACCCAGCGCCTCGGACGAAGACGGCGTACCGCTCGTCGCCCCCATCAGCGCCGGCCGTCACGGCCCCAAACCGCTACTGATCAAGCTACCCAGCATCCAGGAAGAAGCCGACTACATCGCCAAACACCTCAAGGAAGCCCACAAAACCGGCACCCCGTGGAGCGACATGGCCGTCATCTACCGCGACTACGGCATCGGCAAACCGGTCCTCGCCACGCTAAGAAAAGCCGGCATCCCGGTGACCTACCAGGACGACATCACCTTTGCGGAGAAGGAAGACACCGTGAAGTTCCTGACCATGCATAGCTGCAAGGGGCTGGAATTTCCGCTGGTGGCGATACCGGGGGCTGGTCGGGCGGTGGATGAAGGGCGGAAGGATGAGGAGGCGCGGTTGTTGTATGTGGCGATGACTAGGGCGACTAGGGAGTTGGTGGTGGTTGGCGGTGAAACCAGTTAACTCTGGCCCTATTTATATTAACTTGAAAATTTCATGAATAAGGTTATTAAATGGCTGTCCTTCGTATAACCAGTGTTCGATTTAGTAGATATAAGGCTTTCGATGATTTTCAAATAGCCCTGCAG
Source organism: Dechloromonas aromatica RCB (assembly GCF_000012425.1). Lineage (NCBI taxonomy): Bacteria > Pseudomonadati > Pseudomonadota > Betaproteobacteria > Rhodocyclales > Azonexaceae > Dechloromonas > Dechloromonas aromatica (nom. nud.). The sequence continues at coordinate 1,210,639 of NC_007298.1, read as the reverse complement.
GATTTTAATGTCTTGGTTGGGCCAAATAACGCAGGGAAGTCCACGATTATCAGTGCATTTCGTATTTTGGCAGAGGGGATGCGGCGTGCAAGAGCAAGAAGTCCGGAGCGAATTGATGTACCCACCTTTTCCGGCTTGGGTTACAGGATAAACATAAATGAACTCCCGATTGCTTCGGAAAACATCTTCTTTGATTATGACGATAGCACCCCAGCTCAGATCAAGTTCCGACTTTCAAATGGAAACCATCTAAGGCTTTTATTTCCAGAGCAGCGGTCATGTATTTTGATTGCTGAGTCCAATGGAAAACTTCCTCGCACCCCTTCTCAATTTAAGGCTGATTTTGACTTTGAGATTGGTTTTGTCCCAATTCTAGGCCCTGTGGATCAGAAAGAGTCGCTATATGCGAAAGAAGCTGCCCGTTTGGCGCTATTAACATCAGGTGCCTCCAGAAATTTCAGAAACATTTGGTATCATTACCCTGAAGGTTTTGACTCATTTCGCCAACTGATAAAAACAACTTGGCCAGGGATGGATATTGAACCTCCTGAGCTATCTCCAAATCATCGTGATCTTGCTATGTTTTGCCCAGAAGATCGCCACCCTCGTGAAATATGTTGGGCAGGCTACGGATTTCAAGTTTGGTGTCAGATGCTGACTCACGTCGTAAAAGCGTCAAAAGCATCTTTACTAGTTATCGATGAACCAGATATTTACCTTCACTCTGACCTCCAGCGTCAATTGGTTTCACTGCTGCGTGAATTAGGGCCAGATATTCTAATTGCCACTCATTCAACAGAAATAATTGTTGAATGCGAACCAAACAATCTCGTTAATATTAGCAAGAAAAACAAGAGCGCTCAGCGCGTAAAGGACATCTCACAGCTTAAGCTTGTATTCTCAGCCCTTGGTTCTAATCTGAATCCAATTCTTACTCAGCTCTCCAAAACAAAACGTGTGGTTTTTGTTGAAGGGCTTGATTTTCAAATTATTAGCGTCTTTGCAAGGGTACTTGGTTATCAAAGAGTGGCCAATCGTTCAGATTTTGCAGTTGTAAAAATTGAAGGATTCAATCCAAAGAGAGCTGTTGACCTTACTTCCGGCATTGAAGCTACTGTAGGTAGTAACATTGCGCGCGCTGTTATTCTTGATCGAGACTATAGACCAGAGTCAGAAATTATTGACGTAACGAAAGAACTGCAAAAACATGGATTTATGGCTCATATCCACAAACGCAAGGAAATTGAAAATTATCTTCTGGATAAAAATGCATTGGAACGTGCAATTGATTCCCGTTTGATCGAACGAGCTCGACGATCTGGAACAGCAAAACAAGAATTGCCAGATGTCGAAAAAATTATCGAAGATGCGATGAAAACGTGCAAGCATTCAGTATTTGGACAAATTCAAGCTAGAGCAGTAGAGTTTTCTCGGAAGAAAACACCTCATATTGATCAAGCCACAATTACTGAGGAAATTTCTAGAGAATTTGAAGAACAGTGGTCCTCTAGTGCAGGCCGCTTAGCCTTGGTACCGGGAAAAGAAGTATTAGCATCAATTAATGCTGCGCTTCAGTCATCTGTCGGAATTTCGGTATCTGATGGTCAGATCGTGGGAAGTTTCAAGCCGACTGAGGTACACCAAGACATTAAGAACCTTATCGATGAATTAGGAAAATTCTCAACATCCAATAACCAATAGCTAAAGGGGTCAGAACGAATTGGTTTTTCTGACTCCCACGGTCAACCGCAACAATAGGGGTCAGACCCCTGTCGTTTAACTAGCTCAGCCTTCGATCAGCTTACCTGCGTCAGCGATCAGTCCAGTCACCAGCGCGCACAGTTCGGCGATGGCGGATTCTTCGATCTCCAGAAACCCCTCGTATTCGGCAAGATTCCTTTTCTGGTGGGCGTTATCCAGAATGCGCCATTGGACGGCGGACCAACCCAGCGTGTGGGGCAGGCATTGAAATACCGTGTAGCGGTTTTCGCTGCGGAAAGCGAACCAAAGGGGTCGGAGACAATTTATTTTCAATAACGATAGGGTTCATACCCCAATTGTTTTTTGGCCGCAGCCTGCAATGAACCGGGAGATTTCATGAGCCTGTCGATGGACGAATTCCGCAAGCAGCTTCAGGAAGCCGTTCTTGCCGCGCAGGAGCAGGCAAGGCGGGCCGGCCCACAGCCCTGGCACGGCTTCTGGCATCACCGGCCGGACGAGAATTTTCCGCCCCGCAGCGTGCGCCGGCCGGAGGACTATACGGGCGGCGAAAACCTGGCCATTGCCTGCACCCAGACCGAACTGCCGGCCAAGGCCCAGAAGGCGCTGGTACACAGTTGGTGCGAGTTCCTGCCGACCCTGAATGGCGTCCGCTATCTGTGGTTCCAGTCGCGCACGCCGCAGGAGCTTTTCGACGCTGCCTGCCACATACCGTCGCTCGAAGGCCTTTACGTCAAATGGAGCGGCATCACGTCACTGACCGCCCTGCCGGCGCTGGGCGGGCTCCAGGCGCTGCATCTCGGCAGTTCGCCGGGTGTGACGAACATCGACGTACTTGGCGAAATGCACTCGCTGCGCTGGCTGGAACTGGACAATCTCAAGGCCATCACCGACCTCTCGCCACTGGCCTCCCTGACTGATCTTGAAGGTCTCGGCTTTTCCGGCGCCGAAGGCAAGCGCCAGACGCTGGCCACGCTGGCTCCGCTCGCCAACCTGACCCGGCTGCGCTGGCTGCATCTCGGCGCGATTCATGTTGCCGATGGTTCGTTGCACCCACTCGGCAAGCTGAAGGCGTTGCGCTGGATAGGACTGGGCAATTTCTTCGACGTCAGTGAATTTGCCTGGCTGGCCGCCGCGCTGCCTGAAGTGACGTCGGACTGGACGAAACCCTATCTCGACTTGAGCCACCTCGGCATCCGCTGCAAGAAGTGCCGCACGCACGCCATGGTGATGCTGTCCGGCAAGGGGCGCGGCACGATCTGCCCGGAATGCGATTCCGCGAAGCTGCAAAAGCAACTGGCTGCCTTTCTTCCGGCCCCATAGGCACCGCGAAAAGAAGCTTGCGTTATGCAGTGAATGCTTCTTTTTGTTGCATCTGAAAACTTACAAAGTCATGGTTTTCCGGCTTTACCGAAGAGGCAACTTCAATTGAACAGCCTCTGCTACAGGGTCAATAGAGGTTAGAGCGGTAGTATTTGCAGATCGGATATGCGGCTGGCGCGGCGAATTTTCTGACGATCAGCCTGCCCTGCCTCGAGGCAGCAGCGTGATTCAAATTCACGTATACAACATCAGTTTAACCAGCGATAATCTAGCTCCCCTTGGGCGCCTGGCGTCCGACCGAACATGATTGATTCGGGTGGAGGAGACAAATCATCCGAGAGCCCGCACTAGACGGGCTTCTTTTTTGTCCTTGCGAATGGCGCAAAAGCCCATCTGTTCGCCTGCGTGTGATTCATCCGGACAAAAAAATGCCCGCTCTAGGCGGGCATAAATCCATTTCTTGGAGGAGATGGAGGAGACAGCCGCTATTGTCTCAGAAAAATGCTGCATTGCAACAAATGATGTGTATCGTTTTGTAATTGGCACGTAGCGGCGTGCGTATCGGGGATTTTTCCCCTTTCATTTTTCACGCTTTTTGCCGCTTGACCAAGGAAGCCTCCATTCGGAAAGCTCTGGGTCAGCTCCCCATTACTATTCAGTCAGCTGCCAAAAATAGCCCAAAAATCGGCCCGTTTCTTCCTGCTTGGTCTTGCCGCTTAGCCGGCAAAAATCACCTGCTTGCCAGGAACGTGTCGGCTGGTTTCAGGTCTGTCATTGACCATGGAAGTTTTGCCCGGCACGTTCCGTTGCCTTCGGGTTCCTTGTGCTGCAAGCGGGCCGACAGGAAGGTTCTGCTTTGCGCCGCTACGCCCCAAGGCCGTGCGGAAGATCGGTGTGATTGTTGCTTGTAACTGGACATGAAGCAGGACGAGGGCCTTTGGCCTTCGAAACAGTTGGAGGCGTTATGTCGGTTAATGGAATTAACAGCAATAGTTTCGATTTTTCAAAACTTCTGGGCGGCAAGGCGACGACGCCGGCGGCTGGTTCAGCGGGGGCGGTGGATTTCTCGTCCGCGCTGAAGTTGCAGATAGCCAGTATTGAATCGCAAACGGTTGGTTCGCTGGTTTCGGCTGCGCTGGGTTCTGGCAAGGTGTCGGGCGGGGTGAACTTTGCCGATATTCTCGGGGCCGGCAAAACGGCGGGTGCTTCGCCTCTAGATGCCCTGCTGGCCAGCGCCGCCAGCATGAGTGGCACGAATGGCGTTTCGGCGGCGGGGCGCAACATGGCGCTGTTCGATCCGGAGTCGGCCTACCGGATGATGACGAATATCAACGCCAAGGCCGTCGCCTACAAGGCCGAAGCGTCCGAAATGGGCGATATGAAATCCTACGTCTCGACGCTGCAGCAGGAGGCTAGCAAGCTGGGCAGCACCGATGTATCGACCGGCGGCGAAGAAATCCGGTCCCGCGTGCAGGCATTTGCTGATGCCTACAATGGCTGGATACAGCGCTTCGGCAGTGAGTTGCAGGATGGCGGCATGCTGGCGGACACGCAGGCGGCCAGGGTGTCGCAGTGGGAACTGGAGCAGAGCATCGCCAATCCATTCAATGGTGCCAAGGACGGGCTGCACGGCATGGCTGACCTTGGCCTGAGCATTGATCCGGTAACCAAGCTGGCGACCGTGGATAACGCTCGGCTGGATGCCGCGCTGGCCAACGACAAGAAGGCTGCGGTTGGTGCGCTGCACGAATTCACCGCCAAATTCGCCAAGTCGGCTGAGCTGTTGAATTCAGCCGGCAACTTCATTGCCAACCGGTTGGACAATCTATCGCGCGCGATTAGCTACATCGACACCAACATGACGTCCTTGCAGGCCGAATTCGGCCTGGGTGACCCGGCGAGCCCGACCGGGCAGGTGGCCAAGGCTTTGGCCAAATACAACGCGACTCACGGCATGGGGTGAATCAGGCTGTGGCGAATCGGCTGCGCAAATACTTGATGATCTCGCCGGATTCGTAGAGCCACTGCGTCTTGCCGGCCGGATCGGTGATTTTCAGGCAAGGCACTTTGGCCTTGCCGCCACCGCTCACCAGATCCTCACGGTTTGCCCCCGGTTGTTGCGCATCAAGCTTTTGCACGGTGAGGGCCAGACGCCGCATTTCCTGGCGCACCTTGATGCAAAACGGGCAGGTTTTGTACTGATAGAGGACGATGCTGGCGCACTGTTGATCGACTTCGGCCTGACTGGCGGCTGACCGCAGCACACCCTTCGGCCGGGTGACGAATTCACCGAGCAGCATGAAGGGACCGATGACGACACGAAGGGTTTTGAAGAAGGCTCTGACGACTGTTTTCATGAGTGGTGACTTGATTCCGTTGAATGATGGGCTTAAGGCAGTCTAACCGCTGTGGAGTTCCTGGCGGCCCAACTTGGCGTGTCGGCCTTTACCCAGCCACATTCCATTCCGCCAGAAACTGCGCGACGAAATCTTCCATGAATTGGTGGCGCGGTTCGGCCAAAGCGCGGCCGGTCGGTGTGTTCATGCGCTCCTTGAGCAGGAAGAGTTTTTCGTAGAAGTGGTTGAGGCTGGCGCCTTTCGAGGCTTTGTAGGCGGCTGCAGTCTGGTGCATGACCGGCGCTTCGTCGGGGTCGTGCATCAGGCGGCCGGCGTGGCCGCCGTAGGCAAAGCAGCGGGCGATGCCGATGGCGCCGATGGCGTCCAGCCGGTCGGCATCCTGCACGCATTGACCTTCCAGCGTTTGCATGGCAGTCGTTACGCCGGCGCCTTTGTAGGAGATGGTGGCGACGATGTCGACCACCGCTGCGATGACTGCATCCGATGCGCCTTCGCGGAGGAGCAATATTTCGGCTTCGCGCGGCCCGACGCTATCGTCGCCATCGTGGAATTTCCAGTCGGCGATGTCGTGCACCAAGGCGCCGAGTTCGGCGATTTCGCGATTGGCGCCTTCCTGCGCGGCGATCTGGCGGGTAAGTTGCCAGACGCGGTTGATGTGGTGCCAGTCATGGCCGGAGCTTTCGGCCAGGAATTTGGCCTTGATATGGGCGGCAACGCGTTCGACCAGAGTTTGCATGGGGTTCCTTGGGCTTTGGGGCGATTTGAATGGGTGCGAAGTGTAGCGACTAGCAGCCGGTGGCGGAATTTGCATGTTGGGAGACCTGGCAAACAATGATCGGTAACGGCTGCCTCCGTTAGGCTAGTCTTTTGCGAATAACAGAGAGACAACATGCAGGCATTTCAGGATTACTACCCGGAGGCTTTGGCGCATTGCTACGGTTGCGGCCGCAACAACGAGCACGGGCATCAGATCAAGATCTTCTGGGATGGCGACGAAACGGTGACGCATTTCCAGCCGCGCCCGGAGCACACGGCGATTCCCGGATTTGTCTATGGCGGCCTGCTGGCCTCGCAGATCGATAACAATAGGGGTCAGCCCCCTATTGTTATCGCCAAAGCCCCCCCGGGATCTCCGCATGCCGCGTGGAGGACCGGGGTTTCTTTCTGGTGGACTAAACGCTCAGTGGCGGGCGGTAGCCACCGGGTCCGCGGCTTCCACGACCCGGACTTCGCTGGCCGGATAGAGTTCCTTGGCGAGCGTCATCCAGTCCTCAACCAATTCTCCATTTTCCTTGACGCCATCGACAAGCTGAATCCAGTTGCCGCTGGGGGTTTTGACTTCAATCGCAACAGACATCGCCGACCCCGCTTTCTGAAATTGTTGGTAGGTCGAAACATGCTAGCCGAGGGAGCGAAAACCCCTTGTGAGAAAACTCACGGCGAGGATTTCCGGGCAGACAATACCGTTCATGGACGGAAAAATACCTACTAGACGACCGGTCTAATTTGTGACAGACTGCCCTTCATGAACAATCGTCACGACAATACCCGCCAGCACATTCTCGAAACCGGCCACCGCATCATCGCGGGCAAGGGCTTCGCGAGCGTCGGGCTGAACGAAATCCTCACTTCGGCCGGCGTGCCCAAGGGTTCGTTCTACCACTACTTCGAATCCAAGGAACAATACGGCCAGGCTTTGCTGCAGGAGTATTTCGACCATTACCTGGCCGATCTCGACGAACTGTTCGCCGCCGATGCCGCCTCCGGGCACGAGCGCCTGATACGCTACTGGCAGCGCTGGCTGGGCAAGCAACTCGAGGCCTGTGCCGAGCAGAAATGTCTGGTCGTCAAGCTGGCCGGCGAAGTGTCCGACCTCTCCGATGCCATGCGCATCACCCTGCGCGACGGCACGGACCAGATCGTCAAGCGCATCGCCCGCATCATCGAAGCCGGTGTTGCCGATGGCTCGGTGCCGCCGCTCGACCCGCAGATGACCGCCCAGACCCTGTACCAGATGTGGCTGGGCGCCAGCCTGCTTGGCAAGTTGCACCGCGACACCGCGGCGCTGGAAAACGCCATGGTCTTCACCCGAAAACTGCTGTCCCGCTAAGCACATGCAAACGTCAATGGCCGCCTCCATAGCGGCCATTTTTTGAACCCTATCACTAGACGACTGGTCTATTTAGCCAACCACTTCAGAGGAGCACCGTATGACTACCTTGTTCGATCCAATCCAGATGGGCGACATCGCCCTTGCCAACCGTATCGTGATGGCTCCGCTGACGCGCAACCGCGCCATCGAGGGCAACAAGCCCGGCCCGCTGACCGTCGAGTACTACCGCCAGCGCGCCACGGCCGGCCTGATCGTCGCCGAAGCCAGCCCGATCAGCCCGACCGCCCAGGGGTACCTCGACACCCCGGGCATCTGGTCGGCCGAGCAGGTCGTGGCCTGGCAGGCCGTAACCAAGGCCGTGCATGCCGAAGGCGGCAAGATCGTGCTGCAGCTCTGGCACGTCGGCCGCATTTCGCACATCTCGCTGCTGCCGGCTGGCGAAGTGCCGGTGTCGTCCACCGACAAGGTGGCCGATGCATCGACCTTTACCAGCGAAGGCTTCATCCCCGTGTCCAAGCCGCGCGCCCTGCACGACGACGAAATCCCGGCGCTGATCGAGGACTACCGCAAGGCCGCCCGCAATGCGATCGCCGCCGGCTTCGACGGTGTCGAGATCCACGCCGCCAACACCTACCTGATCGAGCAGTTCCTGCGCGACAGCGTCAATGACCGCAGCGGCCCGTACGGCGGCAGCATCGAGAACCGCACCCGCCTGTTGCTCGAAGTCACCCGCGCTGTTGCCGGCGAAATCGGTGCTGGCCGCACCGGCATCCGCCTGAGCCCGATGACCACCTTCACGGCACCGCTCGACAGCAACCCGCAGGCGCTCTACGGCTATGTCGTCGAGCAACTGGCCCCGCTCGGCCTGGCTTACCTGCATGTAATCGAAGGCGAAACCGGCGGCACCCGCACGCCGGAGGGCAAGCCTTTCGACTACGCGGCCCTGCACCGCGCCTACCCCGGCGTCTGGATGCTCAATAATGGCTACGACCGCGACCTGGCGCTGCAAACCGTCGCCGACGGCAAGGCCGACCTGATCGCCTTTGGCCGTCCGTTCATCAGCACGCCCGACCTCGTCCGCCGTCTGCGCGACGGTGCGCCGTTGAACGAATTGCGCGCCGACAAGCTCTATGGTGGTGGCGCCGAGGGTTACACCGACTACCCGACGCTGGCCGGCTAACAACAACAAACCCCAACCCCAGGCCGCGCACCGGAAAATCCGGGCGCGGCCCACAGAGAACCGCATGAATTCCTACCGCCGCTGGCTTCCAGCCATCGCCCTCGCCGTCCTGTCCCTGACCTGGGGCTACACCTGGGTGCTCGCCAAACAGGGCCTGGCCTACGCACCGCCCTTCGCCTTTGCCGCTGAACGCTGCGTCGGTGGCGCGCTGTCGCTGCTCGTCGCCCTCAAGCTGACCGGTCGCCGGCTGACCCTGGTCGCCCCCTTCCAGACCCTCGGCATCGGCCTGACCCAGGTCGCCGGCTTCATGATCTTCCAGACCTGGGCGCTGGTCGAAGGCGGCCCGGGGAAGACCGCCGTGCTCATCTTCACCATGCCGATCTGGACCCTGCTCCTCGCCTGGCCGCTGCTCGGCGAGCGGGTGCGTGGCAAGCAGTGGCTGGCGGCGGCCAGCACGCTGACCGGCCTGCTGCTGATCATCGAACCGTGGGACATGCACGCCAGCCTGTTCAGCAAATTCCTCGGCCTGATGGCCGCCCTGTGCTGGGCCAGCGGCACCATCCTGATCAAGCGCCTGCGCGCCGTGACGCCGGTGGACCTGCTGACCCTGACCGCCTGGCAGATGATCCTCGGCGCCGTGCCGCTGGTCCTGCTCGCCCTCGTCGTGCCCGAACCGGCCACCCACTGGACGCCCGCCTACGTCGGCCTCCTGCTCTTCATGTCGGTGGCCAGCACGGCGATGTGCTGGTGGCTGTGGATCTATATCCTCGACCGCGTGCCAGCCTGGGAAGCCAGCCTGTCGGTGCTCGGCACGCCGGTCGTCGCCATCCTGTCGTCGCGCCTCACGTTCGGCGAATCGTTCAAGGGCACCGAGATCGCCGGCATCCTGCTCATCGGCGGCGGCCTCGCCCTGCTCTCGCTGCTTGGCTGGGCGGCCAGCCGGCGCAATCCGGCGCTCACCCACCCCAAGGAACGCACATGAACCCGCTCGCCAATCTCAAGCTCTCCATGCTCGATCTGGTCGCCGTCCGCGAAGGCGGCACGGTGGCCGATGCGCTGGCCATTTCGCTGCGCACCGCCCGCCATGTCGAAGCGCTCGGCTACACCCGCTACTGGCTGGCAGAACACCACAACATGCCGGGCATCGCCAGTTCAGCCACCGCCGTGCTGGTCGGCCACATCGCTGGCAACACCCAGCGCATCCGCGTCGGCTCGGGCGGCATCATGCTGCCCAACCACGCCCCGCTCGTCGTCGCCGAAGCCTTCGGCACGCTGGCCGAGCTTTACCCCGGCCGCATCGATCTCGGCCTCGGCCGCGCCCCAGGTACCGACGGCCTGACCATGCGCGCCCTGCGCCGCGACCGCATCGAAACCGAAGCCGACTTCCCGCGTGACGTCGCCGAACTGCAGCGCCTGCTCGGCCCCCGCCAGCCAGAGCAGCAAGTCGTCGCCGTGCCCGGCGCCGGTACCGAAGTGCCGATCTGGCTGCTCGGTTCCAGCCTGTTCTCGGCCCGCCTGGCGGCCGAACGCGGCCTGCCCTACGCCTTTGCCTCGCACTTCGCCCCGGCGCTGCTGCTGCAGGCCATCGAGCTTTATCGGCACAACTTCAAGCCGTCGGACAAGCTCGACAAGCCCTACGTAATCATCGGCGTGCCGCTCATCGCGGCGCCGACCGACGACGAAGCCGAATTTCTCGCCACCAGTACCTTCCAGCGCGTGCTCGGCATCCTGCGTGGCGACCGTCGCCCGTTGCCGCCGCCGGTCGAAGGTTTCCTACAGAGCCTCCACCCGCGCGAACATTCAGGCATTGCCGATTTCCTCGGCGCCGCGGTCATCGGCGGCCCGCAACGCGTCCGCGACGGCCTACGCGATCTGCACGCCGCCACCGGTGCCGATGAAATGATGTTCGTCAGCGATGTCTTCGATCCCGAATTGCGCCTGCGCTCGTTGGACATCGCCACCCGCGCCTGCTGGCAGCCCTGAGCCCGACCTGACGCCATGCCCGAAGCTCCGGAAGCCCAACACCGCCGCGCTGTCATGCTGCTCTCCGTCGCCGCCTTCGCCAGCGCGGCGGCAGCGCGGCTGTGCGACCCGATGCTGCCCGACCTCGCTCGCAGCTTCACGGCCAGCCCGACTGCCGTCGCCTCGGTCATCTCCTCGTTCGCCATCGCCTATGGCCTGACCCAGGCCATGTTCGGCCCGCTCGGCGACCGCCTCGGCAAATACCGCCTGATCGCCCTGACCACCCTGCTCAGCACGCTGGGCGCACTCGGCTCGGCCATCGCCTGGTCGCTCGATGCGCTGGTCGTCTCCCGCGTGCTGCTCGGCGCCACGGCGGCCGGCATCATCCCGCTCTCCATGGCGTGGATCGGCGACACGGTGCCCTACGAACAACGGCAAGCCACGCTCGCCCGCTTCCTGGGCGGGCAGATTCTCGGCGCCATCGGCGGCCAGTTCATTGGTGGCGTGTTCACCGACACGCTCGGCTGGCGCTGGGCCTTCGCCTTCCTGGCCGGGCTCTACCTGATCATCGGCGCCGTCGTCCTGCTCGAATCGCGGGCCAACCCGAGCACCCATCACCGCCATGCCGATACCCCCCGCCAGGGCATTCTCGGCCAGGCCGCGCAGGTCTTCGCCCAACCGTGGGCCCGGGTCATCCTGAGCATTGTTTTCCTCGAAGGCATGCTGGTGTTCGGTGCCCTGGCCTTCGTGCCCTCCTACCTGCACGAACATTTCGGCCTCAGCCTCACCATGGCCGGCGCCGCCATGGCCTTCTTCGGCCTCGGCGGCCTGTCGTACATCCTTGCCGCCCGGCATTTTGTCCGCCTCCTCGGCGAAGTCGGGCTGGCCACCGGCGGCGGCATTCTCATCGCGCTCGGCTGGGCGATGCTGGCCTGGGGCACCACCTGGCTATGGGCCCTGCCGGCCAGCTATTTTGTCGGCCTCGGCTTCTACATGCTGCACAACACCCTGCAGACCAACGCCACCCAGATGGCCCCCGCCGTACGCGGCACCGCGGTCTCCTTGTTCGCCTCCAGTTTCTTCCTCGGCCAATCGCTCGGCGTCACCCTCGCTGCCCACATCCTGGCCGCATCCGGCATCCTCCCCATGCTGCTGATCGCTGCCATCGGCACACCGCTGGTTGGTGGTACGCTGGCCTGGCTTCTCTCCCGGCACCACCGCATACATTCCGCCTAGCTTATCGACGGATTGACACTACACCGGTATTGGCCAGGCAGCGTGATCCCGGCCCGCCTAAGCTCAGCGCCGCCGGCCGCACGGCTCCGTCAGCAATGGGCTCGACAAAACTGCGGAATCCATGCCCTCGGATTATCTGAATGGCAATTGGATCCGTCCCGATTATGCTCATTGCTCGGTGTTTGCTTTCAGGAATTCTTCGACAGCCTGTCTGGCTGGCGGCTCAAAGGTGTCATGCTCACTACCCGGGAGGGTGACTTGACGAGAGCCGCTGCGCTGCCCGAAATATTCGCCACAATGCCGCCCTTCGCCGTCGGGATACCATGAATCACGCTCGTGATCGATCGCGAGAATGGCCATGTTTTCCGGCAAACGCAGTCCGTTATTCTCGGGAAACCTGAGAGAGTTGCACAACCATGCCGAGATCACAGCACCTCGAAATCCCGTCCCTCCGTAGAGCGCAACCACCCGCCCCCCTTCGCTATGCCCCATCAGAAAGATATTGCGCTGATCGACCCACGGAAGTAAGGCAAGCCGATCGAACGCATAGCGCACCTCGTCATGCCTGAATTTGACCACCCCCGGGAACATCCCGCCGCGCTTGGTGCGAGGATCGCAACTTTGCGGGCGACTCCGCGCAAAGCTGTCAGGCAGAACAACGATATAGCCCTTGTCCTTCAGAAAACCGGCCCAGGCCGATTCGGTTTTCTGTAACCCATTACAGCCATGCATCAGCAAGACCACGGGCATCGGCTTGTCGACCTGCACGCGGTCAACCTTGGTCGAGAGCAACTTTCCGGGAACGTGAACCACCGCACTGTCCCAACTCTTGCCGACATCCTCAGGTCCGGCATCGGACCAACTGAAGGCCGAGGTGCCGCAAGCAAAGAAAAAGACCAGAACCTTCAAGCACCGATTGCACGTTTTCATGATCACCCCCCCCAAACACCCATTTGCCATAACCTTACGAATTCAGCATAGACCATTGAAATCCGGCTATTCAAGGATGGCGGGGATGAAATAGGCCAGGACGACCGACTCGGCTGGTTATCGAGCGCAACAGATCGCTAGGCCCGCCTTTGCCAGGTGATGAAGCAATCAGTGCTGCCTAAAACGAATTCATGAAGTCACGCCTCAACATTCCATTCCGCAAGAAACTGTGCCACGAACTCTTCCATGAAGCGATGCCGGGGTTCGGCCAGCGCTCGGCCGGTTGACGTGTTCATTCGATCCTTGAGCAGGAAAAGCTTTTCGTAGAAGTGGTTGAGACTGGCACCTTTCGAGGCTTTGTAGGCTGCTGCAGTCTGGTGCAAGACCGGCGACTCGTCCGGGTCATGCATCAGGCGGCCGGCGTGGCCGCCATAGGCGAAACAGCGGGCGATGCCGATGGCGCCGATGGCATCGAGGCGGTCGGCATCCTGCACGCATTGCCCTTCCAGCGAACGCATGGCCGTCGTGACGCCGGCGCCCTTGAAGGAAATAGTGGCGACAATGTCGACCACTGCCACGATCACCTCCGCCGGGGCGCCTTCGCTGCGAAGCAGTAATTCGGCCTCGCGCGGCCCTACGCTGTCGTCACCGTCGTGAAATTTCCAGTCTGCGATGTCGTGCACCAAGGCGCCGAGTTCGGCAATTTCCCGGTTGGCGCCTTCCTGCGTGGCGATCTGGCGGCTGAGTTGCCAGACGCGGTTGATGTGATACCAGTCATGGCCGGAACTTTCGGTAAGGAATTTGGCCTTGATGTGGGCAGCTACGCGGTCGACCAGTGTCTGCATGATGTTTCCTTGGGCCGTTGGCCTGTTTGAATAGTTCAGGAGTGTACCGGCCACCGGCAGATGGCGACGCTAGGTTGCTCGTTTCAAATCGCAGGAAGAAAGCATGCAGGCTTTTCAGGATTACTACCTGGAGGCGCTGGCCCATTGCTACGGCTACGGCCGCAATAATGAGCATGGCCATCAGATCAAGATCTTTCTGGGATGGCGACGAAACCGTCACCCATTTCCAGCCGCGCCCGGAACACACGGCTATTCCCGGTTTTGTCTATGGCAGCCTGCTGGCTTCGCTGATAGATTGCCATGGTACCGGGACGGCGGCAGCGGCAATCTATCTGGCCGAGTCCTCGATATTCGCGGCAAGGTCAAAGGAAATCAAGGGGCGCAACGTGGTGGTCGAAGCGACGGTATATGCCGAGGGCGAGGCCACCGCACGCGGCGAAGCGGATGCCCTGCAGATACCGGATAGCTTCGTGGCGAAATAATCGCGAACACCCTGACATCGCGGCGGCGGGGCTGTCGGGGGCTGATGCCGGTTGATTCTGGCTGTCCCCAGCAGCGTTCATCGGAAATCACTGCGACATCAGCCCCAAACTGCAAGTTCGGCAGCAATCAGGACTGACCGTTACGACTGGAATTACTACCGACCCTCCGTCCGGTAGCACTACCTCATCGCAAGGCAAGCTTTCTCAGCGCCCGCCCTTCTGCGAAAATCGCGGCTTTCCTGACGCCAGCCCAACCATGATCCAAGGCCAATTCCGCTCTTCCATCCTGCAGGTGCCTGCCGAGGTGACGCCGCTCAAATTGCGCGGCTATCTGCGCAAGGAGATCGAGGCGGTGCAGGCGACGGCGCAGAACGAGGAGGACATCATCGTCGTCCGCCTGTTCGTACTGGAAAAAGTGCTGTTCGGCCTGGGTGAAAAAAAGGTCGACAGCATCCTGCAGGGCGTTGTCGGAAAATGTCCGAATATTCAGCGCATCGAACTGGAAGCGCTGGTTCGCCCCTTGACCGAAAATGAAATGCAGGAAGCCGCCGCCGAGGCGCAAGCAACACTGCAGGCGCTGAGCAATCGGGTGATGGCTTCGGGCGGCAAGCTGGGGCCGGACACCAGTTCGAACTAAACAGCGGCCGGCACTAGGCGATTGATTCGCGGCGGCCTATCTCAGGCGCCCGTTGAGTTCATCGATCACCGCCGACCAATCCGCATCTTCGATGATTTCCTCCTTGAGAAACGCTCTTTGCGCAGCGCTCCAGAAGGGCGCCCGATAGAGGGCAACACCATTTTCCAGCGGGCGGTGGGTGGCGATGAAGTTCTCAACAGCAGCCTGTTCACTGGGCAAGCCGAGTTGGGCAAACAGGTTGCTCATGGTGTGCTGTTGGGCGTGCATGGCGAACTCCTTTTCCGGGCAGAGGTTATCTGTTCGATGAATGCTGGCAGCGTCTTACAGTTGGGCTTCGACCGCTTCCACCAGTTCGTCCGGCCGGGTGGCCGGGGCGTAGCGGTGGACGACCTTACCCTCACGGTCGATCAGGAACTTGGTGAAATTCCATTTGATGGCCTCGGTGCCAAGGACGCCGGCTGCTTCGTGCTTGAGCCAAGTGTAGAGCGGATGGGCGCTGTCGCCGTTGACATCGACCTTGGCGAAGAGCGGAAAGGTGACATCGAAACGGGTCTGGCAGAACTGGCCAATGGCCTCGGCGTCACCGGGTTCCTGTCCGCCAAACTGGTTACAGGGGAAGCCAAGGACGACGAATCCTCGGTCCTTGAACATCCAGTAGAGCTCTTCAAGGCCGGTATATTGCGGGGTGAAGCCGCATTCACTGGCGGTGTTCACAATCAGCAGTACCTTGCCGCGGTAAGCTTCGAAGTCCTGCGGTTCACCGTTCAGGCGCTGGGCGCTGAAGTCGTAGAGAGTTTGGCTCATTAAATTTGATCGCTCCGGTTTCAGTCAGATGGCTGCACTAATCATATGGCCTTTGAGTGCCGATATCCGGCTTGGTTCGACGATTCGTTGCCTCCCTTTGTCAGACTTGCCATCGCGGCCTGTCGCAAAACCGGCATTTGCGCTGACCAGAAAAATTTAAATCATTGGAATCAACAATCTGGCCTTGGGCATCGCTCTTGCATGAATCAATCCATGCACGCTCACGCCCATCTCGCCAGACCCGACCTCGCCGCCACGGCGCATGAAGCACTGCTCGCCGGTTTCACGCTGCGCGAGTTGCCCAAAGGCTACCTGCTCTCGACGCCGGAATCCCCTCACAACCAGGTGCTGATGGTCCATTCCGGGCGTTTACGCGTTTATCTGGCCGGCGACAACCGGGAACTCAACCTGAGTTTTCTTGAAGCCAGTGACATCTACACGACCCACACGCCGACCTATGTCGAAGCCGTTGTCCCGAGCAGCATCTGGCTGATCGACACGCCGACATTCGCCCGCAAGCTGGCCACCGATCCCTCGGTAACGCCAGCCATGATGCGGGTCATGGGGCGCCTGCTGAGCAATGCAGTCGGCCTCATCGAAGACCTCGCCTTTCGCGAAGTGCCAGCCCGGCTCGCCCGCTTTCTCTGGCAACTGGCCGAGCGGCGCGGCCATCGGCTGGAACACGGCTGGCTGGTACCGCTCGATTTCAGCATGCAGGACATCGCCAGCCTGCTCGGCACGACGCGGCAGAGCGTTTCCTCGCTGATCAACCAGTGGGAGCGCGAGGGTGTGCTGCAGCGCCAAAGCCGACGCAGCCTGCTCGTCCCATCGCTCGATAGCCTGAAGGCACGCAGCACTCCCGTTCCTTGAGCCAAAACGTCGGCCAGCCGACGGACAGCAGCGCGCCGTGCCGGCTAAAGTTGTTCCAGACAACTTTCAGGAGAACGCCATGCCTCAAGACTGCGCTTGCCGCAAGACCGACCGCTACGTCAGCTTTCAGGACATCGACTGCACCGGCAATGCCCGCCGACTCATGGAACATCTCGACCGGCAACTGAGCATCCCGGGCCGTAGCACTGCCTTCTGGGAATATTTCGCCAAAAAGCGGGCTGGCAGCGCTGCCGCCAAACCCGACGACCTGTTCCTGATTCATTCCAACATCAACCAGTTCCGCGAATTTTTCGAACAATGGAACGACAGCGACGCGCTGAGCCTGTTACTGCAGATCGAGGAAGAGTGCTGCTGACCCCGGAATCCACTGGAAAAATCGCCGACAAATAAAAGGATATCCGGAATGTAGTGTGGAACGCCCATTGCCGCGGAGAAGGTCGTCGGGTGCCTTCCATAGCGAAACCGGATGGTCTGCAAGGCGCCCACAACGGACTGATGATGTTTGCAAGCGCAATGGCGGCTTTACGATCGTAAAGCCGCCGGTCTCGGGAGCCTGATCTCTGTTTGCTGTCCGGTTAAACCGGCAATCCAACCAGCAAGGGCGGCGACTGCGGTTTGGGCGGTGAAGCAGCCGCTCATAAGGAGTGGGCCGAGGATCGAAAGTCTCAGCACATGGATTTGAAACGGATTTTTACCGTTTCTTTATATTTTCCCCCTCATATTTCTCGAAAATTTTAATAGAGCATTTCCTAGTATGACCATGTCGCAATACCAACATGGGGTGTACATATGGATCTCGTCTATCTCGCCGGTATCGGGCTGTTCTTTGCCCTGATGCTTGGTCTCGCTGCCGGCTGTGCCCGGCTCGGGGGTGCCAAATGACCTGGCTTTTCATTCTCAGCGGCGCTGTCGCCGCCGGCCTGCTGGTCTATCTGATTGCAGCGCTTATTAATCCGGAGGACTTCTCATGAGCAATCATGCCTGGATTCTGCTCGGGATTTTTCTTGTTGTCCTGTTACTGACCGTCAAACCGTTGGGGACTTACATCGCTAACGTGATGGAAGGTCGCTTCCGTCTGGCCGGCAAGATCGAAAGCCCGATCTATCGTCTGTGCGGCATCCGTCCGGACGAGGAAATGGGCTGGCTGAAGTATGCCTGCGCCATCCTGCTTTTCAATGTGCTTGGTGTCTTGGCCGTTTATGCCCTGCAACGTTTGCAGGCCGAGCTGCCGCTCAATCCGCAGGTTTTCCCGGCGGTCAGCCCGGACTCCGCCTTCAACACGGCGATCAGCTTCGCCACCAATACCAACTGGCAAGGCTACGTCGGCGAAGCGACGATGAGCTATCTGACGCAGATGCTGGCTCTCGCCGTACAGAATTTCTTCTCGGCCGCCACCGGCATCGTTGTCGTCATTGCGCTGATCCGCGGTTTCGCCCGCCATACGGCCAAGACCTTCGGCAACGCCTGGGTCGACCTGACCCGCATCACGCTGCACGTGCTGCTGCCGATTTCGATCATCTATGCGGTTTTCCTGACTGGCCAGGGCGTCATCCAGAATTTCAATGCCTACAAGGACGTGACGACGCTGGAAGTAACCAGCTTTGACAATCCGAAGCTTGATGATGCAGGTCAGCCGCTGAAGGACGACAAGGGCGCCGTCGTGACCGAACCGGCGCAGACGCAAACCCAGACGCTGGCCATGGGCCCGGTTGCTTCGCAGGAAGCGATCAAGATGCTTGGCACCAACGGCGGCGGCTTCATGAACGCCAACTCGGCGCATCCCTACGAGAACCCGACGCCGCTGAGCAACTTTATCCAGATGCTGTCGATCTTCCTGATCCCCGCCGCGCTGTGCTTCACCTTCGGTCGTATCGTCGGCGATACGCGCCAGGGCTGGGCGGTGCTCGCGGCAATGACGCTGATGTTCGTCGCCCTGGCTTATACGGCGATGCATTTCGAACAGCAGGCCAATCCGCTGCTGACCCAGCTGGGCGTCGATCCGGCATCCGGCAACATGGAAGGCAAGGAAACCCGCTTCGGCATTGGCGATTCCGGCCTGTTCGCCACGATCACGACACTCGCCTCCTGTGGCGCAGTCAACGCCATGCACGATTCGTTTACGCCGCTCGGCGGCCTGGTGCCGCTGATCGACATGCAGCTCGGCGAAGTCGTCTTCGGCGGCGTCGGTACCGGCCTCTATGGCATGCTGGTCTTCGCCATCATGGCCGTCTTCATCGCCGGTCTGATGATCGGCCGGACGCCGGAATACCTGGGCAAGAAGATTGAAGCCTTCGAGATGAAGATGGTGTCCATCGCCATCCTGGTCACACCGCTGCTGGTGCTGGTCGGCACCGCCATCGCGGTCATGCTTGCCGACGGCAAGGCCGGTATCGCCAACCCGGGCGCCCACGGCTTCTCGGAAATCCTTTATGCCTTCACCTCGGCCGCCAATAACAACGGCAGCGCCTTCGCCGGGCTGTCCGCCAACACGCCGTTCTACAACGTGATGCTGGGCATCGCCATGTGGTTCGGCCGCTTCGGCGTAATCGTGCCGGTACTCGCCATCGCCGGTTCGCTGGCCGCCAAGAAGCGCATTGCCGTCGGCGCCGGCACCCTGCCGACCCATGGCCCGCTGTTCGTCACGCTGCTGATCGGCACCGTGCTGCTGGTCGGCCTCCTGAACTACGTCCCGGCGCTGGCCCTTGGCCCCGTCATCGAGCACCTGGTGCTCTGGGCCGCTCACTAAGCGCTTGGGGAGAAAACCATGACACGCAAGACTTTTACCCTGTTCGATCCGACGCTGGCCCTGCCGGCGATCGCCGATGCTTTCCGGAAACTGAATCCGGCCGTGCAATGGCGCAATCCGGTGATGTTCGTCGTCTACGTCGGCAGCATCCTGACCACCATCCTGTGGGTGCAAGCCCTTGGCGGCCAGGGCGAGGCGCCGGCCGGTTTCATCCTGGCCATCACCATCTGGCTGTGGTTCACGGTGCTCTTCGCCAATTTTGCCGAAGCGCTGGCCGAGGGGCGCAGCAAGGCGCAAGCCGCGTCGCTGCGCGGCCTGAAGAAGGAAACCTGGGCCAAGAAGTTGGCTGAACCGCGTTTCGGCGCTCAATGGCAGATGACCCCGGCCGCCGACCTGCGCAAGGGCGACGTCATCGTCGTCCAGGCTCAGGAAACCATCCCGGCCGACGGCGAAGTCATCGAAGGTGTCGCCTCGGTGGACGAATCGGCGATCACCGGCGAATCGGCCCCGGTCATCCGCGAATCCGGTGGCGACTTCTCGGCCGTTACCGGCGGCACCCGCGTGCTGTCCGACTGGATCGTCGTCCGCGTCACCGTCAATCCGGGTGAAACCTTCGTCGACCGCATGATTGCCATGGTCGAGAATGCCAAGCGTCAGAAGACGCCGAACGAAATCGCCCTGACCATCCTGCTGGTCGCGCTGACCATCGTCTTCCTCGGTGTCATCGTCACCCTGCTGCCCTTCTCGATGTTCAGCGTCGAAGTGGCCGGCGCCGGCACGCCGATCAGCATCACCGTGCTGATCGCGCTGCTCGTCTGCCTGATCCCGACGACCATCGCCGGACTGCTGTCGGCCATTGGCGTCGCCGGCATGAGCCGCATGATGCAGGCCAACGTGATCGCCACCTCCGGGCGCGCCGTCGAAGCGGCCGGCGACGTCGATGTGCTGCTGATGGACAAGACCGGCACGATCACGCTGGGCAATCGCCAGGCGTCGGTTTTCCTGCCAGCCGATGGCGTCAGCGAAGCCGAACTGGCCGATGCCGCCCAACTGGCCTCACTGGCCGATGAAACGCCGGAAGGCCGCAGCATCGTGGTGCTGGCCAAGCAGCGCTTCCAGTTGCGCGAGCGCGACATCCATGCCCTTGATGCCCACTTCGTGCATTTCTCAGCACATACCCGCATGAGCGGGGTGGATATGGCCGGTCGCCAGGTGCGCAAGGGTGCGGCCGATGCCATCAGGAAACACGTTGAAGCGCTGGGCGGCAAATTCCCGGCATCGGTGTCGGGCTATGTGGATGAAGTCGCCCGCCGTGGCAGCACGCCGCTGGTCGTTGCCGATGGTACCCGCGTCATGGGCGTCATCGAGCTCAAGGACATCGTCAAGGGCGGCATCAAGGAGCGTTTTGCCGAACTGCGCAAGATGGGCATCAAGACCGTCATGGTGACCGGCGACAACCGCGTAACGGCCGCCGCCATTGCCGCCGAGGCGGGGGTCGACGATTTCCTGTCAGAAGCGACGCCGGAAGCCAAGCTCGCGCTGATTCGCAAGTACCAGGCCGAGGGCCGGCTGGTCGCCATGACCGGCGATGGTACCAACGACGCTCCGGCGCTGGCCCAGGCCGATGTCGCAGTGGCCATGAATACCGGTACGCAAGCCGCCAAGGAGGCCGGCAACATGGTCGACCTGGATTCCAACCCGACCAAGCTGATCGAGGTGGTCGAAACCGGCAAGCAGATGCTGATGACGCGCGGCTCACTGACCACATTCAGTATTGCCAATGACATCGCCAAATACTTCGCGATCATCCCAGCCGCCTTCGTGACGACCTACCCGCAACTCGCCGCGCTCAACGTCATGGGGCTAGCCAGCCCGGCCTCGGCCATTCTGTCGGCAGTGATCTTCAATGCCCTGATCATCGTCTTCCTGATCCCGCTGGCGCTGAAGGGCGTCAAGTACCGCCCGCTCGGTGCCGCGACGCTGCTCCGCCAGAACCTGGCGATCTACGGCCTGGGTGGCGTCATCGTTCCCTTTATCGGCATCAAGCTGATCGACTTGGCGATTGCCGCCGTCGGCCTGGCCTGAGGAGAAAACTCATGAAAACCCTATTACGTCCCGCTGTCAGCCTCTTCGTCCTGCTCACCGCCGTCACCGGCGTAGTTTATCCGCTGGCTGTCACCGGCATCGCCAAGGTTACCTTTCCGGAGGCGGCTGACGGTAGCTTGATCGTCAAGGATGGCAAGACTGTTGGCTCCAGTCTGATCGGGCAGAATTTCAGCGACCCCAAGTATTTCTGGGGCCGACCGTCAGCCACCAGCCCGATGCCATACAACGCATCGTCTTCCAGCGGCTCCAACCAAGGGCCGCTCAATCCGGCCTTGGTTGATGCTGTCAAAGTGAGGATTGAGGCTTTGAAGGCGGCCGACCCCGACAACAAACTGCCGATCCCTGCTGATCTGGTCAATGCCTCGGCGAGCGGTCTCGATCCACACATCAGCCCGGAAGCAGCGGCCTATCAGGTGACTCGCGTCGCCGGCCAGCGCCATCTGCTGCCGGCCGACGTCAAGGCACTGGTCAGTCAGCACACCGAAGGTCGCCAATGGGGTGTCTTCGGCGAACCCCGGGTCAATGTGCTGCAACTCAACATTGCGCTTGATTCCGTTAGCAAATAAACCATAGAAAGACTCTTATGAAAAAAATCTCCGTGTCCATCCTGGCTGTTGGTGCCGCCGCCCTGGGTGCCGCCTTTTCCGCTCCGGCTTTTGCAGAAGAAGCCGCTGCATCCGCTGCTGAAGTTCCCGCCCTGACCGGCAACCTTGGCCTGTTCTCCAGCTACCGCTTCCGTGGTATCGATCAGACTTTCGGCAAGCCGGCCCTGCAAGGTGGTTTTGACTACGCCCACTCCAGCGGTGTCTATGTCGGCAACTGGAACTCCAACGTCAATTCCGGTGCCGGCTACCCGGAAGGCAATCTGGAAATGGACTTCTACGGTGGTTACAAGCAAGCCATCGGCGATTTCGGCATTGACGTCGGCGGTCTGTATTACTACTACCCGGGCTCCACCTACCTGAACAAGACTGTCAAGAACGGCGAGTTCTACGTCGGCGCCAGTTGGAAGTTCGTCACCCTGAAGTACTCCTACGCGGTGACCGATTACTTCGGCGCCAAGACCAGCACCGGTGGTGACACCAAGGGTTCCAGCTACATCGACCTCAGCGCCAACTACGATCTGGGCGGGGGCTGGGGCATCAACGGCCATGTTGGCCACCTCGACTTTGCCAAGATCAGCAACGGTTCTTACACCGACTGGAAGATCGGCGTGACCAAGGATCTGAGCGGCTGGGTTGTCGGTCTTGCCTATATCGGCACCGATGCCAAGGGCGACTGTGCTGCCGCTGAGTTCTATTGCTTCTCCAGCGACCTGAGCCCCGCAGGAGTTCAGACGGGTACGAAAACCAGAGATGCCGGTCGTGGCACCGCCGTTCTCTCCGTAACCAAGAGTTTCTAAGTCAAGGCAGATGCCAGCGCTTAAAACAGTGCGATGGGGAGCGGGCCGTTCCGCTCCCTTTTACCGCCAGTGGATCGAGCGATGGCGGGTACATCACCCAATCGAGGAATATCAATTGAATACCATCGCCGATCTACTCCGGGCAGAAGACATTCTTCTCAATCTCGACGTTGCGACCAAAACCCAGCTTATTGAAGAAATCGGCCGGCACATGCAGGCGAGACATGGCATGCCGAAAGATTGGGTCATCCTCAGCCTCTCCCGGCGGGAAGAAGTCGGCTCAACCGGCCTGGGCGAGGGAGTAGCCATTCCGCATGCCCGAATCAAGTATCTCGATCGCATTCAGATCGCCTATTTCCGCCTGGCATCACCGATTCCTTTTGCCGCCCCGGATGACAAACCGGTGTCCGACATCCTTGTCCTGCTCGTGCCGAAACAGGCGATGGAAGAACACCTCAACATTCTGGCCGATGCAACGCGGATGTTTTCCAATGCCCGCTTTCGCGAGCGCCTGCACTTGTGTGAAGACGCATTGGCAGTACTTCAACTGTTCGCCAGCTGGCCGCACCTGTCCTGACTCGACAAGCTCAATTTATATGTTCTTTTTATAGCGAAGCACCAATATTTTTCAGAATCTTGAAATCGTTTTTCCTAGTATTCGTGATGTACCAGACCTGTTGAACCGAAAGAATATGGATGCCGTGAATTTTCTGCTGGCCGTTGCCGTCATCCTCATTCCCCTTGGGCTGGCCTGGCTGTATATCAATCGAAAGTGAAGGACACCATGAGCTCAGATTTATGCATCGGCATCGCCTCGACCAATGACTCGCTGGAAATCGCCGCACTGGAACCCGGCAAAGCTGCCGTGGTAACGAAATTTCCGGCAACGGGAATGGGGATTGAAGGCATCAGGGCCTTTCTGTCCTGTTACGCAAATCCGGTGCGGATGGCCGTGGCAGGTGTCGCGGCCTTGAGTCTGGCGCTGAGTCTGGGCAATGTTCGCGGTCGGGAAACCTTCATCGTTTCTAGCGCTATCGCCGATCAGGCGGTAGCCCTGGCCCGTTATGCCGAACATGCTGCATAACCTGTCATGGCACTACACACATGTCCGGTATGTGGTGATCGACATGAGGTTCACCCGGTACTCAACCGTCTGGCCTATGGTCGGCAATTGACCTGTTCCCCGCACTGCAAGTCGGTCTTCCCGGGGTTGATTCGGGCGCGCGTGCTCGCTGAAATGGCTAAAAGCGTGCAGGATAGGGTTGTCGAAACGCAGGGGGATATTGAATGCTGATCAATTGTGTTGCCTATGAGAACGGCTCGCGCCTGGCCGACTTGGCAGTTGAGGAAATCAGCGACTATCTGGCCAAACCGGATTGCTTCGTCTGGGTAGCCCTACGCGATGCAACACTGCAAGAGCTCGACAAGATGAAGGAAGAGTTCTCGCTGCACGAACTGGCCGTGGAGGATGCTCGCCATGGTCACCAGCGACCGAAGATCGAGGAGTATGGTGATTCGGTATTCGCCGTCATGCACCTACTCGAAGATGACAAGGGCGAGTTCAATATCGGGGAGGTCAATGTCTTCGTCGGTCAGAACTACATTCTGTCGGTCAGAAACCATAGCCAGCAGCATTTTCTCGGGGTGCGCGAACGCTGCGAGCGGGAGCCGCACCTGCTCAGTCACGGGGCGGGCTTCGTCCTCTATGCCCTGATGGATGCAGTCGTCGATCGCTACTTTCCGATCATGGACCGGCTGGAGTCGGAACTCGAAGAAATCGAGGAGCAGATCTTTACCAAGGGCGCCGCCCGCAGCAATATCGAGCGGCTTTACGACCTGAAGCGCAAGATTACTTTGCTCAAGCATGCCGTCGCGCCAATGATGGAGGCCACTGGCAAGCTTTCAGGTGGCCGTGGGCCGGCAGTCTGTGCCAACAGCCGGGATTACTTTCGCGATGTCTATGATCACCTCGCGCGGATCAACGCCTCGCTGGATACGATCAGGGACACCATTGGTACCGCCATTCAGGTCAACCTGTCCATGGTGACCATTGAAGAAAGCGAAGTGAACAAGAAGCTGGCGGCATGGGCTGGTATTTTTGCCATCGCCACCGCTTTTGCCGGCATCTGGGGAATGAACTTCAAGGCAATGCCCGAACTGCAATGGGAGTACGGTTACCCGATGGCGCTTCTGACCATCAGCGCGGCCTGTGTTGCGCTATATGTCCACTTCAGACGCGTCGGCTGGCTATAAGGATGGATTGATGGCTGATCAAAGACCCGACCCCGATCAACTGCTCAACCGCGTGAATGCGGAAGAAGCCAGGTCCAAACGCGGCAAGCTGAAGATATTTTTCGGCGCCTCAGCCGGGGTCGGCAAGACCTACGCCATGCTGGGCGCAGCGCGGCAGCAATTGCTGGCCGGGGTGGATGTCGTCATCGGCATCGTCGAGACCCATGGCCGGATGGAAACGGAAGTCATGGCTGACGGCCTGGAATACCTGCCATTAAGGGATATTCCCTACCGCGACCGCCTACTCAAGGAATTTGATCTGGACGGCGCCCTGGCCCGCAAGCCGCAACTGATCCTGATGGACGAACTGGCCCATTCCAACGTCGCCGGTTCGCGTCATGCCAAGCGCTGGCAGGATATCGAAGAATTGCTGGCGGCCGGCATCGATGTCTATTCGACCGTCAATGTCCAGCATCTGGAAAGCCTGAACGACGTGGTCAGCGGCATTACCGGCATCCGCGTTTGGGAAACGGTGCCGGACAAGGTGTTCGATGCCGCCGATGAGATTGTCCTGGTCGACCTGCCACCCGATGAACTCCTGCAACGCTTGCAGGCCGGCAAGGTCTATCTGCCCAATCAGGCAGAACGGGCGATTCGCAACTTTTTCCGTAAGGGCAACCTGATTGCCTTACGCGAACTGGCGTTGCGCCGCACGGCCGACCGGGTCGATGACCAGATGCTGCAATACCGGCGCGATCAGCTCGTGTCGCCGGTCTGGCAAACCCGGGATTCCCTGCTCGCCTGCATCGGAACTGGCGCGGGAGGGGAAAAGATCGTCCGCACCACGGCCCGTGTTGCCAACCGGCTGGAAGCCCCTTGGCACGCCATTTACATCGAAACCCCGGCGTTGCAGCGGCTGTCCGAGAACAGTCGCCATCGGATCCTGCGCAATCTCAAGCTGGCCGAGGAACTGGGTGCCCAGACGGCTACGCTATCGGGCAACGATGCTGAAGGGGTCGCAGTCAAATATGCCCGCGATCACAACCTGTCGAAAATTTTCGTCGGCCGGGATCACCCGCGCCCCTGGCGTCCCTGGTACCGATCCTTCGCCGACCGCCTTGGCCAGCGAGCGCCCGACCTCGATGTACTCCAGGTGGCGCGCGCCGATATCGACCGGGAACCCGGGCAAGCAGCCCGGGAGAGCATTGGCGACAGCATTTTCGACCAGTGGCCGGCTTACGCGAAAGCAGCCGCAGGTTGCGCGCTGGCTGGGGTTGCAGCTGCCGCGCTGTTCCCGATTGTCGACCTGCCCAACATCGTCATGGTCTTTCTGCTCGCGGTGGTGCTGGTCAGCGTGCGCTACGGCCGCGGCCCAGGCGTGTTGGCATCCTTCCTTTCCGTTGCGATTTTTGATTTTTTCTATGTCCCACCGCGCTTTTCCTTTGCGGTCAGTGATGTGCAATACCTGATGACTTTCGCCGTCATGCTCGCGGTTGGCCTGATCACCGGCCAGTTAACCGCCGGCTCCAAATACCAGGCCAAGGTGGCGACGCGCCGGGAACAGCGCGTCCGCTCGCTCTATGAAATGTCGCGCGACCTTTCAGCGGCGCTGATGCCCGACCAGATCACTGAAATCGGCGAACGCTTCATCGTTGCTGAACTGGGGGCCAAGGCCGCTTTCCTGCTAACCGACGACAACGACCGCTTGCAGCCGGCTCTTCCCTCGGCCAATGGCCTGCCGGCTGTCGACATGGGTATTGCCCAGTGGGCTTTTGATCACGCCGAAGCAGCAGGCCAAGGGACCAATACGCTGGCGGCCAGCCCAATTCTGTATTTGCCATTGAAGGCGCCAATGCGCCAGCGCGGGGTGTTAGCGCTGGAAATGCGCGATACGGACCGCCTGCTCATCCCGGAGCAGCGGCGCTTGCTCGACACCTTTGCCTCTCTAATTGCCATCGCACTGGAACGGGTGCATTACGTTGAGGTCGCCCAGAACACGACCGTGCAAATGGAATCGGAGCGTCTGCGCAACTCCGTGCTCTCGGCCATTTCCCATGATCTGCGGACCCCGATGAGTGTCTTGGTTGGGCTGGCCGATTCGATGTTCCTGACCCAGCCGCCACCGACCGGACCGCAGGCCGAAATTGCCCACTCCCTGAAGGAAGAGGCGCTGCGCGTCAGTAGCCAGGTCAACAACCTGCTCGACATGGCCAAGCTACAGTCAGGCCGGGTGGAGTTGAACCGGCAATGGCAGCCGTTGGAGGAAGTGGTTGTCAGCGCCCTGAAAACACTGGAGCGGGCCTTTGCTGAGCATCAGATCAGCGTCTCGCTCGATGAAAACCTGCCACTGGTCAACATTGACTCCGTGCTGATGGAGCGAGTTATCTACAACTTGCTGGAAAACACAGTCAAATACACGCCGCCGGGCAGCTTGGTCGAAATCGGTGCCAACGTCACAGAAAGGATGATTGAGGTCTGGGTTGAAGATAACGGCCCCGGATTGCCCGAAGGGAAAGAGGAAATTATTTTCAAGAAATTTGAACGGGGGCAGCCGGAAAGTGCCACCCGGGGCGTCGGTTTGGGACTGGCCATTTGCCGGGCTATTGTCGAAGCGCATGGTGGAGAAATTTATGCTGTGAATCGGCCGCAAGGTGGTGCGCGTTTCATGTTCACCCTGCCAAGGGGCAATCCGCCATCGCTTGATGCTGAGGAAATGCCAGCAGACGAGGAGGCTCATTAAATGACTACCACTACACCAATCGTGATCGTCGTTGAGGACGAAGCCAAGATACGTCGCTTCATCAAACTGGCTCTGGAAGCGGAGCAACTGGAGGTATTCGAGGCCGATTCAGTGGCTCGCGGCCTGATCGAGGTTGGCACCCGCCACCCCGATCTGGTGGTGCTCGATCTCGGCCTGCCGGATGGCGACGGCATCGACCTGATCCGCGACGTGCGGACCTGGTCGGACATCCCCATCATCGTTCTTTCAGCACGCACGGCCGAAGGCGACAAGGTGGCCGCACTTGATGCCGGCGCCGATGATTACTTGATCAAGCCGTTCGGTGCAGCTGAACTGCTGGCTCGCGTCCGGGCCCATCTGAGGCGGCGTTTCCGGGCCGGAACGACAGGTATGACGGTCTTTGAGTTCGGCAATGTTCGCGTCGACCTCGGCAAACGTATCGTTGAAAAGGATGGACAGCAGATACACCTGACACCGATCGAGTTCCGCCTGCTCGCCTACCTGATCGCCAATCCGGATTCCGTCCTGACCCATCGTCAGCTATTGAAGGCGGTCTGGGGGCCATCCCATATTGAGGACAGCCACTACGTTCGGGTTTACATGGGACATGTCCGGAAAAAAATCGAGGATGATCCTACGCGCCCCAAGTTCATACTGACGGAATCTGGTGTTGGTTACCGGTTTGTGAGCTAGCGATATTGACCCGACAATCGACGATTCAGCTTGGAAGCGAAAGTCTGCATTCTGATCACTTAGCTGCCGTTTGGATTTCTTGGTTTTGACCTGCCTGAATGACCGCCTCTGGGCCGAAGGCGGCCTCCCGACTTTCAGAAAATGTGCAGAACAGCGCCTACCGTACCTCTTGAATAGCAGGTTCCGGATACCCGAATTGAATGCCGACGAATGGCCTGAGGCCCCAATGGCTGAATTTGCATGCACTCTGTCTGGCTGAACAGTAGCCGCCGTTCAACGGCCAGCCTACGATGCCGTTTTGCCAATAGAAGGAAACAGCATGCAGGCGTTTCAGGATTACTACCCGGAAAATCTGGCGCATTGCTACGGCTGCGGCCGCAATAATGCGCAGGGGCATCAGATCAAGACCTACTGGGAAGGCGACGAAACCGTCACGCATTTCCAGCCACGCCCCGAGCACACGGCGATTCCCGGCTTTGTCTATGGTGGCCTGCTCGCTTCGCTGATCGACTGCCATGGAACGGGGACGGCCGCTGCCGCAATGTACAAGGCCGAAAACCGCAGCATGGACAGCCTGCCGGCCTTTCGCTTCGTCACCGGCTCGCTGCAGGTCAGTTACCTGAAGCCGACGCCGCTTGGGCCAGTGCTCGAGATACGCGGCAAGGTAAAGGAAATCAAGGGTCGCAAGGTCGTGGTCGAAGCCACGGTATACGCGGATGGCGTTGCCACGGCACGCGGCGAAGTGATCGCCCTGCAAATGCCGGATACCTTCGTGGCAAGCTGATCCTGGCAGCTTTTAACTTGGCGCTGACTGGATACGCCCGCCCCCTCCTCCCGGCTCCCACGGCGGGCTTTGCATAGCCCGCCGGCTGCGCTGGCGTAAAACCTTGCTTCACGAAACCCCAACCTCGCCCCGTTAAGCGGGAAGGGTGTGGAGGGGTTGAGCTGCTGGTCAACTGCGCTTTCCTTGAATTATTCAGCGCCACGCGGTCGAAGCTATCAACTGCCGTCCCGGGCAGCGTATCCTTGGCGCCCACGCCAGACTTTGCCGCCCCATGACCACCACGCTTTCTCCCCGTGCCGAACGTTTCTTCCTGCTGACGCTGGCCGGCATCCAGTTCAGCCACGTGCTGGACTTCATGATCATGATGCCGCTCGGGCCGGTCCTGATGGCGGCCTTTGGCATCGGCACGCACGAGTTCGGGCTGCTGGTGGCCTCCTACAGTTTCAGTGCGGCGGTTTCCGGGATACTGGCGGCGACCTTTGTCGACCTGTTCGAGCGCAAGCGGATGCTGCTGGCCAGCTTCACCCTGTTTGCGCTGGCGACGCTGGCTTGCGGCCTGGCGCCGAGTTATTCGATGCTGATGCTGGCGCGCGGTCTGGCCGGGATCTTTGGCGGCATCATGGGTGCACTGGTGCATACGATGATCGGCGATGCCATTCCTTTTTCCCGGCGAGCCAAGGCAAGCGGCATAGTTTCCAGCGCCTTTTCGGTGTCGACGATTGCCGGTGTGCCTTTGTCGCTGTGGCTGGCCAACCATCTCGGCTGGCGGGCGCCGTTCATGTTCATCGCTACGCTGAGCGTGGGCTTTCTGGCCATCGGCCTGCGCTTCCTGCCGGAGTTGCGGCACCACCTGAGCGACGAGAAGCGCGCCCATCTGTTCTCGGCCACCTTCAGCGTGCTGGGTGACAGCAACCATCTGCGCGCCCTGCTGTTTTCGGCGCTGATCATTTTTTCGGGCTTTACGGTCATTCCCTACATCACCGTCTATGCAGTCAATAACGTCGGCATCGCCCAGCAGGACATTCCCATCGTGTATCTGGTCGGCGGTTCTGCCACCTTCATCAGCGCCCGGCTGATCGGGCATTGGGCCGACAAGCACGGCAAGATCGAGGTTTACCGCCGGGTAGCGCTGCTCGCCATGCTGCCCTTGCTGGCCGTCACGCATGTCGGGGTACTGCCGCTATGGATCTGGCTGATCTGTACCACCAGCTTTTTCGTGCTGACCTCGGGGCGGATGATCCCGGCCATGGCGATCATCTCTTCAGCTGCCCAGCCCAAGCTGCGCGGCACTTTCATGTCGCTGAACGGCACCGTGCAATCGCTGGCCATGGGCCTGGCCACCACGCTGGCCGGGTTTGTCACCTCGCTCGATGCCAGCGGCCGCATCGTCGACTACCCCTTGGTCGGCTATGTGGCAGTCGCGGCCAATCTGCTGGCGGTATGGTTTGCCTCCCGCATCGTTATGCACGGGCGGCATGCCTAGGCACGGCAGTCCGAAATCCGGAAGCCGCCTTGTTTACCCGGAAAATACTGTATAAACTACTGTATATCGTATCACCGGAGACGCCGCCATGTGCGGAAGCTACGAACTCAGGGCCAAGGCCAGAGCGCTGAACAGGCAATTCCCGCCGCTTCACCTCGGCCTGCCTGACATGCCCCACAGCGTCGAAATGCAGCCCGCCGAGCCGGTGCTGATGATCACCGCCGGCGCCATCGGCTATCTGGGCAACAAGGCCCGCTGGGGACTGGTCGGGAGTTTTCTCGACCGGGAACCGCGCAGCCCACCGCTCACCATGCCGAGCGAAGGCCTGGTCACCAAACCGTTTTACAGCAAGATCCTGAAGCGAAACCGTTGCCTGATACCGGCCACAGCCTTCCATGAATGGCAGTCGCTGGCTGGCCGCTGGCAGAAAATGCGGATCAGTCACGCCAAGGGAAAAACGCTGATGTTCGCCGGTATTTTTGACCATCACCCGCTGGCCGGAACGACCTGTGCCATCCTGACCACCGCTGCCGATGAAATGCTCGGCGGCATTCAAGCGCGCATGCCGCTCATTCTGGAGCGAGAGGAATGCCAGTTCTGGCTGGAAGACCATGCCGAGTTTCCGGACGAAGCCTTCGAAATGCTTCTGCACAACCCTGCGCCACCGCCGTTGATGATGGAGGCAGTCGTCGAAGAAGCGCCTTCTCCGCAGTTGTCGCTCGCCTTCGCTTAAACTGCTCGCTGACTGCCGATCCGGCAGCGCTAATCGCAACGAAAGTAAGGACATGTTCGACAACCTGGCAGGTTTTTTCATTCAGTGGGGCATCACCGCCCTATCCCTGTGGGGCGCCAGCCTGGTCTTCAAGGGCATCCGCTTTTCCAGTAAATCGTCGCTGATTGTCTCTGCCCTGCTCCTCGGCTTTGCCAATGCCGTTCTCCGCCCGCTGGTGGTCTTTCTGACCCTGCCGCTGACACTGATCACACTCGGCTTTTTCCTGCTGGTCATCAACGCGCTGATGCTGTTGCTGGTCGCCAAAGTGGTCAATGGCTTCACCATCTCCGGCTTCTGGACAGCCTTCTTTGCCAGCATGTTCATTTCCATCCTGGGCATGGCGCTCGGCACGCTGGCACCGAACGCCGAAATGACGATTTACCGCCTGCCCGAGCATGGCTCGGCACAGACAATCTCCATTTAAGTGACCTCAGCATGACTCAAACCAGTTACTGGATTCTGCGCTCCGAACATCGCCTGCTGACGATCACCGGCCATGGGGCGGAGGCGATTTTCCCGTCTGCCCTGCCAGCCGATTTCAAGCATCCGGCCAACGCACTTCCTGTCGGACAACTCAACGGATGCCCATGCTATGCCGCCGATGTCGAGCATCTGCCGGCCATCCCCGGCAGCGAGCCAACGCCGTTGCGCACCATCTTCCAGCTGGCCGGAGCCGAAACCTTCGCGCTGGCCGGTCGCGCCACGCAATTGCTGGACTGGCAGAACAACCACCGTTTCTGCGGCAAATGCGGGACGCCAACAGCCATGAAAACCGGCGAGCAGGCCATGCAATGCCCGGCCTGCGGACTACTGGCCTATCCACGCATCTCCCCGGCGGTGATGGTGCTGGTGCGCGATGGCGACAAACTGCTGCTCGGCCGTAGCCCGCACTTCAAGCCGGGCGTCTTCAGCGCCCTGGCCGGTTTTGTCGAACCCGGCGAAACGCTGGAGGAATGCGCCGCCCGCGAGGTTCGTGAGGAAGTCGGCATCGAGATCGCCAACCTCCGCTATTTCCACAGCCAGCCCTGGCCTTTCCCCAACTCGCTGATGGTCGCCTTCTTCGCCGACTACGCCGGCGGCACGATCACGCCGGATCCGAACGAGATCGAGGCCGCCGACTGGTTCCCGCTCGATGCCCTGCCCCTTCTGCCGGAGCCGATCAGCATCTCGCGACGATTGATCGATACAGCCCGAAAACAGACCGATAACGCTAATAACTAAGCAGGAAACAGCAAAATGACCCGACGCAAAACCAAGCTTCACCACCACCCCACGACTCGCCCGGCCGCACGGGCCAACCTGCTTTTTGTGCATGGCGGCTACGTTGATTCAAGTTGTTGGCAACATAACTTCATCCCGTTTTTCCAGCGCCATGGCTACAACTGCTATGCCGTAGACCTGGCCGGACACGGGGCGAGCGACGGCGGTGAGCGCATCGACGATTTCGGCATCGACGATTACGCCGCCGATGTGGCGCACGCCATCGAGCAGATTGACGGGCCGGCCATCGTCATCGGCCACTCGATGGGTACGATGGTGCTGGATCGCTATCTCGAAAAAGGCGAAGCGATTGCTGCCGCCCTTCTTTCGCCCGTACCCCCGACCGGCACGCTACCCAGCGCAATCAGCTTGACGACCCGCTTTCCCGGTTTCCTGCAAGCCATCGAAAAAGTGCTCAGCGGCCAGAGATCCGATGACATCGAGGAAGTCTTGACCCGCGCCTACTTCGCCAAGGACATGACCGTCCAGGAAGCCAGGCGCTTTATGGAAATTGTCGTGCCTGAATCGCAGAAAGCGATCGCAGAAATGGCAACCGTCTTGATGCAGCGGCCAAAATCGCGGCAGAAACTTCCTGTGCTGGTCATGGGCGGAGAAGAAGACGCGGTATTTTCAAGTTCGATGCTCTATTTCTCAGCCGTGCCATGGCGTGCCGAAGTGCGGCGCTTGCCCAATCTCGGTCATGTCCTGATGCTTGATACACAGTGGGAGTCAGCGGCCAACGCCCTGCTTGAATGGATGGAAAAGCTGCTTCCGGCAAGCGCTTAAGCGATCAACCCAAGCCGTCACACTGGCTTGAGACCGGGTATTAAAGCCTACAGCATCGCTTCACTTGAACGCTGAGCGTCGGCTTTGTTTGAGGCTGAGCGACCTCATCGGGCTGCATGCGTTGGGTTAATCCGCCTGAAGCGCTTTCGCGATCCACACCTTACCCCCGGCGCAAGGCCGATGGCGGCATCCCCCTCAGCCTGAGAAACGCTCGGCGCATGGTTTCCGGGTTGGTGAAGCCGCAGTGGCGGGCGGTGGTTTGCACTGCACCGCCGCTCTCCAACTCGCTGGCGGCGGCTTCGACGCGCAGGCGTTCGACGGCGCGGGCACGATGGATGAACTGCGCTCTGTCCCCGCGGTGCCAGCGAGACTTGAAAACGCTGACCGGTGGTCTGCCTATATCGACCCGAGCATGGGGAGCATAAGAAACCTAGCTGGAATGCACCCTCGCCTTGATAAACAGGCCGGACTGCTCGCTGGATTGGAAAGTATCAAGGCGCAAGACTTTCAACAGGCACCATGCGCCCTTCAGACGCCCCCTGAAGTCAGCGTCGCGACGTCAGGACATAGTACTCAGGCAGCCAATAGTGAATCAGGCCAACTTCGACAGAGCGGCGACGGTGCAGCGCTCAATATTGGCAGCAGCTTCACCAACCCCAAAGAATTCTTGCTTGCCGTCAAGCAACGCCCCTAACGCCAGTACGGATCAACGAATCGCATCTGCATTCGAAATACCTGGTCCGAACTAGAGCATAAACATGCAACTTGGAAAAAGTTGCACCAAGTTGGGGCGTGGCGAAAAGTGCAAACTAATCAATCGTTATATACAGCGACACAAAGCGCTTTACTGTCATGTGCTTAGAATGCATTTGCCAGGTCTGGCACTTCTCTTGCTGAATTCAAGGTAACCAGAATTGAAATTGCAGAGGAACAAGCCAATATGAGAAAACGCAAGAAGTCGTATGCCAAGGCCGACTTGAGTTATCTATCTCGCTTTATGGGGGCTCTTGTCCCAGACCAGAAGCGCCTGGGGGAAATCCAGGCTGTCTATGACAACCTGACTTTGCTTGGTCAGTTGCTCGGGGCAGGTACGGATATCAGCAGCATGCGCCAGGATTTTCAGCACTTGGCGACTGTTCTCCTGGAGCAACTCGCCAAGGAGCACTACAAAAAAGCCGCGCTCAATCTCGGTTCATGTGCGCGGGTGGCCATTGATGTGCTCACGCGCAATCTGTTTGAGCGAACTGCTGACATCGGATTCTTGGCGACTGACACTCAAATTTGCTCATTCGCCGAGGCGGTTGAGGCAAATCCCGAGGTCAAGAACGACCCCGGTTGGCGGTTAGAGCTTCAGAAGCACTTTGCAGAGTACGTCAGTAAATATTCGGTCTATCACAACATCATTCTATTGTCGCCCACCGGCGAAGTTCTGGTTCAGCTTGAAGGTAACAATCCGGTGACCCAGACAACGGACCGATTGCTGGATGACGCATTAACGACAACCGAGGGATATATCGAAGTATCTCGGCCGGTCGACCTGCTTCCCAACGACGCGACTCCCCTGATTTACGCGTACCGGGTCATGTCGAGCGATGGTAGTCACCCGGTCGGCGTGCTGTGTCTGTGTTTTAAATTTCAGGACGAGTGCCAACGAATCTTTGAGAGTCTGGTTGCTGAAGATGACTGGAGCGTTTTAACGCTGCTCGACGCCAACAACACGGTTATTTCAAGTAGTGACCCCTACCAGTTTCCTGTGGGAGCCCGTCTGGAACCCATTGCTGACGATGCCTGCCACATCATTCGCTTTAGTGGCCGCGAATACCTCGCCACCTCGCGTAAAGCGCACCCGTATCAAGGCTATGCGGGACCTGGCTGGGTTGGGCACGCGTTGGCCCCGCTCAATCATGCCTTCGACATATCTGAATCGTTGGAGCTGGAAGGCGTTTCAGAAGACTACATTCAGAGCGTACTCGACGTCTCGACGCTGTTTACCCATGAACTGCGTAATATCCCCGTCCGGGCGGAAACTATCCAACAGGAACTCAATCGGGCCGTATGGAACGGGAATATTTGGCTGGCCCGGGATAACAATGCGCATAACTCGGAGTTTGCCAAGGTGCTTCTACGTGAAATAGGGAGCACCGGTGCCCATACGCGTGATGTGTTTAGCGAAGCGACCGCCAATTTATACAAGACAGTCATTTCATCCGTACTGTTCGATTGCGGAACGCAGGCTGCACTTGCTATCGACATCATGGACCGCAATCTCTACGAGCGCGCTAACGATTGCCGGTGGTGGGCACTGACCAAAGAGTTCCGGCACGAACTGGCTTGCGTCGACCTTGCGGATTCAGAACAGCAGAAGCGCCTGAGGGATATCCTGCGGCGCATCAACTCCCTGTATACGGTTTACAGCAACATGGTCCTTTTTGACCGAAGCGGTCGCGTAGTCGCTCTTTCCAATCCGGCCTATAACGACTGGATAGGGAAGCCAGTGAACGAAAGTTGGGTGCGTGAGACGCTGGGGCTCAAGGAAGCGCAACTTTATTCAGTATCCGATTTCGCGAATAGCGAGTTGTATGCAGGCCATCCTACTTATGTCTTCACCGCCGCCGTGCGAGCGCCGCAAAGTAGTGAACCGGTCGGGGGTATCGCGATTGTGTTCGACTCAACTTCACAATTTAAAGCGATGCTGGACGACGTATTGCCAAGACAAGAAAACGGTGACTTGGTCGAAGGGGCCTTTGCGGTATTTGCCGAAGGTGATGGCAAAGTTGTTGCCAGCACCCATCCGGAAATTGTGCCCTGCACCCGACTGGAAATTGGACGTGAATTCTTGACCATTCAGCCGGGTGACGGTGTCACCAAGATAGTCGAGCATCATGGCAAATACTACGCTGTGGGGTCCTGCATGAGCGCTGGCTATAGGGAATACAGTGCGACCGGCACAGGCAAATCAGTCGGCGTCGTTGCCCTTGTCTTTACGCCGCTGTCGGACAGCATTGCCACTGAACAGCGACGGCCACCACTACGCGCATCCAATAATCGCCTCAGGACAGTGCCAACCCGCGGCGTCGAAACGGTGGATATTGCGAGTTTTTATATTGGTCAAAGCTGGTACGGTCTAAAGCCGTCCTCTGTTATTGCTGCTGTCGATGCCGAACGTTTGACCCCCATGCCAGGAACGTCAGAGTTTGTAGCGGGCTGCTTGATGTTCGACGAACGGGCCATTTCGGTATTTGACCTCTCTTCGATACTAAGCCCCGTCAGGCCGGATGAAGAACGGCGGAAACTGCGAAGTAGCACAGGAAAGCGCCAGATTCTTATCTTGAACTCGCAGCATTACCAGACGCAATTTGGAATTCTGGTGGACAATCTCGCTGAAATCACCGAAATCGCTTCGCATCGCATCGAGCCCGTACCCGGCATGATGTCGGATGGGAATTCGCTAATTGATAGTCTCGTCAAGCCAATGGAAAATGATGCTGAGCGGAGAATTCTCATCGTTCTCTCCACAGAAAAACTCGCGAAGCGCTTTGCGGCGCCTGCTGCGATTACAGTGACGCCTGTGCATCACTCTGTCGATTCATTGCAGCGAATTTGCGCTATAGCTTAGGCGAGGTATTGTTAGTTGGATTTGAGGTCAGAAAGGCGGCTACAAGCCGCCTTTCTTGCGCAAAGACTCAAGGCCACAGCTAACGCCTTACCCTCGTCGCAAGGCTGATGGCGGCATGCCTCTCAGCCTGAGAAAAGCACGACGCATGGTTTCCGGGTTGGTGAAGCCGCAGTGGCGGGCGGTGGTTTGCACTGCGCCGCCATTTTCCAACTCGCTGGCGGCAGCTTCGACGCGCAGACGTTCGACGGCGCGGGCCGGAGAGGTTCCCGTTTCGGCCGTGAAGCTGCGGGCAAAATGACGCGGACTCATGCAGGCGCGGGCGGCGAGGTCTTCGACGCTGAGCGGCTGGTCGAGATGGCTGCGGATGTAGTCGAGCAGTTCGGCAAAACGTCCCCGGCCGCCACTTAATTCAAGCAGCGCCGAGTATTGCGACTGGCCACCGGGGCGCCGGTAATAGACCACCAGTTGGCGGGCGACCTGACGGGCGACCTGCTCGCCAAGATCGGTGGCAATCAGCGCCAGCGCCAGGTCGATACCAGCAGTGATGCCGGCCGATGACCAGACCCGGCCGTCGTTGACGTATATGCGATCCGCCTCCAACTGCACGCCAGGAAAGCGACGGCGGAAATCGTTGCTGCGCTTCCAGTGAGTCGTCACCGTTTTGCCGTCCAGCAGGCCGGCGGCCGCAAAAAGAAAAGCCCCGGAGCAGATGCTGGCCAGCCGCTCGGCCTGGACGGCCCTCGTCCGCAGAAATTCGAGAATAACGGGGTCTTCACTGGCCGCATTGATGCCATGGCCGCCGACTGTCAGCAGCGTGCCGCCCGCCTGGGCGAGCGTATCCGTTGCACCAAAAGATTGGGTCGGCAAGGCGATGCCGGACGAACTGGCAACCAATCCGCCCTGCTGACTGCACAGGCGGACTTGATAGCTGCCCGGCGCCTGTTCGTTGGCCGCCTCAAAAGCAGCGACCGGGCCGGCAACATCGAGTAGCTGAAAATTGGGGTAGAGGACGAACAGCAGGATTTTTTGCATGGCACAAATCGTGGGAAAGTTGTCATTTGAGACATTAATCCTTTTCGGCAAGATGGGAAACACCTAATCAAGCCTGCCAAGGAGAACCCCTATGTCGATCCAGCCTGAGCCTTCCCCACGCGTTGTCATGCGCCGCAATGTCCTGCTGCTTGCCCTGTCGCAGGCGGCAGTGATGACCAGCATCAGCCTCGTGCTGGCTTCTTCGGTGCTGATCGGCGTGCAACTCGCTTCGCCGGCGCTATCGACCTTGCCGCTGGCGCTGCAGTACCTGAGCACGATGCTGGTGCTCTACCCGGTGGCGCGGTTGATCAGCCGCTACGGGCATCGCCCGGTATTTTTCGGTGGGGCGCTGTTGGGCGCACTGGGTTTGGCGATCGCGGCGGCCGGTATCTGGCTGGGCAATTTTGTGCTGTTCGCCCTGGCTGGTGGGCTGATCGGCATTTTCAACGCGGTCAGCCAGTACTACCGCTTTGCTGCCGCCGACGCGGTGCCGGTTGAGCGACGGAGTTCAGCCATTTCCCTGACCTTGAGTGGCGGCGTGCTGGCGGCGCTGGCCGGCCCGAGCCTGGCCCGGTGGACCAAGGATGCGCTGCAGCCAGCCTTTGCCGCCAGTTTTCTGGCCCTGGTGGGCGTTGCCCTGCTCGCCGCCTGGCTGGCGACCCGTTTGCGCCTGGCGCCACCGGCAGTGACCGATCAGCAGCGCCCGCCGGCACCGTTCGCCCCGCTCCTGCGCCAGCCGGATTTCCTGCTGGCGGTAGTCGTCGGTGTCGTCGGCTATGCCTTGATGAACCTGCTAATGACGGCAACGCCGCTGGCGATGATGTGCAGCCACCTTGGCTTTGCCGAGACGGCGACGGTAATTCAGTGGCACGTCGTCGCGATGTTTGCGCCCTCCTTCTTCACCGGGGCATTGATCCAGCGGATTGGCGTGCTGCCGGTGATGTTGCTGGGTGGCGCTGGCCTGCTCGGTTGCATCGCGGTCGCGGTTAACGGCGACAGCCTGCCGCATTTCGAACTGGCGCTGATCATGCTCGGCATCGGCTGGAATTTCCTTTACGTCGGTGCCACGACGCGTCTGGTCGAAATCTGCCCGCCCGAGCAGAAAGCCCGCGTCCAGGCGTTTAACGACAGCCTGGTCTTTCTCGCCATTGCCGGTGTGACCTTCAGTTCAGGCAGCCTGGTCGACCGCTTCGGCTGGCCGGCACTGAATCTCTACGCCGCAATTCCGGTGCTGCTGATCATGCTGGCGATCCTCGGTCGCTGGCTTGCGACAGGGCGCCGGCAATGGCGGGTCGCATGAGTTGCTTCCCGTCGCCCCACCGTTCAGCGCCGGTTTTCCCATTTGCTAACGCGTCGCAATTGCAAAAACTTGGGCCAGATCATCAAAAGCTGATGTGATCCGGCGTAAAGTAACGCTCGGCCCGGCACCTGCCGGGCATAGCGCAACGCCAGAACCCATTGAACGTGACTACTTCTTCATCCGCCGCCAACGCCATTCTGCTCGTTGGCCACCCCAACGTCGGCAAATCGGTCCTTTTTCACCGCCTGACCGGCGCCTACGTTAACGTTTCGAACTACCCCGGCACCACCGTCGAAGTCACCCGGGCCAGCGCCCGCTTCGACCGCGAGGCGATGCTGCTCGACACACCCGGCGTGCTGGCCCTGCCGTCGCGCAGCGATGACGAACGGGCGACCATGCGCGCCCTGCTCAACGAGTCGTCGCGCTGCCTGGTTCAGGTCGGCGATGCCAAGAATCTGCGCCGGACGCTGACCTTGACCGCCCTGCTGGCCGAACTCGGCCTGCCCATGGTGCTGGCGCTGAACATGCACGACGAGGCGGCCGCCCGTGGCGTCATGGTCGACATCCCGGCGCTGTCCGAAGAACTGGGCATCCCGGTGCTGGCGACCGTGGCCACCGGCGGCGAAGGCATCGGCGAACTGACCCACGGCCTCGGCCACGCCCAGCGAGCCGAAGCCCTGCTCCGCTACGACCCGGAAATCGAAGCTGACATCGAGCGCATGGCCGACGCCATTAGCCGCTACGCGCCGCACCCGCAAATGGCCGCCCGTGGGCTGGCCATTCTTTATCTGGGCGGCGATTCGGTCGTCGCCGACTGGCTGGCCGGGCATGCCGGCGACAAGCTGCCGCAACTCGAAGCGCTCCGCCAGTCTGCCACCGAACGGGCCGAGGGCGATCTCCCCGCGCTGCTTGCGCGCGAACGCACCGAAGCCGCCGATACCCTGGCCGCCAGCGTGATCCAGCGTGCCGTCAAAAGCAGTCCCTTGCTGTCGCAACGGATTGGCCAGTATGTCGTGCATCCACTGTGGGGCGTGCCCATCCTGCTCGCCGTGCTCTACGCGGTCTATCAGTTCGTCGGCGTCTTTGGCGCCAGCGTGCTGGTCGGCCTGATGGAGAAGGATCTGTTCGAAGGCATTCTCAATCCGGCCTTCACCAATCTGGTCAACGCCGTCGTAACCGCGCCCTGGCTCAGCGAATTGCTGGTCGGCCAGTACGGCCTGTGGACCATGGGCATGACCTACGCGCTGGCGCTGATCCTGCCCATCGTCACCACCTTCTTCTTCGCCTTCGGCGTGCTCGAGGATTCCGGCTATCTACCGCGCCTGACCGTGATCGCCAACCGCCTGTTCGCACTGATCGGCCTGAACGGCCGCGCCGTACTGCCGATGGTCCTTGGCCTCGGCTGCGTGACGATGGCGACGCTGACCACGCGCATCCTGCACAGCCCACGCGAACGGCTGATCACCATCTTCCTGCTCGCCCTGGCCATCCCCTGCTCGGCGCAACTGGGCGTCG
Organism: Dechloromonas aromatica RCB; assembly: GCF_000012425.1. Taxonomy (NCBI): domain Bacteria; kingdom Pseudomonadati; phylum Pseudomonadota; class Betaproteobacteria; order Rhodocyclales; family Azonexaceae; genus Dechloromonas; species Dechloromonas aromatica (nom. nud.). The sequence continues at coordinate 1,169,693 of NC_007298.1, read as the reverse complement.
TGCTCGGCATGCTCGGCGGCGTCTCGTTCGCAGCCGTCGTCGTCTGGGCCATCGCCATGGTCGGCATCCTGCTGCTGGCCGGTTTCCTGGCGGCCAAGCTGATCCCCGGCCGGCGCATCCCGCTGGTCACCGAACTGCCGCCGATGCGCCTGCCGATCATCGCCAATGTGCTGAAGAAGACCGGCGGCCGGCTGAAGTGGTATCTGATCGAGGTCATTCCCCTGTTCCTGCTCGGCACCTTCATCATGTATGCGCTGGACAAGAGCGGCGCCCTGCCCGCCATCATCGAAGCCGGCGAACCGCTGGTGTCCGGCTGGCTCGGCTTGCCCAAGGAGGCCTCTGCTGCCTTCGTGATGGGTTTCCTGCGCCGCGACTTCGGCGCCACTGGCCTGTTCACGATGGCGCACAGCCTGAGCCCGATTCAGGCCGTCGTCGGCATGATCACCATCACCCTGTTCATCCCCTGCTTCGCCAGCCTGATGATGATGGTCAAGGAACAAGGCACCAAGGTCGCGCTCGGCATGGTCGCGGTGATCGTGCCCTTCGCCTTCTTCATCGGCGGCCTGTTCAACCTTCTTCTCCGAGCCATCTGGTCATGAGCCCCGCCCACGAAGCCCGCCTGCCCCTCGCCTTCATTCCGCCCGGCAGCGAAGTCCGCCTCGCCGCACTGGGCGAGGAAATCGACGCTTTGCAGCGCGAACAGCTGACCGCCTACGGCCTGGCCGAGAACCGCCCGATCCGGGTGCTCCAACAGCGGCCAATGACCGTCATCCTGGCCGACGAAGTGGAACTGGCACTCGAACATGCGGTGGCCCGGCATATCTGGGTGGAAAAGCTGCCAACCACCGTTTAACGCGAGGCTGACTGCCTTAGCGACCCAGCGCGAAACTGCTTTTCTCGACGACGCTGGCCGCCGCATCCTGCCTGGCGGCGATACGGAAACTGATCGGCTGAATACCGCCCAGCGTGCCATCGCCCGGGGCCGAAACGGTCAGCGATACCGCCCGGATGCTGCCCGGCTCAAGCGCAAACTCACGCTCACCTACGATCTCCAATCCCGGCAGCCCGTACACCTCGACCGTGAAGTCACGTGGCGCTTCGACCAGGTTCATCAGTTTCAGCGTGTAGGCATTTTCAATTCGCCCCTCCGCCGTCTCCCGCAGCAGGGCGCCCCGGTCGCGCAACACATCGACCAGCAAGAGCGGGCGCTTGGCGGCGGTCAGCGCGAAAAATCCGGCAAAAATCACCAATAGCCCGGCGTAGACCGCCACCCGTGGCCGCTCTCGCCAGCCTTGGGCTTTAGGGCGCCCGGCCAGCTCGCGCTCCGAAGCAAAGCGGATCAGCCCCGTCGGCGAACCAATCTTCAGCATCACCTCGTCGCAGGCATCGACACACAGCCCGCAATTGATGCACTGGTATTGCAGGCCATCGCGAATGTCGATGCCGGTCGGGCAGACCTGCACGCAGATGCCGCAATCGATGCAATCGCTGCGCTGCTGGTCGTAGCTGACCGAGGCGGTGGTCTCATCGAACATCACCCCCTGAAACCGCGAATAGGGACACATGTGCTGGCAAACCGCCTCACGGGCCAGACCGGCCTGCACGTAGGTGAAAGCCGCATAGAAAATCAGCCAGAAACCCTCCCAGGGGCCGACATCCCAATTCAAAATCGAGGGGACTAGCTGGCGAATCGGCGTGAAATAGCCGACGAAGCTGATCGCCGTCCATGCCGCCAGCACCAGCCATAGCCCATGCTTGATCGAGCGCAGCAGGATCTTGCGCCCGCTGAGCGGGCTTTGATCGAGCTTGAGGCGGGCCAGATGATCGCCCTCCACCTTGGCCTCGATCCAGCTGAAGATCATCGTATAAACCGTTTGCGGGCAGGCGAAGCCGCAAAACAGCCGCCCGGCCATGGCCGTGACCAGAAACAGCCCGGTCGCTGCCAGAATCAGCACGATGGCCAGCAGCAACGCGTCCTGCGGCCAGAGCACGAGGCCGAACAGATAGAACTTCTCGTGCGCAATATCGAACAGCACGGCCTGCCGGGTCAGTCCGTTGCTCTCCCAGCTCAGCCAGCAGCCGCCGTAAAAAACAATCTGGGTCAGCCAGACGATCACCCAGCGCAGGGTATTGAAGCGGCCGCTGGTCGCCTTGGCGTGGATTTTCCCTTTCTTGCGGTAAAGCTCCAGCTTGGCAGCCCGAACCTTGCTGACGGATTGATTCATTTTGGTGTTTCCCATGGCTACGACAGGGAAGCGAGTAAAACACCGGGGCGCCGATAGAAACAGTTTCAGATAAACGAATTTCTTATAGGAACAGATTTAAACCCTCCGATATCTGTGCCTATCGAAAACAAGCTTTTCTGTTTCTGTGCACAAATCACGGAACTGAAACAATACGCCGATCAATTTCCACCCTGAAAAAACACCATGAGCGCTGCCACCCTTGCCTTGGACATGCCCCCCAGCCAGCCACTCGCCAGCGGACGAATCCCTGGCAACAAGGGAATCTGGGTCGGCATTTGCTGCGAATTTGTCGAGTTCCTGGTGCTCTTCATCGTCTACTTTGTCGCCCGCTCGCATTTTCCGGAATCCTTCGAGCAAGGGGCCGACCGCCTTTCACGCCTATCGGGAACGCTCATTACCTTGCTGATGGTGACCAGCAGCTTCTTCATTGCCTGCTCGGTCAACACCATGCGCGCCGGGCAGCGCCATCGCTCCATCTACTGGCTGATCGCCGGCCTGATCGTGGCGCTCGGCTATCCCGTGGCTAAAGTGCTGGAGATCAACTGGAACTTGGCGCACGGCATCAATGGCGAATCCGGCATCTTCTTCACGGTTTATTACTACCTCACCTTCAACCATCTGGTGCACGCCACCTGGGGCATCCTCGGCATGCTTTGGGTGCTCGCCCGCCATCTGGCCGGCGGCTACAGCAGCGACGATTATGTCGGCCTCGAAGCGCTGGCCAGCTACTGGCACGCCACCGACATCATCTGGCTGGTCATTTTCCCTTTCTTCTACGTCCTGGCCTGAATCATGAACACAAGCAACGCGACACCTGCCGCCAATCTTCGCCCACTCGCCACCGCCTGGCTGGTACTGGTCGCCCTCACCTTGCTCAGCCTCGGGCTGGGTCAATGGTTTCACGGCGCCCCATGGATGCCCTTACTGGTCGCCGCCATCGTCTGGATCAAGGGGCTGCTGATCGCCCGTCAATTCATCGAGGCCAGGCTGGCCCACGCCTTTATTGCCCGGGTACTCCGGGGTTTTATCGCCTTTACGCCCATTGCACTGGTGCTGACCGCCTTCTTCGGCAGTCAGTTTGCCCGCTGGGCCAGCTTATAACTGGGCAGCAACCAGCTGGCCGAGCGTGGCAATCGCCGCCTGCTGCTCCGGCGAATCCGGATGACCAAAGTTGAGGCGCAGGCGGTTGGCAAACTCGCGCTTGGCCGAAAAAATCGGGCCGGGTGCGGTGCTGATGCCGCGCTCCAGGGCCTGCCGATGCAACAACAGCGCATCGACCGAACGGGGTAACTCCAGCCAGAGAAAATAGCCGCCCAGCGGCCGGGCCAGACGGGTGCCGGCCGGAAAATGCTGCTCGACCGCAGCGGTGACCGCGGCCTCCTGATTGGCCAGCGTACGGCGCAGGTGGCGCAGATGATTCTCGTAGCCGCCATGTTTCAGGTAGTCGGCCAGCGCGATCTGCACCGGCACCGTGGTCGCCAGACTGGTCGATAGCTTCTGACGCTGAATGGCCTTGGCGTAACGGCCGGCCGCCACCCAGCCGAGGCGATAACCAGGCGCCAGGCACTTGGAAAAAGACGAGACGTGCATGACCAGCCCGGCCTGGTCTTCGGCCTTGCTGCACAACGGTGCCTGCGGGCCAAAATAAAGCTCGGCATAGACATCGTCCTCGATCAGCGGCACATCGTGGCGCTGCAACAGGGCCAGCAGCGCCTTTTTGCGCGCATCCGAAACCAGGCTGCCCTGCGGATTGGCAAAGTTCAGCATGAACAGACAGGCCTTGATCGGGTGCTGCTGCAAGGCTTCTTCCAGCGCCGGCAGGCTGATTCCCTCACGCGGATGGGTCGGAATTTCGATGACCTTGAGCCCGAGCCGTTCGCTGGCTTGCAGGCCGGCGTAAAAAGTTGGCGATTCGATGGCAATCAGGTCGCCCGGCCGGGTGACGGCCTGCAGACACAGGTTCAGCCCCTCCATCGCCCCGGAAGTGATGATGATCTCCTGCGGCGCGACGGTTGCACCGTGCGCCAGATAACGCAGGGCGATTTGCCGACGCAGTTCCTCGTTGCCGGGCGGCAGATCGGTTACGGTCGCCAGCGGGTCCAGCTTGCGCGCGGCATTGGCCAGGAAGCGCCCGAGCTTGGCGAGCGGAAACAGGTAAGGACTGGGAAAACTGGAACCGAGCGGCACCACCGCGGGGTCCTTGACGCTTTCGAGAATCTGGAAAATGAAATCGCTGACCTCAAGCTGCGTCGAGTCGCCGAGTGGCTGCGTCATTTCCGGCTCGGGCAGGCGTTGGCCCAAGCGTGCACGAACGAAATAACCGGACTTCGGCCGCGCTTCGATCAAGCCCCGGCTTTCCAGCAAGTAATAGGCTTGGGTCACCGTTACCGGGCTGACATCATGGCTGCGGCAGGCCTGGCGCACGGAAGGCAGGCGATCACCGGGACGCAGCACGCCATCGGCAATGAGTTTTTCTGTCTGCTCGGCAAGATCCTGATAGCGGCTCATGGATGGATGTTATCAGCCCGTTGCGGCGAGATTGATTTTACTGTTCTGGTCAGCACCGCTCTCCTCGCCTAGAATGGAAGTTCAGGCAAGCCAGCCGATTTTCGCCAGCCAGCCTCCCGATACCACGACCTCCGGAGAACGCCATGAAGGGCGACAAGAAAATCATCGACATTCTGAACGATCTGCTGACCGGCGAACTGACTGCCGTCGATCAATACCTGATCCACGGTGAAATGTATGCCGACATGGGCCTGACCCAACTGGCCGAGAAGTCGATCCACGAATCCGATCATGAACGCCAGCATGCGCGCGCCCTGATCCAGCGCATCCTCTTCCTCGAAGGCAAGCCCGACCTCAGCAAGCGCGATGCCCTGAAGATCGGCAAGACCGTGCCGGATATGCTGAAATCCGACCTGGCGCTGGAATACAAGGTGGACGGCGATCTGAAGAAAGCCATGGCCGCCTGCGAAAAGGCCCAGGATTACGTCAGCCGCGACATGCTCGGCGTTCAGCTGGAAGATACCGAAATGGATCACGCCTACTTCCTCGAAAAGCAGATGAAACTGATCGAGCTGGTCGGCCTGCAAAACTACCTGCAGAGCCAGATGGGCTCCGGCAACCCGGCTTAAGGAGCGACCATGAAAGGCGACAAGAAAGTCATCGAAGCCCTGAACAAGGTGCTGAAGAACGAGCTGACCTCGATCAACCAGTATTTCCTGCATGCCCGCATGTTCCGCAACTGGGGCCTGGAAAAGCTCAACGACTACCAGTACAAGCAGTCGATCCGCGTCATGAAGGAAGCTGACGAAGTGATCGAACGCGTCCTTTTCCTCGAAGGCCTGCCCAACCTGCAAAACCTCGGCAAGCTGCTAATCGGCGAAGATGTGGTCGAGTGCCTGCAGGGCGACCTGAAATACGAGCGTGAAATCCAGCGCCCGTTGCTTGTCGAATCCATTGCCCTGTGCGAAGAGCTGCAGGATTACGTCAGCCGCGACCTGCTCGAAGAACTGCTCGAACATTGCGAAGAAGCCATCGACTGGCTGGAAACCCAACAAAGCCTGATCGAGAATGTGACCCTGCCGAACTATCTGCAGGCCCACATGGAGCCGGGCGGCGACTAATCCCTCACGCCTCCCGTGCCAGCCGCAGCGAATGCTGCGGCTTTTTTTACACCTGAATCATGGGCAAGTCGCCGGATCGCTGGCGTAGGTATCCAGACCAAGACTACGCAGGCGCTCCAGATAGCAGCCATAGTGCTTTTGCCAGGCAAAAGCATGATCGTCAGCGAGCAGCCCGGGCAGGTTGGTCAAATCGATTTCGGCCACCTGCAGGCGCTCCCCGCCGGTCGCCTGGAGCAGGCCTTCGACCAGCAGCATGTCGGACAGCAACCAGGCCAGATGCCCAGAACCACCAAGCTCGGCGGCCGTTTCCTCCTGACTCAGGCGAGCCAGACGTTCGATGGCCGAAGTCAGTTCAGCGCGTTGGAAACCTTTTTCCTCGCTGCTTGCCGCCGATAGTTTGCGAATAGCCGGCAACACGCCACGGCTGACCGGGCGACTGATCGCCGTCATGCTGACTGGTTCAGGCAACGCGCTGGCAACCCCGGTCAGCTTTTCGGCCAGCAGGCTGCGCGCCATCGCCAGTTCGTCGCCGGTCATTGGCTGCAGGGTGCAGGGCGTCGATTCCGAATTGCGTATTTCCCGACAAAGGTGACGGTGCCAGACCTTCTGGCCCAGTGTTTCGCCGAATGAGGTCTGATCCCCGGCAATTTGCAGGCTGCCACCACCGATATCGAGCACATGCGTCGTTTTCAGGGCGTCCCCAAGCAGTTGGCGCGCCCCGAAATAGCCGTAGGCCCCTTCCTTCAATTGCGGGATGACCAGAACCGCCACCCCACTCGCTGACCAGATTCTCTCCAGAAGACGGGACAGATCGCCCGCCCCCTGCGCCATGGCGAGCCGCCAGGCCGAAAAACCTCCGCCAACACGCTCACATTCCGGTGAAAACCCCGCTTTCTCCGGCAAATCACGGAGTGCCGTGATCGTTGGCGCCACCGTTTCTTCCAGGCCATGCCCGGCCCACAACGGAGCAAGGTAATCGATATCGCCACGCGCCGTGACGCTGCTGTTGTCAGCACCGGCCCGAATACCGGAGGAACCGATATCGAATGCGACGCGACAAGGCCCTTCTGCCGCAGCCGTTGTCGCCAGCAGGGTAAAAACCAGCCCGGCAAGGAGGCGTCGCGCGATCAAAGGTGCAGGTACCCCATCACACCGGCCAGCACGCCCAGACCGGTCGAGCCATAAACACCAACCAGGAGCCAGCGCTTGCGGGTCAGCAGGGTAATCGCCGCCAAAGCGATGGAGATTTGCAACAAGGTCGTGGCCAGCGCCCAGCGCTCATGCACGTGCATTTCCGCCTCGCTGTGGTGGTCGGCTTCCTTGGCCGCCGCTTCAAGCTTGTCCGCCTCGGCCTTGATTTCCTCTTTTTCCTTCTTGTAGCGCTCGACGGCGTCCTTGAATTTCTGCTGGTCTTCGCCCGTCGTCAGCGTGACCGACAATTCGGCCAGATTCTGCTTGTTGCTCTTGGCCTGGTAATAATTCCACTGATTGGAAGCTGATGTTTTCTGGATCGCCGCCTCATTCTTGTAAAGCAGCGCCGCATTCTGCGAATGGCCGCCCATGTAGCCAAAAATGGCGCCCACCGTAGAAAGGATTGCCGTCAGCACCGCCAGGCGTGATGTGAAACTGTCACCGCCATGCTGGGCAACGTGCTCAACCTCGTGATCGTGCGGTCCATGGACATGAAAACCGTGCTCTGACATATTGATTTCTCCTTGTATCTGCTGGGGACCACGCAAAGTGGCAGGGCGAATTCTAGCGCCACCAGCATAATATTTTCGGGAAAAACAAAAAGCGTATTGACATTCATTCTCATTTAAATAGAATGAGAATTGTTCTCAACCAATACCGTTCGTGGAGTCCCGTTCATGTACGTATGCGTCTGCCAGGCAGTCACCGACCGCCAGATTCGTGAAGCCGCCCAAGGCGGTGCCCGCACGCTGAAGGATCTGCGCCGAGATCTCGGCGTGACCCGCGATTGTGGCCGCTGCGCTTCCTGCGCGCACGACTGCCTGCGTGAAGTTCATGGTGATTCGGCCAAACCCGGCAAGGCCACGCGCCGCGCCGCCTGATTTTCACAAACAGTTGTCAGCATGAACAACGGGAGCCGATTGGCTCCCGTTTTGTTTTACACCCAATGTCCCGCTCAGGCCTCGCCGATCAAGGCCCAGTGGTTATCCAGCGCCATTGGCTTCGGCCAGGCCAGGAAGACCGGCTTGGCCGACGGATGCCAGCGAACGAGTCCCAGTGCCGTCGAGACAAGAACGCCACCGCCCGGCTGGGGACCATTCCATTCGGCCATGGCGTAGGCTTCCTCCAACTGGACAACGGGTGTCAGTTTGTCCGGCGCCCCGGGATGCCAGAGTTGGGCCAGACCGGCCTGATTGCTGGAAACCACGAAGCCACCGTTGTACGCGGCGGCGATGTCTCCGCCGTAGCCGAAACCGTCGTTGGCCCGCGTCGGCACGATCAATTGGTCTTCTTCCAGAACGGCAAGCAGCGGAGCGCGGCTGCGCTGTGCCGCCTCCCCGTGCTCGGCCTGCATGGCGATACCCAGGCGCCGCTCGCCGTTCGGCGCAGTGCTCCAGGCAATATGGCGCAGGCTCAGACGACTGTCGTCCACCGTCCACTGGCGCAACAGCTTGCCGTTACGGGCATCGAGGCGAACCAGCGAGGAATCCATGCGCGCCAAGTCAAATTTCTTGTCGGCACGGTTACGCGGAATGCCACCGTTGGCGACCATCAGGTTACCTTCGGCATCGAGCAGCAACTGGTGCGGCTCCATGCCGCCGGTGTCCCACTCGTCGATTTTCTTCAGCGTGATGCGGTCACGTACGCCGATCTTGCCTCGCCCGGAGGCAAAGTCAGTTTCGGTGGTGAACACCAGATCGCCGGCCTTGCCGACGATGGCGTGACCGTTGAGCAGCACATTGGCGGAAGGCTCGATATCGAGCTGACGGACGGGTTTGCCTTCCGGGTCGATGCGCATCAACCAGGTGCCTGGTCGCACGCCGGTCACCAGCAGGCTGCCATCCTCCTCTGGCAGCAAACCGTGCGGCCGCGTCGGCAGCGGCGTGGCATGGCGGATATCCAGCTTCTTGCGCGCCCAGTCGGCGACTAGGACGCCGGCGTAATAAGTGTCAGTCGGGTTCGGGCCGCGCCAGGCAGCGGCGATCAAGGCGCGTTGCGGCTCGCTCTCGCTGGCCGCCATGGCAATACCGCCCTGGGCGAGCAAGCTGCAGGCGCCGGCCAGCTTGAGAAAATCACGGCGATGCATGTTTTTCATTTCCATGCCCCGCTTAACGATAACCGGCGCGGTCGAGCAGCTTTTGCGCCGCCACGACATTTTTGGCCAGCACGCCGATTGGCAGGGTGTCAGCCTTGAACTTGCCCATCGCCTCCAGCGCCGGATTGCCGGTCACCACGCTGGCCACCACCGGCCATTCATTGTTGCCGTCGGCGAAGTAGCGCTGAGCCTCGTCGCTGGCCAGGTATTCGAGGAACTTCACAGCCGCCTCGACGTTCTTCGAGGTCTTGACCACGCCGGCACCGGAAATGTTGATGTGCGTGCCGCGATTGGCCTGGTTCGGCCAGACGATGCCGACGCGCTCCATCATGCGGCGCTCATCGACCTTGTCGGAACGGATCAGGCGGGCCAGGTAGTAGGTATTCGACACCGCCACGCCGCACTCGCCGAGGGCGACCGACTTGATCTGGTCGGTATCGCCGCCCTTAGGCGCCCGGGCGAAATTGGCGACCATGCCCTTGGCCCATTCCTCCGTCTTCGCTTCGCCGTCATGCGCGATCAGCGAGGCAACCAACGACAGGTTGTACGGATGCGAACCCGAGCGGCTGCACAGCTTGCCCTTCAGCTTCGGGTCGGCCAGCGACTCGTAGGTCGCCACATCCTCGGCCTTGACCGCGCTGCGGTTGTAGATGATGACGCGGGCCCGGGTCGAGAAGGCAAACCAGGTGTCAGTGTGCAGGTGGGCCGGAATGCGCCTCTCCAGCAGCTTTGACTTGACCGGCGCAAACAACCCGAGGGCATCGGCATTGGCCAGACGGGCGGCATCGACAGTGATGAACACGTCGGCCGGGCTGTTGGCGCCTTCGTTGCGAATGCGCTCCATCAGCTCGTCTTCCTTGCCATCGATTCGGTTGATCTTGATACCGGTCTGCTTGGTGAAGTTGTCGTAGAGCTTCTCGTCCGTCTGGTAGTGGCGGGCGGAATACAGGTTGAGGACTTTCTCCTGCGCCTGCGTTGCGAAACTCGCCAGCACAGCCAGCGCGACCAGGGCTAATTGCTTTTTCATGAATGTGACTCCGTTGCGATCAGAATTTGTACTCGGTGCTCAGGATGAAACGGCGTGCCTGGCCGGGCACGGTAAAACCGCCGTTGTCATACAGGGCGTCGTAATACAGCTTGTCGAAAATGTTCTGGACGTTGAACTTGACCGTGTACTTGGGCTGGTCGTAGGAGACCATCGCATCCCAGCGGGTATAGGACGGCACCCAGTTCGGGTTGAAAACCGCCGTACCGGTCGGCGCCCCGCCGTAACGCTGGCTCTTGTACTCCATGCCGCCACCAACTTTGAAGCCATAGGGCAACTGGTAGGTCGACCACAGGTTGAAGGTCTTCTTCGGCGTATTGCGCGGCATCTGGCCGATGAAATTCACATTGCCGTTGCCCGGCGCCACTTCAAGAATCTCTGCATGTATCAGCGACAGGCCGCTGAACACTTCCCAGTTGTCGGTAATCCGGCCGGCCACTTCGAGTTCGACACCGTCCGACTGCCGCTTGCGGGTCAGGATGGTCGCCGTCGATTCGAGGTCGGTATTGCGTTCCCAATCCTTGATGGCGCGGTAGAGCGAAGTGCGCAGGGAGAGGTTGCCATCGGCCAGCAGCCACTTGCTGCCCAGCTCGAACACCTTCGATCGCTCGGCCGGATACTGGTTACCGGACAACTGATAAAGATCGGCCGTCGGGCTGAACGAATCGCTCCACCCGGCGTAGTAGTGCTGCGCCGCGGTCGGTTGCCAGGACAGGCCAGCCCGGTAGCTGTTCTCGGCAAAATTGCCGCTAAAGGCCGTCGTCGTGAAGTATTCGGACTGCATGATGTCGCGGCGGATGCCGAGCGTCATCTTCCAGTCCGGAATGAACTCGAGGCTATCCTGCACGTAGGCGCTGTAGGTTTCGCCCTTGTAGGTAGCCGGCGCCGCCGTCGTATATTGACCCGGCTTGTACAGTGGGTTGTTGGCCGTACCCAGATTGCGCAGCGCCCAGCGGATCGAATCCTCGTTGAGGTATTCGACACCGGTGATCAGTTCGTTCTTCAGGCCGAACAGCGTAAAGGCCGTGTTCAGATCGCTCTGCAACACGTAATTATCGGTCTCGAACTCACGGGTTTTGGCTTGTCCCGCCGTGCTGTTCGCGGTCAGGACGCCCTGCCCGGCCACCGCCCAGTAGGAACGCTTGTAGTTGGCCGCCCGCATCACAGTTCGCCACTGGGTATCCGGCGAAATCTTGAACAGGTAATTCAAGGTGGAGATATTCGTCTCACTGTCGTCGAAGTTGGCATCGACGCCGTAATAGTTTCCGGCTTTCGCCATATCCTCGTTGGGCTTGCGATTCACGAAAGGAACGCCGTAATCGGCGCGATCCTGCGTTTTGACCCACAAATGGCTCAGCGTGACTTCGTGGTTGGTCCCCAGTCCGAACGAAACGCTCGGTGCGAAGCCCATGCGATGGATTTCCGGTTCAGTGCCGGTATAGGGATTGCTGCGCGCACTGCCTTCATCGCGATTCATCACGTTGATACGGAAGGCCGTGGTATCGCCGACCCGCTGGTTCAGGTCGGCCTTCACCTCCTGGAAGCCATCGGTGCCGATACCGATGCCGACCTTGTTGATGCCGTACAGCATCGGCGTCTTGCTGACCTGATTGATCACGCCCCCTGCCTGGCCGCGCCCGAACAGCATGGCCGCTGCACCGCGCAACACATCGACCTGCTCGAGGTTGAACAGTTCGCGGTTGTACTGGGCCGTATCGCGAATACCGTCGAGATACATGTCGCCAAAGGTATAAAAACCGCGCAGATTCATGTTGTCGCCAGAACGACCGCCCTCGGCAGCGTTGAAGCTGAGACCGGAAACGTTGCGCAGTGCTTCGCGCAGGGAGTTGGCTTCCTGCTCCTCGATCAGCGCCCGGGTCACCGTGGTGATGGCCTGAGGGACGTCATGCGGATCCTGCACCACCTTGCCGACGCGGGTCTTCGTGGCGCGGTAGCCATCCGGCCCATCCTGGGTTGCCGTCACCGTTACCGCAGACAAGGTCTTGTCTTCTTCGGCAAACGCCCCATCCGCAGCGCCCAGCAAACCTGCAACGACGGCCGCCCCCAGCGGCAAAAACCTACTGCGGCGCGCCATCGAGCGTTTGGCGAAAACGGCAGGGCAGGCAATCCGGGTCTTTTGCCCCGGCAAGATTCTTTTTTTCACAGGCATACCTCTATGGAGTCAGTCATGGTGGCTGGCTGGCATAAAGGCTGGCTTGCCGAACGTTAGGTTCGCGTCAGGAATAGCCGGCGGGGCGGAAGGCCGAAAATACCGCCCCTTGAATTATTCGCAAACGATAATGCGAATATATCTCATTTACAAAAGAGAAACAACTTGCCCGAAGGCCCGTTTCTCAAACTGAGAAACGTGTTGTTTATTGCGTCAGGAACGTTAAATGACGTCGATGCCCGGTTCGCCTTCGGCCATTTCGCCGATCACCGAAACGTGGGGGAAGCCGTGCTGCAGGAACAAGGAGAGCACTTCCGTCACCGTTTCCGGCGAGCATGAAACCAGCAAACCACCGGATGTCTGGGGGTCAGTCAGCAAGGTCTGCGCGATGCCTTCGAGGCCGTCGGCGATACGCACACCTTCGCCGTAGCTCGCCCAGTTGCGTCCCGAAGCGCCGGTCATCAGTCCGGCCTGCATGAACTCGCGAGCTTTGGGCAATACCGGCAAATCCTGGTAATTCACTGTCGCCCGCAGGCCGCTGCCCTTGCAGACTTCCAGCAGATGACCGGCCAGCCCGAAGCCGGTGACGTCGGTCACGGCATGAACACCATCCAGACAGGCCAATACCGGCCCCGGCGTATTGAGCTGGGTTGTGGTCTCGACCATGGCTTCGTAATCCTTGGCCTGGAGTTGATCCTTTTTCAGCGCCGCGCTGTAGATCCCCACACCGAGTTGCTTGCCAAGGATCAGCTTGTCCCCGGATTTGGCGCCGGAATTGCGCTTCAAATGTTCCGGGTTGACCAAGCCGATGGCCACCAGGCCATAGATGGGCTCAACCGAATCGATCGTATGGCCGCCGGCAATGGGAATGCCGGCTGCCCGGCAGACGTCCTCACCGCCTTGCAGAATCTGGCCGATGGTTTCCAGCGGCAGGACATTGACCGGCATGCCGACTAGCGCCAGCGCGAACAACGGCGTCCCGCCCATGGCATAAACATCCGAAATGGCATTGGTCGCCGCGATGCGCCCGAAATCGCGAGGATTGTCGACGATCGGCATGAAAAAGTCGGTCGTCGCGACAATCGCCTGCTGCGCGTTGATCTGGTAGACCGCAGCGTCGTCGCTGGTCTCGGTACCGACCAGTAGCTGCGGCGGAATGATGCTGCCCGTGGTGCCGGCCAGAATTTTCTGCAATACGGCAGGCGCGATCTTGCAACCACAGCCACCACCATGGGAAAGCTGGGTAAGTCTGATTTTTTCTTCCGGCACGGCTGTTCTCTCGGGAAAGGCAGGTTGATTATTGTTTATTCGGCGTCGAAGCCGGCATCCTCGATGGCATTGACCAGCGCGTCGCGGGTCACCACCTGCGAATCGAAGGCCACGCGGCCTTCGGCAGCTTCCAGCGAAACCTCGACGCTGCTCACGCCTGCCATGGCACTCAGCACCCCGGTGATGTTCTTGACGCAGCCCTGGCAGCTCATGCCGCCAATCCTGATCACGGTGTTTTCCATTGCTTTACCTGTTGATGAATGGTTGAAGACGCAGCATATCGGCCATTCCATCCGCCGACATCGGGCGACTGAAATAGTAGCCCTGCGCCATGTCACACCCCATTTTACGCAACAGCGCCAATTGTTCGACTTTTTCTACGCCTTCGGCCAGCACTGTCATGCGCAGACTGCGCCCCATGCTGACGATGGTCGACGCAATCGCCCAGTCATCCGGGTCGGTTTCAAGGTCGTTGACGAAGGAACGGTCGATCTTCAGTTTACCGACCGGAAAACGCTTCAGATACGCCAGCGATGAATAACCGGTGCCAAAGTCATCAAGCGAAAGCTCAACCCCCATCCGGTGCAAGGCCGACAAGGTGCCCATGTTGATATCCGCATCGTGCATCACGGTGCGTTCGGTCAATTCAAGCTCAAGGCGGCTGGCATCCAGCCCGGATGTCGCCAGCGCGCCCGCCACCATCTCGACAAAGCCGGCCTGACGGAATTGCACCGGGGCCACGTTGACGGCCATGCAGATCGGGGGCAACCCGGCATCGCACCAGGCCTTCGCCTGCCGACAGGCTTCGCAGAGCACCCAATCACCAATCGGATTGATCAGCCCGGTTTCTTCGGCCACATGAATGAAGCGGTCCGGCATGATCAAGCCTAGCTCCGGGTGCAGCCAGCGGATCAACGCCTCGACACCAATGATCAGGCCGGTTTCCAGATTCACCAGCGGCTGGTAATGCAGGATAAATTCGTTCTGGACCAGCGCCCGCCGGAGATTGCTTTCCATCAGCAAGCGGTCGAGCGTCGTCGTATTCATCTCGCTCGAATAGAACTGGAAGGCATTGCGGCCCATTTCCTTGGCCCGGTACATGGCCGTATCGGCATTACGGAGCAAGGTTTCCAGGTCACGACCATCGTGGGGGTAGATGCTGATCCCGAGCGATGGCGTCACGGTCAACTCGTGGCCGGCCACCTCGAACGGCCGGGAGAAAACCTCAACCAGCCGCCGTGCCACTTCAACAGCCGCCGCGGTATGGAAACCAGGCATGGCAAAAATGAACTCGTCGCCCCCCAGCCGGGCCAGGGTATCGATGCGCCGGACCACACTATCCAGACGCCGGGCCACTTCGCACAACAACTCGTCACCGACGCTGTGCCCAAGCGAATCATTGACCCGCTTGAAATGGTCGAGATCGAGGAAGATGACGGCAATCTCGGATTTCTCTCGCTCAGCCGCAGCGAGCAATTGCTCGAAACGCTCGCGCAGCAATCGGCGATTGGGCAAGCCAGTCAATACATCGTAGTCAGCCAGTTCGCGGATTCTTTGCTCGGCTGCTTTCTGCGCAGAAATATCCAGCACGGTGCCGACGGAAGCCGGCAACCCGCCAATCACCGATGGCGACCCGAGCACCATGATCGGCAAGGTCGAGCCGTCCTTGCGTAATCCGGTCAATTCATAGTTATGTCCAAGGACACCGGCCGCCCGTAACTGCATCTGCTCGATCACGAATGCGTGCTGCTCGGGCAGGATGAGGTCAAGCGGCCCCATCTGCTCAAGCAACTCCTCGGCAGAATAGCCAAACATGCCCACAAGGAAGGGATTGACGTACTTGAAGCGCTGATTCTGAAGCACGAAGATACCGACCTGCGCGGCCTCCATTGTGCTTCGGAACATTGTTTCCTGCTCGGTCATCGCCGTAGCACTTCCCGCCGCTCCCACCTTGCTATCAGAAAACAATTGTTCAATTATTTCTTCCCCGACCCCTCTGGTCATCGAGACTCCATTCCCTGCCGCCCAGCCCTGTCTTTGGGTCGCCAACGCTTGAGCAGAAGCGAGTTCGAAACCACTGAAACCGAACTCATCGCCATCGCCGCTCCCGCGACCACCGGGTTAAGCCACCCCAAGGCAGCCAGCGGAATTCCCAAAACATTGTAAATGAAAGCGAAGAAAAGATTTTGGCGGATTTTCCCCAAGGTGGCCGCCGATAGGTCAATTGCATCAAAAACACCGAGCAGGTCGCTGCGTATCAATGTTAAATCCGCAGCCTCGATAGCCGCATCCGAACCAGCCCCGATCGCGAAGCTGACATCTGCCGCCGCCAAAGCAGGCGCATCGTTGATTCCGTCACCGACCATCGCCACAAGCCCACCGCCAGCCTTCAACTCCTGAACAGCCGCTGCTTTGTCGCCGGGCAGGATGCCGGCCCGATATTCATCGATACCGGCTTCGGCAGCGATTGCTGCTGCTGTTGCCACATTGTCACCAGTTAACATCACCACCCGGATGCCGCGTTCGCGCAAACGACTGACAGCGAGCCGCGAACTTGGCCGCAAGGCATCGGCCACGGCAAAAATGGCCAAGGTCGAATCACCCTCGTTCAATGCGACGACAGTTTTGCCGGCCTGCTGCAACTCACCGACGGCCAGGTCGGCCGCCAGCCCCAACCAAGTGGGCGAACCGAGGCGCAATACCCGCCCATCAATCTCGCCTTCGACGCCACAACCGGGAATTGCCTTGAACGCAGCTACTTTTCTATCGTCTCCACCAGACTGAACTGCCCCAGCCGCCGCAACAATCGCCCTGGCCAGCGGATGCTCGGAATTCTGCTCAAGCAAGGCGGCCAGACGGAGCGCTTCGTTGCCAGCCAGCACACGCGGCACGACATCGGTCACCTGCGGCAGGCCGCAAGTCAGTGTGCCGGTCTTGTCCAGCGCCAGCACAGTGATGCGCTCAGCCCGTTCGAGCGCCTCGGCATTTCTGACCAGAATGCCGGCCCTGGCCCCCTGCCCGGTTCCGACCATGATCGCCGTCGGAGTGGCCAGCCCCAACGCACACGGACAGGCAATGACAAGCACCGCCACGGCATTGACCAGGGCCTCGGAAAAATCGCCGGAATAAATCCACCAGCCGGCAAAGGTCACGAGCGCGATGATGCACACCGTCGGTACGAAGATCGATGAAATCTTGTCCGCCAGACGCTGCACCGGCGCCTTCGATCCTTGCGCCTCGCCGACGAGCCGAATGATGCCGGCCAGCAAGGTGTGCTCGCCCACGCCGGTGGCCCGACAACGCAGGGCGCCCTGCCCGTTGGCCGTAGCGGCAAAGACCCTGTCGCCGGCCCGCTTGCCTAGCGGCATGCTTTCACCGGTCAGCATGGCCTCGTTGACACTCGATTCGCCATCGACCACCTCACCGTCGACCGGCACGCTTTCGCCCGGACGAACCAGAAAGATATCGCCCGGCATCAGCGCCTCGACGGCCATTTCCACCCACTGGCCATCCCGTTCAACGCGCGCCGTCTTCGGCTGCAGGCGGATCAGCGACTCGATAGCTTCGGAGGTTCTTGCCTTGGCCCGAGCCTCAAGCAACTTGCCAAGCAGGACCAGCGTGATCACCGCTGCCCCGCCCTCGAAATAGATGTGCTGATTGAGGCCAAACAGCGTCACCACCGTCGAAAAGCCCCAGGCCATGCTGGTACCGAGCGCAACCAGCACATCCATGTTGGCGCCACCACCACGCAGGGCCTTGTAGGCGCCATCGTAGAAACGCCAGCCAATCCAGAACTGGACCGGTGTCGCCAGCGCCAGTTGCAACCAGCGCGGCATTTCGTTGAGGTGGCCGTGTTCGCCAAACATGAACAGCATCTGCCCGACCAAGGGCAGGGTGAGCGCCACGGCAATCCAGAAGCGTCTGATTTCCCGCTGATAGACACGCAGCTTTTCGGCCTTTTCGCGTTCGCGTGTCTGGCTATCGACCAACTCGGCCGTGAACCCGGCCTTCGCTACGGCCGCGACCACGGCGGCCTCATCGGCCATTGCCGAGAGTCGCACCCGGGCGCGCTCAGCCGCCAGATTGACATTGGCTTGCATGCCGGCTTGCCGGTTCAGGACTTTCTCAAGACGGGCCGAACAAGCAGCGCAGGTCATGCCGCCAATGGCAAATTCAACCACCCTGCCCCGGTCAGCCTCGTCGCTCATTTGACCAGCAACACTGGACAGGGCGAGAGGTGCAGTACGCGCGTCGCCACTGAGCCCATGACGATCCCCGCCGCCACGCCACGACCATGCGTCCCCATCACGACCAGATCACAGGCCAGGTCACCAGCCATTTTGCTGATCACCTCGGCCGGCTGACCGACATGAATATGGGTTGTATGAAAACGCCCGGCCGCATCCAGTTTTCTCTGGGCTTCGACGAGCTGCTCCTGCCCTTCTTCCAGATAATAGGCATGCAGCGTTTCCTTACCGACATGGGCTTGCACCCGCCCAATCGGGATCGGCGCATGAACATGCAACAAGTGAATCTCCGGTACATCGCGGAACCAGGCCGCATGGCTAATCAGGTGATCAACGGCGCGCAACGCACAGGCCGAACCATCCACTGGCAACAAGATTTTCATGGTGTTTTCCCATCCTAAAGCCCGCCTGACAGACGCATCAGGCCCAAGAGTCCGTATAAGCCAAAGCCTAGCACCAACAGGCCGGAGAGGGTACGCACAATGGGGCGACGAACGAATCCGTTGAGCCGGGCCAGCACGATACCGGCCAGCAGGAGGTTGGGCAAGGTACCGAGGCCAAAGGCCAGCATCGTCAAGGCACCCCGCCCGGCCGAACCGGTGCTCAGCGCCGTCGCCAATGCGCTGTAAACCAGACCGCATGGCAGCCAGCCCCACAGCACACCCAGAGGAAAAGCCTGGGCCACGCTGCGCACCGGCAGGAAACGTCGGGTCAAAGGTTGCAGGCGCCGCCACAGGCTCTGCCCGGCACGCTCGGTAAACGCCAGCGCCTTGGTCACGCCAAGCAGATAGAGGCCCATCGCCACCAGCATCAGGTTGGCGACGAAATAGAGAATCAGACGGGCTGGAACCTGGCCTTCCAGCCCCATGCTGGCTGCACCCAACGCCCCGGCGATAGCCCCGGCCGCGGCGTAGGAAAGAATACGCCCGCCGTTGTAGGCAAGGTGCATCGACCAGCGCGCCTGCCCCCCCATCGAGAGGGCGCCGACGATGCCGCCGCACATACCGACGCAATGCGTACCGCCGAGCAGACCAACGAGAAAAAGTGCGAGATAGCCGGAATCAGGCATCGTGCAAACCAGAAGTCACCGAAGCGTGCAGTTTACTCTGCCCGCCCGGTGCCGCACACGATGATCAGATGACTTTGGAGTAGGTTGCCCGCTGGCGCCCTGCCCGCAGATAGCGATCAAAAACCATGGAAATGATGCGAACCAGCAGGCGTCCTGGTGGCAGTACGGTGATCCACTCGCGATCGATCTTGAGCAAACCGGCCCGCTCCATTTCCTTCATGTCTTCCAGTTCGGCTGCGAAATACTTGTGGAAGTCGATCAGATGGGCGCTTTCGATGCTCTCGATGGACAACTCGAAATGGCACATCAACGCCTGGATGATCGAACGACGCAGGATATCGTCAGCCGTCAGCTCGATACCGCGGAAAACCGGCAGCGTATCGGTATCCAGACGATCGTAGTACTCGTCCGCCGTCTTGACGTTCTGGTAATAGGTCGGCCCGACCTTGCTGATCGAAGAGATGCCGAAAGACAGCATGTCGCAATCGGCGTAAGTCGAATAGCCCTGGAAATTACGGTGCAGGCGGCCCTGACGCTGGGCAACTGCCAGTTCGTCATCCGGCTTGGCAAAGTGGTCCATGCCGATGAAGACATAACCCGCATCGGTCAGTTTCTTGATCGCCAGCGCCAGAATCTGCAGCTTGGTATCGGCTGAGGGCAGATCACCTTCGTTGATCCGGCGCTGCGGCTTGAACATGCTGGGCATGTGCGCATAGTTGTAGATCGACAGACGGTCAGGATCCATCGCCAGAACGCGCTCCAGCGTCCGGTTGAACCCCATCACCGTCTGATGCGGCAGACCGTAGATCAGGTCGACAGAAACTGACTTGAAGCCGTTGGCCCGCGCATCACGGATGACGCTGTAGGTTTCTTCCTCGCTCTGAACGCGATTGACGGCAACTTGTACCTTTTCGTCGAAATCCTGAACGCCGACGCTCATGCGGTTGAAACCCAGCTCACCCAGCAGAGCGACCGTGGCCGTATCCACCTTGCGGGGGTCGACTTCAATCGAATATTCGCCGCCATCGAGCAACTTGAAGTGCTTGCGGGTTTCGCCCATCAACTGGCGCATTTCGCTGTGCGACAGGAAGGTCGGCGTACCGCCACCCCAATGCAACTGGATGACCTCGTGCTCACCGTCGCGGCCTTCCAGTGCCGCCGCCTGAATCTCGAGTTCCTTGGCCAGATATTTCAGGTATTTGGCGCTGCGCCCATGATCCTTGGTGATGATCTTGTTACAGGCGCAGTAATAGCAAATAGTGTTACAGAAAGGGATGTGGAAGTATAATGAGAGCGGTCGGCTGATCCCGCCAATATTGCGCTTTCCGAGCCACAGCTTGGCAGCCTCCGAGTCGAAAGCCTCAACAAAGCGATCAGCCGTTGGATAGGACGTGTAGCGCGGGCCGTTGACGTCGAAGCGGCGAATGATCTGCGGATCGAAGACGAGGTTTTCTGTTGCGAAGTTCATTAGGCAAGCCATTAAAATTTGTTCGAATTATGTTCGGATGGCATGCTTTTGCGGTTGACTTGGATCAAGCTAACGCAGGTTGCCAATGGCACAAACACACCCATTAAATCAGGAAATCTCGCTATCTGTCATCAAGACAGCCTGCTCCAATTGCAACCTGCGCGAACTATGCCTGCCATTTGGGCTCAGCATTGAAGAACTGGAGCGCCTCGACGACCTGGTTTCGACTCGTCGCCGCATAAAACGCGGCGACCATCTTTACCGCGCCGGTGAAGGCTTTGACGCGATTTACGCTATCCGCAGCGGTTTTTTCAAGACCGATGTGCTGCTTGAAGATGGCCGTGACCAGGTCACTGGTTTCCAGATGGCTGGCGAGCTGCTCGGGCTGGATGGTATCAGCACCGAATACCACACCTGCAATGCCATCGCGCTCGAAGACAGCGAAATTTGTTCGATTCCGTTCTCGCGACTGGAAGGCCTGTCGCGCGAAATCCACACGCTGCAACACCACTTCCACAAGGTCATGAGTCGGGAAATCGTTCGCGATCATGGTGTGATGATGCTGCTCGGCACCATGCGCGCCGAGGAGCGACTGGCCGCTTTCCTGCTCAATCTGTCGCAACGCTTCACGGCGCGCGGCTTCTCGCATGCCGAGTTCTACCTGCGCATGACCCGCGAGGAAATCGGTAGCTATCTCGGACTGAAGCTGGAAACCGTCTCCCGTGCCTTCTCGAAATTTCAGGAAGAAGGCCACATCGCCGTTCAGCAGAAACACATCCGGATTTTGAACGTCAATGGGCTGAAGGCCCTGATGAGCCACCGCAGCTGACGCTTTACCAACGCAGTCTTGCCAGTTCTGCGGCCCGTTCGACCAGCCTGAACAGCAGCGCCTCGGCTTTGATGCGGGCCGGTGTCGCGCCCCCTGTCGAGCGGTAGACCATGGTCACTCGACCAGGCTCGGCTGCCGTCACATAGATGGCGACCGACAAGGGACAAAAAGCAATCTGACCAGGATCTTCAACCACCATCTGCCAGGCTAATCCGGCACTGCAGAACTGGACAATCTCGGCCTCGACCAACGGATTCATCTCCGCCTCTAGTGCGCCGGCTGTTCGATCAAGCATCCGGCCAAACGGAATAACCGCCCCGACAATCAGCCCCTCTGCCTCCACCGCCTCGACAAGCGCCTCGTGGGTTGAGCGAAAATCGCCAGCCTCGACCACCCTGGAAACAACCCCGTCGGCAGCATGACTACAGTCGATCCGGGCCAATAAAAATATAAGCAGCAGCAATGAAAAAAAACAGGACACCCCGGAGGGTGTCCTGAACAGATGCGAGGAAAACATCTGACGCAAGAAATACGGGAGCTGTGGCGATCAGAAGAAGATCAGGCCGCCAAACGAAAGGGTACGGTTCTTGTTGTCGTAATTGGTATCGGCAACGTTGGTGATCTTCTCCTGGTTGTACTCACCGACCAGCGTGATGTACTTGTTCAGCGAGTGATAGACGCCCAGCGTGACTGCACGGTTCTTGATCTGGTTATCCGGTGTGGCACGCAGGACACCGTTGATCGTCCGGGTGTTGTCCAGCGTGTAACCATCCTTGTCCTTGTTCTCGCCGAAATTGATACCGACCTTGGTCGCACCGAACTTGTAGGTACCCTGCAGGAAATAACCCTGCGAATCGGTCTTGTTGCCAGCGCCATTGCTGCCGCCCAGGAATTGGGCGCCAATGGTCGACAGACCCAGACCGTTACCCTTGAAGCCGTAGGCAACCGCTTCGAAGTCGCCGAACCCGGCCTTGGCGCCGATTTCATAGCCCGTAGCGGTGAAGGACTTGGTCGCGCAAGGATCAACCGAACAGCTGGTCGACTGGGTCACCAGGCCGCCCCAGACCTTGCCCGGCACCTTGCCCTTCCAGTCGTAATCAATCTTGGCCTGGAAGCCCGGCGCCTTGGTTTCGTTACCAGCGAAGCTGCTCGGCTGGAAGATGCCGGCCGCGCCCTGCAGACCGCCTACCGACGGTGTCGTGTAAGTAATCTGTGGCTGGAAGCCGGTATACATGTAGCCGTGACCGATCATGCCGAAGGTGGTGTTGTACGGGATGCCGGCATTGCTGGTACCACCGACGCCAAGCAGGGTCATGTCGGAGAGGATGATGTTCTGGCCGAACAAGCCGATGTCACGACCGAATTTCAGCGTCCCCCAGCTGTTGTTGCCGAACTGGAAATAAACGTTGCGGGTATCGATCTGGCTGTATGGATTGGTGTTGCCGGCACCGCCGGCATTATTGCCGATCGGCAAACCGATCACGGTCGAGTTGTTGTTGATGCCGGGGGCAAAGCTGATGTGTGCCTTGATGTCCTGGCCGTTGGCCTGCGTGGTGGCGACAAAATTGATCCAGCCAGGCAACAGGCCATTGGTTAGCGCGCTGTTGTTGGTCGTGGTGGTACCGCCACCAGGGGCGCGATCGATCGTCTTGGCTTCGCGATTGACGTAGAAACCGTTGATGGTGCCGTTGATGTCGAGCGTGACATCATTCTGCGTGAAACTGACGGCGTGGCTGGCGGTGCTGCCACAGGCCAGCAGAGCGAGAACCAGAGGACGAACGGACGGGATTTTCTTCATGAAAAGTCTCCAGGTGTTTTTCGTTGATATGTGCCGCCCGGGTTTTATCCCCGGACAATTTCCCCCGCTGCCATCGCTTCCGATGACATGGAACCCCCTTGTTTGCGAAGCGCGTGCCAACTTCGGAAACAAAGCTGCACATTTCAGCCAAAGCCAGTCACGGCAATGACTTCGGGAGATTCTACGCACCATGCATCGGTCACTTTTTCGGGCGAAAAGTCGTTCATTTTCTGGACAATTGCTGCACGCCTGAGCCAAAACGAAGCAGCAAAACCATGGAGCAATCAACAAAAAAGCCCGGCTCGGCCGGGCTTGGGTAGGGGGGAAAACAGAGGCTCAGAATGTGTAGCGGGCACTGACTCCGGCCAGCCAGGCACGCCCCGGCGCCGATTCATAGAAGCGATTGTTGCTGTCGCCAACGATGACCGAACCGACATACTGGCGGTCAAAAATATTGTCGAAGCGCAGGAAACCGCGCAGGCTGAGCGGGCCGTACTTGCGATCGATACCGAAGCGAATATTGGCGATGGCATAGCCCGGTGCTGCTTTCTGAAGGTTGCTATCCTCGACATAAACTTTGCTGCGGATGATGCCTTCGACCGCAGCATGCAAACCGGTCGACTGATGCTTCCAAGCCACTTCACCAAACAGGTTCTGGGCGGCCACACCGGGCAGGCGACTGCCAGCGCTGACCGCGCCAGTCGAGGCAGTGAATCGCTCGGCATAATGGGCATCAAGGTAGGTATAGGCCAGTCGACTGCTCAGTTGCTCGGCCCAGCGGCTATCGAGTGCCAATTCCAGGCCGCGCCGCTCGGTCTTGCCGGCGTTCTGGTAGGCCGTGCGACCACCGCTGCTCGACGACACCACCAGTTCATCTTGCGTCTTGATCTCGAACAGCGCCACATCGAGACGGCTAGCATTGCCGAGCATGGCTTTGAGCCCGGTTTCGTAGTGTGTGCTGGTCGCCGGTTTCAGCGAGAAATTGAACGAACCGCCAGCATCCGAATAGAACATTTCGTTGAAGGTCGGCGCCTCAAAGCCGCGCGCTGCGCTGGCGTAGAGATTCACGCTGTCGGTCAGGCGATAGAGGGCTGCGACCGTCGGCGTCGTTTTGTCATAGCTGACGCGACCGCTGTCGTCACCATTGCCGGCCACAATGTAGCGATCATCCACTTTGAATGCGATGTGGCTATGGCGCAAGCCGCCGCTGAAGGTCCAGCGCTCACCCTGCCATTCGGCCTGAGCATACTGATCGAAGGTGGCAACGCTGTCCTCCTCATTGCGCCGCAACCGACCGGCCACACCACAGATATTCGAAATACAGTTGGGCACCAGCCCACTGCCAACGTAGTTCTCGTAGCCCTGGCGGTCATCGGTGGCCTGCTCGTAATCAAAACCGACCGTGGTGGTCAGGCGACCGCCAGCCAGGCCGAAACGCCCGGTCCAACGACCAGACAGTCCGGCAAAGTCACGATCGAAGTCGATGATGCCACCCGACTGTTTTACGTTCGATGCCTTGTATGCCACTGACTGGGTAGAAACTGGAATTGACTGATATTGCGTCGTCGAGCGCTGCCCGGCATAGGCCGAAACCTGCACGGTCTGATCGCCGAAACGATGCTCGTAGGTCAGGCCACCCTGCGTATGGTCGATGCTCTTGCGCGTATCGTAGGCCAGCGCCGGATAAATGTTCTTGTTGGTACCAGGGTCCC
Source organism: Dechloromonas aromatica RCB (assembly GCF_000012425.1). Taxonomy (NCBI): domain Bacteria; kingdom Pseudomonadati; phylum Pseudomonadota; class Betaproteobacteria; order Rhodocyclales; family Azonexaceae; genus Dechloromonas; species Dechloromonas aromatica (nom. nud.). Next base: position 1,144,925 of record NC_007298.1, on the reverse strand, counting down.
AGGCTACGCCGCGCGGATTGGCCTGAAACTCCTTCCACTGCAACCCTTGCGGATCCTGCGCATCCTGCCTGAAGGTGTTGGCAATCAGTGTCAGCTTGCCATCCTGACTCGGCCGAAAGGTCAGCTTGGCCATCGTCTGGTCGCGCTCGGCAGCACTATGGTCGCGATAGCCATCGGTGGCAAAACGCGATGCGTCGATGACGTAGCCAACACCGCCAACCTCGCCCTGAGCGCTGACATCACTTTTCCAGGTGCCATAGCTGCCGGCGGAGAACGCGCCCTCAACACTCGGCGCCCCCTTGCCATCCGGCGTGAACATCTGGATGACGCCGCCCGCATGGTTGCCGTAGATGGCCGACATCGGCCCGCGCATGACTTCGATCCGTTCGGCCCGGTCGAGGTTGAAGGTGGCGGCTTGCCCCTGCCCATCCGGCATCGATGCCGGGATTCCATCAGAAACCAGGCGGATACCGCGCACACCGAAAGCCGAACGGGCGCCGAAGCCACGCGAGGAAATCTGAAGATCCTGCGCGTAATTCTGGCGGTTTTGCACCGTGATACCGGGCACCGAGGCCAATGCCTCGGAGGCATTGACTCGCGCCTGATCGGCGCCGATTCGGCTGGCGTCGACGACATCTACTGCCGCCGGCAGGTCGAAGCTGTTGTGTTCGACGCGGCTACCAGTGACAACGACCGAATCCAGCATCAACGAAGGCTCGGCCATGGCCAGACAGGGAAAAGCTGCCGCCAGCAGGGTGACAAGATGGCAAGGCCGGGCAAGTTGGAAAGGAAGGTGCTTTGTCATTTTGTCTCCAGGGTAGGCGAGGCAACCCCTCTGTTGCCCCGGAGACAATTATTCGCAAGCGCCGAAAGCAGCACATCCGGACTATCGCCCGAATTGGCTACAGAAAATCATGAGAACGTCTGCATGGCTCGACCTGAACTCCAGCTCAGCCCCTCCGCAGACGAATCGCCCTTATGGCCGATCCAGCTCCTGATCGGTCATTGAAACCGGATCTTCGAGCGGCTCGATATGGGTAGTGATGTGCGCATTGGCTAGTTCCCGGCGAATCTCGGCTTCAATTTTTTCCGACCAGTCATGGCCAATTTGTATGCTCCAGTGCCCAGGCATCAGCAGATGGACACTGATGAAAGCGCGACTACCAGCCTGCCGGGTACGCAAGGCATGAAAGGCGATGCCTTGCGACTCAAACGAGGCCAACACGCCTTCGATTTTCTTCAGGTCGTCAGACGGCAACGAGGAGTCCATCATTCCAGAGGCAGAACGATGCATCAGGTGCCAGCCTGTCCAGATGATATTGATCGCCACCAGCAGCGCTATGGCCGGGTCCAGCCAGATCCAGCCGGTGACAGCGACCAAGCCGACTCCGGCAATGACCCCAACCGAAGTCCAGACGTCGGTCATCAGGTGGTGCGCATCCGCTTCGAGCGTAATTGAATTGTGTTTTTTTCCGACCGCCATCAAGGTTCGCGCCGTCAGGAAATTGATCACTGAAGCCAGGACCGAGACCAGCAAGCCAACGCCGACTGTTTCAAGCGGCTGAGGATGGATGAATCGATCAATCGCCGTGTAAGCAATGCTTCCCGCAGCCAACACGATCAAAAACCCCTCGAAGGCGCTGGAAAAATACTCTGCCTTGCTGTGTCCGTGCGTATGCTCATCATCGGCAGGCAAAGCAGCGACGGTGAGCATCCACAAGGCCATCAGTGCGCCAGCCAGATTAACGAATGACTCAATCGCATCGGACAGCAGACCGACCGAACCGGTCAGTTTCCAGGCCACCCCCTTGAGAAGAATGGTGGAAATCGCGGCGGCAATGGATAGCCAAGCATAGCGTTGCAATGCTGGCGGCGCGCTTGAAGTATTGATCACGACTGATCCCAGAAGCTTGAACATAAAAAGATGGCCACTACCCACACCGATACCTCCCAGTGAGCAGCAACACCATTCGCCATTTTGCCTGCATTGGATAAACTCAGCTAACCCCCAAGCAGGCCCCACGGCAAGAATTCGTACTCCTTGACGACGGCAGACCAGAAAAGCAAAAAGCCCACTCCGAAGAATGGGCCTTTTGGCAGCATCGACGACGATGAAGAATCGTCGCCAACGCGATGTCTGGAGCGGCAGAAGAGTCTCGAACTCTCGACCTCAACCTTGGCAAGGTTGCGCTCTACCAACTGAGCTACTGCCGCTTTTTTGGCTCCCCGACCTGGGCTCGAACCAGGGACCTACGGATTAACAGAATCACTAGCCAATAGCTGAATCCATATAAATCAGCACCTTGCAATACTCGCCAAACCCTAAATCAGTGCCAGACAGGCCATAAAAGCCCCGAATCAATGGAGCGTAGCTACGAAATGGCTACACTTCGCGGGCAGCGGGCCAGAAGCGGCCTGTCAGGTCTCAATTCTGGCAGCGGTCTTGCGCTATCATATGTCATAACAAAAATGACTATGATTCAATATCAAGGTTAAAAGTCCGACATGAGCGCCACCAATTTCATAATCATAACAACAGTGATAATTCTATTTGGCATTGGAGTGACCAAATCCTATCAATCAACTCGTTATAGAAAACAATCACTAAAAAGAGTGGTTATTGGAGTGATGATTCTTTCACTTGCTTTAGCTTTTTTATGCTCCACGGTTTTTGGTGGAGCGAGCGGATACGGTAGTTTTTTGTTTGTTATATGGTGTGGTTTTTTTGAAATAGTTTCATTTATTGGAGTATCAGCTGGAGCGATTGCCGGCCATATACTTAGTAAGTATAAAAGCAAGGATAATTGAAAAATAATACGCAGTTGCAGACTGCGCGGCAGAATTCATTTCTTCGGAATTCGCCTAATCACGTCACTCTCGGTGGTAATCATTATGTCTATCAAAAAAATGCGCACTATCGGATTTTACATTCCAAGAAAATATATTCTCGCCTTCCTTTTTGCCGTTGCCCCGGCTTTCACAGTCGGCGCGGCGGATGCAACCAGCGAAATCAATGGTGCCTGGATACTCGACGCCAATGCAACTAAAGAGGCCATTCTTACCACACCACCTCCTCCGGATTCCGAAAAACTTGCACAATGGTTTTTATTTATATCTGGTTATCTAGCCGTTGTTACTTACGAATTCGAAGGTAACTTAGCTAAAGCAAGCGTATTCCGTGGAAAAAGGGTGCAGGAGTTTGAACTTATGTCCAACGATGCCTCGGATTTTAAATACGTGCTGAAAAATACAACTACCCCAAAAACAATATCGGTTTCAATATTAAATAACGGAAAAATTAAGATTGTTCCATCCGATAGTCCAGAGTTCAATTTTCTGAGATGGAAGCATGGGCAGTTAAAGACTGAAACAGCAACCTCTGACGAGGTAAAGGCTGCGATAAGCACTTGGCTCGTTTCATTACAAGCTATTCAAGATGCTCTCCATAAACCATTCAGTACCTCTATTGATATGGCGCCCGACAAGCCGAGCTCTGGCGTTCAGTTTCAACGCTAAGTCGCCGCGTACTCAAAACCCGACCCTCCGCAATGGGCACGTTGCCGACATTTAGTTAAGAGAATGAAAAAAGAATTCGGAAAACTCACCAATGACCAGTTCGCACGCCTGGTCAAGACACTCCCCGAACTTCGAACGCAATCAAACGAACTGACAAAGATTTACCAAGAGAACCCTAAGCGACTCAATGAGTTGCTCGGTGATGGTCCCGTATCTTGGGGGGAGATTTACGAAAGGCCATTCCTGGAGCAAATGGCCATCCTAACCGTCCTGCTCCGGCTCCATGTTCCGCTACATGAGGCAGCACAATCCCTGGATCCTCAAGAACAAATCTTGCGCTGGCTCGATAACGATGGGCCACTTGACGCTTGGTATGAAAGCGTCAAAGACACTATGGAGTGGAAATATCTGATCTGGCTCTGTGTGGTTTTACAGCGCAACATCCTGTCGATAATGCTGTTTCACCAATCACTTGGAGGGTTGGTCGAAGCGGTTAGAAACGGGGATGACTCTGCCCTCTTCAAAGCTGTGCGAATAGACAAGACGGTTCTCCTGGCTCCAACTTGCGCGGACCGTTTGTCACGCGCCGAACTCATCAACGACAAGGCATTTTTCGGCCATCTGCGCAGCGCTATAAAAGGGCCAACCCAGAAGCATATGGTCGCCATACAGGACTTACGCTATTCCATCGTCGCACTACGGGAGTGTGGATTTGACCGCTTCAATGACAAAGACCTTGAGCAACTCTTCATTCGCACCCGGTTGTATCCCAACAGTGCGGGTGCTCTAAAGGCCCTTAGAAAACACCTCAACCTGGCGAGAAAGATACAACCACCTCAAAAGCTGATTTGAGGTGGTGGGCTCCTGTTGGCCTGATCTATTTAATCCATATCCGTTCCAGGAAGCCACAGCGGCATGCCTGGCAAGTCCCAAAAGGAAACGGATATGTCGAAGCACCAAGAGAATGGCCGCGATGGCCTCACCGAGCAGCAACCCCAAAACCTGACCGCCACTTCCCTGGCCGCCGCCCGCACCGCGCGCGAGGCGCGGGCGGACGGTGGACAAGAAGTGGCGGAACCTGCCTTTGAGGGTGCGCTCCCTAGTAACACAGCACCCTATAACAGCAATACAGGACAGGAATGGTTTAAAGCCCTTCGTTGGGGCGTTGATAGCTTGTACCTTTCCTATCCCGGCGAACTCTCCCGAGAGTCAGACCTTCGCCTCAAGGAACTGAAGCAATTCGCACAATCCAATGATCCCGGCGAGGTAGCAAAGGCCCAGTTGCCACTGGCTGGTCATATCTTCGAGGTGAAGGAAAAAGGCGCGTCGCTATTCCCCTACATCCTGGAAGATGGCGCTTTCCGTATTCAGCTTTCCCGGCCAGGCCACAAAGCCCCGATGGCCTATGTGAAGGTATCGGCCAAGTTCCTGGCCCATGTCGGCCCGGTCGGAGCCGAACGCCAGCTGTATGCCTTGCTCTCCGAGTTGGGCGAGCTCAAGGAATCGGCCAACGTCAGCCGAATTGACCTGTTTGTCGATTTCCAAAGCGGTTTCGATATGGAAGGCTGGGATCGTCATGCCTGGGTGACGCGGGCCTCCTCGATCAACAGCTATGCCGTGTCCGGGCAGTTCTCCGGCTGGTCAGTGGGTCTTGGTGGGAACATCTCGGCCAGGCTCTATAACAAGCTCCTGGAGATCGTCGTCAGCGGCAAGGAATGGATCATTCCCCTATGGCAGAAATCCGGTTGGGATGCCTCGGCTCTGGTGTGGCGTCTGGAGTTTGAGATCAAGCGGGAAGTCCTGACTCAGAAGGGCCTTTCCAAGCTCGCTGAGGTGATGAGCAACTTGAACGGGTTATGGGACTACGCAACAACGGAATGGCTGCGCCTGACGCTGCCCAATGCGGAGGACAAGACCCGTTCCCGGTGGCCGATTCATCCTCTGTGGCTGTATCTATCTGCCGTCGATTGGGAGAGCAAAGGCGGCCCCCTGGCTAAACGTTTCAGTCCGAGCCGCAGCCCCAATGACGACAAGCTATTCCAGATCGGCTACAGCGCGATTCTGTCGTACATGGCCAAGCATGGTTTCCCAGCTTCGGAGTTGTACGAAGGCTGCGAGGATTTCCTGGCCAGTGCCTATGCCTATCACGAGCAGAAGGCGCTTGACCTGGGCCTGCCCTTCGAGGACTTCATTGCTGAGAAGCTGGCCCTGAAGCATCGCCAGTACAACACGGCGGTCAATGATCCCGACCAGGAAGCCAAGCGCAAGGCCAAGGCCCTGGAGGATGAAGCCAGGGCTTACCGGAAAGCCTCGGGGGGCTGATATGGATTCGCTCACCCTGCAACAGGCTGCCACTTTCCTGAAGATTCACCCGGTCACGCTGCAAGAGAAGGCCCGAGCCGGTGAGATACCAGGGGCTAAGATCGGGAAGTGTTGGGTCTTTCTGGAAATTGACCTGGTGGACTACGTCCGGTCACAATACCGGCGGCGAGCGTTGCAGGGTGCGCATGAAAGGAACATCACATGTCACTCTTCAAACGCAAAGACTCGTCCTGCTGGTGGGTCAAAATCATCATCGACGGACGAAAGGTACAACGCAGTACTGGGACTGACGACAAAATCAAAGCCCAGGAATTCCACGACCGGCTAAAAGCCCAGATGTGGGAGCAGAATCGCCTCGGAGTAAAAGCCAGGCGATCCTGGAAGGAAGCGGTAGTTCGTTGGCTGGAGGAAACTTCGGAGAAGGCCACGCACAACGAGGACAAGCGCAAGCTGATCTGGCTTGATACCTACCTCGGGAAACTGATGCTCGATGAGATCACCCTGGATGTGATCGACAGTGTCAGGGCGGCCAAGCTCAAGGAAGCGGCCAAGGCAACGACGAACCGTTATTTGGCACTGATGCGCTCGATTCTCCTTCGCGCCAGAGATGAATGGGAATGGATCGACAAGGTGCCGAAGGTAAGGCTCTTTAAAGAATCTGCAAGCCGTGAACGTTCTCTGACCCGAGAGCAGGCGGGCAAGCTGTTGGAGGAGTTGCCGCAACACCAGCGCGATGTGGTTCTGTTCGCCCTGGCGACCGGCCTTCGCCAGAGCAATGTCCTCCAGCTCGAATGGTCACAGATCAACCTGGAACAACGCCATGCGTGGATTCATGCCTGGCAGTCGAAGAACCGGCGACCCATTTCCATTCCGTTGAATGAGGCAGCGTATAGCGTCCTCATCCGGCAGAAGGGGAAACATGAGAGTCGAGTCTTTACGTTTCGGGGCAAGCCATTGGAGTCGGCCAATACCCGTGCCTGGCGTAAAGCCTTGCTACGGTCGGGGATCGATAACTTCCGTTGGCATGATCTGAGGCATACCTGGGCAACGTGGCAGCGACAGGCTGGAACACCGACGCATGAGCTACAACGCTTGGGCGGTTGGCGGACAGGGGCGATGGTGGAGCGCTATGCTCACCTGGCTCCCGATCATCTGGCGGAAGCGGCCTCCCGGCTAAATTCGGTAATCCCTGGCTACGTTTCAGCTACGGTGACCTAGAAAAGCAAAAAGCCCACTCCGAAGAATGGGCCTTTTGGCAGCATCGACGACGATGAAGAATCGTCGCCAACGCGATGTCTGGAGCGGCAGAAGAGTCTCGAACTCTCGACCTCAACCTTGGCAAGGTTGCGCTCTACCAACTGAGCTACTGCCGCTTTTTTTGGCTCCCCGACCTGGGCTCGAACCAGGGACCTACGGATTAACAGTCCGGCGCTCTACCGACTGAGCTATCGAGGAAAAGGCGCGCATTATAAATCGCTCTCGCAGCTTTGCAAGCCCCATCGCAAGTAAATTGATGCTCTGTTCGAATATTTATCCGGATCAGACCTTGCTTCTGGCTCAGGCCAGTTGATGCGTTCTCAACTTCGGAACGCTCGGGATGCGAATTCGCTTTCCCTCAACCACAATCAAGCCAAGGGAACTCAGGTCATGCAGGATGCGCGAGAAATGTTCCTGGGTGAGATTAAGACGGGAGGCGATCACCCCTTTGTTGGCCGATAGCTCCAGCACCACGTTGTCATCGTTTAGCTGGCTCTCGGCCAGTTCGTGCATCAGGAAACCAATCACCCGTTGCGTACCGGAATGCAATGAGTAGGCTTCGACATCGGTCATCAGCTGATGCAGGCGCATGGCCATGCCGGCCAGCATTTTTCTGACGAAGGCGTGGTCATTCTCCAGTTCTTCGTAGATGGCCGCCTTCGAGACATGCAGCACCAGTGAATCGCTCAGTGCCTGGGCGAAGACGAAATAAGGCTTCTCCATGAACATGATGGCCTCACCGAAGCTCTGCCCCGGCTGAATGATTTCAACCACCTTCTCGGTTCCCTGGACGGACGAGAGCGCCAGCTTCATCTGCCCATACACCAGCACATGAAATCCGGTTGATGGATCACCCCGGCGGAACAGGGTTTCCCCCTTGCTGATGCGTACTTCACGGGTACTTTTCGCCAACCTGGCGAGTTCATCCTCGGAAAGACCTTCAAACAAGGGAATACGACTCAAAAGGCTGACTATTTGCACCGGCTGATAATCCCGCACACGCTCTCCTCTCAAGGAACTCTGGTTATCGACATCCATCAGGCATAACTCCGGAAACATTGTGCATTTTGACACGAATCAAATCAATTAATTCCGGATAGGATAATTCAGAAGTTTTATTTCCCTTTCCAGGAACACTGAAAACAGAAAAACCGCGCTTTCAGAGCACTGGCCTGAAAGGTGATTCTGGCCTTCAGCCTTTGGCTATTTTCCAGCCGGGATGCTGAAAATACTTTCCATACGACTTCAAGGCTTCAAGCACCCTTACAGCGCCATCATGGCGCGCCTGCACTGACTTTCCTTCCATGATCTCGGCCCCGGCCATCAGTTCGGCGATGATCAGATGCAGCATGGCGTCGGCTTTCGGATCCAGTTTGCAATGCTCTACCGCATAGCCCACCTTGGCACTGACCGTCGCCGCCAGGGTCTGATAATCCCCATGACCAAACTGATTCGTGTGAATCGCTGGTAAAGCATTGGACATGGCTTGATTGATGTCGTTCATGGCTAGACGCAAATGCTCGTCGGTGGCCCATTTTTTCCCAGAATTGAGCTGAAGTTTCGCCGGCTCGGCACCGCCATGATGGTGATGGTGCGCTTCAGCCGCCTGGATGTTCGATGCAGCAGCCAGCGCAAGTGCGACAAGAAGAACTGAAAGTCTGGTTTTCATTGCGTTTCCTTGAGTGAACGGAGAAGAATACCCGAGTAGTTTAGTCGGCTAATCTTAACGAATACTTAATGGACCGCATTCCGCCGCGCGAGTGCACACCGGAATAGTCCCCTCGCCCCCGCCCCGCTCACCTTGAGCAGGCAAACGCTTATCCGCGTTCGGCCAGCACCTGGCGAATAGCACCAGCCAGTATCGACGGATCTTCAGCCCCGACGACGACCATTTTCCGGTCGACGATGAAGGTCGGCACCATCGAGATGCCGGCGGCCCGCACTTCCGCCTCCATCGCCCGCACGGTGTCGGCATCTTCGCTCGAGGCCAGGTAATCGGCGACCGTTGCGGCCGGATAGCCGCATTCGGCGGCAAGGCGGACCAGAAGCGCGGGGTCACTGACGGCCTCACCCCGCTGGAACTGGGCAACGAACAGGCGTTCGACCAGCCGTTCAGCATCGCCGTGTTGCTGCGCCCAGTGGATCAGGCGGTGCGCCTGCAGGGTATTGGCTCGTCGCTCGATTTTTTCGAAGGCGTAATCCAGCCCATAGGGCCGCCCAGCAGCCCGGACCCGTTCGAACAGCGCCTCGACCGGTGCCCGCCCGCCAAATTTCTTTTCCAGGAACGGCAGGTAGGGTTCCCCCTCGGGTGGCGTATCCGGATTGAGGAAAAACGGCCGCCAGCGCTTCGTGCAGGAAAAATCGGGAATCTCCTGCCGTACCTGGGCAATGGCCAGATCCAGTCGGCGCAGGCCGATGAAGCACCAGGGACAAACGATGTCGGAAACGATCTCGATAGTCAGCATGATGATTAGGCCCCTTGTTTCAGTAGCCGGGATGGCACCAGGCGTCGAATCTGCCGGCCGACGACCGCACGGAATCGTGGGCTGTGCAGGCAGATGCCCCCGACCAGTCCGACCAGACAGCCAAGCACTGTATCGAAAAATCGCGCCTGAATCAGCACGTTTGGCGAGGCATGACCGAGCGTGGTCGCCTCGACCAACAGGATGGTCATCGGCGTAATGAAGATGGCGGCAATTGCGTAGTGCCGGACGACCAGGATCTCAATCAGGAAGGCGAGCACGATCATGACGAACGAGATGCTCCATTTGTCGAGCGGCAGACTCAACAATCCCCATGCCAGCAAAAGACCGACACAGGTGCCGACCACCCGGTGCACCTGCTTGTTCCAGACCGCGCGCAGGGACATGCCTTGAATGACCGCCAGGCAGCTGACCGGCACCCAGTAGGCCTGTTCCAGTTGCAGCGCCTGGGCCAGCGCCAGGGAGATGCCGACGAAAGCACCGACAATGATTGAGTCGAAGACCACAAAATCGAAAGTCGGCGCCGGCAAGGGTGTCACCGGCTTGGGCGGCACCCGGCGCAGCATGAAGAGGCTGTAGAAAAAGGCAATCAGGCAGGCCAGCAGGCTGCCCATGGTCAGCAGGCCGACCTTGAGCGGAACCTGCAATACCTCGCCAGGCGAATTGGCGCCGATCGAAGCGGCCATAATGAAGAAAAGACTTCCGGGTGGCCCCAGGCTGTAATAGCGACAGACCATCGTGACCAGGATGGCGGTGAAGGTCAGCACCAGCATCATCAGCGGCGGAAAAAAGTGACTCATCACACCGAGGGCATAGCTGGCGATCATGGCAAAGGCGCAGGCCATCAGATACACCATGCGGTGATACATCGGCGTTTCAGGCAGGTAGAGGAAAACCAGGCCGCCCAGTGAAGAGATCAGGCCATAGTCCATACGATCGAAATAAGCACCGACCATCAGCGGCAACCCGGAAGCCAATGCCGCAGCGAAGGGCATTTGCCAGCGCCGGTCGCTGACATTGATGGTGGTCAGATGCTGCAGTTCGGCCTGCATCAGCATCTTCAATCTTGCCCAGCGAGATGAGCTCGTCATGGTTCTGCCTCTGAACGGTGGCGGTTACTCGCATCAAAGGCGAGAACGAATTGAAGCCATTTTACTGTGAAGAACCGGGCGGCTGGCTTTGCAAAAGATGGCGGCAAGCGCTTTGAGCGAGGAAGAAAATAGGTGTCCATCACCAAAGACAAGTCGAACCTTCATTTACGCCCCAGTGCCAATTCGAAGCTCTCGGTTGTCCAGAAAAGCACGGGGAATCCGAAGGTGCCTGAATAAACTGCCACTTCGTGCCTCAAACGGAAGTTCAATCTGTGTCGACTGTCTGACTGTTTTGTCAGGGCAAAGCAGCCATACACTCAGGAACACCGAACAGACGATTGCCGCTTTTCCTGAATATCACTGCTATCAGGGACTAATCAGCCGTACAAAAGAGTCTCTACTAGATACGCTAAGCTGTGGACTTGAGTGGTAGGGGAATGGCCTTTGTCGGCAATCCCGCCGGGATGTTTTGAATGAGTTGGCTAATCTGCACGTAGATATTTTTGTGAAAATCTTTAATTTTCGATTTTTTCATGGCTTCACGGTAAAGCGGGTGAATTGCCTTGGAGAAATTGCTCAGTATTAGCGCGTCTTGGTCCGTTTGGTTATCCACATAGACATCCAGTTCGTAGTTCGAGCCGTGCCTAGCTGAATCAGAGAAATTTGTGCTTCCAAAGATGGCAGCCTCCATCTTTTCGAACCTCTCGCCGTAACCCGTGATGGCAATTGCCTTAGCGTGCCACTTTTCCGCCGCGTAGAAGCGCACATTGGGCTTTAGTACAGCCATCTTTCCAACTAACGGCGCCATCGCATTTACATATAGGTTGGCTAGTACCCCCTGTAGCTGTGTCGCCACCGCTATACTTCCCGGCTGGTCGAAAATTCCGACCAGAACGATAAGTTCCCGCTCTACCCCGCCGGCCACCCACTGCAATATCTGGCTGAACTCTTGGGAAAGTTGCGTGGTCGGCCACGGTGTACTGGCTGTGCAGAGGTAGATTCGTCCAGCAGACCGAGTCAAAAGTCCCCCAAGCTGTTTGGTGGAAAACTTTTTCGTTGGGCTCTGCGGCAAGAATAGAAAGCTCATACTGTTACCTGCTTATTATTAAATGTGTATGGGCAAATGGTACCCACGTGCCGCGCCATCATATACACAGGCATGCCATACACCTACCGTCGCACTTTTCTTTGAGAAAGTGTTCTGGCATCAGCGCCTTCTGGTTTGCTTTCGTCGGCTATTGCAGTGGGGCCCCCTCTATTTTTGCGTATAGCACCTCTTGAACTGCAGCTATCCATCCTATTGCTGATCGACGTGATTTGATCAGCGAACTGCGACAATTGGCCGGAAGCGAAAATGGCAATTTTCCATACTCGGCTCGCCTAGCCTTTAATCAACTGTTTCAACGCACTCAGCGACCCAACCTAGCGCCTTGATACAAGCTCTGGCGATTGGCGGGGCCAGTACGTCGTGGCCGGCATTGGCCACGGGAAACCAGGTTGCCTCCGGCCAGGCGCGGTGCAGCGCTTCGGCGGAGTGGGTCGGATAGAGCGGGTCGGCCACCCCTTGCACGATGGCGGCAGGCAAATGGCGCAGATGCTCGACACCGGCCAGCAATTGGCCCGGAGCGATAAAGCAGTCATGGTGCAAGTAGTGCATCTGCAGGCGGGCTGTCGCCAAGGCCAAACTGTCCGGCCAGGCCGGCAGCGGACCCTCGTTGCGCAGGGCTCGCCCGTAGTTCAGCCAGGCATGGCTGGCCAGGTTCGCAGTGGCCAGGTCTGCGCCGAGAATTCGACTGGCGTAGGCGGCCAGCAAGTCGTCGCGCTCGTTTTCGGGAATGGCGACGGCGAATTGCCGCCACGCGTCGGCCTGACCGGCCGGTGCCGCCTGAAGCAGCGCTTCGACCTCCTGGCGCGAACCGAGAAAGATGCCGCAGAGCACCAGCCCGCACACCCGTTCGGTAAATAATTGGCTGTAGGCCAGGGCAAGCAGGCTGCCCCAGCCGCCGCCAAGGACGATCCAGTTCGAAATACCCAGTGCATCGCGCACATGTTCGAGGTCGACCACCAGATCGGGCGTGGTATTGGCGCCCAACTCCCCGCTCGGCAGGCTGCGGCCGGCCCCGCGCTGGTCGATGAAGACGATACGAAAACGATGGGGGTCGAACAGACGGCGGTATTCCGGCTGGCAGCCATTACCCGGGCCATCATGCAGGAAAAGGACGGGCAGGCCGTCAACCGGGCCGCATTCCTCGATATGCAGGATATGCCCGTCACCGACCGCCATTTGCCGGACGCAACTCGGCCGGCATTCGGGATACAACGGATCGCTCGCCAATCAGGCCTCGAGCAGCCCGTTGCGGACAGCGACCAGAGTCAGCTCGGCCGCGTTCTGGACATTGAGTTTCTGCTTGATGTGGTAAAGGTGAGTACCCACCGTGCTCGGGCTCAGGCAGAAGTCATCGGCCACTTCGTTGACCGAACGCCCCTCGGCCAGTTTCAGGAAAACCGCCAGCTCCTTTTCAGTCAGCGTTTCGACCGGGTTGGCCGAGCCGGAAAGCTGGGCCAGTGCCACGGCCTGCGCCAGTTCCGGGTCGATGTAGCGCTGATCGGCGGCGACCTGGCCAACCGCACGCAGGAACTCCTCCGGCGCCGCCCGTTTGCACAGATAACCCCGCGCCCCGAGACGCAGCGCGCGAATCGGCACGATATCGTCGTTATGGGCCGAGAGCATCAGCACTCTCGCCTTGGCCTCCCAGACGAGCAGACGCTCCAGAGCCACCAGGCCGCCGATACCGGGCATCGAGACATCCATCACGACAACATCGGGATTCGTTTCGGCATACAGGCGAACCGCGCTCTCGCCATTGTCGGTTTCGGCAATCACCGTGGCGCCGGCGCCCTCGAGCAACAGGCGGAAACCAAGGCGAACCACCGCGTGATCGTCGGCGAGCAGGATGCGCTTGCCTTGCAGGGACTTGTTCATGCGAATTCCTCCTGAAGATGATGGATATGAACGTCCGGCAGGCGGACATCAATGCAAAAGCCCTGGCCGAGCGGGCTGGACAAGCGGAGATGCCCGCCAATGGCGGAGATGCGCTCCGCCATGCCGGTCAGCCCGAGTCCGCAGCCGGCGTTGGTTGATTTTTCGACCTGACCTCGGCCGTTATCGGCCAGCGACAGATGCAGCCAGCCGGCCTCGCGGAACAGACGCAGTTCGACCCGGCTGGCGGCGGCATGGCGAACGACATTGGTCAGCCCTTCCTGCACGCAGCGCAGCACGGTGGCCGCCAGATCGTCGGCGACTGGCCGGTCGACGATCGCCAGATGGCTGAGCAATTCAACATCGGGATGCTGCAGGCGCCAGTTGCCGAGGTGACGATCGAGCGCGACCACCAGCGAACTGCCCACCGGTGGCCGCAGGCGATGCAGGATATTGCGCACGCCGTCCTGCATCTCGCCGGTCACGGCGACGATGCTCTGCGCCGGAATATGCAGCGCCGGCTCATCCGGCGTGCGCTGGACAATCGCCCCGGCCAGCGCGCGAACGGCGGTAATGCCCTGGGCCAGCTCGTCATGCAGTTCGCGGGCGATCACCTGCCGTTCGGCCTGCAGCCCGGCTTGCATGCGCTCGGCGACTTCGCGCTCGGTATCGAGCCTGACATTCTCGTCGACCGCCGCGCTCAGGCGGTCGGCCATGCCATTGAAGGCGCGGGAGATGCGGCCGAGTTCCGGGGTGGCGAATTGCGGCAGGCGTGTGTCGAAACGGCCGCGGCCAGTCCGGTCCAGTGCCCGCATGATCTGATCGAGCGGCCGCAAAGCCCGGGCCAGCGCACCGCAGGCGGCGACGAACAGGCAAACGAGCAGCGCCAGCGCCCAGCCGGCCAGCGCCAGCAATTCATCCCAGGCATCGAGCACGGCGCGTGAGTCGTCGGGGCGCAAGCTGAGCCGGAACTCGCCAACACTCATGGTACGCACCGGCAGATCGGCAGAGAGAAGGCGAGCGAACCAAGCCGGAGCAGCGCGACCGGCCTTGTAAGTCGGTGCCGGAGAAACATAGAGCAAGCTGCCATCCGGGCTATGGACTTCCAGCTCGTTGGCGCGAATCCGGCCGATGGCGCGCGCCACGCCAAGCAGTCGTTCCGAGCGCTGGCTGGCCGGCAAGGCGTGCAGATCGCCAACGACGACTTTCAGCCATTGTTCCGACACCCGGCTGGCCGCCTCGACTTCTTCGTGGATCGAATTGCGCGTGCCGTGCAGCCACAGGCCGCCGAGCACCAGCAACAGGCTGGCAGCCAGGCCGGTCAGGACGAGGCCGACGCGGGTACGCAGGGTCAGCCGATGATTGCGGCGACCCAAGCCAGACGCCATCGGGGCGCGGTCACGTCGAGCGCTAGGCCAGAATCGCATGGTCATTTTCCACCAAACACGTAGCGCAGGCCGAGCCAGCCAGCCCGTGGCGCACCGGGCGCGACGAAGGTTTCGCGATGCCAGTCATCGGGATTTGCCTGAAAACTGCCGCTGGCGAACGGGTTTTCAGCCAGCGCGCCAGCCGTGGCGTAGCGCTTGTCGAAAACGTTATTGATCTTGGCAAAGATCTGCCAGCCACCACCCAGACGAGCTTCGGCATTGAAATTCAGGATCGCATAACCGCCGACCTTGCCCGAGCCAGCGAAGGTCCGGGTGTTGCCATTGATGTCGGTGTAGGTGCCGCTCTGGTGCTGGTTGTTCTCGTTGCCCCGCACGTACTGGCTGGAGAAGGCCTGCACATCGCCGCCCAGCCGCAGCCAGTCGGTGGCCCGCCAGCTCAGGCCGAGCTTGGCGCTGTGCTCGGGCAGGCCGGGCAGGCGATTGCCCTTCTTGACCAGAATTTCGTCGTCCTGCCCGGCCCCGGTGCATTCCGCCGCCGTGCCGCGCGTGCTGTTGTTGGCGCCGAGCAGGCAGGCTTCGGAACGAAAGCTGGCCTGCAGCCAGCTGTAGTTGGCATACCAGTCGACGCGGTGCAGCTTGCCGTTGAGGCCGAGTTCCACGCCCTGGCGCTGCGTCTTGCCGAAATTGGTGAAGTAACCGGCGCTGGTCGAGGTGCCGACAAACAGGATGTCGTCGCTGCTCAGCGTGCGATAGACACCGGCATTCCACTGGATGTCGCCTGCCACCTGGCCGCGCAGCCCGGCCTCGACGGTGCGGGCGACGACCTGTTTCAGATAGGGATCGGAAGCCATCGAGTTGGGCAGGGTGCACGGGTTGGCCGGGTCGGCACAGCCGAGTTCGATCGGCGTCGGTACGCGGTTGCCCTGGCTGAAGCCGGCGTAGGCATTGAGCGCGGGGACGACCTGCCAGGCCAGCCCGAAGGCCGGGTTGAGCTTGGTGTAGCTGTGGTCGCCATCGAGATTGGGCGGCGCGCTATTGAGGTCGTCGTGTGTCCGGACCCGGCTCGCGTTGTAGCGGGCCGAAGCGGTCAAGTGCAGGTCGGAACGCAACGCGATGGTATCGGTGACATACAGGCTGGCCGTGCGGGTCGAGCCGTGCAGTTTGTTCTCGTCGGTGACATCGCCCAGCTGGTCGATACCACGCGTGCCGTCGATCTGGCCGAGTTGCCGGGTCTGCAGGAAGCGGATGCGGGCCTGGTCAATCGAGCTGCCGACAGCCAGTTGCTGGCGCTGGGTGCTCAGGTTCCACTGCACCGCAGCACCGGTGGTGTTCTGATGCGTGCTGGTGCGGTTGTGGGCGCCACTTGGCGTGTTCGGATCGAGCAGAAAATCGTTTTCGTACGCGTCGTTCATGTCGCCGTTCAGCGTCCGCGTCCGGGTGTAGCGGTGATATAGATTGGCGCTCAGGCTTTGCGTGTCGCTCAGCCACAGCTTGCCGTTCAGGGCCAGCTGGGTCAGGTCGTTGCGGGTGATGTCCGGGTGGGTGAAGATCTGGTCGCGACGCTCGGACAGCATCGACAGCGGCAGCAGGCCGTTGCCGATCAGCCTGGTCCGCGCCTGAGTCAAAGCCAGATCAAGTTCGCCGGCGGCGCCGCGCGCCGACAGCTTGCCGTAGAACTGCTTGACGTCGGACTTCGAGTAATCGCGCCAGCCATCCTCGCGGAACCAGTCGCCGGCCGCATACCAGCCCAGGCCGTTCTTGTTGCCGCCATGCTCGACTTCGATATTGCTGCGCCCGAAGCTGCCACCGGACATTTCGAGCTTGCTGCCGGCATCGCTGAAGCCATTCTTGGTCCGGATGGAGAGCGCCCCGCCCAGCGTATTCAGGCCAAAAGCCGGATTGGAGCCGGGAATCAGGTCAATGCCGGCAATGGCCGAACGCGGCAGCAGATCCCAATTCACTGTATCGCCAAAGGCTTCGTTGACCCGCACGCCATCGACGTAAACCGACAGCCCCTGCGGCGTACCCAGCAGCGGCGAGGCGGTGAAGCCACGGTAATTGACGTCGACCTGATACGGATTGCCCTGGATTTCATTGACCGTCACGGCCGGCAGCGCGCGCACCATGAACTCTGGAAGATTGAGCGCCTCCAGCGCTTCGAGCTGATCGTCGCTGATCGACTGGACGTTGGACGGCAATTGCTGGCGCGGCACGCCGATGCCGGACAAGGGCGTGCTGCCGATGACTTCGACCGTGGCCGTCTGGACGATGCTCTCGGCGGCAAAGGCCGGCACAAATGCGGTGGCAATAGCCATCGCCAGCAGGCTGCGACGAGGGGCTTGTCTCTTCATGTTGTTTTTTTGAGTTTGTAGTTGATGGGGACGACAACTTGTATTTCGTTGCTTTCCAGCGCATCCGGCAGCGGCGGCAGGCTGGCCAGCGCTTCAAGCATGGCCAGCGCATGCTGATCGAGCACCTCGAAGCCACTGGAACGGTCGAGCTGAACCCCGAGCAGATTCCCCTTGCGCGCCACTTTCAGGCGCAGCCGGACCTCACCTTCCCAGCCACGTAGCGCAGCAATGCGGGGGTATTCCTGGTGACGGGCGAACAACTGGCCCAATCGCTGGCGATAGTTGTCGAGCAATTCGCTTTGCGGAGGTGCCGCAGGCGCTGGCGTCGCCTGAACCGGGGCGGCCGGCGGTACAGCCACGGCTCCCCCGCCTTCAACCGCCGCCACCACTTGCGGCGAAGCAGCTTGGGCCGGCGCATTGGCCGGCCCGGCAGTCTGCGTCACACGCGGAGCCGACCGTTGCTCCGTGCGTTGTGGGTTCTGCCGGGCCTTCTGGGGGACGGTTGCCGGCGCTGGTGCAGGCGCACCGGCGGCAACCGATCCGGATTCGGAAACAGCGATCAGGCGGATCGAGGCGAGGATCGGTGGCAAGGCGACCGGCGCATGCTGGCGCTGGCCTGACATGATGGCGAACAGGGTGGCATGCAGGGCCATCGACAGGACGAAAAGCGCCCAGAATTTGCTGTGGCCGATGGGACTCATCATTTCCCGCCCCCCAGCACAGCCTGCTCGGCCGCCG
Organism: Dechloromonas aromatica RCB; assembly: GCF_000012425.1. Lineage (NCBI taxonomy): Bacteria > Pseudomonadati > Pseudomonadota > Betaproteobacteria > Rhodocyclales > Azonexaceae > Dechloromonas > Dechloromonas aromatica (nom. nud.). The sequence continues at coordinate 1,126,799 of NC_007298.1, read as the reverse complement.
GAAACAGATGGCCGACCGAACGCCGGTATTCGGTCTCCGCCATCGGCAGGTCGGCGAATTCCGCCGGTAGCGGGCGGGCCAGCACATCGTTCATGTCCAGCCCGGCGCTGGCCGATTCGCGCATGGCAGCGGTCAACCAGTTCAACCAGGCCCGGGTCTGGCGGATTGGCGTGGCATCGCTCGTCACAGCCCCGTGCCCCGGCACCAGCACCTTGAAACCGGCCTCGCGAGTCAGCGCTTCAAGGCGGTCAAGCCCCGCCAGCCAGTGCGCGATATCGGCATGCGGCGTGGTCGGCGCCCGGCCGTTGAAGACGAGGTCGCCAGCGAACAGCACCCCGCTCGCTTCGTCGACAATGACCAGATCGGCCCCGGTATGGCCGTCCAGCGCGACCAGTTGCAGACGCCGGCCGGCGACGTCGAGCTGGCCTGCTGTCACGGTCTGCGTCGGCACCTGCACTTCGGTGCCCTTCATCCAGTCACCGCTCATCCGGAACAGGTTCTCGGCGAAAGCATTGCCATCGGCGCCGATCCCCGTTCGCGTCTCGGCCAGTGCGGCGATCGGCACATCGGCAAAGGCCTGGTTGCCGAGAAAATGGTCGGGATGGTGGTGGGTGTTGATGACCAGCGCGATGGGCCTGCTGGTCACCGCCGCGATGGCCCGGCGCATCTGCTGGCCATAGCGCAGCGAGGGGCCGCTGTCGATGACGATGACCCCCTGCGGAGCCACGATGAAAGCGGTGTTAACGATGTTGCCGCCGTTGGCGGTCGTGAAATCCTCGGTCTGGCCGATGAAGGCATAGACATCCCTGGCAATCGGACGAGCGTTCAGGCGATAGTCGAAATCGGCGGCGCCAACCTGGCCGACGACGACAAGCCACAGTGCGCCGAGCAGCCGCTTCACGGCGCGATCCTCGCCTTGAAGGCATTGCCGTTATTGTCGCGACCGTTGGCTTCGACCGGACCATCCGCCACGTTGCGGTTCAGGGTGAACACAGGATTCTCGCTGACCGGCTCGTAGGTCTGCACTCGCATCAGGCGCTGGCCGGCGGCATCGGTGAAATTGATCTCCTCCAGGAAGAAGGCCGGTGTCCCGGCCACCAGCCCGGTATCCATCGGATGCACGATACGCAGGCGCAAGCGGCCTGCGTTCGGCCCTTCCGACCACTGGCGGCCGCTCACTTCGTTGAGATGCTGCTGCCAATCCTTAGAGGCACCGCCTGCCGACGATGCTGTGCAACCACCGCCGACGGTATTCACCCAAGTCCCGCCGACATGCCAGACGCCATCGGCCGTTCTGGCCGCCGCGCGAACCGGCGTCGATTGCTGCAGCTTGACGCGAAAGCCGAGCGAGGCCTGTGCCCCCTCCGGGAAAAAGCGCAGCACCTGGACGATCGGATTGAAGTCGGCGAAGACCACGACTTCAAGCACACCGGGCAGCGCAGAAGCATCGACCGTGACCGGCACCTGCATCGGATTTTCTGCAGTTGATGGTGCGATGACCTTGACCCGCGGGTCGAACAGCACCGGCGCTCCGGCCAGGAACGCCTTCTGCATTTCCGACCAGCGCGCCGAGGCGAGCGGATCACCGCTATCGCGCAGGGCGGCGGCTTCGGCCGGCGGCATCAGGGCCGCCAGGGCAATCGCCGCAATGGTCAGAGGGTATTTCATCTTGTCTCGCTCCTTTTTTGCCACGTGGGCTGTTTGGCGAGAATGGTGTGCAAGCGGCGTGCCAATACCCGGCCAAAGCGGGCAAACAACGGAACGGCAGGCCTTCCCGGCCCGGAGCAAAACAAACCATGGCGAACTGAACACCCCGACTGTGCAACTTTGGAGCAGCTGATGACATTTGAAGCAGGCATCGGTCAGCCGACTGCGCAACAGGGACAAAACCCGATTTCCCCCGCCGCCCCCGGCCAGCAGGCCGAAACCACTTTCAGCCAGGGCATGGCACAAGCCTTGCAGAACGGGTTCCCTGCCAGCGAGTCGATTCAGGGAAAGGAAGGCGACTCGCCGGTGCGTCAGTCCAATCCGCAGCCCACGCCCAGCGCGGCCGGCGGATCAGGAAACATTGGATAACCAAGGAGACAAATCCATGCACAGTCATACCCCCAAGCGGAGTGCCCTCACACTTGCGCTGATCGCCGCCGCCGTTCTGGCCGGCGGGCAGGCTCTGGCCGGCGTCACCGATGCCGACATCCTGAACGATGCCAAGACCACCGGCGACGTCGTCAGCTTTGGCCTCGGCACGCAGGGCCAACGCTTCAGCCCGTCTACGCAGATCAACACCAAATCCGTGAAGAACCTGGTCCCGGCCTGGTCGATGTCCTTCGGCGGCGAGAAGCAGCGCGGCCAGGAATCGCAGCCGGTCATCCACGACGGCAAGATGTTCGTCACCGCCTCCTACAGCCGCCTGTTCGCCATCGATGCGAAGACCGGCAAGAAGCTGTGGAAGTACGAGCACCGTCTGCCGGACGGCATCATGCCCTGCTGTGACGTGATCAATCGCGGCGCCGCGCTGTACGGCGACCTGGTCATCTTCGCCACGCTGGATGCCCAACTCGTGGCCATGAACCAGAATACCGGCAAGGTCGTCTGGAAGGAAAAGCTCGGCGATTACGCGGCCGGCTATTCCGCCTCCGCCGCCCCGATCATTGCCAAGGGCAAGCTGATCACGGGCATCTCCGGTGGCGAATTCGGCGCTGTCGGCCGCATTGACGCCCGCGACCCGCTGACCGGCAAGCTGCTGTGGACCCGTCCGACCGTCGAAGGCCACATGGGCTATCGCTACGACGCCGACGGCAAGGCTATCGAAAACGGCATCTCCGGCACCCTCAACGCCACCTGGAGCGGCGACCTCTGGCAAACTGGCGGCGCAGCAACCTGGAACGGCGCCACCTACGATCCGGAAACCAACCTGATCTTCGCCGGCACCGGCAATCCGGCCCCGTGGAACAGCCACCTGCGCCCGGGCGACAACCTGTTCTCGTCGTCCACCGTTGCCATCGATGCCGACACCGGCAAGATCGCCTGGCACTTCCAGGGCACCCCGCACGACGGCTGGGACTTTGACGGCGTTAACGAGTTCGTCTCCTTTGACCTCAAGGACCCGAAGACCGGCAAGATCGTCAAGGCAGGTGCAAAGGCTGACCGCAACGGCTTCTTCTTCGTGAACGACCGCACCAACGGCAAGCTGCTCGGCGCCTACCCGTTCGTCAAGAAGATCACCTGGGCTACCGGCTTCAACCTCGAAACCGGCCGTCCGAACTACATCGAAGAAGGCCGTCCGGGCGACCCGAACGCCAGTGCCGATGGCAAGAAGGGCAAGGTCGTCTTCTCGGCTCCGTCCTTCCTCGGCGGCAAGAACCAGCAACAAATGGCCTACAGCCCGCAAACCGGCCTCTTCTACGTGCCGGCCAACGAGTGGTCGATGGATATCTGGAACGAACCCGTTTCCTACAAGAAAGGTGCGGCTTACCTCGGCGCCGGCTTCACCATCAAGGCTCTGAACGACGACTACATCGGCGCCCTGCGCGCGGTCGACCCGGCTACCGGCAAGATCGTCTGGGAAAACAAGAACTACGCTCCGCTGTGGGGCGGCGTCCTGACCACCGCCGGCGGCCTCGTCTTCTACGGCACCCCCGAAGGCTTCCTGAAGGGTGTCGATGCCAAGACCGGCAAGGAACTGTGGTCCTTCAACGTCGGCACCGGCATCGTTGCACCACCGGTCAGTTGGGAGCAGGATGGCGAGCAGATGATCGCCGTCACGACCGGCTGGGGCGGCGCCGTGCCGCTGTGGGGCGGCGACGTCGCCAAGCGCGTGAACTTCCTCGAACAGGGCGGTTCCGTCTGGGTCTTCAAGCTGCACAAGGGCTAAACGCATCACCATGCCGGGCCGCTTCAGCGGTCCGGCATTTCATGTCTCAATCCATACCCATAACGGAGAACATCCATGTTCCGTCACCGCAAACTCATCGCACTGCTCGCCAGCCTGGCGCTCAGCCCGCTCGCCATGGCAGACGCCAAGAACGACGTCGACATGAAGAAGCTAGCCACCACCAGTGGCTGCATGACCTGTCACGGCATCGAAACCGACAAGCCTGGCCCCGATGGCCTGAAGCCGATCGGCCCAGCCTGGGTCAATGTCGCCAAGCAATACAAGGGCAAGCCCGGCGCCGCCGAATTCCTGACCCGCGTCGTCCTCGAAGGCTCCAACCCCTACAGCAGCCACTGGAAGGGCAAAGTCAGCGGCCTCTCCATGCCGCCCAATGCCGTGGCAATCACCGAAGGCAATGCTCGCCTGCTGGTGAACTGGATTCTGGCGCTGTAAGCCGAACAATCAGCAAGAAACAAAAACCGGCCTACGTGGCCGTTTTTTGTTTTTATCGCCTCCGAAATGAGAAGGCCCAGCAACTTTCCGGGGTTCTACGCCGAATAAGCATTGCAGGCCACAGCGGGGCCGGGCCAGCTTCCCGAGTCAATGGCAGCGCTCAATATCCCGTAGTTTGCCGACTGAATCTATCGTTTCACGCGAGGGCCGGGCACCGCCCACCCTCGCCAGTTCTGCCTTCATGACACAGCTGCAAGCTCCGTGACATGCTCGGTGCAGAGTTCCGGTGCCACGGCGAAGCTGCACGCTGTGTTCGCCCTGACCTCGTCCACCGAAACACCGGGATGCAGCTCGCTCAGGGTCAGGCCGCCGCCCGGATTGACGGTGAAGACGCAGAGATCAGTAATGATCATATCCACCACGCCCTTGCCGGTCAGCGGCAGGCTGCACACCGGCAAAATCTTTGGCGCCCCGTCCTTGGCGGTGTGTTCCATCAGGACGATCACGCGCCCGACCCCCGACACCAGGTCCATTGCCCCACCCGGCCCCTTGACCATCTTGCCGGGCACCATCCAGTTGGCCAGGTCACCGTTCTCCGAAACCTCCAGACCGCCGAGGATGGACAGGTTGATGTGGCCACCGCGAATCATCGCGAAGGAATCGGCGCTGGAAAAGAAACTGCTGCCGGGAATGCTGGTGATGGTCTGCTTGCCGGCGTTGATCAGGTCGGCATCGACGTCTTCGCTGCCGGGAAAGGGGCCGATGCCGAGCAAACCGTTTTCCGACTGCAGCGTGACATGGATGCCCTCGGGAATGAAATTGGCGACCAGCGTCGGGATGCCGATGCCGAGATTGACGTAATAGCCGCTGCGCAATTCCTGTGCGGCCCGCCGGGCCATCCGTTCGCGCAACGGATCCTGCTTGCCCGGCGTCGCGCCGCCGGCCGTGGTGCGGAACTCGATACGTTTCTGATAGCCGGCGCCCTGAATGATGCGGTCCACATAAATGCCTGGCGTATGGATCTGGTCCGGATCGAGTTCGCCCGGCGCGACCAGTTCCTCGACTTCAGCCACCGTGACCCGGCCGCAGGTGGCGATCATCGGGTTGAAATTTCGCGCCGTCTTGCGGAAGACCAGGTTGCCTGCATGGTCGCCCTTCCACGCCTTGACGATGGCGACGTCGGCCCGGATGGCCGGTTCCAGCACGTATTCCTGGTCGTCGAAATGGCGGGTTTCCTTGCCTTCGGCCAATCGGGTGCCAAAGGCAGTCCGCGTGTAGAAGCCCGGGATGCCGGCCCCGCCAGCGCGCAGACGTTCAGCCAGGGTGCCCTGCGGCACCAGTTCGAGCTCCAGTTCGCCGGCCAGCACCTGGCGCTCGAATTCCTTGTTCTCGCCGACGTATGACGCGACGACTTTCTTGACCTGCCGCGTCTTGAGCAACGGCCCCATGCCGAAGTCGTCGACACCGGCATTGTTGCCGACGATGGTCAGATCGCTCGTGCCGGCGCGCAGCAGGCCGTCGATCAAATTTTCCGGAATGCCGCACAGGCCGAAGCCGCCGGCGGCGACGGTCATGCCGTCGAAAAGCAGGCCGTCCAGTGCGGCCTCGCTCGTTGCATAAACCTTGTTCATGTTGTGCTGTTCCCTCTTCTGGTCTTTGGGGCAAGCGGGGAGCGAGCAATCGCTCCCCGCCAGGCTCAGGTCTTAATCAACCCGCTCCGGTACCGGCAGATGCACCCATTCCTTGTAGAAGGCCTCGATGTCCGGCTCGAAGTCGTGGATCACCGGATACCACGGGGTCGGGGCCTCGACATCGTGCAACGTGCCGCAGGTCGGGCAGTAGTACTCGCGATAGACCTGCCACTGGGTATCCGGCGCCATGAGCTTGGGATAGACCTCGGTCATCGCCTCTTCGGTGTCGCGCACGTAGATCGAGGCGTGCAGCTTCCAGTTCTCCTTGTAATCGCAGAACTCGTGGCCGCAGTCGCACTTGATCAGCCACTGCTTGGTCTTGGCCGATTGCACGATGTACATGTGCGGGGCCAGCGGCAGGACGATGCGGTCCTTGAACTTGACCTTGGCCTGCAGCGCCGCGAGGTACTGCTCGAAGCGGCTGTTGTCCTTGGGCATCGACAGCATGCGGAAGGTCGTTTCCCAGTCCAGCGAGCCTTCGACCAGATGAGAAACCTGTTCATTGGTATATGACATTTTTGTCTCCTTGATTCAGATAATCGATTGCGCTGCTTACTCTTCGACCTGGACGACGGTCTTCACGTCGGGCATCAGCGAGAGATCCATGCGGTGCTTGGAACCGTAGGTCGGCACGCCCAGTTCGTCTTCGAGCAATTGCCAGTCGGCCGGCAGGCTCCAGAAGTCCTTGAACTCCTTGGTGAACTTCTCGGACAGTCCGAAGCTGGTGGCGAACATGTGCTGAACCTGCACCGCGGCATGCTTGTTGATGATGCGTTCGCGTTCTTCCTTCATCCACTCGCGGGTCGGCAGGGCACGGGCCAGACGTTCCTTGCGGATTTCCGTGCGACGCTGCTTGGTCAGGTCGGCATCGATGCTGAACACGCCCTTGGCATCCTGGGTGAACACGGCACCGTAGACCTTTTCGGCAAATTCCGGCAGCAGGAACTTCTGATTGAGATCGTTCTCGATGGCACTGATTTCACGATCGATCGGATCGCCGAAGCCCGGACCGCCACGCAGATAGTTTAGATAGAGGTCGTGGTTGTCATAGCAGTCCTCGGTCGTCATGCACTGCTTGTCGCGCTTGACCACGGCCGTCGCGTCGAGGTGGCGCTCGTAGTCGGGGGCACCCGGATCAATGTCGCCGCCCAGCGGCAGCGAGTCGCCGATGGCGATGCGCTCCTTGAGACCGGTGTTGTGCGCTTCGAAACGGTAGCCGGTGGCTGATGGGTAGCCGCCCATCATGCCCCAGTCGCTGTTCATGTAGCCATTGCCCATGAAGAACATCGTCCAGTCCTGGGCGTTCCAGACCATGCGCAGGGTCTCGAAACCACAGCCGCCACGGTACTTGCCGTAGCCACCGGAGTTGGATTTGACGTTGCGCCCCAGATAGAGCAGCGGCTCGGCCATTTCCCAGATTTCGATGTCGCCCATGTCGCCTTCCGGATTCCAGATGGCGGCGGCGTGGTTAAGACCGTCCTTGACGGCGCAGGCGCCGGTGCCGCAAGACGAGGCTTCGAAGCTGTTCACCGCGTGGATCTCGCCATCCTGGTTGATGCCGCCGCCCTGCAGCCAGTTCGACGTGTTGGCGTTGCCGGCATTGACCTCTTCGAGATAGCCGCGGCTAAAGTAGGACTGGCTCAGGCCGCGCCACAATGCCGCCCAGCCGGAGACCAGGAAGTGCCAGGCATAGGCGTGGCCGGTGCGGCGGTCGTCCGGATTGCACCAGGTGCCCTTGGGCAGGTGGAACTCGGTGGCGAAGTAGGCACCGTCGTTGATGCGCTGGGTCGGCACCAGCGTCTGCGACATCATGACCCAGATGCCCGAGGTGAAAGCCACCTGGTGGGCATTGAAGGTATGCCAGCCCCAACGGCTGGCGCCTTCGAAGTCGAGACGCCACTTGCCGTCCGGCTTGATAGTCATTTCGACCGGCGAGTGCATGATCGAATCGAGCTTGGCGAAGGCGTTGGACACCTGAATGTCCTCGTGCTTGAACGGCACATCGACAAAGGACACCTTGCGATATTTGCCCGGCAGGGTCATCGCCTTGATCCGGCTCATCAGGCCGCGGCGGCCTTCCTCGATGACTTCGCCCGAGAACTTCTCGTAGGCCTCCAAGCCATCGGCCCGGATCACTTCCTCGACCAGTTCGCGGATCATGTGGCAACCGGCGATGCGGGTCTTTTCGTCGAGAATCCAGTATTTCGGCGTGCGCACCGAGCGCTGCGACTCGTGCAGCCAGTCGCGCAGCGGTTCGTCGTTCACCCCGGTCTTGCGGCAGGTGATCATGTAGCCGTCGCCGAAACGCTGGGTCTGGCCGGTGGACATCGAGCCCGGCGTCACGGCGCCGGTATCGATAACGTGGGTGACGCCGCCGACCCAGCCGATCAGCTTGCCGGCCCAGAAGATCGGCACGATGGTGGCGATGTCGCAGGGGTGCACATTGCCGATGGCGCAGTCGTTGGTCGTGAACATGTCGCCGGGGTTGATCGTCGGGTTGGCTTCCCAGTTGTTCTCGATCATGTACTTGATCGCCGCGCCCATGGTGCCGACGTGGATGATGATCCCTGTCGACGTCAGGATGCAGTCGCCGGCGGCGTTGTAGAGCGTGAAGCAGAGTTCGCCTTCCTGCTCGACGATGGGGCTGGCGGCAATCTTCTTGGCCGTTTCCCGGGCATGGACCAGGCCGCCGCGCAGCTTGGAAAAGAGCTTCTCATAGCCGATCGGGTCGGAATCGCGGAATTCGAGTTTTTCCAGGCCGTTGTAGTAACCGGTCGTCTGGGTGCGCTCGAGGATGGCATCGCGGTGCTGCTTGAGCGTCATACCGCTGGCCAGCAGGTTGCCGAGGCCGATTTCTTTTGTGCTCATCATATTCATGGTGGGTCTCCTCACTTGACTTCTTTGAGATGGAACAGGCGATGCTTGTCGATCGTGGTTTCGAAGCCGTCGGGCACGACGAAGGTCGTTGCGTCGGATTCGATGATGGCCGGGCCGAGGATGTGGTTGCCGGCCTTCAACGATTCCATCTTCCACAGCGCCGCTTCCACCCACTTCTTGTGGCGGTAGAAAGGACGCGTGCCGAGATAGGCCTCCTTGGGCGGCGTCGGTCCGGCATCCGCGTCTTCCGGCAGCACCGGCTTCTGGGTCACGACCATGCCGCGCAGGATGGCGCCGGTGACCGAGAAACCCAGTTCCGGCGAGCGTGCCGAATTGGCGTAGACGCGGCCATAGGTGTTCTCGAAGGACTCGATGATCTGCTGCCAGTCAGCGGCAGTCGCGGCGCTGGTCACCGGCGAGACAATTTCGAGGTCGTTCAGTTGGCCCATGTACTGCATCTTGTAGCCGGGGATCAGCAGCACGTCTTCCGGCTTGTAGCCATTGATGACGAACTCGTCGATGACCTTGACCGCCAATTCGCCCCAGGCTTCCTGCAGGGTCGCGCAAGCGGCCGCTTTCTGCTCGTCGCTGGCAAACTGGGCAACGCCCAGATCGACCGACTTGTCGTAGCGGTACTCGAAGTCGGCACAGGCGCAACCGAAGGCCGAGAAACCGGCCGCCCAGGCCGGGACGACAACGTCCTTGAAGCCGACGCCTTCGGTGTAGCCATAGGTATGCACCGGGCCGGCGCCACCGTAGGAGAAGCAGGTGAATTCGGCCGGGTTGTAGCCCTTGGCGCTGATATTGGCACGCAGGTACTCAGACAAGGTCAGGTCGAGCAGCTCGATGACGCCAGCCGCTGCATCTTCAACCGACAGGCCGAGCGGATCGGCGATCTGCGCCTTGATATGGTCACGAGCGCGTTGCACATCGAGCTTGATGGCGCCGCCGAGGAAGTTGCCCGGATTCAGGTAGCCGAGGACGACGTGGCAGTCGGACACCGATACGGTATCCAGTCCACTTTCCGGCCAGCAGGTGCCGACACGATAACCGGCGCTATCTGGGCCAAGCTTGATCGACTTGCTGTACGGGTCGAGGCGAACGAAGCTGCCGGCGCCAGCACCGACCGAGTCCATGGCGACCAGCGGCAGCGAGAGGACCAGGCGAGCCATGTCCGGGTCGGACTTGATGGCGAAGTTGCCCTTGGTGATCAGCGCCACGTCGAAGCTGGTGCCACCGATGTCGGAGCAGGCGATGTTCTCGTCGCCGAGGTATTCGCCGAGCAGCTTGGAACCGATGACGCCGCCGATCGGCCCGGAGACGATGGTGCGGGCGAGTTCTTTGGCCTTCCAGCTGATCGTGCCGCCGTGCGTCGCCATGACGCGCAGGTCGAACTTGGCGCCATGCTTCTTGAAGCGGTCGCTGACCTTCTTCAGCGTCTGGCGCGACGGTTCGGCGCCGTAGGCTTCAAGAATGGTGGTGTTCATCCGGTGGCTTTCCTTGCGCGACGGGTAGTAGTCCACCGAGGCGAAGACCGGGATGTCCGAGTTGAGCTTTTTCAGTTCATCACGCACCAGATCGCGCGCCCGTTGCTCGCTAAGTTCATTCTTGTGCGATTGCAGCAGGCAAATGACGATGGCCTGGGAACCGGCCTCGACCAGTTCGCGGGTGGCCTGGCGCACTTCTTCTTCGCGCAGCGGAATGACGATCTTGCCCTGTACGTCGGTCCGTTCGGTGACGCCGCGGGTGCGGGAAACCGGCACCAGCGGCTCGTCGTAGCGGTGGGTGTTGAGGTGGATGCGATCTTCGAGGGCGTAGCCGAGATAGCTCTGCAGCGCCCGGCCCATCGAGTGGATCTGCTCGAAGCCCTTGTTGCAGATCAGGCCGACATCAAGACCCTTGCGCATCAGGATGCGGTTGAGCATGGCCGTGCCGGAATAGACGCAGGTCGCCAGTTCAGGATAGACGTCGTCAACGTTGCGGCCCCAGTGTTCGAGCGCATCGACCGAAGAGTTGTAGATGGCGAGCGATTCGTCGCCGGGATTGCTTTGTGCCTTGCCGACGACGAAACGGCCGTCGGCCCGGACAAAGAAGGTATCGGTCATCGTGCCGCCGGCATCGATGCCCATCACCTGTACGCTTGACTGCTGGATTTGCATATTTGTCTCCTGTCATTGGTATGTTGTGGGGAGTGATCCCACGCCGACTTAATGGCAAGGGCCGGGCCAGGCCGCATAAAAACTGCCAATTCACGGAAATTAGCCAACAAATCATTGACTTGGCGAAAATTTTCGGAAAATGACCACTGTCCGGAGAAACAGCTAAAAATGTCCTGAATAACGACGCCAATTGCGAACTGTCCGAATTCCGGACACTTCACAAGTTATTTGCTGCGGCGCACAACCCATTGATCTACAACGATTTTATTGACTTGAAATCCATCGTCGGCTACGGTTATGATTAGGTTGATTTATTGTTTTTCCATAAATACCCCGGAGCCCGCCACGAGCCCAATGTGACTGCCAACAGCAATTTTCTTATTCCACGAATCGGCGACGAGTCGGCTGTAGCCCGTTCATGGGAACGATTCCTTGAGAACCGGCCATTGCCCGGTGTTGGCGTGCGCAATGTGGTACTCGACTCCTGGCGGCGCAGCCGTTCGGAGTCCGTCGATCCAGGCATCGGCAGTGCCCCGACGGCTAATGGCGACAAGATTCACCAGTTGCGGGCGCGCTCCCATGATCTATATGAGGCGGCCAAGCCGGTGCTCGAAACCCTGCGCGAAATCCTGCGCGAATCAGGCACACTGATCATGCTCAGTGACCCAAGCGGGACCATTCTCGACCTCAATGGCGAATCCCGCGCCCGCGATGCGGGCGAGCAGATCAACCTGGCACCAGGCGGTTGCTGGAGCGAAGACCTGATCGGCACCAATGCCATCGGTACGACCATTGCCACGCATCAGGCCGTGCAAATCTACGCCAGCGAACACTACTGCATCGATGTCAAGCACTGGACCTGTGCCGCTGCCCCCATCCTCGACCCGCTGGGCAGGAACCTGCTCGGCGTCGTCGATGTTTCCGGCGTCAAGGAGACCTTTCACGGACATACGCTGGGCCTGGTCATCTCGGCGGCCAAACAGATCGAAGGCATCCTGGCCCGCCGCGACGCGGAACAGCATGGCCGTCTGCTCGAACACGCCACGGACAGTTTCAGCCGTTATGGCAACGATTGTGTGGTGTTGTTTGATCAGCGCGGTCGTATCGTCAAGACCTGCGGCTGCATGCAACAGGCCCGCAAGATGTACGGTGTGCGCCTGCCTTTCGAGGTTGGCAGCCAGGTCACCGCCCTCGACTTCGCCGTGCATCCCGACGAGCGCCTGAGCCAGACGCCGCTCTGGCTACGCCCGGAATGGCTGCACCCGGTACGTTCCCGCGATGGTGACCTCGGCACCCTGCTGGTCATCCCCATCGGCACATCGGCACGACAATCAGTCAGCATCCCGCCCCCGGCGACCAGGACGACGGATGAGGTCTTCGCTGAAATCATCGGCACCAGCCAGGCCATTTCGACAGCAAAAGCCCGCGCCAAAAGAATCGCACCACTCGATCTGCCCGTCCTCTTGCTCGGTGAAACCGGCGCCGGCAAGGAGGTTTTCGCGCGCGCCATCCACAAGGCGAGCAGCAAACCGGAAGGGCCTTTCATCGCTGTCAATTGCGGCGCCCTGACCCGCGAACTGCTGGCCAGCGAATTGTTCGGCTATAGCGAAGGCGCATTTACCGGCGCCCGTCGCGGTGGGCTGCCCGGCAAGTTCGAACAGGCTGACGGCGGCACCCTGTTTCTCGATGAAATCGGCGAAATGCCGCTCGACATGCAACCTCATCTGCTACGTGTGCTGCAGGACGGCGTGGTCGTCCGGCTCGGCGACACCAAGGAACGCAAAGTGGCAGTGCGCATCATTGCCGCGACCAATCGCGACCTGCAAGCGGATTCCAGCACCGGCCGTTTCCGCGAAGATCTTTTCCACCGGCTCTGCGTCGTCAGCCTGCTCCTGCCGCCCTTGCGCGAGCGCCCAGAGGATACCGAAGCGATCATCGGCCATCTCAACCAGCGCTTGGCCCGCAAATACGGCTGCCCGCCGAAGAGCCTGGCCCCCGAAGTCCTGCACCATCTGCTGCGCTATCGCTGGCCGGGAAATATCCGCGAATTGCAAAATGTGTTCGAAGCCATGTTTGCGCTAAGCGATAGCAACCGCATCGATGGCAGCCTGCTCCCGCCGCATATAGCCGCTGCCGCAGTCGATGCGGTGCTGGCGCGCGGTGAGGTAACGCAGGCCATGGCAGCCGGTCGCCTGGCCGAAATGGAGCGGGCCGCAATCAATGCCGCCGTGGCCAACAGCCACGGCAACCTGTCGATGGCGGCCCGAAACCTGGGGATTTCACGCAGCACGCTCTACGTGAAGCTGGCCGCCATGCGTGAGGTACCGACAGCAGGATCGCTGTCGTTATCGTAGGGGTGAGTAACGCGTTCTGAATTTCAGCCATTCGAGCGTCTGCTTAGCGACAAATATCAGCCCTGTTCAGCGGCGAGATCGATCAGCTGCATCTGCAGCATCGGCCGGCAAGGACGCCGCCAGAGCGCTTCCGGCGAGCGAGTGGCGACTGGATCGATACCTTCGCCAGAGCCCAGGCGGCGACTGAAATTTATCCCGCTTCAGCCGCCGAACGCCTTCCGTAGCGTCTCAAAGATGGAGTTGAGCGGTGACACCTCCACATCCAGAGCCTTGACTCCCTCATCACCCTTGAATTCATCGTAGAGCCAGTCGCCATCGACGAAAGAGACGCCCGGTGGCGGTTTTCTGTCGCTGGGCGGCTTGCCGGACAAGGCTTGGCGCATATAGTCGATCCAGATCGGCAGCGCCAACGTTGCACCGAATTCCCGACCTCCGAGCGATTTGGGCTGATCGTGCCCCATCCATGAGACCGCGACGACATTCCCCGCATAGCCGGCAAACCAGCCATCGACCGCGTTGCTGGTGGTGCCGGTCTTGCCCGCCAGATCGTTGCGTCCCAGGCGCTGGCTTGCCTGGGCGCCGGTGCCGCTTCTGACCACCTCGCGCAGCATGCTGTCCATGATGAAGGCATTGCGGGGGTCGATGGCCCGTTGCTCCTCCTGCCGAGCCGGCGGCGGCGGTGCTTCCCACAGCACGGTGCCGTGGGCGTCGGTAATTTTCTGGATCAGCCGGGGGGTGACTCTGAATCCGCCATTGGCAAATACCGCGTAAGCAGAGGCCATCTGCAGCGGGGTGACCGAGCCGCTGCCCAGCGTCATGGTCAGGTTGGCCGGATGTTTGGCGGCATCGAAGCCGAAGCGTTGCAGGTAGTCGCGCCCATATTGCGGCGTGATGGCTTGCAGCAAGCGGACCGCGACGACGTTCTTCGAGCGGGCCAAGGCCTGGCGCAGGCTGATCGGACCATCGAAGCCGTCGTCGTTGCGGGGCTCCCAGGCCTGGCCGTTTTCACCGCCGGGCAACGACAGCGGCGCATCGTTCATCAGGGTGGCCGGCGAAAACCCCTTTTCCAGCGCGGCCGAATAAACGAAGGGCTTGATGCTCGATCCCGGCTGGCGCCAGGCGCTGGTGACATGATTGAACTGATTGCGGGCAAAATCGAAGCCGCCGACCATGGCCCGATAGGAGCCATCCTCGGCATTCAGGGCGACGAACGCGGCATCGACTTCCGGCATCTGACTGATAGCCCACCGGCCCTTGCTGTCCTGGCTGACGCGGATCACCGAACCGACCCGAATCTTGAGATTTATGCTGGCGTTCGCTTGCAGGGCGCGGGCGGCGAAACGCAGCCCCTCACCCTTGATTTCGATCGTGTCGCCGGAGGCGGGTTCGGCCCTGACAAGCTTGGCCGAGACTTCGGTGACGACGGCCGAGATCAGGTTGTCGCTGGCGGGATGCCTGGCCAGGATCCGGTCGATGGCTTCATCCTGTTCGTCCACATTCGCCGGCAGATCGACAAAAGCTTCCGGCCCGCGGTAGCCGTGGCGCTGGTCGTAGGCCAGCACATTGCGCCGGACCGAGTCGTAGGCAGCGTTCTGCTCGGCCTTGTCGAGCGTGGTATAGACCTTGAAGCCCTGGGTATAGGCATCGCCCTTGTATCGCGCATAGAGCTCCTGGCGCACCAACTCGGCGACATGATCGGCATGCGCCTCGAACTGCAGGCTGCGGCTGATCTTGAGAGGCTGACTGACGGCCTCGGCATATTGCGCCTGATCGATCTTGCCCAGCTGCAGCATGCGCTTCAGCACCAGTTCCTGGCGTGCCTTGGCCCGGACCGGACTGACCGCCGGATTGCGCTTGGCCGGGTTTTGCGGGATGCCGGCCAGCATGGCCGCTTCCGCCAGGGTCAGGTCCTGCAGGCGCTTGTTGAAATAGGTGCGGGCCGCGCTGGCAAAGCCATGTGTGCGCTGTCCGAGGTAGATCTGGTTCATGTAGAGCTCTAGGATCTGGTCCTTGCTCAACGCCGATTCGATGCGGTAGGCCAGCACCACCTCGGTCAATTTGCGCTTGACGGTTTTTTCCTGCGACAGGAAGAAGGCACGTGCCACCTGCATCGTGATCGTCGAGGCCCCCTGGCGGAAACCGCCGGTCAGATCGGCCGCCAGCGCCCGCAGGACGCCTCGGTAATCAACGCCACTGTGCTCGTAGAAACGCGCATCCTCGATCGACAACAGGGCATCCTTCAAGACCGGAGGGATTTCCTTGATCGGCGTGAAGTCCCGGTGTTCGTCGCCGAACTCCCCCAGCAGCGCGCCATCAGCCGTATAAATCCGCAAGGGAATCTTCGGGCGATAGTCGGTCACGACATCGAATGCCGGCAGGCTGGGCAGAACAGTCAGCAGCATGGCGCTGACCAGCACCAGCAGCATCAGGGCAGCATCGGCGCTCAGCGCCAGGAGGGTGCGCCGCAAATCATTGCGGTAACTGGCTGTCGCAAAGGGTAAAGCAAGAAAATTGACGGCTGTTGAGAATAAGCTCACGTACTGGTCCTGGCTGAGGCGCCACCTCGGGCGCTTGAAGGTGCTGGCAAGCCAGTCACCGAAAGGCGTAGTTTAGCTGCAACGGTGGTGAGAAAGCTGCCCCGACGGGCAGCCTCGAAAACGGGGTAGCGGTGTGGCGCACCTGCAAGGCCGGTTCAGTCGCCACCGCTCGCTCATGCCACAGCGCTCAGGCAAAATAACCAAAAAGGCACTTGCCTCATCCGAGGCACCGTATACTTTTTTACCAGCCAACGAGCAGCCGACAATTCCGATGCGACGCCTCCGCCCAGCAACAAGCTTTGACACGCTTTCCCAACGTTATGGGGAACGCTACAAATGGATGGTGCTGTTCATTCTCGCGCTGGGTACCGTGGCCGGGGTTCTTTGCACCTCCAGCTTCAATGTGGCCGTCCCGGCCCTCTCCCGGCACTTCCGGCTTGGGCAGGACCAAGTGCAATGGGCCATGACCGGATTTCTGGCGGCGATGACCGTCGGTATGCTGCCGACCTCGTGGTTACTCGACCGCTTGGGCTTTCGCATTATTTTCCTGCTTTCCCTGGCCGTCCTGACACTGGCCAGCGTGGGTGGTTACTTTGCTCCCAGCTTTACGCTCGTCGTCGCGGCCCGCATTCTGCAGGGCCTGGCTGCCGGGGTGCTGCAACCGATGGGCGCATTGGCGCTGATGCGCCTCTTTCCGCCGGAG
Organism: Dechloromonas aromatica RCB; assembly: GCF_000012425.1. Classification (NCBI taxonomy): domain Bacteria; kingdom Pseudomonadati; phylum Pseudomonadota; class Betaproteobacteria; order Rhodocyclales; family Azonexaceae; genus Dechloromonas; species Dechloromonas aromatica (nom. nud.). Next base: position 1,110,151 of record NC_007298.1, on the reverse strand, counting down.
ATTCAGGGAAGAGCTTCCGGAATACTGATCTTCAGTATCGCCCTGACCCCGGCCATCGCGCCCTCGTTGGGCGGCGCCTTGCTGGATCGCTTTGGCTGGGAGTCCATTTTTCTGCTGGGCACGCCATTCGCCGTCATTGCGGCGCTGTGCGCCATTTATCTGTTACCGGCACCACGGGAGATCAAACGCAAGCCGTTCGACTGGCTGGGGCTGGGCTGGCTCACGCTGGGCGCCATCGCCCTGATCGAAAGCGTATCGAGTCTTCAACACAGCGGCCTGGCCTCGCCGTGGACAATGGGCCAGTTTGCCCTGGCTTTCGTCGCGTCGGCGCTGTATTACCGGCACGCCAGGCTGCGCAGCGACCCGCTGATCAACCTGGATTTGTTTCGGCAACGCACCTTCGCCATGGGAACGCTGGTCTCCTTTGCCTATGGCTTTGGCCTGTACGCATCGACCTACCTGATTCCTGTCTTTCTCCAGAATGCCTTGTCGTTCAAGGCGGGTGCCGCCGGCATGGCCTTGCTGCCTTCCGGGATCGCACTCGTCGTGATGCTGCCATTGGCCGGGCGCATGGCGGACCATTACTCGCCCAAATGGATCACCTTGATCGGACTCGTCGCCTTCGGTGCCTCCTTCCTCATTTTTTCCATACGGGGCGGCGCCATTCAGTACGCCGAAATCATCGCGGCCACCATCATCGGCCGCATCGGACTCGGCATGATTCTGCCGGCACTCAACCTCGCGACGCTGCGTCACATGGAACCCCACCAACTGGGTCAATCCTCGGTCGTGACCAGCTATGCCCGGCAATTGGGCGGTGTCATGGGAGTGGCGGTGCTGGCGGTCTTTGTCGAATGGCGCGAAACCGTTTACGGCACAGTACCGCCGGGGATTTACTCGGCGTATTCCCAGGGCTTCCTGCTCCTCACCGCCGTTTTTTCGCTTGCCGTGCTGGCAGCTTGTTTCATGAGGACAGAAGGTAGCCGTCCTTCCCCAAAATAACCGCTATCTGGAACACCCACGTTCAGACTGGGCGCGCGCTACCGGCCACTGGCAGTGTAGTCAGTCAATCCGTTGCGGCGAGATTCACTTGCAACATGTTGCAGAACAGACGCCCCTGCTCAATCGCATCATCCAGTGCAACGTGGGTATGAGGCGCCGGGTCGAACCACGCAGTCGGCATCGACTGTTTACCGCAGGTTCGATAAGGCTTGCGCAGCAGCGCCATCGCATAAGTCTTGATGTCGATCACCGAATAGCCGAAAGGGTTTTCGCCAGTGAATTCCAGCAGGTACCAATAGACGAAGGGAAAGTCGAAGGCACTGGGATAGGCCACGAAGACCGGTTGCCCGGGGAGCGACCTTAGCCAGTCAAGGTAGCGCTTCATCGCGTTCTGCGGTGTCTCCAGGTTCTGCCGACACGCTTTCCAGGCCTCAGGCTGCGTTGCCCACCAGGCGACCGTCTTGGGGTCAGGGAGCGCCCCCGGCAAGGTCTCGAGATTAGCGGAAAATGTCCCCAGCAGTGTCTTGTCAGGGCTGAAAGCGGCTGATCCCAGGCTCAGCATGGAGTGCTTTCCGGCCACCGGGCCATCCGTCTCGACATCGGTACTGACGTAAATTTCCTGCATTGCCCTATCGCTCCAAATTCAGTCCTTGAGCTTACCGGGAAGACGGACGTTCTGCATCCCATCGTCAAGGCCACCACACACCGCACGCCTGGGAAATTGCTCAACAAGCAGCCTGGCCTGAAATCCCCATCAATAATTCGCCCGCTGGCCTAAGTATTGCTCTGAAAAGGTCGTAAACAATGCTGAACGCCCTGTCGTTCATCGGAGCCAATCATGAAATATCACTGTACCCAGGCAACTGATCTTGAAGAGCTGATCGGTCATGAACTATCTGCCGCCAGTGGCTCTACCTTTGCTTACGGCCCCGTGCCGCAGGCCATGCTCAACGATGAGGTGCTGGTGCTGGAAAACAGTGCGGCCCTGCCGGTGATGATGGCCGCCAAACTGAAGGCGATCGGGGTATCGCTGTTCATCGCCGAGGCGGCGACCAGTATTCAGGCCGGAGCGCATTTCAGGCTGATATTGCAGTAGGCGTTACGGCAAATTTTGCCCTCCCCTGCCACCTAGTCCGTCGTGGGCATATCGCGGCAAAACGCCACGGCCCTGGCAGTTAAGACCTTTTCCAGATAGAGGACGAATTCGGGTGAGTAGGCGGCACATGAAAGCCGCTGCTCGCGGATAAAGCGTCCGTGTTTTTCCAGCGCCCAGCCGATGGTGGCCTCCCATTCCCGGTTGCCGCGAGTCAGGCTAAACAAGGACTCGAGAAGATTGACCGCCAGGTTTTCTTTCCAGTAGCGGGTTTCCTTCCTGGCGTTTCTGGCAATCGGCGCATTGACCTGCAGCAGCAGGTCGTTGTAACGCAGGAACAGTTCGACAGCCCGCGCATTCACCTCGGCGGTTTTCGCGTCCCGCGCCTGCAATAGCGCGTATTTCTGGGCGGCAATCAGGTCGCGCTGACGATTTTGCGTCTCGATGAATTGTGCCCCGCCAACGGCCAGCGCCAAGACGATAGCCAGCGATGCGGCGATGGAGCCAATCTGTACGCCAATCCGGAGGCGGTTTGATCCGCTTGCGGCCTGGCTGGCGGCTAGCGGGTCAGCGGCCTTTTCGGAGACAGCCGAGCGCAGCCCGGCAGGCGGACGCGGCGCGGCGGCGATGGGCGGCGCCACCGCTGCCGGGGCTGCGGCCAGTTCGCAGTGGCTGTCCGGGGTAGCGGCAGCTTGCGCCGGCAGCGGTCCGGCGAAACCTGAACCGTGGGGCATTTCGACAGGAACAAGGATGCCTGCCTGCGCCACGGCAGGCGCCAGCGAGGCTTCGGCGGATTGGCCCACCAAGACCATGGTCGGTTTGGCTACCCGCTTGCGTGGCGCCTTGCGGGCTTCGCCTGCGAGCTTTGCCGGCTCGGCGACCGGCGGCAGCGCTTCGACGGAAAATTCGGTCATCACAGCAGCAGGAACGAACTCGGCGACGAACAGTTCAAGTTCGGGCAGCGTGAGTTGTTCCTGTTTTCTGTTCGATCGTCTGGCCATCGCGCTCAAGGCTTGTTGCCCAAGGCGGTTGGTGCACATTTCTCGCACACATCCCAGGGCAGGCAGTCGCAGACGCGGACAGACTCGACATAGGCACTGCCGACGAAGACCTTGCCGCTGGCCAGTTGCATCGGAGCCCCCGCCTTGGCTTGCGGAGCGGGCGCATCCGGCCCGTCATGCGGCGTCGGCGACCATTTGGCGAAGGCGGCCGGATCGGCATCGGCGGCGATGTACCAGAGCTTGCGAGCGGCATCCCAGCGGGCACCGAGCTTTTTTGCCTGGTCCTTTTCGGCAAAGGGGACCTTCAGATTCATGCGCATTTCATTTCCCCTTGGGTAGTCGTTTCGCCGGTGTTGCGGCGCGTCGGCCAGCGACGAAGGGCGCGCATTATAGTGAAACTTGGGCCAAACTTGATCACCCCCCTCGTACTCAGGCAAGCCAAGCGCCTGCCCGGATCGGAAAACCGGATTTTGGCGTGGCGCCCGAATACCGTCTCCCGGCAAGGGAAAGCCGGCTCGCAGGCCGGCTTTGTTCCTTCAGTGGATCATCTTTCAATCAGCGAATGGGTTCGGGCCGTGTAGGTTTGGTCGCCATCATCACGCCGACTTGCGCGAGCTGGCTCTGAGCCGACACACCATTCTGGTCCTTGGCTTCGACGAAGTACGATGCACCATCAGCGGCCTGGATATTGCTGATCGTCAGCTGCGCCGTAGCCGATCCGGCGATACCGGAGCGCACACCGAACTGGCTGGCCATACCCCGACGGTCGGTCACCTGTACCTTGCCGCCAGTAACCGGCATTTTGTACCACTGATAAGCCAGCGTGCCATTGCCCTGGGCGATTGCCCTCAGGGTAATCGTCCGCCCCGGGAAGACCCTGAGGCTCGCCGGATTGAGCACGAAGACCGGGCCATTACCTGCTGCGCAACTGGCGCTTTGGCCATTGAACGGCCCGCAGGTCCAGCTCCACGGACCGCTGCCCGTGACCGCCGATGCAGAACCGACGAGACACAGGTTGGCGGCGGGGGCCGCGGCAAAGGAGCGCCCACTGGCACTGCCGCAGACCGGTCCTGTCGCCACGCTGCCGACATTGATCTGTTCGGGCGGCACCGTACGGTATTTCGGGCTGTTGCAATCGCCCCCCCACTCCCAGACCGTGCCGTCATTCTTGATCGCCACCGAGCACGACTTGGCTGCATCAATCGCCGTGATACCGCTCAGGCCGGCAATCTGGAGTGGCACGAGGCTGCGTATCACACTGTTGTCAGCCGCCAGGGCGCCACTGCCGTTGAAGCCCATGCCCCAGACCGTGCCATCGGACTTGAGGATGGTCGTATGGCTTTCACCCATGGCCACAGCGGCGACCCCGCTCAGATTGCCCACCTGTTTGGGCAGTCGCTCGCAAAGAACGCTGACGTGCGAGCCTACCGGAATGCCTTCACCCAGCTCGCCCGCCTGGTTGCACCCCCAGACCCACAGGCTGCCATCGTTCTTGACTGCCGCCGACTTGTATAAACCGGCAGCCAGACCGGAGACGCCATTGATCGCCGTCATCGCCGGCCAATCCTTCCAGAACCATCCGTTCCAATACGGATTGGCGCCCTTGCCATAGGCGCCGGTGCCACGCTCACCGTATTCGCCGCCCCCCCAAGCCTTGATATTGCCGTCATAGAAAAGAGCCAGTGTATGCGTATCACCCGAAGTCATCGCCAGCGGCGGCGTGGCTGGTGGCCAGGCACCGGCGGCAGCCTTCAGATGATCGACCTGCAGCGGCACGGCAATGTTCTGTACAGTCGGCCCCGGCTTGGGCGTGCTGGTCGCCTGCACGGTGCCATCGGTTCCCAGCTTGTTCATCTCGTTGTTGCCCCAGGCCCACAGCGAGCCATCGGACTTGCGGGCAAAGAAACTGCCCGACCGCGCCCAGATGGCGGTGATATAGGCCAAGGGGCCGTTCGCATCAGCCACTTTCGTCGGCGCACTGGCAATGGAACCGGCAGGGCAAGTGGCGAGCAAGGCTGAATTCAAGCCCCACTGCCAGACCGTTCCGTCACTCTTCAGGGCAATGCTTTCCCTGCCGGTCGCTGCCACGGCAATGATGCCGCTCAGACCACTGACCTGAGCCGGCGCGGCCTTGGACGAATCCACGGCATAGCAACTACTGCCCGGCGAACTTCTGGCTCCGACAAAGTCGACAACGCCCCAGTGCCAGACCGTACCGTCAGCCTTGAGCAACACGGTGTGTTCCGGCGCCATGGCAACCTGCGGCGTGGCACCGATAGCCGCCGCAGAGAACAGGGCAATGGCTGACAGTGCGAACAGACTTCGGCCAGCGCGTGGTTGGCTAGACATGATCATTCCTCCCGGTCGTTTTATGCATGGACACAGGTCGAGAATCGGACTTTTAGCGTAACGGAAACGCCGCCTCCCATCCGACTCGCACCTTATGTTTTGAGCATAGTCCGCAATCGGCGAATAGCCAGATCAGATGAGAAATCGACTCAAAGATGCGTCCTGCCGACTAGCTCGACAGGCAACGCAACAGGGCCGCGAAGAGCAAATACGGCTCGACCGGCTTGGCGACAAAATCATTCATGCCGGCATCCCGACAACGCTGGCGGTCATCGTCAAAGGCATTGGCGGTCATCGCGATGATGGGAACCGAGTCGAACTGCGGCATGGCCCGGATCTCCCGGGTCGCGGCAAGACCATCCATGACCGGCATCTGCATGTCCATCAGGATCAGATCGTAGCGCTGATTGCCAATCGCCTCGACAGCCTGCCGGCCATTACAGGCAATATCGGCGGCCAGCCCGACATCGTCGAGCATGGAAAGGGCAATTTCCCGGTTGAGCGCATCGTCCTCCACCAACAGCACTCGCTTGCCCGGACTGATTGCGGCAAGGCGGCGTACCGTCTCGCCGGCTTCAAGAACGGGGGGAGGTGTTTTGGCCGCATGGTCGATCCGGAAACGTGCGGTAAACCAGAAGCAGCTGCCATGACCGGGCTCGCTGCTGGCTCCGGCATCGCCGCCCATCAATTGGGCAATTTTCCGGGTGATGGCCAGGCCTAGCCCCGTACCGCCATGGCGCCGGGTCGATGAATTATCGACCTGCTCAAATTCAGAGAACAGCGTGGCCATATCTGCACCGGTGATACCGATACCGGTGTCCTCGACCTCGAAACGCAACAGGACATCATCGCTGCCCGCCTCGATCAGGCGGACCCGCAGCAAAACACGGCCACTATCGGTAAATTTGAGGGCATTGCTGACGTAATTGAGCAAGGCCTGCTGCAGGCGAACGCCATCGCCAACCAGGTGTTCGGGGATAGCCGGGTCGATCTCGGTTTCCAGCCTGAGCTGCTTGGCCGTGGCACGTTCGTGCTGCATGGAGACCAGATTGCCGATGATGACAGGGATCGACAGCGGCAAGCTGGTCAACTCCAACTTCCCTGCCTCGATTTTCGACAGGTCGAGCACCCCGTTGATCAAGTCGAGCAAATGTCGACCGGCCGTATCGATCTTGTCCAGATGCTCCGCCTGCCCGGGAAGCAAACCTTCGCGCCGGATCAAGTGCAGTACCCCGGTGATGGCATTGAGCGGCGTACGGATTTCGTGGCTCATGTTGGCCAGGAAACTGCTCTTGGCATGATTGGCCGCTTCGGCGGCATGCATGGAACGGGACAAGGCGGCGGTCCGTTCGGCAATCTCCGATTCGAGCTGATCCCGATGCTGTTCCAGCGCCGCCTGGGCCTGATCACGCGCCTTCGCCCAGTTGGCCCCCAGCCAGTTGCCCCAGGCGATGCCAGCCAGGCCCAGCAGCCAAATGACGAGATGGGTGAAACCGAGCCCGACCCTGGAACTGGCCACCTGCTCCAGATAAGGCGTCAATGGCAGGTTCAGGCCGGTCGCACCGCGCATGTCGCCAGTCTTGTAGCCGAGGATACCGTGGCATTTGTCGCACCCGGGATCCATGAACATCGCTCGCAGATAGCGCAGATGGGGCTTGCCTTCGATTTGCGTCACCGCCCAGACTTCGGTCGCTTCGCCGCGCGTGAAGCGCTCCAGCTGTTCGCGCTCCCAGGCATCCGGCGCATTGCCGGGATTCAACTGGCGCAAACCGGTAATGCGACCGCGCACGCCGTAATCGGCGGCATACAGGTCCATCATCTGGCGCAGCATCGAAGCCGGATTGAGCAGGGTCAACTGCTTCCCGTCCGTTGTCTTCACGTCTCGCCCGGGAACATGTGAGAGCCAGGGTATGGATTTCTGGGTCTCGGTGACCGGTACGTAAACACCGCCATGCAGCGTTCCCCAGCGCCGGAAGGAAATGTCCTTGTTCAGGTTGGCCTGCGCCTCGGTATAGGCCAGCTTCATGATCTGCTCTTCTGAGTTATGAAAATTCCAGAAAACAGAAAAACCGATCATGACAGTCCACAAAAAGACTGCCATGAACAAAAGACGCCGACGCAGATGCTGACTTGCCATTTGGGTTACCGGAAAGACTCCGCCCCTAGAAATCAATCAAACAGAATAAATTTAGCGCACTATCTCACGAATACCAGCTTCATATCAGGAACTAATACTCATTGTCACAAACGCCGGCACAGAGCCACTGCTCCATAAATGAACACCTGTATCGCTTCAGCACATTCAAGATCTGCCCTTGAGCCCGGAAAAACCTGGCCAACCGATGGCAACGCAATGATTTGTATGTAAATTCTCCGATTCTGGCAGGTCGCAACCCGGGCTGGCATGAGGCCTGCAACTAAGGTGGCACGAGTCACGGCAGGTCAATCACCAGCAACATGAACCTGCCGGCCTTGAGTTACCCGTTCGCAACTTCATTCAAGAACACAGGAGACAAACATGCTCTACGCATCCCCCGGTACCGCCGGCGCCAAGATCGCCTACAAAGCTCAATACGACAACTTCATTGGCGGCAAGTGGGTCGCCCCGGTCAATGGCCAGTACTTTGACGTCGTCACTCCGATTTCCGGCAAGCCTTACACCAAGGCTGCCCGCTCCACCGCCGAGGACATGGAACTGGCACTGGACGCCGCCCATGCCGCCTTCCCGACCTGGGGCAAGACCTCTGCCGCCGACCGCGCCAACGTGCTGCTGAAGATCGCCGACCGCCTCGAAGCCAACCTCGAACTGCTCGCCTATGCCGAGACGGTCGATAACGGCAAGGCCATTCGCGAAACCCTGAACGCCGACATCCCGCTCGCCGTCGACCACTTCCGTTACTTCGCCGGCTGCCTGCGCGCCCAGGAAGGCGGCATTTCGGAAATCGACGAAAACACCATGGCTTACCATATCCATGAGCCCCTCGGCGTTGTCGGCCAGATCATCCCGTGGAACTTCCCGATCCTGATGGCGGCCTGGAAACTGGCCCCGGCCATCGGCGCCGGCAACTGCGTGGTGCTCAAGCCAGCTGAATCGACCCCGATCTCCATCCTGATCCTGGCCGAACTGATCGCCGACATTCTGCCGGCCGGCGTGCTGAACATCGTCAACGGCTATGGCCGCGAAGCCGGCATGCCGCTCGCCACCAGCAAGCGCATCGCCAAGATCGCCTTCACCGGCTCGACCTCCACCGGCCGCGTCATCGCCCAGGCCGCTGCCAACAACCTGATTCCGGCCACCCTGGAACTCGGCGGCAAGTCACCGAACGTCTTCTTCGCCGACATCATGGACAAGGATGACAGCTTCCTCGACAAGGCCGTCGAAGGCATGGTGCTGTTTGCCTTCAACCAGGGCGAAGTTTGCACCTGCCCGTCGCGCGCCCTGATCCAGGAATCGATCTACGAGAAGTTCATGGAGCGCGTCCTGAAGCGTGTGGCTGCCATCAAGCAGATCAGCCCGCTCGATACCGACTGCATGATGGGTGCCCAGTGCTCGCAGGAACAGATGACCAAGATCCAGTCCTATCTGGAACTCGGCAAGCAGGAAGGCGCCGAATGCCTGATCGGTGGCGAACGCGCTCATCTGGGCGGCGACCTTGAAGGCGGCTACTACATCCAGCCGACCATGTTCAAGGGTCACAACAAGATGCGCATCTTCCAGGAAGAAATCTTCGGGCCGGTGCTCGCTGTGACCACCTTCAAGGACGAAGCCGAAGCCCTGGCCATCGCCAACGACACCATCTACGGCCTCGGCGCCGGCGTCTGGAGCCGTAACGGCAACGTCGCCTACCGCATGGGTCGCGCCATCCAGGCCGGCCGCGTGTGGACCAATTGCTACCACGCCTACCCGGCGCACGCTGCCTTCGGCGGCTACAAGGAATCCGGTATCGGCCGCGAGACCCACAAGGTCATGCTCGACCACTACCAGCAAACGAAGAACCTGCTTGTTTCGTACAGCGAAACCAAGCTGGGCTTCTTCTAAGCAACATCTTCGGCCCCGGCCGGCTGTCGCGCCCATCCCCGGGGCGCGCTGGCGACTGGCCGGAGCCAAGGAGCATCTCCTCCACTGCCCCCTATTTTTTGCGGGCAACTCTTCGGGGGCGGGCAACCGCCCCCATTTTTTCAAACACCGTTCTTTAGGAGATTCACATGGTCGACCGCGTCATTGCCACCCCGGCAACGCTCGAGCTGATCGAGCTCCTGAAACAGCAATACGGCCCGGAACTGATGTTCCACCAGTCCGGTGGCTGTTGCGACAACAGCGCCGCCAACTGCTACCTGCCCACCGACCTGACCATTGGCGCCTACGACGTCCATCTTGGCAACATCGGCGGGGTGCCCTTCTACATCAGCGCCTCGCAGTACGAATACTGGAAGCACACGCAACTGATCATCGATGTCATTGATGGCCAGGGCGGTACCTTCTCGCTCGAAGGCTCGACGGGAAAGGCCTTCCATACCCGTTCGCGACTGTTCACCGATGCCGAATGGGCCGAACTGCAGGCGGCCGGCCTCGTTTAATCAAAGGAAAACCCATGAACCAGCAACTGACCAATTCCCTGCTGCTTGGCCTTGCCGCGGCTGTCATCCTCATTGCCACTCCGCAGGCCCAGGCCGCCGACGGCGAAGCGATCGTCAAGAAAGCCCGCTGCGTCGCTTGCCACGCCGTCGATACCAAACGTGTCGGCCCAGCCTACAAGGACGTCGCCGCCAAGTACAAGGGCGACACCAAGGCGCCGGCCATGCTCTTCGACAAGGTTCGCCACGGCGGATCCGGCAACTGGGGCCAGGTGGCGATGATTCCCCACCCGGCTGACAAGATCAGCGATGACGACCTGAAAGCGGCGATTCACTGGGTTCTGGCGCTGGAGTAAAAGGACCACCGCGCCACGGTTTCAGCGCAAATGAAGGGAGAACAGCAAACTCCCCAACAAGAATGGCCGCAGGCCATCGATGCGAAACCGAGGGGCTGCCGACAGGAGCCGTCGGCGCCCCGTCGGAACCGCCGAGGAAAGAGTGGCTTAAGACTGCTTCTGGGCTGAGGAACGGGCCGACGCAGTACTCGAATCCTTCAGCAGGCGAACCGTAAACCAGAAAGTGCTACCAACCCCCGGCTTGCTCACTGCCCCCACCTTGCCCCCCATCAGTTCGGCCAGCTGTTTGCAGATGGCCAGCCCAAGGCCAAGGCCACCGTAGGCGCGCGAGAAGGAACCGTCGACCTGCTCGAAGGAGTTGAAGACCCTGTCCAGCTTTTCGGGAGAAATGCCAATTCCGTTATCGGAAACGGCAAACCGGCACAGCACTGCATCGCCGGGGACCTCCACGACCTCGCAAGCCACCTTGACCGAGCCACCACGCTCGGTAAACTTGATGGCGTTGGCCGCGAACTCGCTGACGATCTGGCCAATACGTGCCGAATCACCAAAGAACTCGACACCATCCCAGCCTGAGAGATCAGCCACCGCCAAGGCGATCTCCTTCTCATCCGCGAGGGGATGAAGATGCGATGAAACCCACTTGAGAATCGAGCTCAGGGAAAAAGCGTTGCATTCGAGGGTCAGGCGTCCGGCTTCCAGCTTGCTGTGCTGGAGAATGCCGTTGATCACGTGGAGCAGACGGTTTTGGGCGTCGCCCATCTTGAGCAGCTGATTTTGGGTTGTGGCATCTGCTGCATTGCGCTTCATCAATTCGGTAATGCCCATGATCCCGCTGAGCGGCGTCAGCAATTCATGACTCATCGTCGCCAGGAAAGTATTCTTGGCCCGATTTGCGGTTTCCGCAGCCTCCTTGGCGATGGACAAGGCCCGCGTCCGCTGGGCGACCAGTTCTTCGAGATGCAGGTGATGCCGCTCAAGTTCAGCCTCCATACATTTCCGCTCGGCAATCTCCTCGGCAAGATTGACATTCTTCTTGAACATGCGGATCCGTAGCTGCGAGGCGTAGTAGCCGAGCAGGATGCAGCGCAGGAGAACCAGCGCGAAGCTGCTCAGGATAACGACCGACTCGAAAGCCGATGGATGCGCGACGCCAACCCGCTCCCCGCGGAAGATCACCAGTACGGCACCGGTGGCCACGATGGCCATTGCCCACATGATGACAGCGCTACGCAGCGAAATGCGCAGGGCCCCGAAACCGAAGATGATGAAAATAATCGACAGGAAATAGGTCGCAATCGACGGCGCCCAGACCACGAAAAACAACTGAACAGCAATGGCATAGATCATCTGCCATTCGGTCATTTGCGAGCTTCGGACCCGATCGCTGACACCAACCCAGTGCAAGAAGGACAAGATCAGCACATGACCCAGCCCCGCCAGGCCATAGAGTGCCGGCACTTGTACCGGAACGGTGCCCGCTGCAAAAAACAGAGACAGCAGCAGGCAATCGATCAGGTAGCTGATGCTGATGGCCGAGAGCATTCGGACCCGGTAGCGATGCCGCTGCTCGCGCACTGCTTCATTCCGGTCGGTGATTCCCGGCGCAACCGACAAAATATCATCCAGGGTCGAAGTCATCTCATCGCACCGCAATGGCGCCGAAAAGCCATAGGTAGATACTCGTTCACAGCGCCCTCAAACATTGAATGCCCCCCTGCCCTCTGTCATTGCCAAGCACCTGGGGTGACAGGAGCGGCAAAACCATATGACATAAGTAATACCACGGATAAACCCGGATTGAAATCCATCGCATCAAAGTGATACGAAGTTAATCCATGGCAAACCTCCAATCATCTCATAGCCAGGTATTCAAAAAAACGTCCCCTCGCCATATCTCGCAAGCAAGCCACTAATAAAAATGCCACCCGAGGGTGGCATTGGTTTTCATTTTTGACGATTTATTTCTATTGGCCGTAGCAACATCTATTACTTTAGGAAGAGTTGCACTGCTCCTCCATGGAGCAGTTGTTCATTTTTGGAACAGCCCACCGGGCAACATGCGCGCAATGGCGCCGTCGCGTTTGAACACATGCTTCAATGCCCCGGCCACATGCAGAACAATCAGACCGGCACCGCCCCAGACGAAGGTGACGTGCAGCAGCTTGAATGCGGCGTTCAGGCCCTCATCCGGCCAGCCTGCCTTGGGGATTTCAACGCCGAAAAACTTGATGGCATAGGGCGTGAACGACGAAGCGAGGTAGCCGGCCAGCGGCGCCATGACCAGGAAGACATAGAGCAGGTGATGGGTGCCGGTCGCGACCTTGCCTTCCCAGCCGCTGACCACCGGCGCGGGCGCCGGATTTCTGGCCCGCCAGAGCAGACGAAGCGCCACCAGCACCAGCATCAGCAGCCCAAGCGACTTGTGCAGACTGTAGGCGGCACTGCGTTCGGCGCCCTTGGGCAGATCAGTCATGGTCCAGCCCAGCCAGAGCAGCCACAGCACAATAACAGCCTGCCCCCAATGCAACAGGATGGCCGGCAGGGTATAGCGTTGGGTATTCATCGTATGCTCACTCCCCACGGTAATTCGCCGACGGCAATATCGGCCAGTTTCCTGTAAGCGGCGGTATCGATGACCGACACGGTGCCAGAGCGGCCGTTAGCCACGTAGAGCTTGCTGCCATCCGGTGTGATCGCCATGTTCCAAGGGCGTTTGCCGACTTCGATGGTCGCGATGACCGTATTGCTGGCGACATCAATCGCCATCACCGAACCGTCGCGGCCATTCGAGACAAACACCCGCTGACCATCCGGATGCACCGCGATCCCGTTGGGGTACTGGCCGGCGGCGATTTCGGCGATCACGCTGCGCTGCGCCACATCGATGGCGTAGACCTTGCCGGCCATTTCACTGGCGACATAGGCCCGGCTGCCGTCAGGCAAAAAGCCGATGCCGCGCGGCCGCTTGCCAACCGGGATGCTGGCCACCTGCTGGCGGGCAGCGACATCGACAACATCGACCTGCTCGGCTTCCTCGGCGCTGACGTAGAGCCAACGGCCATCGGGGCTGAACACGGCATGCTCGGGATTCTTGCCCTGCACCTTGATCCGGGCCAGTTCCTTGCCCTGTGGCGCCGCCAGCAAAACGACCGCGTTATCGTCCTCGACCGCCACGGCAAGCAGCTTGCCATCGGCTGACAGGCTGATGCCCTCGGGCGAGTCGCCGAGCCGCACACTCTTTTCCAGCTTGCCGGCCGTGGTATCGACGATCAGCAGGCTGCCAGTCTTGCCATCGGTCAGGTAAAGATGCCCCGACCCGGCGGCAATACCGCGCGGACGCTGGCCAACGGCAAGATCGGACAGTCGCTGGTCAGTGCCGGTGTCGATGACACTGACCGTCGCCGATTTTTCATTGGGCACGTAGGCCAGAGGTCCGGCCCAGGCCAGCCCGCCGAAGGCCGCCAGAACGGCAGCAGAAACAACGCTGATCAGTCGCATGGTCGTCTTTCAGGCTGGCTGGTGGGAAATGCCGTGGCGCTTGAAGATGTCGGCGATGGTTCCATCCTTCTTCAAGTCAGCCAAAGCCGAACCGATGGCTTCGGCCAAGGCCTGCTCCTCGACCTTGACGGCCATGCCGAGCGGCCAGTTATCGACTTTCAGCTCGGCAAAGCGCGGGCTGTCGATGACAGCCTTGTCCTGCCCCTTGAGCGCGGCCTCCAGCTCGGCGCGCGGCGCCAGAACGGCGGCCACCTTGCCTTCGGCCATGCCCTTGGCGGCCTCGGCGACACTCTTGAAATGGACGACGTTCTCACGTAGACGACCATTCAAGACGCCAAGCAGGAATGAATCAGCCAGCGAAGTCGTTTCGACACCGATTTTTTCCCGGGTGAAGATTTCCAGCGCCACCGCCGCCGAACCAGCCAAGGCTTGCGGCACGCGCTGCGGATTACGCGCCAGGGCCAGCGTTTCACGGTGGTAGATGCCGAAGATGCGGACCTTGTCGTTGGCACGAGCCAGATGCTCGTCGACCGGCACATGCATCATCACATCGGAGGGCTGGGTGCCGAGGTAATGGCCTTTCCAGACCATATTGCGCAGGTCGTCGTTCATGTCCTCGTCGGCGTTGTAGCCAACGATTTCGGCCATCAGGCCAAGCTTGCCGGCAATGGCCCGGGCGATGTCGGCATCGATGCCTTTGCCGCCTGCCATGGCATAGGGCGGAAAGTCGTTGTAGACGGCGACACGCAAGCGGCCGCGCTGGCGAATGGTTTCAAGACCGTCAGCCATGGCCGGCAGTGCAGAGAAAACGGGCAAGGCGGCGAGCGCCTTCAGCCACAGGCGGCGATCATTCTTCATGGACAGTTTCCAGCCAGCTACGGATTGTCCACATCGCTTCCTGACTAAAGACACCTTCGAACGGCGGCATATAGACGCGGCCATCACGCACGGCACCATGGCGAATACGTTGCAGGAAAATTTCATCGCCCTCGTCACCCAGGGGCAGATAGCGGAGATCCGGCGCGATGCCGCCAGAAATTGCGCCAAGACCATGGCAGCGAGCGCAATTTTGGTTGAATGCCGAACTGCCGATGGCAATTGCGGTCTTATCTTTGCGGTATGGGTTGCTCTTGAGCCATTCGCTGCCGACGGATTTCAAGCCAGTCGTATCCACAGCTTGCGGCGTAACGTCGCCGTGAGCAAAGACTTGCGGCGCCACTGCACAGATGGAAAGAGCGGCGACTACCGCGCCGAGGTTTCGGAAGGGATGTTTCACAATGTCTCCTTGTTTGATTGCGGGTTGCTACTTTTGTGAGTAGCTGTCTGCAATCCCTGTGCCAGGTGATGTCAGCCGGCGGATCAGGCATGGGCAACAGGGGCTCTCCGGAGATACGAAAAAACAGGATGACTAATTAAACACTGGCACGCCACTTGCTAAACTCTGCAGCGCACTGCTCGCTTCATTGCTTATAAAAAGGGCAGGTGTTACGTTATGAAGCAACAAAACAACAACGATAAATTCTGGGTGTACCGGAGGCGAGATGGGACAAATTCAAATGCTGGCCGAAGTCCATGACCAGCGCCTGCAACAGGCAAGGCAACTATTCTTTGATCAGGGCGGCTTGCCCGAGGGTCTGATCGACCCGCTGATTCTCCGTTCGTGGGAGCGCTGTCGGCGCTTTGGTCTGGGCGAACTCAGCCTGACACCGGCCACCGAAGCAATGGATCGCGTCGCCCTGAAAACCGAACAGGATCGCAACCGTTATCTGCTGATGCAGGGCCGGCCGATCATGGAGCATGTCTTCGAGCAGATTCGCGACTCGGGCAGCATGGTCATCCTGGCCGACGCCAACGGCCTGCTGCTGGAAACCGTCGGCGACCCGGAATTCGTCAACCGGGCTGATCGTGTCGCACTGTCCGCCGGCGCCTCGTGGGATGAAAACCTGCGCGGCACCAATGCCATCGGCACCGCGCTTTCCGAAGAAGCCCCGGTCGCCGTCCTTGGCGGCGAACACTTCATCGAACACAACGGCTTCCTGACCTGCTGCGCCAGCCCCATCTTCGGTCCGGATGGGCGTCTGATCGGCGTCCTCGACATTTCCGGCGACTACCGCAGCCATCAACGCCACACGCTGGGCCTGGTCCGCCTGTCCTCGGCCATTGTCGAAAAGCGCCTGTTCGAATCGATTCACGCCCGCGACATCCTGGTCTGCTTCCATAGCCGCCCCGACTATCTGGGCAGCCCGAAGGAAGGCATCGCCGCCGTTTCGCCGGATGGTCAGGTACTGGCGATCAATCGCAACGGCACCGAGATTCTCGGCATCCGCCAGGTCGACGCCGTGCGCCGCGATTTCTCCATGGTCTTCGAGAGCAACCTGTCCGCCCTTGTCGACCGTCTGCGCCACAACTCTCAGGGCACCTGCGAAATCAATGTCAGCGGCAAGGTCATCAACGTCCAGCTGCGCGGTCAGTTGCCGCCGCTGGCCGTGGCCGGGCGTGTTTTCGACGAGCCCCTGCCGCAACGCGCGCCGCGCCGCGCCGAAACCGCGGCCGCACCAACGCTGACGCTGGACACCCTGAACACCGGCGACCCCCGCCTGCAGGCGGCCATCGACCGCGCCCGCCGCATGCTGGGTCGCGACATCCCCATCCTGATCCAGGGCGAATCCGGCGCCGGCAAGGAAATGTTCGCCAAGGGCTACCACAACAGCGGCCCGCGTCGTGACCAGGCCTTCGTCGCGCTCAACTGCGCCTCCATTCCGGAAACCCTGATCGAATCGGAACTTTTCGGCTATCAGGGCGGCGCCTTTACCGGCGCCCGCAAGGAAGGCGCCCCGGGCAAGATTCAGCAGGCCCATGGCGGCACGCTGTTCCTCGATGAAATCGGCGACATGCCGCTCAACCTGCAGGCCCGCCTGCTACGCGTGCTGCAGGAACGCTGCGTGACACCTTTGGGCAGCACACGTTCGATCCAGGTCGATATCTCGCTGGTCTGTGCCACGCACCGCAAACTACGCGAAGAAGTCGCCCGCGGCACCTTCCGCGAAGATCTCTATTACCGCCTGAACGGCATGAGCGTTACCCTGCCCGCCCTGCGCGAACGAACCGACATCCGTTCCATGGTCGCCAAACTGGCTGCTGTCGAAATCGCCGCACGTGGTGGTCCGGTCAAGTTTTCCGAAGGCGCGCTGCAAGCTATCGAAGGGTACAGCTGGCCGGGCAATATCCGCCAGCTGTTCAACGTCATCCGCGTCGCCATTGCGCTACTCGACGATGATGAAACCCTGATCACCGAAAGCCATCTGCCGGAAGAACTGTTCGAATCCTCCCCGCTCGCCGCGACCGCCAGCGTTCCAGCCTACGACCCATGGGCCGCCGCACCTCTCGAAGGCGCCAACAGCATGGATGCGATCAGCCGCCAAGCTGCGATGCGAGCACTGGAAGCAGCCGGCGGCAACATTTCGTCGGCGGCCCGCCAACTCGGCATCAGCCGCAACACGCTGTACCGCAAGCTGGGACGGATGTAGAAGCCACCGATGCGCCTGCCAAGGTGGGCGCATCGCGATCTATCGGTCAGAGGAAAACCAGCGGGTTACGGGTCAGCGCCACGCTAACGATATAAACGTAGGCCAGCAGGGCCAGGCCGAAGTAACGCCGGCGCATCGCCAGGGTCCGGCCGCGCTTCAGGGCCATCATGCCGAGCAGGATGTAGGCGAGCAGGCCAAAGAACTTGGCGGTCAACCAGCCATTGACGAATGGGTACTGGCCGCTCAGCCAGGCCATGGTCAGCGCGCTGCCCAGCAACAGGGAATCGACGATGTGCGGCACGATTCGCGTCAGGCGGTGCTGGCGCATCGGCGATTCGGTCAGCATCCACCAGCCGCGCAGGCAGAAACCCAGGCCGCTGAGTACGACGCAGGTCACGTGCAGATGCTTGAGGGCGAGATAGCTCACTTGGCGGCGAGTTTCCGGGCGATATCGATTTCGGCCTGACGATAACGGCGGATAGCGCTCGCCAGGTTCCACCACAGCCAGCCGTTGGCCACGGCAAAGGCCAGTCCGGCCGGCCGGGCCAGCCAGCCGGCGAACGGAACGGTGGCCAGCAGCAACAGCAATGCCGCTGCGTAGGCCAGCATCTGCCGGCGTGTATCGACATCGGGCAGCAACTTGTTCATGGCGGGCGCCGGTACCTTGGCCTTGCCGCACTCCTGCAGATGTAGCCAGGCCAGGAAGGGAACAATCTTGTACAGCATGCCGGCGATGAAGGGCAAAAAGCCGCCAGCAACGAGCAGCACACCGAAGACCAGCGTCCAGCCTTCGACCCCCACCGCATCCGGCCACAAGGCAGCGCTGGCCAGCATCAGCAGCGCAACAATGCTCGCTGACAGGCCTAGCTGCCAGTAGCGATAGGTGGCATCGGCCCGCGCCCGGCGTCGCTTGGCCTGCAAGCGCAGGGTCAACCCGGCAAAGGCCATGCCGGCCACCGCGGCAGCAAACTGGCTGAGGCGCACCAGCCAGGGCCAGTCGGCCAATACGGCTGCGCTCCATAGCAACAGCATGCCCAGCATGGCGACCGGAAACCACCAGCTTGCCCGCATCGGATAACCCGGCGTCAGCTGGAACATCGGAACAACGACATAGGCCATCGCTGCAAGCAAAACCCCGGCCCAGCCACCCAGGCCCCAACCGGCATGCAGATCAGCCAGCGCCGGCAAAGGTAGCGCCCAACCGTAGGCCAGTGCCAGCGCCATCAGCACGCCAAGGCCGACCACACCGGCCAAGCCAAGTAGCGCCAGCTTGAGGCCACGAATGGTAGGGCTAGTCGATGGCACACCGCTCAGCGCCAGAACGGTCGCGGCCAGAAACAGCAAAACGGTCAGCGCCAGAACCAGCGCCGCACTGCTCAACAGCCCGGGAATGCCGGAATAAAATCCGGAGGCCAGCAACAGGGCTCCTGCTGAAAGCCCGACATGAACGATCCGGGCGACCTCCAGCGGCCGCTTCAGATTGGCGCCGGTAACGACCGGCAGAATCTGGATCAGTGCCCCCAGCATGACCTGCAGCATGAAACCGACGGTAAGCAGGTGGGTGGCCGCCAGGGCGCCAGGCGTCCACCGCGAGGCAAACAGATCGGGGCCTTCAAAGGCAATCAGCAAGCCAGCCAGCACGGCAAACAATGGGGCCGTCAGGAAAAAACGCAACGGCGCCGCAAAAGGCGGTGCGTTTTCGAAAGCCATCACCGCTTGCATGACCAGGGTGGCTTTATCGAGAAATCAGGATTTCAAAGGTACCGTCGGCGACCTGCTCAACCTCGTAGTCATGCCCGTTCTGGCGCAGCACCTTGTAGAGCGGATGCGGCTCGCGGAAAAGCAGGAGCAGCATCTTTTCGCCCTCCTTCAGGGTATCGAGCATTTCCATGGTGGCGACGAAGGGTTCGGGCGGCTCCATGTAGCGAGCGTCGACGACATGTGGCGTTTTCGGATGAGTCATTCTTCGTGAAGTTCCGTTTCCAGCCGTTCGAGAATGGCCGGCAGTTCGGCTGACAGGTGCTGGTCGCACATCGGGTAGAGCATGTTCTCTTCCTTCATGTTGTGCTGCTGCACCATGATCAGCAGGGTATCGGCAAGCCCGAGATAATCCTCGGTTTTGCCGGCTTTGAGTGCATCGGCGGCCTCTTCCATCAAGGCCCGCATTTGCCCGTGCTCCATGCGCATGACCTGGGTTGGCCCCATGGTCATGCCGGTCTTGGCCTCGAAAGTCGGGAACAGCGTTGTCTCTTCGGTATTGAAGTGGGCCAGCACCGCCGAGCGGAAGTGGCCGAAGGTCGCCTGAGCGAGATCAAGATTGCCCTTGCCGACGGCCTGCTCGGCCTCGGCGAACAGATCATCGCAATGGCGATGGTCATCGGTCATGTAACTGCGGATGGTGGTCATGGTTTGCTCTGTTGCGAATGGTGCCCCATTCTCGGGGCATGCCCATGACACTCACCTTGACCGCCGTCAAATCCGGAAACAATCAGGCGCTGACGATACCCACCTGCAATTCGTCGAACCAGTTGATGAAGCGCTGCACGTCGGCCCCCTGATAGATCGCCCCGTGCTGCGGGCAGAGCATGTCGATATCCATCTGCGCCACGCGTTCGCACCAGCGACGCTTGGCTTCGTTGGAGCCCATCCAGCGCTTGTGGAAACCTTCGGCGTGGCGAATGTGGGTGTCGAAATTCTCGACGAACAGGCCATCCTCGCCCGGTGGCAGCAAAGCCGCGCCAACGTCGCCGGAGAACAGCACCTTGGCCACCTTGTCGTACAGGTTGAAATTACCGGAGGAATGCAGGTAATGCGCCGGCACGGCCCGCAGAATCAGACCAGCCAGTGAAATATCGGTGCCTTCATCGGGAATCGTGATGAAGGTGTCGGCCGTCCCACCAAAATGAGGGATAAAACTTGCCCACAGCCAGCTCACATAGCAACGCATCTTGGGGTTGAATTCAAGCCACAAGGCCAGCGACGAGCAAATATCCGGATCCTGGTGCGAAGCAAAGATGGCTGCCAGCGCCGATGGGTCGAACTCTGACGACAGCGCCGAGAAAACTGCGGGAAAAACTTCGGCACCACCCGGATCGAGCAGTATCCCCTGCTCGCCATGGGTGACCAGATACTCGTTGGTATCGATCAGGTAATTCGGCTTCTCCGGATCGCGCACGATGGCGACCCATTTGTGATTACCGTCCTGAAAGATTGTTTTTGTCGTTTTCACGTATCAGATCCCCTACTTTCAATTCCCGGTAAAAAAGGCGGAACGGCGGAGCGACTCCAGCGAGGTGCGAATTTCTTCGACGATGCTGTCGAATTCCCCGGATACCTGGGCCAGCGGCAAGGCAAAGGACTGCCCGTACGCCGCTTCAATCTTTGCCGATTTGGCCAGCACACCGCCCAGCTCGACCATCTGGAAAGCATCTTCAAGCGCCCGCTTGAGTTGCTTGCGCAAACTGACCAGGCGCTGCGTATGGCGATCATTTTCCATTTCCCGCTCGGCCAGCACAGCTGCCATTCGGGGCACGGACGAGAGCGCCACGGCCTGACGCAACAGACGGGTATGGCGGATATCCTGCAAAACCAGCGAAACCTCGGTGACGCAACCGTGAATCAACCCGGTCAGCGAAGCCATGCAATCGCGCAAATCCTGCGAGAAGACGCGCAGTTCATTCGACAGCACGCCAAACCCCCGCGCCGCCGTACCGGCCCGCTTGGCCAGGAAAATCGCGTTCAGGGCCATGATGTTGATCTTGAAGGCGACAGCGACGACCGACTTGATTTCCTCGTTGATGCGAACGATGCGCAACAGGTCCACACCGGCTTGCGATGCTTTCGTGTTGGTTGTCGCCAGGGCAGTCGTCATATTTGTCTCACCGATGGTCTTCTTGTCAGCCGGCAATGTACCAATTCGTACCGAAAACGACTAGCCCGTGACAGTTCTGTCATTTATTTATTTTTCCAGCACATAGGTTCCCGGGGCATCCGCCAGCGCGGGGAATTTGCGGTTGGCGGCCGGATGGGCATCGACCAGATCACCGGTGCGCTCGCCCAGCCAGCGGGTCCAGTCTTCCCACCAGGTGCCCGGCTTTTTCTCGGCGCGGTCGAACCAGTGTTCCCAGTGCTCGTTGCGCTCGGGCTCGCCGATCCAGTAAGCCCGTTTGGGTGGATTGACCGGCGGATTGACGATGCCCAGGATGTGCCCCGAGGTCGACAGCACGAAGCGTACCGGCGCCTTGACGTTGATCTGCTTGCGGATGCGATAGCACTGCTTCCACGGCGCGATATGGTCGTCTTCAGCCGTCACCGCGTAGAGCGGCTGCTCGATGAGATCAAGGTCGATCGCCTCGCCAGCGATGTTCAGCTTGTCACGCTTGATCAGGTTGTTCTCGAGGTAGAGCTCACGCAGGTAATACGAATGCATGGCCTGCGGCATACGGGTGGTGTCCATGTTCCAGAACAGCACGTCGAACGGCGCTAGTGGCTCGCCGAGCAGGTAACTCTGCGTCCAGTAATGCCAGATCAGCGGATTCGAGCGCAGCATGCGGAAAGAGGAAGCCATTTCGCTGCCATCCAGGTAGCCCTTCTTGGCCATCGACTCTTCGAGCGCGCCAATGCAGGCCTCGTCGATGAACACGTCGATGTCACCCGGATGCGCGAAGTCGGTCAGGGTCGTAAACAAGGTCCAGTGCGCCACCGGCACCTTGTCCTGGCCGAAACGCTTGTTGGCCCAGGCCATGTAGGTACTGACCAGCGTACCGCCGATACAGTAGCCGACCAGATGCACCTTGGGCACCTTGCAGAATTCGCTGGCAACGCTCACCACCTCATTGACACCTTCAAGCAGGTAGTCGTCGAAGCGTACGTCGGAAAGCTCCTCGCCTGGATTCTTCCAGCTGGTGATGAAGACCGAGAAGCCCTGGTCGGTCAGATACTTGACCATGCTCTTCTTGGCCGTCAGGTCGAGAATGTAGAACTTGTTGATCCACGGCGTGATGATCACGATCGGCATCGCCCGCACCTTGGCAGTCGTCGGCGCGTAGTGAATCAGCTCGACCAGGCGATTGCGGAAAATGACCTTGCCCGGTGTCGTCGCCAGATCCTCGCCGACCTTGAAGGCATCCGGCTCGACCATCAGGATATTCTTGGCCTTGACGTCGCGCTGGAAGTTTTCCCAGCCCTGCTTCAGGCTTTCGCCGTTGGTTTCGACGAAGCGTCGCATGGCCACCGGGTTGAGCAGGAAGAAATTGGTCGGTGCCACCATGTTCAGCCAATTGCGCAACCAGAAGGCGGAGCGGCGACGCTCTTTGTCCGACAGGCCCGGCGTCTCGAAGAACATGTCCTCAAGTCGGTGTGTGAAGGCGATATACCATTCCTTGACGATGTCCCAGGTCGCCGACTCGGTCCAAATCGGATCAGCAAAACGTGCGTCGTCGGCATTGGGCCGGATGACGTCGGCCGAAGGAAGACCCATCGCCCGATGCATCACATGCGTCTGGAGCTCGACCAGATCGCCGGACAAGGCGCTCATGGCCCGTGCTAGCTCTTGAGGATGCATCAGCCAGGCCATCTGCGCCGCCAGCATCGAGGTCGTCACCCCATAGGGATCAACTGCGTTGCCAAGCGCCTTGCCGAGCGACTCCACCGGGCTCAGGCTATGGATATTTACACCGTTGTGCTTCTCTGTCGAATTACTGGACATCGTGTTCACCTTGGGTACATGAGACTTCATTGATCTTACAGCGTGACGAATTCACCGGGGGATGGCAGATGCACATCAGACCAGCCGAGTTGCTCGCCGATCGCCTGGGCAAAGTTGGCAGATGCACCCGCCTCGCCATGGACGACGAAGGTTCTTCCCGGCTGCTTGTGGAAGCCACCCAGCCATTTGAGCAAGGCAGCCTGATCGGCATGGGCAGACAAACCACCGACCGTGTAAATGCGCGCCCTGACCGGCACCGGCTGGCCGAAGATATGGACCAGCCGTGCCCCGTCGACCAGGCGCCGCCCAAGCGTTCCTGCCGCCTGGAAACCGGCGATCAGCACGCTGCACTCGCTGCGTGGCAGATTTTCACGCAGGTGATACTTGATCCGCCCGGCCTCGCACATGCCGCTGGCTGACAGAATGACCGCACCACTGCGAATCTCATTCAGGGACTTGGAGCGCTCGACATCGGCCACGGCTTCAATGTACATCTTGTCTGGATGCGATTGCTGCCAGACAATCAACTCGCGGGTTTCGGGATCGAGCAGATTTGGGTGAGAGAGGGTAATCCGCGTCGCCGAATTGGCCATCGGCGAATCGACATACACCTTCAGCGGAGATAGCCGCTTGCGCCTGACCAGACCGGTCAGCATGTAAAGAATTTCCTGCGTTCGCCCGACGGCAAAGGAGGGAATGATCAGATTGCCCTTGGCCGCCTTGGTCCGCTCGAAGGCAGCGACGATTTCATCCTCGGTCTCCGCCAGCGAACGGTGCAAACGGTCGCCGTAAGTGGATTCGATCAGTACCACATCGGCTTCGGCCGGCGGCGCCTCCGGGTCGTACAACACAGGCCGGTCAGACATGCCGAGATCACCGGAAAAGACCAGCCGACGCGGCTTTCCTTCGTTGCTGACCATCACCTCCAGCCAGGCCGAGCCAAGAATATGCCCGGCATCGTGAAAACGCACACTGACCGACTCGGCCGGCTGCAGGCTTTCTCCATAGCTGACCGGCTGCAGCAGCTTCAACGACGCCAGCGCCTGTTCCACGGTATACAAGGGCGGCGCAATGCCGCGCTCACCCTTGCCGCGTCGATGGCGATTGCGCAACTGCCATTCCGATTCCTTTTCCTGGATATGCGCGCTGTCCGGCAGCAACACTTCAAGCAGGTCGATGGTCGCCGGCGTGGCGTAGATGGGTCCGCGATAACCGAGCATCGAAAGCCGCGGCAGCAGACCGGAATGATCGATATGGGCATGGGTCAGCAAGACAAAATCGATCTCGCGGACATCGAAGCCAAAATTGAGCGCACGCTGGTTCTTTTGGCGGGCTTCGGGGCCACCCTGGAACATGCCGCAATCGACCAGAAAACGGATGTCACCCGTTTCAACGAGCGTGCAGGAACCGGTCACTTCGCCGGCCGCACCAAGAAATCCGAGACGCATGTTTAAATTCCTCCCGACTTGGCGTAGCATGAACCTCAATACGGCGAAACGCAACGCCAGCAGACCATCTCAGGAGGTTAAGCATGTTCAAGCATATCTTCGTCCCGACCGACGGATCCGAGCTTTCCCGTGCCACGGCGCAACGCGCCGTCTCGTTTGCCAAGGAAACCGGCGCCCGGATCACGGTATTTTTCGCTAAACCGGAATACCCGATCGCCTATTTCGGCGAAGGCGCCCTGATCGACCCGACGACGCCGGAAAAATTTGCCGAACTGGCCGACCAGCAGGCCACCGAATATCTGGGTGAAGTGCAAAAAATGTGTGCCGAAGCGGGCGTCGAATGCGGCGTCACCACCGCCACCAGCGATGTACCCTACGAAGCGATTATCGAAGCTGCTGAAAAGTCCGGCTGCGACCTGATCTTCATGGCCTCGCACGGCCGCCGAGGCATCAGTGGTTTCCTGCTCGGCAGCGAAACCAACAAGGTACTGACCCACTCCAAAGTGCCGGTGCTGGTTTACCGCTAAGGAAGTTCCGATTTAAGGCGCACATTGTCGCCCCCGCGGAGGGGCAATCCGCGAAGCCTGCGCCTTCAGAATGATGCTCGATTGACAGGCGACGCATGAACTGGGCAATGCGCCGCCTGATTCAGCGGACGCTTGCCTTACTTTGCAATGTCGAGCAGTTCGACTTCAAAAACCAGTGTCGAATTAGGCGGAATACCCGCTACACCCCGGCTACCGTAAGCCAGGTTGGGCGGACAAACAAGCTTGGCCTTGCCACCGACCTTGATCTTTTGCATACCTTCGGTCCAGCACGGAATCACGCGGTTGAGCGGAAACCTGGCCGGTTCATTGCGACGGTAGGAACTGTCGAATTCCTGACCATTGGTCAGCGTGCCGCGATAATGCACTTTGACCGTATCGCTGGCATTGGGGCTGGCGCCGCCGCCTTCCTTGAGGATCGTGATGCTGATTCCAGAGGCGGTCACCTCCTCCTTCGGTTCGGCAGCCACCGCCTGAAAAGAGAGGACAAGAAGGAGCGCGGCGCTGGCGATAAAGTGTTTCTGCATGTTGGGAGCCTGGTTGCGGTTGGAAATAGATTGAGGGCGCACGTTAACGGGAAGTTGTTTCGGAGGCAATCGGGTGGCATTGGCTGAGGCCGACAAATGGGTGCCAGCTTTGCGCCCAAACGAGCGCCCCACGCCAAGTGCGGCGCTCGTTTAAACGCAACAGACAATCAAAATCAACGCCATGGCTGTCATCAGCGCGCCGTGCAGCGCTCCTGGCCCGACTGGATTCGGCAGAGCACTTCACCACTGGTTGTATCGACAAAATCGACTTCCTCGAGCCTGCCAACCAGATAGCGCTTCTTCAGCGTGAAATCGGTCGGACGGCTATAGATCGCCTTCCAGAACGTCGTACTTTCGCTGATCACCGGTTCGACCAAGCGCGCCTTGGCGCGCAGGCCAACATGCCCGGCCATGGCAGCCGGCAGGTTGGCTGAAAAGCCGGAGTCATCATCGACCTTGCGCGGGTAGAAATCGTAGAGGTTCTCGAAGGCCAGGAAATAGTCGTAGCGCCAACTGATTTTCATTTGCTGCGGCGTGCCGATCTTGTCCTCGGCGACATATTCCCCGCGCTCATCAGCCACGGACTGCAGTGGCAGGAATTTGAAGCGGTAATAGTCTTCGACCGCGGGGTCGGCCAGCGGCTGCCAGCTCCAGCCTTCGGCAAGCTGGTTGAAGGACATGCGGTAGAGGACGTCCAGCCGTTCGCCCGCCTCGTTGACCTCAAGGCTACCAGGTGCCGACAAATCGACATCGACTTCGACGATTTGCCCGACTTTGCCCTTGATACCGTCCGCTGGTAGTTTGGCGATGGCAACATACTGCCGCTCGGCCGTTTCAGCCGCCTGGACAGCACCCAAAAAGGCGGCGACCGAAGCCGCCGTGAAGATATATCTGAGGAAAAACATGTCGACTTTGAACGCTTCCCATGAAACATCAAGTCGTTTAAATGATCCGCTTCGGCGAGCCGCTCGCCCATGATCTGCATCAACAATTCCTGATGCAGTTCAGACCTGTGTCTGGGTGACCGCCTTGCGGAAACGGAGCAGCGCCACGACAAAGAAGCAGGCCCCCACGCCGGTCATGGCCAGCAGATCACGCCAGATGACCTCCAGCCCTGCGCCACGATAGAGGATAGCCTGGGCCAGACGAACGAAATAGGTGGTCGGCGCAGCGAGCATGATGTTCTGGATGATCGGCGGCATGCTTTCGCGCGGTGAAACGCCACCAGACAGCATAAGCAGCGGGATGATGCAGAGGATGACGAGCAGCCCCAGTTGCGGCATCGAGCGGGCCAGCGTGCCGAGAAAAATGCCGATCGACGCGGCGGCGAACAGGTAGCAGGCGGCCGCAGCCAGGAATAGTGGCACCGAGCCGGCAATCGGTACCTTGAGGACATACTGGACCATCACCGTCAGGGCAAAGGTGACGCCGACCAGCACGGCCAGCCCGTTGGCCCAGATCTTGGCCAGCATGATCTCGACCGGCGACAAGGGCATGACCAACAGGTGCTCGATGGTGCCGTGTTCGCGCTCGCGGATGAAGGCGGCACCGACCAGGATGATGGTCAGCATGGTGACGTTGTTGATCACCTCCATGACACCGCCGAACCAGACGCCGATCAGGTTGGGGTTGAAGCGCACACGGGTCGCCAGCTTGATCGGTGTTTCGGCACTGTCGCGTCGGCCCGTCAGGTATTCGTTGACCTCGCCGAGCGCGATGCTCTTGATGTATGTGGCGCCGATAAAGGCCTGGCTCATGATCGTGGCGTCGATATTGAGTTGTACATCCGGTTTGCGCCCGGCCTGCACGTCGTGCTGGAAATTGGACGGAATGACCAGCGTGAAGTTGTAGCGCCCGGAGTCCATGTCCTTATCCAGCTCGGCCAGCGTCGTCTGCGCCGGCGGGCGGAAATACGGCGGGTAAAAGGCATCGACAATACGTCGGGAAAGTGGCGAATGATCTTCATCAACGATAGCGATGGGCGCATTGCGCAACTCCTGCGAGGCGCCGGTCGCAGCCGTGTAGATGGCACCGGAAAAGGCCCAGCAGATAAGGATCAGCAAGACCTTGTCGGCACGCAGGCTCTTCAGTTCCTTGATCCCCAGTCGATAGATGTTGGCGAGGCGCACAGCTATTTCTCCTGCTTTTTAAGCAAGGCGACCGAGATCAGCGTCAGCACCGGGATGAAGATGGCCAGCGCCATGAATTGCGGCAGCAGGTCGGCAAAACCGAGCGCCTTGGTGAAGGTGCCGCGGCTGATGATCAGGAAATAGCTGGCCGGGAAGAACTGGCCGATCCAGTAGCTGACGCCTTCCAGCGCACCAACCGGCGTCGTCAACCCGGAAAAGCTGACGGTCGGCAATATGGTCAGGATCGCCGTGCCAAACAGCGCAGCGATCTGCGTACTGGTGAAGGTGGAGATCAGCAGGCCAAAGCCGGTGGTGGCGATGACGTAGAGAAAGGCCCCGAAGCTCAGGGCGAGCAGGCTGCCCTTGATCGGCACATGGAACATGATCTGCGACTGGATGACGAGCAGCGCGAAACTGATCAGGGCGACGACGATGTAGGGCAACTGTTTGCCAAGCAGGAATTCGAGGCGGGTCACCGGAGTGACGTAGAGATTGGTGATCGAGCCGAGTTCCTTCTCGCGCACGACGCCGAGCGCCATCAGGATGGCCGGAATGAAGATGAGCAGGATGGGAATGACCGCCGGCACCATGGCGTAGATGCTCTTGACGTCCTGGTTATAGCGGAATCGCGAGACGATATTGACCGGATAGCTGCTAGTCTGGCCCGTCGCCTCCTGGACGATCTGCTGCACGTAATCGAGATGCAGGCCCTGGATATAGCCGCGCACCGTTTCACCGCGATAGGGCATGGCACCGTCGATCCAGACGCCGACTTCCGGCCAGTGGCTGCGCCGCAGGTCACGGCCGAAACTGGCCGGAATATCGATGGCCAGCGATAACTCGCCGTTACGCATGCGGCGCTCGAGATCGGCATCGTCGAGTATGGGCGGCTGCTCGATGAAATAGCGGGAACCAGCGATATTCTGGATGTAGGCCCGGCTCTCTGGTGACTGGTCGCGGTCGAGCACGCCAAAGCGGAGCCCTTCGACATCGAGCGAAATACCAAAGCCGAGCACGAACATCAAGAGCACCGAACCGAGCAGCGCGAAAGCCAGGCGGATCGGATCACGGCGCAATTCCAGCGATTCGCGGTAGGCGTAGCCGAGCAGGCGGCGCGGGCTGAAGGCGCTCGGCCGCTGATTACTGGCTCCATTGGTGCGATCAGGCGTTTCAACCTCGGCCGCTTCGGTTTTGGACACCTTTTCCGGGCTGCTCACGGCAGCCTGGCCGGCAATGCCCGTTGCCTCTTCCAGATAGCTGATGAACGCCGCCTCCAGCGTCGGCTCGCCGCGTGTCTTGCACAAGCTGGCCGGCGTATCGCTGGCCAGCACCTTGCCGGCATGCATCAGCGAAATCCGATCGCAGCGCTCAGCCTCGTTCATGAAGTGGGTCGAAATGAAGATGGTCACGCCTTGCTGGCGCGACAACTCAACCAGCAACGCCCAGAATTCGTCGCGCGCTACCGGGTCCACACCTGAAGTCGGCTCGTCGAGGATCAGCAGCTTCGGCTCGTGGACCACGGCCACAGCCAGTGACAGGCGCTGGCGGATACCGAGCGGCAATTCGGCCGCCGCCTTGTCGGCATAAGGCTCCAGGCCAAAACGGGCCATCAGTTCGGCGATACGTGGCCCTCGCCGATCATCCGACAGGTTGAAAAGTCGGGCGTGCAGATCGAGGTTGGCACGCACCGTCAGCTCGCCGTACAGCGAGAAGGATTGCGACATGTAGCCGACCTGTTTGCGCGTCTCCAGATCGCGGGCGTCGAGCATCTTGCCGAACAGCTTGGCGACACCCTCAGTTGGCGGCAACAGACCGGTCAGCATCTTCATCGTCGTCGTCTTGCCGCAGCCATTGGAGCCGAGAAAGCCGAAAATTTCGCCAGGTTCGATCTTGAAACTGACGCGGTCGACGGCCGTAAAGTCGCCAAACCGCTGCGACAGCCCATCTGCCTCTATGGCAAAGGTGCCGCCATCGCCGACACGCGGCGGAATCACCAGCGCATGGTGAGCCTGCCGACGTTCCTCAGGCAGCAACTGAATGAAGGCGCCATCCAGAGTCTCCTGCCCGGTCTGTTTCCGAAGTTCGGCCGGCGTACCGGTGCCGATCACCTTGCCGTCGTCCATCGCCACCAGCCAGTCGAAACGCTCAGCCTCTTCCATGTAGGCCGTTGCCACCAGCACGCTCATGCCGGGCCGCCGGGCGCGGATGCTGTCGATCAGTTCCCAGAACTGGCGACGGGACAGCGGATCGACGCCGGTTGTCGGCTCGTCAAGAATCAGCAGGTCGGGATCGTGGATCAGGGCGCAGCACAGGCCAAGCTTCTGCTTCATGCCGCCTGACAGCTTGGCCGCAGGCCGATCGCGGAAAGGGGCAAGGCCAGTGCTGGTCAGCAGTTCATTGATGCGCTGCTCGCGCTCTCGTTTGCCCTGCCCGAACAGCCGGCCGAAGAAATCGACATTCTCGAAAACCGACAGCGTCGGGTACAGATTCTTGCCCAGTCCCTGCGGCATGTAGGCAATGCGCGGCTGGGCCATGGCACGAAAATGGCGGTCGCCGATATCGCCACCCAGCACCTCAACCTTGCCCGTCTGAATCTGTCGTGCCCCGGAGACCAACGCCAGCAGCGATGACTTGCCGACGCCATCCGGCCCGATCAACCCGACCATACAACCGGCCGGCAGCTCAATATCAACCCCCTCCAGCGCCACCACAGCGCCGTAGCGATGGCTGACTGCGGATAACTTCGCGACCGGCACGCGGTCCATGGTGGCTTACTTTCCGTTGATCTGCAGGTTGGCTGGCCAGGGCGCATTGGCGTCGAGCCGGACATAGGCGACGCCCGGCATGCCGCCCTTGGCCAGGTCACGGTGCGCCGCCAGCCAGGCCGGATCGGCCTTGACCTTGATGCGGAACATCAGCTTTTCTCGTTCGGTGCGGGTTTCCACCTCGCGCGGCGTGAATTGCGCCTTCGGGGCAACAAAACTGACCGTTGCCGGGATCGGCTGCCCCGGCAAGGCGTCGAGCAGAATGCGCGCCTCGCCATGCAAGGCGACCTGCCCGGCCTTGTCGGTTGGCAGGTAGATGGTCATGAACATATCGTCCAGATTGAGCAAGGTCAGCGCCTTGCCACCCGCTGCCAGCACCTCGCCCGGCTCGGCCAGCCGGTAAAGCACACGGCCGGCAATCGGCGCTTTCAACGAGGTATCGTTCAACGTCACCCGCAGGCTATCGGCCTTGGCCTCGGCTGCCGCCACAGCGGCGTCGGCCCCGCCCACCTTGCTACGTGCCTGCGCCATGCCTGCCATGGCGCCCTCCATGCCGGTCTGATCGGTATCCAGCTTGTTGCGACTGATAAAACCCTTGCCGACCAGTTCCTCGGAACGCTTCAGCGTCTTGCCGGCCAGTGCCACGTCGGACTGCGACTTGCGCACTCCGGCCCGTGTCTCATCGACGGCCCGCTGTGCCTGCTGCACCTGCGCCTCGGCCGCCTGCAACTGGGCCCGCAAATCATCAGCATCGAGCCGGGCAACCACCGTCCCCGCCTCAACCCAATCCCCCTCGTGCGGCCCGAGTTCGCTCAGGCGCCCGGCCACCTTCGTTGCCACATCGACCTCGATTGCCTCCAGCCGACCGTTGCCGGCAGCGAGGCCGGCTGGCAAGCCCACCGCACGATGTTGGTAGAGGTAAAACCCGGTTGCTGCGGTCGCTGACAAAAACAGGGCAAAAACCAAAAATTTGCCAACTCTGGAACGGTTCATGAGACACCCAATTGATTACTGACCATAGAGTCATTAGCTGTTTGAATTATAGACTTCGAAGCAGAATCCGCCCACTACGGATCTCGGAAATAGCGGTACTTTTCTCAACCTATTACTCAAAATCGATTTCTAAATCTTAAACAACTTGGTAGTCAAATCATTGCCCCCCATACCTGAGGCGACACCGGGAACGTTGCACAGAGATCCGTAGAACTCTGTTCAGAATTGCAGACTCCTGTGATTTCAAAATGAGTCGTCGTGAAATATGAATATCTAAATATTTCAAATGCCATTCAAAAAATTGCCATTTCAAATATTTCACCAACCACAGAATGCAGCCAATCTCTTGCCGGCAGTGAACGATGTCTAGTGTGCTAACCTCCTCTAGTTTTTTCTTATATTCCCCTTGCACCATAGCTTTCCGAGCCGCTACGACATGTCCCATCCCGCTGAAACAGCTTATCTGGGCCTCGCCCCTTTCCTGCGACTGAGCATTGGAGGAGAAGATCTCCGGCCAATTGCTCAAGCCTTGCTGGAAAAAGCGGGACAGGATGAGGAAAATGCCCATCTGTGGATGAATCTATCCACGGCATTTTTCTGCATCGGCCAAAGGGAACATGGCTTGTTGATTCAGGAACAGGCCCTGTGCATGCAGCGCTCGTACCGGATTGCTGCGGCCACGCAGCCTGCCCGCTTTCGCCTGCTGGTCCTGATGGTGGCGGGAGACATCTCTGAAAACACCCCTATCGATTGCCTGCTTGAAGGCAGCGACATCGATCTACTTTATTACTTCGCTACGGCAGATGCCCCACTGCCAGCCAACCTTCCCGAGCATGACATGCTGCTGGTTGCCATCTGCGATGCAGAGGCGAACCATTCGACCCTGAAGGCACTCGCCCCGCTGCTGAGTGATTGGTCCAAGCCGGTCATCAACGCACCACAACACATTTTCAACACCGGACGCGACACAGCCAGCGCGCTGTTGCAGCAGGTAGATGGCCTGCTCATGCCGCCGACTCACCAGATTGACCGCGAAATACTGCAGGCCATTATTCGCGGAGAAGTGCTGATCAATGATGTCTTTGATGGCTGCAAATTCCCGATTATCCTGCGTCCGGTCGGCTCGCATGCAGGACGTGACCTGGACAAAGTCGATGATCTTCAGGGCATCACTGACTATTTAGCCAAGGTCGATGAGTCGACCTTTTTCCTGTCACGCTTCATCGACTACAGCGGCGATGACGGGCTGTTTCGCAAATTCCGCATTGCCTTGATTGCCGGCCAGCCCTTTGCCTGCCACGAGGGCATTTCGGCGCACTGGATGATTCATTATCTGAATGCCGGGATGTATGAAAATGCTGAAAAGCGCGCTGAAGAGGCACGCTTTATGGACAATTTCGCGGAATTCGCCGAACACCACAAAGCGGCTTTGGCAGCCATTTATCAGCGGTCGAAACTGGACTACATCTGCATCGACTGTGCCGAAACCCGGAATGGCGAATTGCTGATCTTTGAAATTGACCACGCCATGGTAGTGCACGCGATGGACCCGGAAGACATCTTCCCCTACAAACAAGTCCATATGCGCAAGGTCAGGCAGGCTTTTGAAGACTTTCTATTCAGCCTGACAACAGAGACCGCCAAATGAGCCTGCTACACTCAAACCTGCTGAATGGCCTGAACTTTTCCGGTGGGCCGGGCGTACTGCCGGAAAGCGTGTTGCAACAGGTGCAAGACTCCATCCTGGCCGTTCCTGAGGTCGGGCTGTCGATTCTTGGCATCAGCCATCGCTCGGACTGGTTTGCTACCGTGGTGGCCGAACTGGAAGACAACGTTCGGCAGTTACTTAAGCTGCCGAAAAATTATCACGTGCTATTCCTTCAAGGTGGCGCGACACAGCAATTTTCCATGCTGCCGATGGCCCTTCTGGCCGGCAAGACACACCCGGCAGAATACCTGCACACTGGCTACTGGAGCGGCAAGGCACTGCCCGAAGCCCGACGCGAAGGCCCGGTACGCGTAGTATGGAGCGGCGAATCCTGCGGCTTTGGGCGCCTGCCTGCTGACGAGGAACTGGATTTCCACGCCGATGCTCCGTACATCCATTACGTTTCGAACGAGACTGTTGAAGGGCTGCAGTTTCATCGGGTTCTGGGACGCGACGACGTGCCGCGCATCTGCGACATGTCTTCCGACTTTCTCTCAGCCCCCGGCGACTTCGAGCGCTTTTCGATGATCTATGCCCACGCGCAAAAGAATATCGGACCAGCCGGCGTCACCGTGGTGGTGGTCAAGGATGAACTGCTCAAGGACGCCCCGGATAACCTGCCCGGCTTTCTCGACTACCGCACCCAGATCGAAGCCCATTCGATCTACAACACGCCGCCAGTGTTTTCCATCTACGTCGTCCTGCTGGTAACCCGCTGGCTACGCGACCAGATTGGCGGCCTGGCCGCCATGGATGCCATCAACACGCGCAAGGCCGAGACCTTGTATCAAGCCCTGGACGAAAGCAACGCCTTTTACGCCGGAAAAGCTGCCCGCGCCGACCGTTCCAAAATGAATGTTTCCTTCAACCTGCCGACTCCGGCGCTGGAGGCGGAATTTATCGCCAGCGCATTGGCCGCCGGATTTTCTGGTCTGGCCGGGCATCGCAGCATCGGCGGCATTCGAGCCTCACTCTATAACGGGCTTGAGTTATCAGCCGTCGAGAAACTGGCTGATTTCATGGCGAACTTCCGATCACATCACCTGCCGTTGGTGGCAGGTGTAGGAAAAGGAAATCATTAACCCGCTGCTGTACGCGACGCCTGCACCCAAGTGGCTAGTGACGGCTGCTGCAAGAGTCGAGTCAGCAGATCGAACGCTGCATCAAGGTGGAGAGCGGCTGCGACGCAGAACCCTTCGCCCAGTTCGAACTGCTCACCACGCACGCAGAGTACGAAAGCCGGTGGTGGTTCGGCATTTTCGGTCTGCACATAAACCTGCAGCACTGCTTCCGGCGGGAGTTCATGCGTGGTGTATGCATTGCCGGTGGCCGGCACGATGCGTTGAAAGGTGTAGGGCGCCGGGGTGTTGGCGCCGGCGTCGATAAACAGGGCGAGTTGGCGCCCCTGCAAATCGAGCGCGTGTTCGATTTGCAGTTGGAAGTCTTCGATGAGTTCGACCCTTTCGCCCAGTCCTTCATGGTCGAGCCATTTTTCCAACCGACCGCAGAGCTCAGGGCCGATCGCGTCGTCGCCGCGGCTGGGATTACCGACCGCGAAAACGACAACAGGGCGAATCATGAGCGGCTCAGCGAATGGACAATCTGACCGTCCGGATCGACCAACTCAACTTCAAGCGGCATCTTGCCGAGCGCATGCGTTGCGCAGGAGAGGCACGGATCGAAGGCGCGGATGGCGACCTCGATATGGTTGAGCAAGCCTTCCGTCACTTCGCGCCCATGCAGGTAGCGCCGTGCCACGTGGCGGATGGCCTCGTTCATCGCCTGGTTGTTGTTGGTCGTCGAAACGATCAGGTTAGCCATCGTGATCAGGTCGTTTTCATCGACGCGATAGTGGTGGAACAGCGTGCCGCGCGGTGCCTCGATGACGCCAACGCCTTCCATCTGGCGCTCGCCTTCGACCATCAGGTTATCCGACAGCAAGTCGTCGTCATGCAGCAGTTCCTTGATCACTTCGGCGGCGTGCAGCATCTCGATCATCCGCGTCCAGTGATAAGCCAGCGGAGCGTGCAGCGGCGAGCCGCCGGCGTAATCGACGAATTCCTTGCGCTCGTGCTCAGCGAACGGCGTCGAGATCTGGTTGCAGTTCTGCACGCGGGCCAGCGGGCCGACCTTGTACCAGCCATGTTCCTTGCCGATGGATTTGAAGAACGGGAACTTCATGTAGCTCCACGGCCGTACTTCTTCCTCGATGTACTTGTCGTACTGCTGGTAGTCGACACCGTCGAAGATGATCTTGCCGTTGTCGTCACGCGCCCGCAGCGTGCCGTGATAGAAGTCGAGGTCGCCGTTGTGGCCGACGATGGACATGAAATTGGAGCGGAAGATGCCGAAACTGTTGTACAACCCCGGGTCTTGCGTATGCACCTTCTGGATCAGATGCACCGCATCGCGCGACCACTGGACGATGTGATAGATGTCCTTCAACAGTTCGTCGCGCTCGGCAATGGTCAGCGACTTGTTGACGCCGCCCGGCACCGCCCCGGTGCCATGCACCCGCTTGCCCGCCGTGACACGGATCACCTCCTGGCCGAACTTGCGCAGCAGCACGCCGCGCTTGGCCGTTTCCGGATGCGCGGCGGCGACGCCGACGATGTTGCGCTTGGTCACATCGCTATCGAAACCGAACAGCAAATCCGGCGAGCACAGGTGAAAAAAGTGCAAGGCATGCGACTGCAGCATCTGGCCGTAATGCATCAGCCGGCGCAGCTTTTCGGCCGCCGGCGTCAACTTCTTGGCGCCGACGATGATGTCGAGCGCCTTGGAAGCGGCCAGATGGTGCGACACCGGGCAGATGCCGCACAGGCGCTGGACCATGACCGGCACTTCCCAATACGGCCGGCCCTGAATGAACTTCTCGAAGCCGCGGAATTCGACGATATGCAGGCGAACCTGATGCACCTTGTTCTGGTCGTCGAGCAGGATGGTGACCTTGCCGTGGCCCTCGACGCGGGATACCGGGTCGATCGCCACACGGCGCAGGGTTTCGGGATGTTGGGCGGTTTCCAGTTGGTAGGTCATAGCGCCACCTCAGTCATAATGCATTAAGCCATGGCCCAATTCGGGCTCTTTACCAGCGAGAAGGTCTGTCAGCACCTTCCAGATTGCGTCCGCCGAGGGCGGGCAACCGGGCATGAAGTAATCGACCTTGACCACCTCATGGATCGGATGCACCTGGTTGAGTGGCAGCGGCAGTTCCGGGTCATTCGGGATCATGCCGTTGGCCAGCCCCGGACTGGTGTGATAGACCTCTTCGAGGATGGTCGTCAGCGGCAGATGATTGCGTTGCGCCGGCAGGCCGCCATTGATGGCGCAGGCGCCCATGGCGATCAGGATCTTGCAGTTCTTGCGGAACTCGCGCAGGACATGGACGTTCTCGGCGTTGCACAGGCCGCCCTCGATGATGCCGATGTCGCAATCCGGGCTGCAGGTCTTGATATCGGTCAGCGGCGAACGGTCGAACTCAATGTGTTCAAGCAAGGTAAATAGGCGCTCGTCGATATCGAGGAAAGACATGTGGCAGCCGAAACAGCCGGCCAGCGAGGTCGTGGCGACCTTGAGTTTCTTCTTCGCAGTCATGTCAGCGCCCCTCCGTACTATCGGCAGTTTCCGAAATCGGTGCCTTGTCGAACTTGCGCTCGCCGATCGGCACGGCAAAGCCCTGGCGCTTTTTCAGGATCACGCCCACCGGGCAGACCTGCGCCGCCTTGTCATCGAGTGTGAAGTCGGTATCGCCCAGCTGGCCGGATTTGGCATTGACGATCAGATGTGTCTTGATGCCGCGCCCGGATAGCGCGAAAACGTTCTTGCCATCGACATCGCGGCTGGCCCGCACGCACAGCGAGCAGAGAATGCAGCGATTGAAGTCGAGCAGCACTTCAGGATGCGAGGCATCGACCGCCCGATTCGGGAAGAAGTGATCGTAATGCGGCGACATCATGCCGAGATGGTAGGCCGTAGCCTGCAACTGGCAGTTGCCGCTTTTCTCGCACGACGGGCAGAAATGGTTGCCCTCGACAAACAGCATCTGGGTCAGCGCCCGGCGTTCGGCGTTGATTTCCTCGGTTTCGCTCTCGACGATCATGCCGGCCGAGGCGCGCATCGTACACGAGGCCGTGTGCCGGCCATTGACCTTGACTGTACACAGCTTGCACGAACCATGCGGCTTGAACTCCGGGTGGTAGCACAGGTGCGGAATGAACACTCCGGCGGCGCTGGCCGCCTGGATGATGGTCTGTCCCTCGACAAAAGGAATGGTCTTGCCATCAAGCGTAAAGGTATGGCTCATGATTGACCTCCATGTTCTGTCGCCAGATGGGCGCCGGCATCATCGCGCCCGGTCATCTGTCGGGCCGATGACAGCGCGCGGTCGAGATCGAAAGCCGGTGTGAAATCCTTTTGCGCCATGCGTCGCTCGTAGGCCGGACGGAAGCGTTCGATCGTGTCGAGCACCGGGTTGCAGGCCGTATGGCCCAGTCCGCAATGGCTCATCGATTGCAGCAACTGGTTGAGCTTCTCGATTTCGGCAAAGTCGTAGGGCGAACCGACGCCATTGTGCAGTTTGTCCATCAGGTTCTTGAGCAGGGACGTGCCAACCCGGCACGGCGTGCAGAAACCGCAGCTTTCGTGCTGGAAGAAATGCACGTAGTTGCGCGCCACCTCGAACATGTCGCGAGTGTTGTTGAATACGGTGAAAGCGCCGGCCGTGGGGATATCCTCAAAACCGATGACACGGTCGAATTCCTGCTCTGCAATACAGATGCCGGATGGCCCGCTGACCTGCACGGCCTGCGTATCCCTGGCGCCGCAGTCTTCCAGCACCTGTCGGACACTGACGCCGAACGGGTATTCGTAAATGCCCGGCCGCTCGCAATCGCCGGAGACCGAAAGCAGCTTGGTGCCGGCCGAATGCTTGGTGCCGATGGCGGCATACCAGTCACCGCCATTCAACGCGATCAGCGCTGCCGCGGCAAAGGTTTCAACGTTATTGACGATGGTCGGCTGGTCCAGATAGCCGTTGGTGACCGGGAAAGGCGGCCGGTTGCGCGGGGTGCCGCGCTTGCCTTCGAGCGACTCGATCAGCGCCGACTCTTCGCCGCAGACATAGGCGCCGGCCCCGACATGAATCTCGATATCGAAATCCGCCCCCGGCAGGCCGAGAATGTCCTTGCCCAACAGCTTTTCGCGCCGGCGATGGGCCAGCACGGCATTCAGGTGGTCGAGCATGTAACGGTATTCGCCGCGCAGATAGACAAAACCGCGGGTCGCGCCGACCGCATAAGCCGCCACCGTCATGCCCTCGAAAACCAGGTCCGGGTTCCTGGACAGTAAAACGCGATCCTTGAAAGTACCCGGTTCGCCTTCATCGGCGTTGCAGACCACGATGCGCTGGGCGCCAGCCTTGAGCGGGGCATTGCGGCAGGCCTCCCATTTGAGGCCGGTGGTGAAACCGGCACCGCCACGCCCCCGCAGATTGGCGCGCTTGATTTCGTCCAGCGTGGCGCCCGGCCCGCCAATCCCGCTGGGCAAGCCTTCGCGCCAGGAACGCATGTTCGATGAATTGAGACCATCGCTCGGTGCCCGCGCTCGGGCTGCCAGCAGTGCCTCACCGGGTTTGAAATCGGCATTGAGCAGGATATCGGCCCGGCGGATATTGTCTTCGGTCTTGAAATAGGCCGGCGGCCACTCGGCCAGCGGCACCTTGCCGCGAATCAGCTCGGCAATCTCGTCAATACGCTCTGCAGTCAATCCGGCAATGGCGTAGTTATTGATCAGCAGCGCCGGCCCCTGATCGCACATACCGGTACAGGCCGTCTGCGCCACGCTGACCAGACCATCCTCAGAAACCTTGCCACGCTCGACCCACAGGCTGTTGCACAGGCGATCCATCATCGCCTTGCTGCCCAGCATGCGGTCAGTGATGTTGTCCGAAAACAGCACCCGGTATTTGCCGCGTGGCTCGGTATAGAAAAAGGCGTAAAAGCCGGCGACGCCCTCGATCTTGGTCCGTGGAACGCCGAGCGTGACCTGCATGCGGTCGATGGCTTCGGGCGAAATCCAGTCACAAACCTCCTGAACCTCGCGCAGTATCTGCACCATGCAAGTGGGATCCCGGTGATAACGGGCGACAACGCGGTCGACAACACCAGCCACCGCCTCGGCATGCATATCGTTCAGAGCCACGACAACCCCCTGCGGAATACTTATGACAGGAGAAAGCGTAGCACTATCGTGTTTCAGTTTGTTGTCTCAGGTCAAAGAGCAGTGACGAAGCGGCCTCCAAAAAAGCAACACCTGCCCTCTCGACGAGGAAGAATTGCGGCCCCGTCATTTTTTAGATGTGCAACAATAATGCTGCACCACAGCATTATTTAATAATTGCTCTAAAAACGGTAACAATGCCGCAGCACTATCCCGACTTGAAGACCGCATAACTAAAGGAAGAACAGCATGAACGACACCGTCCAAAACCATCTCCCGCTGGCTGGAAAAAAAGGCCTGGTGACCGGTATTGCCAACGACAAGTCAATCGCCTTTGCCGTCGCCAAGGCCATCGTCGCGCTCGGAGGCGAAGTCGCCCTGACCTACCAGAATGACAAGACCGCCAAATACACACAGCCGCTGGCCGAGTCCATTGGTGCCAAACTTTTCGAAAAGCTCGACGTTTCCGAACCGGGCAGCCTGGAAGCCGTCATCGCCAAGTGCGGCGAAGTGTTTGGCGAACTCGATTTCGCCATTCATTCGATGGCTTTTTGCAATGCCGATGACCTGCACGGTCGCGTTATCGATACGACCGAAGAAGGCTTCGACTCGGCGATGAACGTTTCCTGCCACAGTTTCCTGCGCATGGCCAAACTGCTGGAGCCGCTGATGGCCCACGGTGGCTCGTTGATCACCATGTCCTACCTCGGTGCCGAGCGCGTCGTCCGTAACTATGGCGTGATGGGCATCATCAAGGCCGCGCTCGAGTCCGCCGTCCGCTACATGGCCTACGATCTCGGCCCCAAGGGCATCCGCGTCTTCGCCGTGTCACCCGGCCCGATCATGACCCGCGCGGCTTCCGGCATCGCCAACTTCAATACCCTGCTGGAAAAGGATGCCGAGAAGGCCCCACTCGGCCGCACCGTGACCATCGAGGAAGTCGGCGCCCTGACCGCCTTCCTGTGCACTTCCGGCTCGTCCGGCATGACCGGCCAGACGATCTACGTCGACGCCGGTTCGCACATCGTCGCCTAAGACCAATCCGGCCGCTTCGTTGCGGCCAACCGGCAAAACGGGCTAAATCCATGTTGGCGGGAACTCTTCCCGCCAACATGTAGCCATTTCGGAGACCATCATGGCCGAAGCTGACGGATTACTCCCCGATCCAGTACCCGACCACCCATTATTGCGAGGCCGTCGCGAGATCGGCCGCGGTGAAAGCACCATCGTGCTTGAAGCCGACACCGTCGATGGCCAGGAACGTGTCTACAAGGTCCTTTCCTCACCGACCGACTACGCCTACTACACGGCCGAAGACCGCCCGACCGGCAACCACTTCCCGGTGGTTTACGCCGACCACGGCACGGCCGGCCGTTCCAGTCGCGGCTTTCCCTTTCACATTGTCGAGGTCGAGCGACTTTATCCGCTCCCCGGCACCGGCGAGGCGGTCGAAGTCGCCACCAAGCTGTCCACCTCCTATTTCGACGCCTGCATGATGTGGCGCAATCTGGCGCAGGATATGGGGCGCATCGCCCTGCATCACTTGACGGTGACGCCGATGGGCTGGAGCGATGCGGTTCAGGAGTCGCTCAAGGCACTGGAAGTCTTTTCCGGCGAATACGGCGCCCTGCCGGACCTGATCAAAGCCGACAACCTGATGATGCGCAAGGATGGCACCCTGGTCTTTTCCGACCCGGTTTTCATGGAATGACGCGATGACCATCAGCCAGGTTCAATACACCTCACGCAAACTGGCCGAACAGTTGCGGGGCACCCCCTACATGGCAGTGATCTCGATCACCGACCCGACGACACCGGAGGCCAGGCTCGATCCGCTGTTCCGC
Source organism: Dechloromonas aromatica RCB (assembly GCF_000012425.1). Taxonomy (NCBI): domain Bacteria; kingdom Pseudomonadati; phylum Pseudomonadota; class Betaproteobacteria; order Rhodocyclales; family Azonexaceae; genus Dechloromonas; species Dechloromonas aromatica (nom. nud.). The sequence continues at coordinate 1,068,862 of NC_007298.1, read as the reverse complement.
CATGTCCTGCGCCTGTCCTTTTTCGATGCGGTGCCGGCCGACGAATTCATGCCGGCCTGCCCCGGCCTGTTCGACTACCACATGGCGGCGCAGATCAGCGCCTTCATCGAGGAACTCCATGCCGCGCCGTTCGAAATATCGCTGATGGTGCATTGTGAATATGGTGTCAGCCGTTCGGCCGCCGTTGCACTGTTTGCCGAGGCCCTGACCGGCGCCCCGCTGGAAGCCAGGGAATTCACCTACGAAGCCAACCAGTGGGTACTCGACCAGTTGCTACAGCGCCACCCCGGTCTGGACGTCGATATGCCCGCCCCGCTGATCAGCCGCGAGCGCCGCGCCGTGCGGCGATAGTGAATTGCCTCATCGTGGGAACACTACCGGCTACAGCCCAATATTGTTTGCTGCACCGCAGCAACCTATACTAGAACATCGCGTGACTCACTGGAGCAGGGATTCATGAACCACCAACCCGAACAACGCTATCTGGTTAACAAGACATTCGACGAAATCCGCATCGGCGACTCGGCCAGCCTCAAGCGGACATTGATGCCCGAAGACGTCAAGCTGTTCGCGATCCTGACCGGCGACCTGAACCCGGCGGTCGTCGATCCGACGTTTTCGGAAAGCGGCATGTTCCGCGAAGTCATCGCCCATGGCATGTGGAGTGGCTCGCTGATTTCAACCGTCCTCGGCACCCAGTTTCCTGGCCCCGGCACCATCCTGGTCGACCAGACACTGCATTTCGCCCGCCCGGTCACCATCGGTGACACGATTACGATCACCGTCACCGCCAAACAGAAATTCGATCACAACAAACACGTCATCTTCGACTGCGTGTGCACCAACCAGGAAGGCCTGCAGGTCGTGCGCGGCACCGCCGAAGTGCTGGCCCCGACCGAAAAGGTCTCCCGTCTGCAGGAAGTGCACATGCCGGAGATCCGCATCGACGACAAGCACGAGCGCTATATCCACCTGCTGGAACGCGTCAAAGGCCTGGAACCGATCCCCACTGCCGTCGCTCATCCGTGCGATCAGGAATCGCTGAAAGGCCCGGTCATGGCCTTCCAGGCCGGCATCATCGAGCCCATTCTGGTCGGCCCGGAGAACAAGATCCGCGCCGTCGCCGAGGAATTCGGCATCGACCTGCACGGCATCCGCATCGTCCATGCCGCACACAGCCATGATTCCGCCGCGCTGGCCGTCTCGCTGGTTCGCACCGGCGATGCCGAGGCGCTGATGAAGGGCAGCCTGCATACCGATGAGCTGATGGGCGAAGTCGTCGCCCGCGCCAACGGCCTGCGCACCAACCGCCGGATCAGCCACGTCTTCCTGATGGACGTGCCGACCTACCACCGCCCGCTGCTGATCACCGACGCCGCGATCAACATTGCGCCGACGCTGGAAGACAAGGTCGACATCATCCAGAACGCCATCGACCTCGCCCACATCATCGGCATCCCGGAACCCAAGGTGGCCATCCTGTCGGCGGTCGAAACGGTCAACCCGAAGATTCAGTCCACGCTCGATGCCGCCGCCCTGTGCAAGATGGCCGACCGTGGCCAGATCAAGGGCGGCATCCTCGATGGCCCCCTCGCCTTCGACAACGCCGTCTCCATCGTCGCCGCCAAGACCAAGGGCATCAAGTCGGCCGTCGCCGGCCATGCCGAAATCCTGGTGGTGCCCGATCTCGAATCCGGCAACATGATTGCCAAGCAGCTCGAATACCTGGCCAACGCGCTGACCGCCGGCATCGTGCTCGGTACCAAGGTACCCATCGTGCTGACCAGCCGCGCCGACAGCGCCGAAACCCGTACTGCATCGTGCGTCATTGCCGCACTGATCGCCCACCACAACCGCAAAACTGGAACTGTTTAAATGAAGCAAGGCATCCTGACGATCAATGCTGGATCGTCGTCCATCAAGTTCGCCCTCTTCCCACTCGACCATCCGATTTCCCCGGAAGCTGAAGTCTCCGGCCAGATCGACGGCATCGGTGCCGAAACGACCAAGATGGTCGCCAAGAACAAGGCCGGTGACCGCATTGCCGACCAGGTACTCGAAGGCGGCAAGGTCAGCCACGCCCAGGCCTTCGACGCCCTGCTCAAGTGGTTCACCGCCAGTCACGCCAACTGGCAGATCGTCGCCGTCGGCCATCGCGTCGTCCATGGCGGCGAGCGCTACTCCAAACCAACCCTGATCGACGACACCGTGCTCGGCCACCTGCAGAGCTTCATCCCGCTCGCGCCGCTGCATGAACCGCACAACGTTGCCGGCATCATCGCGCTGCAAGCCCTGCTGCCCAGCGTGCCGCAGATCGCCTGCTTCGACACCGCCTTCCATCGCAGCCAGCCGGAAGTCGCCCAGACCTTCGGCCTGCCGCGCAATATCACCGCCGAAGGCATCAAGCGCTACGGCTTCCACGGCCTGTCCTACGAGTACATCGCCCGCGCCCTGCCGCAGCATTCCGGCCGCGCCACCGGTCGCGTCGTCGTCGCCCACCTTGGCAACGGCGCCAGCATGGCCGCCATGGTCGACCGCAAGTGCGTCGCCACCACGCTCGGCTTCTCGACCATCGACGGCCTGGTCATGGGTACCCGCTGCGGCAACCTCGACCCCGGCGTCATCCTGCACCTGATGGAAACCAAGAATCTGTCGGTCAAGGACATGACCAAAATGCTCTACAAGGAATCCGGCCTGCTCGGCGTCTCCGGCCTCAGCCAGGACATGCGCACCCTGCTCGCCAGCGACAAGCCGGAAGCCGGGGAAGCGGTCAATCTGTTCTGCTACCGCATCGCCCGCGAGCTCGGCTCACTGGCCGCCGCGGCAGGTGGTCTCGATGCCTTGGTGTTCACCGGCGGCATCGGCGAACACGCCGCCGAGGTTCGCCGCCGCGTCTGCCTGCAATCGGAGTGGCTGGGCATCCGGCTCAATCCGGAAGCCAATGCCCGTCACGAGCTGCGCATTTCGGCCGGCAACAGCAGCGTCGATGTGCTGGTCATCCCGACCAACGAAGAATGGATGATGGCGCACCACGCCCAGACCCTGCTCGCCCTCTGAGCCTCCCTGATGACCAAATCGCTCAGGCCTTGATGTGCATCCGGCTTGATTGACGAGTCGCCCCCTCAGCCGCCCCCTTCGGGCGGCTGAAGCATTTCTGGAATGGTAAAAATCACACTGATGGCGCCCAAAGACGTATAAAGTCAAATTAATCGCTTTTTGGTCGCTTTTCCCATTTCATCGATGGCCCCATCGGGGCCTGACAAGGCTATGAAGTTCGACTCGATATCTCGCGGCAATCGGCTTTGGCTCGTCATTGGACTGACGCTGTTGCCGCTCTTCCTGTTGACCGTCAAGGACTACCTGAGCGAGCGCCAGAAAGCGCTCGAAAAAATCGAATTCGAGGCGCGCCTGACCCTCAAGGGCGCCGAATATGCCGAAGCAGCCAGCGTTCGGGAAATCGAAATCATCCTGAAAGCGATGGCCAACGCCGACAACATGGCGAGCCTAGAGCCTGCGGACTGCGACGGCCTTGCCCGCCGGCTCAAAAGCGTACATGGCGACCTGCTCAATCTGGGGGCGGCCACCCCGAACGGTGACGTCTTCTGCAGCACCTCGCCAAGGACCAATGTCATCAGTGTCAAGGATCGGGCCTGGTTTGCCGAAGCACAGCAAAAACCGGGAATCACGCAAGGCCATTTCCAGGTTGGCCGAATTTCCGGCAAGCCGGGCATCACGTTTGGCTATTCTGTGCCCGGCGCAGACGGTGCTCCACGCACCATCCTGTTTGCTTCGACGAAAAATGGCTGGTTCGACCGCTTCACCAATGTCGCCGCACTGCCCGCCGGTTGGTCCTCGCAAATCCGGACTCGCGACGGAACAACGATCTCGCGCTACCCCGATCCCGAATTGGGGCGCGACAAGGAATTGAGCCCTGAAAGCCGGCAACGCTTTATCGATGCCATTGCCGATAAAAGAACGACGGTCGTCATGCGCGGCGTCGACGACCTTGAACACATCTTCGTCATGGCGCCGCTGCATGTCGCCAACGACGATCTGATTCTGTCAGTCGGCATCCCCACGGCGAGCTCGCTGGACCTGGTGGAGCAGGAGTTCCGCCGCCGCCTGATCGTTCTGCTGCTGATTTCACTGGCCTCGGTCGGCCTCGCTCGACTGTTCCTGCACGAAATGCTCGATCGCAAATTTGGCGCAACGATCAAGGAATTAACCCGACTGAAAAAGGCGCTCGACAACGTTCCTGCCTACATCTACCTGAAGGATGCCGCACACCACTACCGCTACGCCAATGCCAAAACCCTGAGCCTGTTCGGGACCGATGCCGAGTCGCTGAAAGGCAAGGGCGACGAGCATTTCTTCCCGCCGGAAACCGTTAGCCGACTTCGTCAGGTGGACGCTCAGGTGCTGGCCGGCAAAAATACGGACGAAATCATCACGATCACCGATGAGCATGGTCAGCGCGCCATCTACCACGAGATCAAAGCACCGCTCTGGGAGCTGGACGAAAAGACGCCGTGGGGCCTGTGTGGCATCTCGATCGACATCACCCAGTACCGGCTAGCCGAGGAGGCCGTCGCCAGGCTGTCACGCGCCGTCGAACAAAGCCCGGAGAGTATCGTCTTCACCGACCTGGAGGGCAACATCGAGTATGTCAACGCCGCCTTTCTGGCGATTACCGGCTATTTGCGCGAGGAAGTGATCGGCCGTAATCCGCGCATCCTGCAATCGGGCAATACCCCCCGCGAACGTTACGACGAAATGTGGGCAACCCTGAAAGCAGGCAAGGTCTGGCGCGGCGAACTCATCAACAAGCGCAAGGATGGCAGCGAATATCTGGAACTGGCGACCATTTCGCCGATCCGCCAACCCGACGGAAAAATCAGCAATTACATCGCGATCAAGGCCGACATCACCGAGCAGCGGAAAAACCAGGAGGAGTTGGAGAAATACCGCACCGGCCTCGAAAGGCTGGTGCAACAGCGCACGCAGGAACTGGCCGTGGCCAAGGAAGCGGCGGAAGTGGCCAGCCGTGCCAAGAGTACTTTCCTGGCCAACATGAGCCATGAAATCCGCACCCCGATGAATGCCATCATGGGGCTTGGTTATCTGCTCGAACAATCCCCCCTGAATACCGAACAGCAGGACAAGGTGCGGAAGATCCATGGCGCCGCGAAACATCTGCTGAGCATCCTTAACGATGTGCTCGACCTGTCGAAGATCGAGGCCGGCAAGATGACGTTGGATCGCTGTGCCTACAGCCCGGCCGAGGAGTTGACGGCAGTGGCCAGCATGATCGGCGAGGATGCTCAGCGCAAGGGACTGACCGTCATCACCGAGACGGACGATCTGCCCCCCTTCACCATCGGCGATCCGACCCGTTTGCGCCAGGCCATACTCAATTTTGCCGGCAATGCCGTCAAATTCACCGAACACGGCAGCATCCGGCTACGCGGTGAGATCGCGGAAACGCAGCCCGACAACTACCTGCTGCGATTTTCCGTCTCCGACACCGGCCCCGGCATTGCGCCTGAACTGCAGGCCCGACTGTTCACCGCCTTCGAACAGGCCGACAGCAGCTCGACCCGGCGCCTGGGCGGCACAGGCCTGGGGTTGGCCATTTCCCGTCATTTGTCACACCTGATGGGGGGCGATGCCGGCGTCGACAGCACCCTTGGGCAAGGCAGCACCTTCTGGCTGACCGTCCGCGTCGACAAGACGACCGAAACCCGTAGCCCGGTGAACGCGACGGATAACGACGGCGAATCCTTGCGCCACGAACCGCCGTGGCGCGTCCTCGTGGTCGAGGATAGCGAGATCAACCGTGAGATCGTGGCCGAGATTCTGATGGAAGTCGGCATTGTGGTCGACACCGCCGAGGATGGCGTCAAGGCCGTTGAAAAAGCCGCGCAAACCCACTACAACCTGATCCTGATGGATATCCAGATGCCCAATATGGACGGTCTGGAAGCGACGCGCCAAATTCGCCGGCATGCCGTCAATCCCAATATACCGATCATCGCGCTGACCGCCAACGCGTTCGATTCAACGCGGCGAGAAACCCGACTTGCCGGCATGAACGATTTTGTCACCAAGCCGATGGAGCCGGCCACGCTCTACACCGCCCTGCTCCGCTGGCTGCCGGCAGCCCGAACGCCTCAAGCAGCGGCCATCCCCGAGCAGGCGCTCAGCGATGCCGAGTTGACCGCGCAATTGCACACATTGACCGAGGCGCTCAGCACCGGAGATATCGCTGCCAATCATCGCTACCAGGTACTGCACCCCAACATTCGCCGACAAATGGCCAACAATGACCTGATCGAACTCGACCTGGCCATGGCGCGCTATGCTTATGACGATGCTCTGGCCATCCTTGAGCGCTGGCGTCACAATGCGCCGCCACCCCGTCCCGATAGCGAGACGAGGCAGGACGAGGCCACACACGAGTGAAGGGACAAGACGTCGTGAATCCAGACCAAAATTCCATCTACCCTGATCATCGGCTGCTCGGTCCCAACGGCGACAAGCCGCTGATCCTCGTCGTCGACGACACGCCGATCAATCTGGAAACATTGGCCGAGATGGTGCGCCATGCCGGCGCCAACGCCCGGGTCGCCAACTGCGGCGCGACCGCCTTGCGTTACGCGCGCCTCGAACCGCGCCCCGACCTCATTCTGCTCGATATCATGATGCCGGACATGGATGGCCATGCTGTCCTCGCCGAATTGCGCCGAATGCCGGAGACCCGGGATATTCCGGTCATTTTCGTCACCGCGCTCGATGACCAGTCCGAGGAGGAACGGGGTATCCGTGAAGGCGCGGCCGACTACGTCAGCAAGCCGGTCAAGATGTCGGTGCTGATTGCCCGCATCCGGGCGCATCTGGAAGTGCGCCGGGCGCAATGGCTGCTCGCCAACCAGAAAGCCTGGCTGGAACAGGAAGTGGAGCGGCGCATTGCCGAAAACACGCAACTGGATCGCCACCTGACCCTGGCCCTGGAGCGCAGCGGCTTCGGCATCTGGGAACACGACCCTGTGCGCAACCGTAACCGCTGGAGCGAAGGTCTGCGTCAGATGCTCGGCTATGAGCAGGAACCCGAACAGCTGGCCGAGTCCATGAACCTGATCCATCCCGAGGATCGCCCGGCAGTGGAGGCGCAAGTCACCGCCAGTCTGCGGGATCGCAACAGCATCCTGATCGGCGAATTCCGTATTCGTCATCACGATGGCGGCTGGCGCTGGGTCGAATCCCGCGGCCGCATCGTCGAATTCGATGAGGCCGGCCAGCCGACCCTGATGATCGGCACGATGCTCGACATTACCGAACGCAAACTCGCCGAAGCCGAGCATCGCCTGGCCGACCTGGTGTTTACCGGTATCGGCGAGGGAATCTGCATCACCGATGCCAAGCGCAACATCCTTCGTATCAACGATGCCTTTTCCACGATCACCGGCTACCAGGCCGACGAGATCGTTGGCCAAAATCCGCGCCTGCTCAAATCCGGGGTGCATAGCCCGGCTTTCTATGCCGAGATCTGGAAAACCATCGATCAATACGGCAACTGGCAGGGCGAAATCACCAACCGCCACAAGGATGGCTCGCTGGTCACCGAATGGCTGTCCATCAGCAGCCTGCGTGATACGACAGGCACAGCATCCCACTACATCGGCATTTTCAGCGACCTGTCTGAACGACAGGCTGCCGCCGAACGCATCCAGTATCTGTCGAGTTACGACACCCTGACCGAACTGCCCAACCGGCACCTGTTCGATGACCGCCTGAACCAGGCCCTGCTGACGGCACGCCGCTTCGAGCGGGGTACGGCACTGATCCTGCTCGACCTGAACCGTTTCCGGCTGATCAACGATACCCTGGGCCCTCCGGCCGGCGACGAAATACTGGTCGAAGTCACCCGCCGCCTGAAGTTGCAGGTGCGCGAAGGTGACACCGTCGGTCGCCGGGCCGGCAACGAATTCGGTTTCGTGATGGCCAACCTGAGCCACGAGCGGGATGCGCTGGCCCTGGCCCAGCGCATGCTCGATGCCATCTCGGTGCCATTTTCGGTCGCAGGCCAGTCGGTGGCGATCACTGCCAGCATCGGCATCAGTGTCTTTCCCAAAAATGGTGAAAACGGCGAGGCGATGCTCAGGTCTGCCGATGCTGCCTTGCTGCGCGCCAAGCAGTCCGGGCGCAACACCTTCAGCTTCTATTCGCCGGAGATGGACGCCGATGCGGCGCGCCGCCTGTCCATCGAAAGCGCCTTGCGCGACGCGCTGGCCCGCGACGAGTTCTGCGTGCATTACCAGCCGCAGGTCAGTCTCGACAGCGGCCACATGATCGGCATGGAAGCACTGCTGCGCTGGAACTCGGCCCTGCTCGGCCCTATCTCTCCGGTTGAATTCATTCCCATTGCCGAGGAAACCGGGCTGATCATGCAGATCGGCGACTGGGTGCTACGTACGGCCTGTCACCAAACCAAAGCCTGGCTCGATCTCGGATTGCTGCCTTTACACGTCGCCGTCAACCTGTCGCCCCGCCAATTCCGTCAGGCCGACCTGCCGGCCCAGGTCGCCCATGCCCTGGCCGAAAGCGGCCTGCCGGCCGGGGCACTGGAACTCGAAATCACCGAAAGCGCCTTCATCGACGACATCGACGATGCCGTCGCCATGTGCAGCAAGCTCAAGTCCCTGGGCATCAAACTCTCGCTCGACGATTTCGGCACTGGCTATTCGTCGCTGGCCTACGTATCGCGCTTCCCCTTCGACAAGATCAAGATCGACCAGAGCTTCGTTCGCGACATCGTCAACAATCCGGTCAATGCGGCCATCGCCTCGGCCGCCATCGTCATGGGCCGCAGTCTCAACCTGTCGGTGCTGGCCGAGGGGGTCGAAACCGAGGCTCAGGCCGCCTTTTTGCGCAGCCGGCGGTGCGATGCCATCCAGGGCTACCTGTTCAGCCGCCCCCTGCCGCCGGAGGAGTTCGCTCCCCTGTTGCTCAGCTGCAAGCCCTTGCCAATCGCGGCGCTTAGCCCGGCACAGGAGCAAACCCTGCTACTGGTCGATGACGAGCCGAATGTGCTGAGTTCGCTAACCCGCCTGCTGCGGCGCGAAGGCTATGCCATTCTCACGGCCACTTCGCCGACCGAAGCCTTCGACCTGCTGGCCAAGCAGCCGGTACAGGTGGTTATTTCGGATCAGCGCATGCCGGACATGTCAGGCACCGAATTCCTCTCCCGCGTCCGCCAGCTCTACCCGGCCACCATCCGCCTGGTGCTGACCGGCTACACCGATCTCCAGTCGGTCACCGATGCGATCAACCGCGGCGCCATCTACAAGTTCCTGACCAAGCCATGGGATGACGACCAACTGCGCGAGCAGATCCGCGAGGCCTTCCGCGTGGTGCATTTGAATCAGGAACAGAACTTCATACCTGCCTCCCGTGAATCCTAGGAACATCCTCATTTTCCTGCGCTACTTCGTGCCGCTGGCCGGATTCATCCTGCTCGTCACGGTTTTCTACGCCGACAGTCATCGCGACGCCGAGCGCAGCCACCTCGAAGCGGATGAACTGCTCAATGTCCGTCTGGGTGCTGGCGCGCTGGACCGCCGCCTGCTGATCATCGTCCGCGATCTGCGCATCGTTGCCGCCGGCAGCGCACTGAAACGCTTTACGGAAGATGGCGACGCTCTTGAGATCAACCGGATCGCCGAAGATTTTCTGGGCTTTTCCGGGGCCCGAAGCGGCTACAGCCAACTGCGCCTGCTCGACCTCACCGGCCAGGAAATCGTGCGCATCGACCACGACGGCAAACAAGCCCGGATCGCCGACCGGGCACAGTTGAAAAACAAGGCTGACCGCTATTATTTTCGTGACAGCATCGGCCTGCCGCCGGGCGCCATCTACCTTTCTCCGCTCGATCTCAACATCGAGAACGGCCGGGTCGAAACCCCGTACAACCCGACCCTGCGCATTGCTACCCCCCTGGCCGACAGCCAGGGCAAAACACGTGCCCTGCTCGTCCTGAACTACCGCGCCAGCGAAATGATTGGCTACGTTGCTGATGTCACGACCCAGGCTGCCGATCACCTGATGATCGTCAATCAGGAAGGCTATTTCCTGCACGCCCCCAATCCCGCCGACGAGTGGGGTTTCATGTTCGACAAGCCGGAGTTGAGCCTGCCCCATCGCTTCCCGGCCAGCTGGGCGACCATTCAGAAAACCGAACAAGGGCAGTTCTCCGATAGCGCCGGCTTATGGACCGTTGCCACCGCCTATTCGGCGCGTGGCCGCCAGGACAAGGCAGACCAGGAAAACTGGAGCATGGCGCAAGAGCAAGCATGGAAGGTGGTCGCTCACGTTCCGCCCGAGGCCGTGCCCGGCATGTTCGCTGGCTGGAATGCCACTTTCTTCGCCATCGAGGCGCTGCTGCTCGGCCTGGCGGCTGCGGTGGCGGCCTATATGGCAGGCAGCACACGCCAGAAACGGGAGGCTGAAACCCGCTTCCGCATCTATTTCGAGCGGGCCATGGTCGGCATGTCGATTAACGATGCAAACAAGCGCTGGATCGTCGTCAATCCGGCACTTTGCCAGATTCTCGGCTATTCCGCGGAAGAACTGCTGGGCAAGAGCTGGACGGAATTGACTCATCCTGATGACTTGCCGGCCAGCCTGGCCGCCTTCGACGACATCGTGCGCGGCGAGGTCGATGGCTTTGAAATCGAAAAACGCTATCTGCGGGCGGACGGCGCAACCATCGCCGCCCGCGTCGCCGCTCAGGCCATCCGCAAGCCAGACGGCCGCGTGGACTCGATATTGACCATCGTCGAGGATATCAGCGCCCGTGTCGCGGCCGAAAAAGCAGTGCGCGCCAGCGAGGAACGCCTGCGCCGATTGGGCGACAATCTGCCTGACAGCTACCTTTATCAATGCTGCACCGGCCCGGATGGCCACCTCCAATTTACCTATCTGAGCTCCGGGGTCGAGCCGATTCACGGCCTGACGCCCGAGGAAATCATGGCCCATCCGGAACGCCTGTTCGCCGATGTCGACCCGGCGCACCTGCCCGGACTGTTGCAGGCCATCGCCGACAGCGAGCGCCAGCAAACCGATTTTGTGTCCGAGTTGCGCCTGCGCAAGCCGGACGGCCAGTGGCGCTGGCTGCAGATTCGCTCCCGCCCGCGGCGCTCGCCGAGCGGGAAAACCGAGTGGGACGGCGTCGCCACCGACGTTACGGCGCGGCGCGAAAACGAAACATTGCTCGACCTGCAATCCAGGCGCGCCCATGCCCTGCTCGAATTGCCCTGGCAGCGCAAGCAAATGGATGAACCTCACTTCCTGCGCCACGTCATCGCTTCCATTGCGCAAATCACCGACAGTGCTGGCGGCTTCATCTATTTTGTCGGTGATGACTGCACGGACCTCGCCCTGGCCGCCTGCTGGCCCGCGACCGACGGCGCCGACAACTGGCAGTGCCGGATGAGCGAAGCCGGGCAATGGGCTGACGCCATCCGCCTGCGCCAGCCTATCCTGATCGATGACTACCCCGCCGAGGAACGAGATCGCCGACGGCCAAACGACCTCGGCCTGTCGCGCCTGGCCAGCGTGCCAGTCTATGGCGAAAACGGAATTCAGCTTCTGGCCTGCCTGATCGACAAGCCAGAGCCGTACTCGCTGCAGGATATCGAAACCATCCAGCTGATTGCCAGCGATGCCTGGCGTATCGCCAGCCAGCAGCGCGCCGAGCAGGCCTTGCGCATTGCCATGCAGGTGGTCAATGCCAGCCCGGTCATCTGTTTCCGCTGGCAGGCGACAGGCGGCTGGCCGGTCGTTTTTGTATCCGACAATGTCACCAATTGGGGCTACACCGTCGCCGACCTGATCGCCGGAAACCCGGCCTTTGCCGACATGGTGCATCCGGATGACCTGTCCCGGGTCGTCGAGGAAGTGACCCGCTACACTGCCGAAGGGCGCACCGACTATATCCAGGAATACCGCTTGCTGACCGGCGACGGACGAGTCATCTGGATTTCCGACCGGACCCAGGTATTGCGCAATGCCAGTGGCGGTGCCGAGTTCTACGATGGCGTGCTGACCGACATCACCGAGCGCCACACCCAGACCGAAGAACTGACCACCACGCTCGCCGCCCAGCGCCAATTGAACAAACGCCTGGAGGAAGCGCACAACCAGTTGCTGCAATCGGAAAAAATGGCCTCCATCGGCCAACTGGCTGCCGGCATCGCGCACGAACTGAACAATCCGATCGGCTTTGTGCATTCCAATCTGGGTACGCTGGAGAGCTATTTGCGCGACCTGATGGAAATCATTGATGCCTACGACAAGGGCCTGGCCGACGATACCGACCTGGCGGCGCAACGGACCGCCATCGCCCGCCTGCGCGAGGAGCGCGACTTTGCCTACGTCCGTGGCGACATCATCCAGTTGCTCAGCGAATCGAAAGATGGCCTGAGCCGCGTTCGCAAGATCGTCCAGGACTTGAAAACCTTCTCGCATGTCAGCGAACAGGAATGGCAGTGGACCGACCTGCATCAGGGCCTGGACTCAACCCTCAACATCGTCTGGAACGAACTCAAGTACAAGTGCCAGGTGGTAAAGGAGTACGGCGATATTCCCAAGATCCATTGCCTGATCTCGCAGCTCAACCAGGTTTTCATGAATCTGCTGGTCAATGCCGGCCACGCCATCGAGACGCGGGGCACGATCACCATCCGCACCCGTCGCCAGGGCGACGACGCGGTGTGCATCGAAATTTCCGATACCGGCAAGGGCATCGCCCCCGAACACCTGTCGCGTATATTTGAACCCTTCTTCACCACCAAGCCGGTCGGCAAGGGCACTGGCCTCGGCCTGTCGCTCTCTTATGGCATTATCGACAAGCATCACGGTCGCATCGAGGTCGACAGTCAGCTCGGTGTCGGCTCGACCTTCCGCATCATTCTTCCCATCAATCAGAAAAACAGCCCACCGGAGACTTCGCGATGAGCGAAACACCCGCCCCCGCCACCCTGCTCTTCGTCGATGACGAACCGGGCATCCTTTCGGCCCTGCGCCGCCTGTTCCGGCCGCATGGCTATCGCATCCTGATTGCCGAAAGCGGTGCCGCCGGCCTCAGCATCCTGGAGCAGGAGGCGGTCGACCTGATCATTTCCGATATGCGCATGCCGGAAATGGATGGCGCCACCTTCCTCAAGCAGGTGCGCGGCCGCTGGCCGAACACGATGCGGATCCTGCTCACCGGCTACGCCGACGTCACCTCGACTGTCGCCGCCATCAACGAGGGCGAAATCTACCGCTACATTGCCAAACCCTGGGACGACGCCGAAATCGTCAACACGGTTCGGAATGCGCTGGAACGCCAGCAGCTGGAAGTGGAAAACCGTCGCCTGACCGCGCTGACCCAGGCCCAGAACGAAGAACTGAAGGTGCTCAACGTTAATCTGGAGCAGAAGGTCGCCGAACGTACCGCCGAATTGCAGCAGGCGCTGACCTTTGTCGAGCAGTCGCACGGCGAACTCAAGAAATCCTTCCTGACCAGCGTGCAGGTTTTCGCCGGCCTGATCGAGCTGCGGGCTGGCCAGAGCGGCAGCCGGATGGCCGGCCACGGCCGCCGCGTCGCTGACATGGCACGCACATTGGCCCAGCGCCTCGAACTGAGCGAGGTCGATATCCAGAACGTCATGCTTGCCGGCCTGCTGCACGACATTGGCAAACTCGGCCTGTCCGACGAAATCCTCAGCAAATCGTTCAATACGCTCAGCGCCGAGCAGCGGGCGCAGGTCATGAAACACCCGCAGATCGGCCAAAACCTGCTGATGGCCATCGACCGTTGCAAGGAGGCGGCCATCCTTGTTCGCCACCACCACGAATGCTTCGACGGCAGCGGTTACCCGGACCGCCTGGCCGGCATTGCGATCCCGCTTGGCGCCCGCATTCTGGCCGTGGTCAACGACTACGACGCCCTGCAGATCGGCACCCTGGTCCAGCGTCCCCTGCGCCCGGAAGAAGCACTGGCCTTCCTGATCGACAATCGCGGCAAGCGCTACGATCCGACGGCGGTCGAGGCTTTCGTGCGCCTGATCGGCGAAACCCAGAAGAGCGGCCCGGTCGAGTTGCCATTACGCACCATGCACCTGAAGCCGGGCATGGTCCTGACCCGTGAACTGGCTCACCGTGACGGCTATCTGCTGCTGGCCAAGGGCAGTGTGCTGACGACGGATATCATCAATCAACTGGTCAGGCTGGAGCAGGCCGAACAGCACAACCTGACCCTCTACACCCGCTCGGAGGAAAAATGAGCCGTATCATGCTCGTCGACGACGAAGAATCGATCCTCAAGTCCCTGAAACGCATCCTGCGCCTGGCCCCCTGTGCCTTTGGCGGCAAGACCTTCCAGCTCGAAGTGGAAACCTACACCTCACCCGAAGCTGCCCTTGAAGCGGCACACCGGGACAGCTACGACCTGTTCATCAGCGATTACCGGATGCCGATCATGGACGGCATTGAGTTCCTCAAGGCGACCAAGGAGATCCAGCCCGATGCGGCGCGCCTGATCCTGTCCGGCTATGCCGATCTGAATGCGCTGGTCCGGGCGGTGAACGAAGTCGGCATTGACCGCTTCATCGGCAAACCTTGGAACGACTACGACCTGATGTCAGCCATCGGCCAAGCCCTCGCCCACCGCGAACTGCTGCTCGAAAACCGCCAACTGGCCAACCTGGTGCGCATGGAAATGGGCGATACCACCCCGGAACAGGTCGAGGCGGAACGGCTGGAAGCCATCGAGCCGGGCATCACCGATGTCAATTGGGGACCGGACGGTTCAGTCATTCTCGACCCAGAGTTTCAGACAAAAAGCTGAGCGATCATGACCGAGCGTCAGGACAACAGCCTAAGCTTCAAACTGGTCTACTACGGGCCGGCGCAGAGCGGCAAGACGACCAATCTGCTGCGTCTGCATGACCTGCTCGCCCCGGAGCTGAAGGGCGAGATCATGACCATGGAGACCAAGGACGACCGTACCCTGTTCTTCGACCTGCTGCCGCTTGGTTTCCGCGCTCCCTCCGGCCTGCTGATCAAGTTCCGCCTGTTCACCGTGCCCGGCCAGATCGCCCACGACGGCACGCGCAAAGCCGTCCTATCACGCGCCGATGGCGTCGTCTTCGTCGCCGATGCCGAGCGGACACAGGAAACCAACAACGCTGAATCCTTCCAGAGCATGACCGAGAACTGTCGTCGGGTCGGGTTGGATTTTGAACACCTGCCGCTGGTCGTCCAGTTCAACAAATGCGACCTGCCCACCGCCGTCCCCGAGGCAGAAATCCGCCAACGCTGGAGCGCCGCACCGTGGCCGCTGGTCTTCGCCATCGCCCTCGATGGCCGCGGGGTGGCAGAAACCTTCCGCACCTTGCTCACCGCGCTTTATCGCCGCCACGCCGATAACCTGGCGCTGGCCAGCGAGCACGGCCTGGACGAAGCCGCATTCGTCGCGGGCGCACTGGGACGAGCATGAGCGAGCTTGCCTTCGACCGCGAATGGAGCCTGGCCGAATTGCTCGAACCAGCCATACTCGAGCGCATTGGCCCCTTACTGGCGCAACTGCTCGGTGGCGATGCCGCTATCGTCGATGCGCTCGGAAAAACTTTCTGGGGCGTTGTCGATAGCAAGGCGGGCCGCGAAGCCCTGACCCTGGAACTGGAGCCCATCGGCTACCTGGCCAGCACGACAGCGGCGCCCGGCACGCTGCAAGCCGGTGCCGGCTTCCTGACCCAGTTGCTGCGCATCCAGGTCCGCTTCAGGATGGCTTCAAGCCTGCATCTGGAAGCGGTAGCCGAGGATTTCGAGACCCTGAAGCGCGAACATGCCCGCCTGCTCGAATCGGAGACCCGCTACAAGACATTGGCCGGCGAACTGGAGAGCCGCGTCAAGGCGCAGGTCGCCCAGCTCGACGAACGCCAGCAGATGCTCTACCAGGCCGAGAAGCTCGCCTCGGTCGGCCAGCTGGCGGCTGGCATGGCGCACGAGATCAACAATCCGCTCGGTTTCGCCCGCAGCAACTTGAGTACCTTTAGCCTCTACCTGAAAAAGCTGGCGACCCTGAAAACCAGATTGGACGATGTCGAGACCGCCTGGCGCGAACTCGACATGGATTTCGTGCTCGAAGATGGCCTCGACCTGCTCGGCGAGACGGCCGTGGGGCTGGAACGGATCGCCCGCATCGTGGCCGACCTCAAGAGTTTCTCCAATGTCGATCGCGCCACTGAAGAGCTGGCTGACCTCAACGACAGCATCCGCCATGCGATCAGCGTCATCGAGCGGCAGTTGCCGCCCGGGGTCAGCCTGCAGGTCGAGTTGGGCGATCTACCGGCCATCGTTTGCCTGCCCGGCCATCTCAACCAGCTTTTCTACAATCTGATCCACAACGCGGTACAGGCCATCCAGGATGCCGGCCACTCCGGTGTCGTGCGCATTTCCAGCCGCCTCACCCCTCAGGAAGTTGCCATCAGCATCTCCGATAACGGCATCGGCATGGGTGCCGAGCAGCGCGAACGTGCTTTCGAGCCCTTCTTCACCACTCGCCCGGTCGGCAGCGGTGCCGGACTGGGCCTGAGCACTGCTCGCAACATCGTCCTCGCCCATAGCGGCCATCTCACGATTGCCAGCGAACCGGGGCAAGGCACCACGATCAACCTCAGTTTTCCGACACCACCATGACTGACTATTCGGCACTCTTCACCGGCCAGACCAGCACGCCGCAAGCGCCGGCCAGTCACCTGACGCCGCCGAAATACCGCCTGCTGATCGTCGATGACGAAGTCGGCATCGTCAAGGCGCTGACGCGCGTATTCCGTCAGGAAAACTATGAAGTCGTGACTGCCGGCAGCGGCAACGAAGGTCTGCAGCGCATGGCAGAGGGCAATTTCCAGCTGATCATCAGCGACTTCATGATGCCTGGCATGAACGGCGCCCAGTTCCTGCGCGAGGTCAAGCAACGTTCACCGGAAACGATCCGCATCATGCTGACCGGCCATGCCAATACCGATGCCGTGATGGGCGCCATCAACGAAGGTGCGGTATACAAATTCATCCTCAAGCCGTGGAACGATGACGATCTGCGTGTCACCGTCGCACTGGCTTTGGAGCAGTTCGACCTGATCACCCGCAACCGGGTTCTGAAGACCGAAAACGAGAAGAAATCCAAGGAAATCTCGGCGCTGAATCGCCTGGCGGTGACCCACCGCAGTCGACTGGGCATCATGCTGCACAAGAAAAACCTGCTCAACGCGGCCCAGTTGCAGGAACTGACCTTGCTGCAGGAGCGACGCAAGGAGCCGCTGATCGCCCTGCTCCTCGAAAAGGACTGGATCAGCGAGCGGCAGATTCGCACCCTGCTCAAGTCGGAAATGCTGATCGACGAGGTCCAGCTACCAGAATTCCGCATCGATGCAGTGCTGGCCGAGCTGATCCCGCACAGTTTCTGCCAGCGCCAACTGGTCGTCCCGCTCAAGCTGGAAGGCCGGCGCCTGCTGCTGGCGATGGCAGACCCGCTCGACGAGGGCCTGATCGACGAAGTTCGTTTCACGGCCGGTCTCGACCTGAAAATTGTCACGGCCGACACCGAGGCAATCCGCAACAAAATCAATGAGCTGTACGGCGAAGGCGGCGTCGATTTCAAGGAACTGGAGACCCTGGTCAGCAGCCCGGACCCTTACGAGGGGATCGAGATCGTCATCGAGGAGGAGGACACCGCCCAGCTCGAAGACCTGCTCCGCGAAACCGAGGCCCCGCCAGCCATCCGTCTGGCCAACGCAATCATTCTCGAAGCCATCCGGCTCGGCGCTTCCGACATCCACATCCAACCCCGGATCAAGTCCGTTGTCGTCCGCTACCGGATCGACGGCGTGCTGACCGACAAGATTCAGATCCCGCACCACCTGCACCAGTCGCTGGTGTCGCGCCTGAAGATCATGTCCGAACTGGACATTTCCGAACGCCGGCGACCACAGGATGGCCGGATCACCGTCAAGACGCCGATGCGCATGGTGGATCTGCGCATTTCCACCCTGCCGACGATCAACGGCGAGAAGGTGGTCATGCGCATTCTCGACCGCAATTCAACGGTGCATACGCTGGACCGCCTTGGCTTCTCGCCCGTCGACCTGCCGCGCGTCGCCGACATGGTGGCCCGGCCGCAGGGCATCATCCTGGCGACCGGCCCGACCGGCAGCGGCAAGACAACCACCTTGTATTCGCTGCTCCAACACGATGCAACACCTGACAAGAACTACGTCACCATCGAAGATCCGGTCGAGTACTACCTCGACATGGCCGGGCAGGTCCTGGTCAAGGAAAAGATCGGTCTGACTTTCCCATCCATTTTGCGTGCCTTGTTGCGCCAGGATCCGGATGTTGTGCTGCTCGGCGAAATCCGTGACTTCGAAACCGCCGAGGTGGCTTTTCATGCCGCCCTGACCGGCCACCTCGTTTATTCGACCCTGCACACCAATTCGGCGATCGCGACGATTGCTCGCCTGTTCGACCTTGGCCTCAAACCCTATATTGTCGCCACGGCGCTGGAAGGCATCATCGCTCAGCGACTGGTCCGCCAGATCTGCCCGCATTGCCGTACCGAGGTCGATGCCGAGCCGGCACTGCGGGCAAGACTGGGCGGTCACTTTGCCCTGCTTGAACGAAGCTATCGCGGCGCCGGCTGCAACCACTGTCATGGCTCGGGTTACAAAGGGCGGGTCGGTCTGTATGAAGTACTGGCGCTTGATGACGAATTACGCGACCGGATCGGCAGCGGTGCCAGCGTGCTGGAAATTCGTCGCCTGGTCCGCCAGAAAGGCTTGCGGGGCATTGGTTGCCACGCCTTGGAGCGCGTTCAGTCCGGCGCTACCAGCCTGGAGGAAATTCTGCGTGTTCTCGGCCCACAGGCCGGAGAGGACTAAAAATGGACGCATTTGTCTGGAACGAGCGCTACATGACAGGAGAAGCGCAGGTTGATGAGGAGCATCAGGAACTGGTGCGTATCATCAACTGGGTCATCGAACACCAATCCGTGCCGGCGCAGGATGACGATATCCAGCGGGTATTGGCCAGCTTGGCCAACTATGCCGTGATGCACTTCGGACACGAGGAGGAGCTGATGGAGCAGATGCATTGTGACCCCCGCTTCATTCAGGCGCACGTCGCGGTGCATCAGGAATTTGCCCGCCAAGTCGGAAAAATGCTGGAGTTCCAGGGCGGCAAAGCCGATGTTGAATATCTGCTGCGTTTCCTCAGTAGCTGGCTGGCTCATCACATCCTCGGTATTGATCAGTCGATGGCCCGCCAGATCGCAAAGATCCGTGCCGGGGCCGCGCCGGAAGCGGCTTTCGAGGCCGAGAAAAGAATCCCTCATGACCCGTCGACCGCCAGCCTGCTCGATGCGATGAACGCCTTGTTCCGCATGGTCGCCAGTCGCAACGAGGCATTGGAGAAGCTCAATGCCAGCCTGGGGGCGCAAGTCGCAGCACAAACAGCTGATCTGATGCAATCCAATCAACAGTTGCTGGTCGAGCAAGGGCGACTGCAATTGGCCATGAAGCAGATTGAAATCACCCAGAAAAAGCTGCTCGAGTCCGAACACCGGCGGTCCGAGGCCGCCAAGCGCGGCATGGAGCAATTGCTTGCCCAGATCATCGATGGCGATCCGGTGCCGACCTTCGTGATCGATGCCCAGCATCGGATCACCCATTGGAACAAGGCTTGCGCCGTGGTCAGCGGCCTGTCCAGCGCAGAGATGGTGGGGACCCAGTTACACTGGAAGGCCTTCTACAAGGAATACCGCCCGGTGATGGCGGACCTGATCGTCAATGGCAGCCTGGAAGCGCAGTACGAGGAATATTACAAGGATCGCTTCAGGCGCTCTTCATTGATTCAGGATGCGTTTGAAGGCGAGGCCTTTTTTGAAGGCCTGGGGCCGAATGGCTTGTGGCTGGCTTTCACGGCAGCCCCGCTACGCAACGCCAATGGTGAGTTGATCGGTGCAATCGAGACCTTGCAGGACGTCACCGAACGGCACCGCGCCCAGGAAAGCTTGCTGCAACACCAGAACCAGCTGGAAAGCCTGGTCGTTCAACGCACGACCCAGTTGGCCACCGCCAATACCGAACTGGAAAACGAGCGGCGCGAGCTCGAAGTCCTGCTTTCAAAAATTGAAGAAGCCCAGCAGCAATTGCTGCAGTCGGAAAAAATGGCGGCAATTGGCCAACTCGCGGCTGGCGTCGCCCACGAAATCAACAACCCTGTCGGCTTCGTCAACTCCAACCTGGGAACGCTGAAGACCTATATCAACAACCTGCTCGGCGTCGTCGACGCCTATGAAGCGGTCGCGGCAGGCGGCGACCCTGCCCAAATTGAGGCTGCCCGGCGAGCGGCCGACATCGACTTTCTGCGTGAAGACCTGCCTTCCCTGCTCATCGAATCCCAGGAGGGCTTGGGACGCGTGACCAAGATTGTCCAGGACCTCAAGGACTTTTCCCGTGTCGATCAGGCCGAATATCAACTGGCCAATCTCAACGCTGCCCTGGAAAGCACCCTGAACGTTGTCTGGAACGAGTTGAAATACAAAGCCGACGTGGTCCGCGATCTGGGCGATATCCCTGAAGTCGAGTGTGTACCGGCCCAGATCAACCAGGTTTTCATGAACTTGCTGGTCAATGCCGCACAGGCCATCGAGACACACGGCAGGATCACGGTCCGTTCCGGCCAGGAGAACGCCCATGTCTGGTTCGAGATTTCCGACACCGGTAAAGGCATGACGGCGGAAGTATGCCACCGCGTATTCGACCCCTTCTTCACCACCAAGCCGGTCGGCCAGGGTACCGGCCTCGGGCTGTCGATCTCCTACGACATCATTGTCAAAAAACATCGAGGACGTTTCGATGTCGCCAGCACCCCGGGCCAAGGAACAACTTTCAAGTTCTGGCTACCGATTCAGGGCGTGGAAAAATGACCTCCCCTTAGCGGGCAGGGGCAGCACCAATGTGCTCATTGCCCCCGCAAACGGGACCAACGACAAGACACAAGACGTCGCTCAATAACGGCCTCCGAACAAAAATATTTTGAACATGCTTCGGCCACCGCAAGGTGCCCGGAGCTTTGTTTTTTCGGGCTTTTTTTACCCCAACGGCATCCCAAACAACAAACACACAAAACACCGCATATAGTCAAGACATTGCCTTTGGGCACTATATCTAGTAGCTTTGCAACATTCCAAGATTAATAACCCAGACAATCAGAATTTTGTAGAGGAGCCCTTGATGAGCAAAATTGCCGAACAGCTTTCGCTGACAGACATCCCCGCTGCACCGGAGTTTTCCCCGCTGCCGGAGCAGGAAATTTCCGGCGAAGTGCTGATCGAAAAATACGCCAAGGGCAAGGAAACCAACGTTCACGACGTGCGGCGCCGCGTCGCCTACGCGCTGGCCCAGGTCGAGCAGGAAGCCGACCGTGCCCACTGGGAAAATAAGTTCCTGTGGGCCCAGGAAAACGGTTTCATCCCGGCCGGCCGGATCAACTCTGCCGCCGGTACCGACCTGCAGGCCACGCTGATCAACTGCTTCGTGCAACCGGTTGGCGACTCCATCGTCGAAAACACCGAAGGCAAGCCCGGCATCTACACCGCGCTGGCCCAGGCCGCTGAAACCATGCGTCGTGGTGGCGGTGTCGGTTATGACTTCTCCTCCATCCGCCCCCAGGGCGCCCGCGTCAAGGGTACCCAGTCGCGCGCATCCGGCCCGGTTTCCTACATGCGGGTGTTCGACCGCTCCTGCGAAACCGTCGAATCCGCCGGTGCCCGCCGTGGCGCGCAAATGGGCGTGCTGCGTTGCGACCACCCTGATATCGAGGAATTCATCCACGCCAAGGACAAGGGCGACCTGACCAACTTCAACATCTCCATCGGCGTCACCGACCCGTTCATGGAAGCCGTCGACGCCGACGGTGATGTCGAGCTGCTGCACCGCGCCGAGCCGAACGCCGACATGCGCGCCGCTGGCGCCTATCAGCGCGAAGACGGCATCTGGGTTTACCGTAAGGTGCGCGCCCGCGATCTGTGGGACCAGGTGATGAAGTCCACCTACGACCACGCCGAGCCGGGCATCCTGTTCCTTGACCGCATGAACAAGGACAACAACCTCAATTACTGCGAAGTGATCGAGGCCACCAACCCCTGCGCCGAACAACCGCTGCCGCCGTATGG
Organism: Dechloromonas aromatica RCB; assembly: GCF_000012425.1. Taxonomy (NCBI): domain Bacteria; kingdom Pseudomonadati; phylum Pseudomonadota; class Betaproteobacteria; order Rhodocyclales; family Azonexaceae; genus Dechloromonas; species Dechloromonas aromatica (nom. nud.). The sequence continues at coordinate 1,046,586 of NC_007298.1, read as the reverse complement.
CTGCTGCTGCCTGGGTTCGATCAACCTGACCCTGTACGTCAAGGACGCCTTCTCCGAGCAGGCCGAGTTCGATTTCGACGCCTTCGCCGAAGTCATCCGCATCTCCACCCGCATGCTCGACAACGTCCTCGACGCCACCCACTGGCCGCTTGAGCGCCAGCAGCAGGAAGCCGCCAACAAGCGTCGCGTCGGCCTCGGTTACACCGGCCTGGGCGATGCGCTGGCCATGCTCCGCCTGCGCTACGACAAGCCGGAAGCCCGCGCCATGGCTGCCCGCATCAGCGAATTCATGCGCGACACCGCCTACATGTACTCGGTCGAAATGGCCAAGGAACGCGGCGCCTTCCCGCTATTCAACGCCGAACTCTACCTCTCCGGCGGCAACTTCGCTTCGCGCCTGCCGACCGACGTCAAGGCCGAGATCCGCAAGCACGGCCTGCGCAACTCGCACCTGCTGTCCATCGCGCCGACCGGCACCATTTCACTGGCCTTCGCCGACAACGCCTCGAACGGCATCGAACCGCCGTTCTCCTGGACCTACAACCGCAAGAAGCGCATGCAGGACGGCACGATCAAGGAATACTCGGTCGAAGACTACGCCTGGCGTCTCTATAAGCACCGTGGCGGCGACGTTTCCAAGCTGCCGGACTTCTTTGTCACGGCTCTGGAAATCTCTGCCCAAGCGCACAGCGACATGGTTGCCGCCGTTGCCCCGTTCATCGACACCTCGATCTCCAAGACCGTTAACGTACCGGCCGACTATCCCTACACTGATTTCCAGGATCTCTATATGAGCGCCTGGAAATCCGGTCTCAAGGGTCTGGCCACCTACCGCCCGAACAGCGTGCTCGGTTCCGTGCTGTCGGTGACCAGCAGCGAGCCGGCCAAGGCCGACGCAGATGCAAAAGCGCCGCAGGATTTCGTCTCCGACGCCAACCGCCGCCTGTCGATCAAGAATCTGCCGGCCCCCGTGCTCGCCAGCCTGCGCTGGCCGGGTCGTCCGAACCTGCCGGAAGGCAATCTGTGCTGGACCTACATGCTCGACTCGCCGATCGGCAAGTTCGCGCTGTTCGTCGGCCACGTTGAGCCGGAAGGCCGTGCTTGGCCGTTCGAAGTCTGGGCCAACGGGCCGGCCGAACCGCGCGGCCTCGGTGCCGTCGCCAAGACCCTGTCGATGGACATGCGCGCCAACGACCATGCCTGGCTGGAAATGAAGCTGGAAGCGCTGGCCAAAACACCGGGTGACTCTTTCGAAATGCCGATGCCGCCGCACGGCGAGCGCAAACGCGTGCCATCCGTCGTTTCCGCAATGGCCCAGGTCATCAGCTGGCGTTGCGAACAACTCGGCGCCTTCAAGCACGAAGGCCCGACGCCGGTGAAGGATGCGTTGTTCAGCGCCAAGGAACCGAAGACCGGCACCGATGGCACGCTGTCCTGGACGGTGGACATCAACAATCCTTCAACCGGCGAAGACTTTGTCCTCGGCCTCAAGGAGATCACCCTGCCCGACGGCGTTACCCGTCCCTATTCGATGTGGCTCTCCGGCAACTACCCGCGCGCCCTTGATGGCCTATCCAAGCTGCTGTCGCTCGACATGCGCGTCCTCGACCCGGCCTGGATCGGCATGAAGCTGCGCAAGCTGATCGATTACTCCGAGCCGCTCGGCGACTTCATGGCCTTCGTGCCGGGTTCGCGCAAACAGCAGACCTATCCTTCCACAGTGGCCTACATCGCCAACCTGATCATCCATCGCTACGCCATGCTCGGCATTCTCGACGAAACCGGATTCCCGCTGCAACAAATGGGCATCCTGGAAGCGCCAGAAGACACCATCAGCAACAAGGTGCTGCCAACCCAGGGCAAACTGTGCAGCGAATGCGGCAACCACACGATGATCCGCAAGGATGGCTGTGACTTTTGCACGGCCTGCGGGGCTGTTGGTACCTGCGGCTAAAGAGTTACCCCAAGCATCAAATTAAAAGGCCCCGGAAATTTTCCGGGGCCTTTTTCGTTACGTCGTTGCGACCATCAAGGTGGTCAATTTCCTGTTCCTAGGGACGATCCAGCCAGAACAAGGAAGTGATGCTTTTGGCGTCAGTGATGCGACCATCCCAAACTGCCTGCTTTGCTTCGGCTGGTGATAGTTCAATCACATCCAGAAACTCGTTGTGATCGAGTTCCCTTTCACCGGCCAGATGCAGGCCGCGAGCGGCGAAAATCTCTATGCGTTCATCGGAGTAGCCGATGCACGGATGCATCATGCCAAGGTATTCCCATTCACTGGCAACGTAGCCCGTTTCTTCCTTCAGTTCACGCCGGGCCGTATCGATGATGGCTTCACCATGATCGATCTTGCCGGCCGGCAATTCGAGAAAGACCCGACGCAACGGATAGCGGTACTGGCGCTCGAACAGCAGATTGCCATTGTCCAGGAACGCCAGGATGACAACAGCACCGGGATGAACAATGTATTCGCGGATTGATTCCTTGCCATTAGGTAGAAGGACACAATCCTTGCGTACATTGAGCAAGGCGCCCGCAAAAACCGTCTCGGTCGAGACTTCCGATTCGATCAAGTGTGCATCATGCGACATAACGAAACTCCACAAAATAAAACGCCCCGACTGGCGGGGCGTTCTGCAAACTTGTTTTCAGGCCAGCATCAGAGCGATCGCAACAGCGCGTAGGCACAGAGCGACATGATCACCTGCGGGAAGATACCGAGCAGCGCAACAGCAAGGCCGTTGGCAGAAATCAGGATACGCATGTCCATTGGAGCGGAGAGCGGAGTTTCGTCAGCCGGTGCGTCGAAATACATCAGTTTGACGACACGCAGGTAATAGAACGCACCAATCAGCGAGAACAGCACGGCAACGATGGCCAGCCACATATAACCAGGACCGGCAGCAACAACCGCCTGCAGCACCGAAAACTTGGCAAAGAAGCCGATAAAGAACGGAACGCCTGCCATGGAGAACATCAGCATCAGCATGATTCCGGCAAACCACGGACTACGCTTGTTCAAACCCTTGTAGTCATCGAGTTCTTCAGCTTCAAAGCCGGCACGCGACATCATCAGAATCATGCCGAAGGTACCGGCACTCATCAGCACGTACGAAATGACATAGAACATCGACGAGCTGTAGGCATTCAAGGCGTAGCGCGCATCACCACCGACCACACCGGTCACGATACCGAGCAGCATGAAACCCATATGCGAGATGGCGGAATAGGCCAGCATGCGCTTCAGGTTGGTCTGAGCAATGGCGGCCAGGTTACCGATAGCCATCGATAGCACAGACAGGATGACCAGCATGGCTTGCCAATCTGCAGCCAGGGTAATCAGACCATTAACCAGCAGGCGTATGACAATGGCAAATGCAGCCAGCTTGGGGGCAGAGCCAATAAACAACGTAACCGAGGTCGGAGCGCCTTGATAAACGTCCGGAATCCACATGTGGAACGGTACGACACCGAGCTTGAAAGCGAGACCGGCAACCAGAAAAACCAGACCAAAGACCAGCACGCTCTTGTTAACGCCGCCACCGTAGAGGCGTTCGGCGATGCCGGTAATTTCCAGAGTACCGGTGGCGCCGTAAATCATCGACATACCGTAGAGGAGCAGACCGGAAGCCAGGGCACCAAGAACGAAGTACTTCATCGCAGCCTCGGTGGAAACCACCGAGTCGCGATTCATGGCGACCATCGCGTAGAGAGACAGCGAGAGCAGTTCCAGACCGATATAGATGGTCAGAAAATGATTGGCGGAAATCATCACCATCATGCCTAGCGTTGCGAACAGCGCCAGCACGTAGTATTCCCCCTTGTTCATCGACTCGCGGTCGATAACGTAACCACGCGAGTAGAACATCACAATGACAACGGTCATGTAGAGGAACAACTTCAGCAGGTCGGACATCAAATCGTCCACAAACATATTGCTGAAGGTGTAGGTAATCTCGCCGGTACTGGTCGCAAACTGAATCGCGGCGCAACCGATCAACGTAAGCTGGGTCAGCACGAAGGTGACCGTGCGCCGGCTGTCCTTGACCAGCAAATCGATCATCAGGATGGCCAGCGCCATCGTCGCCAGAAAGATTTCCGGCGCAGCGGGCAGAAGATTGGGGACAACAAAATTGTCGAACATGTCGGCTACCGTTTATTGAATCTTGCTGATGGCAACGTGATGCAGCAGGTCGTTGACCGAGGCGTGCATGACTTCGGTGAAAGGCTGCGGATAGACGCCCATCCACAGCGTGGCGACTGCCAGCACTGCGAGGATCGCAAATTCACGCATATTGATGTCGCTAAGTTCGGCTACATGGTGATTGGCGACGTCACCGAAGATGACGCGCTTATACATCCACAACGAATAGGCAGCACCAACGATCATCGAACTCGCTGCGGCGAAGGCTACCCAGAAATTGAACTTGACAGCACCGAGAATCACCATGAACTCACCGACGAAGCCGGAGGTTGCCGGTAAACCGGAGTTGGCCATGGTAAATAGCATGAACAGGGCCGCGAACTTCGGCATGGTATTTACCACGCCACCGTAATCGGCGATCTGACGGCTGTGGACACGGTCATACATGACACCGATACAGAAGAACATCGCGCCGGAAACAAAGCCGTGCGAGACCATCTGAACCAGCGCACCTTCAATACCCATCGCGCTGAACATGAAGAAACCCAGCGTGACGAAGCCCATGTGGGCGATGGATGAATAGGCCACCAGCTTCTTCATATCCTCCTGAACGAGGGCAACAAAGCCGATATAGACGACAGCGATCAGCGAAAGCGCGACAACCAGACCAGAGAGTTCATGCGAGGCATCCGGAGCGATCGGCAGCGAGAACCGCAGGAAGCCGTAGGCACCAAGTTTCAGTGCGATGGCTGCCAGGACGATGGAGCCGCCCGTCGGCGCTTCGACGTGGGCATCCGGCAACCACGTATGCACAGGCCACATCGGAACCTTGACGGCGAAGGCGATCAGGAAAGCCAGGAACAGCCAGATCTGCGGACCGAGAGCGATCGGCAGCTTGTGCCATTCAAGGATCGAGAAGCTGCCACCGGACTGGATGAACAGATACATCAGGGCCAGCAGGAACAGCAGGGAACCGAAGAGGGTATAGAGGAAGAACTTGAACGCGGCGTAAACACGGTTCGGGCCGCCCCAAACACCAATGATCAGGTACAGCGGAATCAGCGAGGCCTCGAAAAACACATAGAACAGCACGCCGTCCAGCGAAGTGAAGATGCCATTCATCAGGCCGGACATGATCAGGAACGCTGCGTTGTACTGGGCAACCTTGTTCTGGATAACTTCCCAACCGGCTGCCACCACGATGATCGTGATAAAGGCATTCAGCACCACAAACAGCATGGAGATGCCATCAACACCTAGATGGTAGTTGATGTTGAAACGCGGTATCCACGTTTTAAGTTCCACGAACTGCATGCCACCGTTGGCGACATCAAAACCAGTCCACAGCGGGATAGTGATCAAGAAAGCGGCAACTGCACCAACCAGGGAAAGCATCCGTGCCAGCGGTGCGTTCCGGTCGCCACCGGTGGTAAGCACCACCAGTCCGGCGAAGATCGGAATCCAGATTGCGAGAGATAGCAACGGGTAAGTCGACATGTTATTCCTTGCTTTTCTGCGAACTATTCACGGCTAGGCGCGGTTGATCCACAGGGTCATCAGCACAAAGACGCCAATGATCATGGTGAAAGCGTAGTGATAAACGTAACCGGTCTGGAACAGGCGGGTCACGGATGAAATCCATCCAACAAGCTTGGCTGAACCATTGACGATCAGACCATCAATAACAGCTACATCGCCGCCGCGCCAGAACGCCTTGCCGAGCATCCGGGCGCCCCCGGCGAATACGACTTCGTTGAACTTGTCGAAGTAGTACTTGTTTTCGAACAGAGTGTGGATCGCCGAGAAACGACGCTGAATGGCTGCCGGAATATCCGGGCGCTTCATGTAGAAGAACCACGAAACCACAACACCGGATAGCGCCAGAATGAACGGCAACGAGGTGAACGAATGCATGCCCATGGCTACAGCACCGTGGAACTCTTCAGCCAAGTGCTCCATGGCCGGATGGGCCTCCGTATTGATGAAGATCACACCCTTGAAATAGTCGCCGTACAGCATCGGTTCAATCGCGAAGAAGCCAATCAACAGTGAGGGGATAGCCAGCAAGACCAGCGGCAAAGTGACCACCCACGGCGTTTCGTGTGGCTTTTGGCCCGGTGCCAGACCGTGATGATGGTCGTGCGAAGCTTCCTCGTCGTCGTGGTCGCCATGATGTTCATGGTGATGGGCTTCGTCCGCCTTGCCAAAACGTTCCTCGCCGTGGAAGACCAGGAAGTACATGCGAAAAGAGTAGAAAGCCGTGATGAAGACACCCGCCAGAACTGCGTAATAAGCAAATGCAGCCCCCGGCTGACCATGATGATAGGCCACTTGGGCAGCCTCAATGATCGAGTCCTTGGAGTAGAAGCCAGACAGGAACGGGGTACCAATCAATGCCAGCGAACCAACCAGAGAAGTAATCCAGGTAATCGGCATATATTTGCGCAGACCACCCATGTTGCGGATGTCCTGGTCGTGATGCATGCCGATAATCACCGAACCGGCACCGAGGAACAGCAGCGCCTTGAAGAAGGCGTGCGTCATCAGGTGGAAGATTGCGACAGAGTAGGCGGAAGCGCCAAGCGCGACAGTCATGTACCCAAGCTGCGACAGCGTCGAGTAGGCCACAACGCGCTTGATGTCGTTCTGGATAATACCCAGGAAGCCCATGAACAGCGCGGTAATGGCACCGATTACGATGACGAAGGACAGTGCAGTGGTCGACAATTCGAATAGCGGCGACATCCGGGCGACCATGAAGATACCTGCAGTCACCATCGTTGCAGCGTGGATCAGTGCGGAGATCGGGGTCGGGCCTTCCATCGAATCCGGCAGCCAGACGTGCAGCGGGACCTGAGCCGATTTGCCCATAGCGCCGATGAACAGGCAGATACAGGTCGCGGTCATCAACGAAACTGTAGCCCACTCGCGACCTGCAAACAGGTTGATCGTGGTTTCGGCAAGAGTCGGTGCCTTCGCGAAGACCGTTGCGTAATCAAGCGAACCGCAGTAGGCCAGCACAAGGCCAATGCCGAGGATGAAGCCGAAGTCACCGACACGATTGACCAAGAAGGCCTTCATATTGGCAAAGATTGCCGTCGGGCGGGTGTACCAGAAGCCGATCAGCAGGTAGGAGACCAGACCCACTGCCTCCCAGCCGAAGAAGAGCTGCATGAAGTTGTTGCTCATCACCAGCATCAGCATGGAGAAGGTAAACAACGAGATGTAGCTGAAGAAGCGGTTATAGCCAGGGTCTTCCTGCATGTAGCCGATGGTGTAGATATGGACCATCAACGACACGAAGGTGACGACCAGCATCATCGTGGTGGTCAGCGTATCAATCAGGAAACCGACTTCGAACTTGTAGTCACCGCTGGTCAGCCAGGTATAGACCGCACCATTGTAGGTGTGGCCAGCCTGGACATCCTTGAAGATGATGACTGAGGTAATGAAGGCAATGGCGACACCGGCGATGGTAGCGGTATGAGCCACCCAGCGCGGAATGACCCGGCAGAACAAGCCCGCGATCATGGCACCGATCAACGGAGCCAGGGGAACGAGCAGATAGAGTTTTTGCATTTCCATGTTTAACCCTTCAGGCTGCCCAGGTCATCCACATGGATGCTCTTGAGGTTGCGGAACAGCACGATCAGGATGGCCAGACCAATCGCCGATTCAGCAGCGGCAACGGTCAGGATGAAGAAGACGAAAATCTGGCCCGAGAGATCCTGAAGATAGTGGGAAAACGCCACGAAATTCATGTTGACCGCAAGCAGCATCAATTCGATGGCCATCAGCAGCACCAGCAGGTTCTTCCGATTCAGGAAGATGCCGACGACACTGATCGCGAACAGAATCGCGCCCAGAATCAGGAAATGAGAGAGTGACAAAGTAAGCATAGTCTTCCCTGGGTTCAGTCTTTTTCAACCGGCATCTGCAGGACGCGGACGCGATCCTTCGCCTTGACGAAGACCTGCTGATTTGGGTTGGTGTACTTGGACTTCTTTGGACCACGGTAGGTCAGGACGATCGCCGCAATCATGCCGACGAGCAAGATCAAAGAGGCCAGTTCGAACGGATAGACGTAATCGCTGAACATCAGCGCGCCAATAGCCTTGGTATTGGATACCCCAGCCGGTACCATCGCTTCAGCTGCCGGCACCTGGAAGTACTTGCTGCCGAGCACCAAGCCCATTTCCATGACCATCAGCAGACCGAGCAAGGCACCGAGGGGCAGATAATTCCAGAATCCCTCGCGAATACGGTCGATATTGATATCGAGCATCATCACAACGAACAGGAAGAGCACCATGACCGCGCCGACATAGACGAGGATGATGGCGATCGCCAGGAACTCGGCCTGCAGCAGCGCCCAGATGCCGCCGCAGGTGAAGAAGGCGAGAATCAGGTGCAACGCGGCGTGAACCGGGTTGCGGGCAGTGATCACGCGAAGACTCGCGAAGACCAGAATCGCCGACAGGAAGTAAAAAACCGCAGTTTGAAAATCCATCGCTAGCACCTGTTATCGGTAAGAAGCATCAAGTTCGCGATCTTTCGCGATTTGATCTTCGTAGCGGTCGCCGTTGGCCAGCAACATCTGCTTGGTGTAGTACAAATCACCACGCTTCTCGCCGTGATATTCAAAAATCCGCGTTTCGACAACGGCATCGACCGGGCAGGCTTCTTCGCAGAAACCGCAGAAGATGCACTTGGTCAGATCAATGTCGTAGCGCGTCGTGCGACGGGAACCGTCATCGCGTGGCTCAGCCTCGATGGTGATGGCCAGCGCGGGGCAGATCGCTTCGCACAGCTTGCAGGCAATGCAACGCTCTTCGCCATTCGGATAGCGACGCAGGGCGTGCAGACCGCGGAAACGGAAACTTTGCGGTGTCTTTTCTTCCGGATACTGGACGGTGATCTTGCGAGCAAAGAAATACTTGCCCGTCACCGACATCCCCTTCAACAATTCCTTGAGGAAGAGGCTGTTGAAGATTTCCTTCATCGAACCCATTAGTCTCTCCTCACTTCCAGATATTCAGCGGCGACATCATCCAGACGCCGACAACAACCAGCCAGATCAGACAGATCGGCACGAACACTTTCCAGCCCAGACGCATCAACTGGTCGTAGCGGTAGCGCGGGAACGTCGCCCGGAACCACAGGAACAAGAAGAGAATTGCCGACATCTTGGCGAACAGCCAGAGAATGCCATCAGGCAGGAAGCTAACCGGAGACAGCCAGCCACCAAGGAACATGATGGAAGTCAGAGCTGAGACCAGAATCATGTTGGCGTATTCAGCCAGGAAGAAGACCGCAAAGGCCATCCCGGAATATTCAACATGGAAACCGGCAACGATCTCGGATTCACCTTCGGCGACGTCGAACGGAGCACGATTGGTTTCAGCAACGCCGGAAATCAGATAGACCAAGAACATCGGGAACAGCGGCAGCCAGTTCCAGGACAGGAAGCTCAGCCCCCAGCCGGCAAAGCGGCCCTGATTTTGAACATTGACGATCTCGACCAGATTCAGGCTGTTGGACACCATCAGAACGCAGATCAGCGAGAAGCCCATGGAGATTTCGTATGAAACCATCTGGGCAGCAGAACGCATGGCGCCGAGGAAGGCGTACTTGGAGTTGGAAGCCCAGCCGGACAGGATGATCCCGTACACCCCCATCGAGGTGATGGCCATAATGTAGAGCAGGCTGGCATCAATGTTGGCCAGAACCAGCGAGTCGGTGAAAGGCACCACCGCCCAAGCCGCCAGTGCCGGTGCAATAGCCAGCATCGGGGCAATGATGAAGATGCCCTTGTTGGCGCCGCTGGGGACGATGATTTCCTTCATCAGCAGCTTCAGGCCGTCGGCGATCGGCTGGATCAGACCCCATGGACCGACCCGGTTAGGGCCGATACGCACTTGCATATAGCCGATGACCTTGCGCTCGAAGTAGGTCAGATAAGCAACGCCGAGCATCATCGGGGCGACGATCAGGACAATCTTGATAAGTGTCCAGACGGCAGGCCAGGCACCGCCAAAAATCCCGGTACCGAAATTCATCAGTGCGTCCATTTATGCACGCTCCACGGAAATCGAGCCGAACATGTCGCCCAGCATCACAGTACTCGCATGTGCCGCGGAAACGCGAACGCAACCGGCCGGTACATTATTGTCTGCCTTGGCAACCAGCACTGCCTCACCGGCTCCCTGTTTGACGCGAACTTGGCCGTTATCGGCAATGCCGATTTGTGCCATGGTCTGCTCACTGATCCGAGCAGTTGGCGCAACGGCATCAGCGGTTTGTTGCAAAGCAGGTGCTCGGCGAGCCATCGGATCGGCAAAGTTGATTGGCACATCGGCAATACGCTGCAAGCCATTTGCAGTGATCTTCGGAAGCGAGATCGCCACACCGCTCAATTCATTGCTCAGTCCACCAACGAACTCGGCGCCCTTACCCAGCACTTCATCGCGAATTTCTTCACTGGAGGTGTAAGCAAAACCGTCAAGATTCAACACGTTACCCAAAACGCGCAGCAGTTTCCACCCCGGACGTGCATCGCCGCGGGCCTTGACCACACCATTGAAAGTCTGGATACGACCTTCGGTATTGACGAAGGTACCCGAGGTCTCGGTGTAAGGAGCAATCGGCAGCATCACGTCGGCGTACGCCAAGGCCGGTGCATGCTTGAAAGCCGACATGTAGACCACCAAGCTGGCCTGATTGAGTGCATCGAGCACCAATTGCGGATTGGCGCAGTCAAACTCCGGCTCAACCCCCATCAGGACATAGGCCTTGCGCGGCTGTTCAAACATCTGATGCGCATTCGCACCGGATGGCAACGCGCCAGAAACATGAGCCCCCAAGGTATTGGCGCCTTCGCCAAGGAAACCGACGATAGCACCGGTCAGTTTACCGATTTCCAGTGCCAGCGCATGCAATTGCGTGGCATCAGCGGATTGGGTTGCAACATTACCGAGGAACACGGCGCGTTTTTCACCATCGACCAAGCTCTGGGCAATTTTCTTGCTTGTCTCGCAAACGGTTGCATTTTCGACACCCGCCGGCACTGCGACGCCCTTGATCTCGGCCACCGCCTTGACGACGGCGGCCAGCGCAGCAGCCAATTGGGCCGGCGCGACAGTCATGCGGGCATGCAGATTGATCAGTTGATCGTCGCCTGTCACCGACAGCAAGCTGACCTTGGTGAATTTCTTGGCAGCCTGACGCAGGCGCTGAGCGATCAGCGGATGATCCTTGCGCAGGAAGGAACCCACGACCAAAGCGCCGTCGAGATCCTTGATCTCGGCCAAGCGCATACCCAGCCATGGCGTACCGGCACGCTTGGAATCGGACGAGAAATCATTCTGGCGCGGACGGAAATCGATATTGCCACTGCCCAGGCCCTTCATGACCTTGCCAAGCAGGAAGAGTTCTTCGACGGTCGAACTCTGCGCGGCCAGCGCAGACAGTGCATCGCCACCGTGCTCACGGCAGACATCCTTCAGACCATGGGCGACATAGTCGAGGGCGACGTTCCAGTCGACTTCTTTCCATTCGCCGCCCTGCTTGACCATCGGCTTGGTCAGGCGTTCATCGGAATTCAGCGCCTGGTAGGAAAAACGCTCTTTGTCGGAGATCCAGCACTCGTTAACTTCTTCGTTTTCACGCGGTAGAACGCGCATTACGTTGTCGTGCTTGACCTGGACGACCAGATTCGCACCGACGGAATCGTGCGGGCCGACCGACTTGCGGCGCTGCAGTTCCCAAGAACGGGCGGTGTAGCGGAAAGGCTTGGAGGTCAAAGCGCCAACCGGGCAGAGATCGATCATATTGCCCGACAATTCCGAGTCGACCGTACGACCGACGAAGGTCATGATCTCGGAATGCATGTTGCGATTGGCCATGCCGAGTTCCATGATGCCACCGATTTCCTGACCGAAGCGGACGCAACGGGTGCAGTGAATGCAGCGGCTCATTTCTTCCATCGAGATCAACGGACCAACACTCTTATGGAAGACAACGTGCTTTTCTTCGGTATAACGACTCTTCATCGGGCCGTAACCGACAGACATGTCCTGCAGTTGGCATTCGCCACCCTGATCACAAATCGGACAATCCAGCGGATGATTGATGAGCAGGAACTCCATCACGCCCTTCTGGGCCTTGACGGCCAGCTCGGAGTGCGTAAATACCTTCATGCCGTTGGTCACCGGCGTTGCGCAGGCCGGCAACGGTTTCGGCGCCTTTTCCACCTGCACAAGACACATGCGGCAATTGGCGGCAATCGAGAGTTTCTTGTGGTAGCAGAAATGCGGAATGTAAACACCCACCTGCTGCGCGGCATCCATCACCGTGCTGCCGTCAGGCACTTGCGCTTTTTTGCCGTCGATTTCGATTTCTAGCATGTCGCTACCTTGTAGCCAGTTCTTTCGTTACTAACCCGCAACCTGTCAGGCCGGAATCTTGTGGAAGCCACTGCCGGCCCATTGCACATCCTTGGGTACCAGACAGGTCTTGTGTTCAATGTGATACTCGAATTCTTTGCCGAAGTGCTTGATAAAACTCTGTACCGGAAAAGCCGCAGCATCGCCGAGGGCGCAAATCGTGCGACCCGCAATGTTGCCGAGCACGCTGTTCAGCAGGTCCAGATCCTCGGGCTTGCCGAGGCCATTTTCGATGCGATGTACAACCTTGTACATCCAGGCCGTACCTTCACGACAGGGGGTGCACTGGCCGCAGGACTCTTCGTGATAGAAGAAGGACAGACGATCCAATGCCTTGACCATGCAGACTGTCTCGTCCATGACGATAACCGCACCGGAACCAAGCATCGATCCGCCCTTGCTGATCGAGTCGTAGTCCATGGTGCAATCCATGATCACATCGGCAGGCATCACCGGCGCCGAAGACCCTCCGGGAATTACCGCCTTCAGCTTGCGGCCTCCGCGCATACCACCACACATTTCAAGCAATGTGGCAAACGGCGTGCCGAGCGGAATTTCGTAGTTGCCCGGGCGATTGACGTGGCCGGATACCGAGAACAGCTTGGTGCCTCCGTTGTTCGGCTTGCCCAGATTGAGAAACTCCTCGCCGCCCATCTTCAGAATGAAGGGGATGGAAGCGAAGGTTTCGGTATTGTTGATTGTCGTCGGCTTGCCGTAGAGGCCGAAAGAGGCCGGGAATGGTGGCTTGAAGCGCGGTTGCCCCTTCTTGCCTTCGATCGACTCGAGCAGCGCAGTTTCTTCGCCACAGATGTAGGCACCGTAACCGTGGTGGGCGAACAATTCGAAATTGAAGCCCGAGCCAAGAATATTTTGACCGATAAAACCGGCAGCACGAGCCTGATCTAGCGCTTCTTCGAAACGCTTGTATTCCAGCCAGACTTCTCCGTGCACGTAGTTGTAACCGCGATTGGCCCCCATCGCGTAGGCGGCGATGGCCATGCCTTCGATGACGGCATGCGGGTTGTAACGCATGATATCGCGGTCCTTGAAGGTACCCGGCTCACCTTCGTCGGTGTTACAGACGACATACTTGTCACCCGGGAAGGAGCGCGGCATGAAAGACCACTTCAGGCCTGTCGGAAAACCTGCACCACCACGCCCCCGCAGCACCGACTTCTTGACTTCGCTGATGACATCTTCCTGGGTCATCTTGCTGTCCAGAATTCGCTTCAGCTGCGCATAACCGCCGCGGGCCACGTAATCCTTCAGGCTCCAACTGTTGTCGCCGTCAAGACCTTCCATCAGAACGCCGTTGATCGAACCAAGCATCGCCATTATTTGCACTCCTCAAGCAGCTTGTCGATCTGTTCCGGGTGCATATGACTACACATTGAGCGGTTGTTGACAATGAAGACCGGTGCATCACCGCAGGCCCCCATGCACTCGCCTTCCTTCAGCGTGAATTTGCCGTCCGGCGTTGTTTCGCCATAGCCGACACCCAGTTTGTGCTGGAGGTATTCGCCGGCATGATAACCACCCGACAGAGCACAAGGCAGGTTGGTACAGACCGTGATCTTGTACTTGCCAACCGGCTTCAGGTCATACATGTTGTAGAAAGAGGCCACTTCGTAGGCCGCGATCGGCGGCATACCAAGATAGTTGGCGACCGCCTCGATGGACTCGGGGGCTAGCCAGCCTTTTTCTTCCTGGGCGTGAGCGAGACAGGCCATCGACGCCGATTGTTTCTGATCGGCGGGGTACTTGGCGACCTCGCGGGCAAACTTCTGGAGGGTTTCAGCGGAAAACATCAGCGGTCAATCTCGCCAAAAACAATATCTTGGGAACCGATAATCGTAACGACGTCGGCAATCATGTGGCCTCTGGACATTTCGTCCAGACCAGCCAGGTGAACAAAACCCGGAGCTCGAATTTTCATCCGGTAAGGTTTGTTGGCACCATCGGAAACAAAGTAGATGCCGAACTCGCCTTTCGGGTGTTCGACTGCCGCATAAGCTTCGCCAGCCGGAACATGAATACCTTCAGTGAAGAGCTTGAAGTGATGAATCAGCTCCTCCATGTTAGTCTTCATGTTTTCGCGCGGCGGCGGTGCCACCTTGTTGTTGTCGGTGATCACCGGGCCGGGATTCTTGCGCAACCAGGCGATACATTGCTTGATGATGTTGTTCGACTGGATCATTTCTTCCATGCGAACCAGGTAGCGGTCATAGCTGTCGCCATTGACACCGACCGGCACATCAAAATTTATTTTGTCGTAAGCCGCATAGGGCTGCTTCTTGCGCAAGTCCCAAGCGATGCCGGAGCCGCGCAACATGGCGCCGGTGAACCCCATCTGCAGGGCACGCTCCGGCGTCACTACACCAACATTGACCAGACGCTGCTTCCAAATCCGGTTATCGGTCAGGAGGGTATGGTATTCGGAATGGTAAGTCGGGAAGCGATTGGTGAAATCTTCGAGGAAATCGAGCACGGAACCGCTACGGTTCTCGTTCTTCTCGGCTGCCTTCTTGGCATTGGTCCAAGTCGATTCCTGATACTGCGGCATGCGATCCGGCAGGTCACGATAGACACCACCCGGACGGTAGTAGGCAGCATGCATCCGCGCACCGGAAACCGCCTCATAGACGTCCATCAGGTCTTCGCGTTCGCGGAAGGTGTAGAGCGCCATCGTCATCGCACCAACGTCCAGCGCATGACAGCCAATCCACAACAGATGATTGAGAATACGGGTAACTTCGTCGAACATGACGCGGATGTACTTGCCGCGTTCGGGCACTTCGATACCAAGCAACTTCTCGGTAGCCAGGCAGTAGGCGTGTTCGTTGCACATCATCGACACGTAGTCGAGACGATCCATGTAAGGCACCGACTGAACCCAAGTACGGGTTTCTGCGAGCTTTTCGGTTGCCCGGTGCAGCAGCCCGATATGCGGGTCGGCCCGCTGGACGACTTCACCATCCAACTCCAGCACCAGACGCAGCACACCGTGCGCCGCAGGGTGCTGCGGACCAAAGTTAAGCGTGAAATTGCGGATGTCAGCCATGAGCGGTATCCCCAAAAGTATCTTCGCGCACAATGCGCGGGGTGTTTTCGCGTGGCTCGATGGTGACCGGTTGATAGATCACACGTGCCTGATCGGGGTCGTAACGCATCTCGACGTGACCGGAAATCGGGAAGTCCTTGCGGAACGGATGTCCGATGAAGCCATAATCAGTGAGGATGCGGCGCAGGTCGTCATGACCGACAAAGGCGATGCCGTAAAGATCAAAGGCTTCACGCTCAAACCAGTTGGCGCTTGCCCAGACCGTGGTTATCGACGCGACGGAGGGAAACCCTTCGTCTTCGGCAAACACGCGAACGCGAAGGCGCCAGTTATTAGCCACTGAAAGCAGATGAACGACAACAGCAAAGCGCGCTCCTTGCCAAGTCCCATCACCATAAGTTGAATAATCGACACCACAGAGATCGATCATTTCCTCGAAGCCAAAAGCTGCCTCGTCGCGCAATGCAGTCATTACGCAAAAGTAGTCAGCGGCTGCGACTTCTATGGTTATCTCACCCAACGCAAGCTTAAGGGACTTAAGTTTGTCGCCGAAATGCTCCTGCAGATTTTGACTAAGCGTTTCCAGCTTGGCAGACATATCGAATCAGCCTTGGCAATTAACGAGCAATGGTATTGGTACGACGAATCTTGTTCTGCAACTGAATGATCCCGTAGATCAATGCTTCAGCGGTTGGCGGGCAACCCGGAACGTAGATATCGACAGGAACGATGCGATCGCAGCCGCGCACCACAGAATACGAGTAGTGATAGTAGCCACCACCGTTCGCACAGGAGCCCATGGAGATAACCCAGCGCGGCTCAGCCATCTGATCGTAGACCTTACGCAAGGCCGGCGCCATCTTGTTGGTTAGCGTGCCGGCCACGATCATCACATCGGACTGGCGCGGACTCGGACGAAAGACCACACCAAAGCGATCCAGGTCATAACGAGAAACGCCAGCATGGATCATCTCGACCGCACAGCACGCCAAACCGAAGGTCATGGGCCACAAGGACCCGGTGCGCATGTAATTAATTAGCTTGTCAGCCGTCGTGGTGACAAAACCTTCCTGGAGAACGCCTTCAATAGCCATTTGCGAGCCTCATTCCCATTCGAGCGCGCCCTTGGCCCAAGCGTAAATATAGCCAAGGACCAGAATGGCAACGAATACCAGCATTTCGACAAAACCGAACATCTTGATCGATTCAGTCGCAACAATGTCTTTGAAAATGGTTGCCCAGGGAAAGAGAAAGGCAACTTCCAGATCGAACAGAATGAAGAGAATGGCAATCAAGTAGTAGCGCACATCAAACTTCATGCGCGCATCTTCGAATGCCTCAAAGCCACACTCGTAAGGAGAGAGCTTTTCCGGGTCCGGCCGGCTGGGAGCGAGAATAAATCCCATCGCAACAGGCAGAACGCCAATCGCAACCCCCACCAGAACGAACATCAGGATCGGAAAGTAGTTTTCCATCATCCGCCGCCAATATTCAGTTTCTTGTTCGAAACAGCGTACCTTGCGGCCACTGCCCCAGTTTTTGGTGCCGACGGCGAGACTCGAACTCGCACAGCTTGCGCCACTACCCCCTCAAGATAGCGTGTCTACCAATTTCACCACGTCGGCACATTTTTTGATCTACCTGGCGAGGACTCGAGCCAAGCAAACCACCTTGCGTTACTTCGGTATATCTTTCGCCCGGGACCCCGCTTCCACAGGGGCCGCCGGTGACTCACCACCCGCCGAGGCAGGCTGCGAAACAGTCTGCGATTGTACCGGTTCTTGCATCAGACTACCAGTCGTTTTTGGCTTATTGGAGCCGATGTAGGCCAATGTCAAACTAGTGACAAAAAAGACCCCCGCGAGAATACCGGTGGTGCGACTCAGGAAGTTTGCCGAACCGGTGGCACCAAAAAGGCTACCGGACGCGCCACTGCCAAATGCAGCCCCCATATCCGCCCCCTTGCCATGCTGCATCAACACGAGACCGATAATCACAATCGCCACTAAAATGTGGACCGTCAGGACGAGAGAAAAAAGCCAGTTCATTATGTAAGCCTATCAATTTGCCGCGCGGCAAATCGCCAGAAAATCATCCGCAACCAAGGCAGCACCACCGATCAAACCACCATCGATATCATCCTGCCCAAACAACTCCATCGCATTTTGTGGCTTGACGCTACCACCATACAAAATACGCAAACCATTTGCCACCCCAAGATCCAATTCCGCAACCTTGGCACGAATCGCCGCATGAACCTCCTGCGCCTGAGCAGGCGAGGCTGTCACACCGGTTCCGATTGCCCAAACTGGTTCATAGGCAACCACCGCAGAAGCCATGGCTGCGACTCCAACACGACCCAGAACTGCCGACAACTGACGAGCCACGACAACACTTGTCATACCAGATTCGCGCTCAGCCAGGGTCTCACCGACACACAAAACCGGAACCAAGCCAGCCCTCTGCACCGCCTCAAACTTAGCCGAAACGACCGTATCCGTTTCACCATACAGCGCACGACGTTCAGAATGCCCCACCAGCACATATCGGCATCCAAACTCCAGTAACATGGAAGCAGCAACTTCGCCAGTAAAAGCACCAGACTGATGCTCGCTTACAGACTGAGCCCCCCAAGCCAGCGCAGACCCGGAAAGAATTGACTGTACCTGCCCAAGATATGGATACGGCGGACAGACAGCGACTTCACAAGGCAAACTCGAGACCCCAGCCTTGATAAGTTCAAGCAGCGCTGCGTTCTGCTGGAGGCTGCCATGCATTTTCCAGTTACCTGCAACGAGCTTTTTACGCATGCGCTAGACGATTCTGTTGGAGAAAAACTCGCGGATTATAGCGACCTGATGATTTTCTGGTCAATACGAATAGCAACATCAACAGATTCATTGTGCCGATTCGCGAACCACAGCAGCGAGTTTCTCGGCCGCATAGGTCACCTCGACCGCATCTTCACCCTCCACCATGACTCTCAGCAAAGGCTCCGTTCCCGAGGCGCGCAACAGCACCCTGCCCCGCCCTTGAAGACTGACCTCAGTATCAGCAAGAGCCGAAGTAATCGCCGGATGCTCCTTCCAGGGGAACCCACGCATCACCGGCACATTGATCAGCTTCTGCGGGTAGAGAACCAAGCCCCCCAACAACTCCTTCAAACTTCCACCCAACTCACGCAAAGCAGCCAACACCTGTAGCGCCGCGACGATGCCATCTCCGGTCGTGTGACGATCCAAAGCGAGAATATGCCCTGAGTTCTCCCCCCCAAAGAGCCAGCCTTTTTCGCTGAGCATTTCTACGACATAGCGGTCACCAACTGCCGCCCGGGCAAACGGGATATTCAGTTTGGCGAGCGCATGCTCCAGCGCAAGATTGCTCATCAGCGTACCTGCAACCCCTTTCACGGGAGCACTACGGGCTCGGCTACGAACAATGGCATACAGCAGTTGATCGCCATCGTAGAGATTACCTTCGGCATCTACCATCTGCAGGCGATCAGCATCGCCATCCAGGGCAATACCAAGATCAGCACGATTGGCGAGAACCGCCTCGCATAACGCTTTCGGCGCGGTAGCCCCGACCGCATCATTGATGTTCAATCCGTTTGGCTGCACACCAATGCTTACGACGTCAGCCCCCAACTCGTGGAAGACGCTCGGTGCGATGTGATAAGCAGCACCATGGGCACAATCGATGACGATTTTCAGGCCACGCAGATCCAGATCATTGGGAAAGGTGCTCTTGCAGAACTCAATGTACCTGCCACGCGCGTCCTCAATCCGCCGAACCCGCCCCAAATCCGCTGGAGGTGCACAAACCATCGGCTGATCAATACCCGCTTCAATCGCGCGCTCAACCTCATCCGGTAACTTTGTACCCTGCGCCGAGAAAAATTTAATGCCGTTGTCGTAATAGGGATTATGCGACGCCGAAATTACAATGCCGGCCTGCAAACGCAGGGCACGGGTCAAATAGGCGACGGCCGGGGTTGGCAAAGGGCCAACCAGACAAACTTCAACGCCAGCAGCGGAAAAACCCGCCTCAAGGGCCGACTCAAGCATGTACCCGGAGAGACGGGTGTCCTTGCCAATCAGCACAGCCGGGCGATCCCCCGCCGGCATCTCGCTTCGGCCAAGCAAGGCCTTCCCAGCCGAATACCCCAGACGCATTACAAAATCCGGCGTGATCGGCGATTGACCTACACGCCCCCGAACGCCATCCGTACCAAAATATTTTCTAGTCACAGAGAACTCCCTTTTCGATCGCCGACCAGACAGCTAAAGCATCCTTCGTCGCCGCCACATCATGCACTCGTAGTATTTTCGCACCTTTCTGAGCAGCGATGAGCGCTGCGGCAACACTGGCAGGCATTCGCTCCGCCACAGGGCGCCCGGTAATCGCGCCTAGCATGGACTTTCTGGAGACGCCAACCAAAACAGGAAAATCATCGACAAAGCCTTCGGCCAATGCCCGAAAAAGAGCCAAATTGTGATCCTGCGTTTTCCCGAAACCGAAACCCGGATCGACGATCAGGCGATCATCTGCGACGCCAACGGCCCGGCATCGCGCCACCGCCGCTTTCAGGAAGCCCTTTACCTCATCAAGCACACTTCCATAATCAGGCGAGTGCTGCATAGTTCCTGGCTCACCCTGCATGTGCATGACACATACCGCACAGTCGCTACCAGCCACCACAGCCAGAGCTTCCGGATGCAACATACCGGTGATGTCGTTGATCATGGTTGCGCCAGCCTCAAGTGCGGCGTGCATGACTGCAGGCTTATAGGTATCAACCGACACCGGAACACCCCACGCCGAAACCTCACGGAGAACTGGAACCAAACGCCGCAACTCTTCGCTCTCGGGCGTCGGAATTGCCCCCGGTCGAGACGACTCGGCTCCGATATCGAGAATGTCAGCGCCGGCTTCGAATTGCTGACGGGCATGCCGGATGGCCCGATCAACATCACCCACCAGACCATCTCCCGAGAACGAATCAGGAGTCAGGTTAACGATTCCCATCAGCAGAGGACGATCGATGGACAGAAGAAAACTACCGCAGCGAAGTTTTTGCATATCTGAAAAACAAAAGGCCGGGAGAGCGCTCCCGGCCGGTTGAAAGATTGGAAATATCAGGCGGGTGCCGTAGCGCTAGGCTCGGCTCCCGGGGTATCCGTGGGTGTCGTCGCGCGAGACGAGCCCTGAGACGGCTTCGGCGGACGCGGGGGTTTGCTGGCCATGATGTCGTCGATCTGGTCCGCATCAATGGTTTCCCACTCGAGCAAGGCCTTGGTCATCGCTTCGACCTTGTCGCGATTTTCTTCCAGCAGTTGGCGCGCCAAAGCGTACTGCTGGTCGATGATGCGACGAATTTCCGAATCGACCTTCTGCATGGTCGCCTCAGACACGTTCTTGTGCTGTGTCACCGAGCGACCAAGGAAGACTTCACCCTCATTTTCACCGTAAACCATCACGCCCAGGTCAGACATGCCGTAGCGAGTCACCATATCACGAGCCATTGCGGTTGCCCGCTCGAAGTCGTTGGATGCCCCGGTGGTCATCTGGTTCATGAACAGCTCTTCGGCAATCCGACCGCCGAACAGCACAGCAATACGGCTCATCAGGTATTCACGGTCGTACGCGTAGCGATCCTGCTCAGGCAACTGCATGGTCAGGCCCAAGGCACGACCACGCGGAATGATCGTCACCTTGTGCACCGGGTCAGACTTCGGCACCAGCTTCGCTACCACGGCGTGACCAGACTCGTGGTAGGCCGTGTTCATCTTTTCGTCTTCGGTCATGACCATACTACGGCGCTCGGCACCCATCATGATCTTGTCCTTGGCCATCTCGAAGTCGTCCATGTCAACTAGGCGCTTGTTGCGACGTGCCGCAAATAGGGCCGCCTCATTGACCAAATTGGCCAGATCGGCGCCGGAGAAACCCGGGGTACCACGGGCAATCACATCAGCCTTGACGTCGCCAGCGATTGGCACCTTGCGCATATGAACCTTGAGAATTTCCTCGCGGCCGCGGATATCCGGCAGCGGCACAACGACCTGGCGGTCGAAACGGCCCGGACGCAGCAGCGCCGGATCAAGAATGTCCGGTCGGTTGGTCGCGGCGATCACGATGATGCCGGTATGCCCTTCGAAGCCATCCATCTCAACCAGCAACTGGTTCAGTGTCTGTTCGCGTTCGTCGTTGCCGCCCCCCAGGCCGGCACCACGATGGCGACCGACAGCATCGATTTCATCGATAAAGATGATACATGGGGCGTGCTTCTTGGCGTTCTCGAACATGTCGCGAACGCGGGCAGCACCAACACCGACGAACATTTCGACAAAGTCGGAGCCGGAAATGCTGAAGAAGGGCACCTTGGCTTCACCGGCAATAGCCTTGGCAAGCAGCGTTTTGCCGGTCCCCGGATTGCCAACCATCAGCACCCCCTTGGGAATACGGCCACCAAGCTTCTGGAACTTGGACGGATCGCGCAGGAAATCAACAATTTCCTGTACCTCTTCCTTGGCTTCGTCACAACCGGCCACATCGGCAAAGGTGATGACGTTGGTCGACTCATCCATCATGCGAGCCTTCGACTTGCCGAACGAAAAAGCCCCGCCCTTGCCGCCGCCCTGCATCTGGCGCATGAAAAAGACCCAGACGCCGATCAACAGCAGCATCGGGAACCAACTGACGAAAAGATTCATCAGGAACGAAGGTTCCTCTTCCGGTTTGGCTTCGATCTTGACGCCATTCTTCAGCAGATCCGAAACCAGCCAGAGATCGGGTGGTGCGTAAGAGGTAATACGCTTGCCTTCACTCGTCGTCGCCTTCAATGTGCGGCCTTCCATGACCACCTTGGAAATACGGCCAGCCTTAACTTCCTCGATAAACTGGGAGTATTCGACGGAACCGGTCGCAACCTGACGGTTGTTAAACTGATTAAAGACCGTCATCAGGACCAGGCCGATGACCAGCCAGATTGCGAGGTTTTTGAACATGTTGTTCAAGCTTGCTCTCCTTCTACAGCATCGAGCGACAAAAATTACATTCTAAACAAAAGTCTCAACGCAATGTGCGTCCGAGCAAATAAAGCTCAGGGCTACGATCACGTGAGGCATCCGGTTTCCGCACAGCGACAGTCTTGAACGTCTCGCGCATCTGCTTCAGAAACGTCTCGTAATCCGTTCCCTGAAAGACTTTGACCAGAAAAGCGCCCTCCGGTTTCAAGTGTACCCGGGAAAACTCCAGCCCCAATTCAGCCAAGTGCATGATGCGCGCCTGATCGACGAGGGGAACTCCTGACATATTGGGGGCCATGTCGGACATTACAAGCCCCACCCGACGCTCACCCAACTGTTCTTCCAACTGCTGCAGCACCTCGTCTTCACGAAAATCGCCCTGAATGAAGTGAACACCGTGAATAGGCTCCATTTCCAGCAGATCGAGGGCAAACACGAGGCCACCGTCGCCAACCCGCTTGACAGCCACCTGTGACCACCCCCCCGGGGTGGCACCAAGGTCGACCACGACTTCGCCATGCTTGAGCAGCTTGTCTTTGTCGTCCATTTCCATCAGCTTGAAAGCAGCACGGGAACGCCACCCTTCTTTCCTTGCGAGCTGAACATAGGTGTCGTTAATATGCTCACGCATCCAAGCTTTACTGGTTCTGGTTCTTTTCATTCGGTAAAATGCCGTTTTTGAAAGGTTTACTATGCTGCAATTATCATCTGCCCAACGCTCTGAACTGCGTGCCCAGGCACATAATCTGAATCCCGTCGTGTCGATTGCCGAAAACGGCCTCACCGAGGCCGTACTCAAGGAAATCGATCTCAACCTACGGGCCCACCAACTGATCAAGATCCGCGTTTATGGCGACAGCCGGGAGAATCGGATCGCCTTCTACGAGCAGATTTGCGCCCAATTGGACGCCGCTCCGGTTCAACATATCGGCAAGCTGCTGGTCGTTTTTCGCCCGGCTCCTATCGAAAAAGCAGCGGCTGAAGCCAAAAAAAGCCAGAACTCGCGCCGCCCCGCTTCCGAACCACGCAAGACCAAACGCGCCCACCAAGGCTGATCACCGCAGCCCGCGACCACTCCAGACGACGAGCCACAGCCCCAGCAAACTCTGCACCAGATAGAGGATGCTGGAAATGCCGTGCCAGGCGGCAAAGCGGTCACGCAAGACGCTTTCCATGACCTCGCGTGGCAAGGCATCCGCCTTCAGTTGAGCCATCAGCGGCTGTATCCCGAACTGGCTGGCAGCTACCATCAGCGCCATCAGAACCACCAGCCAGAACACGGCCAGCTTGAATACCTGCCCACGCCAATGTGAAACCAGGAAGATCAGCAGATAGGCCGCACTACCCAGCCCCACCCATCCGATCAACGTAAATAGTTTGCCAGCGACCATGCCGGCGAGTTGGCGGTCAGCCAAACTGGCAAACAACACCGGCGCCGCCAGATAACCGATCGCCCACATGCCCCCCACCCACAGGGCAATGAGAGCAAGGTAGAGCGCTTCGGCCAGTTTACGCACTGAATTATTCGTAGCGAACGTCGATGATTTCGTATTCGCGAATGCCGCCGGGGGCTTGAACTTGGGCGATATCACCAGCGTATTTGCCGATCAAGGCACGAGCCATCGGTGAATTAACGGAAATTTTGCCCGCCTTGATGTCAGCCTCATCCTCACCGACGATCTGGTAGGTCGCGCCGGCGCCAGAATCCTGATCTTCCATCTGAACCGTTGCCCCGAACACGCAGCGGCCATCTGCATCGAGCAGCTTGGGATCGATGATCTGCGCATTGGACAGCTTGCCCTCGACCTCCTGGATACGCCCTTCGATAAAGCCCTGGCGCTCCTTGGCCGCATCATATTCGGCATTCTCAGACAGATCGCCATGCGACCGAGCCTCGGCAATGGCTGCGATCACCCAAGGGCGGTCGACGGTCTTCAGACGATGCAGTTCTTCACGCAATTTCTCGGCACCAGCCACGGTCAACGGAACTTTGCTCATATTATCTTCCAGCAAAAGCAAAACCGCCGGCGCCCAAAACAAGGGCTACCCGGCGGTTCGGGTTGGTCTTAGTGAAGCTGCTCGTGCAGCGCCTGAATCGGATACACCACCAGCTCGCCCAGATGACGGATACCTTCAGCTGCGGCTTCGGCGCCCCAAATCGTCGTATACATGGTCACCCGTGCCTGCAGGCCCGAGGTGCGGATCGAACGCGAGTCGTTGATTGCACCGCGTTTTTCCTCCACCGTATTGATGATCAGTGCGATTTCGTTGTTCTTGATCATGTCGACAATGTGCGGACGACCTTCGGTCACCTTGTTAACCGACTGCACCGGCAGACCGGCAGCCTCTATGGCGTGCGCAGTACCGCGCGTTGCCGCAAGATGGAAACCGGCATCGTGCAGGTGGCGGGCGATCTCGATCGCCTTGGCCTTATCGCTATCCTTGACTGACAGGAAGACCTTGCCGGACTTTGGCAGCTTGACGCCAGCAGCGAGTTGCGACTTGACGAAGGCTTCGGCAAAGGTGACACCAACCCCCATGACTTCGCCGGTCGACTTCATTTCCGGCCCAAGAATGGTATCGACGCCCGGGAATTTGACGAAGGGGAAGACTGCTTCCTTGACCGAGTAATACGGTGGAATGATTTCCTTGGTAATACCTTGGTCCTTCAGGCTGCGCCCCGCCATGCAGCGGGCGGCAATCTTCGCCAGTTGCAGGCCAGTCGCTTTGGAAACGAAAGGCACGGTGCGCGACGCACGCGGATTCACTTCCAGCACGTAGACATCGTTGTCCTTGATGGCGAACTGGACGTTCATCAGGCCGCAAACATTCAGCGCCTTGGCCATCAGCTTGGTCTGGCGACGCAGTTCGTCCTGCACGGCGGCCGACAAAGAATACGGCGGCAGCGAGCAGGCCGAGTCACCAGAGTGCACGCCCGCCTGTTCGATGTGCTCCATGACGCCACCGATGATCACTTCTTCGCCATCGGAAAGCGCATCGACGTCACACTCGACGGCGTCGTTCAGGAAGCGGTCGAGCAGCACCGGCGAGTCATTGGAGACCTTGACCGCCTCGCGCATGTAGCGCTCGAGGTCCTTCTGCTCATGGACGATTTCCATGGCCCGGCCGCCCAGCACGTAGGACGGACGAACAACCAGCGGATAACCGATCTCCTGAGCCAGACGCAGCGCATCCTCTTCGGTACGAGCGGTACGATTCGGCGGTTGCTTCAGGCCGAGATCGTGCAGCAGCTTCTGGAAGCGCTCGCGGTCTTCGGCGATGTCGATAGACTCCGGCGTCGTGCCGATGATCGGCACGCCATTGGCTTCCAGCGCCAGCGCAAGCTTGAGCGGGGTCTGGCCACCGTACTGGACAATCACGCCGACCGGCTTTTCGATCGCGCAGATTTCCAGCACGTCTTCCAGCGTCAGCGGCTCGAAGTACAGACGGTCGGAGGTGTCGTAGTCGGTGGAAACGGTTTCCGGATTGCAGTTGACCATGATGGTCTCGTAACCATCCTCGCGCATCGCCATCGCGGCATGCACGCAGCAGTAGTCGAACTCGATGCCCTGACCGATGCGGTTCGGACCGCCGCCGAGCACCATGATCTTCTTCTTGTCGGTCGGCATGGCCTCGCACTCGTCCTCGTAGGTCGAGTACATGTAGGCAGTACCGGTCGAAAACTCGGCAGCGCAGGTGTCAACGCGCTTGTAGACCGGACGCACCTTGAGTTCATGGCGACGCTCGCGGACAGCGGTTTCACTGGTCTTGGTCAGGTGAGCCAGACGACGGTCGGCAAATCCCTTACGCTTGAGATAACGCAGCTCTTCTGCGGTCAACGAAGAAAATTCACGTTTTTCAACAGCCAGTTCGAGATCGACGATCTCCTTGATCTGGACCAGGAACCACGGATCAATCTTGGTCAGGTCAAACACTTTTTCGACCGACATGCCGATCCCGAAGGCGTCAGCGACGTACCACAGGCGATCCGGCGTCGGCCGGGCCAGTTGTTCGTCGATGGTTTCCGGATCGACCGTTTTCAGGTTGAAGCCATCGACACCCACTTCCAGACCGCGCAAGGCTTTCTGCAGCGATTCCTGGAAAGTGCGACCGATAGCCATCACTTCGCCAACCGATTTCATCTGCGTGGTCAGCGTCGAATCGGCCTGCGGGAATTTCTCGAAGGCGAAACGCGGCACCTTGGTCACGACGTAGTCAATGGAGGGCTCGAATGAGGCCGGCGTCTTGCCGCCGGTGATGTCGTTCGACAGTTCATCCAGCGTGTAGCCGACCGACAGCTTGGCGGCGATCTTGGCGATCGGGAAGCCGGTCGCCTTGGAGGCCAGGGCCGACGAACGCGAAACACGCGGGTTCATCTCGATGACGATCATCCGACCGTCCTTCGGGTTGATCGAGAACTGGACGTTGGACCCCCCCGTATCGACACCAATCTCGCGCAACACGGCGATCGAGGCGTTACGCAGGATCTGGTATTCCTTGTCGGTCAGCGTCTGAGCCGGCGCAACGGTAATCGAGTCGCCGGTGTGCACGCCCATCGGATCGAGGTTCTCGATCGAACAGATGATGATGCAGTTGTCCGCCTTGTCACGGACGACTTCCATCTCGTATTCCTTCCAGCCGAGCAGCGATTCCTCGATCAGCAGCTCGTTGGTCGGCGATGCTTCGAGACCGCGCTTGCAGATGATCTCGAACTCCTCCATGTTGTAGGCGATGCCGCCGCCCGTACCGCCCAGCGTGAAGGAGGGCCGGATGATGGTCGGGAAGCCGATCACGGCCTGCACCTGGTAAGCCTCTTCCATGCTGTGCGCGGTGGCAGACTTGGCGGAACCGAGACCAATCTTGGTCATCGCATCCTTGAACTTCTGACGGTCTTCGGCCTTGTCGATCGCTTCCTTGGAAGCACCGATCAGCTCGACGTTGAACTTGGCGAGCACGCCTTCGCGGTCGAGATCGAGCGCGCAGTTCAGCGCGGTCTGGCCACCCATGGTCGGCAGCAGCGCGTCCGGGCGTTCTTTTTCGATGATCTTGGCGACAACCTGCCAGGTGATCGGCTCGATGTAGGTGACATCGGCCATTTCCGGGTCGGTCATGATGGTCGCCGGATTGGAGTTGACCAGAATGACCTTGTAACCCTCTTCGCGCAACGCCTTGCAGGCTTGCGCGCCGGAGTAGTCGAATTCGCAGGCCTGACCGATGATGATCGGGCCGGCGCCAATAATCAAAACACTTTTTATGTCTGTACGTTTCGGCATTTCTTTACTCTCGCCTTATTTCGCCGGCTGCAGCGCGGCAACGCCACGCGTCATGGTGTCGAGGAAGCGGTCAAACAGGTAGGCCACATCGTGCGGACCCGGGCTGGCTTCGGGGTGCCCCTGGAAGGAGAAGGCCGGCACGTCAGTGCGGGCGATGCCTTGCAGGGAACCATCGAACAGCGAGACATGGGTAACCCGCAGGTTGGCCGGCAGCGAATCGATGTCCGCCGCAAAACCGTGGTTCTGGCTGGTGATCAGCACCTGGCCGCTATCCAGGTCCTTGACCGGGTGGTTCGCACCGTGGTGACCGAATTTCATCTTCGCCGTCTTGGCGCCGGAGGCCAGGGCCAGCAACTGGTGGCCAAGGCAGATGCCGAACGTCGGCACGCCGCGCTCGAGGAATTCACGGATGGCGGCAATGGCGTAATCGCAAGGCTCCGGATCGCCGGGGCCGTTGGACAGGAACACGCCGTCCGGCTTCATGGCCAGCACGTCGGCAGCCGGCGTCTGCGCCGGTACCACGGTCAGGCGGCAGCCGCGCTCGGCCAGCATGCGCAGGATATTGCGCTTGACGCCAAAGTCGTAGGCAACAACATGGAAACGCGGCTCAGCGGCAGCCTTGTAGCCTTTCAGGGTCCACTCGGCCTCGGTCCAGGGATAGACCTCCTTGGCTGAAACTACCTTGGCCAGGTCCATGCCGTTCAGACCGGGGAAAGCACGCGCCATGGCCAGGGCCTTGGACTCATCGACTTCACCGGCGAGAATGCAACCAGCCTGGGCGCCCTTTTCACGCAGAATGCGCGTCAGCTTGCGGGTGTCGATACCGGCGATGGCCACGATGCCGTGCTTTTTCAGGTAGGACGACAGGTCGTCCTGGGTACGCCAGTTCGAGGCGACCAGCGGCAGGTCGCGAATGACCAGGCCGGCGGCGTAGTTGGCATTGGATTCAAAATCCTCCGCATTGCAACCGGTGTTGCCGATATGCGGGTAAGTCAGGGTGACGATCTGGCGGCAATAGGACGGATCGGTAAGGATTTCCTGATAGCCGGACATGGCGGTGTTGAACACCACTTCGCCACTGGTTACGCCATCAGCGCCGATGGATTGGCCCTTGAAAACCGTTCCGTCGGCGAGGGCGAGAATGGCGGGTGTGAATGAGGGCAGCAGTGACACGTCGGCTCTCCAAATATTTTCTGCTTATTCATGTGCCAAGCGGGAAGGCTTGCGCCTCCCCGCTTGTGCTTTTTAACCTTCCTATTCTAGCCGAAAAGTGCCTTTTCAGGCAAATTCAAGGGATTACACGCGTCTCAACATAGCGTATCAACGAAGGTTTGATCAACGCCATTTCCTCCATCAAGGCGGCGTAGAGACGGCGACAGTTGGCCCAATCGACATTTTCAACCGTCATCGTCGCCTGCTCGATTTCCATGGCACGACGCCGTGCACGCTCGGCATGGAACATCGCCAGCAGACTTTTCAGCGTATGGGCGTGCATCCGCGCCTCATGGGCATCAGTCGCATCAATAGCGGTTCTTACCCGCCCCAAATGAGCGTCCCACTCCGCCAGCAACATGCCAGCCATGGTCGCAAATAATTCCGGCTCACCGATATCACCCAGTGCAGCCCCCAGATCGAGTTGCGAAGACGCATCAACAAGCGGCGCATCGTTAACAATGAAGTCGTCAGTGGCAAGGCCACCTCGTGCACGTTCCAGCGCGGCATACAACTCTTCAGAACGCAAAGGCTTGGCGACATAGTCATTCATTCCCGCCTCCAGACAACGATCACGATCTGTCGCCATGACGTTAGCCGTCATTGCGATGATGTAGACTGGCTTGAGCTCATGTGAGACAACCCAGCTCCGCCGCATTTCGCGAGACCGAATTGCTTCAGTCGCCTCGATGCCGCCCATCACCGGCATCTGCATATCCATCAGGATGACATCGAAATGGCCACTATCAAACAAATCGACGGCTTCCGCCCCGTTGTTTGCCAGGGATACCCGATGCGACTGACGCTCCAAAAGACGAGTCGCAAGCTCCTGATTGACCGGATTATCCTCAACCAGCAGGATATTCAGCCCGGAAGAATCCTCTTTGGCCACCCCGTCAAAATTGATTTCCGAAAGAGCAAATTCGCTCAACTCCTGGTTGCCGGGCCCATCAGCAAGCGCCAAAGCGTCAATCAAATCAGCCCCACCGATCGGCTTGACCAAGTGGGCAGAAACCCCGATTTCACGCAGTCGACTCAGATCATGCCGCTGATTTTCAGTCGTCAGCATAACAATCAGTTTTTCCACCCGACCGGACCGCCCCCAAGCCTCAGCCAACGCGAACCCTGCCGGAGCATCCATATTGGCATCGGCAAGAACATAGTCGTAGGGAAAATCCATCGCCCGACTTCGTTCCATCGCTGCAACCGCAGCCGCCCCATCCGCCACAAGGGAAACCTGAACACCAAGCTGCTCCAGGAGCTCGACCAGATATTGCCCGACGGTCGCGTTATCTTCGATCACCAAGACGCGCCGACCGCCAAACCTCGCTTCGAAGGGGCGTACCGATGTCGCCTCCTGAACCCCGAAGCGTCCGGTAAAAGAAAAAACAGAACCTTGCCCCGGGGTACTCTCGAGCCAGATCTTGCCATCCATCAGTTGAACGAGGCGCGCGCTGATCGCCAGCCCCAATCCCGTTCCGCCAAAGCGGCGGGTAGTGGACACATCGGCCTGTGAAAACGCCTCAAAAATCGCCTGCTGCTTGTCCGCGGGAACACCTATTCCGGTATCCCGGATCGAAAACCGGAGATAAACCGAGCGTTCTGTTGACTGATCGACTTCAACCTTGAGCGCCACCTCGCCCCGCTCGGTAAATTTGATGGCATTGCCGATCAGATTGATGATCACCTGACGCAAGCGCGTCGGGTCGCCAACAATGCGAGCCGGCACTTCGGGGCGAACATCCGCCACCAGCTCAAGCCCCTTCTTGTGAGCGCTGACCGCCAAGACCCGCACAGCCTCAAGGACAGTGTCCTGCATCGAAAAAACCAGCGACTCGAACTCCATCTTGCCGGCTTCGATTTTCGAGAAATCCAGAATATCGTTAACGATGGTCAGCAGCGCCTCGGCGGACGATTTGACCGTTTTCAGATAGTGGCGTTGCTCGGCATCCAGTTGCGTATCGAGCGCCAATTCGGTCATGCCGATAATGCCGTTCATCGGCGTCCGGATTTCGTGGCTCATATTGGCCAAAAAAGCCCCGCGCGCCTTGTTGGCTGATTCGGCCACTTCTTTCGCCGAGATTAGCGCCGATTCTGCCGCCTTGACGTCGCTGATATCTCGTTGCAACACCAACACCCGTGCCGGTTTCCCTTCGGCATTACGGGCGGCCACTGCACCGCGCAAAAGAAACCAGCGCCACTGGCCGTCACGCGCCTTGAAGCGGCACTCGGCCTGAAAGTGACTGTCCTGGTTCTGAATGTGCGCCTCGATTCGTGTCTGCAGCAGACGCAAGTCGTCGGGATGCACCATGCGCTGCCACTGCGCGATCGAGTTATCGAGATCGCCATCGGCATAACCAAGCATCTCTTTCCATTGGCGCCCGGAATCGATGGTGCCACTGCCGATGTTCCAGTCCGTGAGAGCGTCACCGGAGAGCTTGGTATGCCAGCCACTGAGATTGAGGCCGGCATAAGCCCGATAGGTCGAATCGACCGTACCCAGCAGTTTTTCGGTTCCATCCGCCAAGGCATGCTGCTGTGCGGCGCGCGCTTGCTCGAGCAGCATCAGGAATTGCGGCGCACCTTCGCCGCCGAAGATTTCCTGAAGCTGTTTCGCGAGCAGCTTGGATTTCATGAAGACTAGCGCAGGCCGAGGACGTCCTGCATATCGAACAAGCCGCTCTTGTGACCGGCCATGAAACGAGCCGCACGCAGACTGCCAAGGGCGTAAGGCATGCGACTGCTGGCCTTGTGCGTAATCTCGACGCGCTCACCGATACCGCAGAACATGACAGTGTGATCGCCGACAATATCGCCACCGCGCACGGTGGCGAAGCCGATAGTCGACGGATCGCGCTCGCCGGTCACGCCTTCACGACCGTAAACTGCGCACTCTTCCAGATCGCGACCAAGCGCCGAAGCCACCACTTCACCCATGCGCAGGGCGGTTCCGGAGGGCGCATCGACCTTGAGGCGATGATGCGCCTCGACGATTTCGATGTCGTAGCCCTGATTCAAAATACGGGCGGCTGTCTCAAGCAACTTGAAAGCGACATTGACGCCCACGGCCATGTTCGGCGCAAAAACAACCGGGATATCCTTGGCGGCCTCGGCGATGACGGCCTTGCCATCTGCCTCGAAACCAGTGGTCCCAATAACCATCCCCACACCAGCCTTACGGCAGAGTTCGAGATGAACCAGCGTCCCTTGCGGGCGGGTGAAATCGATCAGGCAATCAATATTCTTCAGGCCAGCAGCCACATCATCGGTGACGACGACATCACAAGGCAGGCCGACCAACTCGCCTGCAGTCTTGCCCAATGCCGGGCTGCCCGGCACATCGAAAGCCGCGCCCAGAACCAGACGATCATCCTTTAGTGTTGCCTCGA
Organism: Dechloromonas aromatica RCB; assembly: GCF_000012425.1. Lineage (NCBI taxonomy): Bacteria > Pseudomonadati > Pseudomonadota > Betaproteobacteria > Rhodocyclales > Azonexaceae > Dechloromonas > Dechloromonas aromatica (nom. nud.). The sequence continues at coordinate 1,014,029 of NC_007298.1, read as the reverse complement.
TCAGCATGCGTCCCATGCGACCGCCGGCCCCAACGACACCAATACGTGTAGCGCTCATTCCTAGAATCCAAACATGTTCATGACACGCCGGAAAAAGCCCGGCTCCTCGCGCGGCGGTAGCGGCTTGTCAGCGGCTTCGCCGGACAGCGTCCCGAGGTCGACCAGGCGGCTCTTGGCAACCGGTGTGGTCAGCTCGCTGGTATCGGCCACGGCAACATCGCCATCAACCCGCTCCAGCCGGCCTTCGGTATCGAAAAAGACAGCGAACTTGCGTGACTCGACCACACCAGTCTGGCCATTCTGATAGCGATAGACATAGTCCCAGCGCTGCTGATGGAAAATATCGGCGACCAGCGGCGTGCCTAACAGGAAGCGGACCTGATCCTTGGTCTGTCCCGGCTTCAGTTGGGACACCATCTCCTGCGACAGGACATTGCCCTGCTGGATGTCGATCTTGTATTCATTGATGAAGCTCGGCTTGTATGAACAAGCGGTAATGAGCGCGCAGGATGCTGCAACGAGCAATAGACGGGAACGGCGCATTCGGGTTTCCGGAGTTTCTCAATCGGCTTTGAAGCGGTATATCATACCCGAAATCAGCATTTTGCCTGCCCGAACAATTTCTGGAATTTCCACGATGAGCGATCCGCAAAGCCTCAAGAACATGGGGCTGAAAGCCACTTTTCCCCGCCTGAAGATTCTGGAGCTTTTCGAAAAAAGCACCCTGCGTCACATGACGGCGGAAGACGTGTACCGGATGCTGATCAATGAAAACATGGATATCGGGCTGGCCACGGTTTACCGCGTACTGACCCAGTTTGAACAGGCCGGCTTGCTCGAACGTCATTTCTTCGAGTCAGGCAAAGCCGTTTTTGAAATCAATCACGGCAAGCACCACGACCATCTGGTCTGCATCGACTGCGGCCGTGTTGAAGAATTTTACGATCCTGAAATTGAAAAACGCCAGAATGCCATTGCCAAAGAGCGCGGCTTCGCGATTCAGGATCACGCGCTCTACCTTTATGCCCAATGCACCAAGGCCGAGTGCCAGCACCGCAATAATCCGGACAGCAAGTCCTGATTCACTGAAACTTCTCCATGTCTGACATTGCTGTTGTTGCCCCGGGGGCTTGGCTATCCTCGGCGGGTGCCACATTCCTGTTGATTGCCCTGGCCGAATTCGGCGACAAGAGCCAGCTCGTTTGCATGACGCTGGCCGCCCGCCATCGCGGCCTGCCCGTTGTATTGGGCGCGGTCGCCGCCTTCGCCATCCTCAATCTGCTCGCCGTGCTGTTCGGTGCGGCCGTTGCTGCCTGGCTGCCGGAATGGGTCGTGACCTTGGCCGTCGCCGTACTGTTCACCATTTTCGGGATCAGCGCACTTCGCTTCAAGGAAGAAGAGGAGGATGAAGAAATCGAGGAAAAACCGGGCCACGGCATCTTCGCAACCACTTTCCTGATGATTTTCCTCGCCGAGTTCGGCGACAAGACACAGATCGCAGTCGCCGGCATGGGTAGCGCGGCCAATGCCAGCGCCACCTGGGTTGGCGCCACACTGGCGCTGGCGTGCACTTCGCTGCTCGGCGTCTTCGCCGGCCGACGATTGCTCAATCACCTACCCCTGAAGTGGATACACCGGATCAGTGGCGTGTTTTTCCTGCTGCTGGCGCTGCTCGCCGCCCTGCGCCTGCTTGGCCTGGTTTAGACTTTTGCCTTTTTGGCCCTTGTGCCAAGCAGTTCGCGGGCATGCTTGAGCGTGATATCGGTGATCTCGACACCGCCCAGCATTCGGGCAATTTCCTGAATGCGCCCATCTTCATCAAGCGGCTGAATGGCGCTCAGGGTCACACCATCACGCGTTGATTTACTGACCTGCCACTGCCAGTTGGCCTCAGCCGCCACCTGCGGCAGATGCGTCACGCACAGGACCTGGCGTTCGCAACCCAGTTCGTGCAACAGGCGACCGACAATTTCAGCGACGCCGCCACCAATGCCGACATCGACCTCGTCGAAGATCAGGGTTGGCACACTGGCCGAGCGCGAAGTCAGCACCTGAATAGCCAGGCTGATCCGCGACAATTCGCCCCCAGAAGCCACTTTGGCCAGCGACTTGGCTTCATTGCCAGCCAGGCCGCCAATGCGAAACTCGACCTGTTCCAGACCATAGACCGCACCGTCTGTCACCGGCACCAGGGCGACCTCGAATCTTCCGGAGGAAAGCGCCAACTGGTGCATGATTTCGCTGACCGCCAGCCCCATCTCGGCAGCGGCTTTCTTGCGGCCGCCAGAGAGCTTTTCAGCGACGGCACGATAGGCCGCTTTGGCAGCAGCCACCTTGGTTTCGAGCGCTGCCAGATCAGCCGATTCATTCAGAGCCGCCAGACGCTGCCGCCAACCGGCCAGCAAACCGGGCAACTCGGCCGGCTGAACGCGATATTTTCGGGAATGGGACATCACCGCATCCATCCGGCGCTCGACCTGGGCCAGACGGGCCGGATCAAGATCGACCCGGTCGGTATAGCGCCGCAAGGTAGACACCGCGTCGGACAGTTCGGCCTGCACCGAACCCAGCAGCCCAGCCACTTCCGCCAAAGCCGGATCGTATTCCGCCAGACTCGCCAGACGGGTCGCTACGCCATCGATCTGGCGCTCACAGGCGCCCTCGTCTTCGGAAAGCACAGCCAACGCATACTGGGCGCCTTCAATCAAGCTGGCGGCATGACCCAGCCGGCGATGCTCGACATCAAGGGTGGCCCACTCATCATCCCCAAAGGCCAGCCCGTCGAGCTCACCAATCTGCCACTGGAGTTGTTCGCGCTCGCGCAGCAGGGCATCAGCACCTTCACTCGCACTGCGCAAAGCCTGTTCCAATTCGCGCCAGTTTTTCCAGGCAGCGGCAACCTCACCACCCAAGCCATTCAGACCGGCATGCGTATCGAGCAGCACGCGCTGGGCTTCGGAACGCAACAGTGACTGATGGGCATGCTGCCCGTGAATATCGACCAGCCATTCGCCCACTTCACGCAATTGCTGCACGGTGGCCGGCGAACCGTTGATGTAAGCCCGCGAACGACCGCCGGCGTCGACGACACGGCGCAGCAGCAACTCGTCATCGCCTTCCAGATCATTTTCAGCCAGCCAGCTTCGCACTTCCGGCAGCGTTGAAACCTCGAAGGTCGCTGCTACTTCGGCCTTTTCACAGCCGGAACGAACCACGCCGGCATCAGCCCGTTCGCCCAGAGTGAGCGCCAGCGCATCAATCAGGATGGACTTGCCAGCCCCCGTTTCACCGGTCAATGCGCCGAAGCCGGTTGAAAACGAAAGCTCCAGCCGATCAACGATGACAAAGTCTTTAATGGTCAGTTGGCGCAGCATCAGGGCCCCTTCGGCCGTTCGCTCCACTGCAGTTTCTGGCGCAGCATGGCGAAATAACTGTAACCCGGCGGATGCAGGAAACAGATGGTGTGTTCGGAACGGCGCAGACGGACGCAGTCGCCGCGCTCAAGGTCGAGCGTGACCTGACCGTCGAAGTGCACCCGCGGGTCGTCGGCGTTAACGATGCGCAGCTCGATGTCTGTGTTGTCATTGACGATGATCGGCCGGTTCGACAGGGCATGCGGACAAAGCGGCACCAGCGCGATGCCGGTCAGGGTCGGATTCAGGATCGGACCGCCGGCGGACATCGAATATGCGGTGGAACCGGTTGGCGTCGAGACGATCAGGCCATCCGAGCGCAGGTTGTAGATGAATTCGCCATCGATGAACAATTCGAATTCGATCATCCGGCCGATGGCGCCCTTATCGACGACGACGTCGTTGAGCGCCATATTCGAGGCGACTTCCTTGCCATCACGAGTCACCTCGGCCGCCAGCAGCATCCGGTTTTCCGGCGCGAAACGGCCGTCGAGCAGATCGTCCATGCAGGTCAGCATGTCGTCGCGAGCAATGTCGGTCATAAAGCCGAGGCGCCCCTGGTTAACCCCGACCAGCGGCACGCAGTAACGCGCCAGCCGGCGCGCCGCGTTGAGCATGGTGCCGTCGCCGCCGAGCACGATGGCGAGGTCGGCATGGGCGCCGATGTCGTTGAAGCCGCAGGTCACCCAGCGCGACAGATCGACAATTTTGCCGATATGTTCAGCCGTCTCGCGTTCGATAAAGACGGAGACACCGCGTTCATAGAGATATTCGGCCAGACGGCGCAGTGACTCGGCAATTTCCAGGCTATGGTATTTGCCGACCAGCGCAATGGTCCGGGGGGAGCGGTAGGAAGCAAAGCCTCTATTCATGGGGTCGAATTCTTGCATAAAAAACGCGTTACGGCGCCGACTCCAGTTTTTTGTACAATCCCCCCATGCTTGATGAACGCGCCCGCACCCTGCTCAAGACCCTGGTCGAACACTACGTTGCTGATGGACAGCCGGTGGGGTCACGCGCGCTGTCCAAGTTTTCCGGCCTCGACCTGTCACCCGCCACCATCCGCAACGTGATGGCAGACCTTGAAGAGGCCGGTTTTGTTGCCAGTCCGCACACATCGGCCGGGCGCATTCCGACAGCCCGCGGTTATCGCCTGTTCGTCGACAGTCTCCTCACCGTGCAACCGCTTGAAGCCCGCCAGATGGGCGAGATGGAGGAGGCCCTGCACGGCCGTCCCGCGGGCCAGATCATCGCCAGCGCCTCGCAACTGCTGTCCAGCCTGACCCATTTTGCCGGGGTGGTCATCGCACCGCGTCGCCAGAGCAGCCGGATTCGCCAGATCGAATTCCTCAGCCTGTCGGAAAAACGCATCCTGCTGATCATCGTCACCGCCGATGGTGATGTGCAGAACCGCATCGTCACCACCGACAAGGTCTATTCCCCAGCCGAGTTGGTCAGCGCAGCCAATTACCTGACCCAGAATTTTGCCGGCCTCGATTTCGAACAGATTCGTCATCGCCTGACTGTGGAAATCAAACAACTGCGCGACGACATCAAGCCCCTGATGGCCCTGGCGCTTGATGCCGGCGATGCTGCCATGGCCGAAAACACAACGCCCTACGTCATCTCCGGCGAACGCAACCTGCTCGATGTCGAAGAGCTGTCCTCCAACATGAAGCGTTTGCGCGAATTGTTCGATCTGTTTGAACAACGTTCCAGCCTGATGCGCCTGCTGGAAATCTCCAACAGTGCTGAAGGCGTGCAAATCTTCATCGGTGGTGAATCGGGGATCGCCACGCTCGACGAATGCAGCGTCATTGCCGCCCCGTACACGGTGGATGGCCAGGTCGTCGGCTCGGTCGGCGTCATCGGACCAACCCGCATGGCCTACGAACGCGTCATCCCCATCGTCGACATTACCGCCCGCCTGCTCTCCAGCGCCCTCTCCTACAAATCGGACAACTGATGCCCCGTTTTCTCCCGGAACCGCCGCACCGTCACGGCAACCCGGCGACCACTGCGGTCGTCCTCGTCAATCTCGGCACACCGGATGCGCCGACGGCCCCGGCATTGAAGCGCTATCTCAAGGAGTTCCTGTCCGACCCGCGCGTCGTCGAAATTCCCAAGCCGGTCTGGTGGCTGATCCTCAACGGCATCATTCTCAATATCCGGCCCAAGAAATCAGCCGCCAAATACGCCTCGGTCTGGATGCCGGAAGGTTCGCCATTACGCGTCCATACCGAGCGCCAAGCCAAGTTGCTAAAGGGCCTGCTAGGCCAGCGCGGCCATCACCTGACTGTAACCTCGGCCATGCGCTACGGATCGCCGTCGATTCCGGAGGTCCTCGCCCACCTGAAGGCCGAAGGGGCCAAGCGCATCCTGCTGGTGCCGATGTACCCGCAATACGCCGCGAGCACAACGGCCACTGTCGTGGATGAAGCGGCCAACTGGCTGACTAAAATCCGCAATCAGCCAGAAATGCGCTTTGTCCGGAACTTCCATGACCACGAAGGCTATCTGGCTGCCCTCGAAAAATCGGTTCGTCAGCACTGGCAAACCAACGGATCGTTGGGCGACAACGACCGACTGCTGATCAGTTTCCACGGCCTGCCCAAGCGCAGCCTGGATCTCGGCGACCCCTATTTCTGCGAATGCCACAAGACCGGCCGCCTGCTAGCCGAGCGCCTGAACCTCAAGCCGGAACAATTCCAGATCTGCTTCCAGTCACGCTTCGGCAAAGCCGAATGGCTGCAGCCCTACACCGCGCCGACGCTGCATGAATGGGGTAGCAAAGGCGTCCGCCGCGTCGATGTGATCTGCCCCGGCTTTGTCGCCGACTGCCTGGAGACGCTGGAAGAAATCGCACAGGAAGGCCGCGACGATTTCCTGAAAGCCGGTGGCAAGGAATATCACTACATTCCCGCACTGAACGAAGACGACGCCTGGATCAAGGCACTGGCTGACATCGCCGAGCAGCATCTCGGCGGCTGGTCAACCAAGACTGCCTTCGACCCGCACGCACTGGAAACCAGCGCCCGAGAAGCCTTCAAATTCGGCGCCCGGGCTTGAAATTCGTCAGATGGCACAAATATCAGGACAACCTGATATTTGGAGCCTGAGATGTCCGAAAACCTGCACCTCGTCTGCCCGCACTGCGCTGCGGTCAATCGCATTCCAGCCGCGAAGCTGGGCGATGCGCCGAACTGCGGCCAATGCAAGCAGCCCCTGTTCACCGGTGAACCGCTGGAACTGAACGCCGCAAACTTCGACCGCCACCTATCGCGCAACGATCTGCCGGTCGTCGTCGATTTCTGGGCGCCGTGGTGCGGGCCATGCCGGACGATGGCACCGACCTTCCATCAAGCCGCCATCGACCTCGAACCTTACGCCCGACTGGTCAAGGTCAACACCGAAGCCGAGCAACAACTGGCTGCCCGCTTCAATATTCGCAGCATTCCCACGCTGGCTGTCTTTTTGAACGGTCGCGAAATCGCCCGCCAGAGCGGCGCGCTCGACCTCGGATCGCTGAAACGCTGGCTACAGCCGCATCTTTACAAGTCTTAACTTCCGTCGCCGGCTGCCGTTAACAGTGTGTCGAAACACACTTCGCGGAGGCCACCATGAAAATCACCAGTGCCAGCCTGCAGTTGGCCTCATCACACGCCAGTTCGCAGCAGCATGAGGTCAGCGAATCGCTGAAGATGTGGGTTGGCCCGCGCCGCCCGGCCTTTAGCGATGAAGGCCAGACAAATCGCCCCCAAATCACCGATAGCGTGACACTTTCCGACGCCGGAAAGGCTGCCAGCGGTGCCCGCGCAACGAACGAGACCGGAAACGAAGAGATCGACAATGACCCGAAGCTGAAACTGATCCGGTCCTTGATGGAATTGCTGACCGGACGCCAGATCAAGGTCTTCAACGCCAGCGAACTGCACTCGGAGCAAGCGGCACCCGCCGTCACGGCGCCTCCTGGCGCCAGCAGTCCCGAGGCAGTTCGCCCCGCCGGATATGGTGTCGAGTACGATTATCACGAGTCCTATACCGAGACCGAGCAGACCAGTTTCTCGGCCAGCGGCACGGTAACAACCGCTGACGGCAGGGCAATCAGCTTCGATCTGCAACTTTCAATGTCGCGCAGCTATCATGAGGAAAGCAACGTCAGTCTGCGTCTTGGTGACGCTGCTCGCAAAACCGACCCACTGGTCCTTAATTTCTCGGGCAGCGCTGCGCAATTGACCAATCAACGCTTTGCCTTCGACCTGAATTCCGATGGCAGCAAGGAGCAAATCAATTTCGTCGCCCCGGGCAGCGGCTTTCTGGTTTTCGACCGGAATCATGACGGCAAGGTAAACAACGGCAGCGAACTGTTCGGCCCGAACACTGGCGATGGCTTTCAGGAGCTGGCGAAACTGGATGACGACAAAAATGGCTGGATTGATGAAAACGATGCCGCATTTGGACAATTGCAGGTCTGGACACGGAATACCGAGGGCACCGAACAATTGCAATCGCTTGGCTCCGCCGGGGTCGGTGCAATCTCGCTAAGCCGCATAAACACGCCATTTGACATCAAGACAAATGCCAATGAACTTCTTGGAAAAATTCGCACTTCTGGAATACTTTTGCAGGAGAGCGGCGCGGCTGGCACAATTCAACAAATCGACCTGACCGCTTGACAACAAGAGCGGCAGTTACTTGAGGGAATTTCATGCCGCGCTTTGCCGATTTGAAAATATGGGTGCGCCTCACCGCCGCCATTTGGGTTGTTCTGGCCATCATCTGGGCAGGCGCCATCGCCTGGACCACCCAGGTTAACCGAGAGACGGCAATCCGTCAGGCCCAGGATTTTTCGAAGAGCATCCACGAAATGACCATGGCCGGCCTGACCGGCATGATGATCACCGGCACCGTTGGCCAGCGCGAAGTCTTCCTGGACCAGATCAAGCAGCTATCGATCATCAAGGATCTGCACGTTGCCCGTAGCGACGCCGTCGTCAAGCTGTTCGGCCCCGACACCAAGAGCCAGCGCGAGCTCGATGTGCTAGAAAAACAGGTCATGGCCTCCGGCACGCCCTACATGTCGGTTGAATCTGCCAACGGCAGCTCCTTCCTGCAAGTCATCAACCCGACCAAGGCCTCGAAAAACTATCTTGGCAAGGACTGCATCGCCTGCCACCAAGTCCCTGAAGGCACGGTGCTCGGCGTCGTCAGCATGAAGGTCTCGCTTGACTCGGTCGAAGCCGAGGTTTCAGCCTTTCGCGTGAAAATCGCCGGCGTCGCGCTAGGCGCGCTGGGTGCGCTGTTGCTCATCATCTATCTGATTACCCATCATTTTGTGACCCGACCGCTCGACGAACTCCGCAAGGGTCTCAGCGACATCGCCCGTGGCGAAGGCGACCTGACCCGTCGCCTGCCGATCAAGGGGCGCGATGAGGTCGGGCAATCGGCGCTTGTTTTCAACGAGATGATGGAAAACTTCAATCAACTGGTTCGCCAGGTCCGCGACTCGGCCAGCCAGGTTTCCTCACGAGTGGCGGCATTGTCGGAAAGTGCCGACCGTGTCACGCAAAGCTCGCATCAGCAGAACGAAAGATCAAACCATGCCGCCACTGCGGTCGAGCAACTGGTTTCGAGTATTTCGTCGATTGCCCAGAGCGCCGAGCATGTCCAGCACCAGTCTCAGGAAAGCCTGGCCCGTGCCAACGAGGGTAGCCGCAACCTGAACGTGTTGCTCAACGAGATGACGGTCGTCGAAAGTGCCGTCAAGGAAATGGCCGAGTCGGTCAACAACTTCGTCCGCAATACCGAATCGATCACGCTGATGACGCGCGAGGTCAAGGATATTGCCGAGCAGACCAATCTGCTGGCCCTGAATGCTGCCATTGAAGCAGCCCGAGCTGGCGAGCAGGGGCGCGGGTTTGCGGTGGTGGCCGATGAAGTACGCAAGCTGGCCGAAAAGTCCTCCCGTTCAGCCAGCGAAATCGATGCCATCACGGCCAACCTCAGCGCCCAGTCGGTCGCCGTCCGGCGCAGCATCGAAGAGGGGCTGGAACATCTGGAGTCCAGCCAGTCGGCCGTCGCCTCGGTCTCCAACATCCTGCAGGCAACGAACGGCTCGGTCACCGAAGTCGGCCATGGACTGGACGCCATCGCCACGGCCACCGATCAACAGCGTCGCTTCTCGGGCGATGTCGAGCACAGCATTGAAGCCATCGCCGGCATGGCCCGCGAAAACTCCGGCACGGTTGAACAGACCGCTGGCGCGGCGCACGACCTGAAGCGACTGGCCGAAGGACTGGCCAGCCTGGTTGGCCGCTTCAAGGTCTAAATCAGGAAATCGACTTCAATAAAACCGCCTCTTCGGAGGCGGTTTTCACATGGGTGACAGTGAGAGGTCCATGCCGCCGCCCGAACGCGACCCGCCGGTCAAGGAACCGGTCGCACTCTGCACCGCGGGCAATCCTTGCGCCGCGGCAACCCGGTTCACCTCCCGCATCCGCCCGATCATTCTGGCCAGCAGGACATTCCGCATGCGCTCAAGCAACTCCTCCGATGACAGCGCCAGTGCAGCGGCATTGATCTCCAGGAAAAGTGTCGGCTCCAGAGTTACTGCCGTCGAACAACGTTGATCGCTGGCCGGGTGCAGATAGGCCACCTCCCCGACCGGCTCGCTGGGCCCAAGGCGACACAAGGCCTTACCGTCGATCGAAATTTCGACAGATCCGGAAATGATAACACCGAAGAACTTGTTGCTCTCGCCCTGGCGAATCAACGCCACGTTGGGCGAAACTTCGCGCCAGACTGCGACCCGCAGTACTTCCCAGATCTCTATGTTTTCGAATTCGGTGAAGAAATCGAGCCGGCGCAGCATCTCGAAGTGCTTGGTGTCCTGTGCCGTTTGGTCCTCTTCAAGCATCTGATAGCGCACCGCTGACAGATCCTTGGCGAATTCCGCGCCGTTGCGGTAGCGGCTGTAAAGATCCTTTTCCAGCGCCCGGCGCAGGACAGCATTGAGGCCTTCCGGCAAATTCGGATTGAGCGCTGTAACGGCCGGCGCATCAGTGTTGATGATGCGATAGATCAACGTTGCCTGATTATTGGCACGGAATGGCAGGCGCCCGGTCAGCAACTGGAATAGCAGCACGCCAAGCGAGTAGAGATCGGTCTTCTGGTTGAGCGGATAGCCCTTGATCTGTTCCGGCGACATGTAGGCCGGCGAACCAACGCCCATGATGAACGTTGAATCGCGATCCATATCCTTGTTCATGTTCAGCGCCAGCCCGAAGTCGGCAATCTTCGCTTCGTCGTTGGCCGCCACCATGATATTGGCCGGCTTGATGTCGCGGTGGATGATGCCCTGGCGATAGGCCGCATCAAGTGCCATGCAGCATTTGAAGATGATGCCGATCACCCGGTGCATGGGCAGCAATTTGTCGATGCGGATATGTTCTTCCAGCGAAAAACCCTCGACGTACTCCATGGCCAGATAGGCAAAATCTTCCTCGACCACGGCTTCGTACACCCGAACAATATTCGGATGATTCAGGCGCTTCGAAACCATCCCCTCATTCTGGAAAAGCTTGCGCATGCGACGCGACATCGCCGCACTGTCCTGTCCGAAGCGAATGACCTTGACGGCGACTTGGCGATCGGAGTCCGGGTCGTCACAAAGGTAGACCGTGGCGGTCGCCCCCTTGCCCAGTTCGCGAACGACGCGATATTTGCCGATTGTTTCCATTCAGGATGCACAGGAAAAAGTTACTGAATTATCGTAGCACGGGGCATCCGGCGCTGTAGAGGATTTCAACGATAAAGATTTTCTCCAAGTCCTCTTGAAAGAGCATTTTCCGACCCCATCTACCCAAACAGCTTTTTTGGAGAAATCTGCATGTCTAACCCCGAAAATGCCCAGGACGCAATGCTGGGCAACGAACCCGCCGTTGAACCGGTCGTCGAACCGACCGCCGAGCAACACACCGATACCCTGCCGAGCATTGAAGAGCAATTTCGCGCCCTCGAACTGAAGGCGGCCGAACACTACGATGCCTGGCTGCGCGCCAAGGCCGAAGGCGAAAATATCCGCCGCCGTGCCCAGGACGACATTTCCAAGGCTCACAAATTCGCTGTCGAGAAATTCGCTGGCGAACTGCTGGCCGTCAAGGACAGCCTGGAAGCCGCACTGGCCGTGCAGGAACAGACCGTCGACAGCTTCAAGTCCGGCGTCGAGCTGACCCTGAAGCAACTGGTCTCTGCCTTCGACAAGAACGCGCTGAACGAAGTCAATCCGGCCGGTGAAAAATTCGACCCGCACAAGCATCAGGCGATCGGCATGGTGGATTCCGAACAGGAAGCCAACACCGTGGTCACCGTGCTGCAAAAGGGCTACATGATTGCCGACCGCGTGTTGCGTCCGGCCCTCGTCATGGTCGCCAAGGGCAAATAAATACTTGAAATCGGGGGCCGCGCCCCCAGTTCACGAACATCAGCAATTCATCTTAAGGAATCGAACAATGGGCAAGATCATCGGTATTGACCTCGGCACCACCAACTCCTGCGTCGCCATCATGGAAGGCGGCCAGCCGAAGGTTATTGAAAACGCAGAAGGTGCGCGCACCACGCCGTCCATCATCGGCTATACCGAAGATGGCGAAATCCTGTGCGGCGCCCCGGCCAAGCGCCAGGCCGTCACCAACCCGAAGAACACGCTGTACGCTGTCAAGCGCCTGATCGGCCGCCGCTTCGAAGAGAAGGAAGTACAGAAGGACATCTCCCTGATGCCCTTCAAGATCGTCAAGGCCGACAACGGCGACGCCTGGGTTGAAGCCCGCGACAAGAAGATCGCTCCGCCGCAGGTTTCGGCCGAAGTGCTGCGCAAGATGAAGAAGACCGCAGAAGACTACCTCGGCGAAGAAGTCACCGAAGCCGTGATCACCGTGCCGGCCTACTTCAACGACAGCCAGCGCCAGGCCACGAAGGACGCCGGCCGCATCGCCGGTCTGGAAGTCAAGCGCATCATCAATGAGCCGACCGCTGCTGCCCTCGCCTTCGGCATGGACAAGACCAGCAAGAGCGACCGCAAGATCGCTGTGTATGACCTTGGCGGCGGCACCTTCGATATCTCGATCATCGAAATCGCCAACGTCGACGGCGAAACCCAATTTGAAGTGCTGGCCACCAACGGCGACACCTTCCTCGGCGGCGAAGACTTCGACCAGCGCCTGATCGACTACATCATTGACGAATTCAAGAAGGAATCCGGCGTCAACTTGAAGGCCGACGTGCTGGCCCTGCAGCGCCTGAAAGAAGCCGCTGAAAAGGCCAAGATCGAGCTGTCCTCCAGCCAGCAGACCGAAGTCAATCTGCCCTACATCACTGCCGACGCCTCCGGTCCGAAGCACCTGGCCCTGAAGATCACCCGTGCCAAGTTCGAGTCGCTGGTCGACGAACTGATCGAGCGCACCATGGCCCCTTGCGTCACTGCGCTGAAGGATGCCGGCTGCAAGATCAGCGATATCGACGACATCATTCTGGTCGGCGGCCAGTCGCGCATGCCCAAGGTGCAGGAGAAGGTTAAGGAAATCTTCGGCAAGGAACCGCGCAAGGACGTCAATCCGGACGAAGCCGTTGCTGTCGGTGCAGCCATCCAGGGCGGCGTTCTGCAAGGCGAAGTCAAGGACGTGCTGCTGCTCGACGTCACCCCGCTGTCGCTCGGTATCGAAACCCTGGGCGGCATCATGACCAAGCTGATCCAGAAGAACACGACGATCCCGACCAAGGCCTCGCAGACCTTCTCAACCGCTGACGACAATCAGGCAGCAGTGACCATTCACGTGCTGCAGGGCGAACGCGAAGTGGCTTCCGGCAACAAGAGCCTAGGCCAGTTCAACCTGGAAGGCATCCCGCCGGCCCCGCGTGGCACGCCGCAGATCGAGGTCATCTTCGACATCGACGCCAACGGCATCATGCACGTGACGGCCAAGGACAAGGCGACCGGCAAGGAAAACAAGATCACCATCAAGGCCAACTCCGGCTTGTCCGAAGCTGAAATCCAGGCCATGGTCAAGGATGCCGAGTTGCACGCCGAGGAAGACAAGAAGGCGCACGAACTGGCCGATGCCCGCAACCAGGCCGACGGCATGGTGCACATGGTCAAGAAGTCGCTGACCGAATACGGTGACAAGCTCGACGCATCCGAAAAGGCAGCCATCGAAGCCGCCATCAAGGATGTCGAGGACGTGCTGCGCGACGGCGACAAGGAAACCATCACCGCCAAGACCGAAGCCCTGTCGGCTGCCGCCCAGAAGTTGGGTGAGAAGATGTACGCCCAGCAACAGGCTGAAGGTGCAGCGGCCGGCGCCACTGGCCAACAGGCCGAGGCCGGTGAAAAGACCGTTGAGGGTGATGTCGTCGATGCCGAATTCACCGAAGTGAACAAGGACAAGAAGTAATCCCAGGCCTAACAGCCCGGCGCCGAGCCTACCGGAAATCTCCGGCGGCGCTCGGCGCCTTTGTCACTTGACGGGTAGAAATAATGTCAAAACGCGATTTTTACGAGATTCTCGGCGTCAACCGCGATGCATCCGACGACGAGATCAAAAAGGCCTACCGCAAGCTGGCCATGAAGCACCATCCGGACCGCAATCCGGACAATCCAGGCGCCGAAGAAAAGTTCAAGGAAGCCAAGGAAGCCTACGAAATCCTGTCGGACAGCCAGAAGCGCGCAGCCTATGATCAGTTCGGCCACGCTGGCGTGGAACAGGGCGGCATGGGCGGCGGCGGCTTTGGCGGTGGTGGCGGTGGATTTGCCGACGCCTTCGGTGGCATCTTCGACGAGATTTTCGGTGGGCGCGCCGGCGGCAGTGGTGGCGGTCGCTCCAACATTTACCGCGGCGCCGACCTGCGCTACAACTTGGAAATCACGCTCGAACAGGCCGCCCACGGCACGGAAACGAAGATCCGTATTCCGACCATGGAGGTCTGCGAGCCCTGCAACGGCTCTGGCGCCAAGGCCGGTACCCAGCCCAAGACCTGCCCGACTTGCGGCGGTTCCGGCCAGGTTCGCCTGCAGCAAGGCTTTTTCTCAATCCAGCAGACTTGCCACAAGTGTCACGGTACCGGCCGTTTCATTGCCGACCCGTGCAAGAGTTGCGACGGTGCTGGCCGCATCAAGCAGCACAAGACCCTGGCTGTCAAGATTCCGGCCGGTGTTGACGAGGGCGATCGGATCCGCCTGTCCGGTGAAGGTGAGCATGGTGTCAACGGCGGACCTCCGGGCGACCTCTACGTCCAGATCCACCTGAAACCCCATGCGGTCTTCACCCGCGACCACAACGACCTGCATTGCGAAATGCCGATCTCATTCACCGCTGCGGCACTGGGCGGGGAAATCGAAATCCCGACGCTGGACGGCGCCGCAGCGATCAAGATTCCAGCCGAAACGCAGTCGGGTCGCGTCTTCCGCCTACGCGGTAAGGGCATCAAGGGGGTTCGTAGCCATACCCATGGCGACCTGATGTGCCACGTCGTGGTCGAAACCCCGGTCAACCTGACGGAACGTCAGAAAGAGCTGCTGCGCGAGCTGGAAGAGTCGAGCAAAGACAATAGTGGCAAACACAACCCGCGCTCCAAATCCTGGATGGACAAAGTCAAGGACTTCTTTGCGGAATGATGGTTTGACCTTGTAGCCAGGGCTGACTTTGTCAGCCAAGCGAATCAAGACCCGAGTCCATGCTCGGGTCTTTTTTTGTCCACCGTCGCCCCGAGAGCGATATCGAAACAATTTTCAATTTCCGGGAGTTTTCGCATGAAACCCGGCAGATGATGGCCACATCATTGACACAATTGGCAATATTTCCCATATTTCATACGACAAATATCTCTATTCCATGCGCTTTTGTGACAACGGCAAGCCTTACACCCATATAATTTGAAAATAATCCAGCACTCCATAGCGAGAAACTAATGAAAGCGATTCGCCTTATCCTGGCAGCCTGCCTTATCGGCACCGCAGCAATCCAGCCATCCCTCGCCGAAACGGGCGTCACCGACACGACGATCACGCTTGGCATGTCAGCCCCACTGACCGGACCGGCGAGCGGGCATGGCCAAGAACTGAAGAATGCCATCACCGCCTATTTTGACCAGGTGAACAAGAATGGCGGCGTGAATGGGCGAAAGCTTCAGTTGGCGGTCCTGGATGATGGATACGAAGCCGAAAAGGCAGTCGCCAATACCAAGACACTGATCGAAACCAACAAGGTGTTCGCGCTGCTCGGTTACTATGGCTCGGCCTCGATAACCGAAGCCATGAACAAGGGCTTCGGCCCGGCCCGTGTTCCGATGATTGGTGGCATTTCCGGCGCCATGGCGCTTCGCCAGCCGCCCGCTGGCAACCCGAACAATCGCTTCTTGTTCATACAGCGCGCCAGCTACGCTGACGAGGCAGAAGCCATCGGTCTCCAACTGGCCACCCTGGGCTTGAAAAACATTGCCGTCTTTTACCAGAATGATGGCTTCGGCAAGGCGGGTCTCGAAGGCCTGACCAATGCACTGAAGAAAAACAACCTGACCCCGTCGGCCACTGCCACGGTCGAACGCAACTCTGAAGACATCAGCAAGGCCGTTGAAACGATCGCCAAGGTCAATCCCCAGGCGGTGGTGATGGTCACCTTGTACAAACCGACTGCGGCCATGGTCAAGGCGCTGCGCAAGGCCAACCAGAGTCCGATGTTCATGACCCTGTCGCCGGTTGGTCCGGACCAACTAACCCAGGAACTGGGCAACGATGCCCGTGGTATCGGCATTTCTCAGGTCATGCCCTTCCCTTGGAACGACACCATTGCCATCGTCAAGGAGTACCAGCACCTGGTTGGCAAGCAGGCCACGTACTCTTACATGAGCCTTGAGGGATTCGTCATCGCGAAGATGGCCGTTGAGGCGATCCGCAAGGCTGGCGGCAAGGAGCTCTCGCGAGAAAAACTGATCTCCACCCTTGAAGGCCTGAATCAGGACTTTGGCGGCTATCGCATCAGCTTCAGCCCCAATAGCCATGCTGGTTCGCAATATGTCCAACTAACAGTGATCGGTGCTGGCGGCAAGCTGATCAAATAAGCAGCCGGAATTTCACCGATAAGCCGACGGGCTGTGCGCCATGCGCCAGCCCTTTTTTACGCTCACGAAATCCCCTTCGCCCGCTGGTTTGCCGCCCCTTTCGAGCTGTAAGCTCATAGTCAGCTAACAAGCCCATTCTCCAATTTGCCACAAAGTATCGTCCAACCATAAGGCAACGGAGACAATGAAACCACTACATAAGCTACTACTCGCCAGCATATTGGCGCTGGGCATGACTCAAACACATGCGGAAGTCGGGGTTACCGACACCAGTATCACGCTGGGCATGTCCGCCCCCTTCACCGGGCCCAACGGGCTGTACGGCATGCAGATGCGGGAAGCCATCACGGCTCATTTCGATCAGCTCAATAAAAGCGGCGGCATCAACGGGCGAAAACTCGAACTGATCACGATCGATGATGGCTACGAAACCGATCGCACCCTGGCCAACACCAAAACCCTGATTCAGGACAAGCAAGTCTTCGCGCTGATGGGTTATTACGGATCCACACCGACGACCGAAGCCATGAACAAGGTCTTCGGTCCCGCCAAAGTGCCGCTCATTGGCACAATTTCGGGGGCTGGAACGCTCCGTGAACCCCTAGCAAGCAACCCAAACAGTCGCTACATGTTCAACATTCGCGCCAGCTATGCCGACGAGGCAGAAGCGATCGTGAACCAGATCATCGCGCTGGGCCTGAAAAACATTGCGGTGTTCTACCAGAACGACGGATTCGGAAAATCCGGCCTGGAAGGCGTCACCAACGCGCTCAAGCGGGCCAACCTCGCTCCGGTCGCCGTTGGAACAGTCGAACGAAACTCTCTTGACGTTGCCAAAGCGGCCGAAGCAATCAGCAAGACCAATCCGCAAGCCGTCGTCATGGTCACGCTATACAAGCCAACTGCCGCATTCGTCAAAGCCATGAAGCAACTCGGACAGTTTCCGATGTTCCTGACCCTCTCACCGGTCGGTGGCGAGGTCCTAGCGCAAGAGCTGGGCAATGATGCGCGCGGGATCGGAATTTCGCAGGTTGTTCCCTACCCCTGGAACGACACCATTCCCATCGTCAAGGACTATCAGCGCCTTCTGGACAAGCAAAAGGACAAGTTCTCCTACTACGGCCTCGAAGGCTACATCACGGCCCGTCTGGTGGCAGAAGCACTCAAGAAGGCAGGCAAGGATCTGACCCGCGAAAAACTAGTGACCACGCTGGAAGGCATGCAGAACTTTGACCTAGGGGGTTTCAAGCTCAACTACAGCCCCAACAGCCGGCAGGGATCTCGCTATGTCGAATTGACCGTGGTGGGCGCTGGCGGCAAGGTAATCAAATAAACCCTTCACCATCAAAAAAGCCCGTCCATGGACGGGCTTTTTTCGTTCAGGCACGCCGCCAAGTTGTGCCTTGCGGGCTATCGTCGAGAATGATCCCGGCGGCTTTAAGCTCGTCGCGAATGCGATCGGCCTCGGCAAAATTCTTCGCTTTTTTGGCAGCAGCACGGTCAACGATCATCTGTCCGACCGCCGCCTCATCAAGACCGCCGACACCAGCCCCGCCTTGCAGGTAAGCACTCGGCTCGCGCTCTAGCAAGCCAATGACTCCGCCCAGCCCTTTCAACAGACAAGACAATCCCGCACTTTTCTGACGATTGACCTCGGCAGCCAATTCGAACAGCACGGCTATCGCCCCGTGCGAATCGAAATCCTCGTTCAAGGCCGCAGCAAAACGGCCCGCGAATTCGTTGCTCCAGTCGATATCGGCAGCCGCTGGCGGCACGTCGCGTAGCGCGAAATACAGGCTATCCAGGCTACGCCTGGCGTCGTCAAGATGGGCATCCGAATAGTTCAGCGGACTGCGGTAATGGGCACGCAGGATAAAGAAGCGCACGACTTCCGCATCGAATTGCTCAAGTACAGTCCGAATGGTGAAGAAGTTGCCCAGCGACTTCGACATTTTTTCGTTATCAACGCGGACAAAGCCGTTGTGCATCCAGTAATTGACGAAATTGCAGCAATTGGCACCCTCTGATTGCGCAATTTCGTTCTCGTGGTGCGGGAACTGCAAATCCTGGCCGCCGCCATGAATGTCGAAATGCTGGCCGAGCAGCTTCGAACTCATGGCCGAACATTCGATGTGCCAACCGGGACGGCCATCGCCCCACGGCGACTGCCAAGCCGGCTCGCCCGGCTTGGCATGCTTCCAGAGCACGAAATCAAGCGGGTCCTGCTTGGCCGAATCGACCTCAACCCGCTCTCCTGCCCGCAGGTCATCGAGCGATTTGCCGGACAGCTTGCCGTAACCCGGGAACTTGCGCACCGCGTAATTCACGTCGCCATCGCTCGCTTGGTAGGCAAGGCCGTTGGCTTCCAGCTTGCCGATCAGGTCGAGCATCTCCGGCACGTATTCGGTCGCTCGTGGTTCGTAATCCGGTCGCTGCACGCCGAGCGCATCGGCATCTTCATGCATGAAAGCGATGAAACGATTGGTCAACTGCTGAATCGTCTCGCCATTCTCGATGGCTCGTTTGATGATCTTGTCGTCGATGTCGGTGATATTGCGGACATAGGTGACGTCGTAGCCAGAGGCCTTCAGCCAGCGGTAGACCATGTCAAAGACGACCATTACCCGGGCATGGCCGAGGTGACAGTAGTCATAGACCGTCATGCCACAAACATACATGCGAACCTTGTTCGGCTCGATCGGGGTGAAAACCTGTTTTTCGCGCTTGAGGGAGTTGTATATCTTGAGCATGCGGTGATCAATTCGAGGCGCCGCCGGCACGCTAAAACCTATGGATTCACCGGCGTTTTTGGTAGAATCAAAGGATTGTATAACGCCGAAAAGTATAGCATAGCGATGACCTCAACCTCCCTGCTCCAGCCCCGTTTTCAGCAGCTCAAGACGTTGCGTGCACTGGCCATCGGCCTGGCCATCGGCTTTGCCTCTCCGTCCTTTGCCGACAACCTGCCGGAAGTGCAGCGCCTGATCAAGCAGGGACAGTATCCGCAGGCCATGGAAAAGGTTGATGCCTACCTGAGCAGCCGCCCGAAGGATGCCCAGGGGCGCTTCCTCAAGGGCCTGATCTATACCGAAATGAACAAGCCGGCGGAAGCGATCGGCATGTTTACTAAACTCTCGGAAGATTACCCGGAACTGCCTGAACCCTATAACAACCTCGCCGTACTCTATGCTCAACAAAAGCAGTACGACAAGGCCCGCACGGCGCTCGAAATGGCAATAAGGACTCACCCGTCCTACGCCATCGCCTACGAAAATCTCGGCGATGTCTACGCCAAGCTGGCCAGCCAGGCCTACGACAAGGCGCTGCAACTGGACAATTCCAACTCGGCGACCCAGAACAAGCTGGCCCTGATCCGTGATCTGATTACCACCTCCGGCAAGGGCAACGTCAAGCCGCAACTGCCGACCGCGGCAGCCGCACCTGCGCCGGTAGCTCCGGTGGCGCCGGCACCTGTCGCCCCGGTTGTCGCAAAACCGGCCACCCCGACACCTGCCACGGCAAACGCGACGATCGTTGCCTCCACGCCAGGCGCTGCTGCCGCGACGCCGCCGGCCAAGGCAGTTCCGGCGCCCGTTGCAGCAGCCACCCCAGCCCCCGCTGCAACACCGATAGCAACACCGACACCTGCTCCGGCTGCGCCGGTCAAGGCCGCCAACAGCGCCAGCGACGACATTACCAAAGTCATGACCGCCTGGGCCGATGCCTGGTCCCGGAAGGATATGCGCGCTTACCTGAATACCTATTCGCATGATTTCGAGACCCCCAAGGGCATGAATCGCAAGGCCTGGGAACAGGAACGCGAACAACGCATCGCCGGCAAGGGTGGCAAGATTTCTGTTTCCTTTGACACGCCGCAAATCACCGTCAATGGGGACAAGGCAACCGCCAAGTTCCGTCAGCATTACAAGGCGACCGGCCTGAGCAGTTCGACGACCAAAACGCTGGTCTTTGTTCGTAGTGGCAACAAGTGGCAGATCAAGGAAGAAAACGCCCGCTGATGTTGAAAGGCAGATTCATTCTGGCCGGTCTGGCCGCCCTTGTGGCCGCCGGCGCATTAGCCAAGCTGGCGGATAAACCGACCACTTCCCGCCTCGTCGACCTTGAGTCGGTTGCGACCAGCACCAGCTCAAGAAGCGCTGCCGAAATGCTGGCCTCCGGGTCAGCTTTTTCGACGACTGTTTCCGACTCCGCACCGGAAGAAGTACTGGCCAGGATTTTTGCCGAGATTGAAGCCAATCGCCTGAGCAACGCCCTGCAACTGACTGAAGCCCTGCTCCGTCAGCACCCGAATTACCGCCTGGCCAACCTGATCAAGGGCGATCTTCTGCTCGCCCACACGCAGCCGATCCAGACCTTTGGCGCGCTGAACGACGCACCGCCCGAGAAGGTGGCCGACCTGCGCGCCGAAGCCCTTGTCCGCCTCAAGGCCTACCGCGAGAAGCCGCCGGCTGACTTCGTGCCGCGCTACCTGCTGCAGATGCAACCAGACCAGCGCTACGCCATCGTGGTCGACACCAAGCGCTCCCGCCTGTACCTGTACGAGAACGACACGAAACACGATGGACGGCCACGCTTTGTGGCCGACTACTACATCACCCACGGCAAGCTGGGTGCTGAAAAGCTGGTCGAAGGCGACAAGAAGACACCGGTCGGCGTTTATCACGTCACGGCCAACCTGCCCAAGCAGAAGCTGGCCGACCTCTATGGGACCGGGGCTTACCCGCTGAATTACCCGAACGAATGGGACAAGCGCCAGGGCCGTGGCGGCAGCGGCATCTGGCTGCACGGCACGCCGTCCAATACCTTTGCCCGCCCGCCGCGTGCCTCCGACGGCTGCGTCGTGCTGACCAATCAGGATCTCGATGTCGTTGCCAAAAACCTGCAGGTCGGCCTGACCCCGGTCATCATCAGCAACTCGGTCGAATGGCTGTCGCTGGATGACTGGGCGAAGGAACGCAACGAACTGAACAAGACCATCGACGCCTGGCGCGCCGACTGGGAAAGTCGCGATACCGACCGCTACCTGAAGCACTACTCGAAGCGTTTCAAATCGGGCGAGCAGGACTTCAACGAATATGCCGTTCAGAAAAAACAGGTCAATGCCAGCAAGGAGTGGATCAAGGTCAAGGTCGACAACCTGTCCGTGTTCCGCAACCCGGGCAAGGACGAAGTGATTGTCGTCACCTTTGATCAGGATTACCGCAGCAACAACCTGAACAACCAGATGAAGAAGCGTCAGTACTGGCAGCGCGAAGATGGCAAGTGGAAAATCATTTACGAAGGAAGTGCCTGATGTTGAAAAAAATTTCTGTTCTCGCCGCTGGCCTGCTGGCTTCAGCAATGGTGTGGGCTGCCCCAACCGTCGAAATGACGACCAATCTGGGCAAGTTCACGCTTGAACTGTTCCCGGAAAAGGCCCCGAAAACGGTTGAAATGTTTCTCTATAACGCCAAGCACGGTTTTTATGAGGCGACCATCTTCCACCGCGTGATTGATGGCTTCATGATCCAGGGTGGCGGTTTCAGCCGGGCCATGGAAGAGAAAAAGACCCTGACCCCGGCGCTGCAGAACGAAGCCACCAACGGCCTGACCAATGACCGTGGCACGGTGGCCATGGCACGCACGCAGGACCCGCATTCAGCTCGCGTCCAGTTCTTCATCAATCTGAAGGACAACGAGTTCCTGAACCATCGCAACTCTACCGACCCACGCGGCTGGGGCTATGCCGTCTTTGGCAAAGTGACCCAGGGCATGGATGTCGTCGACAAGATTGCCAAGGTGCCGACCGGCAACGCTGGCTATTACGAAAACGTTCCGACGACACCGGTTGTCATTCAGAACGTCAAAATCATCTCTGAAAAATAAGGTTTCTCCATGATCAAGCTCACCACCAACCACGGTGTAATCACCCTCAACCTGGATGCCGAGAAGGCGCCAAAGACGGTTGCAAACTTCATCTCCTACGTTGAAGCCGGCCACTACAACAACACCATCTTCCACCGCGTCATCAAGAACTTCATGATCCAGGGTGGCGGCATGGAACCGGGCATGGGCCAGAAGCCCTGCCAGGCACCGATCGAGAATGAGGCCGCCAATGGCCTCAAGAACAAGCGCGGCACGATTGCCATGGCTCGCACCAACGATCCGCACTCGGCCACTGCCCAGTTCTTCATCAATACCGTCGATAACGACTTCCTCGACTTCAAGTCGCCGTCCGGCCAGGGCTGGGGCTACTGCGTGTTCGGCGAAGTGGTTGAAGGCATGGACGTCGTCGACAAGATTCGCGCCGTCAAGACCGGCAACAAGGGCTTCCATCAGGACGTTCCGGCTGAAGATGTGATCATCGAGAAGGCCGAGATCGTTTGATCCTCTTCATCTCCGATCTGCATCTGTCGCCCCGGTCACCCGGGGCGACTGCTTTGTTCCTCCGCTTTTTGTCGGGCCGCGCCCGCCAGGCCGAGGCTTTGTACATCCTCGGCGACCTGTTCGAGGTCTGGGTCGGCGACGACATTGACGATCCTTATCACAACAAAATCACCGCGGCCTTGCGGGCTGCCGCCGATGCCGGCCTGAAAATTTTCGTCATGCACGGCAACCGTGATTTCGCGCTCGGCGAGCAATTCGCAACGGCGGCCGGCATCAAACTCCTGTCCGACCCGTTCGACCTGACGCTACCTGAGTGGTCTTTCGTCCTCTCGCACGGCGATGCACTGTGCCTAGATGATCATGCCTACATGACTTATCGAGCCAAGGTGCGTAACCCGGCGTGGATGGAAAAAATGCGCGCCAAGCCACGCTTCCTGCGCAGCCTGCTCGGCCGCTACATCCGCTGGCGCAGCGGTCGCCGAAAACGTGACCACAGCTACGTTTATGCCGACCTTCAACCAGCAGCGACGGACGATTTTCTGCGCGACCACGGCTACTGCACCTTCATTCACGGTCACACGCACCGACCGGCCAAGCACGACCACATTGTCGACGGCATCCATGTCGAACGCTGGGTGCTGTCCGACTGGCACGAAGATCGCGGCGAGTGCCTGGCCTGGGATGGCGAAGCGCTGAAGCGTGAAGCCATCCTCCCTGAAAACTGAGCAAACCGCCTTGGCCACTGCTGCAAACGCTTTGAACGTCCTGCGCGACGTCTTCGGCTACCCCGCCTTCCGTGGCGAACAGGCGGAGATTATCGGCCACGTCGCCAGTGGTGGCGATGCACTGGTGCTGATGCCGACCGGCGGCGGCAAGAGCCTGTGTTACCAGATTCCCGCGCTGCTCCGCCCCGGCTGTGCCGTCGTCGTTTCGCCGCTGATCGCGCTGATGCAGGATCAGGTCGATGCGATGATCCAGCTTGGCGTCAAGGCCGCCTGCCTGAATTCGACCCTCGACTGGCGCGAGGCCCAGGCGGTTGAGCAGGCCATCTTCAGCGGCAATCTCGACCTCGTCTATATCGCCCCCGAACGCCTGCTGCTCGACCGCACGCTGGCCATGCTCGATTCCCTGTCCGAAGCCGGCAAGCTGGCGCTGTTCGCCATTGACGAAGCCCATTGCGTCT
This sequence comes from Dechloromonas aromatica RCB, assembly GCF_000012425.1. NCBI lineage: Bacteria > Pseudomonadati > Pseudomonadota > Betaproteobacteria > Rhodocyclales > Azonexaceae > Dechloromonas > Dechloromonas aromatica (nom. nud.). The sequence continues at coordinate 989,936 of NC_007298.1, read as the reverse complement.
CGCAATGGGGCCACGATTTCCGGCCGGAATACCTGCAACTGTCGGCGCTGCACGAGCGTTATCCGGCCGTACCACGCATCGCCCTGACCGCCACCGCCGACCAGGCGACGCGCAACGAGATCCTGCAGCGGCTGGGCCTTGGTGAAGCGCGCGTTTTCCTGTCCAGCTTCGACCGCCCGAACATTCGCTACACGGTGGTCGAGAAGGACAACGCCAAGAAGCAACTGCTCACTTTCCTGACCGGCCGCAAGGGCCAGGCCGGTATCGTCTATTGCCTGTCGCGCAAGAAGGTCGAGGAAACGGCCGAATGGCTGTCGACCCAAGGCTACCCGGCTCTGCCTTATCACGCTGGCCTGCCGGCGCCCGAACGCGCCGCCAACCAACGCCGCTTCCTGCGCGAGGAAGGCCTGATCATGTGCGCCACGATCGCTTTCGGCATGGGCATCGACAAGCCGGATGTCCGCTTCGTCGCCCACCTCGATTTGCCGAAGAGCATCGAAGCCTATTACCAGGAAACCGGTCGTGCCGGCCGCGATGGCGAACCATCGGAGGCCTGGATGACCTACGGCATGCAGGACGTCGCGCTGCAGCACGCGCGGATCGCCGAATCAGGCGCCGCCGAGGGCCAGAAGATCCTCGAATCGCAGCGCCTGACTGCCCTGCTCTCTTACTGCGAAGCGCCGCGCTGTCGGCGCCAGGTGCTGCTCAATTACTTCGGCGAAGAGCGCGAGCCCTGCGGCAACTGCGACGTATGCACCGAACCGCCGGAATTGTGGGATGGCACGCAGGCCGCGCAAAAAGCGCTGTCAGCCATTTTCCGTACCGGCATGCGCTTCGGTGTCACCCACCTGACCGACATCCTGCGCGGCAAGGCGACGGACAAGGTCAAGCAGTGGAATCATGACCAGTTGCCGACCTTCGGCGTCGGCGGCGATCTCGACGACCACGCCTGGAAAAGCGTTTTCCGGCAACTGGCCGCAGCGGGACTGGTCCATGTCGACATGGCCGAGCATGGCGCGCTGCAACTGACTGAAACGGCGCGCGAAGTGCTCAAGGGACAACGCACAGTGCAACTGCGCCGCCCGGTCAAACGCAAATCGACACCCTCCCGGTCGTCGAGCAGCACGGTCGTCAGCGATCTGTCGCCGGCCGATGACGCGCTGTTCCAGCTGCTGCGCAAATGGCGGGCCGATACGGCCAGAGAGCAGGCAGTACCGGCCTATGTCATCCTGCACGACAAGACCCTGCGCGAACTGGCCGAGGTCCGCCCGGTCAGTCATGGCTTGCTGGCCGGCATTACCGGCATGGGCAGCGCCAAGATCGAACATTACGGGGCAGAATTGCTTGAATTGATTCGTAACGAGGGCTGACATGGAACAACGCGACAAGCTCAACGCCACGCTGGCCGCCATTGTGATCGCGGCGCTGGTCGTGTCGGGTATTGCCCCCTACGAGCGGCTGACCTGGGTCATGGAAGTCGCCCCGGTATTGATTGCCCTGCCGCTGATGATAGTCACACGCCGAAGCTACCCGCTGACGACACTGCTCACCGTGCTGATTGCTGCCCACGCGCTGGTGCTGATCGCCGGCGGCGCCTACACCTATGCCCGCGTGCCGCTCGGCTTCTGGATGCAGGATGTGCTCGGCACGGTGCGCAATCCGTATGACAAGCTCGGCCACTTCATGCAGGGCTTCGTTCCGGCCATGGTCGCCCGCGAAATCCTGATCCGGGGCGCCTACGTCCGGGGCCGCAAGATGACTGGTTTCCTCTGCATCTGCATCGCCATGGCGATCAGCGCCGTCTACGAACTGATCGAATGGGGTGCCGCGCTCTACCTCGGCCAGGGGGCCGATGAATTCCTCGGCACGCAGGGCGACCAGTGGGATACTCAATCGGACATGTTCATGGCCCTGATTGGATCGAGCACCGCGATGCTGTTGCTCTCCCGCTGGCACGACAAGCTGCTGGCCAGGCTGCGTTCGGCCTAGGCAAATCACACGATCCGGCGAACACAAAAAAATGGCCGCACAAGGCGGCCGAAGTACACCAGAGGAAAGTTGCTGACTTAGTGGGTCAGGAAATCCAGCACCATGCGGTTGAACTTGTCCGCATGCTCCCACTGCGCCCAGTGGCCGCAGCGGTTGAAGATGTGCAGTTCGGCGTTGGGCATGCCCCAGATCAGGCGCAGACCGGCATCCATCGGCACGAAGCGGTCGTCGCGCCCCCAGATGACCAGCGCTGGCGCAGTCACCTCGCCTAGACGCGGACCGTAGTCGGTGAACTGCTTCGGGTTGATGGCCAGGCTCTTGACGAAGTTCTCGAGGTGATCGCGACGGGACATCATGTTGTCGAGGCGCGCCTGATACAACTCTTCAGTCAGGCTGCTGCTGTCGAAAACGAAGACCGCCATCATCTTCTTCAGGTTATCGATGGTCGGCTCGCGGTAGAGGCCCTGCAGCAGCTTGATACCTTCGGTCGGCATCGGCACGAACTGGCTTGGGCCGCCGGTGCCGCCGCCCATCAGGATCAGCTTGCCGACTCGGCTCGGGTTGGCCAGCGCGAAGGCGACGGCGCTATGGCCACCCATCGAGTTGCCGATGATATGCACCTTGTCGAGGCCGATGGCATCGAGCAAGCCCTTCAGCGCTCTGGCATTGAGCTCGGAGCGAGAGCCGGAGCAAACGATGGGATCGCTCTTGCTCCAGCCCGGGCAATCCATCAGCACCACGCGGTAGCCGGCAGCAACCAGCGGCTCGACGTTGCGGTTGAAGTTGGCCCAGCCGCTGGCGCCGGGACCGGAGCCGTGCAGCATGACGACCGTTTCGACACCGCTACCGCAGTCGTTGTAATGCAATTGCAGGTCGAGGTCACCTTCCTTGATGCGGACGAACTTGCTGGTCGCGGCTTCGGTAAGCGTCTGTGAGGTTGTGCTCATGGTCTGTTTTCCTTTGATCTGTTTTGAGTGACGGGCTGACTTCAGCCCTTGAACGGCCCGGAACCGAAACCGATGGGCGCCGGTGCGGCGCTGACCAGTTTCGAGAATAGCCCGGCGAAGTCCTCATGCTTGCCATCCCTGCCTGAGTTGGCCGCCATCTCGGCGCGGAATTCGGCATCGACGGCGGTCCAGTCTTCGGCCGTCAGGTACTTGCGAACCAACGGCAGCACAGCCTCTTCCTCGAGCATCATGTGGTTGCGGTAGAAATCGGCATAGGCATCGAACGCCCGGGCGAAATCGGCGAAATTGCCCGGATTGGCGACAAACGCGGTTAGCGCATCCTGAAGCGCGGCAATGCGCTGTGGAGCAGCAGCATGCTGCAGGGCCAATCTGGCCAATGCCTCGCTGCCTTCATCGGTGCGCTTTTCGAGATACTTGAAGAGCAGGTCTTCCTTCGGATGGTGGCGTTTTTCGGCATAGGCCTCCAGGTAATGGACCATCGCCTGAAAGAGCTTGAGGTCTGCCTCCAACCGGCCTGCGGTGATCTCCTTGAGCATGTAGCGAACCGCATGCAGGATGCCGGCCAGTGACTGGTGTTCCTCGCCAATGATGTGAAGTGCTTCCATGGGTCTTCTCTCTCCGTGCGCTTTCAGGTCGAAAGCATTTCCTGGTGTTTGCTGGCGAGGCCGAGGTAGCTCTCGATCACGCGCGGATCATTGCGCAGCATTTCCGCGTCGCCCTGCATCTTGACCGCCCCGTTTTCCAGCACGTAGGCGTAGTCGGCCACCTGCAGGGCGGCGCGGGCATTCTGTTCGACCAGCAGGATCGAAACACCTCGCCGGCGCAGCTCGCCGATAATGCGGAAGATCTCGCGGACGATCAGCGGGGCCAGACCGAGGCTGGGCTCGTCGAGCATCAGCAGCTTGGGTTTGGCCATCAGTGCCCGGCCGACGGCCAGCATCTGCCGCTCACCGCCGGACATGGTGCCGGCCTGCTGGTGACGTCGTTCTTTGAGGCGCGGAAACAGCGCATAGACCTCGTCCATCGTCTGCAAGTGGTCGCGATGGCCGGTGCGGTTGCGCTGAAAGGCACCGAGCAGCAGATTGTCCTCGATGCTCATGGTGCCGAACAGTTCGCGCTTTTCCGGCACCAGATTCATGCCACGCACGACCATCCGTTCGACTTCCGGCACCTGCTCGATGCTGCCATCGAAGGCCACCTGGCCGGACGACGGCAGCAGACCCATGATCGCCGACAGCGTCGTCGTTTTGCCGGCGCCGTTCGGGCCAATCACTGTGACGATCTTTCCCTCGCCCACTTCCAGACTGATCTTGCTGACCGCCTCGACCTTGCCATAGGCGACCGAGAGGTCCTTCACTTCGAGTACGTTGGCCATCTCAGACGCCTCCCAAATAAGCTTCGAGCACGGCCGGATCTTTCTGGATCTCTTCCGGCAGGCCCTCGGCGATCTTTTCGCCGAATTCCATGACCACCACGCGGTCGACCAGGCTCATGACGAAATCCATGTCGTGTTCGACGATCAGCACCGCCATGCCTTCCGACTTCAGGCGCTTGAGCAGTTCGGACAGGGCCTGTTTTTCCTTCAGACGCAGACCGGCGGCCGGCTCATCGAGCAGCAGCAGGCAGGGATCCGAGGCCAGGGCGCGGGCGATTTCAAGAATGCGCTGTTGCCCCAGGGCCAGGCTGCCGGCTTCGAGATGCATGAATTCGCCGAGACCAACCCGCTCGACCTGAATAGCCGCTTCGCGCAGGATGCGTGCCTCTTCTTCGCGATCGAGACGCCAGGCCGCCGGCAGGACGCTCTTGCTGCCCCGCATGTGGGCACCGATGGCGACGTTTTCCAGGACGCTCATATTCGGCAACAGGCGGACGTGCTGGAAAGTCCGGCTCATGCCGAGCGCCGCAATTTCCCGCGAACTGTGGCCGGCCACCGGCTTGCCGCGGAACAGCACTTCGCCGGAAGTCGGCGTATCGACACCGGAAAGCTGGTTGAACATCGTGCTCTTACCGGCGCCGTTCGGGCCGATCAGGGCCAGGATTTCGCCAGCCTCGACGTGCAGGCTCATGTTGTTGTTGGCGACCAGACCGCCAAACTTACGGGTCACCGCCTTGGCTTCGAGAATCACCTCGCCATGCGGCGGCTGGGTCTTTTTCGGCAGCGGCTCGGCGGTGGCATCGATCACCTTCGGCTCGCTGCGTACCGGCACCAGTCGGGCCAGCAAGGGCCACAGACCTTCACGAGCCCGGTGCAGGACAACAATCATCATCAAGCCGAAAACGATCGTTTCGAAATGCCCGGCCGAACCGAACAGCTTGGGCAGAATGTCCTGCAGCCACTGCTTGAGAACCGTGATCACGCCAGCACCAACCAGCGCGCCCCAGACCTGCCCGGCCCCCCCGACCACGGCCATGAACAGGTATTCGATGCCGATGTGCAGGCCGAACGGCGTCGGGTTCACAAAGCGCTGCAGGTGGGCATAAAGCCAACCGGCGGCACAGGCATGCAGCGCGGCGATGACGAAGATCACCATCCGGGCACGGGAAGTATCGACGCCCATCGCCTCGGCCATCACCATGCCGCCCTTCAATGCCCGGATGGCGCGGCCTTCGCGGGAATCGAGCAGATTCTTGGTGGTGAACAAGGCCGCCAGCACGAAGGCCCAGACCAGGTAGTAGTAATAGCGGTTATCGAGCAGCTCAAAGCCGAAGATCTTGATCGCCGGAAGATTGGACAGGCCGGCATGACCACCGAGGAACTCCATGTTGCCGAACAGGAAGAACAGGCTGATGCCCCAGGCCATGGTGCCGAGCGGCAGGTAGTGGCCGGACAGCTTCAGCGTCACCGAACCGAGGATGATGGCTACCGTCGCCGTGATCACCAGGCCGAGCAGCAACGCCGCCCACGGGGACCCACCAGTAAAGGCCAGCCAGGAGGGCAGATCAGCCGTCGTGGTCAGCCAGGCCGTGCTGTAGGCACCGAGACCTACGAAGGCCGCCTGCCCGAAGGAGGTCAGGCCGCCCACCCCGGTCAGCAACACCAGACCAAGCGCGACGAGTGCCGACAGACCGACGTAGTTGAGCAAGGTGACGTAGAACTCGGGCAGGACCAGCGGGGCCACGGCAATCGCACCGAGAAAGACCGCCAGCACAAGGCGTGGACTGATCCAGCCTTTGCCATTCGACAGGCTGACGACGTGGGCCGTCTCCTCTTCCTCAACGTGATGGGTTTTCCAGGACAGCCAGATCAGCACGGGAATGATCAGCGTGAACACCAGCACATCCTTGAAGGCACTGGCCCAGAAGGAAGAGAAGGATTCGAGCAGGCCGACGATGATCGCGCCGGCGGCTGCCAGCGGATAACTGGCCAGACCGCCGATGATGGCGGCGACGAATCCCTTCAGACCAATCAGGAAGCCGCTGTCGTAATAGACGGTGGTCAGCGGCGCGACCAGCAGGCCCGACAGCGTGCCGATCAAGGCGGCGAAGAAGAAGGTCTGGCGACCGGCCAAAGCCGGTGAAATGCCCATCAGGCGGGCGCCATTGCGGTTGATCGCGGTAGCGCGCAGCGCCTTGCCCGCCAGCGTCCGGTCGAAATACAGGTAGAGGCCGACGATCAGCAGCAGCGAAGCGAGCAGCACGACGATGGTATGGCCGCCGATCATCAACGAGCCGATCTCGATCTGCGCATCGCTGAACGGCGCCGTGCGCGAACCTTCCGGACCGAAGATCAGCAACCCGAGGCCCACCATCAGCAGATGCAGGGCAACCGAAATGATCAGCAGAACCAGTACCGGTGCTTCAGCGACCGGCTGGAAGGCAATGCGATAGAGCATCGGTCCCATCGGCACGACGATGGCCAGGGCCAGGCAGGCCTTGGCCAGATGCGGCAGTTCCTGCAGGGGCAAAACCCAGGTCAGGCCTGCCACGGCCAGCGGATAGACCAGGTTCCACAAGGCCGATTGTCCCAATCTGCGGCGCCCGGGTGTAGCCGTGATGACATCGGCGCCCAGCGTCAGCACACCGGCGCCGATCAATAGCCAGATGGTGCCGGGAAAAACGCCAGCTTCGAGCGCCGCCATGGTCAATGCGCCCCAGGCGAGGAATTCCCCCTGCGGAATGAAGATGATCCGGGTAACGGCAAACACCAGGACCAGTGCCAGCGCCAGCAAGGCGTAAATGGCACCGTTGGTAATGCCATCCTGCGCCAGCAGGGCAAAAATTTCAGCATCCATAAAGGACTCCTGTGCGAACGCTGCGGCCAGGCAAAAGCATAGCGCAGCGTTCGACGATCAATGCAAAACAACCAGTGGATGGGCATAGCAACCGCCCATCCATCAAGCTCAGACCTTCAGCCCACGTTCCCGCGCCATGGTGATGGCCGTATCCTCGATCATGTCCTCCTGCCCACCGACCATGCCGCGCCGGCCCAGCTCGACCAGAATGTCGCGGGCCGGTACGCCGTACTTGGCGGAAGCGCGCTTGGCAAAGAGCAGGAAGGAACCATAGACGCCGGCATAGCCGAGCGTCAGTGCATCGCGGTCAATGCGGATCGGGAAGTCCATCATCGGCACCACCAGGTCTTCGGCCACGTCGGTGATCTTGGCGACATCAACCCCAGTCTCGATGCCCATCAGGCTGCACACGGCAATCAGCACTTCCATCGGCGTGTTGCCTGCGCCGGCGCCAAGGCCGGCCGCCGCTGCGTCGATGCGGTTGGCCCCGACTTCGATGGCGGCGATCGAGTTGGCGACGCCCATGGCCAGGTTGTGGTGGCCATGGAAACCGAGTTCGGTTTCCGGCTTCAGGGCTTTTCTGACGGCACCGAGACGTTCCTTGACGCCTTCCGGCAGCAGGTGGCCGGCCGAGTCGGTGACGTAGATACAGTTGGCGCCGTAGCCTTCCATCAGCTTGGCTTGCTTGACCAGACCTTCGGCACCGTTCATGTGGCTCATCATCAGGAAGCCGACGGTGTCCATGTCCAGTTTGCGGGCCATGGTGATGTGCTGTTCGGAGACATCAGCCTCAGTACAGTGCGTGGCGACGCGAATGGTGTGCACGCCGAGGTCACGTGCCATCTTCAGGTGATCGACAGTCCCGATACCCGGCAACAGCAAGGCCGAGATCTTGGCATTCTTCATCTTCGGGATGACGGTGCCGAGATACTCTTCATCGGTATGGGCCGGGAAGCCGTAGTTAACCGAGGAACCACCGAGACCATCGCCGTGGGTGACTTCGATCAGCGGAATACCGGCTTCGTCGAGGCCGGTGGCGATGCTGACCATCTGGTCGAGGGTCATCAGGTGACGCTTGGGATGCATGCCATCCCGCAGGGTCATGTCGTGGACGGTGACGTTCTTGCCGCGCAAACTCATTTTCTTATCTCCTTAGGCGACGACAGGCTCAAGCTTGAGCACGCCGCTGATGATTTCTTCGGCGAACATCTCCGCCGTCCGGGCCGCCGCGGCGGTCATGATGTCGAGGTTGCCGGCGTACTTGGGCAGGTAGTCGCCCAGGCCTTCGACTTCGAGGAAGACGGAGACGCGGTTGCCATCGAACACCGGGCCATTGACCAGGCGGTAGCCCGGCACATACTTCTGGACTTCCTTGATCATGGCGTGGATCGATTCGGTGATCTTGGCCTGATCCGGCGTACCTTCGGTCAGGCAGTGCACGGTGTCGCGCATCATCAGCGGCGGTTCGGCCGGGTTGATGATGATGATGGCCTTGCCCTTTTCAGCACCGCCGACTTTCTCGATGGCGCCCGAGGTGGTGCGGGTGAATTCGTCAATGTTCTTGCGCGTGCCGGGGCCGGCGCTCTTCGAACTGATCGTGGCGACGATTTCGCCGTACTTGACCTTCTGGACACGGGAGATGGCGGCGACCATGGGAATGGTGGCCTGGCCACCGCAGGTGACCATGTTGACGTTCATTTCCTTGCGGCCGACCAGTTCCTTGAGATTGACCGGCGGTACACAGAAAGGGCCGATGGCGGCCGGCGTCAGGTCGATCATCATCACGCCGAGGGCATTCAGCTTGCGGCTGTTTTCGGCATGGACATAGGCGGAAGTGGCGTCGAAGGCGATCTGCACGCCATCGGCCAGCACGTGCGGCAGCAGGCCATCGACGCCTTCGGCGGTGACTTTCAGGCCCATTTCGGCAGCGCGCCTCAGGCCGTCAGATTCAGGATCGATACCGACCATCCAGACCGGTTCGAGGAAGGGGCTGCGCTTGAGCTTGGCCAGCAGATCGGTGCCGATGTTGCCCGGACCAATCAGGGCACATTTGATTTTTTGGGTCATGTCGATTCTCTTGTGGGGTTGGGGATGATCACGCGAACAGGGCGCTGACGTTGCCCAGGCCGTCGATGCTGACGTCGAAGCGGTCACCCGATTTGACGGCAACCATCGGGCCGAGGGCGCCGGTCAGCACGATGTCGCCGGCCTGCAGCGGACGGCCACAGCGGACCATCATGTCGGCCAGCCAGATGGCGGCGTTCAGGGGGCTGCCCAGACAGGCGCGACCGTTGCCGCGCGAAACGATCTCGTCGCCGCGCTTCATTTCCATGGCGCAGGCGGTCAGATCGATGTCGCTCAGCCTGACCGGGCGGCCACCCAGCACGAACAGGCCGCTGGAAGCGTTGTCGGCGACCGTATCGACGAATTTGATGTTCCAGTTCTCGATGCGGCTGTCGACGATTTCGATCGACGGAACAGCGTATTCGGTGGCGCGGATCAGGTCGGCGTAGGTGTGGCGTTCCTGCGTCAGGTCGCGACCGAGGATCAGGGCGACTTCGGCTTCGACCTTGGGCTGGATCAGACGGCCGGCAGCCACGATCTCGCCATCACCGACCGCCATATCGGCGAACAGCATGCCGAAGTCGGGCTGGTCGACGCCGAGCTGGGCCTGGACGGCCAGCGAGGTCAGACCGATCTTGCGACCGACCAGACGGCGACCTTCGGCCAGCCAGGCTCGGGTGTTGATCTCCTGGACGGCGTAGGCCGAATCCTGATCGGCAATCGCCAGGCGATCGCGCAGGGGAGCAATGGAACGACCATCGGCGGTCGCTGCCTTGAGCAGCGCCGCCGCGGCTTCCGTGCTGAGCAGGGAAGCGTTGCTCATTACTTCACCAGTTTCCAGTGATTGTTTTCAACCTTGATCAGCACAATGCTGCTCGCGTCGTAACCGGCGTGGTCGTTGGCGCTCATCGTGTAGACGCCATTGGTGCCGACCAGCTTGCTGGTCTTCTCGATGCCGTCACGCAGCGCGGCGCGGAATTCCGGCGACCCCGGCTTGGCCTTGCCCTTGAGTGCGGCAACGATGCCGTTCTGGGCCAGCAGCCAGGCATCCCAGGAAGCGCCGGCGAAAGTCGAACGGGAATCCGGGCCGTTCTTGGCTTCCAGATCCTTGACGAAAGCGACACCCGCCTTCTTGGCCGGATGGCTATCCGGCAACTGCTCGGCCACCAGCACCGGACCGACCGGGATCAGGGCACCTTCGACGTTCTTGCCGCCAACACGCAGGAATTCCTTGCTGGTCACGCCGTGCGACTGGTAGATCTTGCCCTTGTAGCCGCGCTCGCGCAGCGTGATCTGCGGCATGGCAGCCGGCGTACCGGAAGCGCCAACGAACACGACATCCGGCTTGGCCGACATCACCTTCAGCACTTGGGCCTGAACGCTCGGGTCGGCCCGACCGTAACGCTCGCTGGCGACGATGTTGATCTTGCCTTCGGTCGCCTTGGTCAGCGCCTTCAGCAGCAGTTCGCCCCAGGAATCGGAGAAGCCGATGAAGCCAACCGTCTTGGCACCGCTCTCAACCATGTCGGCGACGATGCGATTGACCATCAGGTCAGCGGAAGGCTCACTGCGGAAGACGTAACCGCGCTTGTCGCCGGACACGTCGAGCGGCGCGACGGAGATCATCGGGGTCTTTTCGGCATTGGCCACATCGGCCATGGCCGTCGCCGTGCTGATCAGGTTGGGGCCGAGGATGGCATCAACCTTGTCTTCGGAGATCAGCTTGCGGACGTTCTTGACGGCGCTGGTCGGATCGGTCGCATCGTCGAGCAGGATGAAATTGACCTTCTCTCCCCCCACCGTGCTCGGGAACATGGCGATGGCCTTCTTGGTTTCGGCGCCAAGCGCTGCGGCCGGCCCGGTCAGCGAGGCGATGATGCCGATGTTGATGTCGGCGAAGGTCGGAGCAGCGGCAAAAGCGGCAGCGGTCAGGGTAATCAGGTTCTTCAGTTTCATTGTTTATCTCCTCTGGGTATCGGTGGGCAGCTACATCGATTTATTGCGGCAGTCGGCGGAAAGCGCCGTTCAGGTAGATCAGGGCTTCGCCATCATTGCGCTCGCGGGTGGCCAGGATTTCGCACAGGAAGGCCTGGTGCGTGCTTTCGTCAAACACCTTGATGACGCGGCAATCGAAGCTGGCCAGGGTGTTCTCAAGGGCCGGCGCACCGGTGACCAGCGAGCCCCATTTCCCATGCTCGAAACGCGCTTCGCCATGCACTTCCTTGTTCATGCCGGCAAAGACCTTGGCGACTTCTTCCTGCTCACCGGCCAGCACATTGACGCACAGCGCACCGCTGCTCATCACGATGTCGCAGGCCTGAACGTTCTTGTTGACGAAGACGACCAGGCGCGGCGGATCGGCGGTCACCGAGCAGACGGCCGTGGCGGTCAGGCCGGCCCGACGCTCGCCGTCCTTCGAGGTGATGATGGTGACGCCGACCGCGAAGTGACGCATGCCGTAGCGGTGGTCGTCGGCCGTAATGGTCGGCAGCGCCGCCAGTTCCGGGTTCGCCTTCCAGTCCAGCTTTTGGTTGATATCCTGGCTCATCGCGGACTCCTTACTGGTACTGCGTCGTCGTCGCCGGCTTGGCGCCGAACGGGTTGGGCTGCGGTAGCGGGTTGCCGAGCATGTGGCCACCGAGCAGATCGCCGATGTTGTCCTGATTCTGCGTGATGTGGTTGGCACCGACCAGGATGTCGCGCATCTGGCGCTGCATCGGGCAGTTCATCCAGACGCCGCGGGTCGAGGTCTTCTTGAAAATCATGTGGGCCGCCTCGAAGCAGTCGCCGCCGGTGAACTGGTTGGTGGCAAAGTGACGGATACGGGCTTCAAGCGGTACCAGTTGGCCCTTCGAAGCATAGCTCCAGGCCTCTTCGGTGTTCTGCAGGACGCGGGCAGTCGCGCCGACGATCTTGGCATAAGCCTCGCCCAGCTTGCCCTTGATGAACGGATCGTTCACCGCAGCGCCGACGGCCTGGTTGATGTTCTGGCGCGGCACCATGTGCTCGACGTAGAGATCGGCCATGCCGCGGGCCATGCCGATGATCACCGATGAAACGGCAGCGTAGAAGACGTAGAAGAAGGGCATCTTGTACAGGTTCTCGACACCGCCATGCGACTCTTCACCGTAGGCGCCGATCACGTGGCTGCGGTATTCCGGTACGAAAACATCCTTGATGACCAATTTCTTGGAACCGGTACCGGCCAGACCGACGACGAACCAGTCGTCGACGATCTCGAAATCACTGCGCTGGATCCAGAAGGAACGGAAAACCAGTTCGCCGTTTTCTTCGACACGGCCACCGACAAAGGCGCCACCGGCCGCATGGTCACAGCCGCTGGAAGTCAGCCATTCGCCATTCAGCTTGTAGCCGCCCTCGACCTTGGCGACAGTACCAAACGGCGCGTAGGAAGAAGAAACCAGCTGGGTGTTGTCCTCGCCCCACAGTTCGTCACCGACCTTGGCCGGAAGCAGGCCCACTTCGAACGGATGCACGCCAAGCACCATGACGTTCCAGGCGCTGGACGGGCAGCCGCGGGCCAGTTCGATCAGCACTTTGTTGAGCACGTTCGGGTGCATTTCGTAACCGCCCCAGCGCTTCGGCTGGAGAATCTTGAAGAAGCCGGCTTCTTTGAACGCCTGGATGGTTGCCTTGGGCACCATGCGGCCCTTTTCGCATTCCTCGGCGCGCGCACGCAGCATCGGGATCAGGTCATGGGCACGCTGAACGATTTCAGCTTCGGTCGGAATGGTATGGGTAGTCATTTCTTACATCTCCTTGGGGATGGGGTGTGATGCAAATTGTCTGGATAAGCGGATTTACTTCTGGCTGGCGCTGACCACGCCGTAACCAGCAATCCACTCGTTGATCGGGCGGTAATAATCCTGATGGGCGTTGTAGGGGCCACTGGCGGCCATTGCGGCAAAAGCGGCGACCCAGGTGCGGACTTCATGGGTCGAGCGACCGGCTGCCTTCGAAATTTCTTCGATGTCGAAGGCATCGACCTTGTCCAACTGGCCACGAATCAGCAGATCCATGAAGTTCTGGTCCCACTCGGGATTGAGCGGGGTCAGCTCGCATTCCGGTTTGCCGAAGATCATGCCGGTGGCCAGCGTGCGGGCCTGGCGGGCGGCGCGGAATTCCGGCGTCGGGTTGCGCCCGGCAATCAGGAAATTGGCAATATCCTCATTGGCACCCGACAGCAGCGGCACGGGCGGTTCATGCGACAGGCCGCCGGTGCCGAGGATCAGCACGCGCTTGTTCAGCTTGGCGATGAATTTGCCGACCGCCTCACCCAGCTTGCGCACCCGGCGATAGGGGCCAAACGGTGGGGCCACCGAGTTGATGATGATGGGAATCACCGGGTAACGGGTCAGGCTGCCGGTCATTTCTTCCAGCGTTTGCGTGCAGCCGTGATCGACCTGCAGACGATGGGAAATGGCGATATCGATATCACTGTCGAGAATGAACTTGGCCATTTCCAGGGCCAGATCCTTGTCCACCGACAGAGGACCGGTCATCGTCTGGTAATCGCCCACCGAGTCGGCCGCGGTAGCGATCACAAACGGCGGCATCAGGTCGTAGAACAGGCCGTTGTAGTGATCCGGCGCGAAGACGACAATCAGTTCCGGATCGAAGGCCTCCACTTCGGCCTTTGCCTTGGCCAGAACGGCGTCAACTTCGGCAACAGTGGCGGCACCGGGGTCATTGATGCCACGCAACGGCGTGTGAGACAGACATTTCAGCTGGATGGTCATGCAATATCCTTGATCAACGAATTCAGGCAAGCCGCTCCCCTCGGGAAGATTGGCTTTCCCGCAGGCAAAGGGCAGAGTTTTTGAGGAGTGGTCGTCTCGGAAGACGACGGATGGGGGGCTAGTTAGCCGAAACCCGTGAAGCCGGTATTCATGTTTGTCTCCACATCGTTTTTGTTGATGGAGAGATTCTAGGGAGATGCAAGGACTAGCCGAAATTTATTTCCCAAATGTTCACAATGTGCACAACTTTGTTTTAGAACGAATTTAATAGACAACTAAAAATGCTTCGGCCACAAATGCTTATTTGCCAAGGGGGTTAGCCCTTGGCAAACTTCAGTGAAAATTCAGAAATCCAGCCGGTTTTCTGCCTTAATTGACATACTTCCATTTGCCGTTCGAAACCTCGATCAGCACTGCCGACGCAGGGTCATAGCCGCCGTGATCGGTGGCACTGGTGGTGTAGGTTCCGTTGGCGCCGACCACCTTCTTTGTGTTTTCCAGGCCATTGCGAACGGCCTCCCGAAACTCATCCGTCCCCGGCTTGGCGGTCTTCTGCGCCCCTGTCAGCGCATGTTCGAGGATCACCCAGCCGTCCCATGACGCGCCAGCAAAGGTTGAACGCGAATCAGGCCCGTACTTCTTTTCAAGTAGCGCCAGGAACGCCAAGGCACTCTTCTTGTTCGGATGCGTGTCAGGTAACTGCTCAGCCACAAGCACCGGGGCAACCGCCAGGCGCGCACCTTCGATGGCCTTGCCGCCGACGCGCAGGAAGTCTTTGTTTGCGACTGCGTGGGAGTGGTACACCGGGCCGGTGTACCCGCGATCGCGCAGCGTGCTGTGCGGCATGACCGCAGGCGTTCCGGCACCACCAACGAACACTGCATCCGGCCTGGCAGTCACGATCTTGAGCGCTTGAGCGGTGACGCTATTATCCGTACGGCCAAAACGTTCAACCGCCACGACCTTGATGCCAGCTGCCTCAGCCGTCTTGTTCAGCGCCTTGAGCAGCAACTCTCCCCACGGATCGGAAAACCCGATGAAAGCGACGGTTTTGGCGCCCTTTGCCTTCATATCAGCCACGCAACGGCCAACCATGATTTCAGCCAGCGGCTCCACCCGAAACGTCCATTTCAACTTTTCCGGCGCCACCTCGATGGGTGCCTGAGACAACAGCGGTACTTTCTTTTCGTTCGCCACGTCAGCGATCGCCACACCACCAGAGGTCAAATTCGGTCCAAACAGGACGTCAACATTGTTTTCACCGATCAGCTTGCGAGCGTTTTTAACTGCGTTAGTCGGATCGGTTGCATCGTCCATGACAATGAAATTGACTTTTTCCTTGCCCAGGGTAGTCGGCATCAGGTCAATTGACTTTCTCGTCTCATTGCCAAGTGACGCTGCCGGGCCAGTCAGGGAAAAGATCACACCAACATTGATGTCGGCATGGCTGACATTGGACAGAAGGGCGGCGCTCACCGCCACCACTGCAAATTTCTTGGTGAAGTTCATCTTGGTCTCCTCGGGTTGGGGTTGGTTTCTGCACACATGAATGGGGGGCTTTCGCTCCCCGGGCTGCTGCTACACTTTTTTGTTCAGAATTTTTGACAGAGCATCGGCGAGAAGGTCTTTTGCCGTCTTCGCATCAAACAAGTCGGCGCTATGGCGCCACGCAACCACACCATCAGGGCGAACCAGGATGACCCCAGCCTCTTCGATTTCGCGACGACGCTGCCATTCGCAATACACGTCCTGTGTCTCAGGTGCGCCAGTCACAACAGTCCGCAGATAGGGAAGCTGCAACGCCTTGGCAGCCTCAACCCAAGCCTGGCCAGAGAGTCCCGTGACAATCGAAAACATCCCTTTCCCCGTGACATCCAGAGTCGAGACCTTGACCCCCTTCTTGTTCACCAGCCAAGCGTGGGGAATTTTCGCGCCAGGACGAGTACTCGCCTGAAGATAAAGCTCACGATCCCGTTTCCAGACCTCCTCCCTGGCACCAGTTTCAGGAATGATTGCCGTTGACTCATAGCGCTGATTCATCTCGACGCCCTGGCCGTTGAACTCCCGGTTCTTCAGCTCCAGCGCTTCTTGCGCAGCTTTCCGGGCCTTGACACCTTCGGGACCAGGATCCTTGAATCTGGCGATCCCCGCTGCAACCGGATTTTCAGCCCCCTCAACACGGAAGACCGCCTTCAAGGGCGCATAGTCCAATCGAGACTGATTGGCACGAGTAACGATTTGTTTGCCGACCGGAGCACGCTCCGGAGAGTAGGTGTCAAGCAAGGCCTCGCCGGCATGTCCCTTGAGGACATAGGCCAGTTTCCACGCCAGGTTGAATGAATCCTGAACGCAAGTATTCAGCCCCAGACCGCTTGATGGCGGATGGCGGTGGCAAGCATCACCGCCGCAGAATACCCGCCCCTTCGAGTAAATCGGGGCATAGGCCTGATTCACGTACCAAATGGACGTCCTGACGACCTCGACTTCAAGGTTCGGATCGCCGACCAGCGTGCGAATCTGGCCAAGCACGTATTCCATGTTGCTCAGATCTGGCTCGCCCTTCGACATATCGAAGCCCCAGCCGGCAATCCACTGCGTCCAGGGTTTCACTGCTCGCAGCAAGCCAAGACCGATCTCGCCGAATGATGCATGGGGGCTGACGATCCAATGAAGAATACTGGGACGGTGTTCGACGTACTTCGACAGGTCGGCATTGAAGATGACATAGGCCGTACCGGCGCGAGCAAGCTGCCCCTCCAGCTTCAGATCAAGCTCTTCAAAAACTTTGGAGCGGGCGCCGTCAGCGCCAATCAGGTACTTGGCGCGCATGGTGTATTCACGGCCATTCAAACGATCCTGCAACCTGACCGTCACGCCATCCGCATCCTGCTCATGCGACAAGTATTCGGTATTGCACGAAAAGCTGGCGCCGCGCTCCGCTGCGTTCTTGAAGATGATCGGCTCGATGACCGGCTGGGTGATATCCAGCAACTCGCAAGGGCTGCCTGTCAAATAATCGCTCTTTCTTTCCTCTCCCGTTCCCCAGGCCCGCATGCGAACAAGCTCTTCACCGATCAGGCTCGTCGTAAACAAGCTATCGCCCATGTGTTTCCAAGGGGTGGCGTAGCGATATGACTCCTCTTCGATCTCCAAATCGCGCAGCACTTCCATCGTGCGCTGATTGGTGATGTGCGCCCGCGGCGTGTCGGCCAACCAGTTCCAGCGGGAAATCATGTGGCAACGAATCCCGTAAGTAGCGAGCGCCAATGCGGCAGCGGCCCCGGTCGGGCCAGAACCGATGACCAAAACATCGGTATCGAATTTGTTGCTGTCTTCCATTTATCCCCCAACGAACTGATGTTGTATAACAAGCAAGATTAACTTGCATGCTAGCATGCAAGTTTTTGGATCACAACAATGCGATCAACAATTCGTGACTGGATCAGGCAACGCCTGGTCCGGAAAACCGACGCCTTTGGTACCATCTGCGTGAAGGGATGCAAAAAATGGCCAGCAAAAAAAATCTGATTTACGAAGAAATCCTGGGAAGGCTTTTCGAGGGACGCTACCGTTTTGGAGCCCCTATTCCCGTCAAGGAAATCAGCGAAGATACCGGCGCAAGTCGTAACCCCATCATGGCGGCCTTGTATCGTCTTCAGGACAACGGCTTTGTTCGAATTACCGCCCAGGTCGGTTGTCGCGTCGTCGAGCCGACCTTTGACGAAATCAGCGACTTCTATCGCATGTTTGCGGCGACGGAAGGACTCATCGGGGAATTGGCCGCTGAAAGAGCCACGCCTGACGATCTGGCAAAGCTAAGAGCGATCAACCAGCAGATAGCGGAAATCGACAATACGAAGCCCGATGCGGCACGCTTATATCAACAACTCAATGTCCGGTTTCACAAGCAATTGCACGCAATGGCGCGCTCGCCGATTGTTTGCTCGAGGCAGCTGGCGAATTTTGAACTCTCGGATTTTTACCTCGTACAGACCGAAGGGTTCAAAGCCCATATTGGATTGGTTTACGCAGAGCATCAGGAAATTATCGACGCCATCGCTGAGCATCAGTGCGAGAAAGCCGGGACTCAGGCAAAAATGCATATCGATAGCGTCGCCAGGACACTGCTTGAGCATCTCAAATTAACGACGGGCTGATTGCCTTATCGTATTGATCACCAAGACAAACATGCGACCAGAGAGCGGAGCCAGTTATCGCAACGTGCAGGGCCTGAGCCGTGGCTTGTCCATCCTGCGGGCCATCAGCCAGTCAGCCAACGGCTGGGCGAGCATTGCCGAACTCAGTGCGGCCACCGCGCTGCATCGGACAACGGTACGCCGCATGCTGGAAACCTTGCAGGCCGAAGGCTATGTCAGGCGCAGCGCATCCGACGACAGTTACCGCCTCAACCAGAAGGTACGCCAGCTGAGCGATGGTTTCACCGACGACGAATGGATTTCCGAAGTAGCCAACCCGGTACTCGGCGAACTGCTGCAAAAAATCGTCTGGCCCTCGGATCTATCGACCCTCGATGGCGACTGCATGCTGGTTCGCGAGACAACCCACCGCTTCAGCGTGCTCTCCTTCCATCGGGCAATGATCCGCCAGCGCATGCCCTTGCTGTTCACCTCGGCCGGCCGGGCCTATCTGGCCTATTGCAGCGATGAAGAGCGCAAGCAGATACTTCAACTGTTGGTCGCCGGCAACGACGAGCAGGCCAATTTTGCCCGCAATCGTGTGCTGGTCAATCAAATGCTGGAAAGGGTACGGCGTCAGGGCTACGCCTCGAATGAGGGCGAATGGAGTCAGCAACAGAAAATCGCTGCGATTGCCCTGCCCATTCGCCACAAGAACCACGTGCTGGCCTGCCTCAACATCGTCTTCTTGAAGAAGGCGATGAGCGTTGCCGAGGCAGCCAGCCGTTACCTGCCCGACCTGAAAGCCGCCGTCGAAAAAATAGAGGCCCAACTGGATGGAAGCGAGATCGAGGTCCCGCTGCCCACCGCCATCACACCACCCCGTTAAATGGAGCGGCCCCGCCCCGACCTACAGGCCAGGGCAATTCCTTACATGCGCAGGGCGTCCGGATCGGCCCGCATCAGCCGCTTGTTCATCTTGCCGACACTGGTCTTGACCAGCGTCTTGACGAAACTGACCTGCAACAGCACGCCGTAGCGCGAAATACCGGCGGCCTCGATGGCATGGGCCGCATAGTTGCGCAAGGCATGCTCGGTAATCTGGCCAACATGCTCCGGTTTGAGCAGCACCAAGGCGAGTGGGCGCTCACCCCACTTGTCGTCCGGCACGCCGATGACCGCCACTTCATTGACCGCCTCGTGCTTGGCGATGATGTCTTCCAGTTGCAGCGAAGAAGTCCATTCACCACCGGTCTTGATTACATCCTTGATGCGGTCGGTGACCTTCAGGTAGCCGGCCGGGTTGATATTGCCGATATCGGCGGTGTGCAAATAACCGCCCGCCCACAAGCCTTCTGAATCCTCCGGTGCGCTGACATAGCCCTGGGTCAGCCACGGCGCGCGCACCACCACTTCTCCAGTCGCCTTGCCGTCATGCGGCACATCGGCCATCTCCGGATCGACGATGCGCAGATCGACCAGCGGCAACGGCCGCCCGGTCTTGGCGCGGATCACCGCCTGCTCTTCCAGGGAACGATTGAGGTCGGCGCTTTCGAGATGCGCCATGCTGAGCACCGGGCAGGTTTCCGACATGCCGTAGCCGGTGAACAGATCCATCCCACGCTTCTGGGCAGAAATGGCCATGGCTTCCGGCATGGCAGCGCCGCCAATCAGAATTTTCAGGCCGGTGAAATCGGCGGTCTTTGCATGCGGATGGCTGAGAATCATGTGCAGGATGGTTGGTACGCAATGCGAGAAGCTGACGCCCTCCGTGCTGATCAGGCGGCAAATCACTTCCGGCTGGTAACGACCGGGATAAACCTGCTTGACGCCCATCATCGTCGCCAGATACGGAAAGCCCCAGGCATGGACGTGGAACATCGGCGTCATCGGCATATACACATCTTCGCGGTGGATATGACCCTGCCGGTTGGCCCCGCCCAGCGCTGCGGCGCAGCCCAGCGTGTGCAGCACGAGCTGGCGATGGCTGAAATAGACGCCTTTCGGATTGCCAGTCGTGCCCGTCGTATAGAAGGTCGTCGCCTGTGCGTTTTCGTCGAAATCCGGGAAGTCGTAGTCCGGAGAAGCCTCAGCCAGCAGGGCTTCGTATTCGCCCACCATCGCCACCGGAGCAATCGGGAGTTCGGCCTCGTCGCTGATCAGAATGATGGTCTTCACCGTTTCAAGTTGCCCCGCAATCTGCGTCAGGATCGCGAAGAACTCGCTATTGACCAGCAGCACATCAGCCTTGGCGTGGTTCAGCGTGTAGAGAATCTGCTCCGGACTGAGCCGCACATTCACGGTCTGCAGGATGGCGCCCATCATCGGCACGGCAAAGAAGCATTCGAGGTAGCGATGGCTGTCCCAGTCCATCATCGCCACCGTCTGCCCGGACTCAACCCCCAGGCCGGTCAGCACATTGGCCAAGCGGCCGATCCGCTCGTTCAGCGTCCGGTAGTTGTAGCGCAGTTTGCCCTGATAGGTAATCTCCTGCTCCGGCGCAATGGCCAGCGGCGTCAGCAGCAACTGCTTGATCAGCAGCGGATACTGATAGGCGGAAACCGTCGACTGGACGAGTTTGATTGGCATTTTCTTCTCCCTGGTCTTTTATTGTGCGTGGCGGTCGACGCCGCCAACAGGGGGAATTTTACGCGCCTGTGACAGCCAAAAGTCCGGCCTGGGCAACGGAAAATGCGTTGTTAACGCAAATGCTGTTCGGCAATCGCGCTTAGATCAGCCGACAGAGTCCCGGAAGCCATGCCGCGTCGGAACGCATCCTTCGCCTCGGGAAGGTGACCATCCGCTTCAAGAGCCAATCCGAGCCCCAGCCACCAGCGGCCTTCGTTCGGCGCCAGACGCGCTGCCCGCTGATAATGGCCAACGGCCAGACGCTGGGCACCGAGACGCGACTTCAGGTGCCCCTGAAAACCGGCATAGTCGGCATTGGCTTCGGCATAAGCCTGCGAACGAGCCAGCGTGCGGTCCGCTGCGGCCAGATCGCCGTGCTCCAGTTGCAGGCGGGCCAGTGACATCGCCCAGCCGGTCTGGGCCGGCTGAAGCTCAAGCCCTTCCTGCAGCACGAGCATCGCCTCATCGTTCTTGCGCATGTCGAGCAACAGACGGAGCAGTGCCTGACGGACCGGGACATAGCCGGGATCCTGTTTCAACGCTGCCCGCATGCCTTCGATGGCCTCGGCGCTACGGCCTGAAGCCATCGCACCTTCTGCCTTGCGGTACTCGGCATCGGCCCGATCACGCGGGGTCGCCGCGATCGGGCTTTTCTCGATCTTGACTGGCCCGACCGGTGCGAGAGATGCCGGCTTCGGCACTTCCGGAATCGCCGAAGCGGGTTCGCTTTTCGGCGCGCTTGCAGCTATCGGCACGACTGGATCAGGCACCGGCAGGACCGGCGCGGCGGGAAGCGGCAAGACCTCAAGATTCGAGGCCAGGCGCAATTTGTCGTCCACCGGTTCTGCGACCACAACGGGCGCTGGTGATAGCGCAGGAGCAACTACGGCAGGTGGAACAGGCGCCACAACCGGCGCATGATCAAGCCCCAACAGAGGCAGCAGACGGCCATTCGCATGGAGGACACCAGCGCCAATCAGCAGCAACAAGCCACCGACCAAAATCAATTTGGCCGTATGACCATGATCACTGCTAGCAGCCGGCAAGGAACGTATTTCCCGCTGCAGGTTCTGCCGGGCCAGGTCATCGGGACGCTTGGTCTCGAGATTGCGCAGCATGTCGTTGATCAGACTCATGTCACCACCATCCCGCCGAGGCGGCACCTTCCGTGTCGGAGGCCGCCTGCCGGACATGGCTGGCCGCTACCGCATGCTTGCCTTCGCCATAGACCGAGAGCAAGGATTTGTGGGCCAGGATATTGAGCAGACGCGGCGTACCGCGACTGGCCCGATGCAGGCAGCGAACGGCGCGCGGCCCGAACACATCTTCACCACGATAACCGGCCACGCGCAGGCGATGCACCAGATATTTGGCCACCTCTTCACGGGCCAGGCCGCTCAAGCGGTAATGGAAGGCAATGCGTTGCAGCAACTGGCGAACCGAAGGCTCGGCCAGCTTGCGATCGAGTTCCGGCTGACCGAACAGCACGATCTGCAGTAACTTGCGCTTCTCGGTTTCCAGATTCGAGAGCAGGCGCAGCGACTCCAATGTCTCCAGCGGCATGGCCTGCGCTTCGTCGATGCAGACAACGACCTGCCGCCCGGCTGCGGCATGCGCCAACAGCGCACGATTGACGCTCTGCAACAGATGATAGTCATCGCTATCGGTGCTGACTTCGAGGCCGAGTTCCTCGGCCAAAGCCAGCAGCAAGGTGCGCGGGGCAAGATAAGGATTGGGCAAATAGGCCGAAACCCCGCCTTCCGGCAGGGCTTGCAGCAGGCGCCGACAAAGCAGCGTCTTGCCGGTCCCGACCTCGCCGGTAATCTTGATGAAGCCTTCGCCGCTATTCAGCGCGACGAGCAGGGTATTCAGCGCCTCCTGGTGGCTGCGCGTGATCACCGTGTAGCTGGTGTCCGGCGTAATGCCGAACGGCAATTCAGTCAGGCCGAAATGATCAAGATACAACGCGACCTGCCTTTGCTGCCGTTGTCAGCGCTGTCATTGCCACTCGATGTGGCGTTGCTGCCGCGGGTCGAGCGCCTGCAGACGGTCCTGGGCATCGCCGGCCACATCGCGCCAGGAATTCTCGCCCCGAATGACTGTCGATTTCATCAGGATGACCAATTCGCGCTTGCGATTGGAAACACTCTTCTGACCGAACAACAGACCAAGCCCGGGCACGCCGCTGATCCCCGGCAGACCGTAGCGGTTGGTATTCTGTTCCTGGCTCATCAGTCCGCCGATGGCGACAATACTGCCGTCCTGGACGCGGACGATGCTGTCGCTCTCGTTGATCGTGCTCGATGCCAGCGGCAGCGTGTAGGTTCCGAGGTCGCCAAGATTGACGCTCTTGCTCTTTTCCTCGACCACGCTGACAGACGGATGCACGTGCAGGATGATGTTGCCCTCATCGTCGATCTGCGGCGTCACATCGAGCGAGATACCGGAGAAAAATGGTTGCAGGGTGATATTCGGAGTCACGACATTGCCGCCGGTACCGGTGCCGGTCGTCACATTGGTGCTAATCCCGGTCACGAAGTAATCGTCCGTCCCCACCTTGAGCACGGCCTTCTGGTTATTGGTCGTCGCAATACGCGGGCTGGACAGCACCTGAACGTCACCCTGCCCCTCGAGGAAGGAAAGCAGCGCCGCAAAATTATTGGACTGGAAGGTCAGGCCGAAGAAACCACGCCCCGTCGGCCCCGTAGCCATGGCGCCGCCACTGCCCGGTACAGCAGCCACCGCAGTGCCGCCGGAAACACCGGCGGCAGAACCGCTGATCACCCCGGAGCCGGCCAGGGTCGCACTCGGGGCAGCGATCCCGAGAGAGAAGCGATTGGCGATGCCACCGAACTTGCTCCAGTTGATGCCGGTCTGGTACGAGTCGTTCAGCGAGACCTCGATGATCTTCGCCTCCAGCATTACCTGTCGCTCGACCACCAGCTGGGTCGCCTTCAGATATTCGTCGACCCCCCGCAGCTCGACTGGCGTTGCTTTGACCAGCACGACCCCGGAGCCTGGATTGACGATCACATTGCGGCCGTCCTGGTGACCGACAATCGTCGTCAGTGCCAAGGTCAGATCTTTCCAGAAATCAAAATCCGAACTCGTCTGGACACGGGCGCTGTCGACGATGCGCTGTGCCGACGAGCTGGTCGTTCCGCCCGTCGTCCCCGAGGCACTGCCACTTAGCTGCTGCCCGGAAGCTGCCCCGCTGCCCATGCCGGGGTTCGAGGTTGTCGGTGAGCTGCCGGTCACCCGCATGTCGCTCATGCCCTGCCGACGACTCGCCAGATAATTGATCTTGAATATCCGGGTCTGGATGGTATTGGGCTGCACGTAAATCCGGTTGCCCTGGAAACGGTAATCGTAACCATAGACATCGCGCAGGGTATCGAGCGCCTCGCGCACCGTCGTGTTCTTCAGATTCAGGCTGACCGTGCCCGACAGTTCGGGCGGGAAAAGCATGCTGTAAGGCGTACCGGAAACCAGGGCATTCAGTACCTGTCCAACCGGGGCATTATTGACCGCCAGATTGAAACGAGGCTCCGGCTTGGCAGCAACCGGCTGCTCCAGTTGCAGTGGTGGCACCATGGCCTGGCCGACGACATCGCCTTGCGAGCGGTTCGTCTTGCCGGCAGCGGCGGCACCGATTTCCTGACCGGCCCGTTCGAACGCATCTCCCCGATGCGAATACTGGTTGCTGCACGCGGCCAGCAAAAGTGCCGACATAGCGACTATCGAAATCTTGCTCATGGCAGACCCTTCACTGGCCCGGTTTTCCCGGCCTTGCGGGATTTGGGCGTAACTATCATTTGTTTTTCAACGTCGGGGGTCAGGTAGAGATGCGTCACGCCATCCGCCCCCTGCAATACAGCTTCTCGTTCAGTCAGGCGCACCAGTCTGGCGCCGCCGACCTGGTTGCCAAGGGTCACGGTCTTGCCATCGATGATCGCCACCGGCCGGCCACCTTGCCTGAGCAGAACCGACTGCAGGCGCAAACCCGTTGAACCCTCAACGCCGGAAACGCCAGCGTCTGCCGCTGTCATCCAGGCAGCCGGCGGGCGCGTCGGATCGTTCGACTGGGCATAGGCCGATGAGACAAACGCGAGCCAGGCGAAAAAGATCAGCTTCATAGCGCCAGCCACGAGCGATCCGGGCTCAAGGTGTAAACCGTCAGGGTCATCTCCGCCTTCGGGTAGTCGATCACGCGATAGCTCAACTGCCCCCATAGCAGGTGTTGCGGCATTTTTTCCAATTGGGCCAGATAAGCTTGCAACTGGCCATAGCTGCCTTCAAGGCGAATCTCCACACCATGCCGATAAAGATCAAAGCTTCGCTCGGCAGTCTCGCCCTCTTTAGCCACGTCTACTCGGCCCAGGGCACTTTGTGGCGCCAAGGTTTTCAGGCTGAGTAACCGCAGCCCCGGATGACGGGCCAGCAGACGTTCAAGCAGCGCGTTCATCTCCTCCGGCCGGACCAGTGCCGAACCGAGCTGACGCAATTGCTCATCCAGTTTGTCCCGCTCACCACTCAGAGCGGCCAGTTCAGCCTTCCGGCCAGCATCGGGATCAATCGCCAGTTGCTGCTGCAAATTGGCCGCCTCCGCCTGCAATTGAGCCGCCGAGGCACTTTCAGTCGCAATGGTATTTTCCGTACCATTGAGGCGAGCGCGCAGCGGATCAACAAACAGGGCGTTGCCGATCAGCAGCGGCCCCAGAATCAGGGCAACAGCCACCAACTGGCGCTCGCGCTTGGCCAACGACGAATATCGCTTGTTCAGCCGGAACCAGGTTTGGCGCATGCCGTTCATCGTGCCTTCTCCGGCTCCGTGCGCAACACAAATTCCGTATAGCGCGCCTTGACCTTGGTCTGTACCTCGGCGCCCGAAGCCGCATCGCGCTTTTCATCAAGCGGATCGAAACCCTTCATGTCGAGCGCCGAGAAACGACGCCCCGCAAAAGCCGGTTCGTCATTCAGCCGGTTGATATAGACCGGCAGCAAAGCCGGATCGGTCAGCCGGCCACGAATTTCGATATCCTTGTCGGCAAAACCGAAACCAACCAGCCAGACCCCCTCTACACCCTGCCGCGAGAAACCCTGCAGCAACCCCGAATAGGCATTGCTGCCGGTCACCTCGCCCCGGGCGATCACATTCAGCACTTCCTGGCGCTGCGCCACACCGAGCCGGGCTGCCGCAATCTGTGTATCCAGTAAGGAATCGCCCTGTCGCGCCCCCAGAGACTGGCCAAGCATCTGCACCTGTTGCTGCAGCGCGAGCAGCTGCGTCTTGATTGCCGCCTCTTTGGCGCGGAGGCTTTCCGCCCGCATCGCCGTCACCGTGGCCAAGCCAACCAGCAGCAGCAAGCCGACAAGGGCGAAAGCAGCAACCACCGGCAAGGCCAGCCAGTCTACGCGCGGTTTCAGCTCCGGCAGCAGCAGGTTGATCTGCTGACTCATACCGCGGTCCTCAGCGCAGTTCCGATCGCCAGCAGGCTCTGGGCTTGCCGCTCGGCGGAGCGCAATTCGGGCAAGGTATTGAATTCAGCAACCTGGCCGAGGTCGGCAAGCTGAACCGGCAAATAAAGATTCTGGCCCAGCGCGGCCACTACGCCAGCACAGTCCGCTTCCGAAGCGACCAGCAGACGTGATACGGAAATAAAGCCATATTGACGATCGAAATTATCGAAGGTGCGCTGCAATTCCAGCGCCAGACGCTCCAGCATCTGCTGGCGACGTTCCTGATCAGCCTCGGCCAACGCGGCCGACGAAACCTCGATGCGCCGCGACAGATAAAGCTCGCCGCGATAGGTAATGGTCAATAAGCCATCGCCCTTGGTCAGCACCAGAAAGGCAAGCCCCCGGTTAGGCTCCTCGAAAAGCACCGCGACATTGCGCACGGCCATTTCGGGGATATCGATAGCCTCCAGTGGCACCTTTGAACCATGGAACAGCGACATCCTTTCGCCAACCGCGGCCTGTGGCGCAACAACAGCGAAGACGCTGGCCTGTCGACTGCCTTCGACGGGAATGTCGGCGACGGCAATAGCCGCACCCTCGACCGAAAAATCAACCACATCCTTCAAGCGCCAGCGCAAGGCCTGCAGACGCTCTTCAGGCGGCACCGCCGGGGCCTCGATCTGCACCAGCCGATACTCGGCGTCGCCAAGCAGGGTGGCGCAACGATAACGTTTCAACCCCCGGCTCTGAGCCAACCGTGAGAGCGCATCGCGCTCATCTTTCTCGATCCGGAACGATTCGCAAAGCTGGATCTCTGGGCATTTGCCAGCCGGGCGAATGACATGGGCAAGGTCGATGCGATCGCCGTTTCTGACGACCGACATCCACCCCTCCTCAAGTTTCACCCCAAAATTTGGCCACATTGTCCAAACACCTTAAGTTTTTTCAGAAGGATAGCCAGTAACACATTATTTTTCAATGGTTTTTTAGTTTTAGTATCTTTCGCGAAAATAGATTACTGGCGATCTTGGACCACAGGAACCGAAGCATGCACGGGCATTCCCCGTGGCAGGAAGCCAAGACGCTGATGGCGTCAATTTGCTGCCAATGACGTCCACGTATCCAAAGTTGCCGACCCCGGGACCGATGCTTGACGAGGCCAATCCACGCAGCACCAGCTTTCCATCCCCATTGACCATGGCAACCGACGCGGCTGTCGAGCCGTTCATTTGTGCAACAGCCTCACCCGGGGCGAGTCCATTACGGGCCGTATCGGGCGGCGCGTAGAAGACCAATCCGGCATTTCCGGTGTCTTGTCTCGTTGGCTGGGTCAGCGCAGTGCAACTGTCGTAGCTGTTTGTCCTCCAGCCTGCCGAGCTCCAATACTGGGCCAGCACAGGAACTGACAATGGGAGCATTTCAGAGCCATAGGCATTGTTCAGCCACAAACGCCCATCGACAACGCCCGTCGTTCCGATCTTGCGTGCCGAGCAAGCGGCTACAGAGCAAATACCCGTAGTTGCCGAATTCATATCCATACCGTCGATCGCCACACCATCCGTGGTGTCGTTCAGGGCAACCCCGATATCGAGCAACCAGAAAGGCCCGCCCGCGCTGGCACGATTCGCCGCACAAGTCGCCAAGCTCAATGCGACAGGCGATGCAGGACGTGAAAAGCTAACGGCTGAAGTATCCGGTGCATTGTCTGCGTTGGCGTCATTGATCACGTAAAGCCCGGACGACCACTGTGCCGCAGCCAGCCCACCGATGCGACTCGCCAGGTCGCACCCCTGATTGGCCGTATCCTGATCCTCGGCCACGAGACTCGGGTTAACAACGGGGTAACCCAAGGCCTGCGAATAATTCTTCGTCACGACACCTGCCCCATTGACCGCCTGCAATCGGTAAGCGATACCCATTTGCGGCTGCCCCATGTAAGTGAAGGGCTTGGTACCGGAACTGCAGAACGACGTAACGCCACCACCAAGGTAGGCAATCCGATCCGGGATAAAGCGTCCGAACAATACCGAATTGGGCGCCGATGTACCGCTATCCAGAAGCCCGAACAGGCAACCATATTTGCCTGAAGCATCCTTGGCATTCGAATAGCTGCCGGCAACACAATCGTTCTTTGTTGCGGCGCTATCCACGGCAACCCAGTCATCGTCATAGACACCGCGCACCGATGTCGTATCGGTAGCCGGGTCAAAGCCAAGAAAACGGAAATTCCCGACTTCCGAATAGGTGAAGGAACCGGTAGCCACCGATGTCGATGCACCAGGCGTCGCATTCGGGAAAATGATCGGGGACAGGCTGCCCACCGTCCATCCTGCTGCCGTTGCGCTCATCCCGCTGCTGCTGATCTTGGGCGTTCCCGAATAGCCAGCGGCATTCGCCGTTGCCGTCAGGGTAAAGCTATCCGTTCCTGCCTTGAATTTGGGCGCCCCGGTCAGGGTGGCATTGGTTGCCGACGATGTAACACTGGAGAACCTGGTCGGTCGGACAGCGAAGGTGTCGACGGAGCAGGCGGTCACGGCGCCTTCGCTCATGACCGCAACCAGATTGGCATAGGCCGTATTGATCGTGAAATCGGCGGTCGTCTTGATACCCTTGTCGGTTGACGTATAGGCCAGTGTCTGGCTACCACCCGTTACCGCCGTCTTGCCATTGCAGGCACTGGTGGCGCAAGCCGTCGCCCGGTTCGCATCGGCACCACATGCGCCATCGCTGTTATCGACCAGCTTGATCGCCACATTTTTCGTGCCGCTAGCGGCATAGGTCGTCAGGATCTGGCTGTTGGACAGGGCGGCAACCTTCAGCTTGAAGGCGGTGCCAACGAGCTTGGTATAGATGTGCCCCGTCAAAAAATTCTGAATGGTGCTGCTGTATGCGTCATCAATCGCGCTGAACCCGCCGGCAGTTCCACCATCGGGAGGAACATAGTTCTGCGCGCAGATTCGAACCTCGCCGAGTTCGTGAATATTGGTCGAACCACCGGTCGAACCGGTAAAGGACAACTGCCAGTTGGCTGGCACAGCGGCCTGAGTGTAACCAGCCAAAGTCGCAGCAGCAAAGGCATCGAAAGAAGGGACAACCGAAGCATAGCTGGCACGCGTTCCCGTGGTATCGCGGTTGACTGCAACAAGTGTCTTCCCGGAGGCAGCATTCCGCGCGTCGACGATGACCTGATAATAATGACCATATGCAGGAGTGGTGGAGGCAGCATTATCCACCCCCGGAGACAAGGTGGAACCCGACCCACCCAGATAGGGGTACCCCGATGTGCCTGAGCCAGAGCCACGTACCGCGACTGCATCGGCAATAAATCCAACGCCACCGACGCGCCCTTCTGTTGGATTCGAATAATTTCCATATTCATCGACGGCAATACCGATCCAGCCACCGGCAAATCCGGGAACTGTGCCGCCAGCGGTTTTCTGAGCATAGCCCAACGACCCGCCAAATGCTCCGGGAACGGCTGGCACCGTGTAATCCGACAAGGTCACGGCTATCCCGTCTGCACCGCTACCGTTGTAGGCATAATGCTTGAACTCGACCGATATGTAGTTACCGGCCGCCGGGAAGAAGCCCGGTGCCGTCGCCGCCTTGGCGTTGTTGCCCGTCTTTTCCGTCAGGCGCAAAAAGCCGGTGCTGGTATTCAGGTAAGGCACAACCCCCGTTGTATCACTGGTCGAGACGACCCAGTTGCTGGTGGTAAACATCGGCGACGGATTCAGGGTGCTGCGACCAAAGCTGTCGCACTGACAGGTCAACACCAAGCCACTTGGTGTATTGGCCGGCGGCACACAACTACTCGATATGATCGTATAAGCCTCACCGGAGAAATTGCCATTTCCCGCCCCCGTTCCGCCCAGCTTGGTGCCATCGGCGCTACTGACGATCGTATCGTTATCGACCAGATTCAGTTGCAGCGTCCCACTCGTGCCAGTCCCCGTATTGGCAGTCACGGTCCACGTCGTTCCTGAGCCACTAACCGCCGTGATACTCGCGCCGGTGGCACCACTCCCCTGAAGCAGGGAGAAATCGCCAGAGTCCACCCCGGTCACCGACCTGTCGAAAACCACCTGCCAGGTCACACTTGAGTTGGGCGCAGCCGGATTACTGCTGGAACGGCTGATGGAAAGCACGTTGGGCCTGGCATCGACAATCACAGCCGAGGCGAGCGTATAGCTTGACGCGCCAGTGGTGCATGCATCGTTGTTGTAGGCAACAAAATAAACGTTATAGGTCCCCGCCACCGAGGGAGCCGTCATGGCAAACGTTTCGGAATAGCTCCCAGAACTATTGTGATTGGAATGATTTACCGCTGTCGGCGTACCCGGCGATGACGCCGCGATAGCCCACGTCGTGCACTGCCAATTATTGTCTGACCCCGAAGTTGAGGCATTGACCACGGCAGTGATCGACGCACCTGGGGCGACGGTGGTCACCGAACCGCCATCGACCGTCGCCGACGTTACCGTGCGCGCCGCCAAAACATCCCCGGAAAACAGGCACGAGAGGCTAAACAGCGTAGCCAACAGCTCACTTCTGATCCGGATTGCCATTGTTCTCACCGCTCGCCCCTTATATCCCTTGATCCACTAACAGTCATAAGGCGCCACCGTAATCGACGAATCCCGGCACTTTTCCAGTGTCACCTCCACCTGGCGCTCTATCCCAGGCGCCTTGGCCCCGTTCGCGGTCGCCTTGGAGATAATCCGGTAAATACCGATCTGGCGCCCGGCCTCGGTATAAGTCGAGCTCGAACAGGTCACTGTAACAGTGTGATCAGGAATTGCCGGCGTCCCATCGACACATGTCGGCAACGATGACAACTGGGCATTGGGGTCAAGCTGGAACATCCCCCACTCGGCACCGGCGCGAGCTGCCTGATAGGCCTTGGCACCGCCAATATCGGTGGCGAGATTGACATGTGCCGTCGAGACGACAGAAACCATCGCTGCCGCCAGGATCGCCATCAGCAACAACAAGAAAATAGCGGTGATGACCGAGGCACCCTGCTGGCGCGATCCATGAGCGGAATGATCCGAAAAAGGCATCATGGCGTGTTCAGGACATCGACCTGATGCAGCAAATCGACCGACTCCCCGTTCCGCGTCAAGGTCAGCCGGAGTACAACCAGTCCGTTGCGCTGTAATACGGCGGGGATATAGCTGAACGAACAAGCCGAAACGTCGTTTACCAATACCGCTGACACGCCCCCGAAGGGCCACGGTGCGGAAGCAAGGCTGCTTTGGAAACCGTAACCGGAATGCCGGGTGATGCTACCGAGCTCCGGATTGGCCGCGTTTGCCGAGCACTCGTAGGTCACGGGAGTTCCAACAATCTGAAAGCGACTATTCGGAGAGGCCAGTGGAAACTGCTGATTCGGCGCACTCCCTAGCGTGAACTGGATACTCGATACGCTGCCAGCCGCAGTGGCTATAGCCCGCCTGCTGGTTCCGGCATAGACATCCGAACCGGTCTGACCGAGATTGAATATCACCAGTTCATCACCCGCCGTTATTGTTACCGCCGGTCCGAGCACATCAAAGCCATTGTCGGTCGTGCTGCCAAAATTAAGCGGATTACCTGCACCACTATTATCGACATCCGCCCGATAACGCCCTGCATCGTGAATCGGCACGAACTCAAGAAAGCCCCCTGACTGCCGGACGCTGTTTGGCAATGCCGACTGAAGATCGCGAGCAATGCGGCGCAAGGCGGTATCGGCGGCATCGGAAAGATCGGCGCGATTGCTCACATTAACGTAGGCATCGATCTGGCGCCACCCGAACATGCCGACTATACCAAGCAGTATTCCGGTGATGACGATCACGACAATCACCTCGACCAGCGTAAAGCCGCGTTCACCAGCTGAAACAGGATGAAAATCAGTAGCGCGGCGCATAGCGGAAGCGATAGCCCGTCAAGGAAAATGAATGCCCATTACGACTCACCGTCACGGTCACGCTCAAGGCGGCAGTATCGTCGGCCAGCCCCAAGGCGATTCCGGCCCGAGCAACCGCAACGCCTGCCGTATAACCCGTCATGGCATTACCACCGGAAGCGTCATCGATATTGTTTTTGGAGAAGCCATCGTAGTCCGCCACATTGTCGTAAGCCGTTCCCGGCCCGCTGCCGGAACGACTTGTCTCTGTGGACGGCGTCGCACCGCTGACATTCTGCGGGTTGGCACAATCGGCATACTGCTGTGCCGTCGATGCCGCAGCATCGTCCGGATCACACCACGTGAATGGCTGATGCAAAATCTCATTGAGCAACGACTCGGCAATGGCCATAGATTGCTTGGTTTCCATCGGATCTGCACTGTAACGCACCAGTGGATTCATCACCGACACCAAGCCAACCACTCCGACGCTGACAATCACAATGAAAACAATCAGCTCAACCAGTGAAACGCCGAATTGGCGACGCCGAAAGCGATCAATGCACATAACCCGTCTCGCTTTCGACGGTAATCGCCAGGGAAGCCGGCAAGCCGGAAACGGTGATGCTGGCTGCCGCGCTGGGCCGCCCGGCAGCATCGAAGGTCAAACTGCTTGCTGACGAGGTGATGGCGATTGAACCACTCGCCGCAATGCTGAGATTCGTCCCATCCGGCCCTGCCAGCAAACTGCCGATGCTGCAGTTGGCAGCAGGATAAGTACTCGAAATCGAGAAATCCACCTTCGAAGGGCTTGTGGAAAAGCTAACGCAGACCGTCCGCCGCGCCGCCACCGCTGATTTCTGCGCGTAACGCAGCGCCGCAACGACCTGATCGTGCAGGGCTCGCTCTTCAAAACCGCTGCCACCTCGCCAGCGCGGCATGACCACAGCGGCCACGATGCCAAGCAGCACGATGACGACAACCAGTTCGACTAGGCTGAAACCAGCACTGCCCGCTCTGCGCACTGGAACTGCACTAAAAACAAAAGGCCCGGCAGTGACGCCAGGCCTTCCATCACGAAAAATCATGAGTATTGACAGACGATCAGCAGGCAGATGCAGTGATCGTATAGGTCGGTGCAGTCGTCGAAGTTGCTGGCGCATAGAGAACCTTGCAACTAGCAGGCGTCGGCGCTTTCTTCATTTGGATTTCATTGAGGGTCGTGGTGTCAAAATCGGCAGCTGGATTAAGATCCATGACCAATGCCAGTTCAGCTGCAGTGCTGGCAAATCCGTACACCAATGAAACGGCTGTGCCATTCACCGTAACACTACCCGTCGCTCCACCTTGGCCACCCGCCTGAGCCTTGGCATAGAGCATCGCATTTGCTGCGGCCATGGAGCCAGATACGCCCTTAATCACCGAAGAGCGAGCATCGCTCGACAGATCGACAAACTTCGGCAGTGCCGTCGCAGCAAGGATGCCGAGAATGACGATCACAACAACCAGTTCAATCAGCGTGAAACCCTTTTGTACGTTCTTCATATCCAACTCCTCAAATTAAAAAATTAGCATCCGGTCGTGGTCAGGGCACTGATCGTCGGCGCTGCATTAGGTGCGGCGGCAGGCGCGTAAGTAAACAAACAGGTTCCGGCAGCTGTCGCCCCCACCACACCGAAAGTGGCCGTGCCGCCGGCAGCACCACCGTAGGTATAGCCCTCGGTCTGCAATTGTGCCGCTGTCGGATTGAACACACCGGTCAGGCCGGCCATCGACAGAATACCGGCGGTAGTTCCGATCGCCGTGACCGCCGGATAGGCGTTGGTCATGTTAACAATGCCGCTCTCGGTACACACCGTGCCAGCCCCGGAAACGACATTGGTCGCCGTGCCACCACCACCAGGACAAGCCGCTGTATCCGCAACGCCGGCCCGGGCCAGCATCGTCGCATGCGACAAGGCCGATGCCGCGAGCACGCTGCCGCGTGCCGCTTCCAGCTTGGCAATGCGGGCATCGCGTTGCAAATTGACAAAACGCGGCAGAGCAACCGCAGCCAGAATGCCAAGGATGATGATCACGACGATCAGTTCGATCAACGTGAATCCGCGCTGGCCTTGTCTGTTAAAAGCAGATGATTTATTCATATTTATATTATCGACAGCGAATCTTATAACTTTAGACATATAAACTCCCTTTCTCAAGCCTTATTCACGTTGATCTTCAAGTCGAGACAAACCAACCCCCGCGAGCACCGCCATTGAATGCTCGCTTCCCAATTCTCGACTGAAGCGAAAGCGGGCCCGGTGCCCATCGCGAAAGCGAAAAACCAGTTCCCCGGCAGGCCGGTCGAAATACCAGACCGATCTGTTTTCCGGCGCCACATCCAGTTCGCCGACGTAGTTCGCTGGTCGAACCGAAACCCAATCGAGCGGATTTTTGCTTTTCGGCAGTTCGCCACCAAAACCTTCTCGATGGGCCACAGCCTCGATCAAACCGATCCGAATGGCCGCCACCTCGGATTGCACGATGGCCTCTTCCACCTCGACCCGCGTCGCTTCCAGCGAGCGCATTAGCAACAACGACATCAGGCCGATCAGGATGATGACAAACGCGAATTCGTAATAGCGTCGCATGTCCATTCATCGCTTGATGGCCACCTTGCCGAGATCCCACATCGGCAGGAAGATACCGAGCGCCAGAACCAGCACCAGCGCGCCAAGACAGACAATCAGGATAGGCTCAATCTGCTGCCCGAGCGTCTTCAGTTCGTACTCCACCTCGCGCTGGTACATCTGGCCAACCTCTTCCATCATGTCGTCGAGCGCCCCTGATTCCTCTCCAACCGCCACCATCTGCAGGACCACCGGCGAAAAGAATCCGGAAGCGATGGCCGCCCGCAGCACGCTTTCGCCGCGTTCGACCGTATCGCGCATGCCTTCGATCTTGGCTGCGATATAGCTGTTATCGACGGTTTGCGACGAATTGGTCAAGGCTTGCATGACCGGAACGCCACTGCGCGTTCCCAACGCAAAGCTGCGGGAAAACCTTGCCATTGCTGCCTTGCGGACGATTTTTCCGGCAATCGGAAAACGCAGGACGATGGACTCCCACTGCATCCGCCCGGCCACCGTACCGATCCAGGAACGAAACGCCAGCACCGCAACGACAAGGCCGATCAGCATGGCCGGCCACCAGGCCACCATGAAATCGGAAAAGCCGAGCAGAATCCTGGTCATCAGCGGCAGTTCGGCGCCAAAGCCCTGAAAGACCTTGGCAAAGGCCGGGATAACGAAAATATTGACGACAACGATAGCCACAGCCATCGCGATGACCACGAACATCGGGTAACGCAGGGCCGATTTGACTTGCTCGCGCATGTAGCGCTCGAACTCCAGATGCTCGAACAGCCGCAGAAAAATCTCGTCGAGCAGGCCAGTGGCTTCGCCGACCCGCACCATGGAAATATAAAAGGAGTTGAATACCTTGGGATGGCGGGCCAGCGATACCGACAATTCGCGGCCGGCCTCCAGGCTCTCGCGAACATCGCGGATCACTTCCCTCATGGCCTGATTGGTGGCCGACTCCTGCAGGCCACTCAGCGCACGCATGATCGGCACGCCTGATTTGAGCAGGGTATGCAGTTGCCGCGAAAAGAGCAGGATATCGACGTGCTGAACCCTGGGTTTGAACAGATTTAATTCGGCGCCGGGACTGCCTTTCGATGTGCTTTCCTGAATGGAAACCGGCGTCACACCCCGCCCGAGCAAGAGATCGGCAACCCCACCCGCCGATGCGCCTTCGAGCACGCCTTCGATCAGCTTGCCGCTGGCGTCCCGTCCCCTGTAGGCGAAGTTGGCCACGTGGGCTATTCCTCGAACTGGTTACTGATGCGCATGGCTTCGGCCACACTGGTCGTTCCGGCCAGGACCAGGCGGACCGCATCGCGACGCAGGGTCTCGCCGGCCATCTGCTGCCGGGCGACACGCAGGAATTCACCCGGGTCCTCATGGTTGATCGCTTCAACCACCGGATCACTCATTTCAAGAAACTCATAGACGCCCGTCCGGCCCTGATAGCCCGTGTTGGCACAGTGCGCACAGCCGCGACCATGATGGAAGACATGGCTATCGATCTGACTGCCCAACTCGTAACGTAGCCATTCGTGCTCGTTTGGCGTTGGCACATAGGCCTCGCGACAATTGCCGCAGATGACCCGAACCAGCCGCTGGGCAACGACCATATGCACCGACAGCGCCACCATGTAGCGTGGCACCCCCATGTCGAGCAGGCGGATTGGCGTCGACATGGCATCGTTGGTGTGCAAGGTCGACAGCACGAGGTGGCCGGTCATGGCGGCCCGCATACCGATTTCGGCCGTTTCCTGGTCGCGCATTTCGCCGATCAGCACGATATCCGGATCCTGACGCAGCACGGTGCGCAGCACGCGCGAGAAGGAAAGGTCGATCTTTTCGTGCACCTGCACCTGATTCAAGCCAGGAAGCCTGTATTCGACCGGATCTTCGACGGTAATGACCTTCTTTTCCGGGCTGTTCAGTTCGTTCAGCGCAGCATAAAGCGTCGTCGTCTTGCCGGAACCTGTCGGGCCTGTCACCAGAACCATGCCGCTCGGCCGCTTCAGGGCGTGGCGGAAGCGCTCCAGAACGCGTTCTGGCATGCCGATCTTCTCAAGCTCAAGCAGGCCGGTGTTCTGGTTGAGCAGACGCATGACGACCGACTCGCCGAATTGGGTCGGCAGGGTGGAAATACGCACGTCAACGGGATTGGCGCGCACCTTGATGTTGAATCGACCATCCTGCGGCAGGCGCTTTTCGGAAATATCCAGCCCGGACATCAGTTTCAGGCGCAGCGCGACGGCCGATGAGACTTTGGCGTCGGCCTCGGTCTGGATATGCAGCACACCGTCGATCCGGAAGCGGATGCGCAGTGATTTTTCCTGCGGTTCGAAATGGATGTCGGAAGCGCGCAGGCGCATGGCCTCCTCGAACACCGTCTGCAGCAGCTTGACGACGGGCGCATCTTCGGCACCGGGGTTCAAGCCAAGCAGGTCACCGAACTCGATCGGCACATCGCCCAGCTCGGCAGTCAGCTCCTTGGCAAGGCCGGTAATCTGTTCGCCACGGTGATAAACGCGGTCGACCATCGCCAGCAACTGGCTTTCAGTAACGACTGCGAGATCAATCTCTCGCCGAACCAGACGGGTAATTTCGTCATAGGCCTGCAAATCGGTTGGATCGGCCAGCCCTATCTGCAGGCGTCCATCCGGCAACTGATCAAGCACCAGCGCCCGGAAGCGTCGGGCTGGCGCCTCAGGCAACAGCTTGATCAGGTCCGGCTTGGGTGTGAAGCTGTTGAGATTGACGAAGGGAATCCGCAGCTGACGAGCCAGCGCCTGCGAGATCCCTTCCTCGGTAACGTAGCCACTCTCGACAAAAACGCGCCCCAGCTTGCGCCCTGTGCGTTTCTGTTCATCGAGCGCGATTTTCAATTGTTCGTCAGTCAGCAGACCTTGCTCGATCAGCAGGTCTCCAAGGCGGACTTTTTGCGGGGGGGGCATCCCGACCTCCAAAACACCTTAAGAAACGCCGTTAACAATATGAAATAACGGCTTAAGTTTCTACAGTAGACGTTTTTCGGAAGGCCGACAAGTCGCCATCTGGCGAGTTGTCGGTAAATCAATGCAAATCAGCGATGCCGGCTGCCGCTGCGATGTTGCGCCGGACCACCCGGCTTTTGGGCCGTTTTCTGCGCGGATGGCCGACCTGGTTGCGGCTTGCGCGCGCCACGCGGCGGCTGAACCGGCTTCGGCGGTGCAATGGCCGATGGCTCAAAACCCGGAATGACAACGCGCTCAAGATCCCGCTTGATCAGCCTTTCGATGTCGCGCAGGCTACCGCGCTCATCGTGGGAGACCAGCGAAATTGCCTCGCCTTCCATCCCGGCCCGGCCGGTACGACCGATGCGGTGCACGTAGTCTTCGGCAACATTGGGCAGTTCGTAGTTGATGACATAGGGCAGCGCGTCAATATCGATGCCACGTGCCGCGATGTCAGTGGCCACCAGAGCAACCAGCTTGCCTTCCTTGAATTCGGTCAGGGCACGGGTCCGGGCGCCCTGCGACTTGTCGCCGTGAATGGCAGCCGACTTGATACCGGCTTTTTCCAGCGTCTTGGACAACGCATCGGCACCATGCTTGGTCCGGGCAAAAACCAGCACCTGATGCCAGCCGCGCGTTTCGAAAAGGTGACAGAGCAGCTCTTTTTTCTGATCGCGATTGGTTTCGATGACGCGCTGGGTGACCGTTTCGGCGGCGGTATTGCGCGCCGCAACATCGACCGAGGCCGGATTGTGCAGCAGTCCGGCAGCCAGTTCGCGAATATCCGGCGAGAAGGTGGCCGAGAACATCAGGTTCTGGCGCTGTTTCGGCAATAGGGCGATGATCTTGCGGATGTCGCGGATGAAGCCCATGTCGAGCATGCGGTCGGCTTCATCGAGGACGAAAATCTCGATCTTGGACAGATCAACGGTGCGTTGCTGGACATGATCGAGCAAACGCCCCGGCGTCGCCACCAGAATATCGACCCCACGGCGCAGGTTGGCGATCTGCGGATTGATACCAACGCCGCCAAAGACGGCCAGTGAAGTGATCGGCAGATGCTTGCCGTAAGTGCGCACGCTTTCCTCGACCTGGATGGCCAGTTCACGCGTCGGTGTCAGGACCAGCACGCGCGGCGTCTTGGCAACGCGGGTCAGGCGGTCGTTCGGGCCGCTGCACAGGCGGTGCAGGATGGGCAGGGTGAAGCCGGCTGTCTTGCCGGTGCCGGTCTGGGCCGTGGCCATCAGGTCGCGGCCGGTCATGACGGCAGGAATGGCCTGCTGCTGGATGGGGGTCGGCGTATCGTAGCCTTGATCGGCAACGGCGCGCAGGAGTTCGGCCTTCAGGCCGAGATCGGAAAAATGCATGGGAATCCTTGGATAAAGCCTGACCGGAACGGCCAGGGAGCAACGATGCAGCGAGGGTCAGGAGAAACCGGATTTCAATTCAGGGCATTTCCCCAGTGACTCTGGAAATGCCCTGCTCCGGTTGTTTGCGCCCCCTCGCTGTCGGCGCGTAATAATTCAGACGATCAGATAGGAGCCAGACCCCGTTCGAGGTCGGCCTGCAGGTCCTCTACCGCTTCAAGGCCGACGGCGATGCGCAGCAGCCCTTCATTGATGCCGGCAGCGGCCCGGGCTTCCGGGGAAATGCGGCCATGCGTGGTGGAGGCAGGATGGGTGATGGTGGTCTTGGTATCGCCGAGATTGGCGGTAATGGACAGCAGGCGGCAATTATCGACGACCTGCCAGGCTTGTTCGCGAGCGCCCTTCACCTCGAAGGCGACAATGGCACCACCGGATTTTTGCTGGGTCTTGGCCAACTCGTGCTGAGGATGCGATGGCAGGCCGGGATAGAAAACGCGGGCCACCTTCGGGTGCGCTTCCAGCCAGGCAGCCAGCCCTGCGGCATTGGCGGACTGTGCCTCAACCCGCAACTTCAGGGTTTCGAGGCCCTTGAGCAACACCCAGGCATTGAAGGCCGACAAGGTCGGACCGGCTGTACGCAGGTATTTGAAGACTTCTTCGGTCAGTTTTTTCGGGCCACAAACGGCACCACCCAGGACGCGCCCCTGGCCGTCCAGGAACTTGGTGGCCGAATGAATGACCAGATCAGCCCCCATATCGAGTGGGCGTTGCAGGATAGGCGTACAGAAACAGTTGTCGACGGCGACCAGAATGCCCTTGGCGTGGGCAATGGCGACCAGCGCCCGAATGTCGGCGATTTCGGTCAGCGGATTGGACGGCGTTTCCAGGAAAAACAACTTCGTTTCCGGACGGATCGCCGCTGCCCAGGCCGCTGGATCGGTATGCGACACGAAGGTGGTCGTGATGCCGGTCCGCGACAGGATATTGTTGAACAATTGCACCGTCGCGCCGAACAGGCTATTCGAGGCAACAATGTGATCACCCTGCTTCAGATGGGCCAGCACGGCGGCCATGATCGCCGACATGCCACTTGAGGTGGCGACGCAATCCTCGGCGCCCTCCAGGGCAGCAAGGCGCTCCTCGAACATGGTGACGGTCGGGTTGGAGAAGCGGGCGTAAACGTTGCCCTCCTCTTCACCGGAGAAACGCTTTGCCGCCTGTGCCGCGCTCTTGAAAACAAAACTTGAGGTCAGGTAGAGCGCTTCGGAATGTTCGCCAAACTGGCTGCGCTCCTGGCCGGCACGAACTGCCAGCGTTTCCGGACGGTAATTCGGCAAGTCAGCCATTACTCCTGCCCACCATTCGCCAGGCCCAGCACCATCTGCTGCGAAGAGCGACCGTCGCCGTCATCATCGTTCTTGACCGGCTTGCCGCCACGCTTGCCCTCGACTGCATCGAGGTAGTAGTCATCAATGTCGCCGGTGATGTAGCAGCCGTCGAAGCAGGAAGCATCGAATACGGTCAGGTCGGCCCGCAGGTTGGTGATGGACTGCTTCAGCGCTTCAAGATCCTGATAAACCAGGGCATCGGCGCCAATTTCGGCAGCGATCTGGGCATCGGTCCGCCCGGTGGCAATCAGTTCGGAGCGGGTCGGCATATCGATGCCATAAACGTTCGGGAAGCGCACCGGTGGCGCCGCCGAAGCGAAATAGACCTTGACGGCACCTGCCGCACGGGCCATTTCGACAATTTCGTGGCTGGTCGTGCCGCGGACGATGGAGTCATCGACCAGCAGCACCCGCTTGCCCTTGAACTCCTGGCCGACGGTGTTCAGTTTCTGGCGCACCGACTTCTTGCGCATGGCCTGCCCCGGCATGATGAAGGTACGACCGACATAGCGATTCTTGACGAAGCCCTCGCGGAACGGAATGTTGAGCACCTGCGCCAGTTGCATGGCCGACGGGCGACTGGAGTCGGGAATCGGAATGACGACGTCGATTTCCTCGATCGGGATATGCTTCTTGACCTTCTCGGCCAACAGTTCGCCCATCGCCAGGCGGGCTTCATAGACCGAAACGCCGTCGATCACGGTATCCGGCCGAGCCAGATAGACGTACTCGAAGATACACGGGGCGTACATCGGCTGCTGCGCGCACTGACGGCTATGCAACTGATGATTGAAGTCGATGAAAATGGCTTCGCCCGGCTCGATGTCGCGCACCATCTTGAAACCGAGTGTATCGAGCGCCACGGACTCGGAAGAGACGAGGTATTCCATGCCTTCCGGTGTTTCGTTCTGACCGTAGATCAGCGGGCGAATGCCGTGCGGGTCACGGAAAGCAAGCAGGCCATAACCGGCAATCAGCACCACGACGGCGTAAGCGCCACGGCAGCGGCGATGCACGCCGCCCACAGCCTGGAAGATGGCATCAACATCAAGCTCATAACCATGCGCCGATGACTGCAGCTCATGGGCCAGCACATTGAGCAGCACTTCGGAGTCGGAATTGGTATTGATGTGCCGGCGATCGAGGCGGAACATCTCGCCCTTGAGTTGCTCGGCATTGGTCAGGTTGCCGTTATGGCCAAGCACCAGGCCAAACGGTGAATTAACGTAGAAGGGTTGTGACTCGGCGAAATTGTAGGCCGAGCCAGCGGTCGGATAACGAACATGACCGATGCCGCAGTTGCCCGGCAGGGCACGCATGTTGCGAGTGCGGAAAACGTCACGCACCAGACCAGGCCCCTTGTGCAGGTGGAAGGTGTTACCTTCCGCCGTCGCGATGCCGGCCGCATCCTGGCCACGATGCTGAAGCACCATCAGACCATCGTAAAGCAGCTGATTGACCGGCGTTGTCGCCATTACACCCAGAATCCCGCACATAGTATTTCCTGCCTAGCTGAATCGAATTCGTTTTGCCAAATCGTTTGGCAACCAGGGCTTGGCTGCCAAAACGACAGTTTCCAAAGGTGCCGACAAGGTCGCATCCTGCCACCACGCCTGCATCGGTGCCGAGGTCATCCCGCCCAAGCCGACCAGCACCATACACACCAGTACGCCACGGACCAGGCCGAAGACCATACCAAGGATACGGTCCGACACGGACATGCCCAGTGCCTTGACCATGCTGCGCACGGCCATCCGGAACAAGGCCATGACGACCAGTACACCCACAAATATCACCACACAACCTGCCAGTGTCCGCAAAGCCGGATCAGACAAGCCGGCAAATGCTGTTCGCCCGACCACCGCGCCGAACTCCACGGCAGCGAAGATCGCCAGCACCCAGGCGACCAACGCGATAATCTCGCCCACCACACCCCGCCACAGACCAAAGATCAACGACACACCGACGATGCCGATCGCAACGTAGTCAAAACCCGTCATGGCTTGGCCGCAACAACTCCAGACACACCGATGCGCTGCATTTTTTCGCGCGCCTTGTCAGCGGCTTCGCGACTGGGGAAGGGACCGGCCCGGAGGCGCGTTTTCCTGCCCTGCGGCGTATCGAGCGGCTCGCTGTAAGTCTTGATGCCCTGCTCCGTCAATTTGGCCTTCAGTATCTTGACGTTTGCCTCGTTGGAAAACGCTCCGATCAGTACCAGATATTCGCCGCCCTTGGCCGCCTGTTTGGCTTCCGCCATCTGTCCGGCCAGAATCGCTGCCGCCCGCTTGGCCTCATCGGCCTTGGGTTTGTCCGCCACTTTTTCGACGGGTTTCTCAACGGGCTTGGCAACTGGTTTTTCAGGTGCC
This sequence comes from Dechloromonas aromatica RCB, assembly GCF_000012425.1. Lineage (NCBI taxonomy): Bacteria > Pseudomonadati > Pseudomonadota > Betaproteobacteria > Rhodocyclales > Azonexaceae > Dechloromonas > Dechloromonas aromatica (nom. nud.). The sequence goes on along the minus strand of NC_007298.1, from coordinate 947,071 downwards.
TTCTCAGGTTTCTGGGGCGCCTTTTCCGCTGGCTTGTCGTCCGCCTTGACAACCTCAAGCACGCGCGCCGTTGGCTTGACTTCAGGCGCCACTACGGCCGGCGCCTTCTCAACAGGAGGCTCAGTCGGCTTGACCACCGGTTTCCCGACCGGGGCGGCAGCAAACTTGGGCGCAAACGTTTTTTCTTCCTGCCCCGGAATGCGAATCTCGACATCCTGCACCGTCTGACGCGGCTCGTGATCCATCACCATGGGCAGCACCACGGCAACCACGGAAACAAAGAAAACTGCCCCGACCAGACGGCGGCGGGCGCGTTTCTTGAGGTGCAACTGGGCGTCGTTGTCGTCCATGATCAGGGCTTTTTCCGAAGCGCTTCAAGCGCACCGGCCACCGTATAGAAAGATCCAAAGGCCAAGATTCTATCACTTTCAGCGGCCTGACCCTTGGCTGCCTGCAAGGCAGCCTGTGGCGAAGGATGGCAAACCACCTCACCACCCAGCCCGTTGTCGGCGATGACGCCGGCCAGCGTCTCGGCTGCAGTACCGCGCGGACCACCCAGTGTCGCCACATGCCAGACATCAATCTTGCCTTTGAGCGGCGCCAGCGCACCGGCAATATCCTTGTCCCTGAGCATGCCGACGACAGCGTAAGTCTGGTCGAAAAAGCCCATGCTCGACAGGTTGTCGGCCAGCACGCGGATCGCCTGCGGATTGTGGCCGACATCGAGCACGATGGCCGGCTTGCCTGGAATGACCTGAAAGCGCCCGGCCAGTTCGGTTTCGATCAGACCGGGACGGATGGCCTGCATGGTCACCGGTAGTTTATTACCCAGCGCATCAAGCGCGGCCAAGGCGACCGCTGCGTTGAACAACTGCGTCGGGCCGCGCAAGCCGGGATAGGCCAGCGCCCGTTTGAGCAACTGTGTTCCGGAGCGGCACCACCACCGCCATTGCAGCCGGTTTTCGTTCGTTTCGGCACTCGGTCGCTCGAAACCAAAATCGCGACCGATCAGGCGCAAATCAGCACCAATGGCTGCCGCATGATCGAGCAGGCTTTGTGGCGGATGCGGGTCGGCGCACAGCGCCGGCTTGCCGGCGCGGAAGATACCCGCCTTCTCAAAACCAATCGATTCGCGATCCGGCCCCAGCCAGTCGGTGTGGTCGAGCGCCACGCTCGTCACGATGGAGACGTCCGGTTCGTAGGCATTGACCGCGTCCAGTCGGCCACCCAGCCCGACTTCGAGAATAGCCGCCTCAACGCCGGCCTCGGCAAACACCTCCCAGGCCGCCAGCGTACCAAATTCAAAATAGGTCAACGCAACATCGCCGGCTTGCTGACGGGCCGCCTCGACACGGGCAAACGCCGCACACAGGGCTTCATCGCCGACCGCTTGGCCATTCAGGCGAACGCGCTCGTTGTAGGCGAGCAGATGCGGCGAGGTGTAACAACCCACCTTGTAGCCGGCACGATCGATGATATTTTCCAGATAGGCGCAGGTCGACCCCTTGCCATTGGTACCACCAACGATGATCACCGGGCAATGCTGAGCTTGCCCGAGCGCATCCTTGACCAGTCGAATGCGATCAAGGCCCAGCTCGATCCCGGCCTGACCTTTTGGGTGCAGGCCTTCGAGATGGGCCAGCCAGTCTTCAAGCGTCTTCAAGCGGCAGCCGGCAGCTTTTGCAGCAGGGCCAGAACTCGGGCAACCTGATCGCGCAGTTCGCGACGATCGACAATCATGTCGATGGCGCCCTTTTCCAGCAGGAATTCGGAGCGCTGGAAGCCCTCCGGCAACGTCTCGCGCACGGTCTGCTCGATCACGCGCGGGCCGGCAAAGCCGATCAGCGCCTTTGGCTCGGCAATCACCACATCACCGACAAAGGCAAAGGACGCGGAAACGCCGCCCATGGTCGGGTCGGTCAGAATGGAGATGAAAGGCAGGCCAGCCGCAGAAAGCTTGGTCAATGCAGCGGTCGTCTTGGCCATCTGCATCAGCGAGAACAAACCTTCCTGCATCCGCGCGCCACCGGAAGCGGTAATGCAGATGAAGGGCATTTTCTGCTCAACCGCCGCCTGCACGCCGCGCACGAAACGCTCGCCGAGCACCGAGCCCATCGAACCGCCCATGAAGTCGAACTCAAAAGCCGCCGCAACAACCGGCATGGTCTTGATGGCGCCTTGCAGGACAACCAGCGAATCGCTCTCACCAGTGGACTCATTGGCTTCCATCAGGCGGTCCGGGTACTTCTTGGAATCCTTGAACTTCAGACTATCGACCGGCAAAACCTCGGCACCAATCTCGAAACGGCCTTCCGAATCGAGCAGCAGATCCAGACGTTGACGCGAATTCAGGCGATTGTGATGGCCACACTTGGGGCAGACCTGCAGGTTGTTTTCCAGATCGGTGGCGTAAAGCACAGCCTCGCAGGACGGACACTTGCTCCACAGACCTTCCGGCAGGTTGCCGCGGCGCTGTGGGCCCTGTTCGCGCTTGATCTTTGGGGGCAGTAGTTTGGTCAGCCAGCTCATTTTTTTACCTCATCCACACCACGGCGTATGTCTGCGACCAGGGCTTTCACATTGGCACAGGCTGTTTCAGCCGTCGATTTTTCAATTTCTTCGATAATCCGGCTACCGACGACCACGGCATCGGCAATACCGGCGATGCGTGCTGCGGTCGCGGCATCGCGGATGCCAAAACCGACGCCGACCGGCAGGCCGGTTTTTTCACGAATCAGCGGCAGGCGCTCGGCTACCGCCTCGACATTCAGTGCGCCGGAACCGGTCACCCCTGCCAACGAGACGTAATAGACGTAACCGCTGGCAATTTCGGCGACATGCGCGATGCGCTCGGCCGAAGAAGTCGGTGCCAGCAGGAAAATCGGATCCATGCCCTGAGCCTTCATGGCTGCACCGAAGGCAGCCGCTTCTTCCGGCGGGTAGTCGACGATCAGCACGCCATCAACACCAGCCTGAGCAGCCGCTGCGGCAAACTTTTCCAGCCCCATCGCTTCGACCGGATTAGCGTACCCCATCAGCACAACGGGTGTCTTGCCATCGGTCTTACGGAACTCGACCACCAGTTGCAGCACCTTGCGCAGCGTCATGCCCCTGGCCAGCGCCCGTTCCGAGGCACGCTGAATGGTCGGACCATCAGCCATCGGATCGGAGAATGGAACGCCGAGTTCAATGACATCGGCGCCGGCTTCAACCAGCGTGTGCATCAGCGGCAGGGTCAGCGCTGCATCCGGGTCGCCGGCGGTAATGAAGGGAATCAGCGCCTTGCGGCCTTCGCCATTGAGGCGTTCAAAAGCAGACTTGATGCGCGACATCAGAAGACGATCCCGGATTTTTCGGCCACGGTATGCATATCCTTGTCACCCCGACCGGAGAGGTTGACCAGCAGAATCTTGTCCTTGGCCAGCGTCGGTGCCAGCTTGGCGGCGTAGGCCAGCGCGTGGCTGGATTCGAGCGCAGGGATGATCCCCTCAATACGGCACAGGGTATGGAAGGCGGCCAGCGCTTCGCTGTCGGTAACAGGCTGGTATTCAGCGCGACCCAAGTCCTTCAGCCAGGCGTGTTCCGGGCCAACCCCCGGGTAATCCAGACCAGCCGACACCGAATGCGTCTCAATAATCTGGCCATCTTCATCCTGCAGCAGGTAAGTGCGGTTTCCGTGCAGCACGCCGGGTACACCAGCAGTCAGCGAGGCAGAGTGACGACCCGTTTCCATCCCATCACCGGCGGCTTCGACGCCAATCAGGCGAACGCCCTCGACATTTATGTACGGGTAGAAGATACCCATCGCGTTGGAACCACCGCCGACGCAGGCAATAACGGCATCCGGCTGACGGCCGGTCATTTCCGGCATCTGGACCAGACATTCTTCGCCAATGATCTTCTGAAAATCGCGCACTAGCATCGGGTACGGGTGCGGGCCTGCCACCGTGCCGATGATGTAGAAGGTGTTGTGGATGTTGGTGACCCAGTCGCGCATCGCTTCGTTGAGCGCGTCCTTGAGTGTCTTAGAGCCAGACTCGACCGGCACGACCGTGGCGCCGAGCAATTTCATGCGATAGACGTTGGCCGCCTGCCGTTTGACGTCCTCGCTACCCATATAAACCACGCACTCCATGCCGTAGCGGGCGGCGACGGTGGCCGTCGCAACGCCGTGCTGGCCGGCGCCCGTTTCGGCGATCACGCGCGGCTTGCCCATGCGCTTGGCGAGCATGGCCTGGCCGATGCAGTTATTCACCTTGTGGGCACCGGTGTGGTTAAGGTCTTCGCGCTTTAGGTAGATCTGGGCGCCGCCGAGCATTTCGGACCAGCGCTTGGCGTGGTAGATCGGCGACGGGCGTCCGACAAAATGTTTGAGCTCGTATTCGTATTCGGCGCGGAAGGCCGGATCAGCCTGCGCAGCCGCGTAGGCTTCCTTCAATTCATCGAGCGCGCCAAACAGCGTCTCGGCCACGAAGACGCCACCGTAGGGGCCGAAATGGCCCTTGGCGTCTGGGAAGTTATATTGACTCATCGGCTTTCCGTACAGCCGCCACGAAGGCAGCGATTTTCGAGTGATCCTTGATTCCCTTGCTCGCTTCGACACCTGATGAGATGTCAACGGCCACCGGGCGCACGCGCCGCACGGCATCGCCGACATTGTCTGCGGTCAGGCCACCGGATAGCACCAGATACGAGGGGAGATTCGGCGGGATCAGCGTCCAGTCAAAGACATGGCCGCCACCACCGTAGCCCTCGACAAAGGCATCCAGCAACAGACCCCGGGCATCGGGAAACGAGCCGGCGAATTCTACCAGATCAAGCCCCGGCCTCACCCTTGCCGCCCGCAGATAGGGCCGGGCAAACTGGCTGCAATACGCTGCATCCTCGTCGCCGTGAAACTGCAGGACGTTAATGGGCAGGGCTTCGCAGGCGATGCGGACAACTTCTGGCGCCTCGTTCACGAAGAGACCGACGACGTCGACGAAAGGTGGAATCCGCTTGACCAGTTCGGCCGCGCGCTGCGGCGAAACGTAACGCGGGCTGGGCGGGTAGAAGACGAAGCCGATCGCATCGGCACCGGCCGCGACAGCCGCGTCGACATCTTCTTCGCGAGTCAGGCCGCAAATCTTGATTCGGGTCTTCATTTCAACATTCCATCGAGGAAATCGTCATTCGGATCAGGCAATCCCCAGTGCGGTTCGTAAACCGGCCCACGGAAATACAGACCATCCGGCGAAAAGGTAGGCGCTGCCAGTTTACGATCCTTTGTCTGCAGAAGCGCTTCGATCCAGTCTGGCTGCTGCGTACCCTTGCCAATATAGACCAGCGTACCGACCAGATTGCGCACCATGTGATGCAGGAAGGCACTGGCCTCGAAATCAAAAACAAACATGTTGCCGCACTGGCGCACCTCAGCCCGCGACATGTGCTTGACCGGTGACTTGGCCTGACAATTTGCCGCCCTGAAAGCAGAAAAATCATGCTCGCCGAGCAGCCGAAGACAGGCCTCCTGCATCGCTTCCAGCTCCAGCGGCCAGTGAAACCAGCCCACCCGTCCTTGCCACAATCCAGGGCGCTGCGGACGATTAAGCAGCAGATAACGATAGCGCCGGCCTCGGGCACTGAAGCGGGCGTGAAAATCTTCTGCCACCGGCTGCGCCCAACGCACGGCCACGCCTTCCGGCAAATGCGAATTAACCCCGCGCACCCATGCGGTCAGCGGACGATCAACCGGCGCATCGAAATGGGCAACCTGATGGGTTGCATGGACCCCGGCATCGGTTCTCCCCGCGCAGAGCACACCAACCGGCACACCGGCAACTTCGCCCAACGCCGCTTCCAATGCATCCTGCACCGTCCCACCGCCGGCCTGACTCTGCCAGCCATGGAACCCGGTACCGCAGTATTCAATCCCCAACGCAACTCTCACAGCAATACCGCTCCCATCAAGCCGATCCCCGCTACCGTGACCGCCAGCGTGTCCCGGCCGGACCAGTGTAAAACTTCGAGATGGAGCACCTCAGGACCACCCGCCAGCGCCGCATCAACCGCCAGCATTCGCCGCCACGCTCCCTTTTCCGGAACCGTTTGCAAATTGGCGAGGACCAGGGAGAGACGAACCACCAAACGCTCGACATCCAACCCCAGCACCCGGAAATGTCTCAGCAAGCACCATAGACCGCCGACCATTCCATCATGACCAACATTGACAAAAAGCCAGGCCAGACAGGCCAGCATGACAAGCAATCGAGCCGCCTGCAAGCTGGCTTCGGCGACCCCCTCATAGGTTGGCGCCCACACCCAGTCCTGCCATGCCTCGCCTGGCGTGTTGTAAGCCAGAATCAGCCAGAGGGTCAGCAACAACCAGCGCGCCCGGCGAACATAGGCCAACCAACGAACCAAGGAAGCTGGCGTCAGCAGCGAAATCCCGAGCAACAAAATCGCCAAGCCGGCGTATCCGACAAACTGCGTACCCAGAACAGCCGCCAGCCAGACGATCAATGCACACGAAGGATGCAAACCAGGCTCCCAAAATGCACACAGCCCCTTGCGGGGCCATGTGCCGATCACAAGCCTGAATTCTACCCGCCTATTCGACCGAGTATCGTACGTGCCTGCTCAACCAGATCAACCGACCCTTCGCCTACCACTTCCTGCAAAAGTTCGCGAGCTCCCTCGAGATCACCCATTTCTTCATAGGCCTTGGCCAGATCAAGTTTGGTATTAACCTCTTCCCACTGCGCATCATGGGTCGCTGTAGCAGCGAGCGGAGCTTCTGCCACGGCTGGAACTTCGACTGGCGAAACAGAAGGTTCTGCGGGTTCGGCCGCCAAATCAAGATTGATTGATCCGATATCGAACTCAGGCGGAATCATCGGTTGCCCAAGGAACATGGAATCAGTCAGCTTGACGTCAAATTCGAGAGAGTCAGCATCGACCACACCCGAGTTAACCACAGTGCTCGACAGTTGAGGATGATCGGTTTCTCCACCAAAGCTCAGGATATCAGAACTAAGCAGCGTATCCGTTCCAGCCATCGGATTGACAATGGTCTGAGACATCAGCGAATCCGTATCAACAGATCCGCCACTGCCGGCCGAAGCCTCCTCATTCGTCGAGATACCGGGCTCGCCATCAGCACCAACCCAAGTACCCAGGCCAACATCAAGGTCTTCGTTGTCAGTGGCCGACGGCATGACCAAGGTACCTTCCGGAGAGAAGTCCGGGGTTGGAATGACCGATTGCTCTGGCGCCAACAACTGCTTTTCGGCGGCGTTGAAATCAAGATCTACGCCGGTCGCAAGATCACCAAATACACCTTGGTCACCGACGAGCGTCGCGACAATCTCGGGCTCCTGAACATCGTTACCGAGATCGAAATCAAGTGCACTGGAATCGATGCTGATCGGCGATTCGAGATCCGCACTGACATCGGCCAGCGAGGTCTCAGCCACGCCCTTGACCTCGGGAGCGATAGTCTGTTCGCCAAGATCAAAGTCAAGCGTCATGGCATCAGAACCCGATGCCAGCTCATCAGCCACGGAAACATCCTCGCCCAGCGCCTCATGGCCATCGGTTTCCTTCGGCAGGACCAACGTATCCCGCTCGAATTCATCGGCCAAACCAATCTCCGGCAGCGGCTCAACCCCTCCCACCAGCGGCGATAACGCTTCAGGCACTGCCTCCGGCAGCTCCAGTTCCTCTACAGGGAGAGCCACCATCGTTGCGGCAGAGACATCCGACGTACGTGAGCTGGAATATAGCGGATTGCTTGGATCAAGGCCTACGCCCAAAGCGGCAACTTTTTCCCAATCAGGCCCAACACCAGCGGTCTGCGCATACAGCTCGCTGGCCAAGGTTTCAAACTGTTTCAGGCTGTGCCGGTTGGCGTAAATTTCGAGCAATTTGGCGTGAATCGCCGTCCGTTGCGGATCCTTCTGCAAGGCCTCGAGGAGAATTTCTTCAGCCTGGGTATCGCGACCATAGGCCATGTAGACGTCCGCCTCAGCCACCGGATCAACTTCATCGGTATCAATGGTGCCGGGCCCTGTCTGACTGAACTCACCGGTCTGTGGCGGCGTATTCCCCGTATCGACGCTTTGCCCACCAGTCATCCGGAACACGGAATTTGGACCAAGACTGGATGGCATCGGTGCAGCGGTTGTTTCCAAGGCGGAGCTCTGCGTACGACGACGCTTGAACAGGAAATAGCCAGCCAGCAAAGCCAGAATACCACCACCGCCAACCAGCGGCAGCGGGTCATCAAGCAACGACTCCTCGACAACCGGCGCCGGAGCCGGCGGCGGAGCGACCACCTTCGGTTTCTCCTCAAGCTTGGGGGCCTCCGGCTTAGGCGGTTCGACCGGCTTGACCGGCTCAACTGGCTTGGTCTCTTCAACCACCTTCGGCGGCTCAACCGGTTTCGGCGCCTCCTCAACCGCTGGGGCTGGCTTGGCAATTTCGACAGGCTTTGGCGGCTCGACTGGCTTGACCACCTCAGGCGCCTTGGGCTCTTCCTTCTTGACCGGAGGTTGCTGAAGTTCAGCCAGCTTCTGGTTTTTCATTTCCAGAAGCTTCTGCAACTCATTCACATTCTTTTCAAGAGTTGCCATCCGATCCTGCGCTTCCTTCAGCGCCTTATCCTTGGCAATCTGGTCAGCCGCTTCAGCTGCCTTAGCGGCGGCAGCGCCCTTGGCTGCAGCATCGGCACGTGCCACCTTGAGCTGATCCTTGGACTGCTCGGCAGGCACTGCCTTTTCCTCTACCTTGGCCGTGATCTTGCCGGAACTGGCCTGGGCTCCCGAGGTTTCGTCCTTGGCCGGCGTCTTGGCTGTAGATGCTGCCAATTTCTGGCGATAGGCATTCCAGTCCGCCGCCTGGGCAACATAAATCTTCTTGGCTTCTTTTGGAGAAACTGCCTCAACAGCAGATTTTTCCGGAATATTCAGAATAGCGCCTGATTTCAGACGGTTAACATTTTGCCCGATAAAGGCATCCGGATTACTCTGGAACAAGCCAACCAGCATCTGCTCAAGGGACACGCCGTCGTATTTGCTTTCATCGGCAATCTTGCGCAGCGTCTCGCCCTGCCGAACAACCCGGGTTCCACTATTTTCTGCTGCCGCCTTGGGCTCAGCCGCGACCTTGGGCGCAGGTGCCGGACGCGATGCAGCAGCCTTGACCGACACTGGCCTGTCTTCGGCAGCGCCTCCACCCCGTACCGTTTCGACAATCCGCGCGTCCGCAACCGGGCGTGACGCCTGGCTGGCAGCAATTTCAGGCGGATCAAGCAGGAAGGTATATTCGCGAACAAGACGACCAGCCGGCCAGTTCAATTCGACAAGAAAGTCGAGGAAAGGCTCATTGATCGGCTTGGCCGATGACACCTTGACGACAGACTGTCCATTCGCGCGCTTTTCAACCGAAAAACGAAGATCAAGCAGGACAGTGGCGAAATCGACTCCAGCTTGCTTGAAGGCGTCCTGCGGGGCAAGACGAGCGGTCATACCGGCCACCTCATCCTTGGTGGCGCCGATATCGAGCTCTGCCCGCAGGGGCTGCCCCAACGCGGATAGCACGGTCAATTTGCCTAGCCCTGCGGCCTCGGCAAACCATGGTGCGAGCGACATGCATGATGCGACAGCGAGCGCTGCCGCACGTTTTTTGAACTTGATGTGATTAGTTTCGTTCACAGCGAAACCCTGAGTATGGAATTTGGGACTTTCAAATTAACATCATGCACTTAGCAATGCAAGCTAAACTGGCTTCTAGTTAGTTGCCCTTTGGCATATTCCCAACAAATAAAAACCGGGGTCGAAGCCCCGGTTTTTATTTGCCAGAATACCTGATCAGGCATCAAGCAGGATGCGCAGCATGCGACGCAGCGGCTCGGCGGCACCCCACAGCAACTGGTCGCCGCAGGTAAAGGCAGCCAGGTATTCCGGCCCCATGGCCATCTTGTGCAGACGGCCGACCGGCACGGTCAGCGTACCGGTGACGGCAGCCGGCGTCAGATCGCGCTCCGAGATCTCGCGATCGTTCGGCACAACCTTGGCCCACGGATTGGCCTTGGCCAGCATGTCGCTGATTTCGTCCAGCGGCACATCCTTCTTCAGCTTGATGGTCAGCGCCTGGCTATGGCAGCGCATGGCACCGATGCGGACACACAGACCATCGATCGGGATGGAGCCTGGCGAACGGAATGCCGGCCGACCAAGAATCTTGTTACACTCGGCACCGCCCTTCCATTCCTCCTTGGACTGACCGCCTTCAACCGGGACGTCAATCCACGGAATCAAGGAACCAGCCAACGGTGTATTACGGAAATTCTTCCTCGGGAAAGCATCCGAGCGGATGGTTTCAGCGACCTTGCGATCGATGTCAAGGATGGCAGAAGCCGGGTCGGCCAGCAGGTCGGCCACCGATGAATGGATGGCCCCCATCTGCGAGATCAGTTCGCGCATGTTCTGCGCACCAGCACCGGAAGCAGCCTGATAGGTCATGGACGTCGCCCATTCGATCAGGTCGTTCTGGAACAGGCCACCCAGACCCATCAGCATCAGGGAAACAGTGCAGTTGCCGCCAATCCAGTTCTTGCCACCCTTGGCCAGCGAATCCTTGATCACGTTCATGTTGACCGGGTCGAGCACAATCACAGCATCATCGGCCATGCGCAGCGCCGAGGCGGCATCAATCCAGTGGCCGTTCCAGCCGGCAGCACGCAGTTTAGGGAAGACTTCCTTGGTGTAATCGCCCCCCTGACAGGTAATGATGATTTCGCAAGCTTTCAGGGCGTCAATCGAAGAAGCATCCTGCAGCGGCAGTGACGCTTCCTTGCCGCCGAATACCGGCGCCTTGCCGCCAGCGGCAGAGGTCGAGAAATACACCGGATCGATATGGGCAAAGTCGCCCTCTTCCACCATGCGCTGCATGAGGACCGAACCAACCATACCGCGCCAACCAACCAGACCAACCTTCTTCATGACATCACTCTCCGTGAAAAACCTGTGCTCTTTTTACAGCGCCGCCAGCACGGCGTCGCCCATTTCCCTGGTGCCGACCTTGTTCGTGCCACGCTCGTAGATGTCGCCAGTACGATAACCTTGGGCCAAGACTTTTTTGACCGCGTTTTCGACACGAAGTGCCTGCTCTTCGAGGCCGAAGGTGTAACGCAGCATCATCGCCGCAGACAGGATGGTCGCCAGCGGATTGGCGACGCCCTTACCGGCGATGTCCGGCGCCGAGCCGTGCGATGGCTCGTAGAGTCCCTTGTTCTTGTCGTCCAGCGAGGCTGACGGCAGCATGCCGATCGAACCGGTCAGCATCGAAGCTTCGTCGGACAGGATGTCGCCAAACATGTTGCCGGTGACCATCACGTCGAACTGCTTCGGCGCCTTGACCAGTTGCATGGCAGCGTTATCGACCAGCATGTGGCTGAGTTCGACATCCGGGTAATCGCGTGAAATCTCGATCATCACGTCGCGCCAGAGCTGGGTGCATTCCAGCACGTTCATCTTGTCGACTGAACACAGCCTTTTGTCGCGCTTTTGGGCGGCCTGGAAGGCGACATGGCCAATGCGGCGGATTTCCGACTCGCTATAGACCATGGTGTTGAAGCCGACGCGTTCGCCATTTTCTTCGCGCACACCACGCGGCTGGCCGAAATAGATATCGCCGGTCAGTTCGCGGATGATCAGGATATCCAGCCCGGCAACCACTTCCGGCTTCAACGTCGAAGCATTGGCCAGTTCCGGGTAGAGAATGGCCGGACGCAGGTTGGCGAACAAGTTCAGATCCTTGCGGATGCCCAGCAGGCCGCGTTCCGGGCGCTGTTCGCGCGGCAGCGAGTCCCACTTGGGGCCACCAACGGCACCGAGCAGCACAGCGTCAGCAGCGCGAGCCAGCTTCTGGGTGGCTTCGGGATACGGATTGCCAGTCGCATCGACAGCACCACCACCGAGCAACGCCTCTTCCATCTCGAACTTGAGATCGAGCGAATTCAGCACACGCACCGCTTGAGCGGTAATTTCAGGACCAATGCCGTCACCCGGCAGAACACAAATCTTCATCTTTTTTCCTCGTCAGGAGAACAGCCAAGGCTGATCGACACGGCGCTTGGCCTCGAATTCGCGAATTTTTTCAGCGTGACGCAAGGTCAGGCCGATGTCGTCCCAACCATTGAGCAGGCATTCCTTGCGGAAAGCATCAATCTGGAACGGAATACCATGCCCGTCAGGGCGCACCACCGCTTGTGCAGACAAATCGACCACCAGCTTGTAGCCGGGCGTTGCCTCGACCTGCTGGAAAAGCGCCTCGATTTCAGCGGCAGGCAACACGATCGGCAGGATGCCATTCTTGAAACAGTTGTTGAAGAAAATATCGGCAAACGACTCGGCGATGATCGCCTTGAAGCCGAAATCGAGCAGCGCCCACGGCGCGTGTTCGCGCGAACTGCCACAGCCGAAGTTGGCGCGCGTCAGCAGCACCTCGGCCCCTTGATAGCGAGGCTGGTTAAGCACGAAATTCGGGTTCTTCGGGCGGCCGGTATTATCCTGCCCGGGCTGGCCGACATCCATGTAACGCCATTCGTCAAAGGCATTCGGGCCGAAGCCCGAACGCTTGATCGACTTCAGGAACTGCTTCGGAATGATCGCATCGGTATCGACGTTACTGCGGTCGAGCGGAGCAACCAGACCTTCCAGACGAACAAACTTATCCATTAATTCACCACCTTCTGCACGGCCTCGCCACCCTTCTTCAGGGTTTCGCCGACCACTTCGCCAGTCTTGTTCAACGCACCGCCTACCGCCTCTCCACCTTTCTGGAGAGCCTCACCGGTCTTCTCGGCACCGATCGCCACGTCTTTCTTGACGCCTTGCGCGGTGTTGCATCCGGCAAAGACCAGAGCCAGCAGCAAAATTGAAATCGAACGCATGAGCATCACCGATTACAGGACGTCGCGGACATCCGCAAAGCGGCCGGCAATCGCCGCCGCTGCAGCCATTGCCGGGCTGACCAAATGGGTACGCCCACCCGGCCCCTGACGCCCCTCAAAGTTGCGGTTGGAGGTTGACGCGCAACGTTCGCCCGGTTCCAGACGGTCGGCATTCATGGCCAGACACATCGAGCAACCAGGTTCGCGCCATTCAAAACCAGCCGCAACGAACACCTTGTCCAGCCCTTCGGCTTCTGCCTGCCGCTTGACCAGACCGGAACCCGGCACAGCCAGTGCCAGCTTGACGTTGGCAGCGACATGACGCCCCTTGAGCACCGAGGCGGCTTCGCGCAAATCCTCGATACGGGAATTGGTGCACGAGCCGATGAAAACCTTGTCGATGGCAATCTGGTTGATCGGGGTATTCGGATTCAGCCCCATGTACTGCAAAGCCCGTTCCATCCCCTCGCGCTTGACCGGATCTGCTTCCTTGGCCGGATCAGGCACCACGGCATCCACCGAAACGACCATCTCGGGTGAAGTACCCCAGGTCACCTGCGGACGAATGTCTTCGGCCCTCAGCGTAACGACACGGTCGAACTGTGCTCCGGCATCGGAATGCAGGGTACGCCAGTAGGCAACGGCGCGATCCCAGGTCTCGCCAGTTGGCGAGAAGGGACGCCCCTTCAGGTAATTGATCGTCGTGTCATCGACAGCAACGAAGCCCAGACGCGCGCCGCCTTCGATGGCCATGTTGCACAGGGTCATGCGACCTTCCATGCTCAGGCCACGGATGGCGCTGCCGCCGAATTCAATGGCGTAGCCCGTGCCCCCCGCCGTGCCGATGGTGCCGATAATGGCCAGCGCCACATCCTTGGCGGTAACACCCTTGCCAAGCTTGCCCTCGACTGCGACCAACATGGTCTTGGAGCGCTTCTGTAGCAGGCACTGCGTGGCCAGCACATGCTCGACCTCGGAAGTGCCGATACCATGCGCCATACAGGCAAATGCGCCATGCGTCGAAGTGTGCGAGTCGCCGCAGACAACAGTCATACCGGGCAAGGTCGCGCCGTTTTCCGGACCGACGACATGGAGAATACCCATGCGCTGATCCTTGAATGGGAAATAGGCCAGTGCCCCGACTTCGCGAATGTTGGCATCCAGCGTTTCGACCTGCTGGCGCGAGATTGGATCCTTGATCCCCTCTTCCCAGTGGTCGGTCGGCGTGTTGTGGTCCGGTGTCGCGACGATGGAGGAAACGCGCCACGGCTTGCGGCCAGCCAGCTTCAGGCCTTCAAAAGCCTGTGGGCTGGTCACTTCGTGGATGAGGTGACGATCGATGTAGAGAAGCGCCGTGCCATCAGCTTCCTGATGAACAACGTGGTTCTCCCAGAGCTTGTCGTAAAGGGTCTTCGACATGGAACTTTTAGTGGGCCGTAAAGCTTTGAATTATTGCACAGGATCGCCGGTTTTTGCCCGTTCCGGGGCATCAAGCACCGCATTACCGCCAACCCAGCCCCAGATCAGAAACAAGCCAATCAGCGCGAAAACTGAGCCAAGCGTGAAAGTCCAACCGGAGCCTAGCCAGTCCCAGGTCCGACCACTGATCAAGGCGCCGAGCAAACCACCGGCACCGAAAGACAGGCTGGAATATAGCGCCTGCCCCCGCCCCTGAGTCTTGCCGGGAAACCATAGATTGACTGCGGCGATTGCCGATGCGTGATAGGCCCCAAAGGTCAGACCATGCAGCAACTGGACAAAAATCATGATAGCGGCAGACTCGACGCCCCAGCCCATCAGCAAAAAACGAACGACGGCGGCGGCAAAACAGGCCAGCAGAATGGTTCGTAGCGAAAAACGCTTCGCCAGGCGCGCCATGCACATGAAAGCGACGATTTCCGCCACCACACCGAGCGACCAAAGCAGCCCAACCTCTGTCTTGGTGTAGCCATGGGCATCGAGATGGATCGAATAGAAGACATAGAAGGCGCCGTGCGCTGCCGACATGGCAAAACAGGCGGCCATCAGCGCGAACACTTTCGGCTGACGGAGAATGGCGCCAATCGGCTGAGCGTCTCGGGGGTGCGGAAGCGGTGGCGACTCGGGCAAGGTCAGCGCATAGAGCAGAATGCCAACCAGGATCACCCAGCACACCCAGAGCACGCCCACCGGCGGCGCAATATCGAGTAGCGCCCCGGTCGCCATGACGGCAATGATGAACCCGATCGAACCCCAAAGACGGATACGACTGTAACGCCCACGCTCGTCACGCAGATGATCGAAGGTCAGCGTTTCAACCAGAGGTAGCGCGGCACTCCAAAAAAATGCCAAAACTGCCATCGCAAGCAGCATGGCAGGTAATTTATCGAGCCAGAAAAACGCGGTAAATCCGGCCAGGCCAATCAGCCCCGCCAGACGAATGATCGCTAGGCGCCGACCGAAACGATCTGCCAGCCACCCCCACAGATTGGGGCCAAACAGACGCATCAGCTGCATCTGCGACATCAACAGTCCGATGTCCCAGGCAGAAAAACTCAGGGATTGGAGATAGAGCCCGAAATAGGGCGAAAACGCGCCAATGAAGGCGAAATAGAAAAAGTAATAGCCCGAGAGGCGCCAGTAAGGCAAAGCATGCATCCGGTGATTTTACCGGATGCAGCGTCGGGCAAAGGCGCTAATCAGGCCTTGACGGATTGCTGGCCAGCACGGAAAGCAAGCAGCAGATGGTAGATCTCGTCCTTCAGTTTGACGCGCTGCTTCTTCATGTCTTCCATGGTGAAGTCGGCAACTGGCATGTCATGTTCCTCCAGATCTTCGACCTTGCCGGTCAGGCGGCTATAGGAAGCGAACTGTCTGGCGAAATAGGCATTGCTGGTCTTGAGTGCTTCGATCGCGTCCTTGAATTCCGGAAATTCCTGATACAGATCGTGGTGATCGACTTGCATATTTTCTCTCCCTATTGCATTGACCTGCCGCCAACGCGGCAAAAATAAATACTACGCGATTTTCCCCGGAATGCGCGGCGTCGCACATAGCACATCGCCACACTGGGCACGATGACGCAAAGCATGATCCATCAGAACCAAGGCCAGCATCGCTTCGGCAATCGGCGTGGCACGAATGCCGACACAGGGGTCATGCCGCCCCTCGGTTGCCACCTCAATAGCCTCCCCCTGGCGATTGATCGAGCGGCGCGACTGGGCAATTGACGAGGTCGGCTTGATCGCCATATTGACCACGATTTCCTGCCCTGTCGAAATACCACCGAGCACACCACCGGCATGGTTGGTCGCAAAGCCCTGTGGCGTCATTTCATCGCCATGCTCGCTGCCTTTCTGGGCGACCGAATCGAAACCGGCACCGATTTCAACCCCCTTGACGGCATTGATCCCCATCATCGCGTAGGCGATCTCGGCATCGAGCCGATCATAGACCGGCTCACCCCAACCCGGAGGCACACCGGTAGCGGTTACAGTGATCTTGGCGCCCACAGAGTCCAGCGACTTGCGCAGCTTATCCATATAAGCCTCCAGCTCCGGCACGATGGCCGAATTCGGCGCAAAGAAGGCGTTGCCATCAATCGCATCAGCACTAACAAACGGAATTTCGATTGGCCCGAGCGCACTCATCCAGCCACGAATCGCCACCCCGAAGCGTTCGTGCAGCCACTTGCGGGCAATCGCCCCGGCCGCCACGCGCACCGCCGTCTCGCGGGCTGACGAACGGCCACCGCCACGATAGTCACGAAATCCGTATTTCTGGGTGTAGGCATAGTCGGCATGGCCAGGACGGAAAGTATCGGCAATGTTGCCGTAATCCTTGCTGCGCTGGTCCTGGTTGCGAATCAACAAGCCAATCGGTGTGCCGGTCGTCTTCCCCTCGAAGACACCGGAGAGAATCTCAACAGTATCCGGTTCGCGGCGCTGCGTCACATGACGAGAAGTACCCGGTTTGCGGCGATCCAGTTCCGCCTGTATATCGGCCTCGCATAAGGCCAGCCCCGGCGGACAACCGTCAACCACGCAGCCAATGGCCGGGCCATGCGACTCACCAAAAGAGGTAACAGTAAACAAAGTACCAAATGTATTGCCGGACATGGATGGACTGGTTTTTTGATCAGGGCATTGAGTTTATCACGTCGTGAAATTCGGCTGCCTTTTGCCATCCAAACAAAGCAATGAAAAGGGCGGCCGGAGCCGCCCCTGCAAGAACTTCCGCCACATCAGGCCGCCGGTGTTTCGCTCGGCCAGTTCTTGATATAGCTCTTCAGCATCTTGTTCTCGAAGCTCTGCTCTTCGAGCACCGCCTTGGCGACATCGAGAAAGGAAATGACACCCATCAGCGTATCGCCATCAATCACCGGCAAGTAACGCGAGCGTTTTTCTATCATCAGACGGCGCAGATCATTGGCCTCCATGTCCGGAAAGGCCGTCACCGGGTTGGCCACCATGACATCCCCGACCGTGATGCCATCCGGACTCGATGCATGCTGCCTAAGGGCCAGCAGAACCTCGCGGAAGGTCAGCATCCCAACCATCTTTCCGGCCTCCATGACCACCAGTGACCCAACATCAAGATCCGCCATGGAGTCGATGGCGACCGCCAGCGGCTGCTGCGGCGTCACGGTATAAAGCGTGCCGCCCTTGACGCGAAGGATTTCCCGAACCTGCATCGCTTTCTCCCGCTCTAACAGTTAATTGACCGGAATGATCTTAGAACATCCTCCTGAATTCTGGAAGAAGCATGGCACCACCCTGCCGGGGCATAGTCAAACGTAAATGCGAGATCATCAAGCGCACAAATAATCGTCAATGCATTTACTGAATTTAATGAAATTGGCACTTGCACAACGTCATAGTCATATATATACTTCGTAATATTACCTAAGTCATACTTCGCTAGGATGCTTGGGTAGCCTTATTACACTAGCGTATGGAGAATGGATGATGAGCACTGTAAAGACCATCGAAAAGATCGACGCCCGCGAAATCCGCCGCAAGCTCGGCCTTAACCAACAGCAATTCTGGTCCACCCTGGGCGTTACCCAGAGCGGCGGTTCCCGCTATGAAAGCGGTCGCAGCATGCCGAAGCCGGTGCGCGAACTGCTGCGTCTGGTTCACGTTGAGCAAGTCGATATCAAGAGCATCAAGCGTGACGACTGGGAAGTTGTCGAGTATTTGAAGTCGCAGGAACCGGAACTGTTCAAGTCCCTGAAGAAGTCGGCTCGCAGCCACGCAAAAAAAGCGGCCTGATTTTTGCCCGAACAAGGGCATCAATCGCGAAAACGGGCATTACGGGGATACAGAAACCCGGATGCCCGTTTCTTTTTCTATCTGTTCACCAAAAGCAGTCAGCTCAACGGTCGACAGCGCACTGAGACGCGGTGCCGCGGGCTGCAGTGACGGCCGGGCCAAACCGTAAAGATGCACGCCGGCAAGTTTCTTGGCCAAAGGGCGCAGAAAATCACAATAGGCCATTCGCGACTCAGCCGATGGCATAACTCCATCCAGCGCAAACCAGCAGGTCTGAACCCAGGTTCGGGCTAGCCCCGCGCAAATCTCCAGATTTTTGGCCGTCTTTTCCGGAACCCCAGGAACGCCATTAATTTCAGCCACCTCAGCGGCAACGGCACGATCAACCTTGAACCAGACCTCCCCATCGAATTCCGCCAGACGCTGGATACCCAATTGAACATCCGGGCGATGCATCAAACTGCCATTGGTGATTAGACGCACCGGCAGATTGCCGAGCAGACCAAATCTTTTCAGCACATCACCGACTCGGGCAACTGCCTCTGCGAATTCCGCCGCGCTGGTTGGCTCGCCGTTTCCGGAAAACGCCACATCCATCAGATGCCGCGCTTCGGGCGGCACCTGCCGCTGCATGAAATCACCATTTATGACATCTTCGAGAAAGCCAGCCAATTCGGTTTCCAGGCGATCCAGATCGATCGGTGGCGGGCCGCCGCGCGTCAGGTTCTCGACCTGACAATATAGACAAGCCCAGTTGCACGCGTTGTTGGGATTGAGATTGATACCAATCGACACCCCACCGGCGCGACGCGACACAACGGGGTAAACGTAGAGCAAACCGGCACTATCCCGGCGGTGATCATCAATGGAGAGCATGGCGCATTGTATAATCCGCGACCGCCTTGTCGAGCAATATGCCCATGTTGATTACCCGCCGCCTCGAATTCGATGCCGGGCACCGCATCCCCGACCACAAAAGCCAGTGCCGCCATCTGCACGGGCATCGCTACGCCATTGAAATCACCCTCTCCGGTAGCGTGATCGACAAGGCCGGAGATGCCGCAAACGGCATGGTGATGGATTTTTCGCAAGTCAAGGACCTGGCCAACCTCCATCTGGTCAAGGAATGGGACCACGCCTTTCTTGCCTTTGCAGGTGACAAGGCCATTGTCGATTTCCTGTCGTCGCTGCCTGGACACAAGACAGTCATCCTCGATCGTGTGCCAACCGCCGAAAATCTGGCCCGACTTGCCTTCGAGCGACTCGATGCGGTTTACCGGGACACCTACGGCAACCACCTGCAACTGGAACAGGTAAGACTCTACGAAACGCCCAACTGCTGGGCCGATGCTTTACGCACCAAGCTGGATTGAGCCGGAAAACATCTCCCCTTATACTGCTGGAATAGAGCAGAGGCATCACCGGATGCCGGGGAGCGTGAGATGCAGAACAAGACCGCCAATAAACGCGGAACAGCCTCACCAGAACGGGGCACCGGATTGCCATGACCCAGCGCACCGGCAACACCCCCAATACAGCGCTGGTACTCACCGGTGGTGGAGCGCGGGCAGCCTACCAAGTAGGCGTTTTGCTGGCCGTTGCCAAGCTTTCGAGCAATCGACGGCAAAACCCGTTCCCCATTCTTTGTGGCACCTCGGCAGGGGCCATCAACGCAGCCAGCATCGCCTGTCTGGCCGACAACTTTGGCAAAGCCGTCTCCGTTCTTGCCTCCTTCTGGCGCAACATGCACGCTGGCGACATCTATCGCGCCGACCCGTTGGGGATTGGTCTTTCAGGCGCACGCTGGTTATCGACACTAACCATGGGCTGGCTGCTTCACAACCCGCCGCGCTCCCTGCTCGACAATGCCCCCCTCCGCGAATTATTGACTCGCCACCTCGACTTCCGCGGCATCGAACGTTCCATAGCCAATGGCGCCCTGCACGCTCTGAGCATCTCGGCTTCCGGTTATGAATCGGGCGACAACATCAATTTTTTCCAGGGCAACCCCGACGCCCAGCCTTGGCGCCGCGTCCAGCGCATCGGCATCCGCGCGGAGATCGGTGTCGACCATCTGCTTGCCTCAAGCGCCATTCCGTTCATTTTTCCTGCCACCAAAATTCATCGAGAGTACTTCGGTGATGGATCGATGCGTCAATTAGCACCGATCTCGCCAGCCATCCACCTCGGCGCAGAACGTGTACTGATCGTCGGTGCTGGTCGCAAGAACGAGCACCAGGAAAGACGGCGCACAGACAGCCATCCCTCGCTGGCACAAATCGCCGGCCATGCACTTTCCAGCATTTTTCTTGACAGCCTGGCGGTCGACATTGAACGAATGCAGCGCATTAACCGCACGCTATCCGCAATTCCGCCAGAAACCAGAAAAAAAAGCGATATTCCG
This sequence comes from Dechloromonas aromatica RCB, assembly GCF_000012425.1. Taxonomy (NCBI): domain Bacteria; kingdom Pseudomonadati; phylum Pseudomonadota; class Betaproteobacteria; order Rhodocyclales; family Azonexaceae; genus Dechloromonas; species Dechloromonas aromatica (nom. nud.). The sequence continues at coordinate 926,481 of NC_007298.1, read as the reverse complement.
CTGCGCCCGATACGCACCTTGATCATTTCGCCGTCCGAACGCCTGGAGCGAATCGCGGCCCAAAATGCCAACTCCCTGCCATGGGCGATGAAGATGATGCTCGGTGGAATCGGCGGCATGAACCGCCGCAACGGCACACTAACCAGCTACCTTTTGTTCGAAAAACCCTATACGCGAGCCCTGATTGATCTGGGCTACGCGGACACAATGGCTCGCTCACAGGAAGTTGGCGACTTCCTCGATCTCTGAAATATCAATGGTGGGCCCCACGGAGATTCGAGTGACATTTCCATGCAATTGCGCATTATCCAACCCATTTTCCCGAGGTAACAATCCGCTACACAACAGACACAGATCGATAGCGCCGAAAGCCTACACTGTCCATATTGTGCACCGCACAAGAACGAACACAAGGAGCGCTGGAATGAATGTCGATTACCAACAGATATACACAGACCTTCGTACATGCAAACTGTCATTCGATCAGTTCATGGACGTCATGAGCGATGTATACAGCACCGGTTACAAGAATGGTTTAAAAGCAGGTGAGCAGGCAAGCCCCCGCTCGGAGAAGGCAGTCCACAGCGGACCTGCCAAACGGCTAGAGTACGAAGCCGTTTTCTAGGGAACACGAAGTCTTTCTTCGCCCAATTATTCGGAGCCTGGTGCAAAACAACACCAACCAGTAAGTCGGCAGAATCCCCTGATGCAGAAAGACAAAACCCGCGCCATCACTCAGGATTTACGCGGGTTTAGCTATTTTTACTTGGCGGGTCCGGTGAGATTCGAACTCACGATGGGTTTCCCCACGCCGGTTTTCAAGACCGGTGCATTCAACCGCTCTGCCACAGACCCGAGAGGCGCGCATGATAGCACAATCGCTACCGGCGGCCAGCCTGCCGGATCACTCAGGAATAATTGAAACTTCGGCCCCGCTCCGTTAGTCTTAACACCTGTCGAAATAATATAAGGGAGTTTCCCGCATGAACACCAACTTCGAGATTGCCAACCAGGGCTCTTCGGGGCTTGCACTGCAGCAGAACCGCGTTCTGCGCAATACCTACATGCTACTCGGCCTGTCCATGGTGCCGACGGTTATCGGCGCACTGGTCGGCATCCAGATGGGATTCAGCTTCCTGGCGGGCAGCCCTCTCATGTCTTTCCTGCTCTTCATGGGCATCGCCATGGGCTTCATGTGGGGCATTGAGAAAAACAAGGACAGCGGCCTGGGTGTCGCCCTGCTGCTCGGCTTTACCTTCTTCATGGGCCTGATGCTGTCGCGCATCCTGCAAGTCGCGCTAGGTTTCTCCAATGGCGGCTCGATGATTGCCATGGCGGCAGGCGGCACGGGTGCCGTGTTCTTCACGATGTCGACCGTCGCCGCTGTCAGCAAGCGGGATTTCACCGGCATGGGAAAATTCCTGTTCGTCGGCATGATCGTCATTTTGCTCGCTGCCGTTGCGAACATCTTCTTCCAGATTCCTGCGCTGTCGCTGACCATTGCCGTCGCAGTCGTTGGCATCTTCTCGGCTTATATCCTGTACGACATCAGCCGTATCGTCCAAGGCGGCGAAACCAACTACGTCAGTGCCACCCTGGCGGTCTATCTGGACGTATACAACGTATTCGTCAGCCTACTGCAGCTGATCATGGCGTTCACCGGCGAGCGCGACTGAGCGCGGTTCATCAGTCGCAAAAAAGGCGGCCAAGGCCGCCTTTTTCATGCGCTCTCGAACCACTCGATCATGGCAGTTCGAAAACGGCAATCGATTCAACATGCGCGGTATGGGGAAACATATTGACCGCACCAGCCGAGACGAAGCGATACCCCTTCTCCGTCACCAACACTGCCGCATCACGGGCCAGGGTTCCCGGATTGCAGGAAACGTAGACAATGCGCTTCGGCGCATCCTTGCCAATTGCCCGGACCAGTTCGACAGCCCCCTCACGCGGCGGATCGATCAGCATTTTGTCGAAACGACCAAGCGCGGCCAGCGATTGTTCGGTGCATTCGAACAGGTTGGCGACGCCGAACTCGACGTGATCGGCCAACCCATTCGCCGCCGCACTCTCCCGCCCGCGCCGAACCAGGGCGGCACTGCCTTCGACGCCGATTACTGTCGCTCCGGACCGGGCGATCGGCAAGGTAAAATTCCCCAAGCCACAAAACATGTCGGCAATCCGCTCGCTTGGCTGCGGATCGAGTAGGCGCAAAGCCCGGCGAACCAGCACCCGATTCACCGCGTGATTGACCTGCGTGAAATCGGTCGGCTTGAAATCAAACTCGAGGCCGAACTCGGGAAGGGTGTACGAAAGGCGCGGCCCACCGCTCGGATAAAACCGGAAGGCCGTATCAGGCCCTTTGGGCTGCAAGTAAAAAACGACATCGTTCCGGTCGACAAAATCGCACAACAAGCGCTCATCGGCCGGGGTCAGCGGATCGAGAATACGTAACAGCAGCGCCGTGCAGTGCTCGCCAACCGCCACGTCGACCTCACGTATGCGCTCGGCGATCGACAGGGCCGCAAACAGCTCGCGCATCGGCATCAACAACGCCGAGACATGCGGCGGCAAAATGGCGCAACTTCGAATATCTGCAATGTAGCTACTGCGCCACTCATGAAAACCAATCAGCATACCGCCGCTTTTCGACACCCGGCGGACAGCAAGGCGGGCGCGATGTCGATACCCCCACGGTTCCCCTTGAATCGGCGGCAGCATCGTTTCCGGGCGAATGCGGCCAATGTGCCAGAGACTATCTTCAAGCACGCGCTGCTTGGCGGCGACCTGGGCAGAAGGCTCCATGTGCTGCATGGCGCAACCGCCGCAGACCCCAAAATGCGGGCAGCACGGCTCGACCCGCGCAGTCGACGGCTTAATCACATGAACCAGATGCGCCAGCTCGAATTTCGACTTCCTCCGAAAGCTGGCGTATTCGACGGTTTCTCCAGGCAGGGCGCCGTCGACAAATATGGCTTTGCCCTCTTGACGAGTGATGCCCCGTGCTTCGTGGTCCAGCGATTCGATTTTCCCGATCGGCACGGTCAACTCCGAAAAAGCGCGAATTCTATCAATCGGTTACACTAAGCGCCATGGCTCGCGAATTGATCACCACCTGGGCAGACTATCAGACGGCAATTGACCGGCTATTGGTCATTGCCAGCCATAAAATCAGAATTTACGACGAAGATTTGCTCTCTCTGAAGCTGGAATCGGAACCCCGCCTGGCCTGCATCAAGCGCGTTCTGCAAAGCGGGCACGACGATATCCTGCAAATGGCGCTCCGAAATGCAACGCCGCTTCGTCAACAGCAACCAATATTGCTAAGGCTTCTGAGCACCTACGGGCACACCGCGGCAGTGCAGGAAACACCACCCCAACTGGCCCATCTGCGGGACAGCATGATTATCGTCGATGACAAGCATGCCCTGATCCGCTTTGAACGCGACCTGCCCCGCAGCAAATTGCTGATCGATGAAATCGATGAAATTCGTCCGTATCTGACACGTTTTCGTGAAATCTGGACAGAAGGTGGGGAAAGCGTAACTGTCACCACCCTGGGGCTGTGATACGCAACTGCCATGATGCAGAGCAACAACCCGCGCCCAACAACGGCAATATATTGATATAATCTTGGACTGGTCAGGTAGCTCCTGACCTCTGAATAATCAGATTATATTGGTTCTTGTCGATAAGGAAATCCCATGAATAAGTCTATTCTCGTTGCTGCTCTGATCGCTGTTGCCCTGTCCGCTTGCGGCAAGAAGGAAGAGCCGGCTGTTGCCGCTCCGGCCCCGGCTCCGGTTGCCGCCCCGGCTCCTGAAGCTGCCAAGCCGGCTGAAGCCGCTGCTCCGGCTGCCGCTGAAGCCGCCAAGCCGGCTGAAGCCGCTGCTCCGGCTGCCGCTGAAGCCGCCAAGCCGGCCGAAGCCGCTGCTCCGGCTGCTGACGCTGCCAAGAAGTAATACTACTTCTTGCACCAATAAAAAACGGGGCTTCGGCCCCGTTTTTTATTGCCCATCAACTTTTCTACACCAAGCTGCGCCAATCAAATCCGTCTTCCGGCGTCGCCACCCCCACCTGCTCAGGCGGGCAAGCCAGCGTCTCGCTAATCAGGCGCACCACCAGCTCTGGCAGGTTATTACGCTCGCTCAAATGGGCCGCCACCAGATGTTGAAGGTTTGAGCAGTCAATCAAATTAAGAAGTGCAGCGGCTGCGGAATTTTCCAAATGACCATAGCGCCCGGAGATTCGCCGTTTGAGCGAAATCGGATAGGTTGAGCGCTCAAGCATCTCGGCATCATGGTTGAACTCAAGAACCAAGCCAGCGCAGCCGGATAATACTTCGCAGACATGCGGGGTCGTTTCGCCAATATCGGTCAACACACCCAGACGACGTCCCGCCCCCGAAAACACATACTGAACGGGTTCCCGCGCATCATGCGGCACAGGAAACGGCAAGATCTCGAGGTCACCGACAGTAAAGGAACGATGACTATCGATAATGCGCAGATCGATGCCATCACCATCGTCCCGACAGGCACCCCAGGTCCCATGCGTCATCCATATCGGGAGCCCGAATTTACGGGCTAGCCGGAAAACTCCGCCGACATGGTCGCCATGTTCATGGGTAACAAGAATACCGGCCAGATCGGCCGGTTGCCGGCCCAGACGCTGCAGCCTGGTTACGGTTTCCCGCAACCCGAAGCCGCAATCGAGCATCAGGCAGGTTGCCCCATGCTCGACCAGCAGCGCATTGCCTGCGCTGCCACTGCCGAGCGAGGCAAAACGGATCACTGCAACTGCTGAAGGAGCAGGCCGAGAATCTTCTTTGCAGTTTCCGACTTGTCGGTACCGCCCTCGCTGGACAGAACCTTGACAACACTCTGTTGCCCATCTTCGCTGACGTAGATGCGGTACTGCACCTTGGAACTGGCCGGCTCAGCGCTCTTCCAGAAGGTCAGCTTGGACAGGAAACCATCATCCTTCTTGCGGTTATCGACTTCCGGGTCGACGTAACGCACGAAGTACAGGCCACGCGAACGGTCACGATCTTCGACGGTAAAGCCGACGCGATCCAGCGCCAGACCGACACGACGCCAAGTACGGTCAAAACGTTCGAATACCTCCAGGGTTCCGGCGCCATCATCGGATTTGGCCAGCTTGGCGCGCGGTTCAGCCTTGGCGGCAGCGAGCGAGACTTCGGCTCGTTTTTCTTCAGAACCCAGGCGCACCATCAGGCGGCGCAGCATTTCTGCTTCCAGCTCCGGATCAGCAGCACGCGGCTGCCACCGGGTATCATCCTTGGCCGATGAGGTATAGACCTCTTCCATGCCACGGTGGCTGATGAAAACGTCAGTCGTTCCCGGCGTAGTACCCGGCTCGAAGCGAGTGCGGAATTTGTCCCGCTCCCCTGTCGAGTAGAGGGAGTCCAGCAACTTGCCCAGCGTATTGCGAATGAAATCCTGGCCGATCTTGGCGCGGTTTTCGGCCCAGTCGGTTTCCATCACACCAGCTTCGGGGCGTTCGACCGAAATGATGAAGCCGGTTTCCTGCCAGAAGTCCTTGACCGTATCCCACAGCTTATCTGCCGGAACGGCAACGACCAGCCAACGCTGATTGCCAGAGCGTTCGACACGAACTTTGTCGACCTGCGGCAGCACCACGGAATTCTGCGCCTGGGCCAGCGGGGTCCGGTCGGCGCTGTAGGCCGAGAATGTCGCACTGCCCTTGCCGGCGGCATCGGGCACCAGATAGCGGTCATCACGAGTGATCTGCGTCAGGTCTGGAGGCACTTCAAGCGTCGGCGCTTTGCCGGCCGACTTGTATTCGATCTTGCGGGAGTCAGGGAGAATGCCGCATCCGGCCAGCGCTAATGCCAGCAGGGAAAGGGCGAGGCCGGAAAGCCGACGATTCATATTTTCTTTACTCCGTCAGGCGACGAGGCCGGCCTGGCGCAACGCAGCCAGGACACGTGGTTGATTGGCTTCGGAAAGCGTGGTCAGGGGCAGGCGGATGCCATTGGGCATCAGGCCCAGCTTGTGCACAGCCCACTTGACCGGGATTGGATTGGCTTCGCAGAACAGATCGCGGTGCAAGGCAAGCACTTTGAAGTGAATTTCCCGGGCCTTGGCGATGTCGCCACTGGCAGCGGCGACGCACATTTCATGCATCAGGCGCGGTGCCACATTGGCCGTCACCGATATATCGCCGTGGAAACCGAGACTGATCGTCGCCACAGCCGTCATGTCATCGCCGGTGTAAAGCGCGAAATCCTTCGGGGCACGGGCGATCAGATCACAGGCCCGATCGATGTTGCCGGTCGCATCCTTGACACCGACGATGCCCGGCACTTCGGCCAGGCGCAGAATGGTGTCGTTGGACATGTCGGCCACAGTACGACCCGGCACGTTGTAGAGAATGACCGGCAGCTCGACCGCTTCGGCAATCGCCTTGAAATGGCGATAGAGGCCTTCCTGGGTCGGCTTGTTGTAGTAGGGCACGACGGACAGCGCCATGTTGGCACCGGCCTTCTTGGCGAACTCGGTCAGCTCGATGGCTTCAGCCGTCGAATTGGCTCCGGTTCCGGCAATGACCGGAATGCGGCCGGCGACATGATCAACGGCGATCTTGATCAGTTCACAATGCTCCTCGACATTGACCGTCGGCGATTCGCCGGTCGTACCAACGACTACGATGGCATCAGTGCCTTCCTGCACATGGAAGTCGAGCAGATTGCGAAAGGAGTTCAAATCGAGGCTGCCATCCTCATGCATGGGCGTAACGATGGCGACAATGGATCCGGTAATCATGGCCTGTATATGAAGAAAGTAATCCGTTGATTGTAACTGAAGGCCAATCACCGCGGAAAGGCGCTTGGTAACAGTTTGTTATTTTTCCGGCATCCAGTGCAGCAAGCCACGTCCGGCCCGCATTTTGCCATCCGGCAAGACCAGTTCTGGATGGCGATCCGGGCCGGCTGACTGCAATTGGCGGGCAAACTCATCGAGTCGGGTCGCCACCGGAACCTGCCATCCGAGGCGGCGCAAGCGATGACGCAGCAGATTCTTCAGGCGCGGCAAGGAGAGCATTCGCATTTCCGATAGACGTGCCGCCTCCCCATCGCCAATCTGTTGCCAATCCTGTTCGGCCAGCTCATCCAGCAAAGCAGCCGCCTCGCCAAAATTGGCTGCCGCCTGCGCCAGCGATGCTTCAGCTGCAGGAAAACGCTGGGCAAGTGCGGCCAGGGCCTCATGGCGAAGAAAATTTCGTGTCAAAGAAACGTCGGCGTTGCTCTCGTCGTCGATCCAGGCCAGCCCGGCGGACATGGCATAGGCTTCGATTTCGTTGCGTGAGCTAGCAAGAAGCGGCCTGAGCAAACGCAAGCGGCCGAATTGTCGTTCAGCCGGCATTCCGGCGGCCCCGGTCACGCCGGTACCACGTAGCAGGTTGAACAGCACGGTTTCTGCTTGATCGCTACGGTGATGGCCCAGCAACAGGCAATCAGTGGCGACTTCGGCAAAGACCGAGTAGCGGGCCTTGCGCGCCGCCGCCTCCAGCCCCAAACCGGAAGCGGTATCGACGGAGACATGGCGAATGGTCAGCGGAACGCCCAGGCCGGTGCAATAATCGGCACAGAACGTGCCCCAGGCATCGGCGTTCGGCGAGAGTCCATGATGGACATGGATGGCATCAAGCCGCCCGGCAAATCCCAGCCGGGTCAGCAGATGCAGCAGGACGACAGAATCGCAGCCACCGGATAGCCCTACCGCAAGGCGCTCAGACGGGGCAAGACGGGCAGCGAGAAAAGCGCCGACCCGTGCGGGCAGGTCAGCTGACAGCCTGTTCCTTGAAGCGACCATAACTCATCAGCCGCTCGTAGCGCGTTGCCAGCAGTTCGGCGGTAGATAGCCCGGAAAGCTGCTTCAGCGCATCCTGCAAGGCCTTCTTGAGGTTTTGCGCCATGGCCGCATGGTCGCGATGTGCACCACCGAGCGGTTCGTTGACGATCTTGTCGACCAGCCCCAGGGTTTTCAGGCGCTGCGCCGTGATACCCATCGTTTCGGCCGCTTCCGGAGCCCTCTCCGAGCTCTTCCACAGAATGGAAGCACAGCCCTCCGGCGAAATCACGGAATAAGTGGAATATTGCAGCATCTGCAAGGTGTCGCCGACGGCAATGGCCAGCGCACCACCGGAACCACCTTCGCCAATGATGGTAACGATGACCGGCACCTTCAGTTCGGCCATCACGTAAAGATTGCGGCCGATGGCTTCGGACTGACCACGTTCCTCGGCATCGATGCCGGGGTAGGCACCCGGCGTATCGACAAAGGTCATGACCGGAATGCCGAATTTCTCGGCCAGCTTCATCAGGCGCAAGGCCTTGCGATAGCCTTCGGGGCGCGGCATGCCGAAGTTGCGATAAATCTTTTCCTTGGTGTCGCGGCCCTTCTGATGGCCGATCACCATGACCGGCTGGCCATTGAAGCGGGCCAGTCCACCGACGATGGCGTGGTCGTCAGCGAATGCGCGATCGCCGTGCAATTCTTCGAAATCAGTGAAGATCAGCGACAGGTAATCCAGCGTGTAGGGACGCTGCGGATGGCGGGCCACCTGGGATATCTGCCACGGTGTCAGCTTGGCATAGATGTCCTTGGTCAGCTGGCCACTCTTCTTCTCCAGGCGACCGATCTCTTCGGAGATATCGACGGCGGAATCATCCTGCACGAAGCGCAACTCTTCGATCTTGGCTTCAAGATCGGCAATGGATTGTTCGAAGTCGAGGAAACTTGTTTTCATGGACTGCTCGTTTGCTAAGTTGGGGCGCATTTTACCCCAAAGGCAGAAAGGCTACCGCCTCAGTACTCGACAGGCACCGGATCAAGGCTGCGCCACAGATACCAGGTCGCGACGGAACGCCAAGGGCGCCAGCGTTCGCCGAATTCAGCCAGGATCTTGCGCGGCTGTTTTTCACCCTTGAAATAATGTTCGTTTACCGCGCGCTGCAGGCCGATATCATCGAGAGGAAAGACATCGGGCCGCATCAAGTTGAAGATCAGGAACATCTCGGCCGTCCATCGACCGATGCCTCTGACCGCGACCAGTTCGGTGATGATCGCTTCGTCATCCAGCCCGCTCCAGGCGGTTGGATCAAGTTGCCCACTGGAAAAATGACTGGCCAGATCACACAGATACTCGGTTTTCCGTTTCGACAGACCGCAGCCGGCCAATCCACGCTCGCCTACCGCCAGTATCTGTGTCGGCGTGACGCTTCCCACCTGCTCGGAAAATCTCCGCCAAACCGAATCGGCCGCCTTGACCGAAATCTGCTGGCCAATGATGGAACGGGCCAGGGTCATAAACGCATCGCCGCGAGAAACCAGCGACAAGCCGGCATAGCGCTCGACCAGTTCGGCCATGGCGGCATCGCGGCGCGACAGATCGCTTATCGCTTGGATCCAGTAATCGGGAGGCATCGGGCGATTATACGGCGACGCAACGCCAGGCCGGATTTGGCGAATATTTTAACCCCCAGCCAAGAATCCTTCTGGCAAGTTTGTTAGTATTAACAAAAGTAATCGCGAGAATATGCAATGAATCATTCGGACCCCGTTTTTGTCCAGCCACTGCTCGGCACTGATGACGCATGGTCGGGCTATCAGGCCGAGTTGGCGCCCGGCGCGAATGACAAAATCCTCGCCCGGCTTTGCGCTTCGCCACAGCTAGACGAATTCGATCAGCGGCTACCATGGCTCCTTCCGGCATCCAGCAAGTGCACTGAGTTGGCGCGCCTGGGCGAACGCTCGGTCAGCGTTTTCCCGGCACAAACCGCCCTCGAGAACGAAGATGCCCTCAAGCAACTGGAAGCCGAGCGACGCCGAGGCAAATGCAAGGTCGGACTGATGGCATCGGCAAATGCCAAATTGCCGGCAACCGGAACCTGGGATTATTTGTTGATCGGTGCCAGCCACGCTCGCTGCTTGCCGCCCTTCACGCTACACGGCATGGCCAGTCGCACCACGGTCGTCGCGACCGATGTGCATTCTCACAGTGATCGCGAGTGGTTGTTGGGCAACGCCTGTGCGCTGTCCACCAGCGAATTCCTGCTGACTCGTTCGGCCAGCAACAGCAAGGCCGACATCACCCGACTCAAGCTGCTCAAATTGCTGACCCTGATTGAAGGGGATGCCGATACCGGCGCCCTTGAAACTGTTTTTCGCGAGGAAGCAAAGCTGTCGTACAGCCTGCTCCGATTGGTCAATTCGGCGGCATTGGCCCCGCGCAGCCCGATTACCAGCTTCACCCAGGCGATCAACCTGCTTGGTCGCCGCCAGTTGCAGCGTTGGCTGCAGTTGCTGGTCTATTCCGACCCGAATAACGGGCAGCACCCGACCCCATTGCTCCAGAAGGCAGCCTCGCGCGGCCGTATTCTCGAACTATTGCTTGGCCAACTCGACCCGACACTCGAAAACCCGGAAGACACGGCCTTCATGATCGGCACCTTCTCGCTGCTCGACGTCTTGCTCAACATGTCCATGTCGGACATCGTCCATCAACTGCCGCTGCCACCTGTCGTCCACGAAGCGCTGGCAGCACGTGACGGACCGCTAGGCCAACTGCTCGGCGTGCTCGACGCTGCTGACAAGCACGAATTGTCGCTGGCTGCCACGCTGCTCGAAAAACTTGGCATTGGTGCCGACACCTATCTTGATGCTCAGCTCAATGCGTACAGTTGGGCGGCAAAAATCCGGCCGGCGGCCTGATCAGCCGAAACGACCGCTGAGGAAGGGGTTGTATTTGCGCTCTTCGCCAAAGGTCGACATCGGGCCGTGGCCGGGAATGAAATCGACGTCGTCGCCCAGCGGAAAGAGTTGTTCCGTGATCGAGCGGATCAGGGTGTCGTAGTCGCCACGGGGGAAATCGGTCCGACCGATCGAGCCCTGGAACAGCACATCACCGACCTGTGCCAACCGGCTGGGGGCATGAAAGAAAACGACATGACCAGGCGTATGGCCGGGGCAATGCAGGACATCAAGCTCGACCTCGCCAAAAGTCACCTTGTCACCAGCGTTCAACCAGCGAGTCGGCTCAAAGCTCCGGACATTCGGGAAGCCGAACATCTTGCTTTGTTGCGGCATGCCCTCAATCCAGAAACGATCTTCTTCATGCGGCCCCTCAATGGGGACTCCCGTCTGCTCGGCCAGCACCGCCACACCGCCAGCATGGTCGATATGACCGTGGGTGACAAGAATTTTGGCCAGCGTCAGCTTTTCATCCTCAAGCAGGCGCAGGATGCGCTCTACGTCGCCACCCGGATCGATCACTGCCGCCTGGCGGGTATTTTCACACCAGAAAACGGTGCAGTTCTGTTCAAAAGGGGTAACGGGAACAATGGCGTAGCGCATGGCATGAAGGGGAATGTTTAAGCTTGGCCGATTATCGCATGGCCCCACCCTTGCCCGGCACCGCCCGCCCCCTTAAACTCCCCGTGCTTGATCCGAAACCAATTTCAAGGGCTCATACAATATGCTCGACCATCCGTTGCCGGACATCGACTCCTGGACACTGCTCTTCAGCAATAATGCCCTGCCGGTCCTGCGTGTCACCAAGCGGCGAATCGAGGAAATGCGGGCCAATCTGGATCGGGTCGACGCCCGCGAACTGGCTCGGCTGATTCTGCAAGACCCAATCATGACGGTGCGGGTACTGGCTTTCATTCAGCCAATGCGTGGTCGTTCGCTGCAGCATGACATCACCACCATTGCCAGTGCTGTAATGATGGCCGGGATAGAACCCTTCTTTAACCGCTTCAGCGAACTGTTTACCATCGAGGATCAGCTCAAGGAAGGCGGTCCGCAAGCCTTGCTCGGTGTCCTGCAGATCATTCGTCGCGCCCAGCGTGCCGCTGACTACGCTCAGGAATGGGCCATCTGGCGCCACGACATCAACATGGAAGAAGTGCGTATCGCCGCGCTGCTGCACGACCTGGCGGAACTTCTGGTGTGGTGTTCCGCACCACGACTAGGCCTGCGCATTCTCGAACAGCAAAAAGCCGATCCGACGATGCGTAGCGCCGATGCTCAGAAGAACACCCTGGGTTTCACCTTTTTCCAAATTCAGCACGAACTCTGTCGCGTCTGGCACCTGCCTGCATTGCTGCAAACGCTGATCGATGACGATAACGCCGAACAGCCGCGAGTCAAGAATGTCACCCTCGCCGTTCGCCTGGCGCGACACTCCTCGCATGGCTGGGATGATGCCGCGCTCCCCGACGATTACAAGGATATCGGCCAGTTGCTGAACATCACCCCGGAAGCCGTGCGCCAGCGCTTGGGCCTTGAACCGATGCCGGCCCGCGAGGCCGACGGCCAAGGCGCTGATTAATCGGCGGCCAAAACCCGCCTGGGACTTCCCCCCGGCTCGGACTAGCCGCAGTAACGCAGGTTGGCCCAGTCGAGCAGCAATTCAGGTGCCTGATAGGCTGCGAAAATCAACGCCAGCAGCAATAGCCCGAGCGCCACGCCAACGCCACCGAGAAACCAGCGCCACTGCGGCCTCAAGCCGCCACCCCTTGGCGGGCCAGCGGTTTTTCGTCGATCGGCCAGGAACATAGCGTCGCCAGCACCGACAGGCCAATCGCCAGCGACCAGGCCAATGAGTAGGAGCCGGTCTCGTCGAAAATCCGCCCCCCCAGCCAGGCGCCGAGAAAACTGCCTAACTGGTGACCGAGAAAAACAACCCCGGTCAGCATCGACATGTAGCGCAGCCCGAAAATCTGGGCGATCAGTCCGTTGGTCAGCGGCACGGTACCCAGCCACAGCAGGCCAATCACCGCAGCGAACACCCAGGCCACGGCAGTGGTCAGGGGAACCAGCATGAAGATCAGGATCGCCACGGCGCGCAGCCCGTAGATCAACACCAGCAGGTTCTTTTTGCTCGACCGCCCACCGCCCCAGCCGAAGATGAACGACCCGAAGATATTGAACAGGCCGATCAGCGCCACGGCCGTCATGCCAACATTGGCCGACATGCCTGAATCCACCAGATAGGAAGGCAGGTGCAGCATGATGAAGGCTGTCTGGAAGCCGCACACGAAATAGCCCCAGAACAGATAATGAAAACTGCGCTCGCCACTCGCTTCGCGCAGTGCCTCAGCCACCGACTGCCCGGCACCGGCCGACGGCTTATGACCATCGGCCATGGCATAGGCCAGCGGCGCAATCAAGCCGACACCACAGGCCAGCAAGACCAGGGCGCTCTGCCAGCCGTAAGTGGAGATCAGCATCTGGCCGATCGGTAACACCGCAAACTGGCCCAGCGAGCCGCCAGCGCTGGCGATGCCGAGCGCCATGCTGCGCCGTTCCGGCGTGGTATGGCGACCAATGACGCCCATGATCACCGCGAAAGTGGTTCCCGACAGGCCAAGGCCGATCAGCACGCCGGCCGAGAGATCAAGGCTGAGCGGCGTGCCGGCCTGCGACATCAGGACCAGCCCGATCACATAGAGCACAGTGGCACTCACCACCGTACGTCCAGCGCCATGGCGGTCGGCGATGGCACCGGCAAAAGGCGAAGCCAGTCCCCAGACCAGATTCTGGATGGCAAAAGCAAAAGAGTAGGTTTCGCGACTCCAGCCATGATCGCTCGTCATCGGCTGCAGGAAGAGACCAGCCGTATGACGCACCCCCATCGACAAGGTCAGGATGACGCAGCCAACAGTCAGGATGATCAGCGGGGTACGCCAGGAGGTGTTGCTGGTGCTCATATCGGCTTTCTCGAATTGGCTTGTTGGAGCGCCAGACTTACGCCGGGTTCCCGGCGCGTGATTCGAGTCCTTCCCAACGTTCGAGCAGCACCATCAGCTCGTCATCGATGGCAGCCAGGCGCTCGGATGCCTTTTGCACCGCAGCCGGATCGGACTGGTAAAGGGAAGCATCTTCGAGACGCTTGCCCAGTTCGGCCTGCTCGGCTTCCAGCCCGGCGATTTTTCCGGGTAGCTCGTCCAGTTCTCGCTGTTCTTTCCAGGACAGCTTCTCGCCTTTCGGCTTGGCCGGTTCAGCGGACTTGACGGGCTCCGGCGCCTTGGCGACGGGCTTTGCTTCTGCCTTTGCCTTCGGCGTTTCCTTGGCCACGCTGGCCTTGTAGGTCGCCCAGTCGGTGTAACCGCCGGCGTATTCCTTCCAGACGCCGTCGCCTTCAGCGGCGATGGTCTGGGTCACGACGTTGTCGATGAAAGTCCGGTCGTGGCTGACCAGGAACAGCGTGCCCTCGTAGGTTTGCAGCAGTTCTTCGAGTAGCTCCAGCGTTTCGATGTCGAGGTCGTTGGTCGGTTCGTCGAGGACCAGCACGTTGGCCGGTTTGGCGAACAGACGGGCCAGCAGCAGGCGGTTACGCTCGCCGCCGGACAGCGAACTGACCGGCGAACGGGCGCGCTCGGGTGCAAACAGGAAGTCTTCGAGGTAGCCAATGACGTGCTTGCGAGCACCGCCGATATCAACCCAGTCCGAGCCCGGAGAAATGACATCGGACAGCGTCGAATTGGGATCGAGCTGGGTGCGGAACTGGTCGAAATAGGCGATATCCATTTTCGTGCCCTGGCGCACGATGCCGGAATCCGGCTTGATTTCGTCGAGGATCAAGCGGAGCAGCGTCGTCTTGCCGGCGCCATTGGGACCGATCAGACCGATCTTGTCGCCGCGCTGAATACGGGTTGAAAAATCGCGAACAATCGGCTTTTCGCCGTAGGATTTGAAGACATGCTCCAGTTCGGCCACCAGCTTGCCGCTCTTGTCGCCGGAGTCCAGCTGCAGATTGACCTTGCCCATCCGTTCGCGTCTAGCCTGACGTTCAGCCCGCAGTTTATCCAGCCGCTGGACTCGGAACACGGCGCGCGTCCGCCGCGCTTCGACGCCCTTGCGAATCCAGATTTCTTCTTCCTTGAGCAACTTGTCGGCCCGCGCGTTTGCCAGCCCCTCTTCATGCAGCAGCGCCTCCTTGCGCAACTGGTATTCCTTGAAGCTGCCGGGAAAGCTGACCAGCTTGCCGCGATCGAGCTCGACGATGCGGGTACAGATGCGGTCGAGGAAAGAACGGTCGTGGGTGATGAAAAACAGCGTGACACCGGATTCGATCAGCAGGTTTTCCAGCCATTCGATGGCCGCGATGTCGAGGTGGTTGGTCGGCTCGTCGAGCAGCAGCACCTCGGGTGCGACCGCCAGGGCCTGAGCCAGCGCCAGACGCTTCTTCTGGCCGCCGGACAGGCTGCCGACCCTGGCATCCGGGTCCAGCCCGAAACGCTCGATGACGCGCTCGGCCTGCGCCTCGTAGGCCCACGCACCACGCGATTCCAGTTCGTGCTGCAGTGCTGACATCCGTTCGAGCAGTACTTCGTGGTCCGCATCGACTTCGCTCAGCTTGTGCGACACCTCGTGGTACTCCGCCAACAGGGTCGCGTTCTCGCCCATGCCGGAAATGACCGCCTCAAAGACCGTCGATTCGGCATCGAAAGGTGGCTCCTGCGACACATAGCCGACACGAATACCGGGCTGCACCCAGACTTCGCCATCGTCCAGCCGCCCCCGCCCGCTGCCCGCCGCCATCGCGGCCAGGAGCGATGATTTTCCAGTGCCGTTGCGGCCGATCAGGGCCACCCGTTCGCCGGGATCGAGCAAAAAATCGGCGTGATCAAGGAGCGGCACGTGGCCGTAGGCAAGGCAGGCGTCAGTCAGTTTGAAATAGGGCATTGGTCGCAATAAAAACGGCGCCCCGCAAGGCGCCGCGTTGGGAAGAAGCGAATTTTATCCGCTTGCCGGGCAATCAGGTGGTAAAGCGGGATAGCTGCGCCTGAAGATCGGCCGCCAGACGTTGCAGATTCTGCGCCCGCTCGCTGTTGCGGACAGCGCGGCTGTTGCTGCCCTCGGCCGACTGGGCAATGTTTTCGACCAGGCGGGCAATCTCCTGGCTGGCCGAACTCTGCTCTCTCGTACTGTCAGCAATCCCGTGCACCACCTCGACGGTCTGCTGCGCCCGCTGATCGATAATCTCCAGCGAATCCCCCGCCTGACGGGCCATGCCAACGCTGCCACCCATGTTGGTACTGACATCCTGCATGCGTTGAACGGCCCGACTTGTTTCTTCCAGAATGGCATGAACAGTCGTGGAAATCTCCTGGGTCGAGACTGAGGTCCGCTCGGCCAGCTTGCGCACCTCGTCAGCCACCACAGCGAAGCCACGTCCTTGCTCACCGGCGCGAGCCGCCTCAATGGCCGCGTTGAGTGCCAGCAGGTTGGTCTGATCGGCAATTTCGCGAATCACACCGACCACGCTGGAAATTTGCTTCGAGCGCTCGCCGAGTGACTGAATCAGCACAGCCGATTCGTTGATATCGCCCGCCACACGCTCCAGTTCGGTCATCGCGCGGGACACCACTTCACGCCCTGAACCGGTCACCTCTTTGGTGTCGGCGGAGATCTGAGCCGCATGATTGGCGTTATCGGCGACATGCGTGATGCTGACCGACAACTCCTCGACCGAAGCGGCAATGCCAGACGCCGAGACAGAAGCCTGCTCGGAAGCGGCCAGGGCCGAACTGGCGGCGTCCTGCAACTCGCTGGCGGCGACGGCAACTTGCGACGAGGAGGTGGAAACGCCACGGACCAGATTGCGCATGCTTTCCGCCATATGGTTAAAGGCGGTCGCGATGGCATGCACTTCATTACGACTGTCTGGCTCAGCCCCTTGCACCACCGCGCGCAAATCGCCCTGACTGATGCGTTCCACGTCCTGAACCATCTGCCCCAGCGAACGCAGACGGAAACTGACCAGCAGATAGACCAGCGTGGCCAGCACCAAAGCGGCAGCGACGCTGATGACGATCAGCAAATTGCGCAAGGCACGGCTTTCCTCGAGATATTCGTCCAGCCAGCTGCCGGTGCCAACCGTCCATCCCCAGGCCGATGACGTCGCAGCGTAGACAATCTTTTCGCGTTCAGCCCCGCTGCTGTCAGCCATCGAGTAACGGAAAAGACCATTTTTCTGGGCCAGTACCTGACGAAGTATTCCGCGAGTCGCTTCGGGCATGTCGACCTCGCCGATTTGCTGCCCCTGAAATTTCGGGTGCATGACAAACTCGCCGATACCCTTTTCATCGGTTGGGCGGGCGATATAGACGTAGCCTGTCTTGCCTGCAACCAGGGCGCCGAACTGGTCACGGATGCGTTTGAGTTCCTTGTCGAGGGAAATCCGTACCGAATAAGCCAGCCACGGCTTGCCATCAGTCCCCTTCACTTGTTTGACAGTGCTGAAGTTGTATTTACCGCCCCGGATGGCCAAGCCCTGATAATCCTCACCGGCCAGCAGCGCCTTGGCGACCGGATCGCCATCGGGTAGCGGCACGCCGTTCATGGATTTGCCATCCTTGTCCTTGAGCAGGGTCGCCAGGCGATAAACCTTGTTGTCACGCACCATCAAAAACGCGCCATCGCTTCCTGCCACATCGCGAAAGGCCTTCAGCAGACGATCATTGCCATTGAGAATTTCGCTGCCCAATCTGACCATGGGCAAATCGACATCGCCGGTCTTGACCAGGCCGACACCAGGCTCAGGCACGTTGCCGATGTATTTCCGGAAGAACTGCGACTCGTCGTCGCCGCGCACCTTGACCGCATCGAAAACCGAATCGAGCATACCGGCCATCAGTTTGGCCTCATGCCCCAAATTGGCCTCGGCCACAGCAATCGCTGAGTTATCTGCCTTCTTCTGCACGATCAAGGCCATCACTGAGAAAACAACGACCAAGGCTGCAATGGTCGCCAGAATGAGTTGCTGGGCTATCGGGCGCCGCGCGAAACCACTGACCATGGTATTTCTCCCCACTTTATTAATATTGGTCTTTTCAAATCTATCACAACGCTGCCGCCGACAGTACAATGCGGACCTCCGGCGCGTCTCCATAGTTAAATGGATATAACGGCTCCCTCCTAAGGAGCAGTTCCTGGTTCGATTCCGGGTGGGGACGCCACCTACCCAGGCCAGTCGGCGGAGAGCCATGCGACCCAAAAGAAAAACCACCCAGCACTCTGTCGATATCAGCGAAGAAGCCGGCGTGCGTTATCTGCACTTCGGCTCGGACTGGATTCAGGGCGCCATGCGCATTGCGCGCCCGTGGTCGCTGGAACTGGCCTATACCCGCGAAATGATGGCCGGGCTGTTGCTCCGCCCCCTGCACCATTGGCCGCGCCATGTGTTGCTGATCGGCCTCGGCGCAGGCTCCCTGGCCAAGTTCATCTATCGCTATCTGCCCAACTGCCGGATTACGGTGGTCGAGATCAATCCACAGGTTGAATTCATTGCCCGGCAATACTTCAAATTACCGGACGATCCGCTACGCCTCGATGTCAGCATAGGCTGCGGCGCCGATTTCATGCTGGGCGGCACGAGCCGCTTCGACCTGATCCTGATCGACGGCTACGACCCTGAGGGGCGGGCCGGTGTGCTGGATACCGAGCCGTTCTACCAAGCCTGTCGCGCCCGGCTGAGTGACAACGGTCTGTGTGGACTGAACCTGCTCGGCTGGAACAGAGGCTTTCAGGGAAGCGTCGAACGTATCCGGAGCGCCTTCGACGAGCGAGTCGCCGTTTTCCCCTCGTGCGATAGCGGCAACACCATCGCTTTTGCTACTGGTGGCAATCCGGTCGATGTATCGCTGGATGACATGCGCGCCTGCGCCGTGCAACTAAAAAAAGAAACCCGCCTCGACCTTTTGCCAACCCTCAGCCGGATACAGTTCGCGTATCCCTTGCCAGACGGTCGTCTCCAGATCTGATTACGTGTATTTCTTGATTTTTCTGTTTTTTGAACTAAAAACAGATTATCCCCACCCATAACGACGACAAGGCGGATCCCAGAAAAATAATCAGCAGGCAGTATTGATCTGCCTCCTATTTTTCCAATTGAAGGAGGATCCGATGTTATCGATTCAAGACGTTCTGGACTATTGCGACCTCGATCGCGGTGAAATTGAGGCAATTGCCGAACATGAGCATATTCCGATCACGATCGCAGCCGAGATGAGTGAGTCCTTGCTGTGTACGCCGGAAGGTGTCTGCCAGTTACATCTGATGTTTCTCGAAAACATGCAACATGCCATTGAGGCCGGGCGTATTGAGCACATCAAGGAACTGGCGGTGGCCTATGAGCATCTGCAGCGCACTCATCCTTTACCAAGCACGCACTAGCCAGCAGGCTTAGTACGGCCGCCCGTGTCCGTAGCCGTTTTCGACGGCGTAGAGTGCGACTTGGACGCGGCTGCTCATATTCAGCTTCTTGAAAATATTCTGCACATGGATTTTGACCGTACTCTCGGCCAGATCCAATTTGCGGGCGATTTCCTTGTTGCTTTCCCCTTGCGCCAGCGAAGCGAGGATGTCGCGTTCGCGTGGCGAGAAACGGTCGCGTTCGATTGTCGCAGTTTCTGCTTTGGGCGGATTGCGCACGCCCTGGATCAGCTTGGCTGTCATTTGCTGGGAGACGACTGATTCGCCCTGTGCGGCGCGGCGAATGGCATCGACCAACATATCGGTCTCGATATTCTTCAGCAAATAACCACTGGCTCCGGCCCGCAAGGCATCCATCAGATCCTGGGCATCTTCTGAAACGGTGAGCATCAGGACACGAACTTCAGGCATTTCCTCGCTGATGACTTTGACCGCCTCCAAGCCTGAAACACCGGGCATGTGCAGATCGAGCAAGGCGACATCCGGCTTCAGGGAACGAACTCGTTTGATGCCCTCCAGCCCGTCACCCGCCTCGCCAACCACCTCGAAATCGTCGTTTCTCTGCAACAGGGATTTGATTCCGCTGCGGAACAGCGTGTGATCGTCTACCAACAGCACCCGGATTCTTTCGCTCATATCAGACACTCCCCCTATTTTCCTTCGGCAGGCTCAATATAACGCACGAGCCTTGGCCTGGATTTGATGTTATTCGGCACTCACCACCGATGCGATGGGCTCGCTCCCGCATGATTTTCAGACCGACATGGCGATCGGACAGGCAATTCGGATCGTTTTGCGGGTCGAAGCCGATACCGTCATCTTCAACCATGACTTTGCTGGTACCAAGCTCCTGACGCACAGTGACCCGCACACGCTTTGCCTTGGCATGCTTGCGAATATTGGACAAGGACTCTTGCACGATATGCATGATCTGGATTTCGTCCGTGGGCGGCAACGGCGTTGTCGCTCCAATCCGTTCAAACTCGGTCTGGATGCCGGTTTGCCCTTCGAACTTTTCGAGCGCGGCATTGATCGCCGAATCGAGATCGGACTGATGGACGCGCGTCCGGAAATGCACCAGCAACTCGCGAACATCGTCATAACTCTCCTGAACACCTTCGCGCAATTGCCCGGCCGTCTGCATGGCCTCATCAGCCTTGCCCTTGCGCAGCGAATCCTGCAGCAGCTGGACCTGGATATTCAGGAAAGCCAGGCCTTGGGCAATCGAATCGTGCAGTTCCTGAGCCAGCAGGTTGCGCTCCTCGGAAACGGCCAACTCCTTTTCGCGGGACTTCAGGCGCTGGTTCTCAATCGCTACACCGAGGTGATGGCCAAGCGTTTCAAGCAAGTGGATTTCCTGCTCGGACAAGGCTTGGGAACGGCGGAAATAGAGGTTGTAGACGCCAAGTCGCTGCTTGTCGTAGAGGATGCTGAACGCCGTTGCCGTCGCAAATCCTTCACGAATGCAGCTCCGGAGGCGCATGCCCTCCGGTGGATTGGCGGTTGCAAAGGCGGCCGGCCGGCTGCTCTGAAACACCTCGCCGCACAGGCATTCGCCGCAATTCAGCTGGCCTTCGTTGGCGACAAACTCGTCTGAAAGCCCTTCGTGGGTCATCAGGTAGAGCTTGTCCGTCTGCGGCACATACAGTCGCACCGCACCGGCGTCAGCCCCCAGCGCGTTCTTGATGTGATCAAGAAAACCCTCGCACAGGGCCTCCAGTGGTGCGGGTTCACTGAGAAACGAAGTCGCCGCATACAAAATACCGAGTTCGTGATTGCGCTGGGCGAGACGTCGTGTTTCGGCCTCGATACGCTGTTCCAGTGAGCCGTAAGCATCCTCCAGATGCTCGGCCATCTGGTTGAAACCTGCGGCAAGCCCGCCCAGTTCATCGTCGCTGGTCACCGGGACGCGCACCGTCAAATCGTTTCCGGTCATGCGCCGCATGCCGACATGCAGCAGGCTAACCGGCCGGATAACCAGCTGCTCAAAAAACCGGATCAGGATGACCGTACCAAAGATCGCCAGCAACACCAGCGCCACCTGGACATAGCGCAACAGATTGGTGTCGTAGGCATAGCTGCGCTCCATGGCCAACACCAATTCGTTAATTCCCATGACGGACGGTTCCAGTTCGAGATCGAAGCGATCAAGCACCTCCGAGCGCGCCTGGTGATCACCGGCCAGATAACTTTCCACCAGCGGCCGAATGATCCTCCGCCACGACTGTTCGACGTCATGCAGCCTGTCCTGCACTTCGAAATTCCGGGGCGAAGACAGCGGCCTGAGCGGATCGCCCAATTGCAGGTCACGCTGCACCTTGTCGAAACGCACGACTTCTTCGCTCAAGGCGGCAGTCAACGCGGCAACCTGCGTTTCTGCTTCGAGGCCGCGGGCCATCAAGTGGCCTAAACGGTAGGTCCGCATGCGCTGGCTGCCCGCGTCATTGATCGCCGCAGCCACCCCTTCCAGTTGCCAGGAAATGAGCAGGGTCAAACCAATGGCAGAGGTCGCAACGAGAAAAAACACGACCAGTACGCCAATGATTTTTCGCGAGAGTTTGCCTGAGGTGGCGAACATCCAGATCAGTCCATGACGAAAACCCGAGACCTTAGCCCTGCCAATGCAGAAAAGCAAAGGAGATAGATCAAGAAAAAGCCCGCCGGGTTAGGCCGGCGGGCAAAAGTCACTACGGAGAGCGCGTAGTGACAATGGCAAACGTGAATCAGCTCAAGCCGCGACCTTCTCGACGTGCGCCTGTTTCTCATAGAGGAACTCGAGCACCGCAGCGCGGTAGCCGATGTAGGCCGTGTTGTGGGCCAGCGTCAGCCGGTCGCGCGGGCGCGGCAGATTGACTTCGAGAATTTCGCCAATGGTTGCCGCCGGGCCGTTGGTCATCATTACGATGCGGTCGGAGAGCAGGACCGCCTCATCAACATCGTGAGTCACCATGACCGTGGTCGCCTTGGTCGCCTCGCAGATCCGCATCAGCTCGTCCTGCAGCTTGGCGCGGGTCAAGGCGTCAAGCGCACCGAAGGGCTCGTCCATCAGCAGCACTTTCGGTTGCATGGACAGAGCGCGGGCGATGCCGACGCGCTGCTTCATGCCCCCGGAGATTTCGTTCGGATACTTGGCACTGGCGTGATCCAGGCCAACCAGGCTGATGGCGGCAGCGGTGCGCTCCTTCAATTTGGCCTTGCCTTCCTTCTCGCCAAAGACCCGCTCGACGGCCAGATAGACATTTTCGAAACAGGTCAGCCAGGGCAGCAGGCTGTGGTTCTGGAAAACCACCGCCCGCTCCGGACCGGGGCCGGCGATTTCACGGTCTTCCAGCAGCAGCACGCCGGTACTTGGCTTGGTCAGGCCGGCAATCAGATTGAGCAGCGTCGATTTGCCACAACCGGAGTGACCGATCAGCGCGATGAACTCGCCCTGCTTGATGGTCAGGTCGATGTCGCGCAGGGCAACGAACTTGCCCTTCTTGGTATCGAAGATTTGACCGACGCGTTGAACTTGTACGAATTTTTCCATGATGCACTCCCGGATCAGGCGGATTCTTTGGTCAGCTTCTTGGCCAGCAGGATCAGCGCCTGCTCGAGGATCAGGCCGACGATGCCGATGACGAAGATGGCGATGATGATGTGCTCGACCTTCAGGTTATTCCACTCGTCCCACACCCAGAAGCCGATGCCGACGCCGCCAGTGAGCATTTCGGCGGCGACGATGACCAGCCAGGCGGTACCGATCGACAGGCGGATGCCGGTCAGCATGTAGGGCAGCACGGCCGGGAACAGGATTTTGGTAACCACCTTCCATTCGGACAAGGCCAGCACGCGAGCGACGTTCAGGTAATCCTGCGGCACGCGCTGGACGCCTTGCGCCGTGTTCATGATCATCGGCCAGATCGAGCAGATGAAGATGGTGTAGGTCGCCGCCGGGTCGGCCTTCTTGAAAACCAGCAGGCCAATCGGCAGCCAAGCGAGCGGCGAGACCGGACGCAGCAGGCTGATGATCGGGTTGATCATCGCCGACAGGAAGGCCGAGCGGCCGAGAATGAAACCGAGCGGGATACCGACCAGCGCCGCGAAGCCGAAACCGATACCGACGCGCTGCAGCGAAGACAGCACATTCCAGCCGATACCTTGGTCGTTCGGACCGTTGCGGTAGAACGGGTCGGCGAACAGCACGGTAGCGGCATCCCAGGTTTGCAGCGGTCCGGGAATGCTGCCCCCCTTCATGGTGGCGATGAACCAGATGCCGATCAGCACCACCATACCCAATACCGGCGGCAAAATAGCGCGGCCAAAGTTGGCCAGTTTCTCGGCGAACGGCGTGCCCGGCTCGATGGCCGGCAGGGTTGCAGTTTTTTCCATTTTTATTTCCTTGGCTGGCTCGGCAGCGATTTCCGCGACCGGCTGGCTGCTTATGTTCCGGTCAACCGGCTTCTCTAGGCCGAACTCACCAATCATCGTCATTACGCTCATGTCGTTCTCCAGAGGGTTGCACCGCCTCCGCCAAAGCGGAGACGGTGGCGACTCAATCGACTGATCAGGCCTTGATCTTGAAGCTGTCGGCGTACTTGGCCGGGTCCTTGCCATCCCAGACCACCCCGTCGATCAGCTTGTGGCTGCGCATTTCGCTCTTCGGCAGCGCGACACCGGCAGCGGCCGCACCCTGCTTGTAGATATCGATGCGGTTGACCTGCTTGGCGGTGGCCAGGTAATCCGGGTGGCTCTTCAGCAACCCCCAGCGCTTGTGCTGGGTCAGGAACCACATGCCATCGCTGAGGTACGGGAAATTGACCGTACCTTCGTTGAAAAACTTCATGCAGTTCTTGTCATCCCAGCTCTTGCCCAGACCATTCTGATAGCGCCCGAGCATGCGGGCGACGATGACTTCGGTATCGGTATTGACATAGGACTTGCTGGCAATCGTCTCGGCCGTCTTCTGCTTGTTGGCGATCGAGGCGTCGATCCACTTGCTGGCATCAAGAATCGCCGCGACTACGGCACGGGCCGTGTTCGGGTTTTGCTTGACCCAATCTGCCGTGGTGCCGAGCACCTTTTCCGGGTGATCGGTCCAGATGTCCTGGGTCGTCGTCGCCGTGAAGCCGATGTTGTCCATGATGGCGCGGTTGTTCCAAGGCTCGCCGACACAGAAACCATCCATGTTGCCGACACGCATGTTGGCGACCATCTGCGGTGGCGGCACGGTGATGGTCTTGACATCTTTCATCGGATTGATGCCCTGCGAAGCCAGCCAATAGTACAACCACATGGCGTGGGTGCCGGTCGGGAAGGTCTGGGCGAAGGTGTATTCACGTTCCTTCTTGGCAACCAGTTTGGCCAGACCAGCGCCGTCAGTGGCCCCCTTGTCCTTGAGCTGATTCGACAGCGTGATGGCCTGGCCGTTGTGGTTCAGGCTCATCAATGCGTTCATGTCTTTCTTCGGGCCGCCGATGCCCAACTGCACGCCATAGATCAGGCCATACAGCACGTGAGCGGCGTCGAGCTCGCCATTGACCAGCTTGTCACGCACCGAAGCCCACGAGGCTTCCTTGGTCGGAATGATCTTGATGCCGTATTTCTCATCGAACTTCATGACCGAAGCCATAACAACGGAGGCGCAGTCGGTGAGCGGGATGAAGCCAATACGGACTTCCTTTTTTTCGGGGGCGTCGGAACCAGCGGCCCAGGCACCGCTGCGAACGCCGGGGGGGACCATGGCCATCAGAGAGGCTCCCAATGCGGTTGAAACGAAATCGCGACGAGAAAGGGATGATTTGGCCGTCGTCGTGCCTTCCGGGGCCAGTTTCTTGTCTTCCATTGCTTGCTCCTTGATTGCTTGAATCGAAAAAACAAATGGGCGTCGCATCCGAACCGCCGGTGGCAGCTCGGATGGACGCCCTTGTCCTTGAATCGGCTTTCGCTCGACTCTCGCCCGGCCGCCTTTGACCGTGCGCTTTGAGTGGACTATTGCAATGGCCGTGCCAGGTGTAGTTATTTAGAACTAGTCACAAATAACTACTATGTTTTCAATGACTTGGAATTTGTTTTTCCCGACCGCCGGGGCCGGAGGCGATGCACTATTGCAGTGCAGCAAGGCTTTTTATCGCACAGGTTTAGAGCAGCACCCGCGCCATGTCGATCACGTCGCGCGCCACTTTGGCCATCGACTGGCCGCGCTCCATCGCCAGCTTGCGCATGGCGTGATAGGCCGCATCCTCATCCAGACCACGGGCTTTCATCAGCACGCCCTTGGCCTTGTCGACCAGCTTGCGGTCGGTGAGCTTCTTCGAAATGTCATCGAGTTCGCGGCGCAAGGCCTGCGTATCTTCAAAACGCGCCCGCGCCACTTCGACAATCGGCTTGATCCGCTTGGAATCGAGGCCATCGACGATATAGGCCGAAACCCCCGCCTTGACAGCATCGCGTATGGTTTCCTGGCCATCCTCCTGGGTAAAGATCACCACCGGGCGGGGCATGTCCTTGTTCATGGCTGCGAGATTTTCGAGCGTATCGCGGCTCGGGCTCTCGGTATCGATCAGGATCACATCGGGCTGCAGCCTTTCGACTTCAGCCGTCAAATTTTCTGAGCCGGCCAGAATGGCAGCGACTTGATAACCGGCGAGCGCCAGCCCGGCACAAATTTCGCCGGCTCTGGCTCTGGATTCATCAATGACGAGTACGGTAAGCATGGTTCTTATCTAGCAAGCTACAGGCCAGCCACCTCGAGGGTGGCTGCCGCCATGGCCTGAACGACCATTTCGTGCTCGCCGATGGCGGGGGCGAGCGAAAACTCGACATCGGGGTATTTTGCCCGCAGCGCCTCAATCATCTCCGGCGTTTCCTTCTTCAAATGTCCGCCACGGGCAACGAACATCGGCATCACGACAATTTTGTCCGCCCCCTGCGCGATCAACTCGCTCGCCCGCTCCGGCAAGGTCGGCGTCATGAATTCGAGGAAGGCCAGTTCGACCGGAATATTCGTCATGCGCTGACGGACAGCGGCTTGCACGCGGCGCATGGGATTGGCCCATTCCGGGTCGCGGGCGCCGTGGGCGAAGAGAATCAGGGCAGTGGTCACGGTTCTTGTCTCGTTGATTTCGCCGGATTATCCAGCCTTGGTGCCGGAAAGGCGAGATTGATGTTCTGGCCGTATTTTTAACAAGAACAAGGTTAGCAGGCAGAAGACTGCGCCGGCATAGAAGGTAAATGCGGCTCCGTAGATGTCCCACAGCCAGCCGGCACAAACGCTGGCCAGCAACATGGCCAGCCCACTGATCAGATTGAAAAAGCCGAAAGCGGTTCCCCGTAAATCGGCCGGCGCCGTATCGGCCACCATCGTGGCCAGCAGGCCCTGCGTCATACCGAGGTGGATGCCCCATAGCGCCACGCCAGCAAGCACGACTGCCCAATGCGAACTGCTGGCCAGCACGAGATCGGCGGCAATCAGGACCAGCAAACCGATTGCCAGCAACTTGGTGTGGCTGACGCGATCCGACAGTTTGCCGAAGGGATAAGCCGACAGCGAATAAACGATATTCATGGCGACCATGACCAGCGGAATCAGCGCCAGTGCCATGCCGCCCTGCTGCGCCCGCAGCACCAGAAAGGCTTCGCTGAAGCGGGCCAGCGTAAATAATCCGCCCACCGCGACCACCCACCAATAAGCGCCCCCCAGTCGTCGCAGATTGGCCCGACTGATCGGATTGCGCCGAACCGCGTGGGCCGGTCGATCCGGCTCATGCACGCCAAAGACCAGCACGGCCACGGCGAGCAGGCCGGGAATGACCGCCACCCAGAACACCGCCCGGAAATCGTCCGCCCACAACAGCATCAACCCCACCGCCAGTAGCGGCCCGACAAAGGCGCCAACGGTATCGAGCGACTGGCGCAAACCGAAGGCGGCGCCCCGCAGTTCAGGCGGAGCGATGTCGGCGACCAGCGCATCGCGTGGCGCACCGCGGACGCCCTTGCCGACGCGATCGGCCAGCCGGGCAGCGAGGACCAGCCCGGTGCCCGAGGCCAGCGCAAAGACCGGCTTGCTCAGCGCACCGAGCGCGTAACCGAATACCGCCAGCCCCTTGCGCTTGCCGAGGTAATCACTGAGCGCCCCGGAGAACACCTTGACGATCAAGGCCGTCGCTTCGGCCAGCCCTTCAATCAGCCCAACGACCAGGGCGCTCGCCCCCAGCGTGCCGACCATGAACAGCGGCAGCAGGCTGTGGATCATCTCGGAGGAAATATCCATCAGCAAACTGACAAAGCCGAGCATCCAGATGCCACGTGGCATTTGGGCAGGCATCGGGGTGCTGGTCTTGGTATCAGTCATGGTCACCGGGGAATCGTTGGACAATAGAGCCGCAGCTTAAGCGATCCCCTTGCTTCACGACTATCGCAACAGCTTCAGTAACAAAATCAGGTTGATGGCGAGCGAGATGGCCGCAACGCCTTTCCAGAATTGCAGCGGATTGCGCTGGACCAGCGGCTGCCGGCTGGGTGCCGCAATGGGCCGGGCAGCACCGCGCTCCAGGGCGAGCAGGAACTCCTCGGCCGTTTCGAAACGGTCCTTGGCCTCCTTGGCCACGGCCTTGAGCAGGATGTTCTCCAGCCAGCCGGGGATTTCCGGCCGCCAGCGCGTTGGTCGCGTCGGCTCGCCGAATTTTGGCGTCTGGAAGGGTTCGATTTCACCGTAGGGGTATTTACGGGTCAGCAGATGGTAGAGCGTGACCCCGGCGGCGTAGAGGTCGTAGCCCGCTTGCGGCTCCGGGTTCTCGAACAGTTCCGGGGCCATATATGAAGGCGTGCCGGCCTGGCCGATCGGATCGCCGGCCTTGCGTTCGGCCAGGCTGACGGCCACCCCGAGATCGAGGATGCGCAGCACGCCATCCTGCCCGAGGTGAATGTTGTCGGGCTTGATGTCGCGATGCACGATATCGAGCCGATGCAGGCTGGCGATGGCCTTGAGCAGCGCAACACCATGGCGCACCACCTCACCGACAGGGAAATGCTGGTCGCCATCGAGACGGACTTGCAGGGTCGCCCCGGCATGCCAGGTCATCAGGTAATACAGGCAACTGCGCTGCTCGGCCGGCACGACCTGAGGGAAGAAGGGCGAAACCACGCGGCGGGCACGCCACTCCTCCATCAGCAGCGCTGCCGTGGCCTCGGGATCACCCTCCATGCCCGGCTGTAGCGTCTTGAGGACCAGTTGCTGGCCGTTACGCGGATTGCTGACGCGATACAGCAGGGTCTCCCGGGAATCATGCAGGATATCCTCGACGACCAGCCCATCCAGTTCATGGCCGGGCTTCATGCGGTGCGGCAAAGGCAGACTGGCCGCCCCCTCCAGGCTATCGCGCAGATTGGCCGGCGGCAGGGCCAGCACATCGACGACCACCGCGCTGGCGTTGTCGTGCCCGCCGTGGGCAATGGCCAGACTGGTCAATGCCGCCGCTGCCCCCTGAGGTTCCGGGTGATCGAGCAGCACATCGGCGATCAGGGCATCCGGCAGCACACCCCAGACGCCATCGGAAATCAGCAAGAAACGGTCGTTGAGCGCCAGTTCGCCATCAGCGAAATCCATCAGCACGCGCGGATCGAGGCCGATGGCCCGCGACAGCACGTTGTTCAGTTCCGGGTGTTCCCAGGTGTGATCGACGGTCAGCTGATGCAGTCGCCCTTCCTGAAAACGGTAGATGCGCGAATCGCCGATATGTGCCGTGTAGAAACGACGGCCACGCAGGACGACGACCGACAGCGTCGTCGCCATGCCGGCCAGCTCTGCATTGCGGCTGCCCTCGGCGATGACCCAGCGATTCAACGCCGTCGAAACTGTCTCGATGGCGCGCGGCACACTCCAGGTATCCGGCGTTGCGAAATAGTCGGCGAGCAGACCGCGCACCGTGTATTCAGCGGCCTCGCGTCCGCCCTTGTGGCCACCGATCCCGTCAGCCACTGCTGCAATGACGCCCTTGTTGTCGAGGTCCTGACCTTCCGGCGTCGCAACACCGCAAAAATCCTCGTTCCGCTCGCGCGGTCCGGTCAATGAAGCGTATCCAAGGGCAACTTGCAGAGGCATGCATTTATCCAGGCAAAAAGGCGGGGCAGCCAGTAAGCGCCCCGCCGTGTGACTTTACGTCAGATCTTGGCCGCCGTCAGGTGACTGGCGCCCCAGGTGGTACGCCAGCGGGTCTTGACACCGGTCAGGCCAAGCAAGGCCAGCACTGCCAGCGAGGCAAAGATCAGGAAGCCAGCCTGGTAGCTGCCGGTCAGTTGCTTGGAATAACCGAGGCTGGAGGCCAGGTAGAAACCACCGACACCGCCGGCCATGCCAACCAGACCGGTCATCACGCCGATTTCCTTGCGGAAGCGCTGCGGCACCAACTGGAACACGGCACCGTTGCCCATGCCCAGCGAGAGCATGGCACCGACGAAGACGAGCAGCGCCATCCAGGCCTCCGGCAGGCCAAAGCTGACGATGGACAGGAACAAAGCCGCAAACATGTACATCACGGTCAGCGACTTCACGCCGCCGATGCGATCAGCCACGTTGCCGCCAATCGGGCGAACCAGCGAACCGGCAAAGACACAGCCGGCAGTAAAGTAGCCCGCCATCTTCGGATCAAGGCCGTACTGGGTGTTGAAGTAGATGACCAGCGACGAAGCCAGGCCGACAAAGCCGCCGAAGGTCACCGAGTAGAAGAACATGAACCACCAGGCATCCTTGTCCTTGAGGACTTTCAGGTACTCGGCAAAGGTCTTGGGCGGCGGCGCATCCGGTGCATCCTTGGCCATGAAGATGAAAGCGATCAGCACAATGACCAATGGAATCAGCACGACACCGAAGACATTGACCCAGCCGAAGGCGGCCGCCAGCCCCGGGGCAAACAAGGCAGCGAGCGCCGTTCCGGAGTTGCCGGCTCCGGCAATCCCCATCGCTGTGCCCTGATGCTCGGCCGGATACCAGCGCGAAGCCAGCGGCAGCGCGGCAGCGAAGGAAGCGCCAGCAACACCGAGGAAGAGTCCGAGGATCAGCACTTCAGCGTAGGAATGCACGCCGACCTGCCAGGCATAGATCATGGTCGCGATGACCACGACCTGCCCGATGATGGCCGCCTTCTTCGGCGACAGGCGATCAACCAGGATGCCCATGATGATGCGCAGCAGCGCACCGGCCAGCACCGGCGTCGCCACCATCATGCCCTTTTCGGCATGCGACAGGCCCAGATCCTTGGCAATACTGATACCGAGGGGCCCGAGCAGCACCCAGACCATGAAAGCCAGATCGAAGTAGAGGAAGGCCGCGAGCAAAGTCGGCGTGTGGCCGGCCTGCAGGAATGATTTCTTGTCCATGTTGGTCTCTTTTCCGCGTTGATCGCCGAAGCGCTCGTTAAGGGGGATTGCTTGTGTCAGCGCATGGCATCGTCGCCATCAGCCCACCCTCGTTGGCGGAAAATCGCTGTGATGACCTGACTCCGCAAGCCCCGTGCCAGGACAATAACCCTATGAATTGTTTAGATTATCAACAAAACACTGATGGCGACCTGCACCAAAAGAGGGCATTCATTTCCATTGCGGTGCAGCATTTCGTGGCCGGTGTATTGCAATGATTCAAGATGCAGGCCAAAATGCATCGCAAATGCAACTCAAAGGAAATCCGATGAAAACCGCCACCTTTCCCTCTTTGCGCGTCACGCCCGAGTTGAGGCAAGCCGCCGAACAAATTCTGCAGGAAGGCGAAACCCTTTCCAGCTTCGTCGAACAATCGATTCGCGAAAGCATCGGACGCCGTCAAATCCAGCAGGAATTCATCGCTCGTGGCCTCCGTTCGCGCGACAACGCCGGCCAGACCGGAAAATATGTCAGCGCCGATAACGTGATCGGACGACTGGAGCAAATGCTGGCAAGCGCCAAGGACAACAAGTGAGCTATCAGGTACGGTTTACGGAAGATGCCGAAGCCGATCTGCTCAGACTCTATGAATTCATTCTGGCCAAGGACCAGACAGATTGGTCACTGGCAACCCGAGCGCTTGAAGCCATAAAAAATGGAATCCGGAGCCTGGAACTCTCGCCTTTCAGCTACCGGAAAGCGACTTCGGATAACCCATTTCTGCGGGAACTGCTCATTCCATTCGGCGCTTCAGGGTACGTGGCTTTGTTTGAAATCGAGAATGAGCAAACGGTGACCATTCTTGCGGTACGACACCAGTTGGAAGAGGATTACCACTGAATAGCAGCTTGGGCGATCCGGAAACAAAGGTCTGTCCCCGGTTACAGTGAAATTTTCGGTTGACCGTGGAAGCCCCCCAGGACTTTCCAGAACGACAGTTAGTTGCGCTGAATGCTAGATGCCGGCCGGTGCGGCAGCTGACAAGGCATAAACATGCAAATGCAGTATGCTTTGAGTCTATTTTCTCAATTTAAAACCAATTGTCTTTGGACCCAAAGGGATTGCTCGCTCTATTCACCCCTATGAGGTTATTCAAATCAGGCACTCAGAATGGTAAAACTCTCACTGGTCGGCGTTTTCGTTGCGCTCTCATGTATTTCGTCAGGTGTTAACGCAGTTCAGCCATCTGTTGAAGAACGACTGACGTCGTGTGACCCTAGCATTGCAGTTGCTGCAGCAGATGAGTTTGTAGGAAACCCGTCAAATTCCCACGACGAAGGGCAACTGTTTACAGTGGCCAAAATATATTTGGAAAACAAACGCGAGGATGATGCAGTGTTTTGGTATTTCGCGGCGAAGCTGCGACTTATTCATTTCATCGCCGGTGATGAAAATAATCAGAAATACACAATGATGCTGGGCTGGGGTTCCGGGATACTGGAGCCACATATCAAGATTCATGCGCTAAAAGACTTGAACAAACTTCGTGATACCACTGATCACCTCATAACGTGGAACGATAAGACCTACGATCAATACAAAAAACATAACTCGGTGAAGGCAGCAAAACTGGAAGCTGATCTCCAGCAAATGTTCATCAAACTTGAGCGAGAACAAAGAGAATATGGCATGGCCGCCAAGGTCTTTAGTAGTCGAGTCCCTGAAGCTGCGAAACAGGCATGGGATGCTGCTCTGAAGATAGGTTATGGTTCCTCTGTCAGCATCTACCCGGGTTTCGAGGGGCTGCAAAAGTTGAGTACATCCACCAACACGGTATTGGAAAATGAAGCGAGACTGGCCGCGACTGTTTCCGAAAATGTTTTCTTCGGTTTGCGAGCGAACTGTCAGGATCCCAAAACAGGGCGATAAAGGGGGCTCGTTTTCTTTCCGACCAAGACGGTGGACGAAAGGGGCAAATGCCATTTCAATTGCCGCTCTTTTTTCCAGGTGACCATAGCATTCCGCTTCCCGGCCAACCGGCGTCCAAATCCAGCCGCAACCCCAAGGGGGTAGGCATCGCTTTTCTCACCATCGGGCTCCAGTCACTCGGGGAGCGGGAGGTCGCCACTGCTACCCTTGGCATCACTCTGGTTCATATGGTGTGCCATTCTCTATTTTCATACCTCGTTTAGATAGCCCTCCCGGATTTCCTGCCGGCAGTCCATTTGGCATTTGCGCATCCAGCAGGGCTGACCTAATCTGAAGACAGCCGCATACGCCCCCGCCGTTTGTCATCTTGCCCGGGCAGAACCATCGGCCACTCACTTTCAATATCTGTCAGGACGCCATCGTCGTCCGCATGTGTTCAGAAAGGAATTGGAAATGGCATTCAAACCCGCTACCAAGCGCAAGGGCGCCACGCTAGTCGCCTCTTTCCCACCCGAGCAGGCTCACCCTCGAATCTGCTTCGAACGGATCATTCCCGACGAACTCGACCAGGAACGCCCGGCCCGCCAGGCGTTGCGCGAGTACATGCTGAGCAGCGAGAAACGCAAGCTGAATGCCGATGAGGTGGCCCATGTCGCCCGGATGGCCGTCGTCAAGACCAAGAAATGGCCGGCGGGAACGACGCTGCGCTGTCTGTTCCTCGACGGCAGCACGACGATGAAGAAGAAGGTTCGGGCCTATGCGCACCAGTGGGAGAAGCAGGCCAACATCAAGCTGAAATTCGTTACCAAAGCGCCGGCGGAAATTCGCATCTCGTTCTATGCCGACGCCGGATCATGGTCAGCCGTGGGCCGCGATGCCTTGAACCAGGCCTATTTCCCCCTGCATCAGCCGACCATGAACTACGGCTGGTTGCGTGACGACACGCCGGACGACGAATATTCACGGGTCGTGCTGCACGAATTCGGCCACGCGCTGGGCTGCATTCACGAGCATCAGACGCCGACCTTCAATCGGAAATGGGACGTCAAGGCAGTGATGAAGTATTTCCAGGGGCCGCCCAACTACTGGACGGAAGACTCGATCAAACACAACGTGCTGCAGAAATACTCCCCGACCGGGATTGCCGCCACCGTGTTCGATCCCAAGTCGATCATGCTCTACTCGTTCGATGCCGCGCTATTTGCCGATGGTCTGGGGCCGACCAACGAAAACAGCAAATGCTCATCTGACGATATCAAGATGATCGGAACGATGTATCCGAAATAGCGATGTCGGCGGCCGAGGATGCGGCTGGCGGCAGGAGGCCGTGCCGCAAACCTCGGCCTGACTTATGCAAAACCGGCAGTTTTGTGTGCCTGCACAATGATTACCCAGCCGACTGCGCGATCACCGGAATCGGGCCAGGCTCAACACAATCACCGCCAGCATCAGCACAAACGAAACACTCTTCCAGAAGATCACCGGGTTGCGCTCAATGAGCGGCGGACGAGTCTTGTTCAGGAAATCCTTGTTCGGGTGATGGAGATCGAAGACAAATTCGGATAATTCCTCATAACGTTCAAAGGGATCAGGATCGACGGCTTTGCGGATGGCATCGTCGACCCAGGCAGGAATTTCCTTTTCGTCGTTGAGGACCGTTTGATAGACAAGTTTTCTTTGTGCTGCCCTGGTTCTGGATTTGGCGACTTCGACGCCATAGGGCAGTCGACCGGAAAGCATCTGGTAGGCGATGACGCCAAGCGAGAAGATGTCCGAGCGTGAGGACCCGTTTTCACCGAGGAAGTATTCCGGCGCGGCGTAGGTGGCTGAGCCGAGCAGGTTGATCTGCTCAATGGGCGTGGCGATTTCCATGACGCCGGCCACCCGCGTGGCACCGAAATCGATGATCTTCACCGTGCCGGTGCTGTCGATCATGATGTTGTCGGGCCGGATATCCTGATGCACCATTTCGAGACGATGGAAGGCCTGCAGGCCCTTGGCGGCTTGCTCGAGAATACCGCGCACGCTGGCCAGATCCGGCTTCGGGTTGTCGATCATCCACTGGCTCAGCGTCTGGCCTTCAATGAATTCCGTGACGACGTAGATGTAGTGACGCTTTCGCGTCTGCAGACAGGGCTTGAGGACGTGCGCGCTGTTGATGCGGCGGGCGATCCACTCCTCCATCAGGAAGCGTTCAAGGTAGGCGGGGTCGCCTTGCAGGTTGATGGACGGTGTCTTGATGACCACCTTTTCGCCGCTTTCGCTATCGACGGCGAGGTAGATGTGGCTGCGGCTGCTGCCCTTGATTTCGCGAACGATCTGGTAGCCGTCGAAACTGGCCCGCGCTTCAAGTAGTGGCGGGAAAGGCAGTTCGGAGATTTGCCGGTAAATCTCGTTGGCTTCCGGGCTGGGCAGTGCCTCGACCTTGATGATCTGGAGCGTGAGATTGTCACCGCTGCCTTGCAGAATGGCTTCGTCGACGATGGCTTTGGCCGCAGCATCGAGATTGCCCTCGCAGCAATCGATGGTGGCGATCATGAAGTTGGCGTCGATATGTTCATAGACACCATCGGTGACGAGCAAGAAAACGTCACCCTGTTCGACCTGGATGGCCTGGTAATCGATATCCAGCTTGCGATCGATGCCCAGGGCACGGGCGAGATGGCTTTGCGTCGATGAAATCCAGACCCGGTGATCCTCGGTCAGTTGCTTCAGCGTCTTGCCGCGCAACTGATAGATCCGCGTATCACCGACATGAAAAATATGCGCGGTCGTGGACTTGATGATCATGCCGCTGAAGGTGCAGACGTAGCCGCGATCCTTGTCGTAGCGGTGCTGGCTTTGCTGGGTCTGCGCATGCAACCAGGAGTTGGTGGCAGTCAGGACGCGCTCGGCCGAGGTTCTGACCGACCACGCTTCCGAGGTGCAGTAGTAGTCCTCCAGAAAGCCGGTAACGGCCGACTGGGCGGCAACCTGGCTGACCTGGCTGCTGCTGATCCCGTCGGCCAGTGCGATGGCGATGCCCTTTGAACTGAGCAGCGGTTCATTCGGGACATAGAGGCCGTGGAAATCCTGATTGCTTTCCTTGCGGCCCTTGTCGGAGTACTGCCCGGCGGAGATCTTGAGTTTCATGCTCACTTTTATACAAGAAAAACCCCAGCCCCGTGCGGGACTGAGGCTTTTTGATCGAGCCCCGATTAGTTGAAGCTGCGCTTCGGGCCAGTCTTGATGTGCGTGGCGTACAGGGTCAGGCCGGTGAAAGCCAGACCACCGATGAGGTTACCGAGAACCACCGGGATTTCGTTCCAGATGAAGTAGTCGAGGATGGAGAAGTTGCCGCCCATCATCAGGCCGGACGGAAACAGGAACATGTTGACCACGGAGTGCTCGAAGGTCATCGCGAAGAACAGCATGATCGGCATCCACATGGCGATGACCTTGCCGCTGACCGTGGTCGAGATCATGGCACCGACAACACCGGTGGACACCATCCAGTTGCACAGCATGCCGCGGATGAAAATGGTCAGCCAGCCCATCAGGCCATACTTGGCGTAGCCGATGGTACGTGCTTCGCCAATATGGCCAATCTTGGTGCCGATTTCATTAGGCGCGGTCGAGAAACCGTAGGTGAAGACAAAGGCCATCAGGAAGGCAACGGTCAGCGCACCGAGGAAATTGCCGGTAAAGACAACACCCCAGTTTCTCAAAATTCCCTTGATGGTCACGCCCGGACGCTTGTCGAGCCAGGCCAGGGGCGTCAAAACGAAGACGCCGGTGAGCAGGTCAAAACCCAGCAGGTAAAGCATGCAGAAGCCAACCGGGAAGAGGATGGCGCCGACCAGCGCCTGACCGGTCATGACCGAGGCCGTTACGGCGAACACAGCCGCCAGCGCGAGGATGGCACCGGCCATATAGGCGCGGATCAACGAGTCACGGGTGGACATGTAGATTTTTGATTCGCCCGCATCCACCATTTTGGTGACGAATTCTGAAGGTACCAGGTAAGCCATTTTGAGTCCCTTGATCTTGCTGTGGCAGCCACAGCGTGAAGTTTTAACTTGAGAAGAAGTGCGGCGCCTGCCGCCCCTATTCGCTGCCGAGGCGAAGCGCCGTCTCGGGCGGAGCATTCTGGATTTGATATTCGACCATCCGGATCGCCGTCAGGATGTCCGCCTTGGGCTGCGCGCAGATGTACTTGTCAGCCTGGGAAAAAACTGTCCGCAAACGCCGTTTTTCGGGTTCGCCAAAGGGGTGCCCATTGGCAACCGCCAGCAGCAAATCCTGGATGCCGCTATAAAAATTGATCGAGCGGCGATCCTTGTTGATATACGCCAGTGCCAGGGCAACGTTGAAAACACCGGCGACCGAAGCGACATGCTGGTTATCCCACTCACCGGTTGCCAGCAGGAGCGACAGGTGGAGATGTGGAATCAGCATGATGTGCACTTCTTCCGGTTCGGTGATGCCGAAGTCGGCGCCGAGGAAACGGTTGATTTTGCGATGACCTGAAAAAGACATTTGACTCGCCAGTTTCTTCAATGGGCCGGATGACAGCCTGTCATCCGGCGTTTTGCCTGAAAAGGCTCCGGTCAGACGGACAGGTAGACCTGCCCGCCCTCGACCTTGACCTCGAACTTGGTGCAACCACCGACATCCGGTGCCACCGCCTTGCCGTCTTCCAGCCCGATGTTCCAGCCGTGCAGCGGGCAAGTCACCCGCTTGCCATGAACGATGCCCTGCGACAGAGGACCGCCCTTGTGCGGGCATTTATCGTGCATGGCGAACACCTGGTCATCGGAGGTACGGAAGATGGCAATGTCTCCACCAGTGGCCGGCTTGATGATGCGCGAGCCTAATTGCGGGATGTCTTCCAGCAGGCAAATCAGTTTCCAGTTACTCATTTTTCTATCCTCTTTTTTCTGAATGCTCAGGCTTCAACCATGATGGGAATGAACTGCTTGATCGCTTCCGGCTCGCGGGAGGTGGCCCACGGGTCCTTGGCATCCTTCAGCGAGTCGAGCAGCGCGGCGTAGAGCGCCTTGCGACCCTCTTCATCCTCGAGAATCCTGCCCTTGATGTAGTCCATGCCAACGCGCTCCAGGTAGTGGCAGGTGCGCTCCAGATACCAGCCTTCGAGGCGGTAGAGTTGCAGGAAGGCGCCGGAATATTCCATGACGTCCTCGTCCGATGACACCTTGCACAGGAACTGGGCGACTTCGGTCTTGATGCCGCCGTTACCGGCGATGTAGATCTCGTAGCCGGAATCGACACCGATGATGCCGACGTCCTTGATGCCGGCTTCGGCACAGTTACGCGGGCAGCCGGAGACGGCCAGCTTGACCTTATGCGGTGCGTACATGTCGAACAGCATCTTTTCCAGCTTGACGCCCATCGACATCGCCAGTTGCGTACCGAAGCGGCAGTGCTCCATGCCGACGCAAGTCTTCACGGTGCGGATCGACTTGCCGTAGGCGTGGCCGGAAACCATGCCGGCGGCGTTGAGGTCGGCCCACATGGCCGGCAGGTCTTCCTTCTTGACGCCGAGCAGGTCAATACGCTGGCCGCCGGTCACCTTGACGGTCGGCACGTTGTACTTCTCGGCGGCATCGGCAATGGCGCGCAGTTCCTTGGGGTTGGTCAGACCGCCCCACATGCGCGGCACGACCGAGTAGGTACCGTCCTTCTGGATGTTGGCGTGTGAACGCTCGTTGATGAAGCGCGATTGCGGATCGTCCTTGGCTTCATGCGGCCAGGTCGAAATCAGGTAGTAATTGACGGCCGGGCGGCACTTGTCGCAGCCGTTCGGCGTCTTCCACTCCAGCGCCGCGAAGACGGCTTCCTTGGTGATCAGGTGCTGGTTCAGGATGGCTTCACGCACCGCCTTATGCGACTGCTCGGTACAGCCACAGACCGGTTTCTTGTCGGAAGCAGCAGGCGTGTAGGCGCCGCCGATGGTCGAAGCAAGAATCTGCTCGACCAGACCAGCGCAGGAACCGCAGGAAGAGGCTGCCTTGGTGTGCTTCTTCACCTCGTCCAGCGTGAAGAGCCCCTTGGCCTTGATCGCCTGGACGATGACGCCCTTGGTGATGCCGTTACAGCCGCAGACCTCTGCGCTGTCGGGCATGTCGGCCGCTTTGCTATTGCCGGCATGGCCGACGTCACCAACCAGCGACTGGCCGAAAATCAGCTGGTCGCGGATGTCGTGAATGTCGCGGCCGTCCTTCAGCAACTGGAAGTACCACGGGCCATCTGCCGTATCGCCGTACATGACGCCGCCGACCAGCTTGTTGTCCTTGAGCACCAGCTTCTTGTACACGCCGCCGTAAGGGTCGTTGAGGACGATTTCCTCGGTGCCCTCGCCGCCCATGTAGTTGCCGGCCGAGAAGAGGTCAATGCCGGTGACTTTCAGCTTGGTTGAAGTCACCGAACCGGTGTAACGGCCAATGCCGTAGCCAGCCAGATGGTTGGCGGCGACCTTGGCCTGTTCAAACAGCGGGGCGACCAGGCCATAGGCAATGCCACGGTGCGTCACGCACTCGCCAACGGCATAAACCTTCGGGTCGTAGGTCTGCATGGTGTCATTCACCACGATGCCGCGGTTGCAGTAGATACCGGAAGACTCAGCCAGCGCATAGTTCGGGCGGATGCCGGCGGCCATCACGACGAGGTCGGCCGGGATAGTCATGCCGTCCTTGAAGCGCACGGCGGCAACGCGGCCAGACTCGCCCTGGACCAGCATTTCGGTCTGTTTCTGGAGCAGGAACTTGAGGCCCTTGTCTTCCAGCGACTTCTGCAACATCTTGCCGGCGACTTCGTCGAGCTGACGCTCGAGCAGCCACGGGCCAAGGTGCACCACGGTCACATCCATACCGCGAAGCTTCAGGCCGTTGGCGGCTTCCAGACCGAGCAGGCCGCCACCGATAACCACCGCGTGCTTGTGCAGCTTGGCGGCTTCGATCATCTCGTCGGTGTCTTTAATGTCACGGTATCCAATGACACCCGGCAGATCGTTGCCCGGAATCGGCAGCATGAAGGGCGTCGAGCCGGTGGCGATCAGCAGGCGGTCGTATTCTTCTTCGGTGCCGTCTTCAGCGATGACCTTGCGCTTGACGCGATCGATCGTCTTGATCTGCTTGCCGGTATGCAGCTTGATGTTGTTTTCCTTGTACCACTCGAGTTCGTTGAGGACGATCTCGGAGATGGTCATTTCGCCGGCGAGGACCGGGGAAAGCAGGATGCGGTTGTAGTTCGGGTGCGGCTCAGCGCCGAAGATGGTGATGTCGTAGTGATCAGGCTTGATCTTCAGCAGCTCTTCGACGGTGCGGACACCGGCCATGCCATTGCCGATCAGGACGAGACGAGGTTTACTCATTTTTGGCTCCAACGTTGCGCGCACCCGGGGGTGCAAAATTCATTTCAGCGCATGACGTCGTTGCCATCGGGCCGCCTTCGTTGGCGGGGAATTCGCTGCTCCGATGCTGTTATTGCAATCAGCGTGCCAAGGTTCTATTTCATTGATTTATATGGATTTATAAAAACAAGCCATGAACGCGTCGCACCAAATTCGTGCATCAACCGCCATCCCGGTGCAGCCCGGGTGCATTCATGCCAATCACGGAAGTATTCTTTCAGGCGCCGGGGCAAGGAGTTTTTTCCTGAAGCGCAGCGGCGCAGAACATGGCAAAACCCAGGCTCGACCTTAAGCCTGAGAACTGCCGTGCATGCGACCGGAATCAGTTGCCGCCGACCAGCAAACCCGTCGACTCAACGGCCACAATGGCCTTGGCCTGATTGAAATCCTCGGCATACCCGCTGGCAAACAACAGGCAGGCCAGCTGGTTGGCAATCGGTTTGGGCAGGGGAACCTGCTTGTCGAGGATGCGGCGTATCCATTTCGCCGTGCTGACTGCATCCGAAGCTTCGGGGAGGTTAGGCAGGGAACGCAGGCTTTCGTGTTCGGCTTCGAACAGGGCCTCAACCATGCCGCCATGGATGTACTCGAGACGCGGGCGGCGCTTCGGGTTGGCAAACGGTTCGCCTTCCGTCCCTCGCAGCAACAGCCCGCGCTGGCCCCGCGCCAGCAAAATGTTGCGCATCAGGTCGAGAAACTCGGGGTGAGTAGCCGGCGCGACCATGACCGCATCGCCCCGGAAAGGATTGATCAGCTTGACCAGGCTGTGCGCGCTGTTGCGCACCCCCATCCGGCTGCGCAGGGCCAGCAGGTTATGGATGCCGGGACACATGGCGCTAAGCGGCAGGAATGCCAGGCCTTTTTCTTCCAGCGCGACCTGAGCCTGGGTGGCCGAGGCCATGGGCATGATGCCCAGCTCCCGGAAAATATGCGCCGTCGTCACCCGTCCGAAGCCTTCGAGCAAACCATGCACCACGACGGGCACACCAAAGCGCTGCAGGAGCAGCGCCAGCAGCGGCGTCAGGTTCGCTTCCTTGCGGGCGCCGTTATAGGTTGGCAGCGCCACCGGCCGGACGCGGCCATGCGGCATGTCGAGCA
This sequence comes from Dechloromonas aromatica RCB, assembly GCF_000012425.1. Classification (NCBI taxonomy): domain Bacteria; kingdom Pseudomonadati; phylum Pseudomonadota; class Betaproteobacteria; order Rhodocyclales; family Azonexaceae; genus Dechloromonas; species Dechloromonas aromatica (nom. nud.). The sequence continues at coordinate 885,438 of NC_007298.1, read as the reverse complement.
GGTTCGTCCGGTCATCGATGGCCCCCAGGAAGCCGAGCATTTCGTCGAGCGACTCGCCCTTGACCCGCAGGCCAAGGATGATCGCGCCCATTTCGAGATCGGGCACACCGCCGTCGAGCATCGCCGCGTAGAGCTGCTGCGCGTCGTCGCGCGGCAAATCGCGCGCGCCTTCGGCGCCGCGACCAATCTCCTTGATGTATTGTGCGTAGCTCAAAGTCTCCTCCAGTCGCGGTCAGGCTGCCGCTGCAGTTTTTTTGGTTTGCTCGGCAAGCATGCGCTTGATATCCGGCACGCATGAACCGCAAAAGGTTCCACACTTAAGATTCTGCTGGAGTTTCGGCAAATCTGCACCGTTTTCCAGTTCCTTACGGATTTGCACATCACTGACGTCGGCACACTTGCAGACGATATTGCGCGGTGCCATGCTGACCGGCGGTTTCGCGGTCGGCGCCAGAGCGAAGCGGATCAGGCTGGCATCCAGCTCATCCTCGGCCATCGCCTGCTTGAGCCAGGCTTGAGCCAGCGTCTCGCCAACCAGACGGACGCCAATCAGGCGCCCCTCCTGGGCAATCGCCTTCTTGGCCACCTTGCGCGTCGCATCAATATAGACGATAGCGCCGTCAGCTCCGTCCAGACCGAAGAGACGATCCAGATCGAGCACTTCTTGCTCGCCGATCGGCAGCGCAGTAGCTGCACGAAAAACGACCAGCGGGCTTTTCCGTCCGTATAGGCCGAGCGTGACATACGGATAGTCGCCGAGCACCGTACGAGCCCGCTGCAGCAATTCCAGTGCCGCCGACTGGCTGGCACAACGGCGCACCACCGCCAGCGGATACGGCAAATCCATTTTTACGATCTGCACCGCTGCATGCTTGAGTTCCGGTTGTTTCGAATAGGGATCGGTAGCGTCGCTAGCCAGCGCATTGGCGCCAGGCGTATTCATGAACTGGTTGCCCCAGTGCATCGGCATCCAGGCCCTGCCCTTGACCAGCCCGGGTCGATCAGTCACACGAACCACCATCTCGCCGCGGCCATTGGTCACCTTGGCCAGATCACCGGACTCCAGACCACGATGCCGCATATCGCAAGGATGCATGGCAAGCAGCGGTTCATCTTCAAGGTTGAACAGGCGCGGCACAGTGCCGGTGCGGCTCATGCCGTGCCAATGATCGCGCATACGACCGGAGAGCAGGCTGATTGGCAGTTCAGAAGACAGCGCGTCGGCGGTCGGCTTGTGTTCGACCGGCACGAAACGCGCCTTGCCATCCGCCGTCGGGAAATGCCCATCTTCGTAGAGACGCACCTTGCCGCTGCTTGCTCCTTCCGGATACGGCCACTGCTGCGGGCCTTGCGCTTCAAGCAAGGCGTAGGACAAACCGGTGATGTCGAGATCGCGGCCACGCGTGCTTTCGCGATGCTCATTGAAGATGGCCTCGGCATCGGCATAGGGGAACAACTTGTCAGCGCCGGCGTGATCCAGTTTCTTGCCCAGACGACGCGCAAAGTCGACCACAATTTCCCAGTCGTGGCGCGCTTCCCCCGGTGCCTTGACTGCCGGCAGGACGCGCGTGATGCAGCGTTCCGAGTTGGTCACCGTGCCATGCTTTTCACCCCAACCACTGGCCGGCAGCAACAGATCGGCATAATCGGCCGTATCGGTGTTGCCGTAGGCCTCCTGCAGCACCACGTATTCCGCGGCCTGTAGCGCCTCGCGTACCGCTGCCTGATTGGGCAATGATTGGGCTGGATTGGTGCAGGCGATCCAGACCGCCTTGACCTCGCCAGTTTTCAGGGCTTTGAACAAGTCGACTGCGGACTTTCCGGGTGTTGCCGGAACGAAAGGCACCCCCCAGAAACGCGCCATCTCGGCACGATGCGCTGGATTGGCGAGATCGCGATGCGCCGACAGCAGATTGGATAGACCACCGACTTCGCGTCCGCCCATGGCATTCGGCTGCCCGGTCAGCGAAAACGGCCCGGCACCCGGCTTGCCGATCTGGCCGGTGGCGAGGTGCAAATGAATGATCCCGGCGTTGTTGTGCGTACCGTGCGCCGACTGGTTCAAACCCTGGCAGTAGAGCGACAACGATGCATCGCTGGCGCCGAACCAGCGGGCTGCCTGGACGATGGCCTCGGCCGGCACACCGCACAGCGCGGCGACCTGGTCCGGCGAGTAATTTTTGACGATCTCGGCCAGAGCATCGAAGCCGCTGGTGTGCGCCTCCACATAGGCCCGGTCGACCAGATCTTCGTTGATCAGTACATGCAACATGCCGTTGAACAGCGCAATATCGCTCCCCGGCTTGATCGGCAGATGAAGATCAGCGATCTCGGCGCTTTCCGAGCGCCGCGGGTCGGCGACGATGATCTTCAGATCCGGGTAGGCCACCTTGGCATCTTCAATGTAACGAAAAACAATCGGATGAGCGACGGCAGGATTGGCCCCGCTGATGAAAATAAGCTTGGCCCGCAGGATGTCAGCGTAACTGCAAGGCGGCGCATCGGCGCCTAGCGTCTGCTTGTAGCCAGCCACGGCCGACGACATGCAAAGACGTGAATTGGTGTCGACGTTATTGGTCCCGATCAGGCCTTTGGCCAGCTTGTTGAAGACGTAATAATCTTCGGTCATCAACTGACCGGAAATGTAGAAGGCTACGGAGTCAGGACCGTATTCCCGAATGGTGGTGGCAAAACGCTCTGCCGCTTCATCAAGCGCCAATTCCCAACTGAGGCGCTGCCCGCCTTGACCACGAACAAGGCGCTTCTCCGGAAACTGCAAACGATAGGTCGGGTTAACGGTCTGATTCAGGGTCGCGCCCTTGGTGCACAGACGCCCGCGATTCGCCGGATGCTCGGAGTCACCACGCAAGCCAGTAACGACGCCGCTCTCGGTTTCGATAAGCACGCCACAACCGACGCCACAATAGCAGCAAGTAGATTTAACTTCAGTTCTCATGATTTTCCTTCCGGCATGCCATCAGCAACAGGCATGCCACCTATAAAAATCATGGGCTTGCATAAAAAAAAGGGGAAACCCCTGTTGGAATTTCCCTTTTTTGGTGCGTTAACCGAAGCAAGCGTCCCTATTTGATGCGTTGCAACTTGGGACGCCCTCCTTCTGGGCGCGGCGGCTCCGGTGGCTCATCAGAAACCGCTTCGGATTCGACCGGCTCAATGAACACCTCATCGGCCATCGCCTCATCACCATCGACTTCAAAAGCCATCCCGGCGCCGTTTTCGCGAGCATAAATAGCAGAAATTCGATTGATCGGGACCGATAATTCGCGCGCAACACCACCGAAGCGAGCCTGGAATTCGACGTACTCATTCCCGATCTGCAGCTTGTTGGTCGCACTGGGGCCAAGATTCAGCACGATCTGGCCCTCGCGCACGAACTCACGTGGAACACGAGTCCGCTCGTCGACTTCGACTGCGATATGCGGCGTAAAACCGCTATCGCAGCACCACTCCCAGAGCGCACGCAGCAGATAAGGCTTGGTAGACGGAAGTTCCATGCTTACTTGCGCATCGCCTTTTCAGAAGGCGTCAGGGCATCGATGAAACCTTGGCGGCTGAAAATACGCTCGGCGTATTTCATCAACGGTGCTGCAGCCTTGCCAAGGTCAATGCCGTAATGGTCCAGGCGCCACAACAAAGGAGCGATGGCCACGTCGAGCATGGAAAACTCGTCGCCCAGCATGAACTTCTGCTTATTAAAGATCGGCACGATCTCGGTCAGGCGAGCCTTGATTTCCTGACGCGCCTTATCGGCCGTCTTGCCGTTCTTTTCGATCACTTCCATGAACGAAAAGATCTCGCGTTCCATGCCAACCAGCAACTGGCGGGCACGCGCACGCATGATCGGATCAGCCGGCATCAATTGCGGATGCGGGAAACGCTCGTCGATGTATTCGTTGATGATGTTCGGCTCGAACAACACCAGATCGCGCTCGACCAGAACCGGCACACGATTGTGCGGATTGATCGCCGCCATCTCTTCCGGCTTGTTGAACATGTCGACATCGATCACCTGAAAATCCATGCCCTTTTCGAACAGGACAATGCGGCAGCGATGACTAAAGGGGCAAGTAGTACCCGAGTAGAGGTTCATCATTTGTGGTAACCCTCAAAATGAGATTCGGCACCGGGGGCTGGCCGAAGCCAAACCCGCGATGCCGTTAGCTAATCCGCGAAGGATCAGTGAATATCTTTCCAGTATTCCTTCTTCAGTGCGTAAGCAACGACGAAGAGGACTGCCAGGAAGCCAAGAACGAAAAAGCCCAGCGTCCGACGGAACTCCTGCTGGGGCTCAGCCATCCAGACCATGAAGCCGACCAGATCGGAAACCGACTTGTCGAATTCTGCCGGCGCCATCGAGCCAGGAACAGCCAGTTCCAGCTTGTGCGTTTCGTGATTGCGCACTTGCTGACCCTGCAGCCCGTACAGTACATGCGGCATACCGACATTTTCGAACACTACGTTATTCCAGCCAGTCGGACGGTTCTCGTCGCGATAGAAGGAACGCAAGTAGGTGTAAAGCCAGTCAGCACCAGCCGCAGCGTTGCCGGCTTCACCACGGGCGCGGGCCACGATGGTCAGGTCAGGCGGGGTAGCGCCAAACCACAACTTTTGCTCATCGGAACGCGCAGCAACCCGCATCAGTTCACCAATCTTGTCAGACGTGAACATCAGGTTTTCCTTGACCTGCTGCTCGGTCAGACCGAGGTCCAGCAGATTCTTGTAGCGCAGGTAAGACGCACCGTGGCAATTCAGGCAGTAATTGACGAACAGCTTGGCGCCATTCTGCAACGAAGCCTTGTCGCTAACGGAGCCCGGCCACTTGTCGATGTGGGCCGTACTACCGCTGGCAAATGCCATGATCGGTGCGAAGAGCAATGCGATAAGGAATTTTTTCATTTTAGGCATCCTCTCACTTGAACGTCACACGGTCGGGAACCGGCTTGAATTTGTCCATCCGGGACCACCAAGGCATGCCCAGGAAGAATCCGAAGTAGAACACCGAACAAATCTGCGATACCAGTTCACCCATCGGGGACGGGGACAGCGTGCCCAGATAACCGAGGACGAAGAAGACGATCACGAAAATGGTCAGCAGGGTCTTGTAGATCGGGCCGCGGTAACGAATCGACTTGACCGGGCTACGGTCCAGCCACGGCAGGAAGGCAAAGATCACAACCGAAGCGCCCATCGCGACAACACCCCAGAACTTGGCATCGAGACCGAACAGCGGATAGGTCACAGCACGCAGGATCGAATAGAACGGCGTGAAGTACCAGACCGGCGAAATGTGCGGCGGGGTCTTCAGCGGATCAGCCGGATAGAAATTCGGCGTTTCCAGGAAATAACCACCACCTTCCGGAGCCCAGAACATTACGGCAGAGAAGACCATCAGGAAAACAACAACACCGACGATATCCTTGACCGTGTAGTACGGGTGGAACGGGATGCCATCGCGCGGGATACCGTTCTCGTCCTTATTGGCCTTGATCTCAACACCATCCGGGTTGTTCGAACCCGTTTCGTGCAGGGCCAGCACGTGAGCAGCAACCAGACCGATCAGAACGAGCGGGAAGGCAATCACGTGGAAGGAGAAGAAGCGGTTCAGCGTTGCGTCGCCAACCACAAAGTCACCGCGGATAATCAGGGAGAGATCACCACCGATGATCGGAATCGCCGAGAACAGGTTAACGATAACCTGCGCGCCCCAGTACGACATCTGCCCCCAAGGCAGCAGATAACCGAAGAAGGCTTCGCCCATCAGGCACAGGAAAATACCAACGCCGAACAGCCAGGTCAATTCGCGCGGCTTGCGATAGGAACCGTAGAGCAGGCCACGGAACATATGCATATAAACCACGATGAAGAAGGCCGAAGCGCCAGTCGAGTGCATGTAGCGAATCAGCCAGCCCCCCGACACATCACGCATGATGTATTCGACGGAAGCGAATGCAATAGGCACACCATTGGCATTCAGAGCGGCATCGGGCTTGTAGTGCATGACCAGGAAGATACCGGTCACGATCTGGATGACCAGTACCAGTAGCGCCAGTGAGCCAAAGAAATACCAGAAATTAAAGTTCTTCGGGGCGTAGTACTCGGACAGGTGGCCCTTCCACATGGAAGTCGCCGGGAAGCGGGCATCAACCCACTCCAGCGCGTTACCAGCCAGCGAGCCGTCGGACTTGTACTTTTCGAAATTGCCAGCAGCCATTTCTTATGCTCCCTTCTTGTCTTCGCCGATCAGGATACGGGTATCGGCGAGATACACGTGCGGCGGCACTTCAAGGTTGGTCGGGGCGGGCTTCGACTTGAACACGCGACCGGCGAAGTCGAAGGTGGAGCCGTGACAAGGGCACAGGAAACCACCCAGCCACTCACCCGGCATACCCTCTTCGGAACCCTTCTTGAACTTCTGGGAAGGTGAGCAACCGAGGTGCGTACAAATACCGACGACAACCATGATTTCCGGCTTTACCGAACGGGTATCGTTCTTGGCATAGGCCGGCTGCTGATTCTTTTCCGACTTCGGATCAGCCACGGCGTCGGCCAACTTGGGTAGCGTATCCAGCATCTCCTTGGTGCGATTGATGATCCACACCGGCTTGCCCCGCCACTCGACGGTCATCATCTGACCCGGCTCGAGCTTGCTGATATCGACTTCGACCGGAGCGCCTGCCGCCTTGGCACGCTCAGATGGAAGCAAGCTGGAGACGAACGGCACGAGTGCGGCAACCGCGCCCGCCCCGCCCACGGCCGCGGTCGCGACGACCAAACGCCGCCGTCCGCAGTCCATTTTTCCTTGATTGCTCATAACGCTGACCCCTAACGGAATTAGATGGGATAAAAATTAAACGCTAAATTATACTTCATCGAAACCCTCGACAAAAGGCGCTATCAATCACCACAGATCTTGCGTTCGCGCAAAGCCTGGGCCAGCGTGCCGCTGTCGACATACTCAAGCTCTCCTCCGACGGGTACACCGCGCGCAATTCTCGTCACCCCAACCCCCTTTGGCTTGAGCATGGCGGTGATGTAATGAGCGGTCGCCTCACCTTCATTGGTGTAGTTGGTCGCCAAAATAACCTCCTTAACGACCCCGTCGAGCGCTCGAGTCATCAAACGATCCAACCCCAACTCCTTGGGACCGACACCATCCAGCGGAGAGATTTTGCCCATCAAAACATAATACATACCCCGATAAGTCAGGGTCTGCTCCATCATGTTCATATCAACGGGAGTTTCCACCACGCAAAGGAGCTCAGGATCTCGCCGGGGAGAAGCACAACGTTCGCAAATATCGCCTTCAGTAAAGGTATTGCATCGTTGACAATGCCGGATCGCCTGCAATGCATGCAGAACCGCATCCCCCAGACGCTGAGCTCCGGGCCGATCACGTTGCAATAAGTGGTAAGCCATGCGCTGCGCCGATTTCGGCCCGATCCCGGGCAAGCAACGCAACGCCTCGATCAAAGACTCAAGACCCGAAGGATTCACAGGCTCAGAACGGCAACTTAAAGCCGGGGGGTAAATTCAGGCCGGAGGTAAAGCCTGACATCTTGTCTTTACTCAAAGCCTCCCCCCTGCGTACGGCGTCATTCAAGGCCGCTGCGATGAGATCCTCAAGCATCTCTCGATCATCCATGACAGATGGATCGATATTGACCCGGCGAACTTCATGCGCGCACGTCATCAACACCTTGACCATACCAGCCCCGGCGACGCCCTCGACTTCGACCTGAGCTAGTTGCTCTTGGGCTTTTTTCATATTTTCCTGCATCGCCTGCGCCTGTTTCATCAGGCCAGCCAAGCCACCCTTCATCATATTCATTTCTCCGTTAGGCGATTGGTTTAATGGAAGACTCTACGAGAGACGCATCGAAAGATTCGATTACATCCCGGACAAACGTATCCTGAGCGATGGCCGTCGCAGCCCGCTCCTGCTGCTCTTGGCGTTGGCGACCAACGGTCTCTGCCGGCGTAACATTTTCGTTCTGCGCCAGCTCTATGCGCACCTGTAACGGGCGGCCAAAAAAATCACTCAAGGCCTGTTGCAACCGGTCTGGATTAGGCCTCATTTGAAGATGCCCTTGCGCCGGAGACAACCGAAGCAAACACTGATTCTCACTAAGTTGTCTCAACTCACAGTTCTGAGCCAACTCTCTGGCCAAACCAGACAGCGATAGCGATGCAACAATCTGATGCCAATCCATCTCACCGCTGGCAATGGGAGGCAATTTCGGAATGATCACTGGCTCAGGAATCGAGTCCCCCCTGCTCTGCGTGGCAGGAGTTGCACGTACCGCTTTTGGCATTGCGCCAGCGGCGTTGACGCGAGGTACCGCCGCACCAACAACATCAGCCACAGTACTCGGACGAAAGGTGTACAACCGAAGCAGGGTCATGACAAAACCCGCATACTCGTCAGGTGCTGCGGCCAATTCATTACGACCCGCATTGACGATTTGATAGGCTAGCTGAACAAACTCCGGCGAGAGCGCGGCTGCCAGCCCCTTCAAACGATCCCTCTCTGGCTCATCATCATCGATCGCCCCCGGAACGCACTGGGCAATCTGAAGACGCGTCAGCAGCGCACCAAGTTCCTGCAATGCAGCCGAGAAAGAGAGACTGCGGATACCGAGATCTGCCGCGACCTGTAGCAGAGCCGAGGGCTCAGCGCCGTGCAGCGCCTCAAGGATGGTAAAAAGGTAATCCTGATCAACCGTACCGAGCATGCTACGAACCTGGGCCTCTTCAACTCTCCCTGCGCCATGAGCTATCGCCTGATCCAGCAGAGATAGCGCATCCCGCATACTCCCGGCCGCAGAACGAGCAACCAGAGCAAGCGCCGGCTGATCGAAGGGAATCCCTTCTGCCTGGAGAATGTGACCAAGATGCCCCGTTATCGCCAGTACCGGCATTTGTTTCAGATTGAATTGCAGGCAGCGGGATAAAACTGTGACAGGAATCTTTTGCGGATCGGTCGTCGCGAGGATGAATTTCACATGCTCAGGCGGTTCTTCCAGCGTCTTCAGCATGGCATTGAACGCCGAATTCGATAGCATGTGAACTTCGTCGATCACATAGACTTTGAAGCGACCCCGAGTTGGCGCGTAGACGGCATTCTCAAGCAACTGGCGCATCTCATCGACACGCGTATTCGTCGCTGCGTCCACCTCAAGCAAGTCAACAAAGCGACCGCTGTCAATTTCCTGGCAAGCCGAACATGTACCACATGGTGTGGCAGTGATGCCTGTTTCACAATTCAGAGATTTAGCGAGAATCCGTGCCAAGGTCGTTTTCCCGACCCCACGCGTACCGGTAAAAAGATAGGCGTGGTGCAGACGCTGCTCTGAAAGCGCATGCGTCAAGGCACGGACAACATGCTCCTGCCCAACCAGCGTAGAAAAATTGCGCGGCCGCCACTTGCGCGCAAGAACTTGATAACTCATGCGCTTCACACCAATGGAAAGAAATGAAATTGGCGAGCCTAACCCCCGGCACTTACAATAATTGGCTGTGGCTGCTTCCTTCCGGACCTGACCAGGTTCACCACACTGTAATGCGGGGAGACCCGCCGAGCGCGATTCTATCACAGCCCCCGGTGGGTAACGTATCACGCTCGGGGTTAATTTTCCGATCAGAGATGAGCGGCGACGCTATGCTACTGATGGAGAGAGGTTTGGATCGGTAGTAAACGACAAACCCCCGTTAGCTTATGCTAACGGGGGTTTGAATGGGGAGTCTGGCGTTGACCTACTTTCGCGAGCGGTAAGCTCACTATCATTGGCGCGATGCTGTTTCACGGTCCTGTTCGGGAAGGGAAGGGGTGGTACCAGCAGGCTATTGACGCCAGACGTAACTTGTATGCCTCACGTCCTGGGGACGGGAAGCGCAAAATGGGGAAGGTTGTTTGTTGTGACTGCGTATGAGTTGCTGCAGATTACAAGGTTATAGGATCAAGCCGTACGGGCAATTAGTATCAGTTAGCTTAACGCATTACTGCGCTTCCACACCTGACCTATCAACGTCGTGGTCTTCGACGACCCTTCAAGGAGTTCAAGACTCCGGGAAATCTTATCTTAAGGCGAGTTTCACGCTTAGATGCTTTCAGCGTTTATCTCTTCCGAACATAGCTACCCGGCGATACGACTGGCGTCATAACCGGTACACCAGAGGTTCGTCCACTCCGGTCCTCTCGTACTAGGAGCAGCCCCCTTCAAATTTCCAGCGCCCACGGCAGATAGGGACCAAACTGTCTCACGACGTTTTAAACCCAGCTCACGTACCTCTTTAAATGGCGAACAGCCATACCCTTGGGACCGGCTACAGCCCCAGGATGAGATGAGCCGACATCGAGGTGCCAAACACCGCCGTCGATATGAACTCTTGGGCGGTATCAGCCTGTTATCCCCAGAGT
>NC_007298.1:720000-872500 GCF_000012425.1 Dechloromonas aromatica RCB | reverse complement strand
GATGCAATCACAACGTGTTGCCAACGCCTCATCAGCGCTGCAACACAACCTTCTTCCATTTTGTTAAAGAGCGTAGCAATTGATTGCTCAAAAGCCAAAGATAAACACCACTGCTTATCTTTGGGTTTTGGTGGAGGATAACGGGATCGAACCGTTGACCCCCTGCTTGCAAAGCAGGTGCTCTCCCAGCTGAGCTAATCCCCCGTTTGGCGACGTGGTGGGTCTGGTTGGAATCGAACCAACGACCCCCGCCTTATCAAGACGGTGCTCTAACCGACTGAGCTACAGACCCTCGTCTGTTTGCTACTCATGAACAACCGATAAGTTGTGGGTGCCAGGATGCTTCTCTAGAAAGGAGGTGATCCAGCCGCAGGTTCCCCTACGGCTACCTTGTTACGACTTCACCCCAGTCACGAACCCCGCCGTGGTAAGCGCCCCCCTTGCGGTTAGGCTACCTACTTCTGGCGGAACCCGCTCCCATGGTGTGACGGGCGGTGTGTACAAGACCCGGGAACGTATTCACCGTGACATGCTGATCCACGATTACTAGCGATTCCGACTTCACGCAGGCGAGTTGCAGCCTACGATCCGGACTACGATCGGCTTTCTGGGATTAGCTCCCCCTCGCGGGTTGGCAACCCTTTGTACCGACCATTGTATGACGTGTGAAGCCCTACCCATAAGGGCCATGAGGACTTGACGTCATCCCCACCTTCCTCCGGTTTGTCACCGGCAGTCTCGTTAAAGTGCCCAACTAAATGATGGCAATTAACGACAAGGGTTGCGCTCGTTGCGGGACTTAACCCAACATCTCACGACACGAGCTGACGACAGCCATGCAGCACCTGTGTTCCGGCTCTCTTTCGAGCACACCCAAATCTCTAAGGGCTTCCGGACATGTCAAGGGTAGGTAAGGTTTTTCGCGTTGCATCGAATTAATCCACATCATCCACCGCTTGTGCGGGTCCCCGTCAATTCCTTTGAGTTTTAACCTTGCGGCCGTACTCCCCAGGCGGTCAACTTCACGCGTTAGCTCCGGTACTAAAAGGTTTTACCCTCCCAACACCTAGTTGACATCGTTTAGGGCGTGGACTACCAGGGTATCTAATCCTGTTTGCTACCCACGCTTTCGTGCATGAGCGTCAGTATTGGCCCAGGGGGCTGCCTTCGCCATCGGTGTTCCTCCACATCTCTACGCATTTCACTGCTACACGTGGAATTCCACCCCCCTCTGCCATACTCTAGCCTGCCAGTCATAAACGCAGTTCCCAGGTTGAGCCCGGGGATTTCACGCCTATCTTAACAAACCGCCTGCGCACGCTTTACGCCCAGTAATTCCGATTAACGCTCGCACCCTACGTATTACCGCGGCTGCTGGCACGTAGTTAGCCGGTGCTTCTTATTCCGGTACCGTCATCCACACAGGGTATTAACCCATGCGTTTTCTTCCCGGCTGAAAGAGCTTTACAACCCGAAGGCCTTCTTCACTCACGCGGCATGGCTGGATCAGGGTTGCCCCCATTGTCCAAAATTCCCCACTGCTGCCTCCCGTAGGAGTCTGGACCGTGTCTCAGTTCCAGTGTGGCGGATCATCCTCTCAGACCCGCTACAGATCGTCGCCTTGGTGAGCCTTTACCTCACCAACTAGCTAATCTGATATCGGCCGCTCAATCAGCGCAAGGTCTTGCGATCCCCTGCTTTCCTGCTCACAGAATATGCGGTATTAGCGTAACTTTCGCTACGTTATCCCCCACTGAAAGGTACGTTCCGATATATTACTCACCCGTTCGCCACTCGCCACCAGGATTGCTCCCGTGCTGCCGTTCGACTTGCATGTGTAAGGCATGCCGCCAGCGTTCAATCTGAGCCAGGATCAAACTCTTCAGTTTAATCCAACAAATAACTCGCATATTCACTGACGGTAGATTGCTCTACCTGAATGGATCTCTCCATCCTTACTTCAGTGCGTTTGCCTTAATACATTTTTGCAACCGTAGTTGCTGCATCAAGACACCCACACTTATCGGTTGTCCAATTTGTTAAAGATCAGTCGCCGCGCCGTTTCGTTAAATCCGTCAGCAGCAGAGAGGCGAGATTATGAAGCAAACCCCTTCTCCCGTCAAGCACTTCAGCAAAATTTACTGAAGCACTTGGTTTTTCTTACTCCAGAAAAACTCAGCCTTGTCAGCTTTATTTACTGGTTGCGGGGGCAGGACTTGAACCTGCGACCTTCGGGTTATGAGCCCGACGAGCTGCCAACTGCTCCACCCCGCGTCAGTGAGAGGGGCGCATTATCCAGATACCGACCGATCGCGTCAAGCACAATCTGAAAAGAATGGGGTTATTTTTTCTCAACCCATTCTATGAGCGAAGACCATTGCTCCATCTCGCGGCGATGCTTCGCTCGTGGCGGATCGAATACGGTTCCACCCGCAGCAGCGACATTAACGTAATTCTGGGTATTACGAAGATAAGCAACAATAGGAATATCGAAGTGCTTCAGAAACTCTTCAAGCATGCCAGCCGCCCGGGTTCGCGGATCGACGCGCATAGCGACGATCCCGACTTTCGCTCGTACGCCACGAACTTCGCTACGGATGGAGTTCAAAAAATCTTCGGTTGCTGCCATATCAAATACCGAAGGCACGAGAGGCACCAATACTTTATCAACCGTACGCAGATAATCAGAGAGCTTATACCCCTGCAGACCCGCCGGCGCATCAACGACCACCCAGTCTGCCTCCCGCGGCAAATTCAGGCTAATCTGGTTTCCTGCAAAGTATCCGGTAATTGCCGGCAAGGCCGGGTCGCGAAAGGCCATCCAGCGCAGCGATGATTGCTGCCGATCAAGATCGCACAGCGTAGTTTTCTTGCCTTGATTCGCAAAATAACCAGATAGATTCGTGGCCAGCGTCGTCTTGCCAGCCCCACCTTTCGGATTTGCAACCAGTACCGCTCGCATAGAACCCCCTATATATTTGCAGCGGCATTATATTCGCCACCGCAAAGGTGTCATAGATGCATAGAATGTGGTTTTTTCACCCAACAAGATAACCATGGCCACTAAAGTTGCGAGCGATCGCCAGGGAATTCAGTCTGTCGAGGTAGGGTTTCGCCTGTTACGCGTACTGGCAGCCACCAATCGTCCGATGATGCTGCGTGATATCGCCAAGGGAGCAGGAATGCCCGCAGCCAAAGCTCATCGTTACATGGTGAGCTTTCTGCGTATCGGCATTGTTGAACAGGACGCCAGCAGCGGTCGCTACGACCTAGGCGCCTACGCATTGGAGCTTGGCTTATCAGGGTTAGGGCGACTAGATCCAGTCCGCTTATCCGGCCCTATCCTTGAAGCCCTATGTGAAGAAATTCACGAGACCGTCGCACTTGCAGTTTGGGGGACCCATGGCGCAACCATTGTGCGAATTGTTGACCCCGGCGGCCCCATCACTATCACCTTACGCCCAGGAACAACGCTGCCACTGTGTAACTCAGCCACTGGACGAGCGTTTGCCACCTTTTATCGCTCACCCTTTCTCAAGAAAATGCTGGATGACGAACTGAAAGAAATATCAGAATCCAGCAAAACAGCCGTCACGACCATTCGCCGACAACTGGAAAAAAACCTGACTGAAATTCGCTCCCACGGCATTGCGCGCGCCACCGGAAGCCTAACACCTGGCATCAACGGCTTTAGCGCCCCTGTGTACGATCACACAGGAAGCATGGTCGCTGCGATTACCTCGCTCGGATCAATGGGGGAATTCGATGTGGAATGGGAAAGCCCTGTAGCCAAGGCGATGCTGGCAGCTTCGATAAGCCTGTCACACCGCCTAGGCTACGGCAGCATGGCCGAATAACTACTGGTGCCCCCGAACGGCATAGGGAACTATACAGAACAGCCTGAAACACGCGCCAACTCGTGACCTGAGGCATGGCTGGTTGATGAAAGTACCACAAGCGTACCACACAGCCAGCCTAATAATTGCCGAAAATTTCCGAGGGGTCCATCCTTCTTTGGCCCCCGGAAGTTACCCCCCGTAGGGGTCCCCGCCCCTTCTCGGGCAACGCGTCTATATATATGGTGAAGCTCCCCGCTTAATTAGCAGAACCACCAGACACCGACAGCGCACCCGTAGCAACTCCGCCCTGCGCCGACCCATACCCTGTCACGGTCGCAGCAGGAGCAAATGCATCCTTGCGCACCTCCAGCCGCCCCATAACCTCTTTGAGTTGCTGCCTAACTTGTTTCAACTCATCGGCCTTCGCTTTATCACTTGCAACCAATCGCGCAAGCTCCTTTTCCTGAGCAACCAACTCCGCTTTCCTTCGCTCCTCTTTCTCCTTCTCCTGAACAACATCATTCAGGTACTCTTCCCAGCCACGCTTAAGCTCTGCCGTCCTGGTGACCTTATAGAAGTAGCGAGCAAACCTCTCCCTGGTCCCCACGTTCTCAGCCAGGGCATGCTCAACATACTTACCGTAAAGCTCCATCTCCAGACGCTCACTCTCGCGCTCCTTAAGCGCCACTTCCCGCTCCTTTATTGCGCTTGAGGCGAAGTGACCAAGCAAGCCGATGAGAGCAGTACCGATTAGAAACTTAACCCCATCCAGTGCCAGCTTGGAGTACTCCAGCTTCATCTCGTCGGTCATTTGTAGGCATCCACAGAAGGTTTGATGGATCAATTATGCATCCAGATTAACCAGCAGTTCAGTGGGCACTGTTCACAGCTCTCATTGCATGGTATAAATCCACCTAACGTCCGTTAGTCAATTCTATACCCACCTCCAGGGAGTCCTCCATGACCACCACTAAGCTAGTCTCCTACCACCGCGTAAGTACCTCCAAGCAAGGCTCCAGTGGTCTAGGCCTAGAGGCCCAGCAGGCATCTATTGAAGCCTACAGGAACCGCATAGGGGCCTCCCTGGTAGCCTCCTTCACAGAGGTGGAGTCAGGCAAGAACAATGAGCGCCCCGAGCTACTGAAGGCTCTACATCATGCCCAGGTAACAGGCTCTATCCTGGTCATTGCCAAGCTAGACCGCCTCTCCCGTAATGCTGCCTTCCTCCTGACACTGAGAGACTCAGGGGTTAAGTTCGTAGCTGCTGACATGCCAGAGGCTAACAACCTGACAGTAGGCATCATGGCCCTAGTTGCCCAGGAGGAACGAGAAGCCATCTCCAGGCGCACCACGGAGGCTCTACAGGCTGCCAAGGCCAGAGGCACCAAGCTGGGTAACCCTAACGGGGCTGCTGCGCTGCTGAAGGCTGGCAAGGGTAATGCTGCGGGTGTTGAGGCTGTGAAGGCTAAGGCAGAGGATTACGCCAAGCAAATGAGGCCTGTTATCGAGCATCTACAGGCCCAGGGTAAGACATCGCTAGGGGCTCTGGCAGAGGCTCTGAATGGGGGCGGGTATAGGACACCTAGAGGTGGCTCCTGGCATAAGACTTCGGTGGGGAATCTACTAGGGAGACTCGCCCTAGCTCCCTGATTGTTTTTCCGTAATACGAACCATTATTATTTAGTCTCTATCTCCCCTCCCCTATTTTTGCGGACCTCTTCAGAGCCTCAACCGGGGACCCGTATAGAATGCCCTCAGATAATCTACAGGGCATATCATGGGGCTTTCCTCTTCACTCAGCATCATCCAAGGCCGATTCCGCATAGCCAAGGAAAATCCCCTTCTTTGGTACAGCCTTCTACTAGCCGCAGGGACAGTGACGGCCATTTGGTACTGGCCAGCCCCGGTCACAGATAGCAACCCTTCAGATTTCCGAATAAGGCTGTGGGGGATGGTCCTTCAGCTCATCGGGGCCTATACCGTATGGCACGACCTAACGGAGTCGGCGCGCAAGTTCGGAAAGACCAGCCTACTAGCCAACACTATCGAGTGGGCGAAACGCCTCATATTCGGACATGGACATGCATTAGGCGGAGTTTGCGCAACAACAGACAATGTTTGCTTTGGCGGCAGGGCAACATCCCGCAGGCCTCAACCCCCAGATGGCTCCCCTTTGGAGTCCAGGATAGAAACCTTGGAGTACAACCTATCGAAGGTAGATGAGGAATTGTCACAGGCCCTCCGGCAAATCACCGATACCAAAACCAAGCTAAAGGAGCAGATCAAAGAGGAATCAAAGAAGCGCGAGGAAGCCCACAAGGAAATCCAGAAGGACCTCCATGAGGCAATCGTGGGTAACTATGCAACGCTTGTGTTTGGTGCCTTTTGGGTGGCTATAGGGATTCTTGTATCGGCACTAGCACCAGAGATAGCCAAGGCTGTTGCCGGGCAATGGGCTCTTATATCGCGGACTATATAACCCTTGTAGCCGCACCGCCTAAACAAGCAACTTATACGACCATCCACATCCGGCGTGCACGCGGAAATCTACTAGAGAACAAAGACTTCGAAGTTTTGGACACACGAGGTCAATATGCCCCATATCTGAGAGCAACTGCTGACACTGCCAAATCGCTCTGTGCTCCCTCTGGCTGGCATACCTATGCGGCTTTAGCAGGTAAGGAGCTGCTGTCGCTGCCCTTGGGTCTGTGTGTTGAAACTGCCTAGAATCCACATATTCACACGGAAATACGCCAAGGAACTCCACCGCCCCACCAAGCTTTCTTTTTAGCTCTCGAGTGATCCGGTGAAAAAACAAATCGGGCTGATCTATTTGAATGCACTCCGCCGTGCCGTAAAAGGATTGCGCTATTTCGGTAGACAAAATGTCACTCATACACAGCACTAGCATGTTTCCACTTTGCATTGACACAATACAGTCCTTCAATACAGCGCCCGCCCCCATTGTTTTCCCGAATAATGCATGTAGGGCTTCGGGCACAGGCCCACCATCAGACCTGTACTCTGAAATGAAAATGTGTTTACTTCCATCCTCACTATCCCCCCGCACCAAGTCACCTTCCTCGGTTTCTAGTTTTTGATACTTAGCAAATGTTCCTAGCCGAATTTTGCCTTCACGCATTAGCTCGGTGCCGAACGGGGAGTCTAGGTACCTATAAAGTTTCACGCTTAGTCTCTCAGTAGCGAATTGATCCAGGGAGCGCGTATGCTACTGGCTTACAATTATTAGAACCATCCGAATTTATGTATCACATTGCCACACCACTCCTCATGGCTTCCCTATGGCCTGCCCCCCAACCCGGTGCCCCCTTGGGATTACCGGAAGACCAAACGTAACGGGGGCGAGTGATGGAAAGCAGAATCCCCCTGCCCACTGACAACATCTATAAGTTCTACGCCCTATTTGGGTTCGTCCTTCTCATAGCCTCTATGGCTGCGTTTCTTTACCTCCACAAGACCACCAACGAGCTGATATTTGAGGCTGCCATAGCAGTTGAAGAGGTTGCCACAAAGGAGAAGCCAACAAGCGTGGATACCAAGCGTAAGGAGATGATGGAGAAGCGAGTAGCGGTAGCTGTAGAGGACCGAAACCTATTCAACAATATCCTCTCTGCTGTAATCAGTGTTGCCCTCTGCCTCATGGCGTATGGCTTCTGGCATTGGCAGATGGAGGTGCAACCCAAGCAAGATAGGCTCCTTGACCTCCAGATAGAGAAGGCAGAGCAAGACCTTAAGAAGCCTGAAAGGAAACCATTCAGGGCACCAATGTCCTAGACTGTGGTTTCAGGAGCCTATCTTGCTATTTATATTTGTTATCGTCGTTGCGACAATAATCGCGTGGTTCGTAATGTCGCGTCCCTTCTTTCTGCTCATGGCAGCAGTATTTATTGGGTCTTTTGCATTCGGGGTTTATGCCACGGCAAGCGCTAACACCACTGACCGTGAGGGCTTATTTGTAATAACTCTGATAAGTGCCAATATCGGGCTGTATCTTCTGGCCATTTTCTTGGGAATCCTTAGAAAAATATTAGATTCCGAGGGCGACTATAAAGAGAAGCGGAATCTAATTTTCAAGTTCCTTGGGAAGTGGGGAGGCCTCTATATTGCATTCGCATTTATTGCCCGCCTGATCCTAACCCCTATTACAGGGGATTCGGTTACGGCTTGGTTTGCTGTAAAACTCTATGGCGTACCTGTTTTCGCGGTGCTTGTAATGGCCTTCTACATTAGGCGCTTCAAAAGAAAGCAACGCTTATCCGCACCAATAAGCGACAGCGAGGGATAGCCTAAACACCTCCAGCATCCGGGTGGTAACGATTGATGACCAGCCGTGGTTCGTCGCTAGGGATATTTGCGAAGCCCTTGAACTAGGCTGGGACAAATCCAACAATGTGTATGCGCCGAGTCGCCTTGTTAAACCCCTCCACGATGACGAAAAGGCTAGCAAACAGATTGCTACCTCTGGTCAGAAGGTGATTCTGGTGTCCGAAAGTGGCCTCTACAAGCTCATCATGCGGAGCGACAAGCCGCAGGCCAAGGCATTCCAAGATTGGGTGACCAAGGAAGTCCTCCCGAGCATCCGCAAGACAGGCTCCTTCGTTACTGGGCATCCGAGTCTGGTAGAGAATCTATATCCCTTTTGAAGTGAGCCAAGAATGCAGCACATAGTTCAGATAGGCAGATGCCTCGTGCAGGGACATCGGGTTTTCGGGGGGCCGCTCATGTTCCTTTCCGTGACGCGCAGAATCACCGGCAACACTCACTGAGTTAGCTGAGTGCTTGAATCGTTTCATATCCTTAGCGGAGCCCCATTCTAATTTCTTAAGACTATGCTCCCCCCCCACATCAGCCTCTATCACTTCGTGGATTCGATACATTCCCACCCATGATTTGTGGTCAGGACTTGCGAGGAGTCTCATAGCTTTTGCCACTGCCGGATTTCTCATAGCAAGTTGGGACACCATGACCACCCGAGGTGGAGGGGCTGGTTTTGAAATCACAACTCCATTGGCATCCCTAGTCGTAACCGTAACCTCATCCGATACATGCGCATGTACAGATTCATGGATGTGAAGGAAGACATCCCGTCCTCCGGATGAATTTTTCCTATAAACACCTGATGCTCGCAGAGGCTCAGGTGAGTCTCTGGTCATTTTTAGTACGCCAGAGAGAACTGCTAGCTCTTCATTTGCAACGTCCAATACCTGTACTGATTGGCTGCAATCTGCAAAAGCATCCGATTCAAAAAGGAAGCCGGGCCCCCTCTCATCCCTTATGACTCTCCATGCGGTTTGTGCAAGGTGACGAGCACAATACTCTAGGTCGGACGCCCATCCTTGGATTTGGACCTGCCACGGATTTGCAATCATAGTTCTTAGAGCTTTCTAGGCGCCTGGATTACGCACTTGATTTCCACTGCGCCACCTTCTGGGGCTCTGAAGCATTGCTCAACTTCGCCCGTAAGCCTATCCACCCGAAAAGCACCATTATCTGACACGGCCAGGTCATATCTACCGCTCAGCCCCAAGAAGACAACCGCAGCAGCCACCGCTAAAAGCTCCCATCTCATAATTCAAATGTCCTAATTGATCGAATTTGAGACTCTAACATCACCAAGGACTTCAACGGGCTGCCCATCGTGTTCCGCGAGGATGGCTATATCAACGCAACCAAAGCAGCCAAAGCATTTGGTAAGGACATCCGGGAGTTCCTGAAGCTGGGCTCCACTCAGGACTACATGGAAGCTCTGGAGAAAATGATGGTGATTCCCCTCAATATCCAGAAGCAATCAACAAGGGGGCGCAATGGCTCCACCTTCCTGCACCCCAAGCTAGGCATTCGGCTGGCTCAATGGCTGGATGTCCGCTTCGCGGTGTGGTGTGACCTGATGAAGAATGTAGAGGCACCAACTTGGCGCCCCACGTACTCTATTCAATCGTCAGCACCACCCTACCCTTAGGTACGCTTTCGAAGCCTAATATCGCAACGCCTCCCTCCTTCCGCTGCAAGGGGCTATTGCAACCACCCCGTACCCAGAGATACCGGGCAATAGGAGTAGAAACAGCATCTGTTACAGCGTCAAAGACAAGCTCACTTTTCAATTTTGGGACGGTTTCCATCAAGGTCTTTAGGGTTTGACCCATAAGCCTGTGGGAGTCGCTAAACGAATAGCTGTTATCCGGTTTGTAACCGCAGTGCTGCGCCTCGAACAACCAGTCATGGATGATGTAGGCCTTAGCGTATTCCCACGGTGAAAATCCATGCAGCCCCCAAAGGAATCTAGGGATTGAGCCCCCATCTGTGTACATCACTCCAGGGCGAATAGGCTTCCCGTTACCATCATCCGGTGTAAATGTAAGCGGGGACTCCTCGTCTGGCCTGAAGATAAACCCAACCCCCTCCACCCATTCAACAAACATGCGCCCTGTAAAGACGCCTTTATTTGTATCGCTGTAGCTCATGGAAGTACATCCACACAGCGCGAGGAGAAGAAGTATCAACGTAAGGCGGACGCGCACCATTTTGTCCCTCCAGAGGTCTCCGGCAGGCAATACACAATACGATTGTGTATCCACACGATACCCGGTATCAGGTATATCTGATTGATTCAACAGGAAAATCATAGCACACAGGGGCTTGCGCAAGACCCACCCCCATGGAATAAATTTCGGGCTTCTTCGATTCACTCACAAGGAGCTTCACCATGGCGCTATCCATTTCATTTCGTACCGCACGCTTCACCCTTGCTGTTGGTAACTGCGAAGAAAATCTCCGCATAGGCCCCCTGGAGGTCTATCTGCGCCGGGAATACCAAGGCATCGAATGGCGCAATCGCTTTGACTTGCTAATCCAGAAGGACAGCTACCGCCCCAAGAATGGGAAGTGGGCCGAAACCTGGAAGGAATCAGAGGAGCAGCGTGGCGGGTACTTCATGGGCCGCACCTGGAACCTCCTGACGGGCTCTCGCGCTGCCGCAAGGGTCTATTCAGAAATCCCAGGGAGCAACTTTGGAGGAGTTAGTGGCCGGTAAAACCCACCTCTTGCACATCCGACTCACAACCAATCATTTCTCGAAGGAGCTTCACATGGAACAATCTACAAACGCTAAAGCCGTAATCATCAACGAACTCAAGACCGAGGCCGAATCGCTGCTTCTCCAGCATTGCAAGATGCGCCTATCTGAGCCGCTCCTTGAGGCCAAGATGGCCTTGGATGCCTTCGAATCCTCCCAGGTTCGCCGCGTGCCTTATCGTGCCCCTGTCGATTCACCGTGGATTGCCGACATGATGAGAGCGGCAGTAATGCCAGACAATACGGTATGTATGCGAACCGTTCGGAGTCACGCAGTTAGTCATGGCGAATTGATGGCAATTCACACAGGACCTACCGAATCTTCCCTTGAGTTGCGTAAGGCGATGGAGGCGGATAACTGCATTTGGGGATACTACGACTCCCCGGACGAAGACGAAGAAGCCCACTACTACGCAGAAGTAACCGGCTACGGCCTAGCAAAATATTTGGGTATCGACCTGCATAAATTCATGTCAGAGCAATACCCGGCATATCAACAGCCAGCCTAAACGCCCCCGCCGAACACCTCCAGAGGCTCCCAACCGGGGCCTTTTTCATTGGCGCCACAGGTTCCCTCAATGCCATACAGCACGGGGCTTCCAAGGGATTGGTAGGGGTTAAACCCACCTATTGCATATAGCGCCCTCGCTGATGCTCCTTCCAGGTTCCTCCTGGAGGGATCAACCACCACCCTGAAAGGAACTCCCATGAGTTCAAACCTCCTTACCCCGAAGGAAGCCGCCGAGTATCTAAAGGTGTCTGAGAAGACGCTGGAAGGCTGGCGCTGTGCTGAGGTCGGGCCCAAGTACTACCGTATGGGGCATCGCCGCGTTCGTTACTTTATGAGTGACATCACGTCTTGGCTACGCGCTGAGGCACCCAAGCGAACCAAGCTAGGCATCCCGACAGATACCCCAGCAGAGGCCCAGCCGTGCTAACCGAGAGCCAGCAAGAGGCCCTCAAGAGGGTCCCAGGCATATCCAGACCCATAGTCATTGCCGCCTATGAGTCTCGTGTCAGAGCAAGCAAAGCAATCACCGCCTACTGCCTGCTGTGCACAAAAGGCAATGCCCAGACCATCAAGCACTGCGAAGACGACACCTGCCCTCTTCTATTCCATCGCCCATTCCAAAACCTCAAGGAGTCAAACAAATGTCTGTAACCACTTGGTCCAATATGCCGGATTCTGTAGATGACCGTATCGGCATCCCTAGCAACCCACAACCTGGGGAAGTAAATAACCGCGTCATTGGAGGCACCGTCTCCCTGGTACAAGGCCAGCAAGCTACTGAGTTCTCAACCTACCGAGCATCTGAGAGCGACCTAGCCCCGAGCTCTGAAAAGGGAATGATGGGCACGGTACGCAATAACGGCGGGTTCATCACCACCAACGTAACCCCCAATAGCACCATCGAAATCCCAGGCTTCGGGCGTACCTCTGTGAAAGTTGCTGAGAGCCTTGGCTACCTGACGCGTACAGGTGATGGCCGCTATGTGGAGACTTCCCGCCTGGGAAAAGATGAGGGCTCTTCTGAGGGTGGCACCCTGGAGGAGTCCAAAGGTACGCCCAACGATGCCCCAGACAATGGCGCAGAACTCTTTGGTAGTGGCTTCGAGGCGGAATACGGGGAACTCATCAAAGATGTCCCACAGGGTGTCTATGATTCCCTCCTGGCTTCTGCAAACGTCCATATTGGTGAAGGCCTGGACTTGGGGAGTATCTCTGAGAAGCTGGCTCCACGTCTGGCCTCTTCTATGGGCATAGAGCCTAAAGCAGCAGCAGCCATGCTAGATGAAGGCTCAATGATCTGGCAGGCGCAGGCTGACATTGCCGTTGAGCGTCACGGAGCGGACCCTGATGACTTCTATCAGTGGGCAAGAGACAACCGCAAGAATGAGCTTCAGCAGGCGGTTAATGGTCACCTCTTCCAGCGCTCCACAAAGGGCTACACCACCCTGGTGAATGACTACTTTGATAACACCATTCCCACCGTGGCAGCCCTGAAGGCTGGCGGCATCCCTGTCACAGAAAAGGGAGGTGAGGTCATGGTTAAGCTCAAGGGTCACTGGATGAGCGTAGGCGCTGCAGTGAAGGCTCGGCTGGTATGAAGCGGCGACCACAACCAATCATCTGCAAGCGTAACCAGCAGCAGACACCACAGAAGGGAAGCAGCAAATGAACCAAGGAGATTTTGTAAATGTGTGATCCAGTATCCATCACTATGGGCGTCATTGCCGTAGTGGGTGCGGTCGGCGGCAAGATGGAATCCGACAAGATGGCAAATCGCCAAGAGAAGGCCATCCAAGATGGTCTAGCCCTCGACCGAGCAGCCACAGCGCGGCAGTATGAGCAAATCCAGAAGACCTCTATGGATGAGCAGGCGCAGCTCCATACGAACTACCTCATCGACTCCGCCCGTATCGCAGCCGTGCAAGGCGAGTCTGGTATGCAAGGTGCAAGCAATTTCCGCGTACAGGCCGAGGCTGAGAACAATGCAGCCACCGATGCAGCCACCCTTGAGAACAACCGGCAGTGGCAAGCCAAGCAGGCCCAGACCCAAGGCGTAGCCTCTGCAAGCCGCGCTCAGGTTCAACTGTCGGGCATCCAACGTCAATCCAGTGTAGGCACCGCTCTACAAATCGCTGGTGGCGTGGCGGGGGCCTACGGGAATAACCAGAAGGTTGTTGCCGCTACTCAGAAGGACAAGCCATGAAACCTGAAGACATCTATGGAGAAAAGGGTGTGCGTACTACGCAGGGTATTCCTTCGCCTAAGCTCTTCCAGTTCGACAACGTAGCAACCGGGGACAACTTCGCACTGTCCGCCCTGGATAAGGATGGGCAAGCGTGGTTCGTTGGTGCGGATGTGTGCAAAGCGCTTGGCCTTGATCGTACAGCCATCCGACGACTGGACGACGACGAAAGGGGGGTAGCTAGTACGCACACCCTTGGAGGAACCCAGCAGGTTTCCATCATCAATGAACCCGGCCTGTACTCCCTCATCTTCTCCAGCCGAAAGGAATCAGCCAAGCGGTTCAAGAAGTGGGTTACCTCCGTGGTCATTCCTTCCATCCGCCAGAATGGGGGCTATATCAACGGCCAGGAGGCTCTCAGCAAGCCAGAGCAGGCAATCACCCTCCAGGCCATCCATGAGGAAGCCCAGAGAACCCGCGCCAAGCACTACGAGGAGAAATACGACCGTAGCGAGATATTGCGGAGCCTCAGGTGAAGCCAAGCAAGCCTATTGGCCTACTCCTCTCCAGGGACCTCCTGGATGCACTGGAGAGCCTCTACCCTGCCCGACCACCGGACCCAAAGGACTCAGAGCGGGAAATCTGGATGAAGGCAGGCGAGAGACGAGCGGCGGAAGTCCTTAAAGCCAAGTATCAGGAAGCAGAGGACGAGGGATATGCACTCCTCTAGCCTGCAACCATTCACGTACTGGCTGCCGCACCTCCAGGGCCTCCTATATGGTTTCCTTGACCGCACCCACAAGGGAACTCTGGAGGCTCTCCTAGTGGCCCTGGAGGGCTTCCTGGTGGCTGTAGAGGCAGGCATGGTCATACCCTCTACGATCCCTCAAGTTCAACAGGAAGCCACTACCCCGGCTCTCTGGTGGGAGAAGCAGGTACAGGAGGCCGTAACCATGTTCAGGGCCAGTCCAACACTGGCAAGGCTTGAGAACGTGGAGACAGTGGCTCAGAGCTACATGGACTGGAAGACAATGCGTAAGTAGCCGCAAGCTCGGGGGCCTTCAGTGGCCTCTGGGCTGCCTTCCATAAAATGCACCATGAATATTATCTAGTAGAATTTCTTATGGCGCAGATTGGCATATTATCTTTATATATCAATATGTTACATCAAAACCAAAGGGTAAAACCCACCTATAGTAAGGGCCCCCAATCCCTCCCCCCGGTTACATACCTATAGATACACCTATAGATGTACTCTTTAGATTATCTATAGATGCCCTACAGATAGCCCCCTCCAGGATGCCCTGGTTAGGATGACCACGTACTGAGTAGAAAGAAGTAAGGACTCTATGGGCTATCTGAAGATTACCTACCTAGACTCCCACAGGATGCCCAGCAATGAGGCTACCTGTGGTCTGAGCTGTAGATGTCTTCAGTGGTCTGAAGTAGCCCAGGCAACGCCACTACCTACCAAGGCATAAAACTAAGACTTAACAGGAAGTGTCTTGAGCAAGGCATCCTGGAGCATCTTCAAGGCATACCCCAGCCCGTAGTTGTCTGCTATCTCGCTCTTTCCCCACCCACCTACCGCATCCTGGATGTCTCTAGTCGCTCCAGTATTACGAAGCCTATCCCGCATCGTGTGGCGTAGCTCATGAGTAGTGTGGTCAATACCTGAAGCAAGAAGCCATTTATTGAGGGTTGCTGAGGCGCTGTCCGCCTTGCATTGGTCATCCTTGACATAGCGAGGGAAGGCATACTTCTGGCCCTTCTCTGCCACCTCCAAGAGCCTGCCAGCAGCCCATAAGGCGTCACCTACCAGAGGCACCTTACGGGTGCTTGTGGCTGGATTCTTTAGTGTCCTCCAAGGGCGTGGCCTGATGTCCAGGTAAGGGACCTCCTCCCCGGCAATATGGATGTCATCCAAGCCCGCCCCCACCACCTCTGCAAGACGCGCTCCTGTCTCTCCCTGAATGGATAGAGCCCAGCGCATGTCGTCATCCTTGGCCCTGCACAGGCCGCGCATCTTCTCCAGGCTTTCATGACTGAGCGGCTCTCTATCCTCTGAGTCCTCTCCAAGGCCTGCAATCTTCAGGCTGTCCCAGACATTGGGGATATTAAGCTCCTTCTCAACAATGGCAGACTTGAATACAGCCTTAATCACGTTGATATTTCGCTTCACTGATTCAGTCTTCAGAGTAGCCAGCAGCTTGTCTCTAAAGGCCTTAGCATCGTCCCGGCTAACCTCCTTGAGTATCTTGTCACCAAGTAACTCAGTCAGCTTTGAAAACGCTCTACGGGTGTATGTCTCCAACTTATCAAAGCCGGGCTTACCCCGCTTTACATGCTCCGCCAGATAGACCTCCAGGGCATCCGACATAAGAAAATGCTCAACCCCCTCCAGGAGTCTGGAGGCTTCTAGCTCAGACTTTGATAGGTACTCTGAAGGGTCCCCATAGCGGTATGCCTCTTCCGGCTCTGGCTGAGTAGCGGCATAGTCCTCACGCTTCCTGTCTAGCCTATCGTAGAACAGAGACAGAGCCAGCTCATCGTTGGGCTGCCCTCGCACCGATAGCCCGTGCTGCTTGAGGATGCTTAAAGCTGCCTCCCTTGCAGACTGAGGGGTAAGATTGTGGTCTTTACGCATGGCAGCCCAGAGGGCCTCATGCTGACGGTTCAGCT
This sequence comes from Dechloromonas aromatica RCB, assembly GCF_000012425.1. NCBI lineage: Bacteria > Pseudomonadati > Pseudomonadota > Betaproteobacteria > Rhodocyclales > Azonexaceae > Dechloromonas > Dechloromonas aromatica (nom. nud.). The sequence goes on along the minus strand of NC_007298.1, from coordinate 856,194 downwards.
TCGAAACCTTGGACGCAATAACCCGAGGGTCTGATGTCTGAAGGTTTATCTTCAAGGGGCCTGATGAGGGGTATCTCTCGGCTAAATCCTTGGGTATCCTTCGCTGCCAGTAATAGGTATCCCCGCGCTGGAATACATACTTGATCTTGACCATTAGATGAGGCTCGATGACGATGTGCATAGCAGAGTACCACGAAAGTACCACACATCCGGCCGCGTCATGCGCGTATGCTGTTGATTAACAACAACTATTCTTGCTTTACTGGTGCCCCCGAACGGAATCGAACCGCTACCTGATGATTACAAATCAACTGCACGACCTTCATGCTACGGGGGCCCAAGCGATGGGCCGCAATTATAGCCTGATCATCCGAATTTCGACATGACCACACTCACCAACCCTTTCGAAATCGCCCGGGAGACATTGCGCCTGCTGGCAACCCGAAGAATCCCCCCCTCTCCGGACAACTATCTCACCCTCTACCACGAGATTGCCGGCACAAAACCAACCGAAAATTCGTTTCCCGAATCTCAACTACGCTCGCTGGCAGCAGCCTTACCGAAAGCATCACCAGATCAGCTTCGCCTGGCCCGGCAATTGGACGAGGCTGTCAAGGCAGCCAACTGGGAGGACTTTAAAAAGGCACTGACTGATTTCATCTCAGCCCTCGCTGAATCGCAAAAACTGAGTTGGTCTGAACTCATTACTGACTTGCTGCGCCAGTGGGATGCCAAGCACCCAGGGCTGACCGCTGCCCGAAAACGCGAATCACTGGAACATATACTGACCAGTAGCGGCGCCAATCCGGATATCCTGTTCAACCGACTGCAAAGCCTTTTGCGCGCATGGGGTCACGGCAAGGAGACAGAGGCCGCCTCCCTGTCCGAAGAAGCAGCCTCGGAGACAACCCCAACACGCGCATTAACCGCAGCAACGAGTGATCTGCTACCTGAATTACGCAAGCTGTTTGCCTTTACCCTCGAAACCGCCATCGCCACCCAGTTACTCGAAAGCCCCCAACTCTCGAGCGATGCAAAAGTACTGGCTAACGACATCCGTACTGCCGTCAGCCCGGCACAGTTGCAGGAATTCCTCACTCGCCTCAAGCGCTTTGCTTTCAAACTTGAATTGCTCGCCGAAGACCAGGCCGAGCTACGCCACAGTCTCCTTAACCTGCTCCGCCTGCTCGTTGGCAACATCACAGAACTCGTCCTCGATGACCACTGGCTGCACGGACAAATCGCCGTCGTGCGTGAAATCATCGACAAGCCGCTCTCCCAGCGCGCCCTCGACGATGCTGAAAGCCGCCTGAAAGAAGTACTGTTCAAGCAGGCACAACTCAAGGCCAGCCTGTCCGAAGCCCGCGACGCCATCAAGCACATGCTCGCCGGCTTTGTCGACCATCTGGCCGACTTCGCAGACGCCACCTCCGACTACCACGACAAGATTGAAAGTTGCGCTGAAAAAATCAGTTCATCCAAAGACATCACCGAACTGGAAGACGTCCTTGGCGAAGTCATGCGGGAAACACGCACCATCCAGATCAACGCCCAGCGTTCCCGCGATGAACTACGGTCGACCCAGCAAAAAGTACAGGAATCAGAAGCGCGGATTCAAGAACTCGAACGCGAACTCGTCGCCAGCAGCGACCTCGTCCGCCATGACCAGCTAACCGGCACACTCAACCGCCGAGGGCTGGAAGAAATCTTCACCAAAGAAGCTGCCCGGGCCACCCGCCACGACACTGCGCTCTGCGTGGCATTGATCGACATAGACAACTTCAAAAAACTGAACGACTCGATGGGTCACGACACCGGCGACCAGGCCCTGATCCATCTCGCCACCATCTGCAGGGAAACCCTCCGCCCGCAGGACACCGTTGCCCGTTACGGTGGCGAAGAGTTCATCATCCTCCTGCCTGAAACCTCACTGGACGATGCTGCCATCGCCCTCACCCGACTCCAGCGTGAGCTAACCAAAAAGTTCTTCCTGCATGGTAATGAGAAAGTATTGATCACTTTCAGCGCCGGCGTCACACAAATGCTCCCCAACGACACACAAGCAACAGTAATCAAACGGGCGGATGAGGCGATGTATCAGGCAAAGAAAACAGGCAAAAACCGGGTTACTACTGCGTAACAGCCCCTTCGCCTTCGCTACTCGCCCTGAACGCTACAGCAGATAACTCAAAGCCCGGCAGGCGACGAACAAATGCAAACCTGAACCCTGCTTCCTTCAGACGCCAGGCAAGTGTCGTTGCAGTAAATCCCGTCGTATGGCGCATATAGTAATTTCCCTTCTCGATCGCCCGACGCAGACCGAAAAGCATATCGATCGGGGCAATGGGGCCGGCTGGAGAAATGTAAGCCGTATCATACAAACGATCTTGCGCCACCATCTCACAGACGGCCTGAATATCCGGAACACGAACAATTGCAACACCGCCCGGCATCAAAACCCTAAAAAATTCGGCGAGTGCCAACGGCACTTCATGGTCCTGCAAGTGCTCAATGTTGTGGCTTGAATAAACAAGCTTGACGGCACCAGACTCAACGGCACTCATATCAGTCATCGTACCAATCAGATCGGGACGAACAGACGGATCAATGTCCAAGCGTAACTCAGCCCACTGACCAGCCGAAGCGAGCTCCGGAAAACTAGCCAGGGTTTGCGGGCCGCACCCGACATGCAGCACCTTTCCAGAATCGAAGGGCACCCCGCTTGCCGTCGCCCACCAGCCCAGCAACTGAGCGAGACTATCCGTAGCGAAAGTACACTCCCCGACCAGCGCCTCAGCCTGCTCCCTCTCAGCATCGGGCAAACTGAGCAAAGGCACGACCAAGGCCCTAGCCTCGTCATACCGACCCTCACCAAACTCAAGCCGAGCCAAGCCCAAATATGCCTGATGCAGCGAGGGGTTCAAGGCCAGCGCATTTTCGTAGCACGCCTTCGCCGCTTCGCTCTGTCCCAATTGCGCCCGAAGGGTGCCCAGCGCCAACGGGTAGTTGGCAATTTTCGGCGCCAGCTCAATGGAGCGCAATAACAGGGGCTCCGCATCCTCCAGCAACCCCGCATCCATGGCCAGTCGGCCGCACAGATACCAGGCATCGGCACACTCGGGGTCGGCCTCAAGCGCACTCTGATAACAAGCGTTGGCCTGATCTAGATTGCCGCGTTCATGAAACGAAATACCCGCCTTCAACATCACTGCGCTATCTGTCATTTCTCGCCCCCCTCTTCACACCATACTCGCCACATTCCCCGTAGCGCATCTTCGATGCCCTTGGCAAAACCCGCAGTATCCATCAACGGGCTCGCCATCATGCGCTCACGCAGCCGGTTTCGATGTCGCCGCAAGGCATCGCGGTCGGCTGCCAGGGCAACAGCCTTGGCAACATATTCGCTTTCACTATCGGCGACCAGATCCGCCAAGTCGACATATTTGAGAATATTCGATCCCGCCCGGGAATGCAGCGAATCCCCTCGCAACGTAACATAAGGAACGCCCATCCAGATTGAATCGAAGCCCGTAGTTCCACCGTTGAAGGGGAAGGGATCGAGACACAGATCAACCTGATTGTAGGTATCCAGGTACTCATGTGGCGGCTTTGATTCGAGAATCTCCAAGCGCTCCGCAGGCACTCCTTTTTCCTGAAAGCGTTTCCTCAACGCCCTCACCGTCTGCTCATCAGATCCGCCACGCCCGATCAATAACAGTCGGGAGTTGGGTACCTTCAGCAACAAATCACCCCACAAATCCAAGGCCCGCATGCTCACTTTCGAAAAGCGATTCATGCAGGCAAAGGTGAAGATGTTGCTCTCGTCGCAGGGTAGCGTTTCTCGCACCGGCACGTCGGGAATGCCACTACGCACCCCGTAGCAGTCCTTCAGCGGCCACGGCATTTCCGTGCACCACCCCCCCTTGGCCAGGAAGTCGTCATTGGGCACGAGAATGTAGTCCATCGCCGACATGCCTGTGGTACCGGGATAGCCCAGCCACTCAACCTGAATCGGCGCCGGCTTTCTGGCAAAAACTCCCAAGCGATGGCCTGCTGTATAGCCATTCAAATCAATAAGGATATCGATCTCATCTGAACGGATCAGTTCTGCCGCTGCGTTGTCACCGAGCCCAAGAATCTTTCGCCAGTGCGTAGCGAATGGCCTGATCATCGCCGTAACCGAATCCTCGATTGACCAATTATCATAGACATAATGCTGGAACCGCTCTTTGTTCAGGAACCCGACAAAAGGCCCGACAAAAGCCCCGACCGCATGCCCCCGTAGGTCGGATGACACCCAGCCAATTTTCAAACTTCTCTCAACATCCTGATTACGATCGGCAAAAGAGTAGTTTCGCAACAATGGATGCCAGACTCGCTCATCCCCGTTTGCAGCAGCTTCCAGAATATCCTTGACCGGCACCTCACTCGAAAAAAGCATGCCAAATAACAGGCCTGAATATGCCGCAGGAGACTCTGGGGCCTGAGCCAAGGCTCGCTGGAAGAGCTGAATCCCTTCATCATGAAAGCCAAGATCGATCTTCAGGCCACCAAGATTGATCAGCGCGTTGACATGATGAGGGTCGATTTCAAGTATTTTCTTGGCCGCCGCCTCCGCCTTTTCCATTTCCCCCAGCTTGCTATAGGCAACGATCAGGATATTCCACCCAGTGGTACTGGTCGGCTCCCGCGCCACGGAAGCTTCGAGATTTTCTACTGCGATCTTCCAGTCCCCGCGCTGAGCAAACATCGCGCCCAGCATTTCATGAACCCAGGGTTCACTCGCCCCGACGCGCAAGGCATCTTCGAGAGCATCAATGGCGGCCAAGGCGTTTCCGGATTCAATCAATGCAGCAACCCGATTCACTGCGGCGACAACGTCGCTCGGCGCCTGTTGCAAGACCTCGGCCAAAATGTCGGCTGCCTTTCCCCAGTCGCGCAGAGCCAGGCTGAGATACGCCCGTGCCCGCGCTACGTGGATATCATCAGGCGCCAGTTGATAAGCGCGATCGACGAAGTCAGCGGCCTCCTCATATAATTCGCGATCGCGATAAATATCGCCCAGGGCGGCCAGCGCCTGCGCACTGTTTGGTGCCAGCCCCAGGCAAAGGTGCAGATCCGCCTCTGCCTGCGCGTCATGCCTCAACTGATACAGCACAAGGCCACGCAGCAGGTACAACTCCCCCACCGAAGGATAACGGGCAAGCAATCCGGATAGCAGTTCATTGGCCTTGAACAACTCACCGGACCCCACATAGCAGTTGGCCAAGCGACAGGCCAGCAGCAGATCATCCGGGGCAACCGCCAAGGCTCGTTGCAGATACGCTTGCGCCTCCAACCACGCACCGTCCCGGCGCAACACCTCGCCGAGCAAGGAGAGCGCCCCAATATTCCCGGGATCGTGGGCAACCGCTTCATTGAGGAAATCTCTGGCCGCGGGCAGATCCGGAATCGTCAAGGCCAGACGGCCCAGTTCGAGCCACGCGGCCGCATTACCGGGCGCATCCCCAACCAAGGCCTGCAACACGGCCGCCGACTCGCCATAACGCCCTTCGGCAAACAGGCGCCTCCCCTCCTGAAGTCGCTCCTCAAGCCCCGCTGCAGACCCCATACCTCCTTGTACCTCGCCGCCCCCGCCTTGCTCAGAGTTCATAGGTCACGCTCTTCCCCTTCTGGAATACTGCCCATCGAAAATTTTTCAACCTCGGCCTAAAGTTCCTTCACCGGCTACCGTTATTTGATTCAAGGGCGATAAAAAGCCCGTTGAAACAAACCTGAAAGGCCCTCTCGGCTGATCAACATGTAGGCAAACAGACATTTTTTGGAGATTATCATGGCATCAGTCATCAATACCAACCTGGCATCCCTGAACGCCCAGCGTAACCTCACCACTTCCCAGAAGTCGCTGAACACCTCCCTGCAACGCCTGTCGTCCGGCTTGCGCGTCAATAGCGCCCGCGACGACGCTGCTGGCCTGGGTATCGCCACCAACATGTCCGCCCAAAGCCGCGGCATGACGGTCGCCACCCGCAATGCCAACGACGGCATCTCGCTTGCCCAGACGGCTGAAGGCGGCTTGGCCACCATCACCGACCACCTGCAGCGGATGCGTGAATTGGCCACCCAAGCGGCATCCGGTCAATACGATTCAGTCAACTTGGCAGCGCTGGACAAGGAATATCAGGCACTGCAGTCGGAAATCTCCCGTGTTGCCACCGCAACGACTTTCAACGGCAAGCAGATTCTGGGCTCCGACAGCACCATGTCCTTCCAGATTGGTGCCGGCACGGCCAGCGAAAACCAGATTGCCGTAACGACAGTCACCGCTTCGATGGCAACCGGTTTGTTTACCTCCACTGACATCACCACTGCCGCTGGCGCCAAGACCGTCATGGGAACCCTGGACACCGCGCTCAATACGGTAAACAGTGCTCGCGCTGGCCTCGGCGCCCTGCAGTCCCGCTTCGATGGCGTCGTCACCCAACTGGGCGCCCAGATCGAGAACACTGAAGCCGCCCGCAGCCGCATCATGGATACCGATTACGCTGCTGAAACCGCCAACTTGAGCCGCTCTCAGATCCTGCAACAAGCCGGTACTGCCATGCTGGCCCAAGCCAACAGCATCCCGCAAAACGTGCTGTCCCTGCTCAAGTAAGCTGAAGTGCGCTAGGGGGGAACCCCCCTGCCAGAACGGGCGCAGCAACGGTAACGTTGCTGCGCCCATTGCCCATCATGGCTACAGGAGTTTCTCATGAATCTACAACCAGTGAGCACCCTCGGTATCGCCGGCAGCGCTCCGCGCCCCGCTGTCACTGACACTCCGGCGCAAGGCGCCCCCTCGTCTTCAGCCATGGGACAAAATGCCCCAGCTTCCGAAACCACGCGCCAAAAACCAGGCAAGGAAGAGTTGGCCCAAATGACGAAAGCCGTCAATGACTTCGTCAAACCGCTCAATAGCGCCCTCCAGTTCAATATTGACGACTCGACGGGCCAGACAGTGGTCAAGGTCATCGACACCGACACCAAGGAAGTGATCAAACAGATTCCATCGGAAGACATGCTGGCCTTGGCCAAGGCGCTTGATCAAATTAAAGGTTTTCTGGTCAAACAAAAGGCGTAAACTGCTTAATCGTCGCGACACGAGCATTCGGCCAAGCATTGAAGGAGTAGACCCATGGCAACCATTACCTCACTAGGCGCTGGCTCGGGGCTCGACCTTGAGTCCCTGGTCACCAAGCTCATGTCGGTCGAAAAAGCGCCTCTCAACGCCCTCACGAAGAAGGAAAGCGCGGTTAACACCAAGATTTCTGCCTTCGGCACCCTGTCGAGCAAGTTGTCCGCACTGCAAACCGCCGCCCAAGCGTTGAAGGCCAACATAGGGCAAACCGCGCTCCAGAAGTTCGCCACCTACAGTACGACCGTTGCCGATACCAGCATTGCCTCTGCCACTGCAGGGACAGGTGCGGTGGCCGGCACCTACACGCTGAATGTCACCAAACTGGCGGTTTCCGACCAGTTTGTCTCAAACACCGTAACGTCAACCAGTGATCCGATTGGCACCGCTGGCGACACCCTGACGTTCGCTTTTGCGACCCCCGATGCCAATGGCAACAGCCGTTCGAAGACAATTACGCTTGATAGCAGCAACAATTCACTCACCGGCCTGCGTAATTCCATCAATGGCGCAAACATGGGCATTACGGCGACCATCATCACGGGAAGCGCTGGCGCACAACTGGTCCTCACCGGCGAACAGGGTCTCGATAACAAGATCACACTAGGCGGCAATCTAGCCAGCCAGCTGACCCAGACGGCAACTGCAGATAGTGCAGCCTTCACGGTAAACGGCATTGCCGCCACCAGCAATACGAATGCAGCCAGCAAGGTCATCGATGGCGTGACGCTCAATTTGACCAAAACCGGTTCGACGACGCTCACCGTCGCTGCGGAGTATTCAAGCAATCTGTCGACTGCGCTGAACAGCTTCATCAAGGCCTACAACGATGCCAACAGCACCATGGCCACCATGGGTGCTTACAACGCCACGACCAAGGTCGCCGGTGCCCTACAGGGCAACTCGCTTCTGCAGGACGCGCGGCAGCAAACACGCAGCCTGGTCTTTGGTACCACTGTCGGCGGCACATCTGCTTATCAGAGACTGTCTGATATCGGCGTATCCGTCGGCACCGATGGCTCTCTGTCTCTCGACACAACCAAGCTGAACAAGGCGCTTGCCTCCGACACGGTCTCCGTGGCAACCTTGGTCGACAAGGTCGGCTCTGCCTTCAATACAACACTGGAGCAGGTAGTTGGAACAACGGGCAAAATAAAGATTGCCACCGATAGTGCAAATTCGATGATCAAGGAATTGCAAAAGCGAGAAGATGCTGTGCAACTCCACCTTGATCAAATTGAAGCGCGTTATCGCAAACGGTTCACGGCTATGGATACGCTAGTCGCCAAGCTCAATTCGACCAGCACCTATCTAACCACGCAACTGGCCAATCTGACCAGCAGCACATCAAGCAAGTAGCAAGGAGTCTTCATGTTCGGAACAAGACCTTCACCCACGGCAGCCTATGCCCAAGTCAGCTTGGAGAGTGCTGTACGCAGCGCCGACCCGCATCGACTTGTGCTCCTGCTTTTCGAAGGTGCTGCCACGGCGATGTCGATGGCAAAGCTGCACATGCAAAGCAACCAGATTGCGGAACGCGGCGCGAATATTTCGAAAGCCATTGACATCATTGCCAATGGCCTGAGGGCAAGTCTCAACATAGAAGAAGGTGGAGAATTAGCCGAGCGGCTGGCCGCCCTGTACGACTATATCGTGCAACGTCTTCTGTGGGCCAACATGAAAGTGGACGTCGCTGCACTGGACGAATGCATGGGCCTTCTCGGCGAAATTCACTCGGCCTGGGCCGAAATTGCCCCGGGCAAAGAGTCTGCTGCGTGACCAATGACGCTTGAAAACCATTACCGTCAGCTACTACAGATAAGTCAGGACATGCTCGCGGCGGGCCAAGCCCAAGAATGGGAGAAGCTGGTCAGCCTCGAAGCCGACCGAAGCTTGTTGTTGGACAAATCGCCGGCACCGACCGCGGCAAAGGGCGAAAACCCTCAAGCGGCGGTGGCGTTGATTCATCAGATACAAGCAATCGATGCACAATTGCAGGAAATCGTTGCGACATGGCTTGAGCACGCCCGGATTCTGTTGCGTATCAAACCAGTTTCACCTCTTTAAGCAGAGACTGAGTTGCTCCCCGCCGACGTCGCCAGCAGCTTGCGGCTGAACCTACCCAATCAGCACGCCTTAAGCAATGAGCAAACACAACCGGTAGCGGCAACGCAGAAGATTAGCGATGTACTCAGTGACCTTGTACCCGGCCAGCGGGTTCTGGCCGAGATACAAGCCCTGTTGCCGAATGGCACTTATCGCGCCGTAGTTGCCCAGCGCAACGTTACTCTGGCCCTGCCTTTTTCCGCCAAGCCTGGCGACAGCCTTGAACTTGAGGTAGTCGAGAAGGAAGGCAACGTTACACTGGCCCTTGTCGCGAATCGCGGTGGTAGTGCAACAGCGGCAAACGAGTCCGTATCGACCAGTTTAAGCAATACAGGCAAGCTCATTGGCGACCTGATGAGCCAAGTAAACGAGCGGGGAGGAAGAGCCCCGGCAGCGGCACTCAACAGCAGCCAGCCCCTGCTCGAAACCATTCCCAAAAACGCCGCAGACCTGGTTCCTCTGCTAAAACAGGCGCTCAGTGAGAGCGGCATGTTTTATGAAGCACATCAGGCGCGTTGGGTGGCAGGTGAAATCCCTACTGAAGCGCTCAAGCTAGAACCGCAGGGAAAATACCCTGCCTCTCTGATCTCTGATCAAAACGCCTCGAAAATCGCGAATCCCGGCAATCCAGAACAAGCAATTACAGCCTCCTCCATGAAAGAGTCGGCAGTCGGCAGCCCCGTTCCGCGCGACTTGATGCCGATTGTGCAGCAACAACTCGACGGGCTGGCAAACCAGAACTTTGCTTGGCAAGGCCAGATCTGGCCCGGGCAACAAATGCGCTGGGAAATTGGCGAGAACATGGATAACTCGCGCTCGTCGAATACGGAAGAGATTCAGCGCTGGAAAACACGCTTGAAACTGTCCCTCCCGTTGCTGGGCGATATCGACGTAGCCCTTAACCTGAAGACCGGCGGCGAGGTCAGTATTGCAGTCACCGCCGGCTCAGAAAGCAGCGAGGCCCGCCTGCGTGACGGGGCCTTGCAGTTGCGCGAGCAATTTGAAGCGGCTGGGCTGAATTTAACTGAGCTACAGGTCCTGCATGGCGAAACTGCCGAGTGACCCGACTCGCGAGGCAATTGCCCTCGCCTACAGCCAGACCGATGCAGCGCCGCGCGTGGTGGCCAAAGGCAAGGGGCTGATCGCCGAGCAGATTATTGCCCGAGCCAAGGAACATGGCGTTTACGTGCACGAGTCACCAGAACTCGTTGCCCTGCTCACTCAGGTAGACCTCGACGAGCACATTCCTCCGCAGCTTTATATCGCAATTGCCGAGTTGCTGGCCTGGCTCTACCGCATCGAACATGGCGGCACCGCAACATAACCACCGCACTAAGCTTCTTCTGGCCACAGTAGCCCCCCCAATGGATTACCATGATCGGGTTAGCATATTGATAGCCTCGAATGTCCTCCACCCAAGAAGATCAGCCTAACCCGGATTTCGAGATTGACCATCCGGAAGCATATTCCCAATATTTCCTGACCGCCCCGAGGGAGATTTCTTTCTATCTCAATCTTCTGGTCAAACGCGGCAGCCTGCTTACGGCGCATATCGACGACGGGAAAGCGTTCTTCCTGACCACCATGATTGCGGTCGATGATGAAAAACAGGCTATTTTTCTGGATTCAGCGCAAGCGGATGAACTCAACACCGCTGCCAAAAATGCTCACCGCATTACCCTGACAGCCAAACTAGACCGCGTCAAGATTCAACTCCGCCTCCCGCCCCTGAGACACCAACTCGTTGACGGACAAAAAATGCTGGTCGCGGCCTTCCCTCAGGCAATCCTGCGCATTCAGCGACGGGAGTTTTTCCGTTTAGAGTCGTCATCAGCCCATCCTATCCTTTGTCGGATTGCCATGGAGGCCCCGGAAGGCACACTGAAGACATTTGAATGGAATGTGGCCGACATCAGCGGCGGCGGGCTCAGCCTGAATGCTCCAACCAGCCTGATTAACGACTGCCAACGCGATGCACTGTTCAAGAACAGTCGGCTGGATATTCCCGGCGAGGGCGTCTTGCTGGTCAATCTGCGCGTCCGGAAAACATCGGAGTTTTCTGCCGAAAACGGACAACATTACCTGCGGGTTGGCTGTGAATTCGTAGAACTACCGGGTTCCCGGCTGGCAATGATCGAACGCTACATCGCCCGCATCGAACGCGAGCGCAAGGCCCGCGACTCTGGACTAGCGAATTAAATCTGCATATTCATCACGTCCTGATAGGCCGTGACGAGTTTGTTGCGCACCTGAACCATCTCCTGGAAGGACACGCTTGCTGTCTGCAAAGCAATCATGACCTCATGGAGGTTCTGGTTGGTATCACCGGCGGCAAGTTTTTCCGCCATTTGATCCGCTTGCTGCTGGGTTTGATTCACTTTGTCGATGGAGCCCTGCAGAATCTGGGCGAAGTCGGCACCACCCGCTGCTGACGCACTAGTGTCCGCCGCCTTACCGGTAGCCTGCGTTGCAGTTGTTCGCAGCGCGCTCAACATTTGCTCAATTCCTAGCGTATCCATTTTCAGCTCCTTAAACCTCAGGGGTTATCAAGCAATTCTCAGGCCTGAATCAATCCTGAAAATGCCCCTCATCCCGATATTGCTGTAACTTGTAGCGCAAGGTCCGCTCTGAAATACCCAAGCGCTCAATGGCCTTCTTGCGGGAACCTCCAACTTCGGCCAAGGTGCGCAGGATATGTTCACGCTCCAAGTCTTTCATATTATCGACCTTTTTGTCCGTGTCCGTCAGCCCTGAATGCTCCACAGGCATAGGCGCAGCCGCTGGCTGCACTACCGCTGTTTCGCCTGACGATCGAGGTGCAAGATTCAGGACCTCCGGGCCGATCGTGCTCCCCGTCGCCATGATCAAGGCCCGCTGTATCACATTCTCCAGTTCGCGCACGTTTCCGGGCCAGGAATGCTCCCTTAGCGCAGCCTCAGCCGCCGGCGACAAAGACATGCCGGTTCGCCCAAAACGCCCGCCATGTTCGACGACAAAATGCCGGGCAATCGGCACGATATCCCCACGGCGCTGCCGCAAGGAGGGGATGCCAACCGGGAATACATTAAGACGGTAATACAAATCCTCTCGGAAAACGCCCTTGGCCACGGCTTCGGCCATATCGCGGTTCGAGGTGGCGATGATCCGGATATTCAGCGCGACCGGCTTCTTACCACCGACCCGCTCCACCTCGCGCTCCTGCAGAACGCGCAGCAGCTTGGCCTGAAGCCCCATCGGCATTTCGGTCACTTCATCAAGCAGCAAGGTGCCATCCTGGGCCTGCTCGAACTTGCCGGCCTGTGCTTGCTGGGCACCGGTAAACGCCCCCTTTTCGTAGCCGAACAAGGTTGCTTCAAGCAGGCTATCCGGAATCGCCGCGCAGTTGATGGCAACAAAAGGACCATTCTTACGGGCCGATTGACGATGAATGAAGCGAGCGACCACTTCCTTGCCAACGCCCGATTCTCCAGTCAGCAACACCGTAGCGTCGGTCTGCGCCACCCGCTGGGCTACGGCAAACAACTCTCTACTGGCCGGATCGATCGCCACCACGCCACTGCCATCATCAGAGGCTGGCAATTCGTATTTGTTGATATGGGCGAGCAATGCCTGGGGCTCGAAAGGCTTGAGCAAAAAGTCGCACGCGCCAGAGCGCATGGCATCAACGGCCTTATCCACTTCGGCGTAGGCCGTCATCAACACCACCGGCAAATGCGGCAGACGGGCGCGGATTTCCTTGAGCAAGGTGATGCCGTCCATCGGCATCATCCGAACATCGCTGACGACAATGGAAAAGGCCTGCTCCTCCAGGACCTTGAGTGCCGCTTCGCCACCATCGACGGCAACACAAGGACGCCCAGCCAGTTCCAGCGTGTCGGCGATTGCCTCGCGCAAACTGGGATCATCTTCGACCACAAGAATTGGCAAATTGTGTTCAGCCATTATTTTCTATTCCACCTTCCACCGCTACGGGCAAGGTCATAACGAACTCGGCGCCCGCACCCGGCTCGGAAAAAAGTTCTATGGCACCACCATGCGCACGCGCCACACCGAGCGCAATGGCCAATCCAAGACCAGTGCCCTGCCCCTTGGTCGTAAAAAACGGCTCAAAAATGCGCGCCTGCGTTTCACGAGAGATTCCTGGGCCGCTGTCACGTACGCCGACGGCAATCAAATCGCCGCGTCGGTTGCCGGTCAGGCAAATTTTGCCGCCTGCCGGCGTTGCCTGCATGGCGTTCTCCAGAAGATTGACCAGCGCCCCAAACAAGGCCTTGCGACTACCGACGATGATCGCCCCTGCACTTTCGTCCACCACAGCAAATTCCAGCCCATGCTCGCGCATCAGTGGCTCCACAGTTTGCGCCGCCTCCGCCAGCAAGTCGCCGGCGTCGATTACATCGCGCCCGATACTTTCGCCACGGGCAAACAGCAAGACATCCTGAATCAGCCGTTCAAGGCGGCGCAACTGGCCACTGGCCTTTTCTGAAAACCGGGCGCGCGCCTCATCAGCGACACCCGGCTGGCCGAGATTCGAGGTATAGAGAAGCGCTGCTGCGAGCGGCGTTCGCAACTGATGCGCCAGCGAGGCAGCCATCTCCCCCATTGCTGCCAAGCGCTGGTTACGTTCAAGTTCCGTTTTCATCCGGTGCGCGGCCGTCACATCATGGATCAGCAAAATTTTACCGCCTGCCGATGGCAGTGCACTTTCGGCAATAGACACCCGACCACCACCAATCAGCCATTCCCCCACAGTCAGCGTTGGCTCAAGGTGGGCGCGCGCGACATCGCCCCAGTGCTGGCCAACCATGTCCGCACCGAAGATTGCCATCGCAGCAGGATTGACAGCGGCGACAACCGCCGCGGCATCAAGCAGCACCACCCCGGCCGGCAAGGCATCGAGCAAGGATGACAAACGCTCGGAGAGCGCCTCTTTTTCCTGATATTGGCGCCGCAATTCGCCGTTGGCTACCGCCAACTCCTCAGTCAAAGAGCTCACCCGGGTCTGCAACGCCTCATATGCCTGCGTCAACTCGGCCGAAACCTGGTTGAACATGGCAAACGCCCGCTGCAATTCGGCGGTTTTGGTGTCGGAATCTGGCGTCACGGGTTTGGCCTGTACGGCTAACATCGAAAAAGATAGGGGGAATTCAGCGCCGGTAATAGTAGAATATTTCTAGGAAAATTTGGCTTCTCAATTGATTCTTCTTCTGTTTACCGTAATTCGACCGAGCATTAATGGCAGCAACGACTGAGACGACAGCAGGGACTGCACCGGAACAAAACCCGGTGGACCGTCTGCGCGAGGCATTCAACCGGCTCGGCAGTCAGCAGAAGATCGTCTTCATGGTCGCCATTGCCGCCCTTATCGCAATTATTGTGGGGGCAATCCTGTGGAGCCGACAGCCTGACTGGAAGGTGCTTTTCTCGAATCTGACGGAAAAAGACGGGGGTTCCATTGCGGCCATTCTCGAGCAGCAAAACATCCCTCACCGCTACAGTAACAGCGGCGCCTTGCTTGTGCCATCCGACCGCGTCCATGAAGTGCGCCTGAAGCTTGCTTCACAAGGCCTGCCACGCGGTGGCATGGTCGGTTTCGAATTGATGGAAAACCAGAAATTCGGGGTTAGCCAGTTTGCCGAACAGGTGAACTACCAACGCGGTCTAGAGGGCGAACTGGCCAGAACCATCCAGTCGATCGGCTCAGTGCAATCCGCCCGCGTTCATCTGGCCATTCCCAAACCATCGGTATTCGTCCGCGAGGAGCAAAAACCGACGGCATCCGTGATGCTCAACCTCTATCCGGGCCGTACGCTCGATGGTGGTCAGATTGCCGGCATTACGCATCTGGTGTCATCCAGCGTCCCCCAACTGCCGGCATCGAATGTGACGGTGCTCGACCAGAGTGGCGCCTTGCTGTCACAACTGAAGAGCAAGCTGACCGAAGCGGGCCTGGACCCGACGCAGATCAAATATGTTCACGACGTAGAAAACAGCATTATCAAGCGCATTGATGAAATCCTCAGCCCGCTACTGGGCGCCGACAATTTCAAGGTGCAGGTTGCTGCTGATATCGACTTTTCGCAAACCGAGCAGACCGCCGAAAGCTACCGTCCAAACAACACGCCGGAAAGCACCAGCATCCGCAGTCAGCAAAACAACGAAACTGCCAACGTCAATCAGGCCGCCGGCGGCGTACCGGGCGCGCTAACCAACCAGCCACCGGTGCCAGCCACAGCGCCACTGACCCAGCCGGCGACCGGGACGACTCCGGGACAGCCGGCAAAGCCAGGAGAGCCCCAGGGCAAAATCGACGCTGCGGGGGTCACCGCACCGCTCAACGCTGCAGGTCAACCGATCAGCACCAGCAAAAATGCCACGATCAACTATGAACTGGACAAGACCATCCGCCATACCAGGCAGGGGATGGGTAACATCCGGCGCTTGTCGGCTGCCGTGGTCGTCAATCATCGCAAGGACGTCGACAAGACAGGCAAACCGCTGACCAAGGCAATTCCCGACGCGGAGATGAAGCAAATCAATGAACTGGTTCGCGAAGCGATGGGGTTCACCAAGGAACGAGGGGATACGCTGTCGGTGGCCAACGCCCCCTTCACCGCCATCGACAAGAGCGAAAACGAGTTGCCGATCTGGAAAGACCCGGAGAACGTCTCTTATATCAAGGATATTCTCAAGTATCTGCTGATCGCGGCCATCATTGCCTTCCTCTACATCAAGCTTATCCAGCCCTCGTTGAAAACGATGTTCCCGGCACGCCATGAAGGCGAGAAACATGCTGGAGATGGAACCGGCCCAGGCGGCATATTCGGAGGAATAACCGGCAGCGCGGAAGAGGCTGGCGAAGATGGTTCAACCCAGGTGACTATCGACAACTACGCCATCAAGATTCAGAAGGCTCGCGAATTCGCCGAGAAAGACTCAAAGGCGGTAGCCAACATCATCAAGGATTGGATGGGCGTCAATGGCAACTAGCCCTGAAGAAGGCCTCGAAAAAAGCGCCACACTGCTTATCGCACTCGGCGCCGATCACGCGGCAGAAGTTCTCAAGAACCTCGGCCCACGCGAGGTGCAGAAGCTTGGTCATGCCATGGCGGCACTCAAGTCCGTCCCGCGCGTAAAAGTTGAAGCAATACTCGACGAATTCCAGCAAATTGCTGAAGAGCAATTGGCCATGCACGTCGATACCGATGATTACATCCGCTCGGTCCTGACCAAGGCCTTGGGTGACGACAAGGCATCGAACCTTATTTCGCGCATCCTGCAAAGCGGGGAGACCTCAGGCATTGAAGGCCTGAAGTGGATGGACGCGACCACGGTTGCTGACCTGATCAAGAACGAACACCCGCAGATCATCGCCACCATTTTGGTCCACCTTGAACACGATCACTCCAGCGAAATCCTCAACCACTTCACCGAGCGCTTACGCAACGACGTGGTGCTGCGGATCGCCACGCTGGAAGGCATCCAGCCTGCAGCCCTGAAAGAACTCAACGAGGCGATGGCACGCATTCTGGCCGGCTCGACCAGCGTCAAGCGGACGGCAATGGGCGGCGTGCGAACCGTTGCCGAAATCCTCAACTTCATCGGCACGGCCAATGAAACCTCAGTCGTCGACGCCATCCGCGAGTACGATCCCGATCTCGCCCAGAAGATTCTCGACGAGATGTTCGTTTTCGAGAATCTGATGGATATCGACGACCGCTCGATCCAGCTCATTCTGCGCGAAGTGCAATCCGACTCGCTGATCCTTGCCCTCAAAGGCGCGTCGCCAGAGCTACGCGAGAAGATTTTCAAGAACATGTCGCAGCGTGCGGCCGAAATGTTGCGCGAAGACCTCGAATCCAAGGGGCCGGTGCGCCTTTCGGAGGTCGAAGCCGAGCAGAAGGAAATCCTCAAGGTGGTTCGCCGCCTTGCCGACGAAGGACAGATCGTCATCGGTGGCGCCGGTGGCGAGCAGATGCTCTGATTCAACGCTGAACCATGATTATTCCAAAAGAGGAGCTCACCCACTTTCACCGCTGGCAGGCCGGGTCTTTCGACGCCAAGCCTGTACCAGTCGTCGAAGTACAGACGCCAGCCCCGGACACTCACGATGCGCCCCCCGCGGACGTGCAATCGAATCAGGAATTTAAACTCCCAACCGCCGAAGACATTGAGCGGATGCACGAAGAAGCCCGCAACTCGGGGTATCAGGCCGGGTTTGCCGAAGGGCAAGCGGCAGGGGAAAAACAGGCGCGAGAAATCGCCGAAGCCCAAGCCCAGCAATTCTCCTCACTGATCGGCAATCTAAAAAACGCCGTCGCCAACCTTGAGCAAACCGCGGCGGACCAACTGCTTGCGCTGGCTATCGAAATCGCCGCTCAAGTAACCCGGAGTGCCATCACCCTCAAGCCTGAACTGCTGCTGCCGGTGATTCGGGAAGCCGTTAGTGCCTTGCCAATGCACCACGCCCACGTTGTCCTCCGCCTGAATCCAGGCGATATCGAACATGTACGAGCCGCAGCTGGCGAGCAACTTGCACAGATCGGCACTCAACTCATCGAAGACATTTCGGTCGCCCAAGGGGGATGCTTACTGCAGGCCGGATCCAGCGAAGTCGATGCGACTATCGAAACCCGCTGGAAGCGTGTACTTGAAGCCATTGGAACAGAACCTCAGGAATGGCTGAAACCCTAAACCCCGACGACTTGCCAGACCACTCGGCACGCTGGAACAGTTTTCTGCAGAACTGCAGCACGGCAGCCAGTAATGCCCAGCCGCTTTGGCCCGTCGGACGCCTGACTCGTATTAATGGTCTGGTCATGGAGGCGGCCGGGCTAAAGCTGCCGCTCGGCAGCACCTGTAAGATTTACCCGTCCAGCGGCATACCGATTGAAGCAGAAGTGGTTGGCTTTGCTGGCGAAAAGCTCTATCTGATGCCCTCGGACGACGTATATGGACTCGCCCCCGGTTCCAAGGTGGTTGCTGTCGAATCGCCAAACATGCTGCCAAAGCTTGGTGGACCACCGCCCTTCCGCCGCCGTGCCATAGACCGGGCCAAGCAAGGACCGGTTGGCGAAGAGTTGCTGGGCCGCGTTCTTGACGGCGTCGGACGCCCCCTCGACAACAAGGGGCCATTGATCGCTGCCGAGACTCGACCGCTGCAAAGCCGGCCGATCAACCCGATGTCGCGTGCCGCCATCCATCAGCCGCTGGATGTCGGCATTCGCGCCATCAACGCCCTGCTGACCGTTGGCCGAGGCCAGCGCATGGGCCTATTCGCTGGCTCAGGCGTCGGCAAGTCAGTACTGCTCGGCATGATGGCCCGCTACACAGAAGCGGAAGTGATTGTCGTCGGACTGATCGGGGAGCGTGGTCGAGAGGTCAAGGAGTTCATCGAACAGATTCTCGGAGAAGAAGGCATGCGGCGCTCCGTCGTCGTTGCCGCCCCGGCTGACACCGGTCCGCTGATGCGACTGCAAGGGGCTGCCTACGCCACTACCATAGCCGAATACTTCCGCGACCAGGGAAAACACGTCCTGCTGATCATGGACTCGCTGACGCGTTATGCCATGGCACAACGCGAAATCGCCCTGGCCATTGGCGAGCCACCAGCCACCCGCGGCTACCCGCCTTCCGTATTCGCTCGCCTGCCGCAACTGGTCGAACGAGCCGGCAATGGACAGGAAGGTGGCGGCTCGATCACCGCGTTTTATACGGTTCTGGCAGAGGGTGACGACCAGCAGGATCCGATTGCCGACTCGGCACGGGCGATCCTTGACGGCCACATCGTATTATCCCGAACCCTCGCCGATGCAGGTCATTACCCGGCAATCGACATTGAACAATCGATCAGCCGGGCCATGGTCAACCTGATCGATGCCCCACACTTGGACCAAATTCGCAAGTTCAAGGTCTTGTTCGCCCGCTATCAACGGTCGCGCGACCTGATCTCCGTCGGTGCCTACGCACCAGGTTCGGACCCGGTTCTCGATCAGGCGATCAGTCTCTACCCGAGAATGGAAAGTTTTCTGCAGCAGCAATTAATCGAGCAATCAGATTTCCCCAGCAGTCTAGAGGCGCTGAAGACGCTTTTTTAATAGCCCATGACCCAACCCTTCTCGCTCCAGCCGTTGCTTGATCTGATGCAAACCCGCACCGATGAGGCGACGCGTCAACTCGGCCAGCTGATTGCAGAAGAACAAAACCAGCGCAGCCGCCTGCAGATGCTCGAACAATACCGTGACGAATACGCACAACGCCTTCGGGAGGCCACCCTGCAGGGCGTGACCCGCATGATCCTGCGCAACTATCAGGACTTTCTCGCCCGTATCGACGAAGCAGTCAAGCAGCAGAAAATCGCCGTTGAGAATTCCGAACGTAGCACGAAGACAGGAAAAGAAAACTGGCAGGCGCAGAACAAGCAACTAAAAGCGATTGATACGCTGTCGCAGCGCCATGATGCACGTGAACGCTACCGGGAAAACAAACACGATCAAAAGTTGCAGGACGAATTTTCCACCCGAAAATTCGGGACCAGGGAAGATACAGACAGCAAGTAGCCACACACAGGCACGTATTTCGCTTAATACCTCCCGACATATATATCTTTCGAGGGGCAAGCATGGGCTTGACTGTCATATCCAACATCGCATCCGCCATAAGTTCAAAGACATCAGCGCCTGCACCAGAAGCCACTGAAGGCCTGCCAGGTGAATTCGCAGCCCTGCTTTCCGGGCAGACCCTGGCCACAATGATGTCATTGCCCAATTCTGATGCCGCCCAAAATCTTGCGACGCAAAGCAACGAGAAAGGTATCAGCGAAGAGAACGACAAGGCCAAGGGCGAGAACGGCAATTTGCCACTCGATCCAGCCGCTCTTGTGGCGATGATTGGTAATTCCCAATCTCAGCCCGCAATAGCCCCCCCTATCCAAGCTGCGAGCGAAGCGCTGAATTCAGCTCAGGCCAAGAATCTCTCGCTGGCAATCTCCACCCCCCCCAGCCAAACAGCCCAGAATCCTTCACCTCAAGCGGCGATCAGGCTGATGGAAAATGAAGTACCTGTTGGCAACATTGCGGCCGATGCGGCAAATCTTGCCGCCACTTCCCAAACATCTGCCGAAACGATCAATTTCAACACCAGCCTGTCCGCGGCACTTCAGCAACGGGGCACATCACCCGAACATCAAGTCACGGTCAGTACGCCGCTGCATACCGAGGCGTGGCCGCAACAATTCGGCGAGAAAATCGTCTGGCTGGCCAAGAACGACCAACAATCAGCTCAAATCAACATCAATCCCCCTCAACTCGGCCCGGTGCAGATCACCTTGAACCTGAGCGGGGACCAAGCGACGGTCGCATTTTCATCGCCCCATGCTGAGGTCCGCCAGGCAATCGAGGCCTCCATGCCGCAATTGAAAGAAATGTTTTCCGCGGCGGGGATCAGTTTGGGCAATACCAACGTCGGCGCAAACCTGGCGCAACAGAATCCTAACAATCCCTTCATGGCACCAAACAAGAACCAATCAGGGCTTGAAAACGCTATACTCCCGGCGAATGACAATGCGCCAAATACAGGTATCACTCAGGTCCTGCATAGGGGCCGTGGACTGGTAGACCTGTTCGCGTAATACACAAGGGATTCTAGACAGGAGGAAAGATGGCCAAGGATGCGAAGCCAGCGGAAGAGGGTGCTGAAGCCCCCAAAAAAAGCAAAAAACTGTTGATCATCATCCTGGCCGTCGTTCTGTTGCTGGTTCTTGGCGGTGGCGGTGCGGCATATATGCTTCTCAAGAAAGGCAACCCTGAAGACGGCGACGAAGATGTCGCCGAAGAAACGGTCAAGTCCAAAAAGAAAGACAAGAAAAAGGATGCCCACGCCGCGCCTGTTTTCGTCAACCTTGAACCGTTCACCGTCAACTTGGTTCCGGAAACTGGCGACCAATACCTTCAGGTAGTGATCTCTCTCGAAATCGAAGACCCGCTTGAAGAGCCGACACTCAAGGCTCAGATGCCCAAAATCCGCAACAACCTGACGCTATTGCTGTCCTCTAAAAAAGCCTCCGAGCTTTTACCCAAGGAAGGGAAGGAACATTTGGCAGAATCTCTCAAAGAGGAGATCAACTCAGTCATCGAGCCGCCGAAGAAAAACAAGAAGGGCGAAGTAGTCACGCCGGAAGGCCCGGTCAAGTCCGTCCTGTTCACCTCCTTCATCATCCAGTAAGGAGCCATGGCCGGCGACTTTCTCTCCCAGGACGAGGTAGATGCCCTACTCAAGGGCGTTACCGGCGAGACTGACGAACCCGAAGAGAGCGAGGGCGAAGGGGCTGGCGTTCGCGCCTACAACATCGGCACCCAGGAACGGATCGTCCGTGGCCGGATGCCGACCCTGGAACTGGTTAACGAACGCTTCGCCCGCTACCTGCGGATTGGTCTGTTCAACTACATGCATCGGAATGCCGAGATTTCAGTCGGTCCAATCCGCGTCCAGAAATACAGCGAATTCATTCGCAACCTGGTCGTTCCGACCAACCTGAATCTGGTCATTGCCAAGCCCCTGCGCGGCACAGCCCTGTTCGTTTTTGATCCGAACCTCGTCTTCCTGGTCGTGGACAACATGTTTGGCGGCGACGGACGCTTCCACACACGCGTCGAAGGACGCGACTTCACGCCAACCGAGCAACGCATCATTCAGGGCCTGCTCAACGTGGTGTTCACCGAATACAGCAAGTCCTGGAAACCGGTCTACGACATCAACTTCGAATACATTCGTTCGGAGATGAATTCCCAGTTCGCCAATATCGCAACCCCTTCGGAAATCGTCGTCTCGACGACCTTTACGCTGGAGTTTGGTGGCGCGACCGCGGACATGCATATCTGCTTCCCCTACTCGATGCTGGAGCCAATCCGCGACCTGCTCTACAGCACGATGCAGAGCGACCAGTTGTCATCGGACAAACGCTGGATCGGCACCTTGCGGAAGCAGTTGCAAGGCGCGGAAGTGGAGATCGTCGCACTACTCGGTTCGGGCAAGATAACACTCGGCCAGATACTCAAGCTGAAGGTGGGCGATGTCATTCCCCTTCATATCCCGGATAAGATTGAGGCCTTGGTCGACAGCGTCCCGCTGATGGAATGCACCTACGGGCAGCAAAGCGGCCAATATGCGCTGAAGGTCGATCGATTCATTGCCTCCTCGCCCGAAACACCGCATGCCGAACCGGCAACAGGAGAAAAAAATGGCTGACGAAATGGAAAACATCGAGAGCACCCCCGTGGAAGATGACGGCCAGATCAGCGAGGACGATTGGGCTGCAGCGATGTCCGAACAGGCCATTAGCGATGCCCCTGCCGCGATGGCTGCACAACCGGCCGACATCTTTCCGTCGTTTGGCGGCAACGCAGGTAATGCCGGCATGATGAACGAGCTCGACATGATTCTGGACATTCCAGTCCAAATTACCGTCGAACTCGGCCGGACCAAGATCACCATCAAGAATCTGCTCCAGCTTGCCCACGGCTCAGTTGTTGAACTGGATGCAATGGCCGGCGAGCCGATGGATGTCATGGTCAATGGCACGCTGATCGCCCAGGGCGAAGTCGTGGTGGTTAACGACAAATTCGGCATCCGCCTGACCGATATCATTACCCCTTCCGAACGGATGCGAAAACTCAATCGCTAAACGCCCAGCCTAGTTTCGATTAAGATAGCGGACTAATATCTCCGCATACGGGCTTGGCTTTGTTACGTTTTCTTCTCTTGTTCACTCCTTTCGCTGCGCATGCCGGAGATGCTCCCCCCGTGGGTATTTCGACCGGCACTTATGCCCAGGCTGGCCTCGCCCTAGCCTTGATTGTTGGCCTTTTGGCTGCAACGGCCTGGCTGGCCCGTAAAGTTTCAGGCGGAAAAGGATTTGGCCAAGGTGGCATGAAGGTGCTTGGCGGGGTGGCTCTCGGACCACGCGAAAGAATTGTTCTGCTGGAGGTCGGCAACGACTGGTTGGTGATTGGTATCGTCCCGGGCCAGATCCGTACCTTGCATCGCATGGAGAAAGGTACCGTTCATGACGGCGCCTTATCGGCATCTACCGATAAACCCTTTGCTCAGTGGTTGAATGGCATTGCCAACCGTCAAAGTCATGAATAAGCGCCTGGCAATGACACTGGCCCTCCTGCTTCCGGCAGGACTCGCCTTTGCTCAGGCGGCCGGTGGCCTGCCTGCGGTGACCAGCACTCCGGCAGCGGGTGGCGGCACAACTTATTCGCTGACCATCCAGACACTGCTGTTGATGACAGCACTGACCTTCATTCCAGCCATCGTGCTAATGATGACAGGCTTTACTCGAATCGTGATCGTCCTTTCCTTGCTGCGCCATGCGCTTGGCACGCAGACCGCCCCGCCCAATCAGGTGGTCGTCGGACTTTCCCTGTTTCTGACCTTTTTTGTCATGAGTCCGGTACTGGAAAAGGTTTATACGGACGCCTACGTCCCATTATCGGAAAACAAGATCAACATCATGCAGGCGGGGGAGCGAGCTGCAATCCCGATGCGCAGCTTCATGCTTAAACAGACTCGCGAGTCTGATCTGGCTCTTTTTGCCGGCATCGCAAAAATCGACAAGATCGAAACACCTGAAGATACCCCCCTGCGCATTCTGGTCCCAGCCTTCGTGATCAGTGAATTGAAGACCGCTTTTCAAATTGGCTTCATCCTGTTCATTCCTTTTCTGGTCATCGACATGGTCGTGGCCAGCCTGCTGATGTCGATGGGCATGATGATGATGTCTCCTGTCATGGTCGCACTACCATTCAAATTGATGCTGTTCGTTCTGGTCGATGGCTGGCATCTGGTCATCGGCTCGCTGGTCCAGAGTTTCTCGCCGTGACGCCCGGAACCGTCATGGAAATTGGCCGGCAGGCCATCGAGGTCACGCTCCTGATCTCCGCCCCCATGCTGATCACGGCACTTGTCGTCGGTTTGATCGTCAGCATTTTTCAGGCGGCCACCCAACTGAACGAATCCACATTGCAGTTCGTGCCCAAACTAGTGGCCATGTTTGTGGTACTTCTACTCACAGGCCCCTGGATGATCCAGTACCTGGTGGACTATATCCAGCGCTTGTTTGGCAGCATTCCGCAATTGATCGGCTAGCATGATCAGCATTGGGTCCGCCCAGATTGATGCGTGGATTGTGGCCTTTGTCTTTCCTCTGGCCCGCATCTTGGGATTTATTGCCGCCGCGCCGCTTTGGAGCACGGCAGGCATCCCGAGGCGAACCCGCCTGATACTTGCCATCTCGATCGCAGTAGCCATCACGCCGACCCTGCCGCCAATGCCCGGCGTTCAACCCGGATCGCTACCCGGCCTGTGGATACTTGCGCAACAGATGTTGATCGGGATCGGCATGGGATTCGCCGCCAAGATCGTGTTCACAGCTTTCGACATAGCGGGCGAATTTATCAGCTTCCAGATGGGCTTGGGGTTTGCCACCTTTTACGACCCGCTCAATTCCTCGCAAACGCCGGTCATCACCGAGTTCATTAGCCTGATCGCCCTGCTCCTGTTTCTTTCCATGAACGGGCACCTGCTTTATCTGGCAACGCTGGCGCAGAGTTTTTCGGCTATCCCGGTTAGCGCCACACCGCTTGGCGCATCCTCCTGGCTGAATTTGGCAGAACTAGGGAGCAAAATCTTTTCGGCAGGGCTGTTGCTTTCGCTACCAATCATTGTCGCTCTGATGATTACCAATGTGGCGCTGGCCGTTCTGACGCGAGCTGCGCCGCAGTTGAATCTATTTGCTCTCGGTTTCCCGCTGACCTTGATGGGAGGATTCGTTGCACTGGCCATCAGCCTGAACTACCTCGCCTCCCCACTGCAAGGTATTTTTGAATTCGGCATGAGCGCCATGCTTGGATTTGCCAGCACTCAAAACTAGGTCCTGAGTCCGCCGTTAATTCTGCAGGAAGGAGTCCGCCTGCTGACGCTGGACCAGCCGGATCGTTCCCTCTGCCACTCGCCGAGCCCCGATGGTCTGCGAATCGATACCCTCGGTGTATTCAACGATCTGATAACCAGCAAAGCCCTGCTCATACTGCAATTGAGAGGCACGGCGCTTGAGAATCTGGATCGACTCTCCGGCTCCACCTGTGTGGTAACGCTTCATTTTCATCGCAAAACGATAGGTATCGTCGTTGAGTTTGGACTCTTCGATTTCCCAATTCGGCGCCAGGGGGTCGTAATACAGGTGGATGACCCCGGCGATCAATGCTCCCGTCGCCAAGTTTGCCAAGGAGATCGAACTCTTGGCGGTCAGTTGTATCACTTTATCCGGAATCAGCGGAGAGGAAGAACCTCCCGTCGAACCACACCCGGCCAGCAAACTCGCCAGGAACAATCCGAGAGACAGGGGATTATTCAATTTCATATGTGATCGAACAGCGACAGCTTGGAGGTTAATGCAAACGTAGACTGTGCGGCCTCAAGTTGCAGCTTCTGCTGAGACACGGCAGTCAAGGCGCTGGCGTAATCGAGGTCCTGAAGATTGGAAAGTTGTTCCTCATACTGCAGCTTGCGGTCGCCAGCCGTATTGGTCATGCTTTCCAAAGACGATGCACGTGCACCGACCGTGGAAAGGCCCTTCGATACGGTAGCGATCGAGGCACTAATGTCACCCAGCGCCGTTGTGTATCTACTGGATGAGGCGCTGGCCCCCGGCGTCTTCAAAAATTCAACCATGTTTTGCACGGCGTCGAATACACTGCGCCCCGTCGCATTCCCACTTGAATCCCGTATGCGCATGAAAACATCACTGCCGGGGAGATTCGTTTGAACGGATTCACTGGCGCTGACCTGCAAAGTCTGCGCTCCGTCATCGCCGTTGTAATTGATATAGGCGTTAGCGGGAGAAAGCGAATAGGCACTCGGGTTGGTGGTGCTTGCCGGGTTTGCACTCAAGGAAAATGGCTGAGTCGTGGACTGAAAGCCCGCAAAGACATAACGCCCCGTTCCATCCTGCGAGTTGGCCAGACCAATCAGATTATTCAGACGCTCGGACAACTCGGTGGCAACTGCCGCCCGATCGGTGTCTGAATAGCTGCCATTACCGGCGGCCACCGCTTTTTCGTAGATGTTCTGCAATTGGTCATTAACGCCCCCCAAGATACTGTCCAAGCCATTCAGCTTCGTAGTTGCCGACGCCTGATTCTTGAGATAAAGCGCGTTGACCGAGTTTGCCTGGCTGACGACCAGTGCCTGCGCCGAACCGACCGGATCATCCTTCGGAGTGACGATTTTACGTCCGGTATCAATCTGGTTCTGCAGCGTATACAAACTGCTCTGCAGGCGCTGAATCCCGCTGACGCCACCGTTATAGAGTTGCTGCGTGCTAATTCGCATGCTCATGATTTACTCCTTCGCTCAGGCAATCGATATCAAGGTATCGAATAATTTGCCGGCAATTTCAAGGACCTTGGCGGCAGCTTGGTAGGCTTGCTGGTACTCGACCAACTTGGCAGCCTCTTCGTCCCGGTTAACGCCGGACAAGGACTCTTTTGCTGCGGTAGCCTGTGTCAGCATTGTCGTCTGCGCTTCGGAAGAAACCTCGGCGGAGGCTGTCTTGTTGCCAATGTCGTTGACAAAAGATGCGTAGTTATCCTGGTACGTCGCGTTACCACCCAGCATCGTATTCTGGGTTTGCAGACTGCCAAGCCGGACAATATTGCTACCATCCTCGACACCACTTGTGTTGGTCGCGATAGTGAACGTATCCCCGCCATTTGGAATGCCCGACAGGACCAGCGAAATTCCATTCGGCAAACCTGAAGCGACCGGGGCACTGATGGTAATTTTTGCGCCAGACTTATAGGTCACCGGATCTGTCGTTGCGGCGATGGTGAACGACGATGGCGTCGCCCCTTGAACCGTGACGGTTGTTCCCACCGGGAAGCCGGAAAGACTAGGGGGGGTTGTGGTCGAGCTATAGGTCAAACCAAGGCTAAATGAAGCGACAGGGGTGGGAATGACATAATTGGGGCCGACACTGACATTACTGACGGCTGCTGTCCCGCTGTTGGCCACCCCGGCTGAAGCACGTACTGGCGTTGCTGCCGCCACCAGGCGTGGGTCCGCCGCCACACTTGTATCAACTGAAAACAGGCGAGCCTGGTCGCGAGTTGGCTGAATCAGGAACCTGTCGCCTGCCGCATAGGTTCCACCATTATCGGTAAGGCTAAAACCTTGATCGGCGGTGGCGCTGACGGCTGCGGGTGAAGCGCCGGTCCAGGTCGTATTGTCCGAAAGGCGCTTCAGTGCGTAGTTCGTTCCATCGTATGAAAGCTGGTAGTCGCTGGCATTCAACTTCGTATAAAAATTGGTACCGTTATACGAGGCGCCATTCAGCGTCACCGAAACGACGGCTGTGCTGGTTGAGGCGTTTTTCGTGTTGGCAACTGCCGTCGGGTCGCTGAGTGTAAAAAAGTCCTTGATGAACGATGAGCTGCTGGCCGTATTCCCCAGCAAATCCTGCCCCAGTGCATTCTGGGCATTAAACGTTTTGCTTACCGAAGCCGCCATCAAACCCAACTGATTGAAGGCGGTGTCCAAGGCCTCTCTGCGAAAACTAAGCAAGCCACCGAGTTCGCCGCCAGAAATAAGGCTTTCCGGCAATTCCTGAATATCGCCAGTTTCACCGACCAGGCCAACAACGATCCGCGATTTGTCCGCCGCGGAACCAACCGCTGCCATACTCGTTGCCCGTGACCCCACCACCAGTTGCTGGCCAGTACCGACAAAAACGTTATAGCTACCGTCATCATTTTTTGATGTATCGACCTTAACCAGTTTATTCAGGTCAGCAACCAATTGATCCCGCTTATCCAGCAAATCATTGACTGGCTGACCATTCAAAGACGAGGAGCTGACAATTTTCTGGTTGAGATCGGCAATCTGTCCGGTGTAGCTATTGATCGACTTGACCACGCTCGTGATCTGCGAATTGACCCCACTCTCAAGTTCATCAAGGCGGCTGTACATGCTCCGGAAGCTGGACACCATGCTATCGGCAGCCGAGACCATTGACTGACGGGCCGAAGTCGATGATGGATTGGTTGCCACCGCCTGAATACCATCAAAAAAACTCTGGATGGCAGGCGTCAAGCCGGCTTTTTCATCAGCCAGCATGTTGTCGATCAGTGAGACCTGACCGTAGTAGGTATCCAGCGAACTAACCTTGGCCTGAGCATTCAAGACCTGCCGGTTCAGCGCCTCGCTGTACATACGCTCGACCGTGACCACGTGAGCACCCTGGCCAAAGCCGCCGGCACCAGTCATCACGGTCGGATTGGAGGCTTGCACGACACGCTGTCGCGTATAACCTTCCGTGTTCAGGTTGGAAATATTGTTCGTCGTGGTCAGCAACCCGGCCTGGGCCGCGTTGATTCCTGTCACTGCAATGCTGATCAAACCACTCATTCCCGCTCTCCTTTCCATTTGTTAACGGCACAAATGGAATTAACTTGATCTTTAGCCAAGCAGCGCCATGCGCAGCGTCGGACCATTGATAATCCGGCCCAACTTGTCTGCATATGCCGGGTCAGTGGCATAGCCGGCCCTCTGTAATCCTTTAGCAAACTCAGTGCCATCCTGCGAGCCGATCACTCCGCCATAGCGAGGATTACTCCGTAACATACTGGCGTAATCGCGGAAAGCTTCTTCATAGGACCCGTAAGCACGAAAACGCGCCACCGTCTGCTGCGCCTCGCCATTGACGAACTCGGTCGTTGTCGCATCCACCGTAGCGCCAGTCCAGCTTTTCCCTGCCTTGACACCAAACAGGTTGTAGCTGCCGGCGCCATCGGTACCGCGAATTTCACTGCGTCCCCAACCGCTTTCCAGCGCCGCCTGCGCCACCAGAAACTGCGGAGGGATACCAGTCGACCGCGACGCCTCGACGGCATGAGGCCAGACACGATTGACAAATTCCTTGGAAGAGCCCGCCCCGTCGTTAGCGCTCAGCGCGCCCCCAGCGCTTGCGGAGGCATTAATCGCCCCGTAGGCCGCCGAAGTTGGCAAGCTGCTCGGCACAGGAGTGTATTGCAGATGACGGGAATCGGACCCCGCAAGCGGCAAGGCGGCAGCGGCAGCATTTGCCGGTGCATTAAGCGCAGCCTGCCCCTCTGAACTGACCATGTTGCGCCCCAGTTGTTTCTCGATGAGCTGGGCGAAACCGATTCCCTTGCCGTTGGTGGCAAGATTCTGAGCCATCTGTTGATCAAGCAGGCCGGTATAAAAACGCGAGCTATCGCTGCTCATCAATCCATCCTGCGGCGTCGCATCACGCATGCTCTTGATCACCTGCTGCAGGAACAATGTTTCGAACTGCTGCGCTGCCGCCTTCAAGCCCTGCTGCGGGTCTTTCTGAAACCGGCTGCGCAAATCCTGTGCCGACGTGACATCAAACGCCGCTCGGTTGGGAGTATCCTGAATTCTGGAGGTCATTGAAAATCAGATAACTTCAAGATCAGCCCGCAAAGCGCCGGCTGCTTTCATCGCCTGCAGAATAGCGAGAAGATCGAGTGGATTGGCCCCGAGGGCATTGAGGGCTTTGACCACATCGGCCAGATTGGCACCGGCCTTGACGTTCATCAGACTACCATTGTCCTGCTTGACCTGAATATCAGCTGCCTGACCGAACTGTGGCTGCCCGGCATCAACGACCACCGACAGGCTGCCATGGGCCACGGCGCACGCATCCAGTGTCACCTTCTGGTTCATCACAACCGAGCCGGTACGCGGGTTGATGACCACCTTGGCCACGCCGGCCACCGGTTGCACATCGAGATTTTCGATCCGGCCCAGGAACGAAACGCGGGAATCCGCATCCTCCGGTACTTTGACCACCATCCTTCGGCCATCGACCGCCTGTGCAGTACCAGCGCCCGCCGTCCGGTTTATCGCGTCCACCACTTTCTGGACCGTACCAAAATCACTGTTTGCAAGCTCGTAATAAACAACGCCCCCCTGCCCGACCGCCGTCGGCACAGCGCGCTCGACAGTAGCGCCACCAGGAATCCGACCGGCTGAAAGATGGTTGACCGTCACCTTCGAACCACCCGAGGAAGCGCCCACGCCCCCGACCAGAACGTTCCCTTGGGCAATCGCATAAACCTGACCGTCGGCCCCTTTCAATTGCGTCATCAGCAACGTGCCGCCCCGCAGACTCTTGGCATTGCCCATCGACGAAACAGTGACATCGATCGGCTGGCCCGGGCGGGAAAACGATGGCAGGTTGGCGGTCACCATGGCGGCCGCCACATTCTTCAATTGAAGCTTCTGGGACTGCTCCTGGGTCAGATTGACGCCGAGCTGCGAGAGCATATTGCTCATCGCCTGTGTCGTGAAGGGCGTCTGCGTCGTCTGGTCACCGGTATTGTCGAGTCCGACAACAATGCCGTAACCGATCAACTGGTTGCTACGCACCCCCTGAATGCTGGCCAGATCCTTGATCCGCTCGGCCAATGCCGGTTGGCACCAGAGCGGCAACACACAGGCGGCCAGAATTGCCGCATGCCGGAACACTTTGCCGCCAATTGTCTTCATGATGCGCCTCCGCGAGAAACTCCCTAGAACGGCATCACATTAAGGAAGAATCGTGCCAGCCAGCCCATGACCTGACCATCGCTGACCTGGCCAGACGATTTGTATTCGATCCGGGCATCGGCAATCTTGGACGAATCCACCACATTGAAGGCATCAACAAAGCTGGGATTCACAACACCGGAGATGCGTACGAATTCCTGCTCGCTTCCGATCGCCACCTGCTTTTCGCCGGAAACCAGCAAATTCCCGTTGGGCATCACATCGATCACGGTGACCGTCATGTTGCCGGTAAAGATATTGTTATTGGCGGCCTCACCCTTGCCGCTGAAAGCAGTCGAGCTGCTAGCTGACATATCCATCGCCCCCGGCAGGACCCGGCCAAACATGCCGGTCGAAGCACCCAGGCCATATTTCTGGGCATTGGATTGGTCGACCTTGTTGTTCGACTTGGTCGAGGCCGTTGTGCTCTCGGTAATCTTGACCGTAATCGTATCGCCAACGAAACGTGCCCGGCGATCCTCGAACAACGGCCGGCTGGAAGCAGCCTGGTAAATGGAGCCATTTCCGTTGGCCATCTCGAAACGCGGCGACGGACGAGCCGTCATCGGTTGGTGCACATTGGTCGGCGGCACTGTCGAACACCCGGCAGCCAGCACCAGCGAAATCAGAACTAGGCGTTTCATGGCATTACCTCACAGCTGGGTCAGGCGGCCCAGCATCGCATCCGAGGTCGACACCACCTTGGAATTCAGTTCATAGGCGCGCTGGGTCTGGATCATGGTAACCAACTCCTCGGCAACGTTCACGTTGGAGGTCTCCACGTACCCCTGGTTGACGATACCGGCACCATTCGACCCCGGGGTATTGGGCGTTGGAGTACCGCTCGCAGCGGTTTCCAGAAAGAGGTTCTGGCCGGCGCTCTGCAAGCCAGCCGGGTTGATGAAGGTGGCCAACTGGATGCTGCCGATCTGCGTCGTGGCGGCACTCCCTGACTGGGTGACCGACACGGTTCCATCGGTCCCTACCGAAACCGACAGGGCATTCGAGGGGATAGTGATGTTCGGTTGCAGCGGATAACCATCGGAGGTCACGATCTGGCCTTGATTATCCTTCTGGAAGGAACCGTCGCGGGTATAACCAGTTGTTCCATCCGGCAGCAGAATCTGGAAAAAACCATTGCCCTGGACGGCAATATCGAGCGTGTTGTCGGTCTTCTGCAAATTGCCTTGAGTAAAGATGTGGGCGGTCGATACCGGTCGCACACCTGTACCGAGCTGAAGCCCGGTCGGAATCTGCGTCTGTTGCGAAGACTGCGCACCAGGTTGCCGCAAGGTTTGGTAGAGGAGATCCTCGAACACAGCCCGCGAACGCTTGAAGCCGTTTGTGCTGACATTCGCCAGGTTGTTGGAAATAACATCGAGCTGGGTCTGCTGGGCATCCAGGCCGGTACGGGCAATCCACAGGGAACGGATCATGATTCAGGTCCTATCAGGAATTCAGGGACAGCAACTGATCGGCACGCTGGGCGTTCGTATCGGCTGTCTGTAGCAACTTTATTTGCATTTCAAACTGGCGGGAAAGGCTGATCAAATTCACCATCGCATCGGTCACATTGACATTGCTGCCCTCCAGCGTGCCCGCTGCCAGCTTGACGTTGGCATCAGCAACTGCCGGCTGATTATTACGCAGCCGGAACAGGCCATCGGCGCCACGAACCAAATCCGCCTCCGGGGGATTCACCAGCTTGATACGACCGATCGCATTGGCATTGTTCGGCGTGCCGAAAGTCGGCACGACCGATACCGTGCCATCCGGGGCGATCTCGATCGTGTTGTCGGGCGGTATGTTGATCGGTCCACCATCACCAGCCACCGGGTATCCACTCTTCGTCTGCAACAAGCCGGTGACATCGACATCCAGACTACCGGCGCGCGTGTAGGCCTCGCTGCCATCCGGCAACTGGACACCGATCCAGCCCTTACCCTGGACCGCCACATCCAGGTTGCGGCCGGTAAACATCAACGGCCCTTCGTCCATCACATCGCTGACCGATGCATCCACCACAAATGCCCGCGTCGGCATGCCTTCGCCCTGCACCGGCACGGCCCGGAAACGATGCTCCTGAGCCTTGAAGCCGATGGTGCTGGCATTGGCCAGATTGTTCGCGGTGCCGGCCTGCTGCATGAAAACATGCTTGGCGCCGGTCATTGCGGTGTAGATCAGACGGTCCATTTAGTCAGCTCCGGCTTGCTTAGCGAATATTCACCAAGGTCTGCATGATCTGATCCTGCGTCTTGATCGATTGTGCATTCGCCTGATAGTTGCGCTGCTGGACGATCATGTTGACCAGTTCAGCAGTCAGGTCGACGTTGGAGTCTTCGACGGCGCCAGACTGCAGAACACCAAACGTCCCGGTATTCGGCGTGCCAATCATCGACTGACCGGAATCGGCTGTCTCAATGTAGTCGTTGTTGCCAATCGACATCAGACCATTCGGATTCTGAAAATTGGCGAGAACAATCTGCGCCATGTTACGCGTCTGGCCGTTGCTATAAACGCCCTGGATTACGCCATTATCGCCAATCGTCAGACTGCTCAGCTGGCCAGAGGCATAACCATCCTGAGTCTTCGAGGCAATGGCAAAATCACTGCCATATTGCGTCGAACCGGCGAAATTCATGGCAAAGCTGAGTGGCGAAGTCGCGCTGTTTGTCACAACGTTAGCCGGTGTGCTCAAGTTGGTAGCCACACCATTCAGGTTCACCGCCAAAGTTGCCGGGGTCGTCGGCGCCAAATAGGCGCCGGTAGAATCAAAGGTCATTCGCAGCGGCGAGCCGCCAACATTCGCCTCACTGGTTCCATCAACCTGGTAATGCACATCCCAAGCCCCGGTTGTCGTCGGATTCGCAAGCACCTCGGCCGCGGTTGGCGCGCTCTTGACGAAATACATGGTCATCGTATGCGCATTGCCCAAGGTATCGTAGACAGTGACCGCATTGGAGTAATTGTAGGTAGAGGTGTCCGGGACATTCGTTCCCGTTGGACTGGTCCACGCCGTTCCTGGAACCTTGTCGGTCGAATTAAGATTCAGCGAGAACCTCACCCCGTCGCTGGTCGCACCTGTTGCCTGGGGAGAGATCGGAGCCGTATCGACCTTGATGCCGCTTGGCGTCGAAGCAACAATTTTTCCCTGGGCGTCGGCGGCATACCCAGTCAGGTTTTCCTTGTTGTCGTTAACGATATAGCCCGTTGAATCCAGATGGAACTGACCGTTTCTGGTGTATCGCACCGCGCCATCCTGCGTCATCCGGAAAAATCCGTTGCCATTGAGCGCTATATCCAGCGAATTGCTGGTCGTCGTAATGTTGCCCTGGGTGAACTGCTGGGCGATGGCACTGGCCGAAACACCAATACCAACTTGAGAAGCGCCACCGCCAGCCAGCGATGCCGCATAGACGTCGGCAAAATGTGTCGACGCCGACTTGAAACCAACCGTGCTCGCATTGGCAATATTGTTACTAGTAACATCCAGCGCCTTGGAGGAGGTATTTAGGCCGCTCAGCCCTTGTTGGAATGCCATTGCTGTCTCCCGAAATCACATGAACTGCAGAACGTTATTGAAGGCCACCGTCTCACCGGAGCTCAACTCCAGCACAAACGACGAGCCGCTCTTGACTACTGCAGAAACCGTGCCAACCTGAATCGGCGTCGCCGTCACAGCAGTACCGGCAGCGCTGGTTGCGGCAACCGAGAAGGTATATTTCCCATCGGACAGTTGATTGCCACTAGCATCCTTGCCATCCCAGTTGAACGCGACAGTGCCGGCTGACTGCTTGCCCAACTCCTGCGTCTGCACAACCTTGCCGCTACCGTCCTTGATGGTGACCACCACGGAGTTGGCAGCACTACCCAACGTCACCCCGCCTTGGGATATACCGCTCGATAGCGCTAATCCGCTTCCCTCGACCAGCACTTGCGAACCGATTGCCCCGGCGGCCTGCAAGGCTTGTGAGGTGTTGTATGAAGAAAGCAGGCTGGTCAGCGTCGTATTCAAGCCCTGAATACCTTCAAGGGTGCTGATTTGGGCCAACTGCGACGTCATCTGCGCGTTATCCATTGGATTCAGCGGATCCTGATTCTTCAACTGAGTGGTCAACATGGTCAGGAAGCTGTCCTGCAAATCCGCAGCGGTGCTGCCAGAAGTGGAGCTGGCGCTCGACGAACTGCCGCCATTTAGCGCATTGATGATGCTGGCACTGCTGTTTGTTGAATTAACGGTAGTCATTCTGATTCTCCGATTAGCTCTGGCCGATACTTAACGTACGCAGCAGCATGGTTTTGGCCGTATTCATTACCTCGACATTGGTCTGATATGAACGCGAGGCAGAAATCATGTTGGTCATTTCCTCAACGACATTCACATTTGGAAATGCGACATAGCCCTTTTCATCTGCCGCCGGATTCTTCGGGTCATAGACCAAACGAGGCGGCGACGCATCCTCAACAATCTGGCGAACGCGTACGCCTTTTGAAGAATCACCAGCATTTCCCATTGGCGTTGCCTCGAACACCACCTGCTTGGCCCGATAGGGCTTGCCATCGGCAGAAATTACGCTATCCGCATTCGCCAGATTGGAGGCAGTGGTATTCAGGCGCATTGACTGAGCCGTCATTGCACTGGAAGAGACCTGAAAGACGTTAAACAAACTCATTTTTGTTTTCCTTAGCTCGAGGTCGTCGCCAGCGCTGCACGAATGCCCTTGAACTGGTCGCTGATCAACTGGCTGACGATCTGATACTGCAGCGCATTCTCGGAAATCTCGGAGCGCTCGACATCCATATCGACAGTATTGCCATCAACAGCCGACTGGGTTTCACGTCGAAACTGCAGAGCCGCCAGTCCGCCATTACCAGCCCCCTGCAAATGTCCGCTGGAGGTGGTTGCCAATGCGACCGAGCCGTTACCACGCCCGGCCATGGCATTTTGCATGGCCGACTCAAAGCTGAAATCGCGCGCCTTGTAATTCGGCGTGTCAGCATTGGCAATATTGGATGCCAGCACCTGATGTCGCTGCGTCCGCAGATTCATCGCCTGACTAAAAACCGATAGCTCTTGTTGAATGCTTGCCATGACAGACTCCGAAATTTTGATTACTTAAAAGCACGCTCCATGCCAACAAAAAAACTCAGCAATTCGGCAGATTTCGGCAATTAAGGCGGCACCCATCGGCAAAACTTGCCGCAACATGCAGCCAAGTTTTTATTCCCCCACCTTGCCGGCTCGGGCAAAATGGCGCCATGCTCACCTGCCGAATCTTTGTTGCGCTTTTACTGCTTTTCAGCTCCCCTCTCTTCGCCGCTGAATTTGATGCCGTCATGGACACTGCCGAGCGTTATGTTCGGCTGCAGACCCAAGGCCTCCCCGGCAAAGTAAGTATCAGCATGGGCAAGCTGGACGTCACCCGACTCCCCCCTTGCACGGCTCACGAAGCCTTCGCCCCACCCGGAACACGTTTTGTTGGCAAGAGTCTGATCGGCGTACGCTGCCTCGGCCCCAACATCTGGAGCGTACTGGTCCCTGTCCAAATTGCCGTGACCGGCAATTACGTCACCACCACCCGTCCGCTGGCCGCCGGCCAACTTGTCCAGCCCGGAGATATAGCCACCATGTCAGGCGACCTCAGTCAGTTGCCAACAGGCATCGTGACAGACCCGACCAGCGCCGTAGGCAAGACCTTGCGCAATTCACTGGGCGCAGGCCAACCGCTACGTAGCGACCAACTGTTGCCCACGCTGGTTATTCGCCAGGGACAGAGCGTGCGGGTGATATCCCAAGGCGCTGGTTTTGCTGTAAGCAGCGAAGGGAAAGCCATTAACAATGCAGCAGAAGGCCAGGTGGCACAGGTTCGAATGCCTTCAGGGCAAACCCTCAGCGGTATCGCCAAAGCCGATGGCAGCGTCGAAGTTTCTTTCTAGGCTAAAGTTTTACTCGTCGTTGCCGTTATCCGGTTAGAGTTCAAAAGTTTTATGGGGTCCATCATGAAAATCAACGGTTCATACAATCCAACAACGAGTGCCATAACGCCCAGGACGACGGCAACAAAGACTTCCGCGGGCAGCAACGCCCAGGAGGCCGTCAGTCTCAGCAACCTCTCTGGCAGCCTGCAAAGCAGTGATACCCCCCCAATCAATAGCGCACGCATCGACGAAATCAAGCAAGCGATTTCCGAAGGACGCTTCAAGATCAACCCGGAAGCGATAGCGGATCGCCTGATCGAATCGGCACGGGATCTGGTCAACGGCAAAAACAAACGCGAAGCCTGATGACGGAACTCGCCTCAATTACGGCGCAGGAAACTGTCTTGCTATCCGAGTTCATCGGGGTATTGGAGCAAGAACAGGATGTTTTGAAACGGGCAGATGTAGTGGCTCTGACTGGCATTGGCCAGCAAAAAGTCGAACTCGTTGGACAGCTAAATGCGCTGGAATTTGCCCGGAGCAAGATACTGCCGCGCCAAAGCGGAGAAACGGCAAAAGCAGCGATGACACGCTGGCTTGCCAGCGAGCCCAGCGATCAAGAGGCGGTTGCCAACTGGAAAAAGCTGATGGAATTGGCTCGCAGAGCCAAGCAGCTACACGAGCTCAATGCCCAGCTGATCAATCTTCACTTGCAGCAAACGGGCGAATTGCTCTCGATATTGACCCAGCAGTCCCAGAAGACTCCGCTCTACGGCAGTGATGGTCAAGCCGCGCCGAGCACCGGTAGCCGCATCGTCGACTCCGCTTGAGCCTCGGGCTTTCAGGCGTCTCCAAGCCTTTGGACAGCCCTGATTTTATTGCCCAACGCGAATCTCGGTAGCCTCTTCCGGTCGATTCGAGTCAATCAAAATACTCACCCGGCGGTTTCTGGCACGCCCTTCCACGGTGGTATTCGTTTCAAGCGGCCGTGTCTCGCCATAACCAATTGCTGTCAGCCTTTCCGCCCCCACGCCGCCATCATTAAATAGCCGCAGCACGGTGGTGGCGCGCATTGCCGACAATTCCCAATTGGACGGAAATTGCGCTGTTGCAATCGGCACATTGTCAGTATGGCCTTCAATCGTAATGGGAAAGTCCGAAGCGGCAAGGACTTGAGCGATAGCCAGCATCGCGCTTATCGATGCGCTCTGGAGCTTGGCCTGGCCAGCAGGAAAAAGAATGCTGTCATTAATTTCAATCGTCACGCCACGACTGGTTTCAAGAAGACGCACTTTCCCTTGAGCAACCAAGGGCTGCAAGGCCTGCATGATATCGCCGGCCATATTTTTCATTTTCTGTCTTTGCTCTATCTTTTTCTGATCGGGCAATTTATCGGGCTTGGCGATCGGCCTGGGCGGAATCGGCGGAGCACCTTGAATCACCGCAATCGGCTGCCCTCCCGGTTGGCCGGTCACATTCTTGAAGGCATTGGTCAGCGAATTGGACAACACCTTGTACTTCCCTTCGTTAACCGATGAGATTGCATACATCACAACGAAGAACGCAAATAGAAGGGTAATGAAGTCGGCGTAGGAGACAAGCCAGCGCTCGTGGTTCTCGTGCTCCTCTTCACGACGACGCCGAGCCATTAGTTCAGGTAGCCTTTCAGACGGCCTTCAATGATCCGCGGGTTGTCACCGACGGCTATACCTACCAGTCCATCAACGAGCATTTCGCGGGTCGAAACCATCCGTAGAATGTAGTACTTGAGCTTGGCGGCAATCGGCAGATAGACCAAATTAGCCAATCCGACACCATAGATCGTCGCCACGAAGGCAACGGCGATCCCCGCCCCCAGCTTGGTTGGGTCAGAAAGGTTTTCCATCACGTGGATCAGCCCCATTACGGCGCCAAGAATCCCGATAGTTGGCGAATAACCACCGGCCGCCTCCCATATTTTTGCGGACTGGCGCCACTCGTCTTCAAAGGTATTGATTTCGACTTCGAGCAATTCGCGGATACGCTCCGGATCTGCGCCATCGACCAAAAGCTGCAGCCCCCGGCGGGCGAACTCGTCCTTGATCGCAGGAATATAGTTCTCCAGCGCCAACAAACCCTCTCGCCGTGAGAGTTGGCTCCAGTTCAATATCTGTTCAATCAGGCGTTTTTGTTCGATCACTGGCGGAACCCACACCCATTTGGCCATCTTCATGCCTCGCCTGAAGATGTGAATCGGGCTCTGCAACAAGACTGCTCCCAAGGTTCCACCGAGCACAATAAGCAGGGCAGTTGGCTGGACCAATGATCCAACATGGCCACCTTCGAGAATTTGACCACCAATGATCGCGAATAGACCAATGGCAATACCGGCCAGACTGATCTTATCCATCAAGCCTTCTCCTTGCGGCGCTTCGCAGCTTTCGGAATTTCTCCAACGATCTGGCTCCGCAAGCGGGCAATGGCCTGCGTATGCAACTGACAGACCCGAGACTCAGTAACGCCCATGACCTCACCGATTTCCCGAAGATTGAGATCCTGCTCGTAATACAAGGCCATCATCATCTTCTCCCGCTCCGGGAGCTCGCCAATCGCCGTAATCAGCGTAGCCTTGACGCTTTTATCTTCCAGGATGGCGGCTGGATCAGCCGCATTGTCAGTAAAGTGGCGCTCAAGAAAACCCTCGTCGCCCTCTCCCGCCAAGTCGTCAAAATAGACCAGTTGATGACCGCGTGCATCTTGCAGGGTCTTTTGGTAGTCAGCAAGTGACATGCCGAGCGCCTCGGCCAGTTCCTTCTCGGATGGAACTCGACCGTGTTCGTGCTCAAGTTGATTGATCGCCGTTTCTATGCGCCGCAACTCACGACGAAGATTCCGCGGCAACCAGTCGTTTTCACGCAATCCATCGAGCATGGCACCACGGATGCGCTGTGTGGCATAGGTTTCGAATTGGGCGCCAAAACCTTCCTGAAAGCGATCAATCGCATCTAGCAAGCCGATCATGCCGTTTTGAACCAGATCGTCAAACTGTACGCTGGGCGGCAGACGCGCCATCAAGTGATAGGCGATACGCTTCACCAGCGGCACGAAGCGCTGAACCAACTGTTCCCTGTCTGGCTGCCCGGCAGCGGTATACATCAAGCTCGAAGTACGTTGGGTGTTATGCGTTGGCTCAAGTGTAACAGTTGCTGCATGAAATGCTCGACCCCCCCGGCTTCGCTTTCGCTGCGCTGCCAATAAAGCATGTCTGAGGCAATATCGCGAAATGCGGCTGCAGCGGGTGAATCAGGCGCCTGAACTAGCACAGGGCGACCTAGCTGCGCCGATTGGCGGAGCGCGTCGTCGAGCGGGATCGCACCAGCATAATCCAGACGGGCAATAGCTCGCTGGGCAGCTACCTGAGCGATATTTTCATAGATCGAGCGGGCATCCGGTTGGCTACGCACTTTATTGACCAGAATGCGAAAATGCTTGCGCGAAAAGGCGTGACTGACCTTCTTGATCAAGGAATAGGCTTCGGTGATCGAAGCACTGCTGCCTGACAGGACAACGACGGCTTCCTGGGAAGCCAGTCCGAATGGCGAAAAACCATTGGGATGCCCCATGCTGGCATCGACAAGAATCACGTCGATTGGTCGCTCCAGACCAGACATGGCATCAAGCAAGGTTTGTTGCTGCGTCAGGGACAAGCGACCAAGTTTCTTTACGGCACGTGCCGCCGGTAAAACCCGCAGGCCGTGCATCGGCTGCAGCAGAACCTGCGACAAAGGCAATTCCCGTTGTACCACGTTGAGCAAGTCACTCCGGGCGACCAAGCCAAAGGTGGAAGCTATGTCATCTCCAGGCGCATGCTCGTCGATGATCAGCACTTCCTTACCGAGCCGGGCCAGCGCCACGCCAATATTGGCAACTGCCACGCTACGCCCAACCCCCTCGCATCCCGCCACGAAGGTGACGACCTGTAACTGCTGGCCACCACCCAACAAGCGACGCAGCCCAGCGGCCTGATCGACGCGAAAATCAGCCACGACGTCCTCCGACCGCAACCATGCCCGCATTGGCCATCATCAGTCCAGGCTCCACGCCATCGTATTTATGGGGAGAGCTTTCCGGCACGTCCTTGAAGGCCCGGTGCAGCAGATAGCTGCGGTTCGGCAAATGCAGGTCCTCCGGCACGCGCTGACCGTTCGATACGTACAACAGCTTCAGGTTGTGACGCATGATCACGTCAAGCGCAGTGGCCAGACTGGCTGCCTCATCAATCTTGGTCAGGATGCAACCCGCCAGGGTATCGCCCGCATAGGCACGCACCACATCGTCCAGTGTATCGCCACGCGAGGTCGAATTTAACAGCAACAGGCGCTGCACCGCGCAACCGGCAAGCATGTCCGTCAGCTCCGGGACCAGCTTGTCCTTCTGGCTCATCCCCATGGTATCGATCAGGACCATGTGCTTATGCTGCAATTCGATCAAGGTCTGGCGTAGTTCAGCCGCATCCTTGACCAGATGAACGGAAACCCCAAGGATGCGACCATAGATGCGCAGTTGCTCGTGGGCACCGATCCGGTAACCGTCAGTGGTAACCAGCGCCACCTTACTCGGGCCATGACGCAATACACAGCGTGCCGCCAGCTTGGCGGTCGTCGTCGTCTTGCCGACACCAGTTGGCCCGACCAGCGCGTAAACCCCGCCACGATCAACGATGTCATGCTCACTGCCGATGGTCATCAACGAACGGTCTGCAGCCCCCTTGACCCAGGCCATTGCCTCGACGCTGTTCATTTCGTGCGGCAAATCGGTGAGCAGATCACGGGAAAATTGCGGTGAGAAGCCAGCATCGAGCATCTGGCGAAGGATTTCAGTCTTCACCGGTTCCGAGCGCGCGACCTCGCCCCAGGCAAAACCGGCCAGATGCTGCTCGACAATCCTGCGCAGCGAACGAATCTCCTCCATCACCTCCATCGGCACCACTTCAGCCTCTGGGCGACGCTGCAGAGTAGCCTGGGTCGGCGCCTGGGCAGCGACCGGCGGCACCTGATTCTCTACTGGACGTTGCGGAGCAACCGGCACAGCCCCCGAGCGGCCGAGGTCCAGATTACGCAAAGCGCCATTTTTTGGAATACCGGCATTAACTTGCCCAACTGGTCTCTGCGCTGCGGCCTGAGCGACATTTTGGCGTGGCATCTGTGGTGCCGGAGACATCACGGGCGCCGGCATTGGTTGCGATATACGCGCTCTGGCGGAATTCAACACAACGCGATAGTCGTCATCAAACTCATTCGGCTGCGGCCGCCTTTCTGGCGGCGAGCGATCGGCAACCGGGGTCGGCACGATCATCGCCATGTCGCGGGCAGCGACAGCCATGATCTCGACGCCACCAGGGACACCACGATTGGAAAGGATGATCGCGTCGTTGCCGAGCGTTTCCTTCACTTTTCTCAAGGCATCCCTTGCATTGGCCGCGATGAATTTTTTGACGTTCATGTTTTACCTCCGATGATCGAGGTCACCTTGATAATTCGGTTTTCAGGCACTTCGTTGTGTGACAGCACCTTCAATTGAGGAATGGTGCGGCGCAGGAATCTGGAGAGAAGCAAACGCAGACTTGCCGGCACCAGTAGCACGGCTGGTAGCCCAAGCCCTTCCTGGCGCTCAGAAGCGGCGGCCGTTTCACGGACCAGCGTGTCAGCCAGACCTGGCTCAAAGCTGGTATTTTCGGAACCGCCAGCGACCGCCTGCGACAGCAGGCGTTCAAGGGTCGGGTCAAGCGACATGACCTGCATCTCGCTATTCCCCGGGAATAGTTGCTGAACGATCGCCCGACCGAGCGCCATGCGCACCTGGGTCGAAAGCTCGTCGGCATTTTGAGTCCGCGTCGCATGGTCAGCCACGGATTCCATGATGGTTCGCATGTCGCGGATATGTACTCCCTCCTCGAGCATCGCGTGTAACACCTTCTGCAACACCCCGAGTGGCAGAATCTTGGGTACCAGATCTTCGACCAGTTTGGGCATTTCCTTAGCCAGATGGTCGAGCAATTGCTGCACTTCCTGACGGCCAAGCAATTCGGCAGCATGAGTCAGAATCAGATGATTGAGATGTGTCGCCACCACTGTTGAGGCATCAACCACCGTATAACCATAAGCCTGTGCCTGATCACGCTGGCCGGCATCGATCCACGTTGCCGGAAGGCCGAACGCGGGGTCCTTGGTCGTAGCGCCGTTGAGGGTACCTGCCACACGCCCCGGATTGATCGCCAGATACTGCCCGGCATATGCTTCTCCCTGCCCGATTTCCACTCCCTTGAGCAAAATTCGATAGGCGTTGGGTTTCAGCTCCAGGTTGTCACGTATATGTACCGGGGAGACCAGAAAACCGACTTCCTGTGCAAATTTTTTGCGAATACCGCGGATACGACGCAGCAACTCACCATCCTGCGACTTGTCGACCAGCGGGATGAGGCGGTAGCCGACTTCCAGCCCAAGCACATCCAGAGCCGCAACGTCGTTCCAGCTGGCCTCCAGCGCTTCTGGCGCTGCAGCCGGGGCGACGGGAACCGGGGTTTGGACCACTCGATTCTCACGCTGCAACATGGTCCATGAAAACCACCCCAGCGAAGAAGCCAGCATCAAGAAGACCAGATTGGGCATTCCCGGAATCAAGCCAAGGAAACCCACGATGGCAGCGGTTATGCCGAGGACCTTGCCACTACGGAACATCTGGCCCATTACCTGCTGGCCGATGTCTCGGTCATCCGAAACCCGGGTTACCACCATGCCGGCAGCGATGGAGATGATCAGTCCCGGAATCTGGGCAACCAAGCCGTCGCCGATAGTCAGCAGGGTATAGTTCTTAGCAGCCTGTGCCAATTCCATGTTGTGCTGCAGGACCCCGACGATCAAACCGCCGACGACATTGAGCAACATGATGATGATGCCGGCTACGGCATCGCCACGCACGAACTTCGACGCACCGTCCATCGAGCCAAAAAACTCGGCTTCCCGCGAAATTTCTGTGCGACGCTTGCGAGCATCTTCCTCACCGATCAGGCCGGCATTGAGATCGGCATCAATTGCCATCTGCTTGCCCGGCATCGCATCGAGTGTGAAGCGCGCCGAGACTTCAGCCACCCGGCCGGCACCCTTGGTGATCACGACGAAGTTGATGACCACCAGAATCAGGAAAACCATAATGCCAACGGCAAAATTTCCGCCAACCAGGAAATGGCCAAAAGCTTCGATCACCTTGCCCGCTGCATCCGGCCCGTTATGCCCTTCAAGCATGACCACCCGTGTCGAGGCCACGTTCAGCGATAGCCGCAGCAACGTGGTGACCAGCAGCACTGTCGGAAACACCGAAAATTCAAGTGTTTTTTGGGTATTGACCGCAACCAGCAGCACCAGCACTGAAATTGCGATATTGAACGTAAAGAATACATCCAACACGAACGCTGGTAGCGGCAACACCATCATCGCCAGGATCATCAGGATCAGGATGGGCGCCGCTAACTGGGTAACGTTCATGCGCCCCAGAAAGTTCTGCATCCTAAGAGATGAGGTGGCCATTTACACCGCCTCCGGAACAAGTTCTGGGGGCACCGGTAAATCGCGCGGCGGAACCGGATAGATGCCGCCCACCTGACGCCAATTGGCTAGCTGATAGATATAAGCAAGAACCTCCG
Source organism: Dechloromonas aromatica RCB (assembly GCF_000012425.1). Classification (NCBI taxonomy): domain Bacteria; kingdom Pseudomonadati; phylum Pseudomonadota; class Betaproteobacteria; order Rhodocyclales; family Azonexaceae; genus Dechloromonas; species Dechloromonas aromatica (nom. nud.). The sequence goes on along the minus strand of NC_007298.1, from coordinate 811,684 downwards.
CAACTGCGTTGTACAGGGCGGAGGGAATTTCTGTATCCAGTTCGGAATGTTTGTACAAGGCACGCGCCAACGGCGGCGCCTCCATGATCGGTACCGCATGCTCGTTGGCGATTTCTTTTATTTTCAGCGCCACTGCACCAACGCCTTTCGCCACCACCTTGGGCGCCCCCATGCCCGTCTGATAGGCAAGGGCCACCGCATAGTGCGTCGGATTGGTCACCACAACATTTGCCTTGGGTACGGCAGACATCATGCGTTTGCGGGCGGCCTGCATTTGAAGGCTGCGGATACGACCCTTGACGTGCGGATCGCCCATCATTTCCTTCATTTCCTGCTTAACCTCTTCCTTGCTCATCTTCAGCTTGTCAAAGTACTGCCAAAGCTGGAACGGCACGTCGGCGACGACAACCAACACCAGAGTTGCCACCAGAATCAGGAAGGAAAAGGACACCAGATGCCCGGCATGAGCCAAACCAACCTCAAGTGGCTCGCCCAGCAAACCAAAGATCTCGTCACGCTCTTTCCAGATCAGCATCGCGGCGACACCACCGACCAATACAGCCTTCAGGACCGCCTTGGCCAACTCCATCAGGCTGTTCCAGGAAAACATCCGGCCAAAACCGGACAGCGGGTTCAAGCGATTCAAATCGGGAACCAGCGCTTTCGGAGAAAAAACCCAGGCATTCAGGAAGAACGGAGGCAGGATAGCCGCCAGCAGCAACAAGCCAAGCAACGGTGAAAAGACAAAAAGCGCATCGCCCGATATTTCTGCGAGACGCGGCAGCATCAGGTCCGGATCACGCATGTAGCGTGATTCGACAAAAAAACCTTTCTGCATGATCACCAGCGAGCGCTGCATGAACCAGCTGCCCATCATCCAAAAAGTCGCACCGGCAACAGCCAGAACCAGAAACGTAGCAAGTTCGCGGGAATGGGGGACCTGACCCTGCTCACGGGCCTGCTCGATTCGCCTACCTGTAGGCTCTTCAGTTTTCTCGAGGTCGCTATCTTCCGCCATAGCCATCTTTGATTAGTGATGTGGCTATTATAGGAAAAAACCAGAAAAATCAAAGAGGTACGTGAGTTTATTTAGCCTGTTTCTCAAATGCCGATCGCAAGCACATGACAACAGAGTAAACCTGCAAAAAGAAAAAAGGGGGCAAAGCCCCCTTTCAACTCGTTGACTTGCAACGCTTATCAGACAAAGTCGAGTGATCGCATCCCGGACCCTATGTCGGCATGCTGGCCAATATCCGACAGCAACTCCTTCATGTCGAGAATCAGCACAATCTGGCCATTCGACAGCGTGGTTACACCGGCGACGCCCTTGGGACGGAAATCCTCCAGAGATTTGATCACCGCATCATCGCGCCCGGCAAAACTGTCGACCCCGAGAATGAAACTCCGCTCGGCCGTCTGCATGAACACACCGTACTCCGGGTAATTTTTCTGCGGCCAACCAAGCAAACGGGCCAATGTGATGACAGGTAATACCTCGCCCCTGACAACCAGCGTCTCTTTACCCCCCACCTCCTGAATACGGCTCTGCTCAATCGGAAGAATTTCACGAACCATCGACAGTGGCAAGGCAAACGGCTGCTCACCCAGCAATACCAGCAGGACAGGCAAGATAGCCAGCGTTAGCGGCAGGGAGATAATGAAGACCGACCCCTTGCCCGGCTCAGAACGAATCTCAATCGATCCGTTCAGTTTCTGGATGTTGGTCTTGACCACATCCATACCCACACCACGACCCGAAACATCAGAAATCTGCGCCTTGGTTGAGAACCCAGGGAGGAAGATCAGGTTCAAACTCTGACGCTCGTCCAAGGTATTCGCTTCCTCTTCCGAAACCAGGCCCTTTTCGATGGCCTTGGCGCGGATACGTTCAGCGCTCATTCCTTTGCCATCGTCAGCAATGATCAGGACGATGTGGTCGCCCTCCTGGCGAGCCTCCAGGCGCACCAGGCTTTTCACCGGTTTACCCGCCATCTGCCGCTCGCTCGGCATCTCGACACCGTGATCGACGGCATTCCGGATCAAGTGAATCAAGGGATCCGCCAGATCTTCGATCATGGTCTTGTCGACCTCGGTCTCCTCACCTGCCAGCACCAGCTCGACATCCTTGCCCAATTGCCGGGCCAGGTCGCGGGCAATGCGGGGATACTTCTGGAACAGACGACCAATCGGCTGCATCCGGGTCTTCATTACCGAATTCTGCAGATCGGAAACCAGCAAATCAAGCTGACTGACCGCTTGATCAAGCGCATGCAAGGTTTCGGAGTCGTTCTTCCCGGCCAGGATATCGGCTCGCAAACTGGTTAGCCGATTCTTGGTCAAACCAATTTCACCAGAAAGATTCAACACCTGATCCAGTCGCGAGGTATCGACACGAATGGTGTTTTCACGGGCGCGCTCTTCCACACGCCGAGCATTGGCCGGCTGACCACCGGGCTTATCAGTCGCTCGACGACCAAACGGCGAGGCTGGCGCTGGTTGCGCCACATCCGTTGAGGGCACTGCCGTGGCAGGCATAACAGCGATCTCGGCCGATGCCGCTTCCGCCTTGGTAATTAGTTCGCCTTGTGGCGCAGCTGCTGGCGCCTGACCAGTTACTGCCGAATGCAGAAGGTTCCAGTCCGGCTCACCCGGAGCTGAGCTGACAGTTTCTTGCGGCGGCTCTGCGAGCGGTACGGGTTCGGCAACCGGAGCGGCAGCATGCACCTCACCAGTCAGCGCGCCTTGCAAGGCGGCGATAACAGAGGGGTCGGCCGCCTGAGGCTGAACCATCTGCCCCAATTCGCCAAACATTTCGCGCACCCCCTTGGTGGCAGCCATGATGACATCCATCAATTCCGGAGTTAGTTCGAGCTCGCCATTGCGCAGGCGATCAAACAAATTCTCAGTCAGGTGGCAAAGAGTGACCAACTCCGTAGCGTTAAGGAAACCTGCGCCTCCCTTAACTGTATGAAACCCTCGAAATATATCGTTCAGCAAACCACGATCATCGGGCATCTTCTCGAGATCGACGAGTTTATTGTCCACATCGGACAACAAATCGTGGGCCTCTTGCAGGAAATCCTGCAGCAGATCTTCCATTCCGCCAAAATCACTCATATTGCCCCTCCTCAGAAACCGAGGCTGTCCAACAGGTCATCAACCTGCTCTTGGTTGACCACCACATCGGTTCGCCCTTCGGCATTTATTACCGGGCCATTCATCAGACTGGCCACTTCCTCGGTACGTTTGGTTTCCGGCACGACCTCAATGAGCACATTCATCAAGCCTGACTCAAGTTCCTGAGCAAGGGCGACAACCTTCTTGATGACTTGCCCGGTCAAATCCTGAAAGTCCTGCGCCATCATGATCTCGGTAAGCTGAGCATGTGTGTCACGAGTCTTTTTGGGCAGTTGTTCATTCAAGTAGGCGCGCGTTTCAACGGCCAACAACTTGAATTCCTCCACCCCTATTTCGTTGGCAAAGACTTTGTCCCAACGCTGGCCTAGCGCACGAGCACCATGTTCGATTTGATCAACCAATGGACTGGCAATATCCGTCGCATTCAGGACACGACACGCTGCCTGCTCAGTCAAATTCGCCACATAAGTCAGGCGATCCTTGGCATCGGGAAGCGCCGAAACGGTCTTCTCAAGAAGCTTGTCGTAACCCAGTTGCCCCAGCGTATCGTGCAAGGCTCGCGCCATGTGTCCGATTCGATTAAACACAGCCTCTTGCTGAGACCACCCATCTCCCGAAGGTGAAGCCGCTTGAGCGACGTCGTCACCACCTTTGGCAACCGTCTGCTCGGCCTGGGTTTTGGCAGCGATGCTGTCAAACAAGGCCTCCAGGTCATCGGAATCGCCTCCCGTAGAAACGGCGGGCACAGGTGTCACCGGCGCAGGCGGCGGAGCCACTACGGGCGCTGGCGCATAGTCAGAAGAAATTGAATCGAAGAGCGCTTCAAGGTCGTCGGAATCGTTGTTAGCAGACATGATTTCCCTTTACGCCTGACCCATTTTTTCGAAAATCTTGTTCAGCTTTTCGGACAGGGTTCCTGCAGTAAAAGGCTTGACGATGTAACCACTCGCCCCGGCTTGTGCAGCGGCAATGATGTTTTCCTTCTTGGCCTCTGCGGTGATCATCAAGACTGGCAGATGCTTTAGATTCGGAGTAGCGCGAATTGTCTGCAACAGGGTCAGGCCATCCATATTGGGCATATTCCAATCGGTGACCACGAACTCAAAGCCACCTGCCTGAAGTTTTTGTAGCGCAATGGCGCCATCCTCAGCTTCATCGACGTTGGTATAACCAAGTTCTTTCAATAGATTGCGGACAATTCGACGCATCGTGGAAAAATCATCCACGACCAGAAATCTCATTTTTGGATCAGCTGCCATGCACTACTCCAGAAGCTCTAGTTGTTATCGTTCAATCAGCGGACGCAGCGTATCTGCCAGCGCCTCAGCATCGAATTTTGCGACATACGCGTCCACCCCCACCGATTTGCCCATTGCACGATTGGCTTCGGAAGAAAGCGAAGAGTGCATGACCACAGGCACCCCTTCAAAACGCGGATCTGATTTGATATTTTTGGTCAGGACATAACCGTCCATTTCCGGCATCTCGGCGTCCACCAGGATCAGGCGAACGTCGTCACGGATATTGCGGTTCATCTGCAATGCATGCGCAGCGATTCCCTGCAGACGCGTCCAAGCCTCCATGCCGTTGGTGGCATGTTTGTGGCGCACGCCAAGTTTGTCGAGAACCTCGGAGATTTTCCGACGAGCCACGCTGGAGTCATCGACAAAAAAGACACTGGTTTCCGGGTCGACCCGGGCCGGAGGAATATCGACAATCATTGCCTCGCCAAAGGCATTGGCCAGAATCTGTTCTACGTCGAGAATGGATACCAAGCCACCACTTTCAAGTTCGATCACGGCGGTGATCAGACCTTGATTCGCCGTCAGCACGCTTTCTGGAGCCTTCACTCGCTCCCAGTCGACACGGATGATCCGATCAACATCATGAACGAGAAAACCGAGCGTGCGCTTCGAATACTCGGCGACCATCATCGTCTTGCCCAAGCCAGGCTGGGTATCAAGATGCATGAATGGGGCCAGAGAAAGAACCGGGATCACATTGCCGCGCAAAGAAATGAGGCCTTCGACACCGTGCGGCATGTTTGGCGTCCTGGTAATGTGAGGGGTCCGGCCGACTTCGCGGACCTTAAAAACATTAATCCCGAAAATCTCGCGCGTTCCAAGTGTAAATAGCAGGATTTCCATTTTGTTGGACCCCGCCAGTCGAGTGCGAGCATCGACACTATCCAGCAGATTTTTATTCTCAACGACGTTCATCGCCAACTCCCGCTATCTCAAGCCACACTGACCGGCGACGCTTCCCCGCCCAGGCGTCGCGCCAAGGTTTCGGACAAACGCATCGGCTCAAACTTAGGCACATACTCATCCACCCCCACCGATGCACCAAGCTTCTGATTTGACATACCGGATAACGACGAATGCATGATAACCGGCACGCCATTGAAACGTGGATCAGACTTGATCTTCTTGGTCAGGATGTAACCATCCATTTCAGGCATCTCAATGTCCGTCAGCACCAGACTGATGATTGACGAGGCCGTTTTGCCGATGGACTGTGCATAAGTGGCGACTTTCTCCATCTCGTCCCACATTTGACGGCCATTCACCGCCGAAATGCCCTTGACTCCCATGGCAGAGAGCGTTCGCTCAATCTGCTTGCGCGCGACACTGGAGTCATCGCAATAAAAAACCGTGCACTCGGGACGGTCCACTGGAACCACGCCACGATACATGATCTCATTATCGATACTGGTCGTTTCGGACAAGACTTTTTCGACGTCCATCATCATGACCAAGCGGTTATCTTCGAGTTCTGTCACCGCGGTCACCAACCCTCCCGTCTGTGACGTCAGCATCTCGGGGGGGACGCGCATCTTGCTCCAGTCCAGCCGCAGGATCGTATCGACCCCTTCGACAAGAAAACCCTGCGTATGGCCGTTGTACTCGGTGACGATCATGATTTCACGCGGCGTTTCCGGGGAGATCCCGGAGTACTTGGCCAGATCAATCACGGGAACCAGCGCTCCACGAAGGCTGACCATCCCCTCGACAGAAGAAGGCATATCCGGAGCGGCCGTAATGACTGGAGTGCGCATGACTTCGCGTACTTTGAAGACATTGATACCGTAAGTTTCACGACGACCAGTACGCTGATCTACTCCCAAGAAAAAAAGGAGTATCTCAAGCTTGTTGGTTCCAGCCAACTTGGTTCTCGCGTCAATATTCTTCAATAACTCAGACATCGTCATCCTCTCGTGCGTTGCGCATCGGGCTGTTTTACGCGCCCGAAGTGAGCGCCACCCTTGAACTGCAACGACCCACCCGGCCCTACAAAAACACCAAGCGTTAACTTACTTTAACGGCCAATCTGGCAAAAAATTTAGGAGATTTGAAATAATTTACCAAAATTAGCAATATCTAGCACCTGCTTAACGTTCCCGCGAACACCGGTCAGCGCAACCTCTTTGTTGGCGCCGCCCAATTTATCCCGCAACATCAACAACATACCGAGCGCGGAGCTATCGAGATAATCGACCCCTGAAAAATCCACGACAACCGAACGGACCGATGTATCACTAACCAAAGGCTCGTAGGAGCCGCGAAACTCGCGGTGGGTATTGAAATCAAAACGTCCGACCAGTTTGATAACTGCCTTGCCAGCCTCATTGAGGATACTTGCTTGCATTTTCTTTCCTATTCAAAAAAGCCAAACTGCTCTCTAGTTTAATACTTTACTCATATACGACAAGTCTGTCCCGTGCTTTAGGCAGAGACGGCGCCGAGTACCCGCCGTGCCATCTCATCCAGCGAGCATTGCTCTTCTACCGCTCCAATCAAAAATGCTTCACGCGGCATTCCATAGACGACACAGCTACTTTCATCTTGCCCGAACGTTCTTGCCCCCGCCTGACGCATGCGCAGCAAACCTTGGGCGCCATCCTTGCCCATCCCCGTCAGAATTACCCCAATTGCCTTGCGCCCAACCAGGGTAGCCGCAGAGTCGAACAATACATCGACGGCTGGACGATGCCTGTTCACGGGGGGGGTAGCTGCCAATTCGGTGAGGAATCCCGCAGTGCCACGACGAATCAACAAATGGGAATGTCCGGGCGCAACATAAATCGTACCCGGTTCTACTTTTTCATTTCCCTTTGCCTCAATGATTCGCGGCGCACACAAACTGTCCAGGCGACGAGCAAATGAGGCAGTAAACGCCTCCGGCATATGCTGAACAATCAGAATTGGCGGGCAATCAGCAGGGATTCCGAGCAAGAAATCCTTGATTGCCTCCGTCCCTCCTGTTGATGCACCGACAAAAATGATTTTTCCGCTTGCCCCCAAGCCCGACTTCGGCGATGCCGATGCGGGTGTCGCAGCCCTAACGCTATTCCCGGTCATTGCCCGACGGAGGCGCGCCGCTTTGGCCGCACGAATCTTTTCGACGAGTTCTTCTGCATAATTCTCCACGCTCCTTCCGCCATCAGCCCGCGGCTTGCCGATGAAATCGATGGCACCAAGCTCCAGCGCCTTTAGGGTTGTATCGGATCCCGCCTCGGTAAACGAAGACACCATGACGACAGGCATAGGCCGCAAGCGCATCAGACGTTCAAGAAACTCCAAACCGTCCATTTTCGGCATCTGAACATCAAGTGTCAGCACATCCGGATTCAACACCTTGATCATTTCACGCGCACTTTGGGCATCCGGCGCCGCTCCGACGACCTCCATGTCAGGCGCTAGATTAATCATCTGACTCAGCAAGCCACGCATCAATGCTGAATCATCGACCACCAGGACTCGAGTTTTTATTGGCATCTATTCCATTAAAAAAGGAAAATTCACAGAATTTCAAGGCCGGGCATATCAAATAAAGAGCTCAATGTCGCCGTCCATGGGGGCGCCGGATAGGCGCACCTTGTAGTCGTTTTCGCGGCTGAACAAAGTGTCGTTATGGACACGGTGCAACTTCTTGACCAGTACTTTCCCTGAGTATGGAAAATAGTAAACTTTCCTTGGGTAGGAATCCAACAAGTCCTTTGCCACCACGGGGATTTTTTCTGTCTTCAAAAAATCGAGCACGAATTCAGCGTTTCTGGCACCGACATTACTGCTGGCCAGACTCGCCAACACAGCCCCCCCACCAAACACCTTTGCCTCAAACCGGTTTCGTCGCGCCCCCAGCTTGAGCAAATGATTAATTAGCACCTCCATCGCGTAGGTGCCATAGCGCGCCGACATCCCGACCTTATCCCGACCGCCGTCATCAGGCAGCATGAAATGATTCATGCCGCCGATACCGGAATCGGCGTCCCGGATACAAGCTGCTACACAAGAGCCAAGCACCGTCACCAGCAGGGCTTCCTGATTGGCAACATAATATTCACCGGGCAGTATCTTGGCTGCCTCAAGCCCGAATTTGCGATCAAAGTATCGGTTGGTGGCCAGATGTTCGTCGTAGGCGTGTTGCACTGATTCCTTTCTCTATCGCGCACGCGCCAAGGCATAAACCGTCTTGCCCTGGGACTTGAATAGGTCTGCCGCATGCAGGAAACTTTCGGAGTGACCGGCAAACATCAGGCCATCCGGCTGCATCATTGGTGCAAAGCGCGAAAGGATCTTGTATTGCGTCGGCTTATCGAAATAAATCATCACATTTCGACAAAAAATCACGTCAAGTGGCCCCTTGACCGCATAACTTGCATCCAGAAGATTGATCCGCTGAAACTCAATCATCTTTTTCAACTCTGGACGAATCGATACGTAGCCCTCCTGAGCCCCCGTTCCACGCAGAAAGAATTTGCGCAAACGTTCCGGCGATAGTTTTTCGACCCGTTCGATCGGGTAAACGCCCTTCTGTGCAGTCGCCAACACATTAGTATCGAGATCCGAGGCCATGATCGTGACATGCGAAACATTGCTCCCGAAAGTTTCTAGGACTGTCATCGCAATCGAGTAAGGCTCTTCTCCGGTCGAGGCCGCAGAACACCAGACTCTGACGGGACGCTTGGTGCCGATATTGCGAAGATGTTCGGCAAAAATCGGGAAGTGATGTGGCTCGCGGAAAAACGACGTCAAATTCGTCGTCAAAGAATTGACGAAACGCTCCCATTCATCGCCGCCGTTCTTTTCCAGCGCATCCAGATATTCAGCAAAGGAGGACTTGCCGGTGGCGCGCAAGCGACGGGCCAGGCGGGAATAGACCATGTCTTGCTTGACCGGTGATAACGAAATACCAGCATGCTGGTAGATCAGCTTACGCACTCGTTCGAAATCGGTCACCGAGAAGGAAAACTCTCGATTACCCGCCTCCCGTGGTGGCAGACTTGTCGATAACGAAGTCCTGAGTGCAGATACCGGAGCGGCCGGCTTTCGTAATTCGGTCATAATCAGAACTCTTCCCACTCATCATCGAGACTGCTTGGCAATGCCTGCACTTTCCTGGCGCCAATTCGCTCGCCACGAGGGGCTTGCGGCACAGAGGCACGCTGGCTAGTGCGCGGCGCCTCCAGACGAGGCATGCCGCCCGCATTGGCCACCTTGAAGACAGAGACGGCCTGAGCGAGATTGTGAGCCTGCTCTTCCAGGCTTTCAGCCGCCGCCGCCGCTTCTTCAACTAGCGCCGCGTTCTGCTGCGTCACTTCGTCCATCTGGCTGACGGCCAGGCTGACTTGCTCGATGCCCGAGCTTTGCTCACGGCTGGCATCGGAGATGTCGCCCATGATCTTGGCGACGCGCTTGATGCTCGAGACCACTTCTTCCATGGTCCGTCCAGCCTGATCGACCAACTTATTGCCGGTTTCAACCTTTTCCACCGAGTCGGAGATCAGCCCCTTGATTTCCTTGGCGGCCGCAGCACTGCGTTGGGCCAGGTTACGCACTTCGGTGGCGACCACCGCAAACCCACGGCCTTGCTCGCCGGCCCGAGCGGCTTCTACCGCGGCGTTGAGTGCCAGAATGTTGGTCTGGAACGCAATGCCGTCAATGACACCAATAATGTCGGCAATCTTGCTGCTCGATTGGTGAATGGCGCTCATCGTGTCCACAACCTGACCCACCACTTCGCCCCCCTTGACCGCCACCCGCTGGGCATTACCAGCCAGCTCGTTGGCTTGCCGTGCATTGTCGGCGTTCTGCTTCACCGTGCTGGTCAGCTGCTCCATGCTCGAGGCCGTTTCTTCCAGGCTGCTTGCCTGCTCTTCCGTCCGGCTCGACAGGTCCTGGTTGCCCGACGCAATCTCCTTCGCCGCCGTGTTGATCGCGTCGGTTGACTCTTTGATCTGCCCGACGATTTCCTGCAACCGAGCAACCGTCGTATTGGCATCATCCTTCAACTGCCCGAAGGTACCAGCATATTCAGCCTCAATGGTCTTCGTCAGATCGCCATCCGCCATCGCAGACAAGACCACCACCACATCTTCCAAGCCTCGCTGGCTGGTTTCCAACAGGCGATTGAGGTCGCCAGCCAAGGTCAGGAAGAAGCCCGTCTTGCCGGCATCCGAGACACGCTTGGTAAAATCGCCATTCGCCGCAGCGCTGACGATCTGGTTCACTTCCTCTTCGACCGCAACCTCGTTGGTCCGATCCAGCCATTCGACGGCGAATCCCAAGCGCCCACCGCGTGTATTGATGACCGGCGTCACCGTCAGCGCGAAGACACGCCCGCCCAGCCTGATCGTGGCGCGATGCGTCCCTGTCAGACGTTCCAGCATGCCGCGCTGATGCGCCGGGCTCTTGTGGAAGATGTCAATATTGCTACCCATCAGCGACGCGGCCGAGAACTGCGGCAAATCCTTGCGAATGTCGCTCTCCACCGCAGCGAACATCTGGGTCACGGCATGATTCATGTAAATGATGTTAAGGCCGTCATCGGCAATCATCACGTTGGTCGCCACGTTGTCGAGGCCGATCTTGATCCGCAGGTTTTCCTCACCAACGCGTGTCGCCTCGGCAACGTTGAACCCTTGCTGAATCTGCATCGATTGCAGCCCCTGCATCACCTTGCCTAGTTCGTCATTCCGGGCGATATCGACGTTACGGGTATAGTCGCCGCGAGCCAATGACTGGAAGGTCGCGATGATGTCATCCAGCGGCCGCATGACAGAACGCATGATGCTCCAAGCAACAAGAGCGCCGAAAGCAAGTGCGGCCAGGACAATGGCAATCACGATGATGCGGAACTGCTGGTAAGCCTTGTCAGTCTCCTCCAGTTGCGTCTTGCCCCGACTGATCTGTAATTGGTAAAGATCATCAGCACGCTTTGAAGCCTCTTCATAGGCCGGATTAAGCTTCTTTAAGAGAATGTCGTTGGCTTCGTCGAAGCGACCAGTCGCGATTGCAGCCTTCGCTGCCAGCAGGCCTTCGGTGACGTACACCTTCCGGGCGGCCACATAGGCGTCTGCCAACTGGCGGTGCTCGTCAGACGCAATCGCTTTTGAGTAACGCTCCCAATGCCCGGTGATGATGCCGATATTCTTATCGATCACACCTAGATGCTTGTCTACGCTGTGATCGTGAGATTTGGCGTTGGGGCTGGCCGGGTCGTGCTGGAAAGCCAGAAGAACTTGCGACCGATTATCAGCCATCAGCTTGCCGATTGCGGCCAACTCCTGGACTGGCTCAAGGCGGCTGCTGTAAAGCCTGGCAACAGCATCGTCGCTCCGCCCCATGCCCCATAGACCAAGCCCTGCCACCACGGCAACCACCAGAAGGATGACGGCAAAGCCAGCCGCCATGCGGCTTTTCAGGGAAAGCGCCGACAACAGCCCCGGTCCGCCCTTGACGGCCGCTCCATGCCGAATCTGCAGGCTGCCTTGACGTTTTTCACGGAATAGCCGATAGGCCTCTTCGGCGGCCTGAATCTGCTGGGCCGAGGCCTTGCGGCGCACCGACATGTAGCCAAGAATTTCACCGCCCTCGCGGATAGGTGTCACCGTGGCGAGAACCCAGTAGTAATCGCCGTTCTTGCACCGGTTTTTGACCATGCCGGTCCAGGGACGCCCATCCTTCAGGTCGCGCCAGAGATCCTCAAAGGCTTCTGGCGGCATCTCCGGATGACGCACTAGATTATGGGGTTCCCCAATCAGTTCCTGTTCAGTAAAACCACTGATATCGAGGAAATCGCGGTTGATATACGTGATTCGTCCCTTGAGATCGGTTTTCGATACGATCAGGGTGTCATCCCGCAAATGCTGTTCAACGGTGGTTACCGGCAAATTGGTTCTCATTGCTCCTCCTCGTTCATTCTTTTCTCTGTGGTGTTGGGTCTAAAACTCTTCCCACTCGTCATCGCCTTTGGTCGCGACAAGCTTGGCAGAGGATTTTGCTGAAGGCTCAGGCAGTCGGACGGGCTCCCTGTGAGGAAGAGCCATCCTGGCTGAAGATTGGGGAGCACGATCAGTCGAGGCAGTTCGACGTGCTGTCGGCTGATTTTTGGAAATAGCAAAGACAGAGACGGCCTGAGCGAGATTGTGAGCCTGCTCTTCCAGGCTTTCAGCCGCCGCCGCCGCTTCTTCAACCAGCGCCGCGTTCTGCTGCGTCACCTCGTCCATCTGGCTGACGGCCAGGCTGACTTGCTCGATGCCCGAGCTTTGCTCACGGCTGGCATCGGAGATATCCCCCATGATCTTGGCGACGCGCTTGATGCTCGAGACTACTTCTTCCATGGTCCGTCCGGCCTGATCGACCAGCTTGTTGCCGGTTTCAACCTTTTCCACCGAGTCGGAGATCAGCCCCTTGATTTCCTTGGCGGCCGCAGCACTGCGTTGGGCCAGGTTACGCACTTCGGTGGCGACCACCGCAAACCCACGGCCTTGCTCGCCGGCCCGAGCGGCTTCTACCGCGGCGTTGAGTGCCAGAATGTTGGTCTGGAACGCAATGCCGTCAATGACACCAATAATGTCGGCAATCTTGCTGCTCGATTGGTGAATGGCGCTCATCGTGTCCACAACCTGACCCACCACTTCGCCCCCCTTGACCGCCACCCGCTGGGCATTACCAGCCAGCTCGTTGGCTTGCCGTGCATTGTCGGCGTTCTGCTTCACCGTGCTGGTCAGCTGCTCCATGCTCGAGGCCGTTTCTTCCAGGCTGCTTGCCTGCTCTTCCGTCCGGCTCGACAGGTCCTGGTTGCCCGACGCAATCTCCTTCGCCGCCGTGTTGATCGCATCGGTGGCTTCCTTGATCGATGAAATGATCTCTTGCAGGTTGTCTACCGTGGAATTGGCGTCGGTCTTGAGAACGCCAAGTACGCCTTGATAATCAGCATCGATTTTTTCTGTCAGATTACCCTGCGCCAAGCGAGCGAACATCGCACCAATATCATCAAGGGCACGGGTATTGGCTTCGAGCAAGCGATTGATGCCTTCAGATATTTGCTTGAAAAACCCTGTCATCTTGCTGGCGTCAAGGCGATGGCTGAAATCACCTGAAGCAGCTGCACCAATGATCGTTGCCACTTCGTTTTCAATCAGGACCTCTGCAGTGCGATCTCGCCATTCAACGACCGTACCATGACGCTCGCCCTGGTCGTTTACGATCGGACAGGCCACCAAAGAGAAATAACGACCGCCAATATCAATTTCCGTGCGATGGATGCCTCTCAGCGTTCCCAGGATGTTGCGCTGATGGCTTGGCTGCTTGTGATAAATATCGAAATTTGAACCCAGAATGGCATCGGCACGGAAACTCGGCAGTTGCGTCCGCAGATCGGCCTCCGCATTGCGCATCATTTCAAGCACGGATTTGTTGCAATAAATGATGACGCCGTCGACGTCCGCCACCATGACGCTGTTGGATGAAACGTCCAGTGCAACCTTGATCCGCGTCATTTCCGCCGCTGCCTTCCGATCTGCCTCGACTCGCGACTTCAGATCAGACTGCATCTTGTCGAGTGCATCCATCAACTGGGCTGGCTCATCATTTCCGATGTGCTCGATCCGGTTATCCAGATTGCCCTGAGCTACAGCCTCAGCAAGCGCTACGGCATCTTTCAGGGGTTTGGTTATTTGCCGCGTCACCCAAATCCCGGACGGGATCATCACGATGACAGCAAACGCCATCAGCAGCAACATCGTGGTTTGCACACTCGATTTGACCGCATTGATCTCAGCCACATCACGATCATTATTGTCACGCTGCAGCTGGACGTAATCGCCCACTGCATCAAACCACTCCTGCATCCTCGGACGAAAACTGTCGAAGAAAATCTTTTCGGTATCGGCTCGATTGCCGGCTTTGATACTTTCAAAAAGCTGCTCAATCGATGATTCGGCCGCCTTGCGAGCCCCCAGGATACGAGACAAAATCTCCTTGCCGCGCGGGGAGATGGTCGTTTCAGACAAACGCGTCTCGCCTTCGAGATACTTGGCAAAATCAGCGTCGACCTTGGGCTTTTCACCCATCTGCTTTTCCACGCCCGAATAAATCAAGGCGGTACGAACATGCCGAGCAATCAGCAGATTGCGCATGCGCATATCAACCGCCAGTGACGTCTTCATGACGTTGTTGTCGACAATGTGGTCAACCTTTTGACCAATCGTATTGAGACTAAATAAAGCAATAGCCACGAAGACGATCATCAGGCCAAGTGCCCCGATCGTTGTCATGATGAGTCGAGTTCCAATCTTGTAACTACGCAAGCTGAACATTCGTTGCCCTCGTTAAATGAACTTGGTGGCTTTATTCAGTCGCCGAATCGATTAATTCCATGTCGGCACTCGACATCAGGCGCTCGATATCGGTCACGATCATCATGCGGGAATCCTGCGACGCGAGGCCGAGAATGTACTTCGTATCAAAACTTCCGGAAAAATCAGGGGCAGGGCGAATCTGAGAACGGTTCAGCGACATTACGTCAGAAACGCTGTCCACAACTGCGCCGATTACCCGCCCGGCAATATTGAGAATGATCACCACGGTAAATGGGGTGTATTCGATCTTGCCAAGATTGAACTTGATACGTAGATCGACGATGGGCACGATGATGCCGCGCAAATTGATCACCCCTTTGATAAAGGCAGGGGCGTTAGCAATCAAGGTGGGCTGCTCGTAGCCACGAATCTCCTGCACCTTGAGTATATCTATTGCATATTCCTCACTACCGAGGGTGAAGGTCAAGTACTCACTGGCGACCAGGTCCTCTTCCGCCACCGCTGTCCCGTTTTGCGTTATCGCTTCCATCTTTTGCTCCTCAAATCAGCCGTTAGGCGGCTTTGTGCATACTTGTCTTGGCCATTCCGGCGATCGCAGACACATCCAGAATAAGAGCCACATGGCCATCCCCCATGATGGTTGCTCCGGAAATACCTTGCACCCGGCGGTAATTGGCCTCCAGGCTCTTGATAACCACCTGATGCTGTCCAACCAGCGCATCGACAAACAGCGCCGCCTTGACCCCATCCGCATCAATCACGACCATGATGCCCTGAGTAAAATCATTCGCACTCGGCTTGATGTTGAACAGTTCGTGGAGGACCACAACGGGTAGGTATTCGCCCCGAACCTGAATCACCCTCGCCTGATTGGAAAGCGTCTTGATGTCCCCCATCCGCGGCTGGAACGATTCGATCACGTAGGAGAGCGGCAGAATATAGGTCTGATCGCCAAGGGCAATTGACATGCCATCGAGAATCGCCAAGGTCAATGGCAGGCGAACGGTCATCCGGGTGCCTACCCCAAGCATCGACTCAATCTCGACCCGCCCACCCATGGACTGGATGTTACGACGCACGACATCCATACCGACGCCCCGGCCAGAGACATCGGTCACTTGTTCCGCAGTCGAGAAGCCAGCCTCGAAAATGAGGTTAAAAACCTCCGAGTCAGTCATCTGATCGGAGACCTGGAAGCCTCGCTCCCGGGCCTTGGCAAGAATTTTGTTACGAGGCAGGCCAGCGCCGTCGTCACCGACCTCAATCACGATATTCCCCCCTTGGTGATAGGCCTTCAGGGTGATGGTTCCGATCGGACTCTTACCGGCAGCAATACGGTTTTCAGGTAACTCGATGCCGTGATCAAGACTGTTTCGGATGAGGTGAGTCAGTGGATCGGCAATCCGCTCGATCAGGCTCTTGTCCAGTTCAGTCGTTTCCCCAGAGGTCTTCAGCTCAACCTGTTTGCCAAGCTTGCCCGAAAGATCGCGCACCACTCGTGGAAAGCGGGAGAAAACGAAGGAAATCGGCATCATCCGGATAGACATGACCGACTCTTGCAAATCCCGTGTATTTCTCTCCAATTGAGCCAAGCCGTTGACCAGTCGCTCAGGCGCACTTTCCTGCATCTGGGTCGCAGTTTGCAACAACATCGCCTGCGTTATGACCAGTTCGCCGACCAGGTTGATCAATTGATCGACCTTCTCAATGCTGACACGAATGGATGATTCACCTGCGGCAACGGCAGGCCCAGCCGCCTTCGCCGCACGGGCTCGCGATTCGACCGGCGATTTTTCCGGAACAACGGCAGGTAACGGAGAATCAATCTCTGCAATCAGCGATGGGATCTGCGTCGCTGGAACACTAGACACCGCCGATGGCGAGACCGGAACAAAAAATCCGAAGCCATCCCCCTCTTCCAATACTTCAGGCGTTTTTTCGGCAGCGGACAAAGGAGCAAAGAAACCGTAGCCATCGCCCTCATCATCGGCACCAACGGAAGGCATCAATTCAGGAACATTGGTCGCCGGCAAGGCCTCAAAGAAACCATACCCATCATCCCCAGCCTGCTCAGAGGCTGCAGCGTTCTCTACAATCGGCGAAGGATCGAGTGGAGCAAAAAAGCCATAGCCCTGATCGTCATCGGGCGTACCCGGTGAGTCATCAAAAAAACCGAAGGCTGGATCAGGCTCCCCGACTGAAAGCTTGCCCTCGACAACTCGCCAGGCACCGTTTTCGGCGATGAAATCAATCTGATCAGCAAATGCTTCCTGCCCAAGATCAGAGATCAGACGAACCTGCCAGTAACCCACACTATGAATATCCGCATCCGGCTGGCTCAATATTTCCAACTGGCCAAGCGACTTTAATTCGTCCAGTAGATTGGTGACACCATCACCTTTTGCCGAAATTTCTGTCGGAACAAACTGGATATCAAAAACACGCTTATCGACAGATGGTGCTGCCACGCCTTCCGCTAAAGCCTTGCCCCCCCCCTGCGCCAAGTCAGGCGGCAGATCGGTAGAGAGTTCGCGCAATCGGGCACAAATTGACGCCACACTCTGCGGATCAACAGCTTCACCCCGGCCCTGATGAGCCTCAAGCATGCCGCGCAACAGATCACCGCACTCCAGAAACGCATCGACCATATCGGCTCGCAAGCCGAGTTCCTGCTTGCGAATTCGATCAAGCAGGTTTTCAAGAATATGGGTCGTTTCCGCCAGGTCAGTAAACCCGAACGTCCCGGCGCTGCCTTTGATTGAGTGCGCAGCACGGAAAATAGCATTGAGTTGCTCTGAGTCCGGATTGTCTATATCCAGATCAAGCAGCAGCCCCTCCATTGCAGCCAAGTGCTCAGCCGATTCATCGAAGAACACTTGGTAGAACTGACTCATGTCGATAGCCATGCTACCCCCCGAGCACGACTGCCAGTTCCCTGGCAGCCGAAAATGGTATGCGAACGACCTGCCCCGTTACAGGTCAGCCGGCTTGTGCTTAGCCGATCACCTTGCGCACGACTTCAATCAGTTTTTGCGGATCAAACGGTTTGACCAGCCAGCCAGTGGCTCCGGCAGCCCGCCCTTGCGACTTCATGGCATCGGAAGATTCGGTCGTCAGCATCAGAATAGGCGTTGACGCATACTGCGGCAGTCCACGCAGATTCTTGATCAAGGTAAGCCCATCCATGCGCGGCATGTTCTGGTCAGTCAGGATCAGATTGACACTTTTGGTCTTTGCCTTTTCCAGACCATCCATTCCGTCGACAGCCTCAACAACGTCATAACCCGCACTCTTCAGGGTAAATGACACCATCTGACGGATGGATGCGGAATCGTCAACTGCAAGAACGGTTTTTGCCATTTTTTCCTCGTGAAAAAATCAGAACAACTCAACATCGCCACTAGCGAAGCTGGTTTGAGCAACAGGATTATTATCTACTTTTTGTGAAATTACACTAATTTTTTGCGAAATATGGTCAATATGCTGGCAAATATCAGCCAATGCGGTCAGAGTGGCTGCGCCATCTCCATGATTGTTCAGCGCCCCCGCCATCTTCTGTTCATCCGCAAGCATTTCATCCACCATATCCAGGCGCCGCGTAACATGCCCCAGGAGTTGGGTAACCATATCCTGAAATTGCAGGGACATAATAGCTTGATTGACCGCCTGTTCAACCTGCTCCCCTATCGTATTCAACTCACTGACGGTTTCACCTGTACGCTGGTTCATATCGTTGATGCCAACCATTGCCTGCTCAACATCGCTCTTTGAAGTCAGGGCAAAGGTCATGTCCTGAGCCGCCATCTGATTGATTGCGGCCTCCGTTGCTTCAATCGTTATTTGCATCTTTTGCAAGGAATCACGAATCTGCTGACTGAAATGGTTGGTTCGCCCGGACAAGTCCCGAACCTCATCAGCCACCACCGCAAATCCCCGGCCCGCCTCGCCCGCTCGAGCCGCTTCGATGGCGGCATTGAGCGCCAGAAGATTGGTCTGCTTGGCAATCCCTTCTATTTCACCGAGCCGGCCACGCACTTCACCCATCTGACTAGTGACTCGATCGGTCATCTCGACCAAGGACATGGCTAGCCGCGAATTCTCGACCACGCTATCAACGAACTGACGCAATGTTTCGGACGTTTTGTTGGCGAACATCTGGAACTCCGTCGCAGCCCCAGCATCGCCGCCTCCGGAGACAACCTGCATCCCAAGTTGTTGCTGACGCTGAATCAGGGCATTCATCCCCTGAAAACTACTGACCAGCTTATCAATTGCCTCGTTGAAAATATTCTGGGCGCGGGCAACCTCTCCACGCATCTCCTCGACTTGGCGCGACGCCTCAGTGGAAACACGAATAATCGCATTACCGCTTCGCTCAATGATGTCGCGCCCAATGCGCCTGGCCTCGGTAGCACTGTCGCTGACGGAAGATGCCCTCCCCACCATGCTGCCGGCAATCAACCAGCCAACAAGCATCACAACCAGGGAAAAAACCACGACCGGCGAACGTGCCGCGGGTTCTACAGCGAGAAGCACGGCAGCAACCAGCATTGTCCAACCAGCGCCGATCAAGATCAACTTGCCATTGCCGTTCATTCCCTCTCCTCCAGAAACCCTCAGCCGGCGGTTCCTTTTTTGCCTCCCCCTGGAAGGATCAGCCCTTCGAGCCCGTTCTCTTCATTCCCAACATCCGACTCAGGCCCCTCTTCTTGAAGGATGGCCATTTCGGTTTTCTGATTGAGCACAACGATGCTGATACGCCGATTGACTGAATTCAAAGGGTCATTTTTGTCGAATAAAACAGTGGATGCCAAGCCAACCACTCTGAGCACCTTGCTGTCATCCATCCCCCCCACCACCAACTCGCGTCGAGAAGCATTTGCCCGATTGGCCGACAGTTCCCAGTTGGAAAAGCCTTTTTCACCACCGGCAAACTGGGCCGCGTCGGTATGACCTGCCAGGCTGATCCGGTTGGAAACACCATTCAACGCCTTGCCTATCTGGCGAAGAATGTCCCGGGTATAAGGCTTGAGATCGGCGCTGCTGGAGTCGAACATTGGGCGATTCTGCTCATCGACAATCTGGATACGCAAGCCTTCGGATGTAATATCAAGCAGCATCTGCTTCTTGAACTGGGCCAACTGGGGGCTTTGTTCAATCATTTTTTCTATGCTTGCCTTCAGGCTCTCCAGACGCTCTTGCTCCTTGCGGCGAAACTCTGCCTGTGCCTCCTTGGAGAAGGACGTCGATTTTTTTGCTTCAACATCGCCTCGCTTGACCTGGCCCGACTGCCGAGTCAAATCCTTGCCGCCTCCCTGAAGAATGCTGGTCGCGTCACCAGACCCAGCCCCTCCTTGCTGAGAAACCTTCAAAGGATTCTGGAAAAAATCGGCGATTCCCTGCAAATCCCCCTTCGCCGTTGAACCAAGCAACCACATCAGCAGGAAGAACGCCATCATGGCGGTCACGAAGTCGGCATAGGCAATTTTCCATGCACCGCCGTGCGCGCCTCCTGCAACTACCTTCTTGCGCTTGATGACTATGGGGCGTGTGGAATCGTCGCTCATTACATTGGTCTGTGGCTATACTGACTTACTTGCCCTTGCGAGCCTTCAGTTCTTCCTCGAGTTCAACGAAACCGGGACGGGAACCAGAATCAATGGTTTTTCGGCCAAACTCAATGGCAACCTGCGGGGCATAACCAGACATCGACGCCAGCAGAACCATCTTGATGCACTTGTAGATGGTTGAACCCTCATTCGCCTTTTGTTCCATCAGTTTGGCAACTGGCTCAACAAATCCGTATGAAATAAGAATACCAAGAAAGGTACCGACCAAGGCGCCACCGATCATCTTACCCAGAACCGCTGGCGGAGAACCCACGGAGCCCATGACGTTCACCACCCCCATCACCGCCACGACGATACCAAAGGCAGGCACGGCCCCCGCAATACTTGACACCACATGACCAGGCTCCGCCGCCTCATGATGATGCGTTTCCAACTCCACATCCATCAAGCTCTCGATTTCCACCGTATTCAGGTTGCCGCCAACCATCATCCGCAGATAATCAGTGACAAACTCCATGATGTGATGATCGTGAACCAAATTTGGGTATTTACTGAAAATCGGGCTCGCATCCGGATTTTCTATGTCGCCTTCGATAGACATCAATCCTTCCTTGCGCACCTTGGCCAATATCTCGAAAAGCATCGCCAATGTATCAATATAGAAAGCCTTGTTGAATTTCGAGCCTTTGAGTATCCCAGGCACAGCGGCCACCGTGGCCTTGATAACCTTGATATTGTTTGCCGCAACGAAGTAGCCGATGGTCAAACCAACGATAGCTACATATTCCGTAGGCACCCACAGGGCAAGCAGGCTACCGTGGATGGCGTACGTCCCCAACGCCGCAGCCAGAATAATGACGTACCCGACAATCAGAAACATGCAAAGCCCCCTATCGCGCCAGCGAGAACCGGCGCAGATCCGCCTAGTAATTGGTTTTCGCTATTGTAGCCACATGAAATGCCCATGTGCAAAGAAACGGCCACTCGCCGCGGAACTCTGAATGGCTCTGATAGCAAAGTGATACACTGAAAACCATCGTTTTAAGCCGAGTCCACCGTGATCCAGTACTGCAATCATTGCGGCTCAAGTGTTTCCTTTATAGTTCCAAGCGGAGACGCTTTGCCTAGGCACGTCTGTAACGCCTGCGGCCACATTCACTACGAAAACCCCCGACTGATCGTCGGCTGCGTCGCCGAGTGGGAGGACCGCATATTACTTTGCCGACGGGCAATTGAGCCTCGCCACGGTTTTTGGACATTACCAGCAGGCTTCATGGAGAACGGAGAAACCACTACGCAAGCTGCAATTCGTGAAACCCACGAAGAGGCCGGTGCAGATATTTTTGTAGATGCGCCATTTGCCCTCATCAGCATTGCCCACATCAATCAGGTCCATCTCTTTTATCGGGGAAAACTAAGGGGATCGAACTACGCAGCCGGAGAAGAAAGCCTGGAAGTCTACCTTTTCACCCCCGAGGAAATTCCTTGGGAAAATCTAGCGTTTCGCAGCGTCACACTGTGCCTGGAACATTACCTGGCGGATCGCAAAGACGGCAGATTCGGTTTTCACGAAGCTCAACTCGGGCCGCTTTAGCCGATTATTATTCAGCTAGCCGATACTCGACAGGCAAGCTAATCCCGAACTTTCGGCCCTGCATTCCTACCGGCAAGGGTGCCTGTGTTACCGCCTCCGCCATCATTTCCAGCGCTTGGCGGTCGAGTACATCATATCCGCTCGAGCGCTCCAGCGAAACGACAGGGCGAGCCGAAACCAGCGCCATCGAGACAGCAACGACAACCACACCCTCCCAGCCACGTTCACGAGCAATCAGTGGATAGCGCTTGAACTTTCGCGCTTCGCGCGCCACATTCAAGCGGTACTCTAGCGCCCCTTCTGAAGCTAGCGCTTGCGCCTCAGCAAGTATTGCCGCCCCGGCATCGTGACCACCCTGCAACGAAGAGAGCGGAGATGCCGCGATTGGAAGGGAGGCGGGACGCTGCTCCACTGAACTCTTCGATTTACCCCGGAGAGCGCTATGCCGCCCCCCTCCCGAAGAGAACAGCGTCCCCTGCGGCGCTAAGCTGCTGTCTTGAGCGACAAAAGCTTCGCCGGCACTAGGAGACTGCCTGAGACTCCCTCTCAGTAGAGTCTTTTTCGAAGAGCAGCATTGCCTCTCCGCCCCATAAGGCAAAGCGGGAGAGAGCAGGATCGCCAAATGCAAGGCAATGGATATCAGCAGGGCACGAAGCATGCGCCAGTATTATCGATTCCATGCCAAAAAAAACAAACCCCCGACGGAAGATCCGAACGGGGGCTTACGATCATTCACCGCTCGGGGAACGGCGCAACGAACGAGGTAGTTACTTACCCAGTTTACGCGACTCTTCGTCCATCTTGCCGGCGTACATCTTGCCCATCACTGCACCGATAACCAGAACGCCAACGATCACGACAAGACTCATCAGACCGATATCGCTAGTAAACAATAGTTCCCATGCCATAAGTCACCTCCCAGTAACAAATAAAGAAATTACTTATCCGCCTTCGCCACCAAGCGTAGCGGTTCCTCCGAATCAGCCTGCCACTCTCCTTGAAGCCGCCATTGCCCGGCAGGATCTTCAATCGAAACAAGCCAACGCCCCGTCACCTCTGCAGCCAGCTTGCCGCTGTAGAAGCCCTGTCCTTCCGAACTCATCTGCACCGACTGGTCCTGACCGGCCCGGGTTGGATGTGCCAACTTGAGGAAAAGTGCACTCGGCAACTTTGCGTCCCCGTCCGCCGCGATAAGCAAGCGTATGTTGGCGCCAGCCCGCATCACATCTGCATGAAGCCCCAAGTTCCCGGCCTGATGCTCTCTATGCAATTGCTGATTCACGGCCAATCCCTGCTTGTAATAGTCATCCGTCACCAGCCCGTCATTACTGACCACGGCCAGCCACAGGGTAATAACACCGGCCACGATTACAACGGCAGGTCCTGCCATCAGAATCCAGGGCCAGCGCTCCTTGTACCAAGGTTGATTGTTACTACGAAGGGTCATTGAATTGCTCATATATCAGGGCATCAGGAAGGAGGCCTTCTCATGAACCGCGATTTTGTCGTGATTCTGGGCCTTGATATCAAAATAAATGGGGTTAGCCCCCGTCTTGCCAGACTCCGGAGGGACGCGGACAACGATGGTAACTTCGTGATTCTCTGCGCTACCAACTTCGACAATCCGTTCGCCAACGATCTCGATCCCGTCCATTCCCTCTACCGACAGCGCGTAGCGCTTGGGCTCCTCGGTAGTGTTCATAATCTTTAGGTTAAAAACGTTTTCGATCCGACCGTCGTCGCCCTCACGCGCCAAGATCGAACGATCACGAATCACATCCACCTTCAACGGCACACGCGTCGCCAAAGACCAAGTGGAGGCGGCCATGATCGCCAGCAATATCGTCGTATAGAGTATGATTCTCGGCCGGAGAATATGGGACAGAACATCTTTCGGGCTGAAATGTTGTTCCAGGGCATTTTCGGTCGTATAGCGGATAAGCCCCCGCGGCAAGCCGACCTTGTCCATGACCGGATCACACACATCAATACAGGCACCACAGCCAATACACTCGTACTGCTGGCCTTTGCGGATATCAATACCGGTGGGACAAACCGCCACGCATAGACCGCAATCGACGCAATCACCGGCTCCGGCAGCCTTCGCATCAACGCCCTTCTTGCGAGCACCACGTGGCTCACCACGCTCCGGATCGTAAGTAATAACCAACGTATCCGGATCGAACATCACCCCTTGAAAGCGGGCATACGGACACATGTACTTGCAGACCTGTTCACGCAGGAAACCAGCTTGCATATAGCAAAACCCGGCATAGAACAATGTCCAGAACAGTTCCCAGCCCGAGAAATCAAATGGAAGCGCCGCCAGAAGTTCACTCACCGGCGTGAAATAAGCAACCAACGTAAAACCTGTCCACAGAGAAATAAGCAACCAGATCACATGCTTGACTGCCTTAAGACCGAACTTTCGTGCCGTCATCGGCCCCTTGTCGAGCTTCATCCGCGCAGCACGGTCACCCTCGATTCGGTTTTCGACCCACATGAATATTTCGGTGTACACCGTCTGGGGACAGGCGTAACCACAGAACAATCGCCCGGCGATGGCAGTAAAGAGGAACAGCGCATAAGCTGAAACGATCAGCAACAATGCGAGATAGAAAACATCCTGAGGCCACAGGACCAAGCCAAAGAGATAGAACTTACGTTCGACGAGGTGCAGAAGAACTGCCTGCCGCCCATTCCACTCTAACCAAGGTGCCCCATAAAAAAGCACCTGAGTAAAGAACACCAGAATCCAGCGCCAGTTATTCCACCAGCCCTTGACCTCCCGGATATAAACTTTTTTGTGTTTCTCGTAGAAAGAAACAGGCGCGGAAGCATTACCCGGCTTGGCCGGAGGATTATTATCAGCAGATTCCATAGTGTCTTATCCGTATCGAAATTGCGCTAAGCGTGGATAGTTCGGCGTTTTAAGCAACGCAATTTTGATACAGGTCAGCCATATATACATAAAGAAAAGCGGGGCGGCCCTGCCGCCCCGCTTCAGCCAATTACTTGGCGCCTTGGCTCAAGCTGAACACATAGGCAGACAACAAATGAACCTTAGCTTCGCCGAGAAAATCTTTCCAGGCCGGCATCTGGTTCTGACGCCCCTTGGTAATCGTCTCGGTGATGGTCGCTTCGGAAGAACCGTACAACCAAACCTTATCGGTTAGATTCGGCGCGCCAACAGCCTGGGTACCCTTGGCATCCATACCGTGGCATCCAACGCAACCAGCGGAAGTGAAGGTTTCCTTGCCCTTTGCTGCACGAACAGAGTCGCTCGGCAGACCGGACAGGGAGCGCACGAAGTTGGCCAGATCCTTGATGGTATCAGCACCCAGTTGTTCGTGCGGCGGCATGATACCCATACGACCGTTCGAGATGGTTTCCTTGATTTGCTCCGGCTCACCGCCATACTGCCAGTCAGTATCGGTTAGATTCGGGAAGCCCTTGGCACCACGCGCATCAGCACCATGACACTGCATGCAGTAGGTCAGGAACAGGCGCTTACCCATTTCCATGGCTTGCTTGTCACCAGCAACTGCCTTGATATCCATGGCCATGTACTTGTCGAACAGCGGCTTAACTGCAGCATCCATCTTGTCAACTTCAGCCTTGTGCTGACCGACTGCCGTCCAGTTCAGGATGCCTTTATTGTTCCCCAGGCCCGGGTACAGCGCCAGATAAACAAAGGCAAATACCACGGTAATGATGAACAACCAACTCCACCACTTGGGCATTGGATTGTTGTATTCCTCAAGGGTTTCATCCCAGACATGACCCATGGTCTTGCCCGGAGTGAAGGTCGCCTTGCCCTGCATGTAGAGAAGAATTGCGCAGGCGAGAATACTACCCACCACAATCACAATCACGTACATGTTCCAAAAATCGCTAACGAAATCGCTCATTTGCTTTCCTTTATATCAGCGCGGGTGCGACGTTTTGGACGCCACACCTTCGTCATCATGTTCTGCGAACGGCAGATTAGCAGCTTCCTCAAACCCCTTCTTGCTGCTCTTGCCATAAGCCCACCCCACAATCCCGAGAAAGCAGAGCAACCCCAGAACCGTGGTGATAGAACGCAGATCGTTGATGTCCATGGCTATTACTTGACGTTCTTCAGCGCCGTACCCATACCCTGCAGGTAGGCAATCAGGACGTCCAGCTCGGTCTTGTCGCCGATAGCGGCCTTGGCGCCCTTGATTTCCTCATCCGTATAGGTCGGAATACCACGGGCGTTAGCAAAACTACGCATGACCTGCATCTTCTTCTCGACATCTGCACCAACCGAATCCTTGGCCTTGGTATTTGCCAGGAAGGCAAATGCCGGCATATTGGACTCAGGAACCACGTCGCGCGGATTCATCAGGTGGGCACGCTGCCATTCGTCGGAGTAACGGCCACCAACGCGAGCCAGATCCGGGCCGGTACGCTTGGACCCCCACTGGAACGGGTGATCGTAGACGTACTCGCCAGCCACAGAATAATGACCGTAACGCTCGGTTTCAGCGCGGAACGGACGAATCATCTGCGAGTGGCAAAGGAAGCAACCTTCGCGAACGTAAATGTCGCGGCCAACCAGACGCACCGCATCGTAAGGCTTCACACCCTCAACCGGCGTCGTGGTCGATTTCTGGAAGAACAGCGGAACGATTTCGAGCAGGCCACCCCAAATCACGGTAAGCAGCGTCAGTACAATCAGCAGGCCTACGCTCTTTTCAATTTGCTCATGCTTAAGCATTGTTATCTCTCCCTAATCAGGCGTGATGACCAGCCGGAGCGATCACCGGCATATCCTGAGTCTTGCCGCCAGCCATGGTCTTGAACATGTTGAAAGCCATGATCAGCATGCCAGACAGGAACAGGACACCACCCAGCCAACGGATCGCCCAGAACGGGTAGGAGCCCTTGACGGATTCGACGAAGCTGTAAGCCAGCGTACCGTCGGCATTAACCGCACGCCACATCAAGCCCTGCATCACACCGGCAATCCACATGGAGGCGATATACAGAACGGTACCGATGGTAGCGATCCAGAAGTGGGTTGTGACCAGCTTGGTGCTGTACATCTCGGTCTTGCCGAAAAGCTTCGGCAGCAGGTAATAGATGGAACCAATGGAAACCATGGCCACCCAGCCCAAAGCACCGGAGTGCACGTGACCGACGGTCCAGTCCGTGTAGTGCGACAGCGCATTGACAGTCTTGATCGACATCATCGGACCTTCGAAGGTAGACATACCGTAGAAAGACAATGAAGTGATCAGGAACTTCAGGATGGGGTCGTCGCGCAACTTATGCCAGGCACCCGACAGGGTCATGATGCCGTTGATCATGCCACCCCAGGACGGAGCCAGCAGAATCAGGGAGAACACCATACCGACCGACTGAGTCCAATCCGGCAGCGCGGTGTAGTGCAGGTGGTGAGGACCAGCCCACATGTAGGTAAAGATCAGGGCCCAGAAGTGGACCACAGACAGGCGATAGGAGTAAACCGGACGACCAGCCTGCTTCGGCACAAAGTAGTACATCATGCCCAGGAAGCCAGCGGTCAGGAAGAAGCCCACGGCGTTGTGACCATACCACCACTGAATCATCGCATCCTGCACGCCAGAATAGACCGAATAGGACTTGGTCAGCGTAATCGGCATGGCAGCACTATTAACCAGATGCAGCAGCGCGACAGCGATGATGAAAGCACCGAAGAACCAGTTGGCTACGTAGATATGAGAAACCGTACGCTTGGCGATCGTTCCGAAGAAGACCAGCGCATAAGAAACCCAGACCAGCGTGATCAGGATGTCGATCGGCCACTCCAGCTCTGCGTATTCCTTGCCCTGACTCATACCCAAAGGCAGCGTGATTGCAGCAGCCAAAATGACAAGCTGCCAACCCCAGAAGGTAAAGGGAACCAGCGGACCACCCCAAAGACGGGCATGGCTGGTGCGCTGAACACACCAGTAAGAAGTTGCGAACAAAGCACAGCCACCAAACGCAAAAATAACCGCGTTGGTATGCAACGGACGCAGGCGCCCGAAGTGCAACCACGGACCAAAATTCAATTCCGGCCAGACTAGTTGAGCTGCAATGATGACACCGACAAGCATGCCGACGATGCCCCAGATGACAGTCATGACGGCGAATTGCCGTACGACCTTATCGTTATATGTGGTTTGCGTTCCAGACATGAACCCACCTCTCGTTAATAAAAAACGGAATGCCCACCTCCCTGAAACCAAGGGGGCACATAGAAACGGATGTTATTCTAGTTGAGAGGGGCCGATTTGACCTAGATCAACCTACCGATTATCTAAGTGCAATTAGTCCGAATTAGCTAGTCGCGACGGCAAGCGGTCTGCAAGTAGACAAAAAAAGGGTGCGTCGCAACGCACCCCAACCCCAACAGAGAATCGCAGCGAAACTCGCGTTTCGCAATGACGCCATATTGCCGTTGCGCGCGCACCGGCACGTTGACACAGGTCAAACTTTCTCTGCTTTATCGGATTCGGGCTGTTCAACTGGCTTTGGGGGGGGATTATCGTCCATCAAGATGCGAAACCCCGGCCCCTCCAGGTCATCAAACTGACCGCTGCGCACAGACCACCAAAAAGCCAAGGCGATCCCAAACACCAGGATCACCGAAACAGGAATCAGAAGATAAACACTTTCCATCAGTCAGTCTCCACGCGTTGAATACGCAGTGAATTGAGCACGACCAGCAATGAACTGGCCGACATACCGATACCTGCCAACCAAGGGGTCACATAACCACCAATCGCCAAGGGCAGTGCAATGAAATTGTACGCGAAGGACCACCAGAGATTCTGACGGATAACCAGCAGGGTTTTCCGGGCACGGCGCAAACCATAGCGCAGATGATCGAGATTTTCGGAAAGGAGGACGAAATCGGACTGGGTTCGGGCTAGCTGGGCACCGCCCCCCATCGCCACTGAAACCTGCGCCTGAGCCAACACCGGCGCGTCATTGACCCCATCGCCGACCATGGCTACCAGCGCCCCTTCCGCCTGCAATCTCTTCACGCAATCATGCTTGCCCTGAGGCGTTACGCCAGCCCGGACATCGTCAATGCCCAATGAAGCCGCAACACGATTGGCCACCGAGGCCGCATCGCCACTCAAAAGCACGACTTTTTTGCCAGCCGCGAGCAACTCCGAAATCAAGGAAGCTGACTCCGGCCTAAGTTCGTCACCGATCCGGAAAAGCGCCAGGCAGCCTGTTTCGTCGCCGAGAACGACGACGGTATCGCCACTTTCCAGCCAGGCAGCCGCTGCGTCAGGCAAAGCTCCAGTCCCCAAGCCCAAGGCATATTCTGGTCGGCCGATCCGGTACCGCCGCCCCGCCACGAGGGCTTCGATGCCCTGCCCTGGCTCGCTGAGCGCCGCCGAAATCTCCGGCAATTGCGCCCCTGCCGCACGACGCAAGGCTGTAGCAACAGGGTGCTCGGAGGCATGCTCGAGGGCAGCAGCGATTGCTAGACACTCATCCTTGCCCAAGCCTGCAACCGGGAGCACATCCACCAAATGCATGCGCCCCGTCGTCAACGTACCGGTTTTGTCGAAAACGAAATGCGTAGCCCGGGCCAGCGTTTCGATGGCATGACCTCGTGTAACCAGCAAACCATCCTTGGCCAGAGCACCTGCCGAAACGGTCAACGCAATCGGCGTGGCCAGCGACAAGGCACACGGGCAGGTAACGACCAGCACGGATACCGTAATCCACAAAGCCTTCGATGGATCGACGAAATACCAGCCGATGGCAACAAAAACGGCGACGGCCAGCAGCACGGCGACGAAATAGCTGGCAATGCGGTCAGCCAATTCGACGATTTTGGGTTTTTCCGCGGCCGCCCTCTCCATTAACTGGATGATTGCCGACAAACGCGTTCCTTCTCCAACCTGATCAACCCGCACGACCAGGGGACTTTCTGCATTGATTGCCCCGCCGGTTACTGCATCACCCGGCGACTTCGGCACCGGCTTGCTTTCCCCCGTCAACAACGACTCGTTGGCACAACTGATCCCGTCGATAACCCGGCCATCGGCCGGCACAATGTCGCCAGCCCGCACCAGCACATAGTCACCGGGATGCAAATCCGCCACAACGCACTGCTCGGTGGTTCGATCCGATGGAAATCCAGGCATTTTCTGGGCAAAAGCCGGCATCAACTTGGCCAGCGCCTCGGTCACACTCAGCGCCTTTTGGCGGGCGGTCATTTCCAGAAAACGTCCGCCAAGAAGGAAGAATATGAACATCGTGACCGAGTCGAAATAGACCTCACCGGCCTGCATGAAGGTCGCCCAGCAACTGGCCAGAAATGCGGCGCCAACACCAAGCGCGACAGGAACATCCATCCCCACGCGGCGCAGCTTGATGTCCCGCCAGGCATTACGGAAGAAAGGTGCTGAGGAATAAAAAATGACGGGCAAGGTCAGCAGCAAACTGGCCCAGCGCATCAGGCTTTCTATGTCGGGCGCCATATCGCCATCAGCGATGTAGACCGGATAGGCGTACATCATCACCTGCATCATGCCGAACCCTGCCACCCAAAGACGCCACAGCGCGCCGCGCCGCTCCTTGCGGGAAATTTCCTCGTTTTTCGCCGCATCGTAGGGGTAGGCCCGATAGCCAATGGCAGCAATAGCGCCAAGGATGTCCGACAGCTTGATGCGGGTTTCGTCCCAACGCACGCGCGCTCGGCGTGTCGTGTAGTTGATATCCATTGCCGTCACGCCCGGCAGATGCCCAATGTGCTGTTCATTCAGCCAGATGCAGGCGGCGCAGGTAATACCCTCAAGCAGCAGGGAAGCCTCGCGCTCATTCTGGCCAAGTTCCTTGACAAAACTTTTCTGGAATTCGGCATGGTCGAACAAGGCAAGCTGGTCGAGCACAGCCGGCATCGCCTCACGTGGCGATTCGGGCAAGGAATCGCGACTGCGATAATAGTCTTCCAGGCCATTCTCAACGATGGATTGGGCCACCGCCTGGCAACCAAAGCAACACATCGCCCGCGGCTCGCCACCAATCTTCACCGACAGATCGACATTATCGGGAATGGGCAGGCCACAGTGATAACAGGAAGCTTGGGGCATAAATACAAAAAAGGCACCGAAGTGCCTTTTAGATCAAGGGCGGAGCCGAAGTATAGTTTATTTGGCGCCCATCCGGATCGCACCATCCAAGCGGATCACTTCGCCGTTCAGGTAGGCGTTTTCGGCGATGTGCCGAACCAGCGCCGCGTATTCGGCTGGTTTGCCCATGCGGGTCGGGAACGGAACCATCTTGTTCAGCCCATCTTGGACTTCAGGCGGCATACCCAGCAACATCGGCGTTTCCATAATGCCCGGGGCGATGGTCATGCAGCGGATACCGCTACGCGCCAGTTCGCGAGCAACGGGAAGCGTCAGCGCAACAATGCCGCCCTTCGAAGCCGCATACGCAGCCTGTCCAAGCTGCCCTTCGTAAGCAGCAACCGAGGCCGTATTCACGATCACGCCCCGCTCACCGCCGGCATCAGGCGCGTTTTTCATCATCGCGTCTGCGGCCAGGCGAATCATATTGAAGGTGCCAACCAGGTTGATGTTGATAACCTTGGCGAAACTTTCCAGTTTGTGCGGCCCTTCCTTGCCCACGACTTTCT
The DNA here is from genome assembly GCF_000012425.1 of Dechloromonas aromatica RCB. Lineage (NCBI taxonomy): Bacteria > Pseudomonadati > Pseudomonadota > Betaproteobacteria > Rhodocyclales > Azonexaceae > Dechloromonas > Dechloromonas aromatica (nom. nud.). Next base: position 780,116 of record NC_007298.1, on the reverse strand, counting down.
CTGCCGGCGCTACGCCCGCACAATTGACCAGCCCGTGCAGGGCGCCAAATTTGGAAATCGCCGTATTGATCGCATTGACTGCGGAGGCCTCGCTGGCAACGTCCGTTTCAACGAAACATGCACCGTCACCCAGATCGGCAGCCTGCTTCTCACCGGCCTGCCGATTGAGATCGACCAGCACCACCTTGGCCCCGGCTTCAGCCAAAGCTACCGCCGTTGCCGCCCCCAAGCCTGAGCCGGCACCGGTCACCAGAAACACTTTATCCTTGATTTGCATTGTCACTCCTCCTCAAAACCCGACATCACTCCAGACGGTACCGTATGGAAAAACGACATATTACTCCCGGATTCAGCAAAGGAAAAAGCCCCTGTTTCATAGTGGTGCTATGATGAAAAAATAGATCAGCCATCAAAGCGCTCCCACCATGTTCGATCAGCCAGCATCTGGCAAAAACAGGCCGACCGTGCTCGTCATCGCCCCTTCTGCCGCGAATCGGGGGCAGATTTGCGAGTGCCTTCATCAGTTGCCGGATATCCGGACGGTCGCCACCGGGGAGGGCGAGCAGGCCCTGAAGATTATTCAGGAAACCTGGCCCAGCATGGTTTTGCTGGACGATGCGCTGCAGGGTATCGATGGCATTTCGCTGACCCGGACCATCCGCACTTGGGAGCAATCAAGAGACGAAGCCGGCTTTTCGCCATGGACGCCTATCGTCCTGCTCTCTTCGGTCAATGATGAAGACATTCTGGCCAAAGGCATCCTGGCCGGCGCCGACGACTTCCTTTACAAACCCGTCTCGGAAGTTGTCCTGCTGGCCAAGGTCAGGGCCATGCTCCGCATCGCAACCAGACAGCAGGAAATCTGCGCGGTGCACCGGCAGCTCAAGGAAATCGCCATTCTGGACAGCCTGACCGGCATCCCGAATCGCCGGCACTTTGATGACACTCTGGCCGCCGAATGGAAACGCTGCATTCGGACCGAAACGCCACTCAGCATCGTTATCAGCGACGTCGACTTTTTCAAACAATTCAACGACATATACGGCCACCAAGCCGGCGATGTCTGCCTCAAAGCTGTCGCCAGCTCACTCAGTGAATCCCTCTTCAGGGTTGAAGATACCGTGGCGCGTTACGGTGGCGAAGAGTTTGTTGCCATCCTGCCCGGCACCGATGCCAATGGCGCCTACGCCGTTGCCGAACGCATGCGCCAGTCCGCCCGCGACCTCTGCATCCCCCATGAGCGCGGTATCGACGGGCGCATTTCCTGCAGCTTTGGCGTCGCCAGCACATGCCCCAGTGCAGACAAGGCACCACAGCAATTGCTCAGAACTGCGGATGCCGGTCTGTATGCAGCCAAACGCGCCGGCAGAAACCGTGTGGCATTCAAGCAGTAACCCGCTCCCTTTTTACGCGGCGGATCGAGCACTCCGTCAGCGACGCGGTAATCCGTCAGCCTGACTGCGGCCCAGGAGCCACTGAAACGGACAAGCTAGCAAAATGCCAAGGCCAGAATGGCCGGGTCATCAAGTAAGTTCAGCAGGGCATAACCCGCTACGCGATGAGCGATCATCCACAGCTGAGAAGAAATTCTGAGCACACCTTCGAGCATGTCCAAGCACTTTCCACCACTGATCGTTGCCCTGCCGCGTTGGCCAAACCGGCCACACCGAGGCCACAAAGAGCCGAAGGGCAAAAAGCCTAGTTTTAAAAACGGGCTGAGTAAATGAAAAAGCCCACACGAGGTGGGCTAAATCAATATGGTGCCGCTTGCCGGAATCGAACTGGCGACCTTTTCATTACGAATGAACTGCTCTACCAACTGAGCTAAAGCGGCAAACCAAGGCGGCGGATTGTACAACAGCAGCGCCTTGCGGGCAACAGGCAGCAGACCAAGCTCCTGCCGCCATCGACCGACCTCAACAAACTGGCGAGTCTCACCAGCGGAGACGGGCTAGCCACCACGACATCGCTCGAGCGCCCCCGATCGCCTGTTGCTTTGTTTGTCGCCGAACGCGCAGCCGAGCGGGCGACAACGAGGAACGCTGAAAAGCCGGACAGCATTTGACTTTCGCTGTTTCCGTGGAAAGCAGAGCGTAGAATTGGCGCTTTTTTCAAACCATTTCAGGCAACGCCAAGACCCAATGAATCTGCTTCGCGCGCTGGCCACAGTCAGCGGAATGACCCTTCTGTCGAGAATCCTCGGTTTCGTTCGGGATTTTGTCATTGCTCGCGCCTTTGGCGCAGGACTGGCCACAGACGCTTTTTTTGTCGCCTTCAAACTGCCCAACCTGCTGCGGCGGATGTTTGCCGAAGGGGCTTTTTCCCAGGCATTCGTACCCATCCTGGGCGAATACAAGAACAAGCGCAGTGAAGAAGACACCCGCACACTGGTCGATCACGTCGCCAGCCTGCTGTCGATCATCCTGTTTGCCGTAACTGCCATCGGCATTGCCGCGGCGCCGCTGCTGGTCTGGATCTCCGCTCCGGGTTTTGCCGCAGATGCCGGCAAGTTCGAACTGACAATCACGCTGACCCGCATCGCCTTCCCTTATATATTCTTCATGTCGCTGGTCGCCCTGGCCGGCGGTTTGCTGAACAGCTGGAGCCGCTTCGCGCTGCCGGCCTTTACCCCGGTCCTGCTCAACCTGTCCTTTATCGGCATGGCCTTGTTTGCCGCACCATATTTCGACCCGCCGGTATTGGCACTGGGCTGGGCCGTTTTTCTCGGCGGCCTGTTGCAACTGGCGATCCAGATTCCCGCACTGAAGAAAATTTCGATGCTGCCCCGCCCCTCCCTGAATTGGCGGGCTGCCTGGGCTGACCCCGGGGTGCGCCGGATATTGACGCTGATGGGCCCGGCCGTGGTCGGCGTTTCGGTTTCCCAGGTCAGCTTGCTGATCAACACGATTTTTGCCTCTTTTCTGAAGACCGGCAGCGTTTCCTGGCTCTACTATGCAGACCGTCTGATGGAGTTTCCGTCGGGCATGCTGGGTGCCGCACTGGGCACCATCCTGCTGCCATCGCTGTCGCGTTATCACGCCAGCAACGAACATATCGAATACTCCCGCCTACTCGACTGGGGCTTGCGACTGACCTTGCTGCTCGCCGCGCCGGCAGCGCTCGGACTGGCAATTCTGGCCGTCCCCCTGATCGCCACGCTGTTTTTCCATGGCGCCTTTTCGCCAGACGATGTCTTCCGTACCCGCGAGGCGCTGGTCGCCTACACCGTCGGCCTGACCGGCATGATTCTGGTCAAGGTGCTGGCTCCTGGCTTCTATGCCCGGCAGAACGTGCGAACGCCAGTTCGCATCGCCCTGATCTCGCTGACCGCGACCCAACTGATGAACCTCGCCTTCATTGGCTGGATCGGCCATGCCGGCCTGGCCCTGTCGATCGGGCTGGCGGCGTGCCTGAATGCATTCATGCTCTATCGCGGCCTGCGCCGGCTCGACATCTACGAACCACAGGCTGGCTGGGGCAGTTTTGTGGCGAAACTGGGCGTGGCGCTGGTCGCCATGGGCGGTGTCCTGTGGTTCGGGATGGGTAGGGAAAACAGCTGGCTGCAACTCAGTTTCATCGACCGGATAATTCACCTTGCATGGCTTGTACCACTTGGCGCCATCGTCTATTTCGCTACACTATGGATTCTTGGCTTCCGCCTCGGCGACTTCAAGCGCCGCACAGCCCCATAATCAGGAGAGACTACGATGAAATTGACCAGTGGCAGTTTTGCCGACGGACAAACAATCCCGGGGGATTACTCCTTCTGCATTCCGGACCCGGCTCATCACGTCTGCCTGGGAAGCAACAAGAATCCCCAGCTATCCTGGAGCGACGTTCCGGCCGGGACCAAATCATTTGCTGTCATCTGCCATGATCCGGATGTTCCCAGCCAGGGAGACGACGTTAATCAGGAGGGGCGAAGCGTCCCTGCTTCTTTGCCGCGTGTCGACTTTTTCCACTGGGTTCTGATTGATCTGCCTGCCTCGATCACCAGCCTGAAAGAAGGCGAATTCAGCGGCGAAGTCACACCGCGTGGCAAGCCGGGGCCACAGGCCGCTTACGGCGCCCGCCAGGGCATCAACAACTACACGGACTGGTTTGCCGGCGACAACGACATGCGGGGCGACTACTACGGCTACGACGGCCCGTGCCCGCCCTGGAACGATGAAATCATCCATCGCTACGTTTTCACGGTCTATGCGCTGGATATCGAGCAATTGCCGCTTGCCGGCAAATTTGGCGGCCCGGAAGCCCGCGCCGCCATTCAGGGGCACATCCTGGCCGAAGCCTGCCTGATCGGAACCTATACCCTGAACCGCAAGCTGCTGGGTTAAACCCGGCTAGCAGCAAAAAGGCCATGCTCGGTAGCATGGCCTTTTTATTTGTCCAGTCACCGGTCTTTAGCCGGCCGGAAGCTCGGATTAGCGAATTAGCCCCTTGCAGCCGCCGACGGTATTTCCGGCACAAGGGACAGAGCTTTCGCGGTTGATCAGCCACTTGCCGCCAACCCGGATCATTTCAAGGGTCTTCTGGGTAGTATCGCGGTAAGCATTCGATTGATAAATCTGGCGGAACTCGACAAAAGCACGGTCATTTCCATCCATACGGACTTTCAACTCCTGCACATCGACGTTGATTTCACCGCGAGCGGTAATACGGCTGCGACGAAGTTGCGCCCAGTCCTCACGTGAAAGGCCACCATCCGGCGTAAAGGTCGGCGCATAGAAAGCGGCGTAAGCTGAGTAGTCGCGAGCAGACCACGCAGCAGCCCAAGACCTGACCTGATTCTGGATATCGGCCTCGCCGCCTATCGTAACCGGCACCGGCATGACCATCGGCTTGGCGGCATTCAGTGCGGCCGCCTTGGCATTCAGCTCCTCGCGGTCCGGCTGGCTCAAGGCAATCGGGTCGTTCGGGCAAAGCTGAGCCGGATCGATTTCAGCCAGATCCTTGGCATCCGGAGTTTCCGCATCGAGACGCTGGAGACCGAGGTATTCAAGCAGCGTCCCCATGCCGGCATAGGTCCGCAGATAAGCCAAAGTCAGGTCGGTGTTGGCATTGGCGGCTGAGCGACGGGCAGACAACAGTTCGTTTTCGGTATCGAGCAGGTCAAGCAGGGTGCGTTGTCCAACATTGAACTGATCGCGGTAGGCATCACGAGTCTTTTCGAGGAGGACAACCTGACGTGCCTGATGAACCGACTGCTCCTTGAGACGCAGAACGTCGTTATAGGCGATGAGCAGGGTCTGCCTGGTATCGCGACAAGCTTTTTCACGAAGATCGAACGCCAGGTTCTTTTTCTCGATGGTCTGTTTTTCACGAGCGCGGTCGGAACCGCCATTGAAGAGGTTCCAGCTAACGACAAGTTCGGCCACGTTATAGTCGCGCTGACCGGTATCCCCCAGATAGTTCTTGGTCTGGTCGGTACGGGCGCGGAAGTCGAGCTTCGGTGAATAGGCGGCGCGCCGGGTATTGATTTCATACTGGGCGGCTTCGATGTTTTCGGTAGCAGCCAGCAGCGCCGGATTCTTTTTGTGCAGGGTATCAAGCGCCACCTTGGCCTGCGTTGGGAAGGCGGTGCTGACCAAGGTCGGCGCGACAATGGCGCCATCCGGCTGGGCGCCGACCAGGCGCTGGAAGCGAGCGGTCACGTCATGCAAATTGGCGTTTTCGGTAAGCAGATTGATTTCGGCCAGGGCAAGACGGCTGCCGGCCTGCTCAAAGTCCACCCGACGGCCAACACCACTCTGGGTGCGACGCTGGATCTGGTCGTAGGTCGCCTTGTGCTGGACGTAGTTATCCTTGGCGAGATCGACCAGGAGGCGGTAACGCAGCACATCGAGATAAGCACGCCCGGCTTCGAGCGCGACATTTTCGGAGGCATCGAGCAACTCGTAGTAACGAACCAGCTTAGCCTTGTCGAGCCGACGAACCTCGTTGCGCGTGGCAAAGCCATCGAACAGCATCTGGTTCAGGCTCAGCATGTATCCGCTGCGAGTGTAGTCGCGGTCAGCTGTCGACGGCTGGCGCAGGCTCTCGCGCCCCGAACCGGCTGTCAGGTCAACGCGGGGAAAATAGCCGCCGCGCGCCACACCGATTTCTTCATCGGCCGCTTTGTAATTGTGCCATTTGGAGGTCACTTCCGGGCTATTCAGGACGGCTCTTTGGGCGACATCCTTCAATGTTGCCAGAGCCGGGTTCGATACGGACGGAATCTGAGCGATAGCCGGCATGGCAGCTGCCAGGAAAAGTGAAGCAACGGCGTTGTATTTCATATTGGCACTTGTAAACTCGGTTGAAAAAGCCTCTTCCTTGAGCGTTGCAGCGTGCAAACGCCCTGAAGCAGAAAGAGGCCCCTCTAAATTTGCGCCAATTATAGGTAGCGAGGGCTATCTGATTGTAATAGTTCGTAAATCAAAGGGATAAATACATCACGAAGCCGCGCAAAAAAGCGGGATTTCTTCCGTTGACGTAACTTGACCCGGGTGTTTTCAGCCCGCTGTATATTGATTTACCACCCGGAAAGAGCATTTCCTGGCCGGCAATGAGCTAACGGGGAGAAAGCCAGCCTTCTTCACAAAAAAATGACAATTGGTAGTTCGATGCTAACCAACAGACCAGCCCCCGTTACGTTGCTCGCCCTGATCGTGCCATTGCCCACCTGCACCACCCGGCGGGCGATGGCCAAGCCCAAACCATAGCCATCGTCATCTCGCGGCGCCGCTCCGCGATAGAACGGGGTGAAAATAGCCTCAAGGTCAGCCTCAGCGACACCCGGCCCCTGATCAAGGACGCGGATATGAAATACACCGTCATTCTGCGTCTCGGCCTCTATGCGAACGACGCCACCCGGTGGAGAGAAGCGCAGGGCGTTGCGGACAACGTTCTCGATGGCTCGATGCAGCAGCTCGGTATCGGCCAGAACCTCGGCCATTTTCCCCGGTACATAATCGATCACAACTTGCCGTGCGGCGCCTTCAAAGCGCGCATCCTCAACCAACTGCGCCAGAAGCTCCTCCATGTCGACGGGACTGAGCGCACCGGCACTACCGGCCTCCAGCCGTGACAGGGTCAGCAATTCACCGACGAGCCGATTCATCCGTTCGCTTTCGCGCTCAACACGCGCCAGAAAATCCTCCATCCGCTCGGGCTGCTGTCGGGCCAGACCAACGGCAGCCTGCAAACGGGCCAGTGGCGAGCGCATTTCGTGCGATACATCATGCAGCAGGCGCTTTTGCCCCTCGACGACGGATTGCAGGCGTTCGGTCATACGATCGAAATCGCGCCCGAGATCAGCCAGCTCGTCGCGCCGCTGGCCCATCCCGGGGCCAACGCGTACATCCAGTTCGCCATTGGCCGCCGCATCAAAGCCCTGACGAAGCTGGCGGATCGGCATGGCAAAATACCAGGCCAGCCCGGCCGCACAGAGCACGCTAGCCAGCAGGCCGGCCAAGATGGGAGCAATCGGGAAGCGGATTCCGGGTGGCTCATGCCGCGCCGGTGGGCGCCCCATGCTGTCGCTTGGCCTGTCGAGAGAATCCGCAGGTGGAGCATGGTGTTCAAATTTTTCAGAAAACGGTGGCGGCGGATGCCCTCCTCCGCCCTCCATATGGGCCGGATGAGCATTTCGCTCTACCCAGAACAAGGCCCCCGTTCCAATGACAGCAGCCATTTGCCCGAGCCAGATAAAGAGGAACAACTTCCAGAACAGGCGCCCCACGCTATTCCTTGATTAGCTGATAGCCCTGCCGATACACCGTCTGGATGCACGAGCGACCATCCGGCAAATTGCCAAGCTTGTGACGAATACTCGACAAATGCACGTCGATGCTGCGATCGAAGCGAGCCAAAGGCCGCCCCAGCGCCTGTTCGCAGAGTAGCCCCTTGCTGACCGGGCGCCCGGCATTGCGGGCCAGCACCTCGACGAGATTGAATTCGGTACTGGTCATGTCGACCGGAGCCCCGCCCCACTCGACACGGCGCTGCTCCGGATAGACCGTCAGCGGCCCGGCAACAATCGGCCCACTGGCTGCCTCGACAAGCGTGGTTCGCCGCAGGATGGCCCGCAACCTTGCCGCCAGTTCGCGGGGTTGGCAGGGTTTTGGCACGTAGTCATCGGCACCAAGCTCCAGACCAACGATCCGGTCCATGTCATCGCCCTTGGCCGTCAACATCAACACCGGAACATTGCTGACGGCCCGAATGCGACGCAACACCTCAATGCCGCTGATCCCGGGCATCATCACGTCAAGCGCGACGATCGCGTAGTGCCCGGAGAGCGCCTCGACGACCCCACTCTCTCCGTCATGAACGGCTGTTGCCTCGAAGCCATCCTGATTCAGGTAGTCGCGCAACATGCCCGAAAGCTCGACATCATCATCCACCAGCAAAATATGGGGCATAACTCACACGCTTGATCGGCAAAGGCTGATCATAGCCAAGCCCCTCTGGCTAAACCAGTCGAAGCGCGCTGGCTTTACAGATTTTTACGGGTAAGCGGCAACATTAAGCAGGCGGCAAATATTGCCACCAGCAAAAAACTGCCAACTTTCGCCGGCAAAAGGCCGGTTTTTTGACAGACAAAGGCCGGAACCCCATTTTCTTAACGCAAATTTACCCTGATTAACGCAAAACACCACCAATTTTTACCGATTTTGGCCGATAACTTGCTCAAGTGAATACAGCCCAGCCTGGGCTACCTATTTTTGGCCAAACAATCGGAGGTAATCATGGTCAGCAACCTGAGTAGTTCAACATCGATCAGCCAGCTATTTGCCAAGCTCGATACCAAGAGCCAGGGCTATCTGGAGAAGAGCGACATCGTTTCTGCCTTCAGCAAAATCGGCTCGGATAGCAATACATCCAGCGCCGATGACGTGTTCGCAGCGCTGGATAGCGACAGTGATGGCAAGGTCACTGAAAGCGAGTTTTCGACGACCCTGTCGAAACTCCAGGAAGAACTGGACAACCAGTTCAACCAGATGCGAATGCAAGGACAGGGAGGGCAAAGCCCTCAGGGAATGAGTGGCATGCCGCCCCCGCCGCCCCCTCAGAATGACCAAGGCTTCACCAAGGATGAGCTGACCAGCCAATTGGAGGACATCGGCAGCTCGGACAGCAAGCGTTCCAGCTTTATCTCCAACGCTGTCCAGAATTTTGACGCGGCAGATACCAATGGTGATGGCAAGGTCTCATTTGCCGAAGCCCAGGCTTTGAACAGCAGCTTGTCGGACAGCACGTCGAGTGCCGACAGCGCCACAGCGAGCACGGCAAGCAGTAGTAGCGCCAGCAACACCAATACAAACACCGAAGCTCAGGTGATGAAGAAGATCATGCAACTGATGCACGCCTACGGCGCCGCCAGCGACAACACGAGCAATTCGTCACTGAGCAGCCTGCTTTCCGTCTCGGCCTGACCGGTGCGCAAGGGCCGGCCACGGCCCTTGCTACGCTTTGAGCCAGGCGGCGATTTCATCCTTGCTCGGAATCCGGCCGGAGACCTTGACCACCTCGTCCACCACCAGGGCGGGTGTGGTCATGATCGGGTAGGCCATGATTTCGTCCATCGCCGTCACATGCTCGAAAGTGGCGTTCAGGCCTTGTTCGGTAAGCACTTCGCGGGTCAGTTGCTCCAGACGGTTGCATTTGGCACAACCGGAACCGAGTATCTTGATCAACATGATGATTTCCCTTTCAAACGGTCCGGGCGCGAGAGGTCCGGTCCACTAAATGCAAGGCACCCAGCAACAGGGCAACAAAACCGCCGACCAGCATTGCCAGCAGCCAGAGCGAGGAGCCATCGACCCAGGCGCCGTAGGTCAGGCCGGCCAGCATCGAGAACAGGGCGACGAAGCCGACGTAAGTCCAAGCCTTGAGCTTGCCGATGATGGCGCTGGTGATCAGGATACTCTGCAGGGAAAGCTCCGGGTCGGCCATCAGGTAGGCGATCAGCGGCCCCGGATGCATGCCGAGCGACAGGAACATCTTGGCGATCGGCACCTCGACCAGGGTCGGGAAGTACATGAAGACACCGAAGACGACACCCGCCAGATTGGCCAGAACGGTGTTGCTACCGGCCACGGCCTGTATCCATTCCGGCCGGATGAAGATGCGGATGACACCAACCAGAAAAACACCGACGACCAGCAGCGGAAATATCTGCTTCACGAAACGCCAGGTTTCCCACAACCATTGCTGTACATCCCAGGGATCGAAACGCCTGGCCAGCGGCACCAGAAAGGCACACAGTGCAGCTACCGCGGCGGTTCGCACACTCACCGTCAACAACAAGCCACTCTCCGAAACCCGGACGCCAAGCGCTGCGACGACCAGCGTCAGCGCGGTCAGCCCCAGCGCCACCGGCGTCAGGCGATTGAAGCCGTTATCGACCTGCCCCAGGCCGCGCCAGGCCGCCGCACCGATCAGGGTCAGCAAGGCGATCAGGAACAGCCCCTGCACACTCAGGCCTTCGGCGCCAACCGCTTCATCGACCGGCACCAGCATATCCAGCAGCGACTGCAGCCCGGTAGCACCGTGGATTGGTAACTCGATGCTGAACAACACGGCTTTCAGGAAATCGAGCTTCAGGGTACCGGCGATCAGCAGGGCAACCAGTGCCAGCAGGAAAACCAGCGCCTTTCTCGAAATGCCCTCGCCGGCGCTGAAAGCCTCACTCTGCGCCAGCCTGGCTTCTTCGCCGCGCCGGAAAATGATGGCCATGATCATGCCGATCCCGATGCCGAACGACAGAGCCAGCACGATGCGGGCAATGGCGAAGTCGGCGCCCAAGGCGACGCCGGTATAGGACAAGGCAAGAATGTTGGCGGCCGGCGCGAAGAACAGGAAAGTGATGGCAGGCCCCAACCCGGCGCCCTTCTTGTAGATGCCGGCGAACAAGGGCTGGATGGTGCAGGAACAGACGGCAAGCAAGCTGCCCGCCCCGGCCGCCGCTGGGTAGGACACCCACTTCGAGGCATCCGGTCCAAGGAAGCGGATGATCGACTGCTGCGGCACCAGCGCCGACAGGGCGCCGGCAATGAAAAACGCGGGGACCAGACAGAGCAGCACGTGAGCCGCCAGATACGAGGCCAGCCCACCCAATCCCCCCTGCAGCGCTTCGATGATGATGTTCATGATCTCTTCCCGGCTGGCATGGGCCAGCGATTATTTTGCCTCGTACCACCCCTTGCTGGCATTGACCACGCGCACGACCAGCAACATGACCGGCACTTCAATCAGCACGCCGACCACCGTCGCCAAGGCTGCACCGGATTCGAAACCGAACAGGCTGATCGCCGCAGCCACCGCCAGCTCAAAGAAATTGGAAGCACCGATCAGCGCCGATGGGCACGCGATGTTGTGCTTTTCGCCAACCGCCCGATTCAGCCAGTAGGCCAGCGCCGAGTTGAAGAAGACCTGAATCAGGATGGGCACGGCGAGTAGCGCGATGACCAGTGGTTGACGCAGGATCGCCTCGCCCTGGAAGGCAAACAGCAAGACCAAGGTCAGCAATAGCGCGCAGATCGACCACGGACCGATTTTCGCCATTGCCGCATCGAAGACGGCCTGGCCTCGAGCCAACAACGACCTGCGCCAGAACTGAGCCAGCGCAACTGGAATGACAATGTAGAGCACGACCGAGGTAAGCAGCGTTTCCCACGGCACGGTGATAGCCGAGATGCCGAGCAGGAAGGCGACGATGGGGGCAAAGGCAAAAACCATGATCGTGTCGTTGACCGCCACCTGCGACAGCGTGAACAGCGGATCACCATTCGACAGCCGGCTCCAGACGAAGACCATCGCCGTGCACGGCGCGGCAGCGAGCAGGATCAGACCGGCAATGTAACTATCGAGCTGATCGGCCGGCAGATAGGCAGCAAACAGCTGGCGTACAAACAGCCAGCCGAGAAAAGCCATCGAGAACGGTTTGACCAGCCAATTGACGAACAGCGTGACGCCAATACCCCTGGCGTGCTGCTTCATTTCGCTCAGCGCGCCGAAATCCACCTTGACCAGCATCGGAATGATCATCACCCAGATCAGCAGGCCAACGGGCAGATTGACACGTGCCACCTCCATGCCGCCCACTGCCTGAAAAAACCCGGGGAACACCTGGCCAAACACGATGCCGGTCACGATGCACAGGAATACCCAGATCGTCAGGTAACGCTCAAACCCACTCATCGACAGCCCTTCCGCCCGTTTCATCGTCACTTCGCATTGCGCACTCATACCGCGCCCTCCGCGTGAATGGTCCGGGCCGCTTCGATGATTGCTGCGGTCGACATGGTTTCGAGCGGCAACTGCAAAAAAGCGGCGATCCGCTTTTCCAGTTCACCATAGGCCGTTTCAAAAGCCGCCCGGCGCGCCGCCAGCGGTTCGACGTGGGCTGGATCGGCGACTCCCCAGTGGGCCGTCGCCGGGTGTCCCGGCCAGATCGGGCAAGCCTCACCGGCCGCACTGGCGCAGACCGTGAAGATGAAGTCCAGCGCGGGCGCACCGGGCATAGCAAACTCGTCCCAAGATTTGCTGCGGGCTTCAGGTGGCGGCACGCCGTGCCTTTCCAGCGTTTCCAGCGCGACCGGATTGACCTTGCCGCTTGGCTGGCTACCGGCCGAAAAGGCGCGAATCCGCCCCTGACCCAGATGATTGAACAGCGCCTCGCCAAGAATCGAACGGGCAGAATTGCCGGTGCACAAAACCAGCACATTGAAGGTTTTCATGCGCACTTCTCCGGATTGCAGGACTCGACGACCTCGCCACAACCCAGACCGCCGCAGCAATCTTCGGTCAGGTAGCGCAGCAACTCGTTCATTGCCACATAGTCGGTCGAATAAAAAACAAACCGCCCCTCCTGCCGCGAGGCGGCCAAACCGGCCGCAACCAGTTCCTTCAAGTGAAAAGTCAGGCGGCCATTCGCCTCAACGCCCAGTCCCTCGGCAATGCGCCCGACAGACAAGCCCCCGCCCCCGGCTCGCACCAGCAAGCGGAAGCTTTCCAGACGGGTTTCATGCGCCAGCGCACCAAGCGCGGCGACAGCAAGGTTCGATTCCATATTTCAATAATAATTGAAATATGGAATCTGTACAGCGGAAAATTGGATCGACATCTTGAGCAACCCTGTCGAACGGCAGCTTCGCAGCCACTATGCTGTCGTTGGAGAGTCTTCAATCCACTGACTGCTTTACAGCTGTTTTCTGACGTCCAAGCCAGCTGATGGCCAATTGTTGGTAGAGCTCAGGACTTAGCCGGGCGCTTACAATTTTCGCCAGAAAAGCCACGGCAATCAGGGCAATCACCATTTCATGGCCATCTATCATTTCCATAACAATGATGGCAGATGTGAGGGGGGATTGCGTCACGGCCGCGAGAAATCCAGCCATGAAAATCGCCATCAGGGCACCATGGCCAATATTTCCAAAGAAGCCGCTGGCGACGCTCCCCAGTGCACCACCCACTGCTAGTGAAGGGGCAAAAATCCCGCCGGGAATACCCGAGTAATAGCTGACAAGGGTCGCCAAATAACGCGTAATCGGAGCGTGCCAAGGGAGAGTGATTTCCCCCGATACTGCTTGCGACGTAATTGTGTACCCGCTACCGAAAGACAGTCCGCCGCCAGCCCAACCGATGAATGCGACGAGCAACCCGCAGATACCCGCAAACGCAATGGGGTGTTTGCTCCGCCAAATCCAGGCTGCCATGCTTGGCCGGTTCTGAGGGAGTTGCATCAGATAACTGAACAGCCCGCCCAACAGGCCGCAGGCAACCCCGCCAAGTAGAACGGGGACAGCAAGCGCAATGCTCTGCGGCGCAACCTTGATGTTGCCAAAATAGTTGTAATTACCAAGAAGTGCGACGGAAACCATGCCCGAGAAAATAATCGTGCTCAACAGCACGCCACTGGTTCTCACTTCCAGTCGTCGCCCAAGCTCCTCGATAGCGAAGACGATGCCCGCCAAAGGCGTATTGAACGCGGCAGCAATCCCTGCTGCGCCGCCAGCCAGAATCAGGTCGGAGGCCCTGACAGCCCGAGAGCAGGGAAGCCAGCGATGGGCCGCATGAAGGATGGATGCGGCAATTTGAACAGACGGCCCTTCGCGTCCCGACGAAAAGCCACCCAGCAAAGCCAATGCTCCAACCAGAACCTTGCCCACGGCCAATCGTAAGGACACGAGTCCATGCACCGCATGCCCACCCGCTGCCAGTCGGCGGGCAGCAATGACCTGGGGAATGCCACTACCTTGTGCTCCCGGAAAGATACGTAAGGTGCACCACACCGAGAGCATGCCGATAGCTGGCGCCAACAAGAATGGCAGCCAGGCAAAGCGAGCATAAAGACCAAAAAACAAGTCAAGTGCCAGTTCCGCCAATTTGGCAAACCCAACCACCACAAGCCCTGCTGCGACAGCTGCAATCCAAAGGGTCAGCCTGGTTCGCCACCGGGCGCTACTGAGAATAGAGGCAAGCGGAACACGCGTCATTTTCATGGCGACCTCGGCTCCTCTGGTTGCCCCAAGAGCCATGGGAGTAGCGATGCGCTGCCGGTACTACACTCTTCAGGGGAGCTAGACTTGATGCCATCAGGGCAGGCGTTTACGGGCAATTCGAAGTTTGCTTCCTTGGCCAGTTCGAGCTGATTCTGTGCCGTGTAGGAGTTTCCGCTAAAACCAAACAAGAACGCTGGTTCAGTTCCCGCAATGCTGCGCCCAAATCCGCTATGACACGAGGTCATTTGCCAGCGAGTTTGGCGCTCGATTTCTCCATCGCAACGCAGCACGGCAATGCCTGAAATTTCCTTGCAGTCAGTTATGCCTGAGAGGGCCCCGGCTGGTACCGGAGCAATCAGTTCGCAACGCTTTTTCTTGCTCACCAAGGAAAGACTTAAAGCAGGACCTTCGATGCTTGAAATGGCGATACGCTTGAGGAAGTGCACAGAACCATCAACGAACTTCGCCACTAAAACTCCGCGATATTCCTCCTCTTGACAGGCGGTCAGGACCGCTAGCATCCCGAGTAAGCAGAAGAGTCGCAATAGGTATTGAAGTGCATGCAGCGATGTGTGGCGAAACGTCACGGTAACTTGGATTTACTGAAAAAATGGGGCGGCCCGAAGGTCGCCCAAAGAGTCGCTCAAGCTTCTCGTCGAATTTATTGCGTCTTGCCAGAAAAATCGACGCGACGGTTCTGGCTCCAGCACTTCTCTTCCGGGCAGTCTGCCTTCGGCTTTTCCTTGCCAAAACTGACTGCCTCAACTTTTGCTTCGGGCACACCCAGAATCGTCAAAGCTTTACGCACAGCTTCTGCACGCTTTTGGCCCAGTGACAGGTTGTATTCACTGCTACCGCGTTCATCTGTGTTGCCCTCAAGGCTGACACCCAGCTTGGGGTAACGCTTCAGCAGTTCGGCCTGTTGCTGGAGCAGTGCGTTGTATTCCGTCTTGATGGTGAAGTTGTCGTAATCGAAATAAATGCTCTTGCCAGCCAATTTCTCGGCTGCCTCTTTGAGCTGGCGAGCCTCTAGTTCTGCGGCGGATGGCGCGCTGGCCGTTGCTGCCTTGGGCGCAACAGCAACAGTGGCTACTGCCTCCTCTTTAGGGGAGGATGCGCAACCAACCAATCCAATGGCCAACAAACCTGCAATACCCATCAAACGAAAATTCACAATGCTTCCTTCTGAAAACAAATAGAAAAGGTCACGAGCAACAGACTCGCGCCTCGCGTCTCCTCTGCCTCTCGACACGTTTTATGTTTTTGAAACTACATTGTTCACGAATATAATTTGCGACCCAATGTTTTGCAATGGTTATCCATGGACTCTCGTGCCCAAGAATTGCAGATGAGTGTTTTGCAGCAGTTCCGCGTCATCTACGGAAGCATGCGGCAATACTTTCGTGACATGGAAGATCGATGCGGGCTTCCAGGCTCCCAGATGTGGATTTTGCAAGAAGTTGCTCGCACCCCAGAGATTGGCGTGACTGAGCTCGCCAAAAGAATGGGGATTCACCAATCCACTTGCAGCAACCTGGTCGAGAAGCTGGTAAGCCAAGGCTTCCTGTTGAAGCAAAAGTGCTCAACCGACCTGCGGCGAGTGGGATTGTGCATGACCCAAGAAGGGCGTTCCGCCATGGATAGACTGCCCGGCCCAGCCGAGGGGGTTCTCCCGCATGCGCTCGCGAGCATTCCTACGGTCAGCCTAAAAACATTGGAAATAAATTTAAATGAACTGCTGAAGTTCATGCCGAGCCGAAACGATGTATTTGCTTCGACGCCCTTGGCGGAGATGGTTAATGACTAAGTATGGTCAGCACTCAGTAACACTTGTCGCAATCATTCTGACGCTTTTTTTGGGAGGGTGCTCGACTGAAATTGGGCTGTCTGAACTTCCAAAACAAGAAGAACCGCTGGCGTCAGTAGTTCAAAATGGCCACCAGGCCCCATTACCTCGAAGCACCGGGGCTCGGATAGAAATGCATCGCGATGAGACTGAAGAGGCCCCTGTCATCGCAGAGGAAAATGCCGTGTTTTTCACGCTTGGCTCTGCGGCTCTTAGTCATAGCGGCACACAAAAACTCGAAATCATTGCCGAGCGACTGATAGCCGATAGAACTCTACACGTATTACTTGTTGGTTATGCAAACGACAACGGAAGCAGTTCGTTTAATCTGGCTGTATCTGACAATAGATTAGCAACGGTCGCCGCGTTTCTCCGTAAGCGCGGCGTACATGGGGAACAGATTAGAGTTCAAGCGCTTGGAAGCGAAAAAAACCTATCAAATTGCCGTTCCTCCAAGTGCAGGCAAAAGTTTCGCCGGGTCGATCTTGTGATTCGCAACAAAAAATAGGCGCAATTCATTGCTTGGCCAGCAATTGCAGAGGATATATAGCGATAGGGTTTATAAAAGCGTGCGCTGAATCGCTAATCTCGTAACCAATTTCCACTCTTTTAACCGCAACCACTAGGAGCAAGATGATGAAGAAACTCTGTTTAGCTGCTGCAATCTTGTTTGCCGCAAACCTCGGCGATGCCTTTGCAGCCGACGAAGAAGCACTGGCTAAATCAAAGAACTGCCTTTCCTGCCACGCAGTAGACAAGAAGCTCGTAGGCCCCGCATATAAAGATGTTGCGGCGAAGTACAAAGGGGATAAAGGTGCTGTCGACAAGCTCGCCGCCAAGGTTAAAGCTGGCGGCAAGGGAGTTTGGGGTGAAATTCCGATGCCGCCGAACAACATTACCGACGATGAAGCTAAGCGTCTCGTTGGCTGGGTGCTGTCGCGCAAGTAATCGAGTTTATGGCCTCGGTTACCTAAACTGAGGCCATACAGACCCATCATTGGCTATTGCCTTACTAATGTCAGGTAATCCAAATTCCGGCCAGATGTTTGGTGATAATGGCTGCGTATGGCCGGTTGCGGCCTCATGCTGATTGAGTTTCACCTCCTAGGCAGCTTCGTGCCCATCGCGGCCTGACAAAAATCGCATATCTACAGGCAGGTTAGCTATCTTCAAGCTGCCCTTGGGTAGGGGCTGCATGCCCTTTACTTTTTCTACGGGCTTCTTCAAGTAGCTCCTTAGCCACCTCCCTTGCCAGAACTAGCGTCTCCTCCGCGTCTTCCTTTGCTACCTGAAGAGTCTTCGCGGCAGCCTTCTTCGCCGCAAGTAGGGTTTCCTGTGCCGATCTATCCAAGGTGCCTGCCACTACCGTCACCGCAGATAGCGCCATTTGTACTATCGCTTCGGCGGCTATTACAGCAAGCGCCGTTGTCTCTGCACGCTTTGTCAGCCTTTCTGCAGCGATAGACGCATCCAAGAAAATTTTTCCCTTTTCTAATTCTTCTTCGGATGCAACCGTTGCATCAACATGCCCTAAGTTCGATGCAGATGTCGCAGGATTAAGTTCCATAATCTTTGACCTTTGGTGATTGCCTAATCTCGCCAGGCAGTTGGAAAACTGGAGATGCCGCGAGAGGTTAGAGCATTCATCAACTGCGCTATGTGCGCTAGCGCTCATCCGCAAACCGTTGCATTGCTGACTGAAGGTCTCATATCGGCAAAACTCGCGCTCACCTCTGAGCAATTGTCTCTCATCTGGCTGTGCTGAATGGCGGGAGTCTGATTAGTGAGTTGCCGTTCGCAAAGCACAATATTTCAAAGCTCCTACGGCCGGTTGTAGCCGTCTTGAGGCAGTCGTGCTGCCTGATACGAGCCATTTCGTGGCTACGGCTGCTTTCTGAATATTGACACGGCCGGAGCGTGTAGAGTAGAGATGTGACGCGGTAGCATTAGGCTTGGTATGTCTGTTGTCCGCCCCTTTCGTCTGGCGGTGCCCAAGTAACTCTGCCGTAACCCCGTTTTCACATCCCCCTCATCGAACCGGACATGCAGATTTCCCGCATCCGGCTCTCGGACACGACATCACGCCTTCACCCACGCCTCGCTGCGCCCACGTGCGCCCAGACGTACGAGACCAAAGTACCCGTAGAGGTGCGAGAGTGGATAGCTCCCGCCCTTGCAATGTCTGAGCTTGTACTTGTAGCGCAACCACCGACGCAACCGCGTTGCCGTGTAACTGTCGAGCGCACGATAGGCGCGACTGACGTTCCCTACACTGAAGTAGTTCGCCCAGCCGCGTAGCGTCCGATTCAACTTGCCCACCAGCTCCGTGGTCTCTTGCCAACCCGTTTGCCGCTCAGTCATGTCATGGATTTTCTCCACCATGCGTCGAATGCTTTTCTTCGACGGCCACAGAGCGATCTGCGGCTTCCCTGTGCGCGGCACATATCGCCGTCCAAACGAGTAACCCAGAAAGTCGAACGTCCCTGCCGGTACCTGACAGATTCGTGTCTTTTCCTCGTTCACCGTGAGCTTCAGTTTCCCCATGATCGTGCGCATCCATTGCAAGGCTTCTTCCGCCTTGCCACACTTGCACAGGATCACGAGGTCGTCGGCATAGGTGACGATGCGACTGCCAAGGCTTCGCTCCAACCCCAGTTTCTTCCACGCCAGCACAAACCGCCGCATATACAAATTCGATAGCAGCGGCGAGATCGGTGAGCCTTGCGGGATACCTCGCCCCTGATCTTTGGCCTCGGTCGTCCGTTTCTTCCGTCCTCGCTGATCGGTTTCCTCAACCGCGCACTCCAGCCACATCTTGATAAGATGTAGCACACGCCGATCCACGATGCGTCGCGCCAGCGACTTCATCAGTTCAGAATGTGGAATGCTGCCGAAGTAGTCCGACAGGTCGGCATCGACAACGTCCGTTTGTCCAAGGTAGAGCCGGTTCTTCACTTCTTCTGCCGCCTGCTGGGCATTGCGGCCCGGCCGGTAGGCATACTGTTCATCAGGAAGATCAGCTTCAAAGATAGGTTCGAGTACCAGCATGGCTGCTGTCATACACACTCGATCATGCAGCGTTGAAATGCCCAGAGGCCTTAACTTGCCATTGGCTTTCGGGATAAACACTCTCCGAATTGGATCCGGTCGGTAGCTCTCCTCTTTGAGCGCAAGCGCCAGTTCCTCCAGCCATCGCCGCACACCATACGCCTCGACATCCTCGAAATCCTGACGATCCACACCCGGCGCGCCCTTATTGGAGCGGCACTGGGCATAGGCATGCGCCAAAATATCCGTGCGATAAATCTTGTCGTACAGCGCGTAGAAACGATATCCAGATTCCGACTTCGCTTTCGCGTGTAACGCCATCTGCAGTTTCTGAACATGCAACGGAGTTGATAGGTTGCCCAATCTCCACGTCCTCACTACGTAGTGCGTCTGTCATGAACCAAGGCCCCTTCCCTCCACCGGCATTACCCGGCTTCCCCGGTACTACGGACCTCTCCGCCACCCTATGACGCCCGAACCATCCCTCACGGGTGTTCGGTTGGCCATCCCTGACCACGCCATAGGGCTTCCCGTGTTGCGTGCGCTTTCCTTGTGTACATGCTGTCGCCAATACCCCGGCACAGCGACTGACGGTACATCCTTGCTCATCCCTTCAGTCGTATCAGCCTTCCCCAGAAGGGCTGCTGGGTCGGCCTGTGCATCGTCCTTTTCGAGGCTTATTCAGCGTTCACTCGCGTTACGGCCTGCACACTCGCGCTGCCACCAGAATTTGTGGCCCGCTATCCGAAGGCTTCAGCCATTTCGTTACCTCCATGACTGCTCCGGTTGCTTCCGGCTGGAGCATTTCGCCGGGTGGGGCTTTCACCCACTGGAAAAGCGCCGCCTTTGCACGGCGCACGCCCGTTGCGGACCTTCTAGCCGCAATCTGCTAGTCGGCTGTTAACAAAGTATTGCCGCCATTGCAGTCAATGGTCGCCCTCAACTCCTTACAGGCTCATTGGTTATCGTTTTGCTGAAAAAAACTCAGCCAAAGAAAGCCGAGCCCCCCCGCAGCAACAGATGCCATCAAGATAGCCATTTTTGACGCGTTGATAATGCTCGCATTGTTGGTAAATGCAAGATTCGTGATGAAAATGGACATCGTAAAACCAATACCTCCCAAGATGCCGGCGCCAACGATGTGAGTCCACTTCAGATCGTCCGGAAGCCGACAAACCCCGATCGCCACGGTAACGAAGCTCAACAAGGCAATCCCAAGCGGTTTCCCAAATACCAAGCCACCGATGATGCCCAAACTATTGGGGGTTAGCAGTTCATGCTGCCATTCAGAGCCAATCACGATCCCGGTATTGGCCAAGGCAAAAATCGGCAAAATGATGAACGCCACCGGCTTGTGCAGGAAGTGCTCTAGTCGATGAGAAGGGGATTTTTCATCATCGGCTTTGGCGGAAAAAGGAATGGCAAACGCAAGCAGTACGCCGGCAATCGTTGCATGAACACCGGACTTGAGCATCAAAAACCACATCAACGCGCCGCCAAGCAGGTAGGGAAGCAGCGACATCACCCGGAATATTCGATTGAGCACCAGCAGTAGGCCGAACACCGCCAGCGCACTTAGCAGATAGACCAAGGAAAACTGCTGGGTATAGAACATGGCGATCACGATGATCGCACCCAAGTCGTCCATCACTGCGAGCGCAGTCAAGAACACCTTCAGCGATGCGGGAACCCGACTCCCCAACAGCGCCAGCACGCCGAGCGCAAAGGCAATATCAGTTGCCATCGGAATACCAGTTCCGGCTTGAGTCGGCGTGCCAACGTTCAGTGTGTAATGTATCAATGCTGGCACCCCAATGCCGCCGATTGCGGCAAAGATTGGCAGCAAGGCATTCCTGAAATTTGAAAGCTCGCCGTTGTACAGTTCGCGCTCCAGTTCCAAGCCGACAAACAGGAAGAACACAGCCATCAGCGCATCGTTAACCCAGTGCTCAATGCTTAAACCAGCAACAATGGCATGCCAGAAGCCCTGATAAGCAGGACCTGCAAGCGAATTGGCAATGCTAAGCGACAGGATTGTGCAGAGAATCAACAAAATGCCGCTGGTTTTCTCTGATGCGAAGAAATTGCTGAAGGTTTTAGAAAGTTTAGTCTGAGTATCGGCCATCGTTTTCTTCGCTGTGAAACACTCGTTGGATGGTTTTTAAGAAGTCGTGAAACTGGACACCATCTCGTTCTTACATGGAGATTTCTTTCCTTTTGCGCAGCGATTTTGAGCGCATTTCACCGTCTGCTTTCACGTTATTGGGTAAGGCCCTATTCATCCAGAGCGAAAGCTCACTCACGAGTTTCAGCAGTTCTTTGTCCCGTACCCGGTAATACATGTTCCTGCCCCTGGGTTCGGCGTTGACCAATGCGGCATTTCGCAGAAAGCGAAGATGAAATGATGTGTTGCTCTGCCCAATGCCGGTTTCACTCATCAGTTCAGACACAGACTTACAGTCACTTCCTATGGCACAGAGAATACGGAGCCGATTTGGTTCCCCCAGCAGCCTGAAGACATCCGCCAGGCAGTTAATTGTGCTTACTCCCAAGCGCTCGAATTTGTTTGGCATACGTTGAATGTTAGATACTGGTTTGTGCGGCATTGCAATGTTCATTTTCGTGAATAGGTCACCTTGTTGCTGCTCGGAAAGAAGGCTTGCCAGACCTCGATCAGCTTCCATGCATACTCAACCTCACGAGGTCTGCAACGCTATCGACGTCCAGTTTCGACATCACATGAGCCTTGTGCACCTCAACCGTGCGGACACTAATCCCGAGCTTTTCGGCAATTTCGCGGTTGTGATAACCACCGACCACGAGATTCATGACCTCCTGCTCACGCGGGGTCAACTGACCCAGGAGATAGTTCGCTTTTTCACTCGCCGACTTCCGATCTTGCATCAAACTTTGCGAATTAAATGCCTGCTCGATAGCTTCAAGCATCTTGTCGTGATCAATCGGCTTTTCAAGAAAATCGATTGCGTTCGACTTGAATGCTCGCCGTGCTGATTCGACGTCGCCATGACCGGTGATGACAACCACGGGCAAGGTGCAGCCCATCTCGATTAGCCGTTCCTGTAACGACAACCCATCCATGACAGGCATCCGAATGTCGATCAGTAGACACCCCGTCCAATCTGCCTGCCACGCCTTCAAGAAGTCTGGTGCCCCAGAAAAAATCGCTGTTCGATAGCCGCGAACACTGAATAGAAGGGCAAGCGCATCGCGAACGGAAGCGTCGTCATCAACGATAAATACGGTCAGATCATGTTTAGGCATCATTCGTCCCTTTTTCATGAGTGGGCAGCGAGAACCGGAATACCCCGCTGTCGCCTGGTTGTGCCCAAAGCTGGCCACCATGCGCCTCAACCAATGCGCGACTAATAACGAGCCCCAATCCGAGGCCGCTCGACTTCGACGAGGTGAACGGCTCGAACAGACTGCCAACTGCACTTGCAGAGAGGCCATGACCGCTATCGCTTACCGTGATGGTAACGGTGTCATCGGTCTCAGCATCAACGGTCACGTTGATGTGCCGCGGCCCCTCGGGTCGTAATGCAATTGCGTCGAAAGCATTGGCCAGCAAGTTACGCAAAACCAGTTCGATTTGCAGGCGATCAACCCGCACGGTGGTTGCTGCTTCCTCAAGGCGAAGTTGAACCCCTTCGCTGACAGCACGGTCGGCAAATCGGCTTGCCGCCGAGGAGATGAGCGTGCCAACGTCGATCAACTCAAGTCGTGTTGCACCGGTCCGGAAAAAGTCACGTACCCGACGAACGACCTCAGCCGCCCGTCCGGATTCGGCAACCATCCGCCGGATTGCGTCGCGTAGCACTTCACCAGTTTCCCCGCGCTCCAGGAGGTATTCGCAAGCATTCCCGTATGCCGCCAGAGCAGTCATCGGCTGATTTAGCTCATGAGCTAATGCGCCAGCCATCTCGCCAGCTGCTGCCAGGTGCAATGTCTGCTTGAGCTTTTCCACGGCTAAACGCTGTTCATCGACCACTACGCCGATGAAGAAGCCAACCAGCGCCAGCACGGCACCCAGCATCTGGAACTCCAGAACGGTGACTGCGACAAGATCCAACCACTCGACAGCGAAGATAATGCCGGCCTGCAAAATGAAGGCCGAAGTAGCGGCACCCGATAGGCCTTGGCGAGCCGCCGCCCAGATAACCGGCAGGAAGAGGAAGTAGAAATACTGAAATTCAGCAGAGGCACCGTTTCCAAAAGTCACCCAGAGCATGGCCACCGCCAACGCGGTATAGCCACCTGTCTCCCAACTTGAAAGGACGCTGCGAAGTCGAGCTTGGCCCGAGTGGGTTAACAGCATCCACAGCATGGGCATACTGACGACGATCCCGACGCAATCGCCGACCCAGAATCGGATCAACCCATCAATCCGATCCCCCGCGGGCAGAAGGCCCGTCAGCGCCAGCAGGGAAATGTAGTTCAAACTATTTATAAGTGTGCCGATGACCACAATGCTGAGCCAGGTCGTCAGGTGAATGCGATCACCAAATACCTCGCCATGGCGAAGTCGTCTGCGTAGAAACTCACCGATTGCGCCGTAGCCAATCGTCAAGACCATTGACAATACGACGGTCATCAAAAAAGCGGCGGGCATGGCGCGGATGAAAAACTCCCCAGCCATGATGGCAACAAACCACGGAATCGCTGTGATGCGCCCAAAGCGCATCCACAAGGCCAAGCCCAAGGCAGGTGCTGGGTTCCATAGCGTGATGTTCAGCCCGAGAAGCGGATGGATATAGCTCGCCCAGTCGAGCGCAATGTATGCGGCTATAAACGCGAGCAACTGGGTCAGGCGCAACATGGGATTGAGCAATCTGCGAAGTGGTTTTGTTTCCATTCTGGTCATCTCTCAATATTCGCGCATCCCGAACTCCCCTAAGTAAAACCCTTAGTTGGTGCTCCATTCTGCCGAATTCACGCATCAATACTCGCTGTTGGGCCGCTTACCCCTGCATCGAAGCAACCCAATTCCCTTAGATGGATTCCCGAATTTTCAACGACTAGCGGGCTCCTTAGGATGCTCTCGAAGGCGTGCCAATCTGGCATCTAAAGCGAGGTCATCATGGATTACCGCAGGACTCAATTGGTTCCAGGCATCAAGGTTGCAATTTGCGTTGCTGCTGTCTTCGTCGGCCACGCCTCCGCATTTGCGGATTGTCGTAAAGAGCCCGGAGCACAGTGTCAGGGCGCAGTCCTGAAAAGCGTCATTTGGAAAAATGCCGACATCAGTGGCGGCAACTTCCGCAATGCCAATTTTGAAGGTGCAAATTTAGAGGGAACTCGGTTTAAGGGTGCCGATCTGCGGGGGGCCAACCTGAAATCCGCCCGTCTCGAGCGTAGCGACCTCGCCGATGCCAATCTCGAAGGGGCCGACCTAAGGGGCGCAAATCTTCGAAGTGCCAGCCTAACAAGGGCGCAACTTGGCAGCGCCAAATTATCCAAAGCCTTTTTGGAAGGCGCAGACCTTTCCAGTTCGCGCCTGATTGGCGCTGATTTGACCCGCGCCCAATTGGTTGGAGCTGACTTGCAACTTGTGGACCTGCGCGGGGCACAGCTTGACGGCGCTTTCCTGAATTACTCGAACCTGAAGCAGGCAAACCTGAGCGGCTCCTCGATCCAGCGCTTTCGAATCATCGGTGCGCGGCTAGCCGAGGCCATCTGGATTGACGGCACGGTGTGCAGTTCCACATCGGTCGGTTCGTGCGAATAAGTACGTCTATCGAACCACTCGACCAACTCGCTACGGAAGAATAGACATGCTGACAGTGCTGGCCGTCGTTTTCGTGATTGCCTATGCGGCTATTGCCTTGGAACATCCACTCAAGGTCAACAAAGCAGCTTCGGCGTTATTGGGTGCCGGATTGCTGTGGACCATTTACGCACTCTCCATGGGCGATGCCCACATCGTCGGCGAGCAGCTTGACGAATCGCTGATGGGTACGGCTCAGATCATATTTTTCCTGATGGGTGCGATGACGATAGTGGAAGTCATTGACGCCCATAATGGGTTCGACGTCATCACGGCACGCATCAAGACAACCAAACTGACCACGCTATTATGGTTGGTTGGCTTTGTTACCTTTTTCCTGAGCGCCATCCTCGACAACCTAACCACCACCATCGTGATGATTTCACTGATGCGGAAGTTGCTAGATGAGCACGAAGACCGTTTGTTCTTTGCCGGCATTATCGTAATCGCTGCAAACTCCGGTGGCGCATGGTCGCCAATTGGTGACGTGACCACCACCATGCTGTGGATAGGTGGTCAGATCACGAGTATCGAGATCATCAAGGGCGTCCTGCTACCGTCGTTGGTCAGCTTGCTCGTGCCGCTTTTGATCACGGCTTACCGCCTGCGCGGTCGCGATGTCGTCGCTCCAGCACGCGTGGGTGACGATCACGGAATGCACACGAGTGTATTTGAACGAAATCTCATGTTTGCTTTGGGGCTTGGTGTCCTGGTTGCTGTTCCGGCCTTCAAGACCCTTACGCACCTCCCGCCATTCATGGGCATCCTCTTCGGATTGGGAGTCTTGTGGCTGGTCGGCGACCTGGTCCATCGGGACAAGGAAGATGCCACCAAGCAGCACCTCACGTTGGTGCATGCATTGAGCAAAATAGACATGAGTTCGCTCGTGTTCTTTATCGGTATTCTGCTTTCAGTCGCCACGCTGGAACATACGCACATCCTGACCGCTTTGGCACAGTGGTTGGACCATTCAGTTGGCCGCCAGGACGTCATAGTGATGATCATTGGTATTGCCAGTGCGATTGTGGACAACGTGCCTTTAGTCGCAGCATCGATGGGCATGTATAGCCTGGCCGATTACCCGGCCAACCATTTCTTGTGGGAGTTTCTGGCTTACTGCGCCGGTACTGGCGGATCGATACTTATCATTGGCTCTGCTGCGGGTGTCGCTGCCATGGGCATGGAAAAAATTCACTTCTTTTGGTACGTAAAAAAAATCAGTGCTTTGGCGTTATTCGGGTATTTGGCCGGTGCCGGCGTCTACCTTTTGCAATACCCATTGCTTCATTGACTCAAACTGCTATTAATGGGAATCGGTCCTCCGGCAGCTTGCGAGTGCAGCTGCCATTCGGATGGCAGCTTTCCGGAGCTGACGAGCGGCGGCTCATGGCCGAACACGGCCTGATGACAACTCAATTTCCAACCCGCCAAGACCGCCCGGCACATGATATTTGCTGCTCGGCGCTGATCAGAAACAACGCGCAAGCAAAGCCTTTGGGAAACTCTGAGTTAATCCTTTTTGGCCTCCCGCAGCTTGCGGTACAGCGTCCGGGGGCTGACACCGAGTCGCTCGGCCAGTTGGACATGATCGCCGCTTGCCTGTAGCCGAACCCAGGCGAGATAGCGCTCCTCCAGCGTGGCCAGATCAACGACTTCGCCGACCCGAAAAGCCCCATCCTCACCCACCAAAGCCGCCGGAACATCGTCGGCCATGTCCAGCAGATGTGGCAGATCTATCGTCTCGCCGTCAGCCATCAAGGTGGCGCGCTCGATCAGGTTGCGCAGCTCACGGATATTGCCGGTGAAACGACGACTGCACAGCCACTCAAGGGCGGCCGGCGAAAACCGTCGCCCCGGTTTGCGATCAACCCGTTCGAGCAGGGAGGCCGCCAGCAAGGGGATGTCCTCGATCCGCTCATGCAGGGCAGGCGTGTGAATCGGGAAAGTATTGATGCGGAAGTAGAGGTCGCGGCGAAAGGTTTCGGCCTGCACCATGGCCCTCAGATCGCGGTGCGTCGCAGTAATCAGCCTGAAATTGGCCGGTAGCCAGTCCAGCCCGCCGACCCGGCGATAGGTGCCGGTTTCGAGCAGGCGAAGCAGCTTGACCTGCAAGGCCAGCGGCAATTCGCCGATTTCGTCGAGGAAGAGCGTGCCACCGGCAGCGGCCTCGACCAGTCCCTGCTTGCGATGCGTGGCGCCGGTAAACGCCCCCTTTTCATAGCCGAACAACTCGCTTTCAAACAGGGTTTCGGTCATGCCGGCGCAGTCCACCGCGACGAAAGGCCCCTCCTCGCGCGCACTGGCCTCATGGATGGCGCGCGCCACCAATTCCTTGCCGGTCCCTGTTTCGCCGAGCAGTACCACGGCGGCATCGGAATTGGCCACGCGAAGAATTTTTTCGAGCATGCTGACAAAGGCCGGCGAGCGGCCAACCAAGCCCTGCGCAGCTGCTCGGCTGCTGGCCTGGCGAACGACACGCATGGTTTCGACGAAATAGACGATTTGCCCCTGGTCATCGCGAATAGGCGTCGTTTCGACAGCCACATGCTCCTCGCCACGAGGCGTGTGATGCAGATGCAGGACGTGCTGTGGCTCGCCCGTTTCCAGGCTCTGCTTCAGCGGGCAGGACTCCCCGGCCTGATCGCAGGGCACGTCGAAGCGATGGGAAACCTCGTAGCAGCAACGCCCGGCCAGCGGCTTGCTGCCGCCAAAATCACGAATATAGGCGGCGTTGGCGGCGACGATCCGGTAGTCGGCCGCCATGACGATGCGCGGCTCGGGAAGGCCATCCAGAAAGGAGATCAGTTCGCTGAGGAAGTGGGCGGTCATGCCAACATTGTCACACGCGCCAGAGTTTCTCGCCATTATTGACACAAAGACCCATCAAAAGAACTAGCCGCCATACACCGAAATACTTAAACGATTGATTTAACTGGATTTAAAATCCGCGCAGATTCAGGCACGCATCTTGATATGAGAATCACCGGAAACCGGCGACACCTCTCCTGCACAAAGCGCTTTCCTCAACGTGTGAACGAACAGGAGTTGGCCACCGAATCTGGCTTGGCGGCATACCCCCTTAGTTCGCCCCGCAGGCTTGCTTTATGCAGCCAGGCCAATCGGCGCCGGCAGTCCCGGTTTCCAACCCTGTTCAACCACTGATCGAGGACCGATGAGCCAGCCCGAAGCCAACCAGCAGCAAGACAGCGTTGCAAAAGTTTCCTTCTACGAAAAGCGCAAAAAAATCTACGCAAAAGGCGTTCGCGGTTTTTTCGACAACTGGCGGATCGCCCTCGTCATCTTCACGCAGCTTCTGTTCTACGTCAGCCCCTGGCTGGTCTGGAACGGTCGTCAGGCCATCCTGCTCCACCTCGTCGAACGAAAGTTCTATATTTTCGGCGTCGTTTTCTGGCCGCAGGACGTCATCTACTTGGCTGCCCTGCTGATCGTTTCGGCCTACGCCCTGTTCCTGGTCACAGCCGTGGCCGGCCGACTATTCTGCGGTTATGCCTGCCCACAAACGGTCTACACACAGATGTTCATGTGGATCGAGAACCTGGTCGAAGGCGAGCGCAATGCCCGCATCAAACTCGACAAGGCCCCGCTCGATGCCCGCAAGCTGCGCATCAAAGCGACCAAGCACGGCCTCTGGCTGCTACTGTCGTTATGGACAGGCTTTACACTGGTCGGCTTTTTCACGCCAGTCGAAGAACTGGTCCATAACGTCCTGACCGGCAATCTCGGCCCGTGGGAAACCTTCTGGATTTTCTTCTACGGCGGCTTCACCTACCTGTTCGCCGGCTTCATGCGCGAGCAGGTCTGCAAGTACATGTGCCCCTACGCCCGCTTCCAGAGCGTGATGTTCGACCCGGATACGCTGATCATCACCTACGATCCGGACCGTGGCGAAACCCGCGGGGCACGCAAGAAGGGTGTCGATGCCAAGGCGGCCGGCCTCGGTGATTGCGTCGATTGCGGACTCTGCGTGCAGGTCTGCCCAACCGGCATCGACATCCGCAACGGCCTGCAATACGAGTGCATCGGCTGCGCTGCCTGCGTCGACGTCTGCGACCAGGTCATGGACAAGGTCGGCCTGCCGCGCGGCCTCGTGCGTTATTCGACCGAAAGCGCCATGGAGAAGCACCTGAGCAAGAAAGAAATCCTCGCTCACATCGTCCGTCCGCGCATCCTGCTCTACACGGTCATTCTCGTCATCATCACCGGCCTGGCTGCATGGTTCCTGGCCCACCGCATCCCGCTCAAGGTCGACATCATCCGTGACCGCTCGGTGCTCGCCCGCGAAGCCGAAGATGGTCGGATCGAGAACGTCTACATGCTGCAGATCATGAACACCGAAGAGCAGCCACACCGCTACCGCGTCAGCGTCGACGGCCTACCCGGTGCCGAAATCGCCGGCAATCCGGAGGTGGACGCCAAGGCCGCCGGCCTGACCTCGTTCAACGCCGTGGTCAGCGCGCCCCCCGATGCCGGCAAGATTGGCTCCAACCAGATTCACTTCGACATCGTCGCGGTCGACAATCCGGACATCAAGGTCCGCGAGAAGGCGGCTTTCCTCCTGCCTCAGTAGCCTCAGGCAGACTCCGCTTGGGCGGGAGCTGGTCTCCCGCCATTTTTTTGTACACCGTCAGGGATGCGGCTGAAAAATGGCGCCGCTGGCCACCCCACGCACCGTCCGGAACAGCGTGATCGCCCAGAAAAAACAAAGCAGCAACCAGGCCGCAACACCGATGGCCAAGGTACTGCTCCAGCCAAGCAGTTTGGTCAGGCGCAGGCTTTCGGCGGCAAAAGCGCCAACCGGGAAGGTAAAGCCCCACCACGACAGGGCAAAAGGTAGTTGGCCGGCGGCCCGTGCCGACAAGGTGAGCAAACTGGCCATGACCAGCCACCAGACGCCAAAGCCCCAGACCAGCAGCATCAGCACCGTCGCCACTTCGCGTGCCGCCGGGTAGGGCAACTGTTCGACCAGATTCATCAGGCTGACCGGGATGGCACCAATCGGCGCCAGGTGTATCCATATCGTCGGCGCCAGGGCACCCAGGGCCGGCTTGTGCAGGTACTTCCGGTGCAGTGTCAGACCAAACAGACCCAGGTACATCATGCTGCCCGCCCCCAGGCCAATCAGGTTGATGGTGAGCGCCCACTCGCGTAAAGCGCCCTCCATGTGGGCCAACAGCGGCCCGCCGGCCAGGGGCATCACGACAAGACCGACCGCCGGAATAAAGTGGGCCGGTGTCACATGATCAACAGCCACGTGCTCGCCGCGGAACATGATGAAGAGCACGGCAAAACTGAAGACAAAATGCAGGATTACGCCCAGCCACCATAGCGTCAGCACCACCTCAAGACAGGAGGTGAACATCAGCCACTGCGCTGCCAGCACCAGCAAGGCAATCGAAAAAGTCGGGTAGAAATTGGCCTGTACGGGATGCATCATGGTCTGCATCGCAGCCGACCGAAAGCGCAGCCAACGGGTCAGCCAAGGCACTGCCAGGACCAGAAAAAGCGCGCTATTGAACCAGTGCAGGAGCTCGGCCGGCAGCGATAGCCACGGCCAGTACAGGGCAAGCCCGTGCGTCGTCATCGCGAAGACGCCCGTTCCCATCACGGCGGCAAACCAGCCGGGAGCAAACGTACGTGAGATATCGGCGAAGCGGGGGTAACTCATTGGACAACCTCTCACAATATTCGGTTTTGCCTGCCCCATCCTTTTGACCACGACAAGACGCACGCAAACCCTCAAAACGCCGGCAATTCGGCGATATACTGGCCCAAACAATATATACCGAAACGGAGGCTGGGCCTGGCACTGTCGGGCCAATGCGCATGGATACCCTGTTCCTGCTCGCTGTCGCCACCGGCGTCATTGTCCTCGTCTTCGACTACACCAACGGTTTCCACGATGCGGCCAATATCGTTGCCACCGTGATTGCCTCGCGCGCCATGACCCCGGCCCAGGCAGTCCTCATCGTCGGCGTCTTCGAGTTTCTCGGCCCACTGCTCGGCGGCACCGCCGTCGCCAACACCATCGGCACGTTCGTCGCGCTCGACGGCGTGGTCCCCATCCTGTCGCTGTCCATTCTGCTTTGCGGCCTGATCGGCGCCATTGTCTGGAATCTCGGCACCTGGTATTTCGGCATTCCCTCCTCGTCGTCGCACGCGCTGGTCGGCGGACTGATCGGAGCAGTCGTCGTTTCCGTCGGTAGCGAGCATGTCGTCTGGGGTTTTGCCGAACTGGCCAATGGCCACTTGACCGGCATCGTCAAGGTATTGGCCGCGCTGCTTCTGTCGCCACTGCTCGGCTTCTGGCTGGGCTTCCTGACTCACCGGCTACTCACCGCCCTGCTGCTTGCCGCCAACCCGGCAGCCAACGCCCGACTACGTGGCCTGCAATATCTCACCGCCGCCGGTCTCGCCTTCTCGCACGGCGCCAACGATGCCCAGAAGAGCATGGGTATCCTGACGCTGGTCCTGCTCCTTGGCGGGTTCATCCCGACTTTCGAGGTTCCGCTGTGGGTCATGATCGCCTGCGCCACGTCAATCACGCTCGGCATCATGTCCGGTGGCTGGCGCATCGTCCGCACCCTGGGTTTCGCCATCTACCGCGTGCGGCCGATCCACGCCCTTGGCTCGCAACTGACCTCCTCCGCCGTGATCCTCGCCGCTTCGGTCGCTGGCGCCCCGGTATCCACCACCCATGTCGTCGCCACCTCGATCATGGGCATCGGCGCCTCGGAACGGCCACGCGCCGTGCGCTGGGCCAAGGCCAAGGACATCGCCACGACCTGGCTGATCACCATTCCCGGCGCCGCCATTGTCGCCATCCAGGCCTACGCCCTGGTCCATCTCTTTCTCGGAGGCCCGCCATGAGCGAAGACAACAAGCCGTCGATCTTCCGCCGCCTGTTCGATCGAGTGTTCCCGAAGATGCCGGATTTCTTCTCCCTGCTGTCCGAACAGTGCGAGCAGGTCGCCCATACGTCGGGGCTGCTCGTCGAGTTCATGGAAACCGGCGACGCCAAGGTCGGTCTTTCAATTCGCCAGGACGAACACGAGGCCGACCGGATCAAGATTCGCAACCTGCACACCCTGAACGAAGCCTTCTCGACCCCGATCGACCGCGAGGACATCTACCGGGCGATTGTCGACCTCGACGAGATCGTCAATTACTGCAAGACAACCGTCAGCGAAATGGAAGTACTCGACTTGCCACCGGACAAGCACTGCCTGGAAATGGCCATGCACATCAAGCTCGGCACCGATGCGCTGGCCCAAGGCTACGCCCGGCTGGCCAAGCAGCCACTGGAAGCCGCCGCCGATGCCGATTCAGCCCGCAAGGCAGAACGTCGCGTTGAAAAAAACTACCGCCGCGCCATCGCCGAACTGTTCGTCGGCGACAACTACATCCACATGTTCAAGCGCCGCGAAATCTACCGCCACCTGTCCAATGCCGCCGACCGCATGGCCAACTGCGCCAATACGCTGCACGACATCGTGGTCAAGATGACCTGAAAACCCCAATAGATCGCCGCATGCTGAAAACCCTGTCGCACCGCCTGCTCTCCCTGCTTGGCTGGACCTTGATCGAGCCGCCGGAACGCCCGGCTCGTGCAGTGCTGGTCGGTTACCCGCACACCACCAACTGGGATGGGGTCTATGCCCTGCTCGTCAAATGGGGACTCGGTTTGGACGCGCGCTGGGTCGGCAAGGACTCGCTATTTTTCTGGCCGGTTGGCGGGCTGATGCGCCGACTGGGCGGCATCCCGATCGATCGTAGCGCGCCACGCGGTTTCGTCGCCGAGATGGCTGCACAATTCGCCGCCCGCCCCAACTTCCTGCTGGTCATCGCGCCGGAAGGCACACGCAGCCTGACCAAAGGCTGGAAAAGCGGCTTCTACCGGATCGCACTTGAGGCCAAAGTGCCAGTCGCATTAGCCTTCGTCGATTACGCCCGGCGCGAAGCCGGCATCCTGACCTACCTGACGCTGACCGGCGACCCGGCCGCCGACATCGCCGCCATTGCCACCCACTATGCAGGCCGGCAAGGCAAGCACCCGGAACTCGCCTCGCCGATCCGCTGGCTCGACTAGGCGCTATTCGGCAACCAGCACCACCTCTTCACCGGCGAAGCTGACGACCTGCCCCGGTTTCAGTTTTGCCCGCTTTCTCGTGTCCACCGTGGCATCGACTTTGACGCGCCCCTCGGCAATCGCGGCGTGGGCGGCACCACCCGATTCGCACAGGCCGGTGGCCTTGAGCAGTTGATCAAGCTGAATGTAATCGCCACGGATGGCAAAGCTGATGGTCATGGATATTCCTGTCTGTGACGGAGACAAGCAAGAGGTCTGCGCCGCCTGTCGAATCTCCCATTGTATCGCCATCGCCATTGGACGGGCCGGCCAAACAGTCGGCGCCCCATCGCGGTGCGTATCGACACAAAGCGCACCAGCCGGGCGCTCCCGGTGTCATAAACGCCCACTTTGGGGCGGGTACGATATTTGCTGAACTCAGCATAATTTACATATCCAACCCCATAACTGTGCACTTTCGACCAATCCGCCAAAATCATTCTGGCGCTACGCCATCTCCGCTCAATCATTCCAGAGTGCTCGACACCCTGGTCAAGAACCTCGAAGGCATGGCCTACCGCTGCCTTCACGACGCCGACTGGACGATGGTTTTCGTCAGCGATGGTTGCCAGGAGCTCAGTGGCTATGCCTCTTCGGAGATTCTCGGCAAGACCGGCGTTTCATGGGAAGAGATTACCCACCCGCAAGACCGCGGGCGCGTCCGTGCATGCATCGAAGACGCGATCGGCAGCGGCCAGCGTTTTGCGGTCCAGTACCGGATCGTTTGCAAGTCGGGACAAGTCAAATGGGTCATCGAGCGCGGCGTGGCGATTCGGGACGAGCTGGACGAGAGCGTGATCGAAGGTTTCATCGAGGATATTTCGGTACGCCGCACGACACTCGAAGCGCTCGAGGCTGCCGAGCAGCGCTATCGCAACATCTTCGAACATGCCTCCGAGGGTATTTTCCAGTCCACCCGCGACGGCCATTACCTGGCCGCCAACCCGGCGCTGGCTAAATTGTATGGCTATGACAATGCCCAGGCGTTGATGACCGATCTGGCCGACATCGAACGCCGGCTCTATGTCCAGCCCAATCGTCGGGAAGAATTTCTCACGCTGATCGAAAAAAATGGCGCGATCCTCAACTTCGAGTCGGAGGTCTATCGCCGCGACGGTTCGCGCATCTGGATTTCCGAGAATGCCCACGTCGTCTTCGGCCCCCAGGGTGAGTTCATCTGCTATGAAGGCACGGTGCAGGACATTTCGGAACGCAAGCGGACCGAGGCTCATCTCCAGCTCATGGCCATGGTCTTCTCGAACAGCAATGAAGCCATCATCGTGACCGATGCCAGCAACCGGATCATCGCCACCAATCCGGCTTTCACCTGCCTGACCGGCTACCAGCCGGACGACGTGATCGGCAAGAATCCGCGCATACTCTCGGCCGGTACGACGCCGACCGAGGTTTTCTCCGACATGTGGACATGTCTGCATCGGGAAGGCGCCTGGCAAGGCGAGCTGTGGGACCGGAAAAAAAATGGCGAGGCCTACCCCAAATGGCTGTCAATCTCGCTGGTCCGCGACGAGGATGGGCAGATTCGCAACCACATCGGCAGCTTCATCGACATTTCCGAGCTCAAGGCGACACAGGAGCGCATCCGCCACCTCGCCCACCACGATACGCTGACCAATCTGGCCAACCGCTTCAGCCTGCACGAAAAACTCGCCCAGGCCCTCGCCTTCTGCAAACGTAACCGCATGCAGCTGGCCCTGATGCTGATCGATCTCGATCGCTTCAAGACCATCAACGATACCCTCGGCCACCAGGCCGGCGACGAACTGCTGGTCCAGGTGGCGAAACGCCTCTCGCACGCCGTCCGCGAGAGCGACATCGTGGCCCGGCTCGGCGGTGACGAATTCGTGATCGCCCTGCCCGGCATCGGCTCGCCGGCCGACGCCGCCCACCTGGCCGACGATATCACTCGCGAGATTTCCGCCCCTTACCTGATCAAAGGCCAGGAGCTGAGAACCTCGCCGAGCATCGGCATCTGCGTGTACCCGGGAGACGGCTCGGAAATCGGCGATCTGCTGAAAAACGCCGATGTCGCGATGTACCACGCCAAGGCCAATGGGCGGGGCAATTACCAGTTTTTCACCGAAGACATGAATATCGCGACCACCGAGCGCATGTGCCTCGAGTCGGACCTGCGTCTGGCCATCACCCGCCGCGAGTTCCTGCTGCACTACCAGCCGCAACTCGACCTGCGCAGCGGCACCATCGTCGGCGTCGAGGCCCTGATCCGCTGGCAGCATCCGACCCGCGGCCTGGTTTCCCCGGCCGACTTCATCCCGATTGCCGAGGAGAGCGGCATGATCGCGGCCATCGGCGACTGGGTGCTCGAGGAAGCCTGCCGCCAGCTCAAGGTCTGGCAGAACCGGGGCATCACCCATCTGCGCATGTCGATCAACCTGAGTGCCGGACAGTTTCTCGACAAGACGCTGCCGGCCCGCATCCATGAACTGCTGGCCGCTAACGACCTGAGTGCGGACCGGCTCGACCTGGAAGTCACCGAATCGATGTCGATGGCGTCGCCGGACGAATCGATCAGCGTGATGAAAACCCTGAGCAGCAGCGGGCTGACCCTGTCCATCGACGATTTCGGCACCGGCTACTCGTCACTGGCCTATCTCAAGCTGCTGCCGATCCACACGCTGAAAATCGACCGCTCCTTCGTCAAGGACATCGAATCCGATCCCAACGACGCCGACATCTGCGACGTCACCGTGCTGCTTGCCCACAAGCTTGGGCTGGAAGTCGTCGCCGAAGGCGTCGAGACCGAGGCGCAACTGAAATTCCTGCTCAGCATCGGCTGCGAAAAGGTCCAGGGCTACCTGATCAGCAAGCCGCTGCCGGCCGACCAGGCGGAAAGGTTCATCCGCAACAATCCGCCGATGAAGGGCCTCGGGACCATTGACCTGTGGCCAGCCCAGGAACAACTCACCCCAATCGAAGAGCACTGCCATGCGTAACAACCAGCCTGTCACGGACGTCGAAACACGCTTGCCGGAGGGCCAGTTCATCTACTCCCGCACCGACCTCAAGGGGGTCATCACCGAAGCCAACGAGGCCTTCGCCCAGATCAGCGCCTACCGGCGTGAAGAGATGCTGGGCGAAAACCACAACATGGTGCGACATCCGGACATGCCGGCCGCCGCCTTTGCCGACATGTGGAACGATCTCCGCGCGGGCCGCCCCTGGCGCGGCGTGGTCAAGAACCGGCGCCGGGATGGCGGCTACTACTGGGTGCTCGCCAATGCCTCGCCGATCCGCGAACACGGGCAGATCGTCGGTTACCAGTCGGTCCGGACCGCCCCCGGCCGCGAGGAAATCAAGGCGGCAGAAAACGCCTACCAGCGTATCCGCCAGGGCGACACGTCGATCGCCGTCAAGCACGGCCGGGTCGTCGCCGCCCGAAAATCCCTGCTCACCCGTTTTACCGGTCTCGGCTTCCAGTTGCCGTTGATGGGCATCCTCGGCTGTTTGCTCGGCCTGTCCGCGCTGCTAGCCAGCCTGCACCCGGACCCGGCACTGGCTCCGCTGCACCTGACGGCAGGCGGCATCGGCATCCTGCTCAGCCTCAACTACCTGCTCGTCTTCGCGCCGCGCCTGAAAAACGACCTCGGCGATACCTTCGCCGCGCTCGACAAGATGCTGACCAGCGGCGACCTGCGCCAGCGCATCGAGCATCGTCGGCACGATCTGGTCGGCGACATGGTCGGCCACATTGACCGCGTCATTTCCTCCTTCCAATCCACCGTCCAGGGCATGGCCGACACCGCTTCGCACGTGCATCGCGTCGCTGGCGAAGTCAGGGAAGGCGTCGGCAATGTCCGCGAGGCGGCCCGCGTGCAGAGCGATGCCACGGCCACTGCCGCCGCCGGCATCGAGCAGATTACCGTCTCGATCGGTGAGGTCGCCACCCATGCCGGCTCGACGCGCGAGGCAGCCGCCCAGGCTTCGGCGCTATCCGAGGAAGGGGCCCGGCTGTCGTCCGAGGCGTGCAGTACCATCCTGTCGCTGGCCGAAACGGTCAAGGGATCGGCCGTTCAGGTCGAGCTTCTGGGCCAGCAATCGGAAGAAATCTCGCGCATCACCGCCGTCATCAAGGGCATTGCCGACCAGACCAACCTGCTGGCGCTCAATGCCGCCATCGAGGCCGCCCGCGCCGGGGATGCCGGCCGCGGCTTTTCGGTGGTCGCCGACGAAGTCCGCAAGCTGGCCGAAAGCACAGCCAAGGCGACCGGCGAGATCGCCGCGATGACCCTATCCGTGCAAGTCGAAACCGGCAAGGCGGTGAACTCCATGCGCCAGGGTGCCCAGCAGGTCGAGAGCGGCGTCCAGCTTGTCCATGAGGCGCAAAACGCCCTGCAGGAAATCAATGCCCAGATGAACCTGACCGTCGGCATGGTCAACGACATCTCCCACTCCTCCATCGAACAGGAGCAGGGCATGACCGTGATGGCGCAAAGCGTTGAGCGGGTGGCCGCCATGACCGAGCAAAACATGGCCGTGGTCAGCCAGACGACGAATACGACCGACTATCTGGCCGAACTGGCCGAGCGGATGAACAAGGCGGTCAACCAGTACATGATCTAGCCGATCAGGATCAGATGCACCCGACACGGGCCGTGGGCACCGAGGACGATGGTTTGCTCAATATCGCCGGTGCGTGACGGGCCGGAAATGAAATTGACGGCCCGCGGCAGGCTGCCGCGTTCGGCGCGGAGCAAGGCAAAAGCGTCTTCCATGGTCGCCACGATGCGCGAAACATCGACCAGCGCGATGTGAGTCTCCGGCAGCAGACTGACCGTGGCCGGCGTTTCCGGCCCGGACAGCAGCATCAGGGTGCCGGTTTCGGCAATGGCGCAGAAGCTGCCGGAGATGCCCACCTTGTCGGCATCCAGCGCCGAACGTGGTTCGACTTGCAAGCCGCCGGCCGCCCAGTCCAGGCGGCCGACATCCGGCGTCACCACGGCCTGCAGCCCAAGGCCGTTTGCGGCCAGATAAGCCGCCACGGCCGCCGGCGCATCTTCCCGCCGGACCACGGCCGTGACCGTGCTCGACAGGCTTTCTGCCTTCAGTCGGAAGCGTTCGGCCAGATTGCCAGCCATGACGGGTTGCGGCCCGCGCCCGGTGTCGATCAGCGAGGCAACGGCCGCCGCCCGGCGTCCGGCAAAATCGTCCTTGCCAACACCACGCCGGACGCGGCCGAGAATTTCGTCTTTGGCGCTCATGCGACCTGATTCCTTGGCGTACCGGCGACGAAGGCCTCGATGTTGTCGATCAACTGATCGGCCAGCGTCAGCATGGCCGGCCGGCTGGACCAGGCGACATGCGGCGTCAGCAGGAAATTGGGCAAGGCCAGCAAGGCCGGATCGAGCATGATATACCCAACGGGCGGCGGTTCGGCGGTGATCACATCGAAGCCGGCACCAGCAATCCAGCCCTCCTTCAGCGCCAAAACCAAGGCCGCCTCATCGACAATGCCGCCGCGCGCCGTGTTGATCAGCAAGGCCGAGCGCTTCATCGCGCGCAATTCCGCTTCGCCAATCAGACCGGTGGTCTCCGCCGTCAGCGGGCAATGCAGGCTGATCGCATCAGCCTCGGCCAGCACTTCGGCAAACGCCGTGTAGCCCGGGCGAACGGCCGCCGCCCCCTTGCGCTCGGCGCGCAGCACGCGCATGCCGAAAGCCTCGGCCAGACGCGCCACGCCATTGCCCAGCGTACCGCTGCCGATCAGACCCAACGTCGCACCGTGCAGGTCGCGGATCGGATGATCGAACAGGCAGAACTGTTCGGCCCGCTGCCAAGCACCAGCTTGCAGGGTTTCCCGCCAGGCGATCAGGTTGCGTGATAGCGCCAGCAGCAGCGCCATGACGTGCTCCGGCACGGTGTGTTCGGCATAGCCGCGAATGTTTGATACAACAATGCCGCGCCGCCGGCAGGCATCGAGATCGACGTTATTGGTCCCGGTCGCCGACACAGCAATCATTTTCAGCTCAGGCAAAGCCTCGATAGCCGCCGCATTGATCGCCACCTTGTTGGTGATGGCAATCGCCGCGCCGGCCAGGCGCTCGACAACCTGGCCCGGTGACGTCTTCGGGTATTCGACCCAGTCATGGGCGAAAACCGGCCGCCTAACCTCGGCAATCAGCGATTCGCCTTCGAGCTGGACGATACGCAACATCAGGCCGCCTTCATTTCAAACAGGGTACCGGCAGACTCGGCAATGGCACCGACCTGCACGCCCAGCGCGGCATGGCCGCTATACACCAGACGATCGACGCCGCCGGCGCACAAGCCGGCGATGGCCGCGGCATCGCCCTGCATCAGATTCAGCACGCCGGCCGGCCATTCAGCACGAGAGGACAGTTCGCACAGCGCATAGACAGCCGACGGCGCCTTCGGGCTCGGTTTGACAACCACGGTCGCCCCCGCCATCAGCGCTGGCGCAATGGTTTCGGCAAAATTAGCCAGCGGCCGGGAATCGTCCAGTACCACGCCAACCACGCCGGTCTGGCCGACCGAAGCGCCTTGCAGCGCGGCAACCGCTTCCCCCACCTCGGCCGTCGCCCGTGCCTCGTCAAAACCGCATTCCTGAACCAGCAACTTGGCGAAATGTCCGGTGTAGCGATCCAGCGCCTCGGCCAGGTTGGCCAGACAATGACGTCGGGCCGGCATACCCATCATCGCCCACTCGGGTTGCGCCGCCTGCGCTGCCTTGACCG
This sequence comes from Dechloromonas aromatica RCB, assembly GCF_000012425.1. Classification (NCBI taxonomy): domain Bacteria; kingdom Pseudomonadati; phylum Pseudomonadota; class Betaproteobacteria; order Rhodocyclales; family Azonexaceae; genus Dechloromonas; species Dechloromonas aromatica (nom. nud.). The sequence goes on along the minus strand of NC_007298.1, from coordinate 740,071 downwards.
CCTCGGCCGCCTCACTGGCACCGCACAACGGCACCCGACGAATGGCATCGCCGGTGGCCGGATTGGTCACGGTAAAAAAGGAATCAGTGACGGTCAAAAAGGCGTGGCCGTTGATCCAAAGCGGAATGGCCATCGGGCCGTCAGGGGCTAATTCCATGTTCAAGCTCTCTTTCTTGCTGCGTAAAGTTCATGAAAGGTTTGGCGGCCGGCAACCGGCAGATCGCGTCCAGCGGTCCACTCCGGTGCCAGGCCAAAAATTCGGATACGGCCCTCGCCATCGGCCAGCCAGTTCAGGTAGCGCGCCGCGCGGCGGGCAAACCAGCGATAGAGCAGCGGCTTGCCGGCAATCCACGCCCAGGCTTGCAAGGCCAGACGCTCCGACCACGGGCGCAGGCCACGTTCAACCTGCTCCTCGCGCAGACGGTGCATCAATGTCGGCAGCGGAATCCTGACCGGACAGACGCTGCCGCACTGGTTGCACCCTGTCGAGGCATGCGGTAAATCGAGCGCGTTCTCGATGCCGGTGTAGAGCGGCGTCAGCACCGAACCCATCGGCCCGGGATAAACCCAGCCGTAAGCGTGGCCGCCGAGCGAGAAATAGACCGGGCAATGGTTCATGCAGGCACCGCAACGGATGCAGCGCAGCATGTCCTGATAGGCCGAGCCGAGCAGATTGGCCCGGCCATTGTCGACCAGGATGAAGACGGTCTTTTCCGGACCGTCGTGCTCGCCTTCCCGCTTCGTTCCGGTCAGCAGCGAAACATAGTTGGAAATGCTCTGCCCGGTCGCCGAACGCGGCAGCAGGCGCATCAGGGTCGCAAAATCCTCCAGCGTCGGAACGATTTTCTCGATGCCGGTGACCACGACATGCACCTTGGGCAAGGTCGTCACCATGCGACCGTTGCCTTCGTTGGTGACCAGCGCCGCCGTGCCGGTTTCGGCAATCAGGAAATTGGCGCCGGAAATCCCCATCTCGGCCGTCAGGAAATGCTGGCGCAACACCTCGCGGGCTTCGCGGGTCATGTCAGGAATGTCGGCCGAGGTCCGCGTTTCGATCGGCCGGCCATGCTCCTTGGCGAACAACGCCTCTACTTCTTCAATGGTTTTATGCACGGCCGGGGCAATGATGTGCGACGGCGTCTCGCCGGCCAGCTGCACGATGTACTCGCCGAGATCGGTCTCGACCGGACGAATACCGGCTGCGGCCAGCGCCTCGTTCAGATGCGCCTCTTCCGACAGCATGGACTTCGACTTGGCGGCCTTGGTCACACCGTGACGATGGGCAATATCGACCACCAAGCGACTGACCTCCTCGCCATCACGCGCCCACAGCACCTCGGCGCCAGTTGCCTTCGCACGTTCCTCGAAAATATCGAGCCAGACATCGAGATCGGCCAGCGTTCGATTGCGGATGCCTTCGCAGGTCGTGCGCAGCAACTCGAAGTCGAGACCATCGTCGGCCAGGGCCGCGACGCCCTTGGCCCGCTTGCCGACAAACAGCGGCTTGGCCTTCTGCAAAGCCCTTTGCAAAACGGGATTCCGCACCTTCTCGCCGGCCCGCGCCTGGAAGTGCATGGCCTGCGAATGTTTTGCTGCCGACATCAGGAATTGCCTCCACCAGCCAGCACTTCGGCGATATGCAGGACACGGGTCGTTTCATCGCCACGCCGACGCAGGCGACCCTCGATATTCATCAGGCACCCGAGATCGCCGCCAACCACGGCATCCGCCCCCGCCGCCGCAATCGAATCACACTTGCGATCGACAATCTTGGTCGATACGTCGCCGAACTTGACCGAGAAGGCACCACCAAAACCACAGCACTCCTCGCAATCAGTCATTTCTTTCAGCGCAAGCCCATTCACTTTCATCAGCAATTCACGCGGCTGCCGCTTGATGCCCAGACCACGCAAGCCCTTACAGGAGTCGTGATAGGTCACCGAACCATCGAACTCGGCCGTCGCCAGGGGCTGTTTCAGCACATCGACGAGAAAGGCCGTCAATTCATACGTCCGCTCGGCAACAGCCCGTGAACGCGGCCCCCAATGTGCATCAGCAGCAAACAGTTGCGGATAGACATTGCGCACCTGGTCGGTGCACGAACCGGACGGAATCACCACGTAGTCGTAGCCCTCCAGTTCGGCAATTGCCTTTTTCGCCAGGTCGATCGCCAGCGCCCGATTACCGGCGCTCCAGGCCGGCTGGCCGCAGCAAGTCTGGCCTTCCGGCACGACCACCTCGCAGCCAGCAGACTCCAGCAGGCGCAAGGCTGCGAAGCCCACGGATGGGCGCATCAGATCGACCAGACAGGTAACGTAGAGAGCTAAGCGCATGCTAATATTGCGGCGCACAAGAAAATAGAAGTGGCTAATGCTACTCAAACCACACCAATAAAGGAATCCAGTTGTCTGAAGCAGCCAGCGGACCCAGCAAAGCACCGGGATCCATCCAGGTCATCGAGCGCATGATGTCGTTGCTCGACGCGCTCGCCGCGACGCCGGATGCAGCAAGTCTGAAACAACTGGCCCAGGCCACCGAACTTCATCCTTCGACAGCGCACCGCATTCTGGCAGCGATGTGCAATGCGCGCTTTGTCGAACGTCAAGATGCCGGCACTTATCGCCTCGGTATCCGCCTGCTCGAACTGGGCGGCATCGTCAAATCACGGATCAACATGCGCGAGGTTGCTCTGCCCTTCATGCAGGAACTGCATGAAAAAATCGGCGAAGCAATCAACCTTGGCACCCGTCACGACGACGATATCGTCTACCTCGAACGAACCTCTTCGGGTCGCTCTTTGGTTCGCGTCGTCTATCTGGTCGGTGGCCGTGCGCCGCTACATCTGACCTCGCTCGGCAAGCTGTTCTTGGCTGCCGAGAGTCCGCAAAAAGTGCGCGACTACGCCAAGCGCACCGGCCTGCCCGGTAAGACCCCACATTCGCTGACGACATTGACGGCACTTGAAAAAGAACTCGACAAGGTACGCCGGCATGGCGTTGCCTACGACGACGAAGAAGCCGAAATGGGCCTGAAGTGCGTGGCTGCCCCGATCTACGACCACGACGGCGAGGTGGTTGCGGCGCTTTCCGTTTCGGCCCCGGCCGACCGGCACGACCCCGACTGGGCTCGGCAGGTCAAGCAGACAGCCGACGCTGTCTCACAAACCCTCGGTTATACCGACCCCAAAAAATAAAGGCCGCTCGCGGCGGCCTTTGAGTTTGCTACGTTCGAGCAATCAAGCCGGACGTCGCGACCCCATGCCGAGACCAGCACTTTCCATCCAGCGCTTGATCCGGTTGGCATCGCCAACCCGGGTCATCTTGCCATTCGAGTCAAGCAGCACGATCACCACCGGCTTGTCGGCCACCCGAGCCTGCATGACCAGACAACGCCCCGCCTCGGAAATATAACCGGTCTTCGACACACCGATCTCCCAGTTGTCGTTGCGCACCAAGGCATTGGTGTTGTGGAAGTCACGGATGCGTCCGTTCAGCTCAACCTTGGCTTCGGCCGTCGTCGAATACTGGCGAATCTCGGGATAGCGCGCTGCTGCCGCCACCATGCGGGCCAGGTCGTGCGCCGTCGAGACGTTGTTGCTCGACAGACCGGTCGGCTCCTCGAAACGCGAGTTGTACATACCAAGCGCCTGGGCCTTCTTGTTCATCGCCTGCACGAAGGCCGGCAGGCCACCCGGATAGTGCCGCCCCAAGGAATGAGCCGCGCGATTCTCCGACGACATCAGCGCCAGCAGCATGGCTGCCTCGCGCGTCATCGTCGTCCCGACCGGCAGACGGGAGCGCGTTCCCTTCAAGCCATCGACATCGGCATCACCAATGGTGACGACTTCCTGCAGGTCAAGCTTGGCATCCAGAACCACCATGGCCGTCATCAGCTTGGAAATCGAGGCAATCGGCACCACCAGATCCGGCTGCTTTTCGAGCATGGCCTGACCGGTGCTCTGATCGATGACCAGCGCAGAGGCCGAATAGAGCCCCAGACGAGTCGGATCCATCTCCATCATCGAGGCGTGACGAATCGGTTTGGCGACAGGCTTGGCAGAGTGCGCCGCGGCCAATTTTCCGGCATGTCGGGAAGGCGCAGCGGCATTCTTGGTCAGCGGTGCCTTGGCGGCTGATTTAGCAGCATGTTTGCCACTCGATTTAGCGGCATGCTGAGCCTTGTGGGTGCTCTTTGCCGCTACTTTCTTTGCAGTCTGTTGCTCGGACTTTTTCGTCGTCGCAGCCGCAACCGGCGCTTGCATGCCAACGCCCAACAAGGCGCCGACCAGCAAGGCGGTCTTCAATTTATGTTTCATTCACGATCTCCTGCCAACATCAGGCAAAGTTTACCTTACTTTAGCAGGAGATATAGAAATATCAATAAAAAATAGATAGATACAACAACAACTTAAAGCAGCCGATCAAACCGCATCGACCACCGTCAGCGCTGTCATATTGACGATGCGGCGAACCGTTGCCGTTGGCGTCAGGATATTGACCGGTTTGGCAGCGCCGAGCAGGATAGGACCGATGGTCAGGTTATCCCCGGCCGCCACCTTCAGCAGGTTGAAAGATATGTTGGCCGCATCCAGCGTTGGCATGACCAGCAGGTTGGCCTGCCCCTTCAACCGGGAGTTCGGGAAAGCCGCCTTGCGAATCTGCTCATCCAGCGCAGCATCACCGTGCATTTCGCCCTCAACTTCCAGATCCGGCGCCCGCTGCTTCAACTGAGCCAGCACGTCACGCATTTTGACCGAGGTCGGCGTGTCTTCTGTCCCGAAAGTCGAGTGAGAAAGCAGCGCGACTTTCGGCACGATGCCGAAATTGCGGATTTCCTCTGCAGCCAGCAAGGTCATGTCAGCCAACTGTTCGGCCGTCGGATCGTAGTTGACGTAGGTATCGCCGATAAACACTGTGCGCTCAGGCAACATCAGCAGGTTCATCGCATAGTAACGATCATGGTCGGCCCGGGTACCAATCACGCTTTGGACATATTCACGATGTGTTTCATGGCGCCCGAAGGTGCCACAAATCAAGCCGTCGGCGTACCCCAGGCGAACCATCAGCGCGCCATACAGCGTGTTGCGGCGACGCACTTCGCGCCGGGCATAGTCCGGCGAGACGCCCTTTCTCTCCATCAGGCCATGATAGGTCTGCCAGAATTCCTCGTAGTGCTCATCGAAAAATGCGGAATTATCGGAGTGCACCACTTCGAAATCCTCACCTTCGCGAATTCGTAGCCCGGCGACTTCAATCCGACGATTGATTTCAGCATGACGCCCAATCAGGATCGGCCAGGCAATCCCCTCATCACGGACCACCTGTACGGCACGCAGCACGCGCTCATCTTCGCCTTCAGCAAAAACAATGCGCTTGGGCGCCATCTTGGCCTGCGAGAAGACCGGCTTCATGATCATGCCGGAGTGGTAAACGAACTCGTTCAAGCCCTGGATGTAAGCATCCCAGTCCTTGATCGGCCGCGTCGCCACACCGGAGTCCATACCCGCCTTGGCGACGGCCGGGGCGATCTTGACGATCAGGCGCGGATCGAACGGATTCGGGATCAGGTATTCCGGACCAAAGCTGGCAACCTTCTCCCCGTAAGCCCGAGCGGCGACTTCCGACTGCTCGGCGCGCGCCAGTTCGGCGATCGCCTTGACGGCGGCCATCTTCATTTCCTCGGTAATCGTCGTCGCACCAACATCGAGCGCGCCACGGAAAATGAAGGGGAAGCACAGTACGTTGTTAACCTGGTTCGGGTAGTCCGAGCGACCGGTACAGATGATGGCGTCGTTGCGGACGCTCTTGACCAGTTCCGGTGTTATTTCCGGCGTCGGGTTGGCCAGTGCCATGATCAGCGGATTGGACGCCATTTTGGCCACCATTTCCGGCTTCAGCACGCCACCGGCCGACAAGCCGAGGAAGACATCGGCATCGGCGATCACTTCGCCCAGCGTACGGGCATCGGTGACCTTGGCGTAGCGTGCCTTGATTTCGTCCATCTCTTCAACGCGACCTTCATAGACCAGGCCCTTGATATCGGTCACCCAGATATTGCTCGGCGGCGCCCCGAGCATCACCAGCAGGTCGAGACAGGCCAGGGCGGCAGCGCCGGCTCCGGAGGTGACGATCTTGACCTTGGCGAGATCCTTGCCGATCAGGTGCAGTCCGTTCAGGATGGCGGCACCGACGACAATGGCCGTGCCGTGCTGGTCATCATGGAAGACGGGAATCTTCATCCGTTCGCGCAGCTTCTTCTCAATGTAGAAGCACTCGGGCGCCTTGATGTCTTCCAGATTGATGCCGCCAAAGGTCGGCTCCAACGAGGCGATCGTGTCGATCAACTTGTCCGGGTCACGCTCTTCGATTTCGATGTCGAAGACGTCGATGTTGGCGAACTTCTTGAACAGGACACCCTTGCCTTCCATGACCGGCTTGGCCGCAAGCGGGCCGATGGCGCCAAGGCCAAGGACGGCCGTACCATTGGTGATGACCCCGACCAGATTGGCTCGCGACGTCAGCGTGCTGGCCTCGCGCGGATCAGCGACGATCTCTTCGCAGGCAAAGGCAACGCCCGGCGAATAGGCCATCGACAGGTCGTATTGATTGGTCAGTTGCTTGATTGGGGTAACCGCAATTTTGCCCGGCTTGGGCTCACGGTGATAGTAGAGCGCTGCTTCACGTAGTTGCCGAGAATCCATTGTCGCCTCCGTTTTGTATCGTGAAATGCCATTTCAAATCGCGGAAAATAATACCATGCAACCGCCTATCGAACACCCTCGGGAATCACTTAGGGGGTCAAAGTCAAGTAGATGTTTACCCTAAGATGATGCATAATTACGGGCTTCCCAGCCGACGGCCCCTAGCCGCTTTCAGTCTTGGTGGCAGCTCCCGGCGACTGGCGCAAAGTTTATCTATTTCAGTAACTTGGAGAGAGACATCGCCATGACCGCACCGCTGAATGCACCTGACTACGTCAAACATGAAGGCCTGAAAAAATGGGTCGCCGAGATCGCCGCGCTGACCCAGCCGGACCGTATCCACTGGGCCGACGGGTCGCAGGAAGAGTATGACCGCCTGTGCGCAGAAATGGTAGAGGCCGGCACGCTGATCAAGCTGAACGAAGCCAAGCGTCCTAATTCCTACCTCGCCTTCTCCGACCCGTCCGATGTGGCGCGTGTCGAAGACCGCACCTACATCTGCTCCGCCAACAAGGAAGACGCCGGCCCGACCAATAACTGGGAAGCACCGGCCGTCATGCGCGAAAAGCTGAACGGCATCTTCAAGGGCTGCATGAAGGGCCGTACGATGTACGTGATCCCGTTCTCGATGGGCCCGCTCGGTTCGCCGATCGCCCACATCGGTTTCGAGATTACCGACTCCGCCTACGTCGTGACCAACATGCGCACGATGACCCGCATGGGCAAGGCCGTTTTCGACGTGCTGGGCGCCGATGGCGAATTCGTGCCCTGCATCCACACGGTCGGCGCGCCGCTTGAACCGGGTCAGCAGGATGCCAAGTGGCCGTGCAACCCGACCGTCAAGTACATCGTGCACTACCCGGAAACCCGCGAAATCTGGTCCTACGGCTCCGGTTACGGCGGCAACGCGCTGCTCGGCAAGAAGTGCTTTGCCCTGCGCATCGCCTCCAACATGGCGCGCGATCAGGGCTGGCTGGCCGAACACATGCTGATTCTCGGCGTCGAATCGCCGGAAGGTGAAAAGTCCTACGTCGCTGCCGCCTTCCCGTCGGCCTGCGGCAAGACCAACTTCGCCATGCTGATCCCGCCGAAGACCCTCGACGGCTGGAAGATCACCACCATCGGTGACGACATCGCCTGGATCAAGCCGCGTGTCGACAAGGACGGTGTCACCCGCTTCTACGCCATCAACCCGGAAGCCGGTTTCTTCGGCGTCGCCCCGGGCACCTCGGAAAAGACCAACTTCAACGCCTTGGCCACGCTCAAGGAAAACATCATCTTCACCAACGTCGCGCTGACCGACGACGGCGACGTGTGGTGGGAAGGCCTGACCAAGGAAGCTCCGGCGCACCTGATCGACTGGCAAGGCAACGACTGGACCCCGGAAGATGGCAAGGCCGGCAAGAAGGCCGCCCACGCCAACTCCCGCTTCACCGCCCCGGCCAGCCAGTGCCCGTCCGTTGATTCCGCTTGGGAAGACCCGGCCGGTGTGCCGATTTCCGCCTTTATCTTCGGCGGCCGTCGCGCCACCACCGTGCCGCTGGTCTATGAAGCCTTCAACTGGAACTACGGCGTCTACATGGCGGCCACCCTGGGCTCCGAAACCACCGCTGCCGCCTTTGGCCAGCAAGGTGTTGTCCGCCGCGACCCGTTCGCCATGCTGCCGTTCTGCGGCTACCACATGGGCGATTACTTCAACCACTGGTTGAAGATGGGCAAGACCGTTGATGCCGCCCCGAAGATCTTCTGCGTGAACTGGTTCCGCATGAACGAAAAGGGCGAATTCATGTGGCCGGGCTTCGGTGACAACATGCGCGTCCTGAAGTGGATCGTTCAGCGCTGCAAGGGCAAGGTTTCTGCCAAGGAAACCGCGCTGGGCTGGATGCCGCAGTTTGCTGACATCGACTGGACCGGCCTCGACATCAGCAAGGCTGAATTCGACGGTCTGACCAAAATCGATGCCGACGCCTGGAAATCCGAACTGGCCGGCCACAAGGAGTGGTTCGACAAGATGGGCGAAAAGTTGCCACGCGAATTCACGCTGAAACGCGAACTATTCGAAATGGCACTGTTCAAGAACGCTGACTAATTCCAGTTCTTGCTATGATCGACGGCCACCTCAGGGTGGCCGTTTTACTTTGGAGAACCGCATGTACCGTCCCGCCCGACGCCTCGCCGATATCGAGCCTTTCCATGTCGTCGAATTGCTGACCCGTGCCCGGCAACTGGAAGCCGAGGGGCGCGACATCATTCACATGGAAGTGGGTGAGCCTGACTTTCCGACACCGGAGCCCATCGCCAATTCGGCGATCAATGCGATCAAGAGCGGGAAAACGCTCTACACCCAGGCCCTCGGCCTGCCTGAGTTGCGCGAGGCGATCAGCCAATTCTATGGGCAGCGCTACGGCGCCTCCGTGCCAGCCAGCCGCATCGCCGTCACCAACGGCGCTTCCGGCGCGCTGAACCTGGCCTTCGCCTGCCTCGCCGACCCCGGCAGTGAATGGCTACTGACCGACCCCGGCTACCCTTGCAACCGGCACATCTTGCGAGCATATGAAGGATGCCCCCAGAACATCCCGGTCGGCCCCGACACCAACTTCCAGCCAACACCGGAGTTGCTACGCCGACACTGGAAATCGACCACCGCCGGCCTGCTCGTTGCCTCGCCGGCCAACCCGACCGGCACCCTGCTCACCTTGCCGGAGATTGCCGGACTGTCTGAAGTCTGCCGCGAAAAGAACGGGCATTTTCTGGTCGACGAGATCTACCACGGACTCACGTATGAAATCGATGCCCCTACCGCCTGTGCCGCCGGCGAAGACATCTGGGTCATCAACAGCTTTTCCAAGTATTTCCAGATGACCGGCTGGCGTCTGGGCTGGATGGTCATTCCCGAAGCCTACGTCCGTGATGTCGAAAAGTTGGCGCAGAACCTGACGCTCTGCCCCTCAACGCCAGCCCAGCATGCTGCGCTGGCCGCATTCGAACCAGAAACCATCGCCATCCTCGAAAGCCGGCGCAGTGAATTCCGTCGCCGCCGCGACTTCCTGGCTCCGGCGCTGGAGGCGATCGGTTTCCGCATCACCGCCCGCCCCGAAGGGGCGTTCTATCTGTATTGCGATTGCTCGGCGCTGGCCGATGACAGCTTCGCGCTGGCCAAGGATCTGCTGGAAAAGACCGGCGTTGCTGCCACGCCCGGCCTCGACTTCGGCAGCAACCAGCCGGAGAAGCACATCCGCTTCGCCTACACCACTGGCGTTGAGCGGCTGGCCGAAGCCGTGGAGCGCCTAAGCCGCTATTTCGGCCGGTAAGCCCAGCCCGGGATAGCGGGAGCGCAGGGTTACCCAGTCGAAATACGGCCCTGGATCGGTCTTTCGCCCAGGCGCAATATGGCAATGGCCGGCGATGGCCATAATCGGATAGCGCCTACGCAAATCGTCCAGCAAGCCCCATAGCGAGGCGTATTGCTCGGCGGCATAAGGCTGGGTATCGGAACCTTCCAGCTCGATACCCACCGAGTAATCGTTGCAGTTGTCACGCTCACACCAACTGGACTGTCCGGCATGCCAGGCCCGCTGGTCACAGCCGACGAACTGGATGACTCGGCCACTGCGGCGCACATAGAAATGCGCCGACACCTGCAAGCCTGCGATGGTCGAAAAATATGGATGCGCTTCAGGATTCAGCCGATTGAGGAAAAAATCCTCGACCCAGTCAGCCCAGAACTCATCAGGCGGCAGGCTGATGTTGTGAATGACCACCAGGGAAACAGCCTCACCCACCGGCCGTTCACCAAAATTCGGTGAAGGCAGCCAATCAACCCCCTCCAGCCAACCGTCTGCCTGCCACGCCATCACTCGATGCCCAAACGCTCAAGCCGGTAGCGCATCGAGCGGAAGGTCACGCCGAGCAGGCGCGCCGCCGCTGTACGGTTCCCTTCTGCCTTCTGCAAAGCCTCCAGGATAGCCTGACGTTCAAGACGATTCAGATATTCATCCAGAGTTTCACTGCCACGTCCCGGCGCTTCGCCGCCCGGCATGTCCTCGGGGCCGAGATGCAGATCGTCCACTTCGATCGTATCGCCCGAACAAAGCGCCGTCGCCCGCTCGAGAATGTTCTCCAGTTCGCGAACGTTCCCCGGAAAGGAGTAGAACTCCAGCGCCTTCAGGGCACCACTTGAAAGTTTCGGCGTGGTGTCCCCGAAAACGCGCCGCAAGATGGCATCAACCAGCGGTGCAATGTCCTCAAGACGTTCACGCAACGGCGGCATCCGAAGTTCAATCACATTCAGCCGGTAGTACAAGTCCTGCCGGAAGCCACCTTTGTCCACCAGATCACGCAGGTTACGGTGAGTCGCACAGATGATCCGGACATCGACCGGCTCTTCGGCCACGCTGCCGACCTTGCGCACCCGCTTTTCCTGGATCGCCCGCAATAGCTTGACCTGCATGGCCAGCGGCAGATCAGCCACTTCATCAAGGAACAGTGTCCCTCCGTTGGCCGCCTGGAAAAACCCCTCGCGCTCACTATCGGCGCCGGTAAATGCGCCTTTCCGGTAACCGAAGAATTCGCTCTCCATCAGGTTTTCTGGAATCGCCCCGCAATTGACCGGCACAAAGGGTCCGGCTGCCCGGGCGCTACGACTATGGATCAATCGGGCACCCAGTTCCTTGCCGCTACCGGATTCACCGGAAATGTAGATCGGCGCCTGGCTGCGCGCCAATTTCTCGATCATCGCCCGTACCTGCTGCATGCTCGGGGAGTCGCCGATCAAGGACTGCAGGGGATTCTCGTTGTCCTGCCCGCCCCCTGGCAAACGCAGGGCCGACTTGATCAAGGCACGCAGTTGTTCAAGCCCAACTGGCTTGGCCAGATAGTCGAAAGCCCCCGCCTTCAAGGCAGCTACTGCATTCTCAGCGCTGCCATAAGCGGTAATGACGGCGACCGGCGTTTGGGGATAATGCTCGGTGATCGAACGAACGATTTCCAGCCCATCGCCATCCGGCAAACGCATATCAGTCAGACAAAGCTGGAAATCACCGGCCTCAAGCGCGGCCTTCGCTTCAGCAACCGACCCGACACACTCGGTTGCCAAGCCCATGCGCGCCAAGGTTAAATCGATCAGTTCACGGATATCGGGCTCGTCATCAACGACGAGAACCCGGCTTAATTCGCCGCGCGGGCGCCGTTCGGTTCTGACAACTGACACGTGTCGTTTCTCCCTGCCACAATGAAATGCGCCCCGGATTCGGAGGCCATCAATTCCAGGCTAGCACCGTTGGTGGCACAAAGCTCACGGGCGATGAACAAACCAAGACCAGTACCTTGAGTGTGCGTGGTAAAAAATGGCTCAAAAATCTGTTCCCGCACGGTTTCCGGGACCCCTGGACCATCATCAATCACGTGCAATTCTACCCGCCCCTCACCTTGGCTGCCGAGCAACTCGATCCGTACCGATCCCGGGCCACCGCTCGAATGGCGCAGCGCATTACTGACCAAATTCCACAAGACTTGGTGCAAGTGGGATCGATCAAAACATATCTTGAGTCCGGCAGGCGCCTTGAGCGCTACGACATCCGGAGACAAGTTCTCGGCGGCCAGAAAATCTTCAACAAAGCCGAGGCAGAACTCGTCCACCGGCAACAATTCAGCTTCCGCCCGATTCTGACGGCCTAGCTCGAGAATATCGCGCACAATCCGGTCCAGGCGGATTACATTGTCGTTAAGAATGCGCAGCAGACGATCCTGCATCTCGCCGCGGCGCTCCTCACGCAACAACTCACCGGCATGGCCAATCGCTGACAACGGGTTGCGAATTTCATGCGCAATACTCGCCGTCAGACGTCCCAGCGAGGCCAGTTTCAACTGCTGGGCATGTTCCTTGATCCGTCCAACATCCTCAAGGAAAACCAGAACCTCGCCATCCGAGCTGGTCGTTCGCTCGAAACGAGCACGCAAATCCCGCCCTTCCGCACCAGCGAAATGAAGTCCGTCGTCATCGCCAAGCGACTCCCAACGTTGGAGCGCCGCCGCCAATACGGGGTTACAAGATGACAATTCGACCACCTGATCAGCAACCGACAAACCAAGCATATTTGCAGCCACTGGGTTGCACCTGCTCAGCACCCCCCCTTTGGCGACGATCAACACACCGTCCTGCATCCGCTCCACAACACGCTGACTGATACGGATCTGGTTATCCAGCGCTACCCCACGCCGCCGCGCCAGATCTTCATTGACCATTACCCGCTGGCCAAGCAAACGAGCAAGAATGGCTGTGGCAAAAAAACCTGCCGATATGAATCCGGCCTGAACAATGGAGCCCTGATCAATTCCCTGGGCAACGATCCCGTAGGCCTGAGCCAGAAGCACCGCCACCGTTGCCATGGCGGCGTAGAACAAGACCAAACGCCCTCGTCCGACCAAGCTTGCCGCCGCCAGGGAAACCAGCAACAACACACTCAAGCCGCTGCTCACCCCCCCTGCCAGAAACATCAGGGAACTGACGACGGCGATGTCCACCATCATCTGGGCGGACAATTGCCGATTAAATTGATGCTGCCAATGCGTTGCCAGCAAAAGACCGGCGATTGTCGCCGCCATGTAAGTCCCCGTCAGCCCGAACAGCAACGGCGATGGCGTCAAATGCAGGCGCGCCATCCATTCATGGGGAAACAGAATAGCCAGGCAGAACAAGCCGGCCAGAACCAGGCGATACAAATTGAAATATAGAAAGGAATGCCAGTTCGCCTCCCATGTCGAAGAAAGCCAATCTGACATCAGCGCCCCGCTGATCTGGCGGCGGCCCGATGCGCCTCACAGCAATAAATCTGTCCAGCATCGGACACAGCCTCGCTCTCAGGCAAATGCACCCCGCAATGAACACACGTCAGCATTTTCTCCGCAGGAGGCGCCTGCCGCACTGACGAATCCGACCTCTCTGGCGCATTTCGTTTTGACCAGAGCCACCAGAACACCCCCAGAAACGCGAACAAGAACAGGTATTTCATAGCTCCTCCCAAAAAACAAAATACTCCGGAAACTCCGCAAGCTTCTGTCAGCTCTTTGTCGGAACAACAAAAATTGACCACACGACATTGCAACCGGAACACAATACGAGACGGACAGCCAGGAGTTCACAACAATTCAGATTTATTCAGGGCGTTACATTCGCATAACCCGGCAAGAATACTCCCCCGCCCACCATCGAACCGAAGAATCCCCTGCACAGAGACTAGCCAAGTACTTATCCTTTGCCGTCATTGGTTGGAGCGACAGGATTCTCAGTGATACATCCTGCCCTCCGAACTCATGGCCAGCCTATACCGTCTAGTGAGTTACGCCCACCGATTGAATCCGAAAACTCACACCGGGTATCCAGATTTACTTTTGCCCAACGGACCAAATAAACGACTGAATGTCGGCCATATCACGGGGCATCAACCCCTCTTCAAGCAGATTCGCGCGCATGTAACTGTAAAGCCTTAGCACCGCATCGTAGGTTTTCCAGTTCGGCTCAGGTTTATAGTTGATTCGCCAGCAAAGCGCTTTCGCACCATTCTGGATGGCGCTGGCTTTAATGAAGGCGTGCTGCTGCGGATAGCGAATGAAGCTAAAGAGGGTCGCAAACGGCCATTTGTTTAGATTCAAAATCCCCAAGGTACGGAGAAAGTGCTTGAAACGAGCTTCCTCCGCTTCTGCCCCATAGAAGAGTTCGGCCAAGGCCACCGAGAACAGCTTTTGACTTGCCGGTAACTCAAGGGCGTCGTGAAATACCTTCCGCTCACTCTTCGTCAGCAGGGTTGTGGTCGATTCGACATGCCGAGCACGATCACAGACAGCCTCAAAGCAGCCATCCTCAAGAAGCCTGGAGAGCTCCTCCTGCCCCAGTAACTGGGCGCAGAGCTTGTGGCCACGCATAGAGGCATCGCGCGTAGCCTTGATGAACACGGGATCCTCGAATCCGTCCGGATAGCTCGCCATAAAGCGCTCAACCGCCAAGGGAACAGTGATGAAATCATCGCTACTGATCTGTGATGTTTCGATCAGGTTGTCCAGGAGGCGATGTTTTGATGCCCCCCCTTCGACTTTCTCGAGCTGGATGAATGAGCGGGAAAGCCTCTTCCGGCCCACCCCGACAAAGAAAACATCGAGATTATCAGGGGTTGCGCTAAGCACCTTCCCAAGACCCCATTCCTTTTGGTTTGGGTGAACCACACGATCGCCTGAGGTTAGGTTACTCATCTTGCTCTCCGCTTCTTTCACCAAAAAAGCGGTCAATTTTATCATTTACTCCGGAATATTGATCCGACCGGAGAAGTATCTGTTGGGGTCCAATTTAGGTCATATGGCAAGCGCATCTCACAAGCACCTCGCCGGACCGAGCAAGTGCAATTCAATCAGAACGACCACAAGCGTAAAGCACGATTAAATGGCAAAAAGCAAAAAGCCATCCCGTGGGATGGCTAAGTGCTTTTTCTTTGCAGGTTTTGGTCGGAGTGACAGGATTCGAACTTGCGACCCCTGCGTCCCGAACGCAGTGCTCTACCAGGCTGAGCTACACTCCGACGACCTCTGAGAGAACTAATGATTTCTCTCAACTGCAAAGAGCGTCAATTGTAGCAGAGCTTTTTTATAATTTGAATCCCCCAAGCACTGAATTGCTGATTTTGCTAACTCAGCCTCCTGGATAGCACGTGCTTTGGCATGATCCAAAGCACCGCTGTTTCGAATCGCATCAAGCACTTGCGGGAAGTCATCCCGACCACCCTCTTCGATGGCTTTGCGAACGCAGGCAGCCTGCTCCGGGGTACCGTGCTGCATCACGTAGATCAACGGCAAGGTCGGCTTTCCCTCAGCCAGATCGTCACCAATATGCTTGCCGGTATCTGCCTCCTGGCCGGAATAGTCGAGAACATCATCGATCAACTGGAAAGCAGTACCGAGATGCATGCCATAAGCGGTCAGCGCCTTCTCCACTTCCGGTGTCGCCTGACCGAGAATCGCACCAAGCTGGGCGGCCGCCTCGAACAGCTTGGCCGTCTTGTAGTGAATGACCTGCATGTAGCGCGCTTCATCGACATCGGCGTCATGGCAGTTCATCAACTGCAAAACCTCGCCCTCGGCGATGACATTGGTCGCATCGGAGAGGACCTGCATCACCCGCATGTTGTCGACCGCGACCATCATCTGGAAAGCACGTGAGTAGAGAAAGTCACCAACCAGAACGCTGGCGGCATTGCCAAACATGGCATTGGCTGTATCGCGACCTCGGCGCAATGCCGATTCATCGACAACATCATCATGCAGTAAGGTGGCGGTATGAATGAACTCAACGACAGCCGCCATTTCCTGATGCCGAGTACCCTGGTAATCCAGAGCGCCGGCTGCAAGCAGAACCAAAGCCGGGCGCATGCGCTTGCCGCCGCTGCTGATGATGTATTCGGCCACCTGCCGGACCAGCACTACGTCGGAGTAAAGACGATCGCGGATCACCGCGTCGACGGCCTTCATGTCGGGCCCAATCAGGGCGTAGAGCTGTTCCAGAGTCACGGCAGGTAATTCCTTGAAGAAGCGCGGAATCTTAGGGGGCTGACGGGGCCCAGTCAAGGCCGAAGGGTCAAGGACACACGCCGTTAAGCCCGCAGTTTGTTAAACTCTTCAGATTAAATCAAAACATCGGGAGAGGGCATGGACATTCGTTCAATCGTCGCAGCAGCCATCCAGAATAGAGAAGCACTGGAGGAGTTTGCCGAGGCTCTGAACGACCGCGCTCCAGAAATCGAGCTTGACGTCGCACGGCTCAAGGAAACGCCTCTGGATCGGGATATCACTGCCAGTCTTTTCCGAGCAGTACACAACATCAAGGGTGACTCTTCACTCTGCAAGTTCGACCTTGGTGTAGCCATTGCCCACCCCATCGAAACAATGATGTCTCGTTTCCGGGAAGGTGAAATTCCCTTCTCCAACATGTTAGCAGAACTGGTCCTGCTCGCAGTGGACCGACTGGAACTGACAACAGATGCCCTGCTGACCAACAAACCATTGGATAATCTCCGCTTGCCTGTTCTTGTGCAGGGACTTGAAGAGCTTTCCAAGGAGACTCCTCAGCAAATCGATTTCAGTTGCGCCAACCTGATCGAAGCAGTGACCGGTTTCCCCCCGGTCATCCCTGAAATATCGAGCCAGGCCCCCAAGGTATCAGCGCCAAAATCCGATCAGAAAAACGCCAGTAGCGATCTTCAGTTTTTCCGCTCCCTGGCGTTACAATTTGAAAGCCGCTCGCCACTGTTCAAGGGGCGCACGATGCGCATTCTCCGGCTTGCACTGGAAACAAATAAGGCTGGCAACAATGCGGTCGATCCCGTGCAACTCGAAGCAGCTATTTATTTGCACGATATCGGCATGATGCTGCTTCCGGAATCCATCTGGCTGAAGACCAGCAAGATGTCGCCAGAAGACAAGGTGGCATTGCGCAACCACCCCGGTTTCGCGGCCGGATTATTGCTGCGTATGCCAGGCTGGGAAATCGCTGCAGAAATGGTCGCCCAACATCACGAAATGCCAGACGGTGGGGGATATCCCAATCAATTGCAAAACTCGGATATTTGCCCCGGCGCCAAGATTCTCGCTATTGTCGATGCTTTCGAAGCGGTCATGCTCAAGCACATCCATCGCGGCAAGAACCGTTCGGTGCTTCGCGCGATTGCCGAAATCAACGCTTGCGACAACCAGTTTTCCCCTGAGTGGATCGCTCCTTTCAATGCAGTAATTCGCAAGACCATTGAAACCTGATGAGCTTCGATCGCGAACGTCGTTTCGGAGGCATCACGCGCCTCTATGGTGTCGAGGGTGCAGAACGCATCCAGCAGGCCAATGTATGCATCGTCGGCATCGGCGGCGTCGGCTCCTGGATTGTCGAGGCCCTGGCACGAACCGGCGTCAACCGGATGACCCTCGTTGACCTGGACATGGTGGCCGAATCCAACACCAATCGGCAAATCCACGCGCTAGGCGATATTTACGGCAAAGCAAAAGTGGAGGCTATGGCCGAACGGGTACGCGCCATCAACCCGGATTGCGCCGTAACCTGTATCGAGGATTTTGTTACGCCTGAAAACGTTGGGCAGATTTTCGAGCAACAATTTTCGGTAATCATCGATGCCATCGACCAAGTCCGCGCCAAGGCGGCAATGATTGCGTTCTGCCGGCGCCAAAAGATCCCAATCATCATTGCCGGAGCAGCGGGAGGGCAAATCGATCCAACGCAAGTTCGCGTGGCCGATCTCAGCCAGACAGTGCAGGACCCACTCCTAGCCAAGGTTCGCTCATTACTTCGCCGAGAGTATGGCTTTCCAAAAGACACCAAGAAGAAATTCGGCGTCTCAGCAATTTTTTCGACCGAACACTTGCGCTATCCGGACAAAAATAATAACTCCTGCGAAGCAGACCGCGGCCCAACAGGCCTAAATTGCGCGGGCTTCGGATCTTCAGTCTGTGTGACATCCGTATTCGGCATGGCAGCTGCGGCTCAAGCCATCAATCTAATCACCACCCCCTGACCAAGCTGCGTTCGCAAAAAACTACCACTTGGCTCACGACCCCCTTGGCTATTCCTAAACATTGGTCAGGAGGGAATTATCGCTGTCTTAATGCAGACTCCATTCAGCCGTCGAGAACACCTCTCCTCTAGACTTTAATGCCGTCGAGCCAAACGCCCAGCCCTTGTGCATTCAGCTCCAGGTCGGTTTCCCAAATGGCAAGCAAGTCAGCATCAGACAACAAGCAACCATGCCTGCGTATCTCAGCCTGTAAATATTCGGTCATCGCCCGTTTGATCAGTTGATGGCGCATTTGTCCAGCATCCTTTTCTTTCAGCGCCAACGCAATAACCGCATCAAGATGGCGCAGCAGTTCCTCCCCCATCCGCTGAACATTCGATACTCGACTGTAGTGGGTGAGATACATGGCTTCAGGATTAAATGACAACAAGCGGTGGATAGACGCTCGCATTTCTTCCGGTTCGAACTGTGTCGGAGTCGTCGTCGGGAAAATAAACGGGCGGCCGTCGACATCAAGCTCCCGATAGGACAGGCCGAACATGTCGCCAGTAAAGATAGCACTGGCTTTTTTGTCTACAACGCAGATATGGTGCCGCGCATGCCCAGGCGTATCCAAGCAAAGCAACTCCCTGCTGCCCGCTAGAGAAAACGAGAATCCATCCGGAGCTTCGACAATACGGTCCGCAGCAATCGGCAGAATTTCCCCGTACACCCGCTGCACATATTCCGCTCCGTATACAGCGGTGACACCCGCCACAAGTTTGGCCGGCTCAACCATATGCCGAGCCCCTCGCGGATGAACCACCAACTTAGCCCGAGGAAAGGCACGCATCATGCTGCCAGCACCACCAGCATGATCCAGGTGAATATGCGTCAGGATTACATAATCGACAGCAGAAACGTCCAAGCCAAGTTTCTTGAGGGCGGATAGTGCATTTGGTAGCGCATCGTTGCTCCCGGTGTCTATAAAAGCAACCCGACCTTTTTCAACAACCATATGGATAGCAGCCAGTATCGGCCTAACATAGCCCGCATCAAAGGCAACGATACCGTTTCCGTAATCTCTCCAGTCGAACACATCCATACCCCTGCGTATTGTTGACGCGAATTATACTGTGCCTTCTTTAACCAAAATGTTGGCCACGTTTCACGTAATAGCCGACGACGACGCCAAGGCCCGCGTCAAAATACCAAGTGAAGGCCCCCTCTCATTTTGCGAGGGCAACCCCGCCGCAACGCGGCGGTGGGAGACTGGAAAATGATTTCCAGATCAATCGCTACACCAGTGCAAACTCGAACTACTTGTACGAGATTTGATGAAAGTTATCGAATAGGCGCCCCAGGCCCAAACGAGGCCTAATTGACATATTTCCTACTGGCAATATTCCGCCAATCTGGTCCGCTCATGGTGAGTGGTTTTGATTGGTGGTAAACGACAAACCCCCGTTAGCTTATGCTAACGGGGGTTTGAATGGGGAGTCTGGCGTTGACCTACTTTCGCGAGCGGTAAGCTCACTATCATTGGCGCGATGCTGTTTCACGGTCCTGTTCGGGAAGGGAAGGGGTGGTACCAGCAGGCTATTGACGCCAGACGTAACTTGTATGCCTCACGTCCTGGGGACGGGAAGCGCAAAATGGGGAAGGTTGTTTGTTGTGACTGCGTATGAGTTGCTGCAGATTACAAGGTTATAGGATCAAGCCGTACGGGCAATTAGTATCAGTTAGCTTAACGCATTACTGCGCTTCCACACCTGACCTATCAACGTCGTGGTCTTCGACGACCCTTCAAGGAGTTCAAGACTCCGGGAAA
>NC_007298.1:82500-717500 GCF_000012425.1 Dechloromonas aromatica RCB | reverse complement strand
CTCATCCCCGTTCGCTCGCCACTACTTGGGGAATCTCGGTTGATTTCTTTTCCTCCGGCTACTTAGATGTTTCAGTTCACCGGGTTCGCCTCCCTGACCTATGTATTCAGTCAGGGATACTCATTGCTGAGTGGGTTTCCCCATTCGGATATCGGGGGATCAAAGCTTCATTGCCAGCTCCCCCCCGCTTTTCGCAGGCTTGCACGTCCTTCATCGCCTGTGATCGCCAAGGCATCCACCACATGCACTTAGTCGCTTGATCCTATAACCTTGTGTTCTCGTTAGAGAACGGCTACAGGCAAACTCATATTTGTGCTGTCTCATTCCGGCTAAGAAATAAGAACAGATGCAATCACAACGTGTTGCCAACGCCTCATCAGCGCTGCAACACAACCTTCTTCCATTTTGTTAAAGAGCGTAGCAATTGATTGCTCAAAAGCCAAAGATAAACACCACTGCTTATCTTTGGGTTTTGGTGGAGGATAACGGGATCGAACCGTTGACCCCCTGCTTGCAAAGCAGGTGCTCTCCCAGCTGAGCTAATCCCCCGTTTGGCGACGTGGTGGGTCTGGTTGGAATCGAACCAACGACCCCCGCCTTATCAAGACGGTGCTCTAACCGACTGAGCTACAGACCCTCGTCTGTTTGCTACTCATGAACAACCGATAAGTTGTGGGTGCCAGGATGCTTCTCTAGAAAGGAGGTGATCCAGCCGCAGGTTCCCCTACGGCTACCTTGTTACGACTTCACCCCAGTCACGAACCCCGCCGTGGTAAGCGCCCCCCTTGCGGTTAGGCTACCTACTTCTGGCGGAACCCGCTCCCATGGTGTGACGGGCGGTGTGTACAAGACCCGGGAACGTATTCACCGTGACATGCTGATCCACGATTACTAGCGATTCCGACTTCACGCAGGCGAGTTGCAGCCTACGATCCGGACTACGATCGGCTTTCTGGGATTAGCTCCCCCTCGCGGGTTGGCAACCCTTTGTACCGACCATTGTATGACGTGTGAAGCCCTACCCATAAGGGCCATGAGGACTTGACGTCATCCCCACCTTCCTCCGGTTTGTCACCGGCAGTCTCGTTAAAGTGCCCAACTAAATGATGGCAATTAACGACAAGGGTTGCGCTCGTTGCGGGACTTAACCCAACATCTCACGACACGAGCTGACGACAGCCATGCAGCACCTGTGTTCCGGCTCTCTTTCGAGCACACCCAAATCTCTAAGGGCTTCCGGACATGTCAAGGGTAGGTAAGGTTTTTCGCGTTGCATCGAATTAATCCACATCATCCACCGCTTGTGCGGGTCCCCGTCAATTCCTTTGAGTTTTAACCTTGCGGCCGTACTCCCCAGGCGGTCAACTTCACGCGTTAGCTCCGGTACTAAAAGGTTTTACCCTCCCAACACCTAGTTGACATCGTTTAGGGCGTGGACTACCAGGGTATCTAATCCTGTTTGCTACCCACGCTTTCGTGCATGAGCGTCAGTATTGGCCCAGGGGGCTGCCTTCGCCATCGGTGTTCCTCCACATCTCTACGCATTTCACTGCTACACGTGGAATTCCACCCCCCTCTGCCATACTCTAGCCTGCCAGTCATAAACGCAGTTCCCAGGTTGAGCCCGGGGATTTCACGCCTATCTTAACAAACCGCCTGCGCACGCTTTACGCCCAGTAATTCCGATTAACGCTCGCACCCTACGTATTACCGCGGCTGCTGGCACGTAGTTAGCCGGTGCTTCTTATTCCGGTACCGTCATCCACACAGGGTATTAACCCATGCGTTTTCTTCCCGGCTGAAAGAGCTTTACAACCCGAAGGCCTTCTTCACTCACGCGGCATGGCTGGATCAGGGTTGCCCCCATTGTCCAAAATTCCCCACTGCTGCCTCCCGTAGGAGTCTGGACCGTGTCTCAGTTCCAGTGTGGCGGATCATCCTCTCAGACCCGCTACAGATCGTCGCCTTGGTGAGCCTTTACCTCACCAACTAGCTAATCTGATATCGGCCGCTCAATCAGCGCAAGGTCTTGCGATCCCCTGCTTTCCTGCTCACAGAATATGCGGTATTAGCGTAACTTTCGCTACGTTATCCCCCACTGAAAGGTACGTTCCGATATATTACTCACCCGTTCGCCACTCGCCACCAGGATTGCTCCCGTGCTGCCGTTCGACTTGCATGTGTAAGGCATGCCGCCAGCGTTCAATCTGAGCCAGGATCAAACTCTTCAGTTTAATCCAACAAATAACTCGCATATTCACTGACGGTAGATTGCTCTACCTGAATGGATCTCTCCATCCTTACTTCAGTGCGTTTGCCTTAATACATTTTTGCAACCGTAGTTGCTGCATCAAGACACCCACACTTATCGGTTGTCCAATTTGTTAAAGATCAGTCGCCGCGCCGTTTCGTTAAATCCGTCAGCAGCAGAGAGGCGAGATTATGAAGCAAACCCCTTCTCCCGTCAAGCACTTCAGCAAAATTTCTTGCTTCGCCTGACTCTCCCACCCCGCCGAAAACCCCGGCGCTGCAGAAGAGGTGCGCATTATATAGAGACCAAATGGAGCGTCAACACAAATTTGAAAATATTTAAATTCAGCACCCAATCTCCAGAGCGGGTCAGTTAAGCAGCCCCCTGGTAAATTTCCGCCTTCCAAACTGAATAACCACCTCCTCTCCCGGCGCAAACGCGAGCGACTTGTCGGAGACCCTATCTCCATTGGCACGCACAGCGCCTTGGGCAAGCATACGCAAAGCCTCTGAAGTACTTGCCGCTAGGCCCGATTGCTTCAGGACATTAACCACCGACATTGCAATACCTTCGCTTTGGACAACCAACTTCGGCATGTCATCAGGCAAGCCCCCGCCGAAACCGTGCCTCAAATTCGGCTAAAGCCTCTTCGGCAGCTAGCCCGGAATGAAAACATCCGACCAATTCCTGCGCTAGGAGGACCTTTATATCGCGCAGATTACGCCCTTCATCAATATCCAGCCTGAAGCGGGCGATCTCGGAAGCACCCCGAAATGAAAGTAGATCGTAGTAGCGCCACATTCGAGAATCGGACACTGACATGACCTTGCCCAGACCTCAGGCACTCGACCAGCTCTGCCTCAATCAGCAACTCATCACACCCCACTTGATCAGCTTCAGGCTGCACTCAACATCTATCATTATCCATTCCTCAACCCACAAATGGCGCAAACTGCACCAAGTCGCTCATTCGATCAACGCGCGGCCTTTTAGCGCACTCGCCTTTCAGCACTAACTCGACGAACAAGATAGATGGGCGTAAAAAAAGCGGCTTTCGCCGCTTTTTTTACTAAAGAAAGAATTTTCTTAAGCAGAAAATGAGGAGCCACAACCACAGGTAGAGGTTGCATTCGGATTGCGAATCACGAATTGCGACCCCTCCAAGCCCTCTGTGTAGTCAATTTCCGCACCAACCAAATACTGATAGCTCATCGGATCAATCAGAAGAGTCACGCCATTTTTTTCCATGGTCGTATCGTCTTCATTAACCTCCTCATCGAAGGTAAAGCCATACTGAAAACCGGAACAACCGCCCCCGGTAACAAATACGCGCAATTTAAGCCCAGGATTTCCCTCTTCTTCAATCAACTCCTTGACCTTGCCAGCAGCATTGTCAGTAAAAACGAAGGGGACAGCCATTTCATTAACTGCATTCATGAGGACAACTCCAAATAATTTTGTGCGAGATTATGCGAGCCAGTTCGATCCCGGTCAATTGCATTAGGCCGACGCGGCCAGTTTTAGTTCCACCGACTTGCCAGCCGAATGAACCAAGCGCCCCTCAATCACCGCCCCCTGATGCATTTCGATGGAGGCATACTCTACGTCACCGACAATGCGTGATTTAGACTGCATCTCCAGCGTTTCCGTTACGTTGACAGGCCCAACGACCGTACCATTTGTTACAAGATGCGCGACAGCAACAGCCCCCTCAATACGCGCATGCTCACTGAGCACCAAGGTTGAAGATGAGGCGCCATCTGCCGCCTGAACACTCCCCTTCACTTCGCCGTCAATTCTCAAGCCACCGGTAAAATAAAGACTACCCTCAATGCGCGTACCGGCACCAATAAGGCTATCAATACGCCCCTGAGGTTTGCTCTCCATTTTTTTTCCGAACATGAGTCACTCCTAAAATTGGGCCAGTCTCTTCGACTTGAGTGTATCACCCTGCAGGACACGCGCCTCAACCGCCCGTAAAACCGCCCCCGCCGGCAACTCAAAAACACCTTCCCGGCGAAGAAAGTGCTTGATTTCCAACTGATACTCGGCGGAATTTTCTCGTCTTTCTGGCAAAACCAACTGCAAGACCCTGCCATTATCGGCATAGCTAATCGCTATTTGCAGGCGCCCCCGGAAATCAGGAGTTTGTCTGTCTGACTGAAAAGCAAGCAACAAACGATAGCGAAAACGGGTTTCCGACTCCTTGAAAACCCTGAAATTCTCAACGCGAACCGAAGCCCCCTCTCCCGCAGTCGGGATCAAGCGTTCAAACAGGAGGATATCTTCCTTGAGCGCTGCATTTTCCGCTTCCAACCCTTGAATCCTAGTCAGCAACTGCTGCTGCGCGGCACGCTCGATACTCGCCACACTTTGCCCCGTTCCGGCAGTTGAACGCAAAAGATTCAATTCCTCGCGCTGAGCCTGGAGCTGCTGACGAAAACTCTCAATCTCCACCCCCAAAATCCCCGTTTCTTTTTTCTGGGCCACCATCCAGCCAGCAACACCCAACAGAAGAGCCAGCAAGATCGCAGGCAGAACCAACCACTGCCAAGGAAAGTGGCTGCGCACAACAACCCGCGGCGCCGAAATCCCAAACCGGCGCCGAAAGCGTTTCAGTTTCAAGGCTGCAGCCGGGAGCGGCATAGCGCTGTCGTTACACCCATACAAAAATCAAGCCCATAGCCGGAATATCCTTACTCAAAAACCCTCGCGTCTCGATTTGATTCGGTTGAACTAAATTACCAACCATCAACCGGCTGCCCACCCACATACCTTACAGCACCTGAAACGCCAGCGGCTTGGCCCACCTTACCAAGGAAGGCGCATGATACCGCGCACGCAAAAAACAAAAAAGCCGCCAAAAGGCGGCTTTTTCTGCGCTCGAAGCGAATTAACGCTTGGAGAACTGCTTGCGACGACGGGCCTTGTGGAAACCGACCTTCTTACGCTCAACTTCACGTGCATCGCGAGTAACAAAACCTGCCTTGGAGAGCGCAGGCTTCAGAGCAGCATCGTATTCGATCAGGGCGCGAGTAATGCCATGACGAACGGCACCAGCCTGACCGGACTCACCACCACCGATGACATTGACCTTGATATCGAAGCCGTTCAGTTGCTCAACCAACGCCAGCGGCTGACGGACGATCATGCGGCCAGTTTCGCGAGAGAAGAACTGATCAACCGGCTTGCCATTTACAACGATGGCACCGGAACCACGCTTCATGAAAACACGGGCAACGGCGCTCTTGCGACGACCGGTACCGTAGAAATAACTTTCAGCCATGATGACCCCTTAAATTTCCAGAGCCTTCGGCTGCTGGGCAGTGTGCGGATGCTGCTCGCCGGCGTAGCACTTCAGCTTCTTCAGCATAGCGTAGCCCAGCGGACCCTTCGGCAGCATGCCCTTGACGGCAGTCTCTAGGGCACGCCCCGGGAAACGTTGCTGCATCTTCTTGAAGTTGGTTTCGTAGATACCGCCCGGATAACCAGAGTGGCGGAAGTACTTCTTATCTTCGGCCTTGTTACCGGTTACGGTGATTTTGTCCACATTGGTCACGACGACAAAGTCGCCGGTATCAATGTGCGGAGTATAGATAGCCTTGTGCTTGCCACGGAGGCGACGAGCAATTTCGGTGGCGAGGCGGCCGAGCACCTTGTCTGTGGCGTCTACCACAAACCACTCGCGCTTCACCTCATGTGGCTTGGCGGAAAACGTTTTCATATAAGTGTGCCGTCCTGAAAAAATTGGGCGCGGATTGGAGAAAGGCGCGGATTTTAGTCGACTATCAGAGCCGCTGTCAATGCCTTATCAAGCAATAGGAGAACTAGACAAAAAAAACGCGGCTCGCTGAGCCGCGTTAAATCCACACCAAAGGAGGAGGGTGGAGGAGACAAATCTGAACCGAAGAGCCCGTCACCACAAAGCCACCACAGTTCGTACGCTTCACATTTTGCACGAAGCAAACAGAGGACGCAAGAATTATTTGTGCGCCGCACAAATTACAAATCTATCTACAGATCGATTTTATTGATTCATTATTTAATATTGTTTTATAAGGTTTTTAAAGAGAAAATTGAACATGATTAAATATTATTTAAGTATAAAACCAAGGCCAAAAACGCCCCAAAACCCCACATCAATTGCTGCTGCGCAACATTAGATAACGAAGTCCAAAATCAAAACCATATCCGCTAAAATTCACGCCCCAGCAAGGAGATATCAATGGAATGTACGGTTAGATGGATGGGCAACGACGCCGGGATGTCGTTTGTTGCAGAGACAGGCAGCGGCCACGCCGTCGTGATGGATGGCGCACCGGAAGCAGGAGGACGCAATATCGGCCTCCGCCCGATGGAAATGGTACTAGCGGGCACAGGCGGCTGCTCGGCCTTTGACGTCGTTTTGATTCTCAAAAAAGGGCGGCAACAAGTAAGCGGCTGCGATGTGAGCCTAAAGGCCGAACGCGCAGAAAGCGACCCTAAGGTCTTTACCAGCATCCACTTTCATTACCGCGTCAAAGGAAAGCAGCTAAAGCCCGAGTCGGTTGCCCGCGCGATAGAACTCTCGAAAGACAAGTATTGCTCTGCATCAATCATGATCGGTAAAACCGCAGAGATCACTTACGACTTTGAGATTATCGAAGAAGCCTGAGCCTGACGCCTACATTTCCAGCCACAGATCAGAAACGGTAGGCAACCCCGGTCATGACCTTGGCCATGACTTTCATGGCGACCTTGGCCGGGGAAGGCAATTCCGCCGCCCCATACCGAACAGCGGTTTCGGCATGCTGTATTTCATCAAGCCTCATCTGATCGACGATAGCACGTGAACGGCTATCATCTTCAGGCAAGCTACGCAGATGACCATTCAGATGCGCCTCAACCTGTCGCTCTGTTTCCGCCAAGAAACCAAGGCTCCATTTATCCCCCAGCGCGCCAGCAACCAGCCCCAGCGACAAAGAACCAAGGTACCAGAGTGGATTCAAAAAGCTCTTGCGTCCGCCCAACTCGGAGATGCGCCGCTCTGTCCATGCCAAATGCTCAGTTTCTTCATCTGCAGCACTGCGCAAGGCATCGCGTATCGTGGGGTCCCTCGACGTCAGTGCCTGCCCTTGGTACAAAGCCTGGGCACAAATTTCACCGCAATGATTGACGCGCATCAGCCCGGCGACATGACTCCTCTGAGCAGCAGGCAATTCTGCGTCTGGTAACGCAGCCCCCGGAAGCGGCCGCATGCTGCGAGCCGGAGCCAGGATTGTACGCAACGCTCGGTCGAACTCGACAACCAACTGATCAGGAGACATTTTCACCAACGCTTGTTATCCGGGTGACCGCCCAGCATCAACGCGTTCCTAGCCTCCGCCGCATCGCGCACGATATTGCCAAAAGGGCAGAAGTAATCAATAAATAGGGCGGCATGATGTCGATTGGCGTAAGCGTCCTGAATACGAACCCATTCATTCTTGCGCGCCTTTGACCACGAGCCATCGAGTCGCCCAGAGGCGTATATACGCCGCTCCCGCGACTCGCAACGCATCCCCTCAAAGGTCACATTGCGACCACCTTCGGGTGACAAAACCAACAGGACGTAACGCACCACCCCATCGCCACCAACGCTCAACGTAGAAGCATCGATAAAAAAACGATTGCTGGTGGCAGCACTGACGTAAAAGGGGACAAGATTGCCCTCCTTTGGCGCAGCAGGGAGAGCAACCTCGATTTCCTGCCATTGCTTGGTTTCGTAATCATCTTCGAAATCCGCCCAAGCCAAAGAACAGGTAGCCAACAGAGAAGCCAGCGAAAGCACAAGACTACGAAACCAGCGCATGCCTACTCCTCGGAGCGAACACTGTCTACAACATCGGAAAAGGGCTCCTGCTCTTTTTTATGGCGCGGGCCCTTGCGATCAAAATCCAGAAAGCGCACGAGCTCATTGAGAGCCTGTTCGTAAACCAGTCTTTTGAACTCGATCACAGCATCTAGCGGCACCCAATAATCGTTCCAGCGCCAAGCATCAAACTCTGGCTTGTTGGTTGCACGCAGGTTGACGTCGCTATCACGCCCGACCAGTCGAAGCAGAAACCAGATTTGCTTCTGGCCTTTGTAGGAACCGCGCCATTCGCGCTTGATCCAGTGTGTCGGCACTTCATAACGCAACCAGCCCTTGGTTCGTCCGAGGATGCGCACATGCTCGGGCAGAAGCCCGACCTCTTCGTACAGCTCACGAAACATGGCTTCCTCGGGCGTTTCGCCGCGTTTGATGCCACCTTGTGGAAACTGCCAGGAATGCTCCCGTATGCGCTTACCCCAGAAAACCTCGTTCCTTCCGTTACAAAGTATGATGCCGACGTTCGGGCGATAGCCTTCACGATCGAGCATAAAAATCCTGCAAAATTAATAGTTACCCGGATTCTTTCACAAAGGGCGCCCACATGCAAAGAAGCCGGACCGTGTAAAATCAAGGTTTCGCAACGAATTCAAGAGCATCCCATGCGCACTTCGCAGTTCTTTTTTACAACACTCAAGGAAGCCCCGGCCGACGCCGAGGTTATCAGCCAGAAGATGATGCTGCGCGCCGGCTATATCAAGCGCGCCGCAGCCGGCATCTACACATGGATGCCACTTGGCCTGCGCGTGCTGCGCAAGGTAGAAAACATTGTCCGCGAAGAGATGAACAACGCGGGCGCACTGGAATTATTGATGCCAGCCGTACAACCGGCCGAACTGTGGCAAGAATCGGGGCGCTGGGAACAATATGGACCGGAATTGCTGCGTTTCAAGGATCGTCACCAGCGCGAATTCGTCATCGGCCCAACGCATGAAGAAGTCATCACTGATGTCGTTCGCCGTGACGTGAAGAGTTATCGCCAATTGCCGATCCACCTGTATCAAATCCAGACCAAATTCCGCGATGAAATCCGTCCCCGCTTCGGCGTCATGCGTGGTCGAGAGTTCCTGATGAAGGACGGCTACTCGTTCCACGCCTCGTTCGACGATCTGAAGCGCGAATATGGCAACATGTACGACACCTACAGTCGTATTTTCAGCCGTCTTGGCCTGAAATTCCGTGCGGTGGCCGCAGATACCGGTTCGATCGGCGGTACCGGTTCGCACGAATTCCATGTCCTGGCCGATTCCGGCGAGGATGACATCGCCTTTTGCCCGGACTCCGGCTATGCCGCCAACGTCGAACTGGCCGAAGCCATGGCCCCGAACGAGGCGCGTGCCGCCGCCTCCACGTTGATGGAAAAGACCCACACGCCGGGCAAGATGGCCTGCGCCGATGTCGCCAAATTCCTCGAACTGCCGCTGGACAGAATCGTCAAATCGATTGCGGTCATGAGCGAGAAGGAAGATGGCAGCCAGACCTTCGCACTGCTGCTGCTGCGTGGCGACCACGAACTGAACGAAATCAAGGCAAGCAAAATTGCCGCCATCAATCCTTTCCGCTTCGCCACCGAAGAAGAAGTGATCGAGCGCCTCGGCTGCAAGCCAGGATTCATTGGTCCGGTTGCGATCGACGCGACGAAGGTAGCCGTTTTTGCCGACCGTAGCGTGGCCAACATGAGCGATTTCGTCTGTGGCGCCAACGAGGCCGGCTATCACATGACGGGCGTCAATTTCGGCCGCGACCTGCCGGAACCGGAAGTCTTCGACATTCGCAACGTCGTCGCCGGCGACGCATCGCCGGACGGCCAGGGTAAGCTTGAAATCCTGCGTGGCATCGAAGTCGGTCACATTTTCCAATTGCGCCAAAAATATGCTGAAGCCTTGAACTGTGTCTATCTGGACGACAGCGGCAAGAGCCAGATCATGGAGATGGGCTGCTACGGCATTGGCGTTTCCCGCATCGTGGGCGCCGCTATCGAACAAGGTAACGACGACAAGGGCATCATCCTGCCGCCGGCCATTGCTCCGTTTGAAGTCTGTATCGTGCCAATGGGCTACCACAAGAGCGAAGCGGTCAAGGCAAGTGCCGACCAGCTTTATGCCGACCTGAAGAAGATCGGCGTCGATGTCGTGCTCGATGACCGCAACGAGCGCCCGGGCGTCATGTTCGCCGACATGGAACTGATCGGCATCCCGCATCGCGTGGTGATCGGCGAGCGTGGCCTGAAGGACGGGCTGTTCGAATACAAGAGCCGAATCGATGCCGAACCAACCATGGTTGCCCAAACCGACATCGTCACCCTGCTGCAAGGGAAGCTGTGCGCCGCCTGATCGCGGCCCTGCTTTTTTGTGGCGCGTCGGCGGCCCACGCCGGCGCGCAGAAGTACGAGGTACTGTCGGCCAGCGCGCAGGCCGCCCTGCACAAGGCAGTTTCGGACTCACGCCCGGCCGTCAGCTCGTTCAAGACGCCCATGGAGGCGGTCGACTGGCTGGCCGCCATGTCACCCCGTCTGGAAAAACGCATTCCGAACCGTGACTATCGTATCGACCTGCTGCGCAGCGTGCACTATGAGGCAACGCGGGCCGGCCTGGATCCACAACTGGTACTCGGGCTGATGCAGGTCGAATCCGGGTTCCGCAAGTACGCCGTCTCATCAGCCGGTGCCCGCGGTTACATGCAGGTCATGCCCTTCTGGGTCAAGATCATCGGCCGGCCGGACGACAACCTGTTCGACCTACGCACCAGCCTGCGCTATGGCTGCACCATCCTGCGCCACTATCTGGACATCGAAAAGGGGGACCTTTTCCGCGCCCTAGGCCGCTACAACGGCAGCCTGGGTAAGCCGGAGTATCCAAACATGGTTCGCGCCGCCTGGCAAAACCAGTGGGGCTACGAAAAAACGGCCCGCTTGGCGCAGGCCGCGCGCTAATCAGCGTCCCATACCGCCCATGCCGGGCATCATGCCCTTCATGCCGCGCATCAGCTTGCCAATACCGCCCTTGGAAAATTGCTTCATCATCTTCTGGGTCGTTTCGAACTGATTGAGCAGGCGGTTAACCTCCTGAACCTGCACCCCGGCCCCCATCGCAATACGACGCTTGCGGCTGGCCTTGATCAGCTCCGGCTTGGCGCGCTCGGCTGGCGTCATCGAATTGATGATGCCTTCAACCCGACCAATCATCTTATTCTCAGCCCCTGCGGGCAATTGCCCGGCCGCCTGGGCGATCTGAGCCGGCATCTTGTCCATCAATGCCGACAGCCCGCCCATATTGCGCATCTGGGCCATCTGTTCCTTAAAATCATTGAGGTCAAAGCCCTTGCCTGACTTCAACTTCTTGGCGAAGGCAACCGCCTTTTCCTCATCCAGCCCCTTGCGCGCCTCCTCGATTAGCGACAGCACATCGCCCATACCCAGGATACGGGACGCCATCCGCTCAGGATGAAAGGCCTCCAAGCCACTCAGCTTTTCGCCAACCCCGGCGAATTTGATTGGCTTGCCGGTGATGTGACGTACCGACAATGCAGCACCGCCGCGTGCATCACCATCCAGCTTAGTCAGCACGACACCGGTCAGAGGCAGCGCCTCGTTGAAGGCCTTGGCGGTATTCACCGCATCCTGGCCAAGCATCGCGTCGACCACAAATAGCGTTTCAATTGGATCAATCGCCGCATGCAGGCGCTTGATTTCTGCCATCATTTCTTCGTCGATGGCCAGTCGGCCCGCCGTGTCGACCAGCAATACGTCGTGGTAATGGCGCTTGGCCCAATCGATGGCGTCGGCGGCAATCGCTTCCGGCTTCTCACCAACAGCCGACGGGAAGAAATCAACCCCAGCCTGACCGGCAACCGATTTCAGCTGCTCGATAGCGGCTGGACGATAAACGTCACAGGAAACGACCAACACCTTCTTCTTGTGATTTTCCTTGAGGAACTTGGCCAGCTTACCGACTGTTGTTGTTTTGCCGGCGCCTTGCAAACCCGCCATCAGCACAATAGCCGGTGGCTGGGTATTGAAATTGATGCCTTCATGGGCATCACCCATGATCTTGGTCAGTTCGGCATGCACAACACCAATCAAGGCCTGCCCAGGGCTCAACGAACCGATCACTTCTTCACCGACCGCCTTTTCCTTGACGGCGGCAATAAAATCCTTGACCACCGGCAAGGCCACATCGGCCTCAAGCAGCGCCATACGCACTTCGCGCAAGGCATCGCCGATGTTGGTTTCAGTCAGGCGTGCTTCGCCCTTCAGCGTCTTCATGACGCGGGCAAGGCGGTTGGTCAGGTTATCGAGCATGTCGTTTGGGCTTCTAGTAGAATTCGAGAATGGTCGATATTGTAATTCAGCTTCTGCCGCACATTCTCGCTGCCCTGATTTACGGAGCCCTCGGCTTCCACTTCTGGAACACCCGCTGGCGTGAAAGCGAAAATCAGTGCGTTGCCTGCCCAATGCAAACCTGGGAGCGTCTACTTATTGCCGGCGCTCTCACCATCCACGCCGCCGGGCTCTACGATGCGCTGTTCGCCGAAGCCGGCATGCGCTTCTCGTTCAGCTTTGCGTTATCGCTGATGATGTGGCTGGCCGTACTAATCTACTGGCTGGAAAGTTTCATGGCACGCATGGAGGGCATGCAACCCATGGTTCTCCCCTTGGCGGCTGGCTGCACCGTGCTGCCGGTGATCTTTCCGAACGTTCATCTGGTTGCGCATGCCAGTGCCATCGGGTTCAAGCTGCACTTTCTTGCCGCCATGCTGGCCTACAGCCTGCTCACCCTGTCGGCCCTACACGCCATTTTCATGGGGTTCACCGAACGCTCGCTGCACAACCGCTCCCTGAAACGCAGCCTGGCCAGCCTGCCACCACTACTGATCATGGAATCACTGCTCTTCAAGATGCTGCTGGTCGGTTTTGTCCTGCTTACCTTGACGGTTGGCAGCGGCGTCTTTTTCTCTGAGGCGCTGTTCGGCAAGCCTCTGACCGTCGACCACAAAACACTGTTTGCCTTCGCCTCGTGGGGCATCTTTGCAACACTGCTGATTGGCCGCCACGCCTGGGGCTGGCGCGGCAAGCGCGCGCTGCGCTGGACCCTTGCCGGTTTTGCTTTGCTGATCCTGGCCTATGTCGGCAGCCGCTTCGTCGCCGAAGTCATTCTCGGTCGAGTATAAACAAGACCAATGACCGATTTGCCGCTATCTGTACTACTGGGAGCGCTTTTTGTCCTCCTGATTCTTTCCGGCATATTTTCGGGCTCCGAAACCGCGATGATGGCGGCCAACCGCTATCGCTTGCGTCACGCCGCCCAGAACGGCCATCGTGGCGCCAAGCTGGCGCTGGCGCTGCTGGGAAAAACCGACAAACTGCTCGGCCTCATCTTGCTCGGTAATACGCTGTTCAATGCTGCCGCCGCAACACTAACTGGTTACATTGCCTTGGCCCTGTTCGGCGAATCGAAATGGGCGCTGGAAATAGGCACTTTGTGCATTACCTTCGCCTTGCTGGTCGTCGCCGAAATATCGCCCAAGGTTATCTGCGCTACCCATGCTGACCGCCTGGCGCCCAGGCTCAGCTACATCCTGACCCCCTTGTTGCGCCTGGCCTACCCGATTATCTGGTTTGTTAATCTTTTCGTGACCGCTCTGCTAAAAGCCATTCGTCTTGCCCCCAATGGCATGCATGAAGAAACCAAGCTCTCCCCTGAAGAATTGCGCAGCTTGGTTCTGGAGTCAGCACACCTGATGCCAAAGAAACACCACACGATTCTTTCCAGCCTGTTTGAATTGAACAACATTACGGTCGAAGATGTCATGACCCCCCGCGGCAACATCGAGATTCTTGACCTCGATCTGCCGTGGGAAGAAGTAAGAAATCAATTGGCTACCAGCCACCACAGTCGCCTTCCCGCCTGCAGGGAGTCACTGGACCAGCTTATAGGCATCCTGCCGGTGCGGCGACTGTTGGCCAGCCTGGGCGACCCGGACTTCGACGAACCTGCCCTACTGCAGCAACTCCAACCCCCCTATTACATCCCAGCCGGCACTCCAGTATTCTCTCAACTCGCGTTCTTTCAGGAAAATCGCCAGCGCATTGGCTTTGTGGTGGACGAGTACGGCGAAATTCTCGGTCTGTTGACCATGGAAGACATCATCGAGGAATTCGTCGGCGACTTCACAACATCGCTTCCGGGGCTCGGCCATGAACTACATTGGACAGAAGCGGGCAATGCCATCGTTGAAGGCTCTCGCCCCTTGCGGGACATAAATCGCATGCTGGATCTGAACTTCCCGATCGACGGCCCCAAGACACTCAACGGCCTCATTCTGGAACACTTCCAAGACATCCCGGAGTCCGGCATCAGCATCAAACTGGCAGGTGTCCCCGTGGAAATTTTGCAGACCCAAGACCGAAGTGTCGTCACTGCACGTATCTTCCGCCCCGAAGCTGGCTGAGCAAAACCCGCCCCCAGCCTTTACAAACAATCGCCTACGTAGCATCATCAAGCGATCTAAACGGCATTTAACATCGATCAATGGCGGCAACCCCTCAAAATCCTCCACTTAGCGGCTTGGCGCGCGCGCTCGTCCAGGCCGGACATCTCAAGGAGGTAGAGGCGGAACAATTGCTGGCCCAGGCCCAC
Source organism: Dechloromonas aromatica RCB (assembly GCF_000012425.1). Lineage (NCBI taxonomy): Bacteria > Pseudomonadati > Pseudomonadota > Betaproteobacteria > Rhodocyclales > Azonexaceae > Dechloromonas > Dechloromonas aromatica (nom. nud.). The sequence continues at coordinate 702,721 of NC_007298.1, read as the reverse complement.
AGCACCAAGACTTCGCTGATCGAACAGATCATTACAAGCCAGAAATCCAGTGCAATCGACATAGCGCGCTTTGTCGCCGATACCTTTGGCTATCCACTACTTGACCTCAACGCTTTCGATGAAGCCCACATTCCGTCGGATGCCATCGACCGTAAGCTGATTGCGACGCACAAGGTCATTCCACTCAACAAGCGCGGAAACCGTTTATCGGTAGCAATTGCTGACCCAACCAACCTTCGTGCGCTGGACGAAATTCGCTTCCAGACCGGTCTGGCTGTCGATCCGATTGTCGTCGAACACCCAAAACTGGCGCCGCTCGTCAACAAATATGCCGAGACAGCCGCCGAAGCGCTGAAAAACTTCACCAGCGAGGATCTCAACCTCGATTTTCTGGACGAAGAAACCTCCAGCAAAGCTGACGAAGCCGCAGGGCAGGAAATCGATGACGCACCGGTCGTCAAATTCATCCAAAAAATGCTGCTCGATGCCATCAATGATGGAGCATCGGACATCCATTTCGAACCATACGAAAAGTTTTATCGCATTCGCTTCCGCGTCGACGGCATCCTGCGCGAAGTAGCCACTCCACCGCTGGCCATCAAGGAAAAAATTGCCTCGCGCATCAAGGTCATTTCCCGGCTTAATATCGCCGAAAAGCGCGTCCCGCAGGACGGCCGGATGAAACTGGTGCTTTCGAAGACCCGTGCCATCGATTTCCGGGTCAGCACACTACCGACGCTTCAGGGCGAGAAAATCGTTATGCGTATTCTCGACCCAAGCTCAGCCACCTTGGGCATCGAGGCGCTAGGCTACGAGCCGGAGCAAAAAGCAGCAATAATGGACGCCATCAGCCGCCCCTATGGGATGGTACTGGTCACCGGACCGACAGGTTCTGGCAAAACCGTTTCGCTCTACACCTGCCTCAACATCCTGAATAAGGATGGCATCAACATTTCGACAGCGGAAGACCCGGCTGAAATCAATCTACCGGGTGTCAATCAAGTCAACGTCGACGACCGTGCTGGCCTGACCTTCCCTGTCGCACTAAAGGCATTCCTGCGCCAGGATCCGGACATCATCATGGTCGGCGAAATTCGTGACCTGGAGACCGCCGAGATTTCCATCAAGGCGGCACAAACGGGTCACCTGGTGCTCTCGACGCTGCACACCAACGATGCCCCGCAAACACTGACTCGACTGATGAACATGGGCGTCCCCATGTTCAATATCGCCTCCAGCGTGCTGTTGATCACCGCTCAGCGCTTGGCGCGACGGCTATGCAACTGCAAGAAACCGATGACCGTACCCGACCAGGCACTACTGGATGCAGGCTACTCGGAAGCCGATCTCGACGGTTCGTGGACGCTGTTTGGCCCAGGAGGATGTGAACGGTGCAAAGGGACCGGCTACAAGGGACGGGTCGGCATTTATCAGGTCATGCCCATTTCCGAAGCTATGCAACGCATGATCATGAGCGGCGCATCTGCACTGGACTTGGGCGCCCAAGCGAAAGCCGAAGGCGTGAAAAACCTCCGCGAATCCGGACTATTAAAAGTCAAACAAGGTGTGACCTCGCTTGACGAGGTGCTCAGCACCACCAACGCTTAACGAAAAGGAACTTGTATGGCTACCGCCGCAAGACGTAAGGCCTCGGCAGTCAAGGAAAGCACCTTCCTCTGGGAAGGCAAGAACAAGGATGGCAAGACCGTTCGCGGGGAGATGCGCGTCGCAAGCGAGTCGGTCGTCCAAACCACCCTGCGCCGGCAAGGGATCACCAATACAAAGGTAAAAAAAATCCGCTTCAAAAGTGGCGGGAAAATTACCGACAAAGATATCTCGCTGTTCACTCGACAATTGGCGACCATGATGAAATCAGGGGTGCCCTTACTGCAGTCATTCGACATCGTTGGCCGCGGGCACTCGAATCCGGCAGTCGGAAAACTGTTACTGGACATCAAGGCCGATGTTGAGACCGGGAGTTCACTATCCCAGGCCTTCCGCAAGTACCCACTGCAGTTCGACGCGCTCTACTGCAACCTGGTTTCCGCTGGAGAACAAGCTGGTATCCTCGATACCCTGCTCGACCGATTGGCCAGCTACAAGGAAAAGATCCTGGCAATCAAGAGCAAGATCAAGTCAGCACTGTTTTATCCTGTCGCTATTCTCGTAGTCGCCTTCATCATCACCGCGGTGATCATGATCTTTGTCATTCCTGCCTTCAAGGAAGTTTTCAAGGGCTTTGGCGCTGATCTCCCGGCTCCAACCCTGATCGTCATTGCCATTTCAGACTTTTTTGTCGCTTATTGGTGGGCCATTTTTGGGATCATCGGCGGAGGACTCTATGCCTTCCTCGAGAGTTGGAAGCGATCCGAGAAAGTACAGATGGCGATGGACCGCCTTCTTCTCCGCGTCCCCGTTTTCGGTGACATCGTGCGGAAATCAGTGATCGCCCGGTGGACCAGAACATTATCCACGATGTTTGCGGCAGGTGTCCCGCTTGTCGAATCTCTCGAATCCGTTGGTGGGGCAGCAGGCAATCATGTCTATAAAGTTGCCACCCGGCAGATCCAGAGTGAAGTTTCTTCCGGCACCAACCTGACCACCGCAATGCAGAATGTGAACCTTTTCCCTAACATGGTCACGCAGATGGTTGCTATTGGCGAAGAGTCTGGTGCACTGGATTCGATGCTCTCCAAGGTAGCCGACTTTTTCGAGGCAGAAGTTGACGATGCAGTCGAAGCGATGTCCAGCCTGATGGAACCAATCATCATGGTCGTGCTCGGCACCTTGATCGGCGGCATGGTCGTCGCCATGTACCTGCCCATCTTCAAACTGGGATCGGTGGTCTGATGCTTCCTGAAACGCAGGGCGGCCTGGCTGCCATAGCTGGGCTACTTGGTTTGTGCGTCGGTAGTTTCCTCAACGTCGTGATCCACCGACTACCCAAGATGATGGAGCGGGAGTGGCTCGGACAATGCGCGGAATTGCGGGGCGAAACCGCACCTGCCTCCCTTGAAGCATTGTCGTTGGCAAAACCACGCTCCCGCTGCCCTGACTGTGGCCACCAAATAACAGCACTGGAAAACATTCCGCTGCTAAGTTATCTATTTATCCTGAAGGGAAAATGCTCCGGGTGCGGATGCCGGATATCTCCGCGTTACCCGATCGTCGAGGCGATTACCGGACTACTGTCTGCTTACGTTGCCTGGCACTTTGGCCCGACTACGCAGACAATCGGCGCTCTGCTGCTGCTCTGGGCGCTGATCTCACTTTCTGCCATTGACCTGGACACCCAGCTCCTTCCTGACTCAATCACCCTGCCTTTGCTCTGGCTGGGACTACTCTTCAACCTCTGGAACACTTATACCGACCTCCCGTCGGCCGTCATCGGCGCCGTCGCCGGCTACCTAACCCTTTGGAGCGTCTTTTGGCTATTCAAGCTAGCCACGGGCAAGGAAGGCATGGGCTATGGCGACTTCAAGCTCCTTGCTGCACTGGGGGCATGGCTAGGCTGGCAAATGTTGCCGGCGATCATCCTGCTCTCGTCTGTTGTTGGTGCCGTTGTCGGTGTCACGCTGATCGTTGTCGCCCGTCACGGCCGCAACATTCCTATTCCTTTCGGCCCTTATCTGGCGGCAGCCGGAGGAATTGCCCTTTTCTGGGGCGCGCAGATCACGAACACTTACCTTGGCATGATCGCTTGAAATAACGCAAGTCGACCCAATATTGGGTATTCAGACTCTCGGTTATAATTCAAGGTTTTGGAGGACTCCCATGCCGATTTACGAATATCGCTGTGATTCCTGCGGCTTCCAGAAAGAGCATCTGCAAAAGATGAGTGATCCGCAGTTGACCACCTGCCCAGCATGCAACAAGGAAAGCTATAGCAAACAGCTTTCGGCCGCCGGCTTTCAGCTCAAGGGCAGCGGCTGGTATGCCACTGACTTCAAGGGAGGCAGCAAGCCGTCTACCCCGCCGGCCTGTCAAACCGGGGAAGGAAGCTGCTCGTCGTGCGTGGCCAACTGATCAAACGCTATTTCATTACCGGGCTCCTGATCTGGGTCCCGCTGGTTATTACCGGCTGGGTGCTGTCGCTCATCGTCAGCACGCTTGATCAATCCTTGCGCCTGCTTCCTGAAGGAATGCACCCGCAAAGTCTGGTCGGTTTCCCTATTCCTGGCGCCGGCGCAGTACTGACTTTGGCCATGATACTGTTTACAGGCCTGCTGGCCGCCAATTTTATCGGGCAGAAGCTGGTTGTCTGGTGGGAAAAGCTACTGGCCCGCATCCCCGTTGTCAACTCGGTCTATAACAGCGTCAAGCAAGTTTCCGATACGCTGTTCTCCCCCAATGGCAACGCCTTTCGCAAGGCCCTGCTCGTCCGCTACCCCCACCAGGGCAGCTGGACGATCGCCTTTCAGACTGGGCAGCCTGGCGGTGACATTGTCAATCACCTGGATGGCGACTATGTCAGCGTCTATGTCCCGACCACCCCCAATCCGACCTCAGGCTTCTTCCTGATGATGCCGGTCAAGGATGTGGTCGAACTCGACATGACGGTCGATGAAGCACTTAAATACATTATCTCGATGGGTGTCGTGGCGCCCCAGCCCCACCCTCGCGTCGTTACCAACACCTGAATCAACCGGAAAGTTTCATGCGTACCCATTATTGCGGACAACTCAATGCCGCCCTTGACGGGCAAATCGTTACCCTGTGCGGCTGGGCCCACCGTCGACGCGACCACGGCGGCGTCATCTTCATCGATTTGCGCGACCGCGAAGGCCTCGCCCAGGTGGTTTGCGACCCTGATCGCGCTGACACCTTCAAGATCGCCGAATCCGTCCGCAACGAGTTCTGCCTGAAGATTACCGGCAAGGTGCGCCCGCGCCCGGCAGGCACAACCAATGCCAACCTTGCTTCCGGCGAAATTGAAATTCTTTGCCACGAGATCGAAGTTCTGAACCCGTCCGTCACGCCGCCGTTCCAGCTGGATGAAGACAATCTCTCCGAGAACGTTCGCCTGTTGCACCGCGTCATCGACCTGCGTCGCCCACAGATGCAGAACAACCTGATGCTGCGCTACAAGACATCCCGTGCCTTCCGCCGTTTCTTGGACGACAACGGCTTTATCGACATCGAAACGCCGATGCTGACCAAGTCCACCCCGGAAGGTGCCCGCGACTATCTCGTGCCGTCACGTGTCCACCCCGGCCAGTTCTTTGCGCTGCCGCAGTCGCCGCAGCTCTTCAAGCAGCTGCTGATGGTCGCTGGCTACGACCGCTATTACCAGATCGTCAAGTGCTTCCGCGACGAAGACCTGCGCGCTGACCGTCAGCCGGAATTTACCCAGGTCGATATCGAAACCTCGTTCATGAGCGAGGCCGAGATCATGGCGCTGACTGAAAAGTTGATCCGCACCGTCTTCAAGGAAGCCATCGACGTCGATCTGCCGGATTTCCCGCGCATGACCTACGCCGAAGCCATGCACCGCTTCGGCTCCGACAAGCCGGACCTGCGTGTAACGCTGGAACTGACTGAAGTCACCGATGCCTTCAAAGACGTCGCCTTCAAGGTCTTCGCCGGCGTTGCCAACAGCGAAGGCGGCCGCATCGCCGCCATGCGCATCCCGGGCGGCGCCACGCTGACCCGTGGCGAAATCGATGCCTACACTCAGTTCGTCGGTATCTACGGCGCCAAGGGCCTGGCCTACATCAAGGTCAACGACGCGAGCCAGATCAACGAAACCGGCCTGCAGTCACCGATCGTCAAGAACCTCTCGGAAGCCTCACTGAAGGCCGTCATCGAGCGCACTGGCGCCCAGTCCGGCGACCTGATTTTCTTCGGCGCCGACAAGGCCAAGATCGTCAACGATGCCCTCGGCGCGTTGCGCATCAAGATCGGCCACGAAAAGGGCTTCGTCACCGGCGCCAAGTGGGCTCCGCTGTGGGTCATCGACTTCCCGATGTTCGAGTATGACGACGAATCCAAGCGCTGGACCGCCTGCCACCACCCGTTCACCAGCCCCAAGGACGAGCATCTCGACCTGCTGGTCAGCGATCCGGGCAAGTGCCTGGCCAAGGCCTACGACCTGGCGCTGAACGGTTGGGAACTGGGCGGCGGCTCGGTACGTATTCACCGTTCCGACGTGCAGGAGAAGGTCTTCTCAGCCCTCAACATCGGTCCGGAAGAACAGCAGGCCAAGTTCGGCTTCCTGCTTGACGCCCTGAAGTACGGCGCCCCGCCGCACGGCGGCCTGGCTTTCGGCCTCGATCGCATCGTCACGATGATGACCGGCGCCGAGTCGATCCGCGACGTGATTGCCTTCCCGAAGACCCAGCGCGCCCAGTGCCTGCTGACCGACGCACCGAGCGGTGTCGACGAGAAGCAACTGCGGGAACTGCACATCCGCCTGCGCCAGAAGGTTGAAACTCAAGTTGAAGTCGGCCAGCCCTAAGCAAGCATGCTGATCTTTCTGCGCTTCCTGGTCGTTGCCTGGTTGGCGATCGGAAGCGCATTTGCTTTTAGCTTTGACCGTAGCGCCTCTGCCGATAGCGTGGCAAGCTCGGACTTGCCAAGTGAGGCCCGACAAACGCTGGTTTTGATCAAGGAAGGCGGACCATTCCCCTACGAGCGCGACGGCATTACATTCGGTAATTTCGAAAAACGTCTGCCGCTCCACCCTCGGGGATACTACCGGGAATACACCGTCAAAACGCCATGGCGTCAGGACCGCGGTCCACGTCGCATCATCTCCGGACAAGGTGGCGAGTATTACTATACCGACGATCACTACCGCAGTTTCCGGCGGATCAAGGACTAGGCGCCTCGCGATGAACGAAATCATGCTCAAGAATGCCGGCGCTTCGGGCGTCTATTACCTGAGTCCCCCCCGCCAGTCCGCAATCAAAGCAGCTGCCTCCCGCGCGCGCTTTTGCGTCCTTGCCGCCAGCATTTCCAAGGCATCGTCTACCGAAGACGTCCTGGCCGAACTTGGGTCTGCATTCAAGTTCCCAACTTGGTACGGCACAAATTTTGATGCCCTTTGCGATTGCCTGACCGACCCGGACTGGCAACCCGCAAAAGGACATGTACTCCTGATTAACGGATTAGCCAATCTGCGCGCCGCCCACCCTGATGATTTTGCGACGCTGATCGCAGTTCTACAGGCGGCGGCGGAAATTCGTCGCGACTCGCACAGCCCCTTCTGGATACTCATTGACACCCCGGCGCGCGACATTCCTGTGCTTGCCGAGGCATGACCGGGACCAAGCAGCCGGTCTCGGTTCTGGTTGTAATCCACACGCCGGCACTCGACATACTCGTCCTCGAAAGAGCTGCCCATCCCGGGTTCTGGCAATCAGTGACCGGTAGCCGGGAAGAAAACGAGCAACTGATTGACACTGCCCGTCGCGAAGTCCTTGAGGAAACGGGGATCGAGGCAACCAGAGAGTCTTTCGTCGACTGGTCGATGACCAACACCTACGAGATATTCAGCGAGTGGCGGCACCGCTACGCACCTGGCATCACTCATAACACCGAACACGTCTTTAGCCTGCAGGTGCCGCAACGAATCGACATTACCACCGCCCCGGATGAGCACCGAAGCTGGCGATGGCTTCCCAGGCAGCAAGCCGCCGACCTGTGCTTCTCATGGAGCAATCGGGACGCCATCCTGATGCTGCAGCAGCGACTCGATTCGAGGACTTGAAACCCCAAAAAAGCCTCCTATATTGGTATCAGGAAAGTTTGATCAACCAAGGAGGCAAGCATGGCAAACATCACTCGACTCGATCCATTCGACGATCTTTTCCGCGGCTTTTTCGTTCGCCCTGTTGATTTCAATAGCGCGCAAGCTCAGTCGCCATCGATCAAGATGGATGTGAAGGAGGAAGGCGACAGCTATTTGGTACACGCCGAACTGCCGGGTGTCAAAAAGGAGGATATTCACGTTGTCGTCGATGGCAACCAGGTATCCATCAGCGCCGAAACCAAGCAGGAAAAGGAAGTCAAGGAAGGGGATCGCGTCCTTCGCTCCGAACGCTATTTCGGCAAGGTATCACGCTCCTTCCTGCTTGAGCAGGATCTCGACGACACTAAGGCAACTGCCAAATTCAACGACGGGGTCCTTGAACTGACACTGCCGAAACGTACCGCCAGTCCGAACAAAAAACTGAATATCGAGTAAGCCAAGCGATTCCAAGCATCAAGGCCGGACCCCGTTCCGGCCTTTTTCTTTGTACAATCCGCGGCGATTCTACTTGGAGCCCGCCATGAGCATTGAAGACCTTTCCCCCGGCACCAAGGCCGCCGTTCTGGCCGAAGCCCTCCCCTACATCAAGCGTTTCCACGGCAAGACCATCGTTGTCAAATACGGCGGCAACGCGATGACCGACGAGCATCTGAAAAGCTGTTTTGCCCGCGATGTCGTGCTGCTTGAACTGGTCGGCTTCAACATTGTTGTCGTTCATGGCGGCGGCCCCCAGATCGAAAGCCTGCTTGCCCGTGTCGGCAAGAAGGGGGAATTCATCCAAGGCATGCGCGTCACCGATGCCGAGACCATGGAAGTTGTCGAAATGGTCTTGGGCGGGCAGGTCAACAAGGACATCGTCAATCTGATCAACCAGCACGGTGGCAAGGCCGTCGGCCTGACCGGCAAGGATGGCAATTTCATCCGCGCCAAGAAGTTGATGCTGGAGGACAAGGACAACCCGGGTGACCTGATCGACGTGGGCCAGGTCGGCGAGATCGTCTCCATTGATCCGACACTGATCGACCACCTCGACAAGGGGGCCTTCATCCCCGTGATCGCCCCGATCGGGGTCGGCAAGGATGGCGAGACCTACAATATCAACGCCGACGTCGTCGCTGGCAAGATCGCCGAAGTCCTCAAGGCCGAGAAGCTGGTCCTGCTGACCAACACGCCGGGCGTACTCGACAAGAATGGCGATCTGATTACCGGCATCACGCCCAAGCAGATCGACGAAATGGTCGATGATGGCACACTGTCCGGCGGCATGCTGCCCAAAATCGGCTCCGCGCTTGATGCCGCCCGCAACGGCGTCAAAGGGGTTCACATCATTGATGGCCGTGTCGAGCATGCGCTACTCCTGGAAATTCTGACCGACCATGGCGTCGGCACAATGATCAAATCGCACTGACATCGGCACCAGGAATGAAAAGCCCGCAACTGCGGGCTTTTTCAATTGCACTTAGAGTATCGCGATGAAGAAACCTGTCTGGCTATTCGACCTCGACAATACGCTGCACAACGCAACGCCGCATATCTTCCCGCATATCAACCGTTCGATGCGCGAATACATCGAGCGGCATCTGGGCGTAGACGAGCACGAGGCGACGCGTATCCGGCAAGATTACTGGGATCGCTACGGCGCCACCCTGCTCGGACTGATGCGGCACCACGACACCGACCCGAATCACTTTCTCCGGGAAACCCATCAGTTCACCAATCTGAAGCAGATGGTCGTATTCGAGAAGCCACTGATTCATATGCTGAATCGCCTCCCTGGTCGGAAGATCATATTTTCGAATGCACCGAGGCATTATACGGAAGCGATTCTCGCCATCACTGGACTAAAACCCTGCTTTGACGCCATATATTCGGTAGAGAACCTCCATTTTCAGCCGAAGCCAATGCTGGCCGGATTCCGTGCATTACTAAAGGCGGAACACCTCAATCCGCGCAACTGCATCATGGTCGAAGACAGCCTGGCCAATCTGGTCAGCGCCAAGAAACTCGGCATGAAAACCGTGTGGGTAAGCACTGGCTTACGTCAATCGCCCTTTGTAGACGTCAAAATTAGCTCTGCCCTACAGTTATCAAAACGCTGTAGCCGATTATAATTTTCGGGCAAAAACCAATAATCACAGAGGGGATATTCATGGCGAAAAAACCGGGCGAACGCCGCCTGCAAATCCTGCAGACGCTGGCGGAAATGCTGGAAACTCCGAAGGGGGAGAAAATCACCACCGCCGCCCTGGCCGGCAAACTGGAATGCTCAGAAGCAGCCCTTTACCGCCACTTCGCCAGCAAGGCACAGATGTTCGAGGGATTGATCGAATTCATCGAACAAAGCCTGTTCAGCGTGATCAACCAGATCACCACCGAGGAAACTGAAGGCTTCAAGCAAATCGAATTGATCATCGGCCTCTTGCTGCGCTTCGCCCAGAAAAACCGCGGCATGACTCGCGTGCTGATCGGCGATGCCCTGGTCAATGAAAACGAACGTCTGCAAATACGCATCAACGCCCTGCTCGACAAGGTCGAAGCCGCCCTGAAGCAAGCCTTGCGGATCGCCGCAACCCAGGAAAACCTCAAGCCAGATACCGACTTCGGCGCCTTGGCCAATCTGCTGCGCTGCTATGTCGTCGGTCGCTGGGAGCAATATGCGCGCAGTGGCTTCAGCCGCGAACCGCTGACCCAATGGCCGCAGCAATGGCCCATGCTTTACTTCGCCTGCCTGTCGCAATCCGGCGCGCCGGGCGCCTGAAAAGATAAAGGGCGGCCAAGGCCGCCCTTTATGCGTACCGCAACGCCACTCAGCGCTTCAGGTATTCGGCCGCATCAAGTGCGAAGTAAGTCAGGATACCATCGGCTCCGGCCCGCTTGAAAGCCAGCAGACTCTCCAGCACGCAAGCCTTCTCATCCAGCCAGCCGTTCTGCGCTGCGGCCTTCAGCATCGCATACTCACCACTGACCTGATAAGCATAGGTCGGCACCTTGAACTCATCCTTGATACGGCGGACGATGTCCAGATACGGCATGCCCGGCTTGACCATGACCATATCAGCGCCTTCCTCCAGGTCCAGCGCTACTTCACGCAGCGCCTCATCGGTATTCGCCGGATCCATCTGGTAAGTGTATTTGTTCCCCTTGCCCAGATTACCGGCTGAGCCGACCGCGTCACGGAAGGGGCCGTAGAAGCTGGAGGCATACTTGGCTGAATACGCCAGGATGCGCGTGTAGATCAGGCCAGCCGCTTCCAGCTCAGCCCGGATACGGCCAATCCGACCATCCATCATGTCCGAAGGCGCCACGACATCAGCCCCGGCTTCGGCATGGCAAAGCGCCTGCTTGGCGAGCACATTGAGCGTCTCGTCATTCAGAACGTAACCCGTTTCGTCGATCAGCCCATCCTGACCATGGCTGGTATAGGGATCAAGCGCCACATCGGTGATCACACCAAGGTCCGGAAATTCACGCTTCAGTGCCTTGATAACGCGCGGCACCAGACCGTGCGCATTGAAAGCCTCCTCGGCGCCCAATGATTTCAGCGAGGCATCAACCACCGGGAACAAAGCCAAGGCGGGAATACCCAGCTTCACCGCGCGCTCTGCCGTCTTCAGCAAGACGTCCAGAGACTGGCGCTCGACGCCGGGCATCGAAGAAACCTTTTCGATACGCCCTTCGCCTTCCAGAACGAAAACAGGGTAAATAAAGTCATCAACCGTAAGCACAGACTCCCGCATCAAACGGCGGGAAAAATCGTCGCGCCGCATCCGGCGCATCCTGGTTCCGGAAAAACCACCGCTAACTACAGCCATGTTTCAACCTCTATCAACTCGACACTGAAAAATTTTCCAACAACCCGGAACTTATCGCCTTGACCCGCGTCAGAGTTCCCAGATGGCACGCGCTGTCTCCCGCTTCACCTCCCTGAGCGGGTGCCTTGACAACGTTAGGGCATTTTGGCCCCCGGACTCCCCTTATCCGGGGGCCCTTTGTTTTCTTTCTGCTTGATCTCGATATCGAGCCAGCTGGCGAGCACACGCTCAGCCTCTTCGACACCAGCCTTTTTCAGACTGGAAAAGAGCTGAACCGAGTAAAGATCTGCATCACCCCAAGTCGCCACTTCCGCTTTGACTGAACGTAGCGCCTTCGTCTGATCCTGACGGCTCAACTTGTCGGATTTGGAAAGAAGGATATGGATGGGGCGCCCAGTTGGACGGAACCAGTCGATCAAGCGCAGATCAAGATCCGTCATCGGTCGGCGAATGTCCATGATGACGACCAAGCCAGCCAGCTGATCGCGCTTGCTCAGATAAGGCCCGATCAGGCCTTCCCACTGGGAACGGATAGCCTCTGGCGCCTTGGCGTAGCCATAGCCGGGCAAGTCGACAAAATACTTGCCTTCGTCCAGTGTGAAATAGTTGAGGTGTTGCGTTCGACCAGGCGTTTTGCTGACGAAAGCCAGCCGAACCCGACCAGCCAAGGTATTGATCGCTGAAGATTTTCCGGCATTGGAGCGACCGGCAAAGGCGACTTCGCGGACAGAGTCCTGCGGCAAGTCACGAAGATTGGCGACGGTCGTCAAAAAGACCGCCTTCTGGAACAGAGGCATAAAAAACTCGGATGACCCGCCTAGGAAAAGGGGAACTAATATAGAATAACAGGTTTGTAACCTCCGTTCCGGCCAAAGCGCCCATAAACGCGCATTAGGAGTTCGAAAATGATCCGTACAGCGGCAATGGCAATTCTTCTTGCCACCAGTTTCATCACCCACGCTTCTGAAGAAGCCCATGCCAAGGCAGACCCCGCCAAGGGCAAAGTCATCGCCGAATCCATCTGTGTCGCCTGCCATGGCGCCGATGGCAACAGCCCAGTTTCCGCTAATCCGAATCTGGCCGGCCAAGGCGAACAATATATTTACAAGCAGCTGAAGAACTTCAAGGCTGCCGACGGCAAGCCGGCTGCTCGTAACAACCCGATCATGGCAGGCATGGCCGCTCCGCTGTCCGACGAAGACATGAAGAACGTTGCCGCCTGGTTTGCCAGCCAGAAGCAAAAGCCGGCTGCCGCCAAGGATGAAAAGCAGATTGCATTGGGCCAGAAGATTTGGCGCCAAGGTGATTTCAAGAAGGGCGTTCCGGCCTGTGCCGGTTGTCACGGACCGGCTGGCGCCGGCCTACCTGCCCTGTACCCGCGCCTGTCAGGCCAGTTCCCGGAATATACCGAAGCTCAGCTGAAGACCTTCCGCACTGAAGAGCGCGCCAACGATCCGGAAAAGATGATGCGCATGATTGCCGCCAAATTGTCTGACGTCGAAATCAAAGCTGTCGCCGAATACGCCGCTGGCCTGCGCTGAACCGCGCTCCCGCAGAGAAAAGGCAGCTTCGGCTGCCTTTTTTGTTTTTCTGTGCTTGGCACTGCACCCCGGGGGGGCTAGACTGGACATACCCATTCCCAACGGAGCAGGAGACAAGACATGAAGACGCTCAAGCAGCTTCTAGCGGGCAGGAATCGCCCGCTGGCCGTCGTAGCACCCAGCGATACCGTCTATCACGCGCTGACCGTCATGGCGCAGCACGAGGTTGGCGCGCTGCTGGTACTGGATGGCGAGCAACTGGTTGGCATATTTTCAGAACGTGACTACGCCAGAAAAATCATTCTCCAAGGCAAGACATCCAAGGAAACCTTGGTCCGCGAAATCATGAGCGACCGGGTTGCTTACGTGACGCCAGGTTCGACACTGGATGAATGTATGGCACTGATGACCGAAAAACGCTTTCGCCACCTCCCTGTCCTTGACGAACAGGGCGGCATTGTCGGCATGATTTCAATCGGCGACTTGGTCAAGGAAACCATCAGCGATCAGAAATTCCTTATCGCCCAATTGGAACATTACATTGCAGGTTGAAATGTCAGGCAGCAGCGTTCATTTTCGCATTCTTGAAGACATCGCCCGAGATCTCTCGGGCGATGTCAATTTCCCCACATGCATGGATGCAGCGATTCTTGTTCGCAACACCTTGAGGAACCCTGACGCCGACCTGGAGCAAGTCATTCAGGCAATTGGTGTCGAGCCCCTGATTGCCAGCAAACTGCTAAGACTCGCCAACTCGGTTAGCCACAACCCTAGAGGGGAGCGCATTTCAGACCTGGGAGCCGCAATTACCCGATTGGGTTTCGATATTGTCCGAACGACATCCCTGGCGGTCGCGATGGACCAGATGTTGAAATCCAAGAACCTGTCCGCTTACGACCGAATTTCGCAACAGACTTGGGAAAATTCAGTGCAGGTCGCCGCAATCGCCCGGGTACTGGCTCGTCATCTGGGCCGCATTCATCCTGATGAAGCCATGCTGGCCGGACTGGTCCATAACATTGGCGTTTTTTACTTGATGTATCGTGCCGCTGAGTATCCGGAATATCGTGATAACGAAGCAGCAATGCTCGAACTCCTCGCCGGATGGCATGAAGGTATTGGCGAAAGCCTGCTGCACATTCTTGGCCTACCCGACTCGATCACCGATGCGGTTCGCGATCAGAATCAGTTGCGCAGCATCGAAACGCCCTGCTCGATCAGTGACGTGCTCCATTTCGCCAAATTACTGGCTGACACCCAACCGGCTTGGCAAACGGCCAACCTCGATGCCCAGCAAACCGAGGCGCTTGCGGCTGAACGCTCACGCTATGCCGATCTGCTGCAAGAGGCCGAGGAAGACATCCTCGAACTACGCGCCGCCCTTTCTGCCTGAACCAGCGGACTTTCTGGCAGTCTGACATTCAGCCCTTGCCGGATTTTCTGTAAGGTTTTCGGGCGAATGCCGACTATTAGGCATTCCTACAGAAAGGAAACGCCATGCTGATTCGTCGCCCCGCCGCCCTCCCTGCCTCTGAAATCACAGATTCGGCAATTTATGCCAGCCGCCGAGACTTCATTCGGACGCTGCTGCTCGGCGCCGGTACCGCTGGATTCGGCCTGAGCTACGGCGCTGACGCTGGCGATCGGACCGGTCAGTCTTTGGGAAGCCTGATCAACAGTCCCTTTTCGTTGCATGACGACAAGCCCACCCCCTTCAAGTCGATGACCAGCTACGGGAATTTCTACGAGTTCGGCCCGGACAAGGAAAGCCCCGCCAAACACGCCCACCGCCTGCGCACTCGCCCCTGGGCAGTGACCGTCGATGGCGAGGTCAAGGCCGCCAAAACCTTTGCGATCGAGGATATTTTGAACTGGGCACCGCTCGAAGAGCGGATTTACCGGATGCGCTGTGTCGAGGGCTGGAGCGCGGTCGTGCCGTGGGTTGGTTTCCCCTTCAGTGAACTGCTCAAACGCGTCGAAGTGACTGGCAATGCCAAGTTCGTCGAATTCTGGAGCCTGGCCGACCCAGAGCAGATGCCTTACATTCGCCTCCCCCTTCTCGACTGGCCCTATCGTGAGGCTCTCCGACTCGACGAAGCGCGTCACCCACTGAGCATCATCGCCGTCGGCATGTACGGCGAAGTCATGCCCAAACAGAATGGGGCGCCGCTGCGGCTGGTCATTCCATGGAAGTATGGGTTCAAGGGCGCAAAATCCATCGTTCGGATTCGTTTTGTCGAGAAACAACCCGAAACAACATGGATCAAGTCCTCCCCTGACGAGTATGGCTTTTACTCCAACGTGAATCCGGATGTACCCCACAAGCGCTGGAGCCAGAGCCACGAACGGCGCCTTGGCGAATTCCTCAAGCGCAAGACCCTGCCTTTCAACGGCTATGCCGAACAAGTGGCTGGCCTGTATGCCGGCATGGATTTAAGGAAAAATTTCTGACATGAGCTTTAACCCCGACGCCCGCCAACTGGGCTTGATCAAGATCGCCGTTTTCATCACTTGCCTGCTTCCCTTTGGGCGTCTGCTATGGGCAGCCTATAGCGATGACTTTGGCCCCAATCCGGTTGAATTCGTGCAGCGGTGGACGGGCAGCTGGACTTTCAATCTGTTGCTGATCACCCTGTGCGTCACGCCGCTACGCACGATCACCCAGTGGCACTGGCTGCTCAGGCTACGGCGTATGCTCGGCCTGTTCTGCTTTTTCTACGCCAGCCTGCACTTCCTTTCGTTCATCGGCTTTGATCATGCCTTCGTACTCGAGGATATTGCCAAGGACATCTACAAGCGGCCCTTCGTCAGCGCTGGCTTCGCCGCTTTCATTCTGCTGATTCCCTTGGCCGCAACATCGAGCAACTGGGCGATTCGCAAGCTGGGCGGCAGGAAGTGGCAAGAACTGCACCGCAGCATTTACCTGACCGGCATACTCGCGACAATTCATTACTTCTGGCTGGTCAAGGCAACGGCGCTACTTTGGCCGCTGGCCTATTCGGTGGTACTGGCCGTCCTGCTTGGCTGGCGAATTCGCGAGCGCCGACGCAAGGCGATTCCGGTACCGCGGTTCCAGTCGGCCAAACCGCTGAAATTTTTCAAGCAGAAACCTGATTGATTTAGCCAAGCACGGGAAAGCTCAGCACAGCAACTCGCTTAGCCCTTGCGTGGCAAATCGAAGCGAACGATCGCCCGGCCATCTGGCGTTTGCTTGGGCGCCGCTTTCCAGGCGTGCCCGTAGATCACCTCGAAGGTTGCCGGCAAACGGCCTTCCCGGCGCATACCTTCGTAGGCAGCTCGGGCGGCTTCCCATGCCTTCCGGCCAGTCAGGCCATGACGCCGCGCCTTCATGGCGCACGCCGAGCCGGCTGCTCGCAAATCGGCAAACATCGCATCGAGATCATCGTAAGTCAGCGTGATGACTTCCATGTCCATGACCGGATCGGCAAAGCCGCAGCCAACCAACATGTCACCAAGATCGTGCATATCGGCGAAGCGCTGGGTGTGCGCATAGCCATCGGCAAAAGCAGTCCGCAATTCCCTCAGCGTATCCGGCCCAAGGGTAGAGAACATCAGCAGGCCACCAACCTCAAGGACGCGATGCGCCTCGGCCAGCGCCGGTATCGGATCATCCAGCCAGTGCAGCAGCAGGTTGGACCACACCATGGCGGCGGATCGGCTGAGCAGAGGCAAATTGGCCGCATCGGCAGCCAGACGCAATGGATCTCCACTCCCGCCGAGACCTAGCCAGCGCTGCCAAGCGGCCCGCGGCGTTCGCCCAGCCGAGAGCATGGCCGGCGAAATATCCAGCCCGATCAGTTCAGCACTGGGATAGCGTGCCGCCAGACCGGGAAAACTGCCGCCGCGGCTGCAACCGAGATCGAGAATCCGCTTGGGCTGAAGATTGACGTAATCCAGACGCTCCTGCATCCGGCGATCGACTTCACGGACGAAAAAATCGCCTTCGTCGTAGGTTGCAGCAACGCGGGAGAAGCGTCGACCGACTTGCTGCCGGTCGACGAAACCCGAATTCAAATTCGCAAGGCTCAAATTGCCTTGACACCCAGGCGGGCGAACAACGCATCATCGCGCTCGATATCCGGATTGCCGGTAGTGAGCAGGAAGTCGCCGTAGAACATCGAGTTGGCACCAGCCAGGAAACACATGGCCTGCAGCTCGTCACTCATTTCCTGACGGCCGGCCGACAGGCGAACCCAGGAAGTCGGCATGGCGATACGGGCTGCAGCGATCGTCCGCACGAACTCGAAAGGATCGAGACGCGGATTGTCAGCCAGCGGCGTACCGGGAATCGGCACCAGATTGTTGATCGGCACGGATTCCGGCGGTTTCGGCAGGTTGGCCAGTTGGACGATCAGTGCGGCGCGATTCTTGCGCGATTCGCCCATGCCGATAATGCCACCCGAGCAGACGTTGATGCCGGCATCACGCACCTGATCCAGCGTATCGAGACGGTCGTCATGCGTATGGCTCTTGATGACCTGACCGTAGAATTCCTTGTCGGTATCGAGATTATGGTTGTAATAATCGAGACCGGCGTCCTTCAGCTTTTCAGCCTGGCCATCCTTCAGCATGCCCAGCGTCACACAGGTTTGCATGCCGAGCGCCTTCACTTCGCGCACCATGTCGAGCACGCGGTCGAGGTCATTGTCCTTTGGCCCCTTCCAGGCAGCGCCCATGCAGAAACGGGAGGCGCCCTTGTCCTTGGCGGCCTTGGCCGCAGCAACGACCTGGTCGAGCGGCATCAGGCGCTCGCGCTCGGTATCGGTATCGTAGCGAGCCGATTGCGAGCAGTAGCTGCAATCTTCGGAGCAACCTCCGGTCTTGACGGACAACAGCGTCGAGCGTTGAATGGCATTCGGGTCGAAATTTTCGCGGTGCACGCCTTGGGCACGCCAGATCAAATCCATCAGAGGCATGTCGTAAAGACCAAGCACTTCCTCAACCGTCCAGCGACGGGCAGGGGCGGACGGGGAAGCAGAGGAAACGGCGGCGAGGGAGCTAGCTTGCATGAGAGGCCTTGCGTAAGAAATACTATAAAAATCAGATGCGAAGCGCATCGGTAATTATGAATTATCACGGACGCTCCGGCTCAATGTCAATTTTACCCCACCCCGGCGGACTCAAGGGCCTCGCCAGAAAACTCGGCAATGCACTATTACCCGGCAGTTGCCTGCTTTGTGGCGCGAACAGCCGGGACGAATTGCTCTGCCCGGAATGCAACGCGGACCTGCCCGGCCTCCCGCCCCAGCTTTGTCCGCTTTGTGCCGA
Source organism: Dechloromonas aromatica RCB (assembly GCF_000012425.1). Classification (NCBI taxonomy): domain Bacteria; kingdom Pseudomonadati; phylum Pseudomonadota; class Betaproteobacteria; order Rhodocyclales; family Azonexaceae; genus Dechloromonas; species Dechloromonas aromatica (nom. nud.). Next base: position 684,326 of record NC_007298.1, on the reverse strand, counting down.
CCAGACCACGCACGGCGAACGCTGCGGCGCCTGCCTGAAAGATGCCCCCTGTTTCGACCGCACCATCGCTCTTTTTCACTATGATTTCCCACTCGACCGGATCATTCACGCGCTGAAATACGGTCACCAACTGGCTGTGGCTCCCTGGTGCAGCCGACGCCTGGGCAGGCGGATAGCGGCAAATGAACTCGACTTGATCATTCCCCTCCCTCTGCATCCGCAACGCCTGATTGAGCGCGGTTTCAACCAGTCGGCTGAAATTGCACGAACGCTGGGCAACGATCTGAACATTCCGGTCGACCACACCAACGTGTTGCGCACGCGCCCTACAGCACCCCAGGCTGATCTCCCGCACAAGGAACGCAAGAAGAACGTGCGTGGCGCCTTCGAATGTCGCACCGATCTCAGCGGCCGGCGCCTGTTGCTGATCGACGATGTCATGACGACCGGCGCCACCGTCAATGAATGCGCCCGCGTCCTGAAATTGCATGGCGCGGCATCGGTCACGGTCGCCGTGATTGCCCGTGCGCTCAGGCACTGATTCCGTGTTTTAATCCGCCCCCTTTGATCGTTGGAAGCCAGTCGCGTGTTTGCCGTCGTTCTCTACCGCCCGGAAATTCCGCCCAACACGGGCAACATCATCCGCATGTGCGCCAATACCGGCGCCGAACTGCATCTGGTCGAACCGCTGGGCTTTGACCTCAGCGACAAGCATCTGCGCCGGGCTGGCCTGGACTATCACGAATACGCGCGCATCGTACGCCATGCCGACTGGGCTGCCTGCAAGGCCGCACTGGCTGGACGGCGGCTTTTTGCGATGACCACCAAGGGAACAGCCAGCCCGTTCTCCACGGCGCTTGAGGCAAACGACGTTTTTGTCTTTGGCTGCGAAACGAGCGGCTTGCCACCCGAAATACGGGCTGAATTCAGCCCGGAACGATGCTTGCGTTTGCCGATGCTACCCGGGCAACGCAGCCTCAATCTGTCGAATGCGGCGGCGGTGACTGTTTTTGAAGCCTGGCGCCAGACCGGCTTCCCGGGTTCGCTTTAAGCCAGCTCTTCCTTGGGATCGCGGGCCATCAACTGCTCAACCGCCTGAGCTGCCGTCAGACGGCCATCAAGAACGGCCGCAACAGCCGCACTGATCGGCATCTCGACGCCGAGCCTGGCCGCCAGCCGATCGACTTCCCGGGCGGTATAAACACCTTCAGCGACGTGCCCCAGCTCTTCAAGGATCTGCGGCAGCGACTTGTTCTGCGCCAACGCCAAACCAACCCGACGATTGCGCGACAGATCGCCAGTACAGGTCAGGATCAGATCGCCCATGCCAGCCAGCCCCATGAAAGTCTGGCGTTCAGCCCCCAGCGCCAGACCGAGGCGGGCGATTTCAGCCAGGCCACGGGTCATCAGCGCAGCACGGGAATTCAGGCCGAGGCCAAGCCCATCACAAACACCGGTGGCAATGGCCAGGACATTCTTGACCGCACCACCGACCTCGACGCCAACCAGATCATCATTGGCATAAATGCGCAGGCGGGTCGTGTGCAATTGGCGAGCGGCCTCACGGGCAAAGGCCGGATCATTCGTGGCCAGCGATACCGCCGTCGGCTGCCCTGCGGCAACCTCTTCCGCAAAGCTCGGGCCGGAAAGGGCACCACAGAGCGCCTCCTTGCCTAGCACCTCGGCAACCACCTGATGCGGCAACTTGCCACTACCGGCCTCAAAACCCTTGCACACCCAAAGCACCGGAAGCTTGCAACCAAGTGCCTGCAAGCGCTCGACCGTCGGCCGCAGTCCGGCAATCGGCGTAGCGACAACAAGCAACTCGGCACCGGCAACGGCCACCTCGAAATCAGTCGACACAGCGACTGACTCCGGCAATTTGTAGCCAGGAAAGAAGCGGTGATTTTCGCGAGTTTTGCGCAGATCATCCGCGACATCTACCTCACGGGACCAGAGCGTCAGATCATGCTTGCCGGAGAAGGCGATGGATAGCGCCGTCCCCCAAGCGCCAGCACCAAGCAGCGTTATCTTCATAGCCCCCAAACCTGCGTCGAACGGATATAGCCCGTTGCGCCATCACGATGGCGTACCTTGGCCCAGCCTGGAGATGCGGATTCGACAAACTCGACGGCAACCCACTTGTCGAGTTCGGCGAGCACCGCTGCCTCTGCCTTGTCCGCCTGGCGGATTTCGGCTCGCGGCGAGGTGACCACCAGCATCCGGCGTTCGCTGACATTGCGAGACTCAACCCAGGCCAGCGTACCCTCGGCATCACGAACCTTGAACCACCCCTCGAGTCGAACCACCACCTCAACAGGCGTCTGCGCCTTGATCAGATACAGCTTTTTTCCCTGCTGCGACGGCGCGTCGTAAAGGATGGCCGCCGGCACGTTGATCGAGCGATAGTCGATAGCCGACGCTGCACCAGCAGCGCCGAGCATCGACAGGGCGACAAGGACGCGACGCCACATGGTAGCCATCTTATTGAATCGGCACTTCGGCCGGAGCGCCAGCCTGTTCCTGCAGGCGCTGCATGTACATGCCTTCAAAGTTAACCGGTTGCAGCACGATCGGCTGGAAACCAGCACGGCTGACCGCATCGGAAACGGCTTCGCGAGCGTAAGGGAACAGAATGTTCGGGCAGGCAACGGCGATCAGCGGCTCCAGTTGCTCTTCCGGAACGTTCTGGATACGGAATATGCCGGCTTGGCCGACCTCGACCAGGAACACTGTTTTTTCAGGCATCTTGGCGGTAACCGTCACGGTCAGCACCACTTCATACACGCCATCACCAACCGCACGGCCACCCGTATTGAGCTGAATCTCAACCTGCGGCTGCTCGCGCTCAAGGAAAATCTCCGGCGCATTCGGCACTTCGACCGACAGATCCTTGACGTAGAGCTTTTCAATACCAAAAACGGGCTGTTCGTTTTGTTCCATGGTTTTCTTTCAGAGATTAAATCGGTTCGGTTCAACCTTCGAGCAGGGGCTTCAACTGGCCCGCTGCATCGAGAGCGTAAAGATCGTCACAGCCACCCACGTGGGTGTCACCGATGAAGATCTGCGGTACGGTACGCCGCTTGGTTTTCAGCATCATTTCATCGCGGCGCTCGGGATCTAGATCAACCCGAACCTCCTCGATCTGCGTCACCCCACGTGCGGCGAGCAACTGCTTGGCACGAATGCAGTAAGGGCAGACCGCCGTCGTGTACATCAGCACAGGCGCAGTCATTTGCTCTTGCTACCCTTCTTGATCGGATAACCCGCGCCAACCCAGGCATCGACACCGCCAGCCAGATTGTGCAACTTGTCGAAACCTTGCTTCTTGAGCTCTGCACAAGCCTTGTTTGAACGCATGCCAGTCGCGCAGCAAACGATAATCGGCTTGTCCTTGAATTTCTCAAGCTCTCCAATACGATCAGCCAGCTTGGCCACCGGGATGTTTTTTGCATCCGGCAGATGCCCCGACGCATATTCGTCCGCCTCGCGCACATCGACGATATGGGCATCTTCGCGATTAATGAGCTGCGTCGCCTCGGCAGGAGTGACCGCGTTGCCGGAAGGACGGGCCAATAGTGGCCAGAGCATCGACAAGCCGCTGACAACCACCAGCGAAATCAGCAAAACGTTTTGATTGATAAATTCCATCGGCATTAATCAGGCTCCCGTGCCACAAAATACTTCACGCATCATGCTGACCAATTGCAGCGTTCTCTGATCACCGACCCGGTAAAAAACACGATTTGCGTCCTTGCGAGTGACCAGCACCCCCTTCTCACGCAGGATGGCCAGGTGCTGGGAAATATTGCTCTGCGACGTTCCTACGGCGTCGACAATTTCCTGTACGCAGGCTTCTTGCTCGCCCAGCACACAAAGAATTTTCAGGCGCAACGGATGAGCAATGGATTTCAGCGCACGGGCAGCCAGCTCGATGTGCTCCTGCTTGTCGATCAAACTGAAGGAAGGCGTTTCCAAGATAAAACCTCGTTATCGGTTAATGACGCATTATAAAATAGCGTTTTACGTTTCGCGTAACCGAAATCAATCCGGAATGATTATTGAACGACCCCGTGGTGGCGTGCGCGGCACTTGGCGCTCAGGCAAAAGGCTGACGGTGGCGCTGATAGCCGCCGTTTTCCTTGGCACACCGTTGGTCGACGCCAAGCCATCGGCGAGCGAAAAAAAATCCGCCCCCGCCGTCGCGGCGCCCGAAATTGCCGAAAAACAGGCCGACTTGGGCGAATTGCGCAGCCGGATAGAGGGACTGCGCAAGGAATTATCGACCAGCGAAGAGAACAAAGCGGATGCCGGTGACCGCCTGCGTGAATCCGAGCGTCAAATATCCCGGCTCCAACGCGAGTTGCACGAACTGAACGACCAGCGCAGCCGACTGCAATCCAGGTTAAAAAATCTCGAACAACAATCGCAGGAGCTCGGTGTCACGCTGAGCCAGCAGCAGGCACAACTGGAAAAACTGCTCTACAAGCAATACCTGCGCGGCACCCCGGACTCCCTGCAGCTATTGCTCAACGGCGATGACCCCAATCAGATGGCGCGCGATCTGCACTATCTGTCTGCCATCGCCCTGACCCGCGCCGAACTGATGGGCGAAATCAACGCGACGCTCGACAAGAAAAAATCACTGGCGGCCGACGCCAAGGAGCGCAGCGCCGAACTGGCCGAAATCGAGGTTGAACAACAGAAGCGCCATGCCGATTTGCAAAAGCAACGCGAAGACCGCATGGCGCTGTACGCCCAGATCTCCAGCAAGGTCAGCGCCCAACGCAAGGAAATTGGCAACCTGCAGCAAAACGAACGACGGATGACCCAGCTGATTGACCGGCTGTCGAAAATCCTCGCCGCCCAAGCGGCACAGGCCGCCAAGGCAGCCGAAGCCGCACGCGCCGCCGAGGCCCGCCAGGCTGCGACGCGACAGAAGGAAAAAGAGCGCGAGAAGGAACGGGAAAAGGACAAACGCCATCCCCAGACGGAAGAAAGGGAGATCGCCCGTCCAGCCCCCAATATCGAACCATCCCGACCACGAACAGTCGAAGCGGAGAACCGCTACGAACCGGCAGCCAGCGACGGCAGCTTCGCCCGCCAGCGGGGAAACCTGCGGCTACCGGTGCGCGGCGCAGTCTCCGGACGCTTCGGGTCGCCCCGCGATGGCGGCGGCACCTGGCGCGGGCTGTTCATCAAGGCTGGCTCAGGTAGCGAGGTCAAGGCGATTGCCGGCGGCCGCGTCGTCTTCTCGGAGTGGATGCGCGGCTTCGGCAATTTGCTGATTGTCGACCACGGCGACGCTTATTTATCGATCTACGGCAATAACGATTCCTTGCTGAAGCAGGTCGGTCAGGCGGTCAAAGGCGGGGAAACCGTCGCGACCGTCGGGAACAGCGGGGGCAATCCGGAATCCGGTTTATACTTTGAACTCCGCCACCAAGGGCAACCGATCGACCCGATGAAATGGGCCAGCTTGAAATGAGCAAAACGAAAACCATTAGCTTGACCGTAGGCGCATTCGTCGCCGGCGCACTGATCAGCCTGAACTTCCCGGCACTCGCCGACAAGGAGGCGAAGCCCGGACTGCCGATCGAGGAGCTGCGCACCTTTGCCGAGGTCTATAGCGCCATCAAGCAAGGCTATGTCGAGCCGGTCGAAGACAAGAAGATGATTACCAATGCCATCTCCGGCATGCTGTCCAACCTCGACCCGCACTCCGCCTACCTAGATGCCGATGCCTTCAAGGATCTGCAGGTCGGCACCCAGGGGGAATTTGGCGGCCTCGGTATCGAAGTGGGCATGGAAGATGGCTTGGTCAAGGTCGTTTCGCCGATCGAGGACACCCCGGCCTATCGCGCTGGCGTCAAGTCCGGCGACCTGATCTTCAAGCTGGATGACACCATGGTCAAAGGCCTGACGCTGTCCGAAGCGGTCAAGAAGATGCGCGGCAAGCCGAAGACCCCGATCAAGCTGTCGATCATCCGCAAGGGTGAAACCAAGCCCATCGAATTGACCTTGATCCGCGAAGTGATCAAGGTGCAGAGCGTCAAGTCCAAGCTGATCGAACCGGGCTACGGCTGGGTCCGTATCACCCAGTTCCAGGAAAACACCATTGCCGAACTGGCCAAGCACGTCGCTGGCCTCTACAAGGACGGCAACAAGCTGCAAGGACTGGTGCTTGACCTGCGTAACGACCCGGGTGGCCTGTTGCATGGCGCGATCGGCGTCTCCGCGGCCTTCCTGCCGCCGGACGTCAAGGTGGTTTCCACCGATGGCCGCACTGAAGATGCCAAGCAGGAATTCAGAGCCCGGACGCAGGACTATCAGCGCGGCACCAAGGAAGATTCGCTGAAGGGCATGCCGATCGAAGCCAAGAATGTGCCGATGGTCGTCCTGGTCAATGGCGGCTCAGCCTCGGCTTCCGAAATCGTTGCCGGCGCATTGCAGGATCACAAGCGCGCCGTCATCGTCGGCACCCAGACCTTCGGCAAGGGCTCCGTGCAATCCGTGCTGCCACTCCCCGGCAACACCGCGATCAAGCTGACCACGGCCCGCTACTACACGCCGTCGGGGCGTTCCATCCAGGCCAAGGGCATCACACCGGACATCGTCGTCGAGGAAAGCCTGAATGGCAACGCCGCCGCATCAATGCGTCTGCGCGAGGCCGATCTGGACCGCCACCTGAGCAACGACCGCGACAAGGAAGCCGGCAAGGAACTTCCGAAGGCCGACACCAAGCCGCAGGCCAAGACCTCGCCGAAATCCGGCAAGGACAAAAACGGCAAGGAAGACGCCGAAGACGAACTGCCGCAACGACTGGAATATGCGAGCAAGAGCGATTACCAATTCCAGCAGGCGATAAACCTACTCAAGGGTCTGCAGATCATGCAGAATAAAGCCCAATAGCTCACTGATCGGGAGGGATGATGGCCGGCACAGACCTCAAGAAAAAACGGGAGATTCAGTTCTCCAAGTTCCCGCCCGGCCAGGTGCCGGAAGCGGCCGATGACCTGCAACGGCTGGATGCTGTCGCCATCCAGCCGAAATACGACAAGCGTTCGCTTGGCGTCAGCTATGACCTGAAGGACCACACCTTGCGCGAACTCGACGAGCATCTCGTCGACAAGGGTTATCACCTCGACAACACCTTGATGAGCAAGCTGACCCGCGCGCTGATTTATTACGTCGAGGACACCCAGCTGCACAACCTCGGTGCACCAGAAAAGCGCCTGAAGCGATCCACATCCGAAGGCTACGTCCAAGCCTGGGAGCAACACCCCCACGGTGACCACGACGACACGCCGCTGGAGTGGCGCGAATACAAGTAGTTAACAGGATCGAGGATCGAGCTGTCAGCAAGACCGCTCGCCCCTAATCACCCGATCCCCGATCCTAAAATGACTGACGACCAGCTACTCCGCTATAGCCGCCATATCCTGCTCGACGCCCTGGGCATCGACGGCCAGGCAAAAATCCTGGCCTCACACGCGCTAATCATCGGCGCCGGCGGCCTTGGCTCGCCAGCCGCGCTGTACCTCGCCTCGGCAGGCATTGGCAAGATCACGCTCGTCGATGACGACACCGTCGATTTCACCAACCTGCAGCGGCAGATCCTGCATACGCAGAGTCGCGTCGGCATGGCCAAAACCGAATCGGGCCGACAGGCACTGAGCGCCATCAACCCGGAAATTTCCATCGTTCCGCTGCAACAGCGTCTATCCGGTACCGAGCTTGACGCTCTGGTCGCCAGCGCCGATATCGTGCTCGATTGCACCGACAATTTCGCGACCCGCCACGCCATCAATCGCGCCTGCGTCCTTCACAAAAAATCGCTGATTTCCGGCGCCGCCATCCGTTTCGACGGCCAGATCAGCGTCTACGACCTGCGCCGCGACGATTCGCCGTGCTACCACTGCCTGTTTCCGGAGGGCGAGGATGTCGAGGAAGTGCGCTGTGCAGTCATGGGGGTTTTCGCCCCGCTGACCGGCATCATCGGCACCATGCAGGCAGCGGAAGCCCTCAAGCTGGCCGCCGGCATCGGCGAATCACTGACCGGCCGGCTGCTGCTACTCGACGCCTTAACGATGGAATGGCGAACCGTCCGCTTCAAGAAGGACAGCGGCTGCGCCGTGTGCGGGCCGAATGCTGACGCGCACTGATTGAGATGCGAAGACTGGCCGCAGGCAGGCGTCAGCGCGCGTCAGAATTGCCCAGGCGGGCAAGCACCCGAATATCTGCCCCGACCTGACGCAGGTCACGAATCTGCAAGCGCTGCTTGCCGTCCAGCGTAGTCAGTTCCGGCAAGTTGAACAGGCCGCTCGCTTGATGGCCGATCAGGCAGGGGGCCAGATAAAGCAGCAGTTCATCGACCAGGCCTTCGCGCAGCAACGAGCCATTCAGCTTGAAGCCTGCTTCGGCATGCACTTCGTTGATACCACGCTGCCCCAGCGCAACAAGCAGCGCGATCAAATCCACCTTGCCCGACGGATTGGGCAGGATAAGCACGTCAGCGCCAAGCGAGCGCAGTGACTCGATTCTTGCGTTGTTCTCAACGGCTCCCGCGATCAGGACCGGGCCGCCTTGCAGAATCCGGGCGTTTACCGGCGTTTCCAGCTTGCTGTCGACAACCACTCGCAGGGGTTGGCGGGTCGTCGCCACATCACGCACTGACAGTTGCGGGTCGTCGTCGCGCACCGTACCGATGCCGGTCAGAATCGCGCAAGCGCGTGCCCGCCAGGCATGGCCATCGCGGCGGGCATCCGGGCCGGTAATCCACTGGCTGACGCCATTGTTCAATGCGGTCTTGCCATCCAGGCTGGCTGCCACCTTCAGGCGCAGCCAGGGCCGACCACGGGTCATGCGCGAGACGAAACCGATATTGAGTTCGCGCGCCTCGTTTTCGAGCAGGCCACTCGCCGTTTCGATACCCGCCGCCCGCAACAAGGCCAGGCCTTTACCGGAGACCAGCGGATTGGGATCGGTCATCGCTGCCACAACACGGGAGACCCCGGCCGCGATCAGGGCTTCGGCACACGGCGGTGTGCGACCGTGGTGACTGCACGGTTCCAGGGTCACGTAGGCGGTAGTACCTTTCGCCCTCTCACCGGCCGAGCGCAAGGCGTGAACTTCGGCATGCGGCTCCCCGGCCTTCTCGTGCCAGCCTTCGCCGACAATCTCGCCGTCACGGACCAGCACACAGCCAACACGGGGATTCGGCGACGTCGTCCACAAGCCGCGCTCAGCCAGTTGCAGGGCGCGGGCCATCATGCCGTGGTCGACGGCGGAAAAGCTCATTTTTTCTTGGCGGCGGGAGAGACTTCGCGGATCGCCCTGGAGAAGGCATCCACGTCTTCAAAATTGCGATAGACCGAGGCGAAGCGGATATAGGCCACCTTGTCGAGCTTCTTCAACTCGCGCATGACCAGTTCGCCCAGCTGCTGCGTTGTCACCTCGCGCTCACCTGCCGACAGCAGGCGCTCTTCAATATCGGCCACCGCCGCATCGACCGACTCAATGGAAACTGGCCGCTTGCGGAGCGCCAGTTCCAGACTGGCCCGCAGTTTTGCCCGGCTGAACTCGGTACGCAGACCATTTTTCTTGACCACCTGCGGCAGCTGGATTTCAGCCCGCTCGTAGGTGGTAAAACGTTTGTCGCAGGCATTGCACTTTCTGCGACGACGAACGACGTCAGCCTCGTCATTGAGACGGGTATCGGCTACCGCCGTATCTTCGGCACCGCAGAAAGGACATTTCACATCAAACTCCTGAAAACTTCAGTGCGCTGCCCGAACAAGGCGACGCCCCCGCTGACAGTAGATCAACTACGGCAAGGGGGCGCAACGCAGGGCGGGCAAGCGCTGAAATTTTCTTAGGCGCCGTAGACCGGGAACTTCTTGCACAGGGCCGAAACTTTCTCGCGAACAGTTGCGGCCACGGCTTCGTCGCTCGGTGCTTCCAGCACATCAGCAACCAGATGAGCGATCTGCTCGGCTTCGATTTCGGTGAAACCGCGCGTCGTCATGGCCGGCGAACCGATACGGATGCCGGAGGTAACAAACGGCTTCTGCGGGTCGTTCGGGATGCCGTTTTTGTTGACCGTGATGTGGGCGCGGCCCAGAGCGGCTTCGGCATCCTTGCCGGTGATGTTCTTGGCGCGCAGGTCGAGCAGGAAGACGTGGCTTTCGGTACGGCCAGAAACGATGCGCAGACCGCGCTCTTCACCGAGCACGCGCGCCATGACGCGGGCGTTGTTGATGACCTGTTCCTGGTAGTTCTTGAACTCGGGCGTCGCGGCTTCCTTGAAGGCGACGGCCTTGGCGGCGATCACATGCTCCAGCGGACCGCCTTGCAGGCCCGGGAAGATGGCGGAATTGAGGGCCTTTTCGTGCTCGGCCTTCATCAGGATGACACCACCGCGTGGGCCGCGCAGGGTCTTGTGCGTGGTCGAGGTCACGACATCGGCGAAAGGCACCGGGTTCGGGTAGAATCCGGCGGCGATCAGACCGGCGTAGTGGGCCATGTCGACCCAGAAAATGGCGCCGACTTCCTTGGCGATCTTGGCGAAGCGTTCCCAGTCGATGCGCAGGGCGTAGGCGGAGGCACCGGCGACGATGATCTTCGGCTTGTGCTCGCGGGCCAGCGCTTCCATCTTGTCGTAGTCGATCTCTTCCTTTTCATTCAGGCCGTAGGAGACGACGTTGAACCACTTGCCGGACATGTTCAGCGCCATGCCGTGGGTCAGGTGGCCGCCTTCGGCCAGGCTCATGCCCATGATGGTGTCGCCTGGCTTGGCGAAGGCCATCAGCACGGCCTGGTTGGCCTGCGAACCGGAATTCGGCTGGACGTTGGCGGCTTCGGCGCCGAACAGCTTCTTCAGGCGGTCGATGGCGATCTGCTCGGCGACGTCAACGTATTCGCAGCCACCGTAGTAGCGCTTACCCGGGTAGCCTTCGGCGTACTTGTTGGTCAGCTGGGAGCCTTGGGCTTCCATGACAGCCTTGCTCACGTAGTTTTCGGACGCGATCAGTTCGATGTGGTCTTCCTGACGCTGTACTTCGGCCTGAATGGCCTGCCAGAGTTCAGGGTCAACTTTTGCCAGGGTGTCTTTCGCGGAAAACATGTCAAATGCCTCAAGCCATTGAAAAGGGGTGAAATTTTATCACGCCGGAAGCTCATCAAGGGCGCCCGGCTCCAGATGGTCCGTTTCGCCCCAGGTTTCGAGGTGCCAGACGCCATCTGCCAGTGCAATCCAGTTGATGCCCGCATTGGGAATCAGGAAATCGCGCGGCATCTCCAGCGGGTTGCCACGCACAAAACGATTGATGACGTCGAGCACACCGCCATGCAGGACCACCGCGATCACCCCGCCAGGGTGTCGCGCGGCCAGCTCTTTCAGTTTGCCGGTGACACGCTCAAACATGACATGAAGGCTCTCGCCATTCTCGAAATCGTAATCGGCATTGCGCCCTTCGAAAGCGGCATAGCCAGCCGGATGCTTCGACTTGGCCTCATCGTAGGTCAGCCCCTCGAAAACACCATAACGACGCTCGCGCATTTCCGGCACGGCGGTCGGCTGCAGGCCGAGCTCAGCCCCGATCGCCAGCGCCGTCGTCCACGCCCGTTTGAGATCGCTGCTATAGAGCGCGATAATGCCCGCCTGCTTCAACCAGCGCCCGGCCGCCACGGCCTGCCGCTGGCCGGTTTCGTTAAGGCAGATATCGATCTGGCCCTGGATGCGCCGTTCGGCGTTCCACTCTGTCTCGCCATGGCGCACCAGACAGATGCGAGTGAGTCGGGTTGTAGGGATTTCCACCATTTTCCGCCTATGCCCTTCGCTGTAAATTTGGCCCACTGGGATTTCAATTAACCCCGACCACTTCAAGAAATCGGGAATTCTATCAACCGAGGAGGAATTTTCGTGACCCTTCTGCTCAAGCTCTCGCAGCTGATCGACTGGCTCAACGAGCGTGTTGCCAGAGGCGCATTCTGGTTGGTTCTGGCAATGACCATTGTCAGCGCCGGCAACGCGGTCGTGCGCTTTCTTTTTGACTACAGTTCAAACGGCCTGCTGGAGATCCAGTGGTATCTGTTTGCTGCGGTTTTCCTGCTCTGCTCTCCTTACACCCTGCAACGTAACGAGCATGTCCGCATCGACGTTTTATCCTGCAAGCTCTCACCACGCGGCCTGGCCGTCATCGACATCATCGGCAGCCTGTTCTTCCTGTTGCCCATGGTCATCACGATCCTCTGGCTGTCGCTGCCGCTGATCGCCGACTCCATCAAGATCAATGAAATGTCGGCCAACGCCGGCGGCCTGCTACGCTGGCCGGTCAAGATCCTGCTGCCGATCGGTTTCACGCTGCTGGCGCTGCAAGGCATTTCCGAGCTGATCAAGCGCATTGCCTTCCTGGCCGGAATGATCGACGACCCGAACGACAAGAAAAAAGGCCCGACGGCCGAAGAAGAACTGGCCGCCGCCATCGCTGCTGCCAAAGCCAAGGAGGCCAAATAATGGAATGGGTCATCGCCAATATGGCGCCGCTGATGTTTGGCGCCCTCGTGCTATTCCTGCTCTTCGGCTACCCGGTTGCCTTCGCCCTGGCGGCCAACGGCATCGTCTTCGGCCTACTTGGCATCGAACTCGGCCTGCTCACCCCGGCGCTGTTCCAGGCCCTGCCCGAGCGCATCTTCGGCATCATGGCCAACGACACGCTGCTCGCCATCCCCTTCTTTACCTTCATGGGGCTGATATTAGAGCGATCCGGCATGGCGGAAGACCTGCTCGACACCATCGGCCAATTGTTCGGCCCGATGCGTGGCGGTCTGGCCTACGCCGTGATCTTCGTCGGCGCCCTGCTTGCTGCGACGACCGGCGTGGTTGCCGCCTCAGTCATCTCGATGGGTCTGATTTCGCTGCCGATCATGCTGCGCTACGGCTACGACAAGCGACTGGCATCCGGCGTCATCGCCGCTTCCGGCACGCTGGCCCAGATTATCCCGCCGTCACTGGTACTGATCATCATGGCCGACCAGCTCGGCCGTTCGGTCGGCGACATGTACGAAGGTGCCATGATCCCCGGCCTGGTGCTGACCAGCATGTACGTCGGCTACGTGGTCCTTCTCAGCATCATCAAGCCCAAGACCTGCCCGGCCCTGCCGCTGGAAGCCCGCTCCCTGCGCGGCATCAAGCTGATGCTCCGCGTACTGACCACGCTGGTGCCGCCACTGGTCCTGATCTTCCTGGTTCTCGGCACCATCTTCCTCGGCATTGCAACGCCGACCGAAGGCGGCGCCATGGGTGCAGCCGGCGCGCTGATCCTGGCCCTGGCCCGCAAGCGGATTACCTTCAGCCTGCTCAAGCAGGCCATGGAAACCACCGGCAAGCTGTCGTCCTTCGTGGTCTTCATCCTGGTCGGCTCGACGGTGTTCGGCCTGGTCTTCCGCGGCGTCAATGGCGACCTGTGGGTCGAACACCTGCTGCTCGGGCTGCCCGGCGGCCAGGTCGGCTTCCTGATCGTGGTCAATATCCTGGTCTTCGTGCTCGCCTTCTTCCTCGACTTCTTCGAACTGTCCTTCATCATCGTGCCCCTGCTGGCACCGGTCGCGGACAAGCTGGGTATCGATCTGGTCTGGTTCGGCGTACTGCTCGCGGTCAACATGCAGACCTCGTTCATGCACCCGCCGTTCGGCTTCGCTTTGTTCTACCTGCGCTCGGTCGCCCCGAGTTCGGTCAAGACAACGGACATCTACTGGGGAGCCATCCCGTTCGTCTGCATCCAGATCATCATGGTCGCGATCATCATCATCTTCCCGAACATCGTCAGCTACGGCGACCCGGCGGAGAAGGCCCGGATCGAGCAACAGGGCGATGTCGACCTCAGTACGATGATGCAGGAGGGCGAAGGGGCCAAGGCGCCGACCGAAGACTCGGCGGCCGATCTGCTGAAGAATCTGCAAAGCAACGAAAACAAGTAACACGCCATCGACATGAAACCAATCTCAACGGGGCTTCGGCCCCGTTTTTTTTCGCCATCAATTGCGACTATGATTGCCATCGGCATTGCTCATTGGTACCGAGCACTCCGCTGGCGCACAATGATTTCATCAACTCACCGCATCAGGAGACCAACATGGATATCGGAATCAGCAAGAAAGACCGCGAAAAAATTGCCGAGGGACTCTCCCGACTTCTCGCCGACTCTTTCACTCTCTACCTGAAGACCCATAACTTCCACTGGAACGTCACCGGTCCGATGTTCAACACCCTGCACGTGATGTTCATGGACCAATACACTGAACTGTGGAATGCGCTGGATTTGATCGCCGAGCGTATCCGCGCGCTGGGCGTCGCCGCCCCCGGCACCTATCGCGAATTCGCCAAGCTGACAGTAATCAAGGAGAGCGAAGGCAAGGTCACCGCCGAAGAGATGATCAAGCAGTTGGTGGCTGGCCAGGAAGCCGTCACCAAGACCGCGCGCAGCATCTTCCCGCTGGTGGACAAGGCCGGCGACGAACCGACCGCCGACCTGCTGACCCAGCGCATGCAGATTCATGAAAAGAATGCCTGGATGCTGCGTAGTCTGCTGGAAAACTGAGGCCAGCGAGCCACCATAAAAAAACCCGCGGAATCCGCGGGTTTTTTGTTTGAGCGAGGAACGCTTACTTGTGCGTTTGCAGGAAGCGGTCCATGCGCATTTCAGCCACGCTGAACCAGGCATTCTGCGTCTTGCGATACTTCTCGTATTCGGTGTAAATCTTCTTGAAGGCCGGGTTCTTGGCAGATTCATCGGCGTATAGCTGCTGCGAAGCCTTGTAGGCCGCTTCAAGAATTTCGTCCGAGAAAGCATGCAGCTTGACGCCGTTTTGCAGCAGTTTGGACAGGGCGATCGGGTTCTTGTGATCGTATTCGGCCATCATGGTGACGTTGGCTTCGTAGGCAGCGGCCTGGAAGGCCTCCTGATATTCCTTCGGCAGCTTGTCCCATTCCTTCTTGTTGACGAAGAAGTGGATGGTCGGACCCGGTTCCCAGAAGCCCGGGTAGTAGTAGTTCTTGGCAACCTTGTAGAAGCCGAGCTTTTCATCATCGTACGGACCAACCCACTCGGCCGCATCAATGGTGCCCTTTTCCAGCGCCGGATAGATGTCGCCACCGGCGATCTGCTGCGGCACAACGCCGAGTTCGGAGAAGACAGCGCCGCCCAGACCGGCGATACGCATCTTGACGCCCTTGAGGTCGGCCAGGGTTTTCACTTCCTTGCGCCACCAGCCGCCCATCTGGGTACCGGTATTGCCGCCAGCGAAGGAAACAACATTGTAGTTGGCGTAAAACTCGTCGAGCACTTTCTGACCGCCACCGTAGTAGATCCAGGCGTTCATCTGGCGGGCATTCATGCCGAACGGCACGGCGGTACCGAAACCGAAGGTCTTGTCCTTGCCAACGTAGTAATAGGAGCAGGTGTGACAGACTTCAACCGTACCTTGCTGCACCGCATCGAGCGCCTGCAGGCCGGGGACAATCTCGCCGCCAGGAAATACACGGATGTCGAACTTGCCGCCAGTCATCGCACGCAGGCGATTGGCCAGCACTTCGGCACCACCGTAAATGGTGTCCAGGCTCTTCGGGAAGCTGGAGGTCAGGCGCCACTTGATGCTCGGGGACGACTGGGCGATGGCTGGAGCAGCCAGCGTGGTTGCAGCACCGGCAGCGGCACCGATAGAAGCCTTTTTCAGAAAATCACGACGTTGCATATTGTCTCCTTCGTTAATCGTTGGGCACGTCAGAATGTAGCTATTCCATTCTAGCCAAATCTTCAACGATAACGACTTGCGGAAAACCCTAATGCACGCGCTTATTCGCCAGCCACAGTCATCCGGTTGATCATGATCGAACCGGTAATCTTGCTGCCCCGTATCTGCACGTCGTTACCAACCGCGACAATGCCGGCCAGCATGTCCTTGAGATTGCCGGCAATGGTGATTTCCTCGACCGGATAGGCGATCTTGCCGTCCTCAACCCAGTAGCCCGCCGCACCGCGCGAATAGTCGCCGGTTACGTAGTTGATGCCCTGGCCGAGCAACTCGGTGACCAGCAGTCCACGGCCCATCTGGGCCAGCAGGCCGTCGAGATCAAGGTTGCCGGGCTGGATGATCAGATTGTGGCTGCCGCCGGCATTCGCCGTCGTCTGCATGCCCAGCTTGCGGGCGGTGTAGGTACTCAGGAAATAGCCTTGCAGGATGCCGTTGCTAACCACGTCGCGGTCGCGCGTCGCCACACCGTCGCTGTCGAAGGAAGCGCTGCCCAGGCCGCACTTGATATGCGGCCGTTCGGCGATTTGCACGAAGTCCGGCATGATTTTCTTGCCCAACTGGTCGAGCAAGAAAGAGGACTTGCGGTAGAGCGCCCCCCCGCTGGCGGCATGCACCAGGCTGCCGAGCAGGCCACCGGCCAGTGGCGCTTCGAGAATGATAGGGAATTCGCCGGTCTTGACCTTGCGACCACCCAGACGGGCAACGGCACGTTCCGCGGCAATGCGGCCAACCTGCGCCGCGTCATCCAGCCGACTGGCGTCGCGATGCGTGGTGTACCAGTCGTCGCGCTGCATCGCATCCTGCTCGCCGGAAATCACCGAGCACGAGATGTAATGGCGTGAGGTCGGATAGCCCCCCATGAAGCCCAGGCTGTTGGCCGAGACGAAATGGGCCTGCTGCGTCGAAATCGATGCGCCTTCCGAATTGCTGACCAGCGGACTGGCATCGAAAGCCGCCTGCTCGCAGCGACGAGCCGTCTCGATCGCTTCTTCGACGGTCAACGCCCAAGGGTGATACAAATCGAGATCGGGAAAATCCTTGGCCATCAGCGCTGCATCAGCCAGCCCGGCGCAATCGTCCTCGGCCGTGAAGCGGGCGATATCGAGTGCCGCCTCAACAGTTTCGCGCAAGGCTTGGGCGGAAAAATCGGAGGTGCTGGCGTAACCCTTGCGCTGGCCGGAGTAGATCGTGATGCCGATGCCCTTGTCGCGGTTGAACTCGATGGTTTCAACCTCGTCGCAACGCACCGTCACCGATTGCCCGAAGCCTTCGGAGACATCGACTTCACAGGCCGTCGCCCCCTTGACCTTGGCGTGCTTGAGCACATCGTCGGCAAGCTGCTGCAGGGTGGCAAAGGGATAGGAAAATGCGGCGGTTTCGGACATGGAGGGGGCATCAGGGCGGGAAAGTCGCTATCATAACAGCCCGTTATTGCCCGCACCGGACGCAAACCATGCATGAAGAAGATTTCACCGAAGACACCGGCCGTCCTTCCAAGACCAAGAAGAAGGAGGCGATGCATGAGTTGCGCGATCTCGGCGAAGAACTGGTCGAGCTTTCCGTTGGCCAGTTGAAGAAGATCAACCTGCCCGAAAATATTTTCGAAGCCGTCCGCGAATGCCAGAAAATCACCGCACACGGCGCCCATCGCCGGCAGGTGATGTATCTCGGCAAGCTGATGCGCGGCGTCGACGACGAACCGATCCGGGCTGGCCTGGCCATGCTGCGCGGCGAATCGTCGGCCGAAACGGCCCGTCTGCATCGGCTGGAGCGCTTCCGCACCCGGCTGCTTGAAGACGAGTCCTTCCTGGCCGAAATCGCCGCCATCTGGCCCTCGCTCGATCTCCAGCACATGCGCCAGTTACGCCGTAATGCGCTGAAGGAGCAGGAAAACAACAAGCCGCCGAAAAACTTCCGGGCCATCTTCCAAGTGCTGCAGGAGCTGGACAGGCAAGGCACACCTGAGGCGGAAGAGGAAGCCGACGATGAATGAGGAATTGGTCGTCGGTCTGGTTTCGATCAGCGACCGCGCTTCAACCGGCGTTTATGAGGACAAGGGCATCCCCGCGTTGCAGGAATGGCTCTCGTCGGCCCTGACCACCCCGTGGCGCGTCGAAACCCGACTGATCGCCGACGATCAGCCAACGATCGAGCGCACGCTGGTCGAACTGGTCGATGAACGCCAATGCCATCTGGTGCTGACCACCGGTGGCACCGGACCGGCGCTGCGCGATGTGACGCCGGAAGCAACGCTGGCCATCGCCGACAAGGAGATGCCGGGCTTCGGCGAGGAAATGCGGCGGATCAGCCTGAACTTTGTGCCGACTGCCATCCTGTCGCGGCAAGTCGCCGTGATCCGCAAGCAAGCGTTGATCATCAACCTGCCTGGCCAGCCGAAATCGATCAAGGAAACGCTGGAAGGCGTTCGCGACGCCGACGGCAAGGTGACGCACGTCGGCATCTTTGCCGCTGTGCCTTACTGCATCGACCTGATCGGCGGCCCTTACGCCGAAACCAACGAAGCCGTGATCAAGGCCTTCCGGCCCAAATCGGCGATTCGGGCCAAACAGCCGTAATCAGCCGAGCACGCTCTGGCGGTAACGGACCAGTTCGAAATCGCCAGTCTGCTCGACCAGAGCCACCGGGGTCAGCACATAACGCCGCCCCTCGCTGGCGTACTCCATGCTCTCGCGGGCATCGAAGGTCATTGGCGGCAGAATCACCCGCAGCTCACCCGGCTCATTGCCATCGAGCAGCATCAACGCGGGAATACTGGCCGCAGACGCATAGCTGGAAGCCGTCCGTATCCTTAATTCCACTGAAACCGCCTGACGCGCAATCGCCTGAATGCCAATGCGCGATTCACTTTCCGAAGCCCGGCGATAGCGCCTTATCACGCCAACCAGCCAGTTTTCACCACCCTCGGGCTGCATGGCGATCAGGGCTCCGACCTTCAACCATTCGCCAGGCACATTCCCGAGCACCGCGCCGAAACCACCCCGGCTAACGTTCTCCACCACCCAGCTTTCAACCGGCAAGCCGGCCGGCCGACCGCCGAATTCACCGGAAAACACCACGAAGGCATTGACCAGACCGTGCAGCACCGACATCCGGTGCTTGACCCGATGCCGATCGAACTGGCGCTGCGGCGGGATGGGGGCAAGATACGCCGCAAGATGGCGTAGCACCTTGACCAGCAGCTTGACCTGATACAGTCCGCCAAGGTCGATCTCCGGGGGCATATCTCCTCCGCGCTCCAACTCGCCGAGCAAGGCGAGCATCGCTTCGTGCGCCAGACCGGGCTTGAGGAAACGCTGGGTCGGCACGGCTTGCGCCGGCATCTGGGCCAAACGCAAAGGCGGCTGCGGCAACACCAGATCAGACCAATAGACGCTGTCGATATGAACATGGGCGCCAAAGACGAATCCCGGCAGGAAATGCGCAATCAGACGTTCGGCCAGTTCGATTTCCAGCGGCAGCAGGCTATCCAGCGATGCCGCCTGAAAGACCATGGCTTTCTGGTACTCGAGATCGGCCGATGTCGTTCCGCTTTTCCCTGGCAGCGAGACTGCACGGCTCGCCTGTCCCGCCTCGTCCGCTGCCAACAAGGCAAAACCCAGACGGCGCCAGAGTTCGCCGCGCGATGGGCCGTAGTGGAACTGCTCCCATTTCAGCATCTGACGCAACGCGGCGATCAGACGAATGGGCAAGACAGGCAAAGCGGTCTTTGCCAACTCGCTCGGCCGCGGTTTTTCTGCCACGGACAGCAAGCAACGCTCGTACGCTGCCGCCAGCAATGTCCAGAAACCGTAGTTGATCGACCACAGGCGCTGCTCTTCCGAGCGCGACAGGCGTGTCTGGAAATACTCCCGCGCCAGGCGCTTCAGGTGCGGCTGAGCCGCCTCGTCCAGTTGCAGAACGACTTCATAACGGCGATCCGCCGGAAAACCATCCACCCCGGCCAGGGATTCCAGCCAGCCGGCCAGTTCATCAAGCGCCTTGAACGCATTGTCCTTGGGAATTTCGCTGAGAACTTTCCGCAATTCGCGCAAATCCGCCAGCGGATGATCCGCTTTCTGGGCAAACAGCCCGCCAAGATTGGCCACCTTATTCAGCACTATCACTCCGCTAAAAAACTTTTCGGCAGTTTAGACCGATATATCAACTCCTGGCGTGAGCTATTTCCTGATCGCCCCAATCGCTACGGCTCCCGCCCCATGGGCCTCGGTCCACCATGTAAAATAAGACGATTAATTGATCGCCTGAAAGACCGACCCGATGCAGCCCTACCTCGACCTGATGCGCCACGTGCTGGACAACGGCAATGACAAATCCGACCGTACCGGCACTGGCACGCGCTCCGTCTTCGGCTGGCAGATGCGCTTTGACCTGAGCCAGGGCTTCCCGGTGATGACGACCAAGAAGCTGCACCTGAAATCGATCATCCACGAACTGCTGTGGTTCATCCAGGGCGACACCAACATCAAGTACCTGCAGGAAAACGGCGTCAAGATCTGGGACGAATGGGCCGATGAAAACGGCGATCTCGGCCCGGTCTACGGCAAGCAGTGGCGCCGCTGGGAAACGCCGGACGGCCGCGTCATCGACCAGATCACGCAACTGGTCAACAGCCTGAAGAACAATCCGGATTCCCGCCGCCACATCGTCTCCGCCTGGAACCCCGGCGATGTGGACAACATGGCCCTGCCACCCTGCCACTGCCTTTTCCAGTTTTACGTCGCAAACGGCAAGCTGTCCTGCCAGCTCTACCAGCGCAGCGCCGACATTTTCCTCGGCGTGCCATTCAACATCGCCTCCTATGCCCTGTTCACGATGATGCTGGCGCAGGTTTGCGGCTACCAGCCAGGCGAATTCGTCCATACCTTTGGCGACGCTCATCTTTACTCGAACCACTTCGAGCAGGCAAAACTACAGCTTTCCCGCGACACCCGCCCCCTGCCAACCATGTGGATCAATCCGGAAGTGAAGGACCTGTTCGCCTTCCGCTTCGAGGATTTCCGCCTCGAAGGCTACGACCCGCACCCGCACATCCCGGCCCCGGTGGCCGTTTAAGCAATGCTGCTCGGCGGCGATCTCGGCGGCACCAAGACGCTGCTGGCACTGGCCGAAGTGATTGATGGCCGCATCGAGATTGTCCGCCAGCAACGCTACGCCAGCCTGGATTACGCCAGCTTCGACGACCTGCTGGCTGAATTTATCGCCGGGCACCCGGCCATCAATACCGCCTGCTTCGGCGTCGCCGGCCCAACCGATGGGCGCCATGCCAAGCTGACCTACCTGCCCTGGCAACTGACCGCCAGCGAGCTGGAGCAAAAGTTCGCCATCGGCCGCGTCTCACTGATCAACGATTTTGCCGCTGCTGCGAACGGCCTACCCTTGGTCGACGACCAGGACATCCTGACCCTGCACACCGGCCAGCCCGAAGAACACGCCCCGCGTGTCATTCTCGGCGCCGGCACTGGCCTCGGCGTGGCCGGGCTGATCTGGGAAAGCGACCGTTATCGCGTCATCCCCGGCGAAGGCGGTCACTTCGGCTTCTCGCCGCAAACCGCACAGCAAGGCGAACTCTGGGCCTGGCTACTGGCTCAAAACGGCCGGGTTACTGTCGAAGACATCGTTTCCGGCCCTGGCCTGTCACGGATTTTTGCTTTCCTTTCCGGTCAAACGCGTGCACCGGAGGAAATCGGACGAGCCGCCCTCGCCGGTATCGATCCGTCAGCCAATGCGGCGTTACAGCTCTGGCTTGAATGCTATGGCGCCTTCGCCGGCGACCTCGCCATGCACTGGCTGGCCCGAGGCGGCGTCTATCTGGCCGGCGGCATCGCCGCCAAACTATTGCCTCACATCGATGCCAGCTCCTTCACGGCAGCCTTCCTGGCCAAACGCGAGCACAGCGAACTGGTCAAGAGCATGCCCATCCGGCTGCTGACCGTGGAAGACCTCGGCCTGCGCGGCACATTGGCGCGAGCCGCCCAACAAGACTGATCCCGCCAACGCTTAGTTCGGCGCCTTTCGCCAGCCCTTGGCCTCCATGCAGCCGTGCATCCTCCGAACGGTCGCATTGGTCACCGTCCCGTCATTGCCGGCATAGGTCTTGGCCTTGCATTGTGCTTCATCGAACGAATACTCAGCCTCGCTCGCCCCGCTCTTTTCCCAGTGCCACGACGACAGCAGGGTGCAACCGAAAAGCAGGCTGGTTAGCAGTAGCGCGAGACAGCGCTTCAAGAGTTTCGATGTCGACACGATGATGCAACCTTGGAAATATGGGCGGTCAGATCAACCCGGAAGCGATGTTAATCGTCAGGGCAAGGACCGTAGTGTTGAAGAAAAAGGCCAGAACGCAATGGAGCAGACCGGTTCGGCGCATTGATCGGCCAGTGAAGCTGACGTCGGCAGTTTGCCCCGAGGTGCCGATGACGCAGGCGAAATACAGGAAATCACCATAGTCAGGGGCATGCCCACCGGGGAACTCCAGCCCCCCGCGCTGTCTACCATCTTCAGCTGTGTAGTAGTCATGAGCGTAATGGAGGGCAAACATGGTTTGGGTGAACGCCCATGCGGTCAGAATCGTCAATGCAGCCAGGGCGACATGAGCGAACTTGGCACTTCCCGACAAATCCTTGGCAACGCTCAGTTGAGCCACGGTCGCCCCCAGGGAAACCAGGGCTGCGACAATGACCATCGCCAGGATCAGCCGGCGTCCCTCATCCTGCTGTCCGGCCCGGGCCCGCATCCGTTCATGGGACGACCAGAACATCATGTGGGCGGCCAGGGCCAGATAGAGGCAGGCACCGATATTCCACCCGACAATCGCCCGCGTGACCCCATGCTGGACAAGGCTCTCGGGAATCAACCACCCCACCAGCAGGCCGGACAGGACGCTGACGGCCAGGCGTGGGCGAGCCAGAATCACCCGGACAATGGCCGGATACCGGCTGGGCAAGGAAACGCTATCGGTCATCTGAAATGTGGTCCGTTCATCTATCCAATCATATTCGATTGTTATCATAGGCAGCGATGAACAATAAACATGCCCTTTTGCTGCCCCTGCTGCTCGTTGCCTTTGGCGCGAACGCCGATGCTTCGCGCCCCGGCGGGGCTGAGCAACCAGCCGACGACGCCAGCGAATGGGCGTTCAAGCTGACGCCTTCATATTACGCGACCAGCAATCAGCACTCGGCAGTGGACGTCAATTTGCGGGCAAACCATGGCCCGCATGCGGTCTGGCTGGGCTACTACCAGCGCGGCAGCGAGTTCGAGCAGACACGGAGTGGCTATGAACTGACCCTGGCGTCGGATTATGCCAAGCTGGTGCCCTCGTTCCAGTGGGCTAGCCACGGTTTTGCCGGCGGCGCGGTCAACCTGGAACTGGGCTCTGCTGTCTATGCCTTGCTGGGGCTGGGCCGGACCAATGCCAAGGATTACTACAACCTGAATTTCGACCCCAACGATTCCGTTGTCTATGGCCTGGGCATCCGTCTGCTGCCAAGCACCAACCTTTCACTTTATACAGTCAAAGACAACCGTCTGCATACCGAGCAAGTCGTTACCCATGTGGTGGCCCGCTATCAAGCTGAGCAGGATCAACGCCTGACCCTCGACCTGTTCGAAAAGCACGGCCGGGCGAGCCCGGATGATCCATCGGTATCGGGCAAGGGGCTGGCGCTGACTTACGATTACCAGGAGGTATTCGTTCGCCTGGCGCGGGATCACAAGGTGAATTTTTCGCTCGACAACCAGACACGTATTTCCTTGGGGATGCGTTTCTAGGCTCCCCTGCCACACGCCAATCCCGGTTGAAACAATTCGTAAAACCCGTTCGGCCAGCATGCCGATCGCGGTATAAACATCACTATCGTCTGACCGAACACCCCTCGCTGAGGATTCAAATGAAAATGAAATTTGCGCTGACCGGCATCGCCGCCGCCATCATTCTTTCCGGTTGCGTCGTGGCGCCCGCGCCGATGAGCCGGCCCTACTACCGTGAGCCGGTCATGGTCGCTCCGCCACCGCCACGAGTTGAATACATGGGGGCGCCCCCCGTCGTTGGCCAGGTCTGGATCAACGGCTTCTGGAACTGGGCTGGCAATCGACACGAATGGGTTCCGGGACGCTGGGAAGCACCACGCCCGGGACAACAATGGGTACCGCACCGCTGGGAACAGGACAATGGCCGCTGGCGCCTGCAGGGGGGTGGCTGGGAAGAACACCGCGGACACCACGACCATGACGATCACGACCGTCATGACCGTCGCGACTGGCGATAGACCACCCATCGCCGCGCATTGATGCGACTACCCGCATGGCCGACCATCCCAAAGGAACAATATGAGCGGTTTTGACCACTACGCAAAGGATACCGAGGAAATTGAAGCCGAGATTGTCCGCAAAGGCATTGTGCTGGGTATCGACTGGTCGGACCAGGCTGCGGTCCGGGCGCTGGCCAGGGAAGCATTCGACCATCTGGCCGAAGATCTGAAAGTCGCGTCGAATAGCCCGGTCGACTACCGGCTGATGGCCAAGGTCGACCTGTTTGGCCTGGCGGGAATCATGCTCAAAACCATGACCAAGAGCGCCGGACAAGGGATCGAAAGCCATGGCGGTCCGGCCTGGAAGGCTTTTGCCGGGGCTCTCTGGGCCGAGGCTCAGTTACGTGGTCTGAACGAATAGCGTTCGATACTCAAGGCATGGCGCCTGGTCATACCGATGGCCCACGCCTGACCTACCCGCTCACTCGCGCCGCAAGACCACCGCCCCCAGTGGCGGGATGGTCACTTCCAGATTGGCCGGACGGCCCATCCACTCACCTTTGGTTGCAGTTAGCGCACCGCCGTTACCGAGGTTGCTGCCGCCGTAGAAGGCGGAATCGGTATTGAGCAGTTCGACATAGGTGCCCGCCTCGGGAACGCCGAGACGATAGGCGGGTTGCGGCACGGGCGTGAAGTTGAAGACGACGACGACAAAGCTGCCATCCTTGCCCCAACGCAGCCACGACAGCACCGAGTGCTCGCTGTCGTTGCAGTCGATCCACTCGAAGCCGAGGGCGCTGAAATCCTGGGTGTGCAGCGCCGGCAAGTCGCGATACAGGCGATTGAGATCGGCTGACAGGCGTTGTGCGGCAGCATTTTCCGGATTGGCCAGCGAGCCCCAGTCGAGTTCGCGACCTTCGGACCATTCGCCTTGCTGGCCGAACTCACACCCCATGAACATCAGCTTCTTGCCCGGCGTCAGGACCTGCCAGGCGAGCAGCAGGCGCAGGTTGGCGTAGCGTTGCCAGGTATCGCCAGGCATCTTGCCGAGTAGCGAGCCTTTGCCGTGCACCACTTCGTCATGCGAGAAAGGCAGCACGTAGTTTTCGCTGTAGGCGTAAATCTGCCCGAAGGTCAGTTCGCTGTGGTGCCAGCGGCGGTAGATCGGGTCGCGATGAAAATAGCGCAGACTGTCGTTCATCCAGCCCATGTTCCATTTCATCGAGAAACCAAGGCCGCCGACATAGGTCGGCCGGGAAACCATCGGCCAGGCCGTCGATTCTTCCGCAATGGTCAGTGCCCCGGGGAAATCGCCGTGCACCATGGCATTGAGCTGTTTCAGGAAGTCGATGGCTTCCAGGTTTTCCCGCCCGCCGAACTTGTTGGGCAGCCATTCGCCATGTTTGCGTGAATAGTCGAGATAAAGCATCGAGGCCACGGCGTCGACGCGCAGGCCATCGAAATGGAATTCGGACAGCCACCAGTGGGCCGACGACATCAGGAAACTGCGCACCTCGTGCCGACCGTAGTTGAAGATATGCGTCCCCCAGTCGGCATGCAGGCCGAGGCGCGGGTCTTCGTGTTCGTAAAGCGCCGTGCCGTCGAAGCGGGCCAGGGCCCAGTCGTCCTGCGGGAAATGGCCGGGCACCCAGTCAAGCAGCACGCCCAGACCTGCCTGGTGGCAGGCGTCTACGAAGGCACGTAGCTCGTCGGCCGAGCCGTAGCGCGAGGTCGGTGCGAAATAGCCGGTCGTCTGGTAGCCCCAGGACTCGTCGAGCGGATGCTCGGTGATCGGCAGCAGTTCGAGGTGGGTGTAGCCCTGCGCCAGCGCGTAGGGAATCAGTCGCTCAGCCAGCTCTCCCCAAAGATAGGGCTTGCCGTCGGGGTGGCGCATCCACGAACCGGGATGCACTTCGTAGATATTGACCGGGGCCTGCTGCCAGTCCCAGCCGGCGCGTTGCTGCAGCCAGTCGGCGTCGCCCCAGACGTGCATCGACGGTGGCACGACATAGGCTGCCGAGCCCGGGCGCAGTTCGAAGCCACGGCCATAGGGGTCGCTCTTGATCAGCTTGTCGCCGGTGTGGCGATTGGTGATTTCGAAGCGATAAAGGTTGCCAGTATGCGCCTCGGCGACAGCAATTTCCCAAACGCCGGATTCGCCCAGCGGATGCAGTTGGTGCACATCGCCATGCCAACCGTTGAAATCGCCAACCACCGAAACCCGGCTGGCGTTTGGTGCCCAGACCCGGAAGGTGGTGCCGGAAATATCGGCGTGAGCGCCGAGCAATCGATAAGCCTGATTGTTTCGGCCTTCGTTGAACAGATAAAGTGCGTCGGCATGCTGCATAGGGCCCCCTTACCGCAGTATCATAAGCCAAAACAGTGACCAGGGAGGTCCGCCATGCCCATGAGCACAAGCTGTCCGCATCAGCCCTATTGCGAAATGCGGGAACAGACCGATATGCGCTTCATCAGTCATCTGACGCGCAATACCTTCGCCATCATCCTGGCCGGGGGCCGGGGCACCCGACTGAAGCAACTGACCGATTTCCGCTCCAAGCCGGCCGTGCCTTTTGCCGGCAAGTTCCGCATCCTCGACTTCACGCTGTCCAACTGCGTCAATTCCGGCATCCGCAAGATCGGCGTTGCCACGCAGTACAAGGCGCACAGCCTGATCCGCCACATCCAGCGCGGCTGGAGCTTCCTCGACGGCCGTTTCGACGAGTTCATCCAGCTCCTGCCGGCCCAGCAGCAGATCGACGAAACGCAGTGGTACCAAGGCACGGCTGATGCGGTGTACCAGAACCTGCATTTCCTGCGCCGCTATCAGCCGGATCACATCCTGGTCGTCGCTGGCGACCATATTTACAAGATGGACTACGGCCGCATGCTGGCCCACCACGTCAAGCATCATGCCGACATGACGGTCGCCTGCATTGACGTGCCACTGGACGAGGCCCGCGAATTCGGGGTGATGGGCGTCGACGAACAGGATCGGGTGATCGACTTTGTCGAGAAACCGCAAAACCCGCCCGCCATTCCCGGTCAGCCTGATCGGGCGCTCGCCTCGATGGGCATCTACATCTTCAACACCAAATTCCTGTTCGAGCAACTGGAACGCGATGCGATGACCAAGGGCTCCAACCGGGACTTCGGCAAGGACATCATTCCCTACATCGTTCCCCGCTACCGGGTATTCGCCCACCGCTTCGCCGACTCCTGCGTCGGCAGCGACAATCACCGACCGTACTGGCGCGATGTCGGGACCATCGACGCCTACTGGGAGGCGAATATGGAAATGACCAAGGTCACGCCGGAACTCAATGTCTACGACCGCGACTGGCCGATCTGGACCTATCAGGAGCAAATACCGCCCGCCAAGTTTGTTTTCGACGACGAAGACCGGCGCGGCACGGCGGTCGATTCGCTGATCGCTGGCGGCTGCATCATTTCCGGCGCCAGCGTGAAGCGTTCGCTGCTCTTTTCCAGCGTCAATGTGCATAGCTGGGCCAGTGTCGAGGATTCCGTGGTCTTGCCCGACGTCGACATCGGCCGCCACGCCGTGCTCAAGCGCTGCGTTATCGACAAGCACTGCCGGATTCCCGAGGGCATGGTCATCGGCGTCGATCCGGAAGAGGACCGCAAGCGCTTCCATGTCAGCCCCAAGGGCATCACGCTGGTCACGGCCGAAATGCTCGGCCAGGGCGCCGCTGAAGGTCGCTGATGGCAGATCTGGCTTTTCTCTGGCACATGCACCAGCCGGACTACCGGCACCCGGACAGCGGGGAATTCCTGCTGCCCTGGGTGTTCCTGCACAGCATCAAGGACTACACCGACATGGCGGCGCATCTGGAGCGCCATCCGAATGTGCGCTGCACCGTCAATTTTGTGCCGGTGCTGCTCGACCAGATCGAGGATTACGCCGATCAGTTCGACAGCCATCAGTGGCGCGACCCGCTGTTGCGCATTGCCGACAGCGCCGATCCGGAGCAACTCTCGCCAGCCGACCGCGACTGGCTGCTCGACATGGCCTTCCGTTGCCACGCGCCGACCATGCTCGAACCCTTCGCCCCCTACCGGCGCTTGCGCGACCTGCTGGATTTCGTTCGCGCCCATGACGGCAATGGACTGAACTACCTGTCCGGGCATTATTTTGCCGATCTGGCCACCTGGTACCTGCTGGCCTGGTGCGGCGAAAGCCTGCGCCGCAGCGGCACGGTCATCCCTGAACTGATGGCCAAGGGCAGCGCCTTCAGCTTTGACGAACGGCAGGCCTTGCTGGCCGAACTCGGCCATGCCATCCAGGGCATTATCCCGCGTTACCGTGCCCTGGCCGAACGCGGCCAGGTTGAACTCAGTTGTACGCCAGGCACGCATCCGCTGGCACCGTTGATGATCGACTTCAATGCCGCCCGCGAAGCCCTGCCCGACTGCCCATTGCCAGCCGCGCCCGAATATCCCGGTGGCCGTTCGCGGGTCGAGGCCCATCTGGGCGAGGCCAGGGAAAGCCATCACCGCCGCTTCCAGCAAACGCCGGCAGGACTGTGGCCGGCCGAAGGGGCCTTGTCGATGCCCTTCCTGAAACAAATCGCCGAGTCGGGCTTTCGCTGGACAGCCAGCAGCCAGGGCGTCCTCAGGCACTCCGCCGGCAACGACGCCCGCACCACCGTCGCCTGGCAGGCGCCGGAGGGTATCCCCGGCGATATCACGTTATTTTTCCGTAACGAACATCTGTCAGACTTGATCGGCTTCGAATACGCCAAGTGGCACGGCCGCGATGCCGCCCAGCATTTCATGACGGAGTTGAAAGCCTTGCACCTGCAGGATGACCGCAATTTGATCCCGGTCTTTCTCGACGGCGAAAATGCCTGGGAATACTACCCGTACAACGGCTGGTACTTCTTCTCCGACCTCTACGACGCCCTGAGCAAGAATCCGGGCATTCGTACCGTTACACTGTCCGAAGCTGCCGCCAGCCAGCATGAGCGCCGGGCTCGCCTGCCTCGTCTGACGGCAGGCAGCTGGGTCTTCGGCACGCTATCGACGTGGATCGGCAATCCGGACAAGAACCGCGCCTGGGAAATGCTTTGCGACATCAAGCAATGTGCCGACCGGGCGCTGGACGGCGAACGGCTGAGCGACGAAACCCGCCACGAAGTCCTGCGCCGGCTGGCCATCTGCGAGAGTTCGGACTGGTTCTGGTGGCTAGGTGACTACAACTCGCCGCAATCGGTCGCCTGCTTCGACATGCTGTTCCGCGAAAACCTGAAGGCGCTCTATCGCCTGCTCAACCTGCCCCTGGCAGCCAGCCTTGATCACCCGATCAGCAAAGGCGGCGGCGAGCCAGAAAGTGGCGGCACCATGCGCCGCGCCACCTAAGAAATCACCATGACTCACGCAGTTACCCTGCTCCTTGGCGTGCATGCCCACCAGCCGGTCGGCAACTTTCCGGAAGTCATTGAAGACGCCCACCAGCGCTGCTACAGGCCTTTTCTGGAAACCCTGCACGCCTATCCCGACTTCCGCTTCGCTGTCCATTTCTCCGGCTGGCTGCTCGACTGGCTGCGCGAACGCCACCCGGCCGACATGGCTCTATTGGCCGACATGGTCAAGCGCGGCCAGGTCGAACTGTTCAGCTCCGGCGACACCGAACCGGTGCTGGCGGCCATTCCGCATCGTGACCGCGTCGGGCAACTGAAAACCCTGAACGACAAGCTGACCGGATGGACCGATGTCAAACCGACCGGTGCCTGGCTGACCGAACGCGTCTGGGAGTCCTCCGTCGTGCCAGCGCTGGCCGAGACCGGCATCCGCTATGTCACGGTCGATGATTACCATTTTTTCTGCACCGGCAAAGCGGCCGATGAGCTCGACAGCTTCTTCAGCACCGAGGAAGATGGCACCCGGCTCGACCTTTTCCCGATTTCCGAAGCGCTGCGTTATCGCCTGCCTTTCTCGCCTGCGCACGAAGTGATCGCTTACCTCGAAAGCCTGGCCGACCGTAACCAAGCCGCCGCCATCTACTTCGACGACATCGAGAAATTCGGCATCTGGCCGGAAACCTACGACTGGGTCTACAACCGTGGCTGGCTGAAGGCGCTGATCGAAGGCGTGCTGGCCAGCCCGAAAATCCGCACGGGCACCTACGCCGATTTTCACGCCAACAACGTGACACGCGGCATCGTCTATTTGCCAACCACGTCGTACAGCGAGATGAACGAATGGACGTTGCCGATGCCTGCCGCCGGCATCTACTCATCCTTCCTCGCCACCGAAAAAGCCGCCGGGCGCGGCGATCTGCACCGGCCTTTCCTGCGCGGCGGAATCTGGCGCAACTTCCTGACCCGTTATCCGGAAGCCAACTGGATGCACAAACGCATGCAGGGCCTGTCGGCACGCCTCGGCGAAATCGCCAATCCGCCGCAGGCACTGGTCGACGAGCTTTACCGCGCCCAGGCCAACGACGCCTACTGGCACGGCCTGTTTGGCGGGCTCTACCTGCCCCACCTGCGGCGCGCCGTGTGGAACAACATCATTGCCCTCGAAGCCGAACTCGACGCCCAGCATCTCCGCCCGGCCCTTGCCTCGGTCGACCTCGATTTCGACGGTAAAACGGAAACCATCGCTCATACGGCCGCCCTGCAAGTCGTCATCCGCAACGATGGCCTGGCGACTGCCCACGAGTTGAGCAGCTACCCGCTGAAGCACAATTTCGGCGATACGCTGCGCCGCTACCACGAGCACTATCACGACAAGATCGCCCACGGCCCGAGCGAGCATAGCGGCGAAGGCATCGCCTCGGCCCACGACATCGTCCGCTTCAAACATCCGATCAGCGCTGAAGACATCGTGCCGGATGCCCTGCCGCGCGCTCTCTGGCTGGACAAACTGGATGGCGCCACACTGGGCGATTACGTCCAGGCCGAAGGCTCGCTCAGCTTTGCCCGCCCGCACATCACCAAGACGTACACGCTGGAGGATTCAACAGTGGCCATTACCTGGCAACTGAACGGTCTGGCCGGACACCACTTTGAAACCGCACTCAACCTGGCCATGCCCAGTTGCGATGGCTTCCTCGGCCGCTACATGCTGGCCGACGGCAGCATCCCCAGCGGCTTTGGGCTGCCCCTGCACCTGCCGGCAGCCACCACGCTCAGCCTAGACGACGGGGTACTGGGTGGTCGATTGATGCTACAAACCTCCCTGGCTGGCGAAATTCACGGCCAACCACACCAAACCGTCTCCCAATCGGAAGCCGGCTTTGAGAAAATCATGCAGGCGGTCGAACTCCGGCTCGGCTGGACCATCCCCGACAATTGCCAGACCCTGCAACTCCAACTGAACATAGAACCCAGACCATGACCGGAACTGTTTACAACCTCGAAGTCAATCCGCTGCTGCCGGAACGTCTGGAACGCCTCGAAGAACTGGCCAACAACCTCTGGTACAGCTGGGACCGCCCGACCCAGGGCCTGTTCGCCAGCCTGTCGCACTCACTGTGGAAGGCGACTAACCACAATCCCAAGGCCTTCCTGAAGCGGGCCGACCAGAAGCGCCTGGAAGCGATTGCCGAAGACCCGGTCTTTCTCGGCGCCCTGAATCGCGTCGTCTCGTCCTACGACACCTACCACGAGATGCCGAACATGGCCCACGTGCACGGCCAGCCCTTCGCCGACGACGACCTGATTGCCTACTTCTGCGCCGAATTCGGTTTCCACGAAAGCCTGCCGATCTATTCCGGCGGTCTCGGCATCCTGGCCGGCGACCACTGCAAGGCGGCCAGCGACATGGGCCTGCCCTTCATCGGCGTCGGCCTGCTCTACCGCCAAGGCTATTTCCAGCAGACACTGACCGCCGACGGCCATCAGCAGGCCACCTACAACGATTCGGATTTCGATGACCTGCCGGTCACTCCCCTGCTCGATGCCGACGGCCGGGAAGTTCTGGTCGCGGTCGACTTCCCCGGCCGGACCATCCAGGCCAAGGTCTGGGAAGTGACTGTCGGCCATGTCCGATTGATCCTGCTCGACACCTGGCTGCCGATCAATAGCGCGCGCGACCGGGAAATCACCCACCGCCTGTACGGCGGCGACAAAACGACGCGCATCGAACAGGAAATCCTGCTCGGTGTCGGCGGCACCCGCGCCCTGGCCGCCCTTGGCCTGAAACCAACGGTCTGGCACGTCAACGAAGGCCATGCCGCCTTCCTGATCCTCGAACGCATCCGCGGCCTGATCAAGGGCGGCCTGCCCTATGCCGCCGCCCTCGAAGCGGTCGCCTCGAATGTCGTATTCACGACGCACACGCCGGTGCCGGCCGGGCACGATCATTTCCCGGAAGAAATGATCCGCAACTATTTCAGCGCCTGGTGCCATGATCTCGATCTGAGTTGCGAACATCTGATGAACCTCGGCGCCGAACCGGGCAAGACAGACTTCAACATGACTGCCCTGGCCCTGCGCGGCTCGCGTCACCACAACGGCGTATCGCGCATCCATGGCGACGTTTCGGCCGACATCTGCCGCTACCTTTGGCCGCAAATCCTGCCGGAAGAGAATCCGATGGACTACGTGACCAACGGCGTCCACCTGCCCACCTTCCTGGCGCCGGAGTGGTTCGAAACCTTCGAGCACTATCTTGGTATCGGCTGGCAGGAAAGACAGACCCAGCCGGGCAACTGGCACGGCATCGACGACATCCCCGATGCCACCTACTGGAGCATCCGCCAGCAGTTGAAGTCCAAGCTGCTCAAGCTGGTCCGCGAACGCATCCGCGAACAACACCACCGCAATCAGGGCTCGCCGTCACACCTTGATCGCCTGCTCAAATACGCCGACCCGGACAACCCGAACATCCTGACCATCGGCTTCGCCCGCCGCTTCGCCACCTACAAGCGGGCCGCGCTGCTCTTCCAGGACCCGACCTGGTTACGCGAGATCATCACCCAGGCCAACCGGCCGGTGCTCTTCCTGTTCGCCGGCAAGGCCCATCCGGCCGACCTGCCGGGCCAGGAGATCATCCGCAAGATCGCCGAAATGGCCAAGCTGCCGGAGTTCGAAGGGCGCATCCTGCTCGTCGAAGGCTATGACCTGCACCTGTCGCGCTCTTTGGTCGCCGGCGTCGATGTCTGGCTGAACAATCCGATCTACCCGCTGGAAGCGTCCGGCACCTCGGGCATGAAGGCCGCGATGAACGGCGCACTCAACCTCTCGGTCCTCGATGGCTGGTGGGGTGAAGGCTATGACGAAGGCGACGGCGGCATCGCCAACGGCTGGGCCATCAAGCCGGTGCCCGGCCACCTCAGCGATGTACAACGCGACGCCGAAGAGGCCCGCACGCTGTACGAACTGCTGCAGGATCAGGTCATCCCGACCTATTACCGGACCGGCCCGATGGGCTATTCGCCGGAATGGGTAGCGATGTCGAAGCGCTCGATTTCGACCATCTCGCCCCGCTTCAATGTGACCCGCATGGTCAGTGAGTACGTCAAGAAGTTCTACTCGCCGGCCGCCGTCCACGGTCGCCACTTCGCGCAGGCCGACTTTGCCGTCGCCCGCAATGTGGCCGACTGGAAAGCCAAGGTCCGTGCCGCCTGGTCGGGCGTCCGACTGCAGCGCATCGACACGCCGGAGCGCCGCCTGAAGTTCGGCGGCTCGGTCCGCATCGAACTGGCCGTGCAACTGAACGGCCTGCGCCCGGAAGACGTGACGCTTGAAGCCCTGTTCGGCCGACCCGGCCGCGACGGAGGCATCGGCCGCGTCCGCCATTACCCGCTGACCTGCGACGGCCAGAACGATCACGGCGAAATGCGCTACCAACTGGAACTGACGCCGGAACTGTGCGGCAAGCTGGAATACCGCATCCGTATCTTCCCGACCCATGCGTCACTGACCCACCCTCTTGAAACCGGATTGATGATCTGGCTATGAACCCTATCGACTCCCCGGCCTGGCGGGCGCTCGCCGCCCACGCCGAGGCTATCCGCCCGCTGCATCTGCGCGACCTGTTCGCGACCGATCCGCAGCGCTTCGAGCTTTTTTCTCTACACCACGATGGCCTGTTGCTCGACTATTCGAAGCAACGCGTCAGTGTCGAAACGATGGCCCTGCTCCGCGCCTATGCCGAGACGGCCGATGTCACCGGCTGGCGCCGCAGGATGCTGGACGGCGAGAGCATCAACCACACTGAAGGCCGCGCTGTCCGCCACATGAGCTTGCGTGCCGGCGACCAGGCGCCGGCCGAAGTCCGTGCCGCACTGGCCCGCCAGCAGGCGTTCTGCGAAAGCATCCATAACGGCGTTTGGCGCGGTTTTTCCGGCGAGCGGATCACCGATGTCGTCAATATTGGCATCGGCGGCTCCGACCTTGGTCCGCGCATGGCGGCCCTGGCCCTGTCGGCGCGGCAACAACCGGATATCGCGGTGCATTTCATCGCCAATGTCGACAGCGCCGACATCGCGCCGCTGCTCGCCAGCCTGAACCCGCGTACCACGCTGTTCATCGTCGCCAGCAAGACTTTCACGACGCTGGAAACCCTGACCAATGCCCGCACTGCCCGCGACTGGCTACTCGCCACGGCCGGCCAGGAGAGCGCCATTGCCCGCCATTTCGTCGCCATCTCGACCAATCTCGAATTAACCAAGCAATTCGGCATTGCCGACGACAACGTCTTCGAGTTCTGGGACTGGGTTGGTGGCCGTTTCTCGATCTGGTCGGCCATCGGTCTCTCGCTGGCCCTCGCCATCGGCTGGAAGAACTTCGAGCAACTGCAGGCCGGCGCCCGGGCCATGGACCGGCACTTCATCGACACCCCGGCCGACGAGAACCTGCCGCTGACGCTGGCCCTGCTCAGCCTGTGGAACACCAATTTCCTCGGTGCCTCGACCGAGGCCATGCTGCCCTACAGTCAGTCGCTGCATCTGTTCCCAGCCTATCTGCAGCAACTGGAAATGGAGAGCAACGGCAAGCAGATCGACCGCGACGGCAAGCCGCTGAACATCGCGACCAGCCCGGTGATCTGGGGCGAGTCCGGCACCAATGGCCAGCACTCGTTCTACCAGCTCTTCCATCAGGGCGGCCACCTCATCCCGGCCGACTTCGTGGCGCTGCGCGAAGCTGATTTCCCCCTGCCCGGCCATCACGCCTCGCTGCTGGCCAATTGCCTGGCCCAGTCCGCCGCCCTGGCTTTTGGTCAAACGGCTGAAGAAGTCCGTGCCGCAGGCATTCCGGAGGCCCTGATTCCCTACAAGGTGTTCCCCGGCAATCAGCCGTCGAACACCCTGCTGCTGCCCTCACTCGATCCCTACACGCTGGGGCAGTTGCTTGCCCTGTTCGAGCACAAGGTCTTCTGCCTGGGTGTGCTGTGGAACCTGAATGCTTTCGACCAATGGGGCGTCGAACTCGGCAAACAACTGGCCGGCCAGCTGACCCCGCTGATCGAGGGCAACGGCGATCTGTCAGCCTTCGACAGCTCGACACGCGGCCTGATCACGGCCCTGAAAGGATAATCATGAGCTCGCTCTCGATTCTCTTTGCCACCTCCGAAATGGCCCCCTGGGTCAAGACCGGTGGTCTCGGCGATGTCGCCGCCGCCCTGCCTGCCGCCTTGCGCAAGGCCGGCCACGACATCCGCGTCCTGCTGCCGGCCTACCCGGCGCTGAAACAGGCTTTCCCGACAGCGACGACGGTCGCTGAACTGCCCGCCTTCGCCCCGGGACTGCCGGCCTCCCGGCTGCTTGCCGCCCAGACCGGCAAGCTGGAATTGCTGCTGCTCGACTGCCCGGAACTCTACGACCGCCCGGGCAACCCCTATCTCGATGCCACTGGCCGCGACTGGCCCGACAATGCGCTGCGCTTCGGCCTGCTGTCGCGGGTTGCCGCCCGCCTCGGCCAGCCGGATTCACCGCTGAGCTGGCAGCCCGACATCGTCCACGCCAACGACTGGCAAACCGCCCTCGCACCAGCTTACCTGCATTACCAGGGCGGTGCGGCCAGCGTCGTCACCGTGCACAACATCGCCTTCCAGGGCTGCTTCGGTCGCGAAATGCTGGCCGCCCTTGGCCTGCCGGAACACGCCTGGCGTTTCGATGGGGTCGAATATCACGACCAGCTATCGTTCCTGAAAGCCGGCCTGCAACTCGCCTCACAGATTTCCACGGTCAGCCCGACCTATGCCCGGGAAATCCAGGACGAGCATTTCGGCTATGGCCTGGCCCCGCTGCTGCGCCACCGCAGCGCGGAACTGCGCGGCATTTTGAACGGCGTTGATACCGACCTCTGGAATCCGGCCACCGACCCGGTACTGGCGACCGGCTATGCGGCCAACCGCCTGGCTGCCAAGCGGACCAACAAAGCGGCACTGCAAACCGAAATGGGGCTGGAGGTCACCGCTGACCGCCCGCTGTTCGGTGTGATCAGCCGTCTGACCAGCCAGAAAGGCCTCGACCTGCTGCTCACCGTCGCCGAAGGCCTGCCCGAGCTACCGGCCCAACTGGTCGTACTGGGCAGCGGTGACAAGCTTATGGAGGCGGGTTTCGTTGAGCTGGCCAAGCGCTTCCCGGCGCAGATTGTCGTCAAGATCGGCTTTGATGAAGGCCTTGCCCATCGTATCGAAGCCGGCGCCGACTGCTTCGTGATGCCATCGCGCTTCGAACCCTGCGGCCTGAACCAGATGTACAGCCTGCGTTACGGCACGCCGCCCATCGTTCGCGCCACCGGCGGCCTGGCCGATACGGTCGTCGATGTCTGTGAAGACACGCTGGCCGACAAGTCGGCCAACGGATTTGTGCTCGACGGCGACACGCCGCATGCACTCTGGCTGACCATCGAGCATGTATGCCGCACCTGGCAGGACAAGAAACTGTGGCAGCGCATCCAGCAGAACGGCATGCGCCGGGATTTTTCCTGGACGCACGCCGCCAACGAATACGTTGCGCTCTATCGCGACGCCATCGCTACCCGAGCTTAAGCACCAGCATGCCCGAAATCATTCTCATCGCCGCCGTCGCCAAAAACCGGGTGATCGGCAAGGACAACACGCTGATCTGGAACCTTCCAGAGGACATGGCGCACTTCAAGGCGCTGACCGCCGGCCAGACCGTGGTCATGGGTCGCAAGACCTGGGAGTCGCTGCCGCCACGTTTCCGCCCCCTACCGGGTCGCCGCAACGTCGTGATCAGCCGCCAGGCCGATTACGCCGCCCCCGGCGCCGAAGTTGCCAACTCGCTGGAAAACGCCCTGCAACTGGCGTCGACGGCTGAAAGCGTTTTTATCATTGGCGGCGAGCAGATTTACAAACAGGCGATGGCAGTCGCCGACCGCCTTGAAATCACCGACGTCGACCTCGAACCGGCAGGCGATGCCTGGTTCCCGGAAATCGCAGCAACCGACTGGTCAGTCACACAAAAAAACACCCCGCCCAGCCAAAGCGGAACGGGGTTTTCTTTTGTGACCTATCGCCGCAAATAGCGGCCGGGTTCAGCGCACGCAATCGACGTAGTAGCTGCCGTCCCCGCCCTTGACCAGACCGTGCACGTCGGTCTCGAAGCCGGGGAAGCGGGCGTTGAACTCGCGGGCAAACTTCAGGTAGCTGCAGATCGTCTTGTTGAAGCGTTCGCCCGGAATCAGCAGCGGAATGCCCGGCGGATATGGCGTCAACAGCACCGCGGTAACCCGGCCTTCAAGGGCATCGACTGGCACGCGCTCGATATCGCGATGCGCCATCTTGGCGAAAGCATCGGCCGGACGCATGGCCGGGACCATGTCCGACAGGTACATCTCGGTGGTCAGACGGGCGACGTCATTGTGTTTGTAGACGCTGTGAATCTGCGTGCATAGATCGCGCAAACCAACCCGCTCGTAACGCGGATTCTTCTGCACGAACTCGGGCAATACCTTCCACAGCGGCTGGTTCTTGTCGTAATCGTCCTTGAACTGCTGCAGCGCGGTGACCAGCGTGTTCCAGCGGCCCTTGGTGATGCCGATCGTAAACATGATGAAGAAGCTGTACAGGCCGCACTTCTCGACGATAACGCCGTGCTCGGCCAGGTACTTGGTCACAATGGCCGCCGGGATGCCGAATTCGTCGGCGAAATCGCCATCGACGTCGAGGCCCGGGGTGATGATCGTTGCCTTGATCGGGTCGAGCATGTTGAAGCCGTCGGCCAGATTGTTGAAGCCGTGCCAGCGCTCGCCCGGCTTGAGCATCCACGCCTCACGTTCTTCGATACCCTCTTCGGACAGGTCGTCCGGCCCCCAGACCTTGAACCACCAGTCGGCGCCCCACTCTTCGTCCACCTTGCGCATGGCGCGGCGGAAATCGAGGGCTTCGGCAATCGACTCCTCGACCAGCGCCGTACCAGCCGGCTCTTCCATCATCGCCGCCGCCACATCGCAGGAAGCGATGATCGAATACTGCGGCGAGGTCGAGGTGTGCATCAGATAGGCTTCGTTGAAGATGTCGCGGTCGAGCTTGTAGTTGTCGGCATCCTGCACCAGGATCTGCGAGGCTTGGCTGAGGCCGGCCAGCAGCTTGTGGGTCGATTGCGTCGAGAAAATCATCGACTCCTTGCAGCGCGGACGATCGGCGCCGATGGCGTGGTAATCGCCGTAGAAATCGTGGAAGGCGGCGTGCGGCAGCCAGGCTTCGTCGAAATGCAGGGTGTCGATCCTGCCGTCGAGCATGTCCTTGATGTCCTCGACGTTGTAGAGGATGCCGTCGTAGGTCGACTGGGTGATCGTCAGCACGCGCGGCTTGGCGGTCTTGTCGGTGATGAAGGGATTGGCGGCGATCTTCTTCTGGATGCTCTCCCAGGCGAATTCGCTCTTCGGGATCGGCCCGATGATGCCGAAATTGTTACGCGTCGGCATCAGGAAAACGGGGATCGCCCCGGTCATCATGATGGCGTGCAGGATGGACTTGTGGCAGTTGCGGTCAACAACCACGACATCGCCCGGTGCGACGGTCGAGTGCCAGACAATCTTGTTCGACGTCGAGGTGCCGTTGGTCACGAAATACAGATGGTCGGCATTGAAGATACGGGCTGCGTTGCGCTCGGAAGCGGCCACCGGGCCGGTATGGTCGAGCAACTGGCCGAGTTCCTCGACAGCATTGCAGACGTCGGCGCGCAGCATGTTCTCGCCGAAGAACTGGTGGAACATCTGGCCGACCGGCGACTTAAGGAAGGCAACGCCGCCCGAGTGGCCAGGGCAATGCCACGAATACGAACCGTCGGCCGCGTAGTGGGTCAGCGCCCGGAAGAACGGCGGCGGCAGCGAATCGAGGTAGGCCTGCGCCTCACGCTTGACGTTGCGGGCGATGAACTCCGGCGTGTCCTCGAACATGTGGATGAAGCCGTGCAGTTCGCGCAGCACGTCGTTCGGGATGTGGCGCGAAGTGCGCGTTTCGCCGTGCAGGAAGATCGGAATCTCGGCATTACGATTGCGGATTTCCTTGACGAAGGCGCGCAGCTCGGCCAGCGTTTCTTCGGGCTCCAGCGCCAGTTCCTCGTCGTCGATCGACAGGATGAAAGCCGAGGCGCGGCTCTGCTGCTGGGCAAACGAGGTCAGGTCGCCGTAACTGGTCACCCCGACCACTTCCATGCCTTCCTTCTCGATCGCCTCGGCCAGGGCGCGGATACCGAAGCCCGAGGTATTTTCCGAGCGGAAGTCCTCGTCGATGATGATGATGGGGAAGTGGAAGCGCATGGTGAATCCTTAAAAAGCGGCGACCCGCCGCAGCGGGTCACAGAATAAGACGTTTTCGTTACGGTCTGGCGTCAAATCTTGGGCAGGGTAACGCCTTCCTGCCCCTGGTACTTTCCGCCACGGTCCTTGTATGAGGTTTCGCAAATCTCGTCGGATTCGAAGAACAGCACCTGGGCACAGCCTTCGCCGGCGTAGATCTTGGCCGGCAGCGGCGTCGTGTTGGAAAACTCCAGCGTCACGTGGCCCTCCCATTCCGGCTCGAAGGGCGTCACATTGACGATGATGCCGCAGCGGGCGTAGGTGCTCTTGCCAAGACAGACGGTCAGCACCGAGCGCGGAATGCGGAAGTATTCCATCGTGCGGGCCAGGGCAAATGAATTTGGCGGAATGATGCAGACGTCAGACTCGATTTCGACGAAAGACTTCGGATCAAAGTTCTTCGGATCGACCACGGTCGAGTTGATATTCGTGAACACCTTGAATTCGCGGGCGCAGCGGATGTCGTAACCGTA
The DNA here is from genome assembly GCF_000012425.1 of Dechloromonas aromatica RCB. Lineage (NCBI taxonomy): Bacteria > Pseudomonadati > Pseudomonadota > Betaproteobacteria > Rhodocyclales > Azonexaceae > Dechloromonas > Dechloromonas aromatica (nom. nud.). Next base: position 644,027 of record NC_007298.1, on the reverse strand, counting down.
GCTCGACGTACCGTAGGAAACAATTTTCTGACCATTGGCTTCGCGCACAAGCTCTGGCGAAAACGGCTCGATCATGCCGTGCTCTGCCGCCATACGGCGTATCCACTTATCTGATTTGATGGTCATTTTTCCGGTTCCGAACGACAAAAAACAAAGGCGGGATTTTACCCGCCTTTGTGTGTGGTTTTCACAAAAACTTAAGTGTTCTGAACCACGATATTGGGGAATTTCGAGGTCATGTCCTTGGCCTTCTCGGCAATCTTGACCGCCACACGGCGGGCGATGCCGCGATAGATCTCGGCCGTGCGCGAATCCGGGTCACCGACCACGGTCGGCTTGCCGCCATCGGCCATCTGACGAATGGCCATTTCCAGCGGCAGGCTGCCCAGAAATTCGACGTCGTAGTCCTTGCACATCTTTTCGCCACCGCCCTCGCCGAAGATATGCTCTTCGTGGCCGCACTTGGAACAGATATGGATACTCATGTTCTCGACGATGCCGAGGATGGGGATATTCACCTTTTCGAACATCTTCAGGCCCTTGCGCGCATCGATCAGCGCGATGTCCTGCGGCGTGGTGACAATCACGGCGCCGGTCACCGGCACCTTCTGGGCCAGCGACAACTGGATATCGCCAGTGCCTGGCGGCATGTCGACGATCAAATAGTCGATATCGTGCCAGTTGGTCTGGCCAAGCAGCTGGTCGAGGGCCTGGGAGACCATCGGGCCGCGCCAGACCATCGGCGTTTCGACATCGACCATGAAACCGATGGACATCGCCTGCAGACCATAGGCCTCGAGCGGCTCCATGCTCTGGCCGTCCTTCGATTCCGGCTGTTGACCGGCCAGGCCGAGCATTTGCGGCTGTGACGGACCGTAGATATCGGCATCGAGAATACCGACACTGGCGCCTTCCTGAGCCAGCGCCAGGGCCAGATTGACCGCTGTCGTGCTCTTGCCGACGCCGCCCTTGCCGGAAGCCACTGCGATGATGTTCTTGACGCCCGGCATCAGCTTGACGCCCATCTGCACCGAGTGAGCGACGATCTTGGTATAGACGTTGGCCGAAATATTGCCGACACCCGGCACCGAACGCACGGCAGCGATCACCTGCTTGCGGATGGGATCGATCTGGGTCTTGGCCGGATAGCCGAGCTCGATATCGAAGGCGACATCGTCACCGTCGATCTTGATATTCTTCACCGCCTTGCCGGCGACGAAATCCTTACCTGTATTGGGATCGACCGCAGCAGAAAGTGCAGCCTTGATTTGCTGTTCTGAAAGACTCATGAAATCTCCGGTTTTGGGTGACCGCCGGGAATACCCGACCAATTTTGTCTAGTATAACCCAAACCCGGAGAGAGGATCAGGCCTGCTGAACCGTATCCAGTCGATAACCCTGGCCATACACCGAGGAAAGCATCAAGCCACTTTCACCAGCCAGCCCCAGCTTCTTGCGCAAACGACTGGCATGCGTATCGACCGTGCGGGTATCGACCCCGGCTTCCTTCGACCAGACGCTGGTCAGCAATTCCTCCCGCGACAGCACGCGGCCCACGTTACGCAGTAGGATGACGGCCAGCTCGAATTCACGCTGGGTCAGTTCGACGTCCAGCCCGCCCAAACAGATGCGCCGCCCCTCAAGATCGATTTCGATGCTACCGAAGCGCAGGGTGCTGGAACGCGGCTTCCGGCGACGCAGCAAGGACTGAACCCGGGCCAGGAACTCCATGTAGCGAATCGGCTTCGGAACATAGTCATCGGCCCCGAGACGCAGGATATCGGCCGCCGCCTCTTCATCGGTACGAGCGGTGCAGAACAGGACCGGCACCTCCCAGCCACAATGTTCACGGACTTGCTTCAGAACTTCGTCACCACCGATATCCGGCAGATTCCAGTCAATGACGAAAAAGTCGAAACTCCGGCTCTTGAGGGCCTCGATACAAAGCTTGCCCTCGGCAAACACCTCAACCTGATGGCCTTCACTCTTTAAAAGCGCCTTCAGGACCTCAGCCTGGCTTCTGCTGTCTTCAACGACCGCAAAGTTCATATACCCTCCCATTTTTGTTGAATTTTGCGCCCAACCAGCCCCCGGAGCAACAATGCCACCGGCAAATTTACCAAGTGATCACACTCGTTTACTTTCCGTAACAAATTCAGGCGATGCTAATGAATCTCCGTTTGCAACTCATCACCATGATTCCTCGCGGTAAAATCGCGCTTTACCTTTAAAGCACCGGCCTCTCATGTCGCGCAAAATCCTTGTCACTTCCGCTCTGCCCTACGCCAATGGCGCCATTCACCTCGGCCATCTGGTCGAATATATCCAGACCGACATCTGGGTACGATTCCAGAAGATGTCCGGCAACGAATGCTGGTACGTCTGCGCCGATGACACCCATGGCACCCCGATCATGCTGCGCGCGGAAAAGGAAGGCATCACCCCGGAACAACTGATCGCCCGCGTGCATGGCGAGCATTCCCGCGATTTCGCCGGTTTCCATGTCGGTTTCGACAATTACTACAGCACACACTCCGACGAAACCCGCGACTGCGCCAATGACATCTATCTGAAGCTGCGCGCTGCCGGCCTGATCGAAACGCGGACCATTGAGCAGTATTACGACCCGGTCAAACAACTCTTCCTGCCGGACCGCTTCATCAAGGGCGAGTGCCCGAAGTGCGGCGCCAAGGACCAGTATGGCGACAACTGCGAGTCCTGCGGTGCCGCCTACGCGCCGACCGACCTCAAGGAACCGTACTCCGCCATTTCCGGCGCCAAGCCGGAACTGCGTACCTCTGAACACTATTTCTTCAAGCTGTCAGACCCGCGCTGCGAAGCCTTCCTGCGCCAGTACACCAGTCGCGACAACGGCGTGCTGCAGAACGAAGCGGCCAACAAGATGCAGGAATGGCTGGGCGCTCCCGGCGAGAACAAGCTGACCGACTGGGACATTTCACGCGACGCGCCCTATTTCGGCTTCGAGATTCCCGATGCGCCGGGCAAATACTTCTATGTCTGGCTCGATGCACCGATCGGCTACATGGGCTCGTTCAAGAACCTGTGCGCGCGCAACGGCCTCGACTTCAACGAATACTTCAAACCCGACGCCAAGACCGAGCTCTACCATTTCATCGGCAAGGACATTCTTTACTTCCACGCCCTGTTCTGGCCGGCCGAACTGGCCCATGCCGGCTTCCGCACGCCGACCAAGATCTTCGCGCACGGTTTCCTGACCGTCGATGGGGCCAAGATGTCCAAATCGCGCGGCACCTTCATCACCGCTGAGAGCTTCCTGAAGACCGGGCTGAACCCTGAGTGGCTACGTTATTACTATGCGGCCAAGCTGTCGGCGACGATGGAAGACATCGACCTCAGCCTCGATGACTTCGTCGCCCGCGTCAATTCCGACCTCGTCGGCAAGTACGTCAATATTGCCAGCCGTTCGGCCGGCTTCATCACCAAGCGCTTCAACGGCCAACTGGCCCCGGCCACTGCCGAGCTGCCGGCCATCAAGGGCATCCAGGAAGCCGCCAGTCGCATCGCCGAGCTTTATGAAGCCCGCGAGTTCGGCAAGGCCATGCGCGAAATCATGGCGCTGACCGATGCCGCCAACCAGTACGTCGACAGCGTCAAGCCCTGGGAGCTGGCCAAGCAGGAAGGCAAGGAAGTCGAACTGCACGCTGCCTGCACCAATGCGCTGAACCTGTTCCGCCTGCTGACCGTGCTGCTGAAGCCGATCCTGCCTATCGTTGCCGAGAAGGTCGAGAAATTCCTCAACATCGCCCCGCTGCACTGGGCCGACACGCAAAGCCTGCTCGCCGGCGGCCATGCGATCAATGCTTACGAGCACCTGATGACCCGCGTCGATCCCAAGCTGATCGAAAAGCTGGTCGAGGCCAACAAGGAATCGCTGGCTCCGGCGCCGGAAGCCCAGTCCCAGCAGCGCCATGCCGAACACCAGCAAAACGAGGTGACGGCCGAAAGCCCGTGGGAACCGTTCTGCAATATTGACGACTTCATGAAGGTCGATCTGCGCATTGTTCGCATCGCCAACGCCGAACACGTCGAAGGCGCCGACAAGCTGGTGCGCCTGACGCTGGATGTCGGCAACAACGAAACCCGCAATGTCTTCGCCGGCATCAAGGCGGCTTACGACCCAGCGCAGTTGATCGGGCGACTGACCGTCATGGTCGCCAATCTGGCACCGCGAAAAATGAAATTTGGCCTGTCGGAAGGAATGGTTCTCGCGGCCTCTGATGGCGAAGGAAAAACCCCGGGCATCTTCCTGCTATCGCCGGATTCCGGCGCTCAGCCAGGCATGCGCGTCAAGTAAATTGATGCCAATGGAAACGGCCCGCTTAGCGGGCCGTTTCCTTGCTGCGGCGCAACAAAAGCGCCCATCAACTTCAAGTATCACTTTAACTTAGCACCCCAATCTAGCTACAGGGTTTAGGCTTTTGAAACTATCCACAAAAACTGTGGATAAGTCTGTGAATGAAACTGGAGGCAATGCGCTAAGTGACCGTTCCACAAGGTTTTTTGTTACCCTGCCTGAAACTTAAGCTCATTCGCAACCTGTTGATTTAAAACGATATATCAAAATCACCGGTTAATTCAACAAATACACCAGCCCATAATCACCCCGTCTCAACAAGCGCCCCGTCACTGTGCATAACTCAAACCTTGACATTCAGTTTGTCAAGTCTTTTAGAAGACTATTTGCCAACCACCATCGAGTACCGCCAATCCCATGCTCAAACCATCAATCCGCCCGCCACGCCCGCAACTGACCGGACCGATCTTCGCCTATGCCCTGGCCGATGTTTTTGGCCTGTCTTGCGTTGGCATTGGCGCCAGCTGGTTTGCCGCCGGCAAGGGGGCCATCATTGCCAACTTTCCGACCTCAATGGCGGAGGCCGTCATCTGCACAGCCGGTGGTGCAGCGGTCATGCTCTGGTCGGTTGCCCGCATCCTGCGCGAGATCGCCAAGCAGGCGCCGGAAATGCAGGCCCGCTACGATGCCTATATCGCCGCCAACCACCCGGACAAAATTCGCCCAAGTAGCGAAACAGACTAGTCGCCAGCCTTGTTGTTTGGCTTGAGCCAGTCGGGCAACTCACGACTGCCGGCATTGTCGATGATGTACTGACGAACCAGACGACGCACCACCTGCGATGATGTCAGGTCATTGGCCGCGCAGATTTCCTCAAAAATTTTCTTCTTCTGGGGATCGATCAGGATCGTCAGACGTGCAGTTCGGTTCTCCATGCTTCGCTCATATTAGGGTTGTGTCACACCATATTAACATGTGATTAACATTGACGATTAATCATACACTCATATAATGCAGCGCTTACCCTGTGAGCCCATTCCATGAAAATCGCCTTCCACCCGAAGTTGCTGGATTGCCTGCCGACCTACAATCGAACGCAGCTAGGCCAGGACATCGCGGCAGGGATTACGGTTGGCGTACTTGCACTGCCACTGGCCATGGCCTTCGCCATTGCCTCCGGCTGCTCACCGACCGCCGGTATCTGGACGGCCATCGTCGCCGGTCTGATCACCTCATTATTGGGCGGCTCACGCGTGCAGATTGGCGGCCCGACTGGTGCCTTCATTCCCATCATCTACGGCATTGTCGCCATTCACGGTTTCAGCAACCTGCTCGGGGCGACCATGCTGGCCGGCGTCTTCCTGCTTGCCATGGGCCTGGCCCGCATGGGACAGCTGATCCGCTTCATTCCGGTGACCGTCGTCATCGGCTTCACCAATGGCATCGCGGTCGTCATCTTCCTCGCTCAGATCAAGGATTTTTTCGGCCTGAAAATCGAGAGCCTGCCCGCCGAATTTTTCCACCGCATCAAGACGCTGGCTGCCTACGCCGACACTGTCGACCTGCCAACCCTCGGGCTGGCCTCGGCCTGTTTCATCTTCCTGCTTTCGTATAACTGGCTGGCCCAGCGCATCGCAATACTGCGCCGCGCCCCGGGCCCGCTCGCCGTCCTGGTCGTCGGCACCCTGGTTTCCTACATCTTCGACCTGCCAGTCGAGACCATCGGCAGCCGCTTCCACGGCATTCCACAAGAACTGCCCCACTTCGGCCTGCCCGACCTGTCGATCCACGATTTTGGCCAGCTGATCTCGCCGGCCATCACCATCGCCCTGCTCGGCGCCATCGAGTCCCTGCTCTCGGCCCGCGTTGCCGATGGCCAGATTGACGATCGCCATGACCCGAACCAGGAACTGGTCGCCCAGGGACTGGCCAATATCGTCGCCCCGCTGTTCGGCGGTTTCGCCGCCACCGGGGCCATCGCCCGGACGACAACCAACGTCAAGAGCGGCGGCCGGACACCGATCGCCGGCATCATCCACGCCTTTGTGCTGCTCGGCGTCGTGCTCATTGCCGCCCCGCTCGCCTCCTACGTGCCGCTCGCCACGCTGTCGGCCATCGTCATGGTCGTTGCCATCAACATGGGCGAATGGCACGAGTTCAGGGAATTGCAGCGCTACACCTACAACTACCGGATCATCCTGCTCGCCACCTTCATCGTCACGGTGCTTTTCGATCTGACGATTGCCGTCGAACTCGGCATGGTGCTGGCCTGCCTGTTCTTCATCTACCGCATGTCGGAGCTGACCCGTGTCGAGCGCCGGCCGCTGCGCGAAGAGGCCAGCGAGCCGCAATTCCTCTACCCGGACGGCACGATGCGGGTTGCCGCTTGGCAACTCTTCGGCTCGCTTTTCTTTGGCGCGGTCAACAAGCTCGAAGCCCTGCTTGACCCAGCCGCCGGCCATCCGGAAGTCGTCATTCTCGACATGACGCAACTGATCCAGCTCGACACGACCGGCCTTGAAGGACTGGAAAGCCTGCTCGACAAGCTGAAGAAGCGCGGTTGCACGCTGCTCGTCTGTGGCCTGAACTCCCAACCCGGCTCGCTGCTTTATCGCTCCGGCTTCGTCGATCACCTGGGCGATGATAATGTCTGCCCGGACCTCTCCAGCGCCCTCCAGCGCGCCTACATCCTGCTGCCCAATCTGATGGGCAGCCATGAAGAAGACTACTGAAAAGGAATCACCATGAGCGGCTTGCCCACCTGCCCGAAATGCAATTCGGAATACACCTACGAGGATGGGGACAACTACGTCTGCCCGGAATGCGCCCATGAATGGCCGAAGACCGCCGTCGAAGCCAGCGAGGAAAAGCGCGTCTGGCGCGATGCCAACGGCAATGAACTGCAGGATGGCGATTCAGTGACCGTGATCAAGGACCTGAAAATCAAGGGCTCGTCATCGGTCGTCAAGGTCGGCACCAAGGTCAAGAACATCCGCCTGATCGAAGGCGATCACGATATCGACTGCAAGATTGACGGCATCGGCGCGATGCAACTGAAGTCAGAGTTCGTCAAGAAAGCCTGATTTTCAAGCGAACTGTTTGGCCAGCAGCATGTACAGCAAAGGGCCGAACAGGCAGATTGCCAAAATGATTGCCAACAGCGAGCCGACGCTCTTCCGGAGTTTCGGCTCGGCAATCAGCGTGCTCAGGGTAATCAGCGCCAGCACGAACCAGAAAGTCCCGATGTAATGTGCCGATGCGCCGTCTGCGGTATCAAATCCACGCCGGCCGATCACGAACGACCAGTCGAAAATGACTGCAACAATGCCCAGCAGGGCAAAGACCGCCGCCATCAGCCGAGTGGTTAATCGTTTGTCAGGCATACAACACTCTCAACGCACCAAACCAGCCGCCCAGACCTCGGCAGCCGGTCGGACAATCTCGATCCAGGGCCCGGGATAAATACCGATGCCGGCGATCATGACGATCAGCGCGACCAGCACCGCCCATTCGCGTGGTCTGAGGTCCGTTGCCTGAGCCACACTCTCCCGCTCGACCGGACCAAAGAAAGCCTTTCGGTAAAGCGCCAGAAAGCCCCCCGCAGCAATCGACAGGCCGAACAGGGCGGCCATGCCGGCCCCGGTATGGCTGTGCAGCGCGGCGATGATGAGCAGGAATTCACCGGGAAAACTGCTGGTCCCCGGCATGCCCACCCCGGCCAGGCCACAGATCAGGAAGCCGGTAGCGAGCAAGGGCATGGTTTTGGCCGCCCCGCCGAGCGCATGGATGTCGGTGGAGCCGGTGCGTTGGCGCAGGAACTCAAGCAGGATGAAAGCCCCGCCGGTGGCGACGGAGAAACTGAGCAACAGCGACACGGCCCCTTGCGCCCCTTGGGCCGTGTAAGAGGCCAGACCGAGCACGGCCAGCCCGACGTGGCAGATGCTGGCGTAGGCTAGGCCGACGCGCAAGTTGCTCTGGGCCAGCATGCCGACCGCGCCATACAGGATGGCTACCGTACCCAGGCCGGCGAGCAGCCAGTGCATGTCGAGCGCGGCGTCCGGCGCCAGCGGCACGGCAAAGCGGATCAGGCCGAAGGCCCCGAGCTTCAGGCCGACCAGCAGTGCGGTCAGCGAACCGGGCGCCGCCAGCGAAAACTGCGGCAGCCAGGTATGCAACGGCACCAGCGGCACCTTGACGCCAAAGCCGATCAGGCAAAGCAGGAAGACCGCCGTCTGGGTCGAACGCGGCAAGGGAGCCGCCAGTAGCGCCATCAGGTCGAAGGTCGGCACCGACTGGCTGACGGCGAGAATGACGAAGGCGAGTAACAAGGGAATACCGCCGGCCAGCATGATCAGGAAGTAGCGGGTCGCGGCTGCCGCACGGCCGGTCGTCACGCCCCAGCGGCCGAGCAGGAAGTAGAGCGGCACCAGCGTCAGCTCCCAGAAAACGAAAAACAGCGCGGTATCGAGCGCACAGAAAATACCCAGATTCGCCGTCTGGAGCAGAAGCAGCAGGCTGTAGTGCAAGCGCGGTGCATCGTGCACCGCATTCCAGCTGGCGACCAGCGAACCGAGGAAGAGCAACGCAGTCGCCGGCAGGAAGAGCACGGCAATACCGTCGATCCCCAACAGGTAATGCACATTCAGACTGGCAATCCACGACACCCGCTCGACAAGCTGGAAACGCGCTCCAGACGGCTCATAGGCTGCCAATGCCGCAACCCCGAGCGCCAGTGTGATGATCATGCTCAGCGCGACCACCGGCCGGGTGGCACGGGATGGCAACAACCAGATCAGGCCAGCCCCGGCCAGCGGCAGGAAAACCAGCAGAGAGAGCAGCGGCAAATTCATCGGGCGAACCTCGCTGCCGCTGCCTGGCTGGCCGTTTCCGTCAGATACAGCCAGGGTTCGGTGAAAAAGCCAATGGCCAGCATGGCGGCCAGCGCGATACCGCAGACGAGATATTCCATGGGCAGTGTCTTGTCGACATCGTGGCCGCCAGCCTTGGCCTGCGACAGAAAAGCCTTCTGGAAAGCCCAGAGCAAGAAACCGGCGGCAGCGACATTACCGAGTGCCGTCGCGACGGTCGACAGCGCACCGAACTGGTCAATCGAGGCCTCCAGAATCAGGTGGGCGGCATCGAAGCCCGGCGTCCCCGGCATGCCGACAATGGCCAGACCGAAGATCAGGAAGGCAATGGCCAGGAAGGGAATGCGCTCAAACAGGCCGGACAGTTCGTGCAACTCGGTTGTTCCCGTCCGCCGGAAGACGAAGCCGACGATGAACCACATGCCGGTCACCGCCAGCCCGAAGTTGGCGGCCAGCAGCATGCTGCCCTGGATGCCGGATTCGTGCAGGCTGAACAGGCCGATGACCAGCAGGCTGGTATGGCTAACCACGGCAAAGGCGAGCAGACGACGCAGATTGGTCTGCTGGAAGGCGAGCGCCGCCGTAAAGAAAACCCCGGCCATGGCAAAGCCGACGACGTAGGGCTGCCAGTACTGGACCGCCGCCGGGGTCAGCGGCAGCACGAAACGCAGCATGCCGTAGATGCCGACCTTGACGCCAACCATCAGCGCAGGGGCAACGGCGATCAAGCCATGCTGCGCCATGTTGGGCAGCCAGCCATGCAGCGGAAAGAGCGGCGTGCGCACGGCCAAGCCGTAGAAGAGCAGGTAGAAGGCCGCGGTCTGGAACTTGCCGACCGGGATGGCGCCAACCAGATCGAACAGGTCGAAGCTCCAGCGCCCACCGGTCGCCTCGGCATGCCCCCAGCCGAGCACGAGGCAACCGGCCGCGAACAAGGCCCAGCCAAAGGCCTGATACTGGACAAAACGGGCCAGCGCCTGGATTTCGGCCCGCGATGAAGCCCAGCGCCGCAGCAGGTAGACCACCGCCCACAGTTCCAGCGCCGAGAAGGCCGCGAACCAGGCGACATTGACTGTGACCAGCATACCGGCCAGCCCGGCCTCAGCCAGCAGTAGCACGGCAAACAGGCGGCCCGGCGAGATCATGCCGCGACTCATGCCGTATAGCGTCATCAGCAGGGTGAGCAGCGCAGCCACCAGCAAAAAGAGCAGGCTCAACCCGTCGACAGCGACGTGGTAGGCCAGCGGCACGAAGCGTTCGGCCAGTTGCAGCGACGGCGACAAGGGGTTGATATGGCTGACCGTGACGATGGCCAGAAGCAGTTCGGCCAGCGCGAAGACCTTGCCGGCGACCACCGCCGTCGCCCGCTCCTTGAAGGCGAACACGACTGCCGCCCCGAACAGCGGCAGCAATTGCAATAGCAGAAGCAGCGGCAAGCCGGCCTGCTGGTACCAGAAGATTTCGCTGAGCGGCTTCATGGCGCTGCCCATTAGAGGATCACCACGAAAGTCGCCATCACCGCCATCATCAGGTAGCGCGGCTGTTCGAGCAGATGTTCCAGCGTCCGCAGATAGGCACCGGCCCGGTGCATCAGTTTTTCCGCCATGCCGCCCTTGCCGCGCAGCAGCAGGCGATACTCGATATGTTGCAGCACATCGGAAACGGCCGCCAGCACTCGCCCCGGCAAGCCATCGGCGACGACCAGCGGACGATCGGCATGGACCGCCTTGCCTTGCCCGGGCTGGCCGATGGCATGGTCAATGAAATGCTCTTCGAGGGCGCGCACATCGCGGGAAAAGGATTCGGTCGGCTCAACGAGCAACGTATGCGACAGCTTGTCGAGCCAGAAGCGTTGCAGGGCAATCGTGTACAGCAACTGGTTGTGGCGCAGCCAGGCCGGCGGCGGTGGTGGTCGGTCGCGAGTCATGGCCAGCCACGACGGGGCAAGCAGGAACTGCCAGATTCGCCAGGCGGCATGCAGGCAGAGATGAACCAGCGCCAGCGTCGTCCAGCCCAGGCCGATGGCCACGAACATCAGCGAGACCTGGAACAGCGTCGCGAAGATCAGGGCCGACTTGACGTCGGTCTGCACCAGCCCGCACAGCCAGGCATAGATCGCCGTCAGCAGGCCAGCGACGACCAGCCCGAACATGACATCCGGCACCTGCACCAGCAGCGGCTCAAGACGCAGCATCAGATAAACCCCGGCGTGGATCATCACCGCGCCGTAGAAAATCGCCGACGAGGGCGTCGGCCCCTCGAGCGCCCTGCTGATCCAGGCCGAAAAAGGTAGTTGGGCCGACTTGGCCAGCGCCGCAATGACAAAACCGATGACCAGCAGGCGGTCGTTGACCACGCTGATCTTCGACGCCAGGGACAGGGCCGTCCATTCGAACCCGCCCAGCCAGGTGGCGGCCAGACCGAGACCGAGCAGGAAGCCGGCATCGCCGCCCCGGTTGGTAATGAAGGCGAACAAGGCATTACCGGTCGCCACCGGCCGATGCCAGGCGTAGCCGATCAACAGGAAGGATGAGACGCCGCACATTTCCCAGCCGACGAAAGCGAGCAAGCCGTTGCCGGCCAGCAGCACGAGCTGGATACCGGCCAGGAAAAAGCTGAGCGCGATGAAGAAGCGGTGGAAGCCTGCCTCACGGTGCAGGTAATTGGCCGAGAAGCGGATGACCAGCCAGCCGATCAGCGCCGTCAGCGTGCCCAGGGTCAGCGACAACGGGTCGAGCATGAACGAGAAGGTCGCCTCCCAGTTGCCGGTACCGAACCAGTGGCCGAGGCGGCGGTGGCCCGGCGCACCATGCAGCAAGGCCAGACCGTCGATGGCGAGCAGCAGGACCAGTCCACCGAACGCAGCCAGCGAGGACAGGCGGGCGGTCAGTGACTCGGCAGCATCGCCACTGGCCAGCCCAAGCAGCACGCGGGCACCGTTGATGACCACGACCAGCAACGGCAGGGCCGGTACCAGCCAGACCCAGTTCGGCAAATGGTTTAGCAAGGCACTCATCGAACGCCTCCAAGAATGATCGCCGGGGCCAATGGCTGGGACTCGCCGGCAAACCAGTCCACCGAGCGCGCGACCTGCGGCAGCACGGCCTGACCGGACCACGGCAGCCAGCCACGGCGTGGGCAATAGAGATCGATGGCGCCGGTGATCGGGTGTTTGGCGGCCACGATGATCCACTCGTTATTGATCAGTTCCTGCAGGGGAGGCTGACGGCCGACGATGGCAGTCAGTACTTCTGGCGTTTGCTCGACGACAACCAGCAGACGCATCGGCTCATGAATTTCGACCATCTGCCACGGCAGGCCGGTACGCAGGTCGGAATCGGCGCCTTCCATGACCCCGAACAGGCCGGTGATGTTGTGGGTGATCTTCGAACCACAACCGAAGCGCTCGTTGTCGACGGTCGAGAAATAGTATTCGAGAGCGATGCCGGCGCCGACCGGGCCGGCGGCAAGCAGGATGCCTTCGACGATGCAGCCGTCGTCATCGCCGACCGGATCATAGGAAATCAGGAAGACCCGGCGGTCGAGGAACAGGCCGCGACTCATCTGCCGGCGGCCGATAAAGGCAGCAGCGTTGGTCGCGTGGCCCAGTTCGGGCCGGGCCTGGGAAATATCGTTGGCGCGGCCGATCATGTGCTGGCGGGCCTTCCACGGCGACGGTTTGAATGGCGCCGAAGCCAGACGGCGACAGCGTTCTGCGGCGTGGGCCCGGCAGGCTTCGGCCATCTGGCCAAGCAAGCGATCGACGGCAGCCTGGAAACGCTCGGGCGTGCTGTCGAGGTCATACCACTCGATGCCATCGTCGCAAGTGTTGTGTTCCGCCGCAACAAACCAGGTGCTGTCGGGGATCGACAGACCGCGTGCTGCGAGTCCGGCACGCACGGCCGGCCGGTTGGCCATCGCCGCAAAAACCCGGGCATTCGGCCCGCCATGCTTGCCGGAACAGGCCCCGCAATCGTAGGCCGACAGATGCGGGTTGTTCTGGCTGCCCGAACCGTGACCAAACATCAGGACCAGCGGCGCAAAGCCCGCGGTCAAGCCGATCATGCGCAGGAAGGCTTCGACCCGTTCGATCTGCTCGGCATCGGTCAAGCCGAGCTGCGGCTGCTCCGGCGTGGCGGCCACCGGCTGCTCGGCGGTCAGCCCCAGGCGGGTCGACACCCGGCCTTCGTATTGCTCGCGCCAGCGCCGCGCCGTTTCGCCGAACCAGCCGGGTACCAGCGTCACCGCCAGCAGTGAAGCTAATGCGGGCACAGCGCCGAGCGCCGTCAGCACGGGACCGGCCACGGCACGGCGACGGGTCGCCTGATAGAGCCGCTCATTCCAGCGCAACCGTTTTTCACGGCGAGCCGCATGCCCGGCCAGCGAGCCCTCCTCGCCTGCGGCAGGCAGCTCGCGGAGCAGATGGGTCGGCTGGACGACGACCGGACAAAGCGCGGTTTTGCCGGCATCATCCAGCCCCTGCCAGAACATCGGCACGCCGAAGAAACCTGCCGCGCCATAGGTGGCGACATCGGGGGCTATTTCTTCGAGGTGGCGGCGTGTGCCCTCCTCCCGGTCATCCATGCACATGACGACCTGGGCCGATGGCGCGGCTGGCGTGGCCTGGCGTGGATGATTGGCGGTCAGCGCCGAGAAAAGCTGTTCGCGGTAATGGCGTTCGTAAGCCAGCAGCCAGATATGACCGCGCTGCAACGATGACAGGCTGGCGGCACAGGTTTGCAAGGCCGTCAGATCATCGCCACTCAGCATTTCCAGATCGGCTGGCGTCAAACCAAGTTGGCGACTCAGACCAGCCATTTGCCAGGCAGCACCATCGTCCTGCGCTGCCGCCATCGCGGGGGCCAAAGCCGCAGCCAGACGCCGCCATTCAGCCACGTCAACATGCCCTTCCCGAGCCAGCTGCACCAGATGTGCCGCCCGCCCCAACAAGTCCTCGGGCAGGCCAGGCTCATGCAGCGCGGCGCGAACCAGAAACTCCTCGGGTCGGGCGGCGTAATAGGCGTGCAATTCGGCCAAGCTTAGCGGCGACCCCGCCAGGCGGCGCAACAGATCGTCGGTCAGCAGGCGCTCGAGCAAGACGCGCACGGTCAGGTAATCGAGCATGGCAATCGGCGTGCCATCGCCGCGACCGGGATTGCGGTCACGCCACAGGAACATGCCGGACCAGCCAGGAAGTTCGAGACTCAGGCGCTCAAGATAGCCATACCACTGGCTGTGATCGGGCACCAGCCTGGGCAGTTCTTCGAGCAGCACATCCAGCGGGCTATCCGGCAGGTGCAGGATTTCGTCGCGCGCATTGGGCAACTCATCCATTTCCCAGGCCATATCGAGTCCGGCACTGGCCCGCCAGGCGGCGAAGAACCCCTGTCCCTGCGCCGGGTTGCGCCAGGCAGCAACGCCAAGATCGAGGTGGGCTGCCAGGTGACGCTGCAGGATGCTGCGCGTCCATTCAAGCACATCCTCCCCGCTCAGGTATTCAAGCAGGGCGCGCCAGGTCCACGTCCGGCCGACGCGACCACAAAGCGCGTCCCAGCGGGCCAGCGCCTGCACCTGCCAGTTTTCCGACGCCCCCTTGCTTGGTGCCAGCTCGACCGAGCGGCAGAAATAGGCAAAGAGCGGATCATCTGCGAGCGATGTTTCATCAAGCAGCCATGCCTGGCGGCAGGCATTGGGCGCTTCGCAACCGAATCTCAGACTGGCCAGCAGAATGTCGCGCCGGGTCAGGTTGCGGACGACCGGCTGATCGAGATCGCCGACGCCAAAATCATCCAGCGCCGCGCTCAGGTCATCCGGGCTGATCCGCCCGCTGGCCAGACATTCGCGGAAACGCGATTCCGGCCAATACGTTGTCGCCCCGGTCAGCGCCTGGGCAGAGGCCAGCGCCTCGGTAAAAGGCAGATGCTGGAAGCCATGCAGGGTATTGTGATGCACGAAATCGCGAATCGGCGCCTGAGCCGGCAGCACGTGCGTCAGATGCTCCACCCAGTGGGCCAGTCGTTCGCGGATGGGCAATTCGTGCGCGGCGCTCATATTAGCCCCCGAACAATCCGGCGACCCGGCCAACGCTACCGGCAATCAATTTAAGCAAGGGCGCCGGCCACAGGCCAAGGACCAGTATGCACGCGGCGAGCAGGCCGCCACACAAGGTTTCGGTACGCGTCATGTCCGGCAGATCCATCGTCTCGCCTTTCAGACATAGGCGGCCGATCACGCGCAAGCTGTAGGCAGCGCCCACCAGCATGGCCACCCCCAGCAGCAGTACCCAGCCTCCCCAGCGGGTGTAGCCGGCCACCAGCACATGCAGTTCGGCAATGAAGCCGGCGCTGCCCGGCAGACCGATGGCCGCCAGCAGGCCAAAGGCTATGAAGAAGGCAAAACGCGGCGCCTTGCCGAGCACTGAACCATAGTCGGCAAGGTCACGGCTGTGCGTGCGCTGGTAAAGCAGGCCGACGACCAGGAACAGCGTGGCAGCCGTCAGGCCATGCGCCACCATCTGCACCACCGCCCCGGTCAGGCCGGTGACGTTGAGCGTGGCAATGCCGAGCAGGACCACCCCCATGTGCGAAATCGACGAATAGGCGACCATTGCCTTCAAATCCTGCTGCCGCCAGGCGAGGATGCCGCCGTAGAGCAGGCTGATGAAAGCCAGGATGGCCAGCCAGTCCTGCGTCGCCAGCAGTGCAGCCGGCAAGGTTTCGGCTGCCCGGATCAGGCCGTAGGCGCCCATCTTGAGCAATACACCGGAGAGCAGGATCGAAACCGGGCTGGGCGCCTCGACATGGGCCAGCGGCAACCAGCCGTGCAGGGGAAAGACCGGCATCTTGACGCCGAAGCCAATGAACAGGCCGGCGAAGATCAGCAATTGTGTATTCAGCGGCAGCCCGCGCCCGCCCTCGGCCATATCGGCCATGGCAAAACTGTGTCCGGGCGCTGCGTCGTAGAGAAAGAGCAGCGCGACCAACATGAACACCGAGCCACCCAGCGTATACAGAAAGAAATTCAGCGCCGCCCGCTGGCGGTTCGGCCCGCCCAGGCGGTCGATCAGGAAGAACAGCGGCAGCAGCGTCGCTTCCCAGAAGACATAGAACAGCGACCAGTCGCGCGCCGTGAATACGCCGAACATGGCCGACTCAAGGAGCAGCACCAGCATGAAATAGAGGCGCGCCCCCTGCTCCATGCGCCGCGATACCAGCACCGCAATCAGCGACAGCAGGGCCGTCAACAAGACCATGGCCAGCGAAATGCCATCGACGCCCAGGGCGAAATAGGAACCGAGCCGGACATTCCAGGCCCGGCTTTCGAACATCTGCACCGCCGCTCCGGCCGGCTCGAAACGGGTGGCCAGCCAGAGGGCATAACCGAGCGAAGCCAAGGCAAAAGCCATCGCGACCTGCCACAAAGGCAAAGCGCGACGCGCCGGTAGCACCGCCAGCAGGACAGCCCCCACCACCGGCAAGAAAACCAGCACCTTCAGCATGTCCTGGCCCCTCCGCCAGTCAGCTCGGCTATCTTTATTTTCATACTGGGATTATGCCAGCGTACAGCACTTTCCAGACACGCCTTGCCAAAGCCAATGCAGCCGTATGAGCTGGAATGCTGGTTTGACACGACATGGCTGCTTGGTTAAATTGCATGTTTCCCCCCAACCTCAAAACCGATCACGATAAGGAGTTCCCCATGGCCGTTCTCGTTGGCAAGCAAGCCCCGGATTTCACCGCCACCGCCGTTTATGGCAACAACGAAATCAAGGAACTGAAGCTGTCCTCCTTCAAGGGCAAGCCTGTCGTTCTCTTTTTCTACCCGCTCGATTTCACCTTCGTCTGCCCGTCCGAACTGATCGCTTTCGATCACCGCCTGGAAGAATTCAAGCAGCGCGGCGTTGAAGTGATCGGCGTCTCCATCGATTCCCAGTTCACCCATCTGGCCTGGAAGAACACCGCCGTCAAGGAAGGCGGCATTGGCCCGGTTGGCTATCCGCTGGTTGCCGACGTCAAGCATGAAATCTGCCGCGCCTACGACGTCGAACTCGAAGCTGCCGGTGTCGCCCTGCGCGGTTCCTTCCTGATTGATAAAAATGGCACCGTCATGCACCAGGTCGTCAACATGCTGCCGCTCGGCCGCAACATCGACGAAATGCTGCGCATGGTCGATGCCCTGCAGTTCTTCGAAGAAAACGGCGAAGTTTGTCCGGCCGGCTGGAACAAGGGCAAGCCGGGCATGGTCGCCTCCACGGAAGGTGTCGCTGCTTACCTGGCCAAGAACGCCAAGAAGCTGTAACACTCGCCGTTTCCAGCCCACGCTGTGGGCTGGCCAGAAGAAAAACCCCGGTCGCATTTCTGCCGGGGTTTTTTTCCATTGTTATTTTCCTGAATAACAGGATAAAATTTAGAGAATTTGTAATTTCATCAGAGACAATCGATCATGGCAGAACCAGAATATCTCAGCACCCGGCAAGCCGCCCTGCGTCTGGGCGTTTCACTCGGCACTGTACAGAACATGGTGGAAAACGGAGCCCTTGAGGCCTGGAAGACTGCTGGCGGTCACCGCCGCATCCCGGTCGCCTCGGTCGATGCCCTGCTCGCCCGCCGGCGCAACCTGACGCCTAGTGCGCAAGAAGGTGGTGGCCAGCTCGACATTCTGGTGGCCGAAGATGACCACACGCTGCAAATGCTCTACCAGATGACCTTCGATAGCTGGGGGTTGCCGATCAAGCTGCGCATCGTTGCCAACGGCTTCGACGGCCTGCTGCAAGTCGGCCAGCGCGTTCCCGACATTCTGATCGCCGACCTGATGATGCCTGGCATGGATGGTTTCGAAATGATCCGTCGCCTGCGTGCCAATGCCGATCTGGCGAGGATGGACATCATTGTGGTCAGCGCCATCGACAGCGAGGAGATCAAGAAGCGTGGCCTGCCGAACGACATCACGATCTTCGGCAAACCGATCCCCTTCCACGAAATCAAGGGTTTCCTGCTCGGTCGCATTGCGGCTCGCCAGCGCGCCTCCTGACGGTCTGAAAAAAGCGTTTCCAGAAGCCTGATTTTCTGCAGTTACCGGAAGCAGGCGCTCTGAACGCATGCCTGTGCATCAAGCACCTTCGCACACACTTAACTGACGAAAAACTTATTTGGCAACACTTGCCCGATTGACTCGCCAAAAGAGGCAATCCCTGGTGCCCCCTGTCGATCAGGCACGGCCAATCGCCACACATTTGCTTTTTTATTTTTGGAACTTCGCCGGACTGTCCGGCGGCAGTAATGCGCCACGAGACAAGAAGCCGGCAACCACGTACCGACAAGCCTCGTCCTTAGTGACAAGCATCTGAGCGCAGGCGTATGATCTGGCCACCTTTTGCCCTATCCCGGCAGGCCATAAAAACAGATCAGGAGACGATCCATGGGATTATTCGGTAACAACGCAGCGCTCGAAAAAATTGACCGCGATATTGCGGCAATCGCCGAGGGTTCCGCAGATTTGTCACATTCGGTCGGCACAACCGGAAATGATGCGGCGGGAAGGATTTCCGGAAATATCAACCGTTTCTTTGGGCGTGTTCGCAGCCTGATTTCGCATTCCCGCGAACGAAGCGTCAGCATCGCTGCCGATGCGGCCCGGATGAACCAACTGGTCCAGCAGACGGACGATGCGGTACGCCGGCAGGAAGCCTTGGCCGCCACGGTTTTCGACTCAAGCAACCGCGTCAATCAGGCGGTTGGTGAAGTCGCCATGAACTCCGACGCCATCCAGTCGTCGACCCAGAACAACCTCGACCTCGCCCAACGTTCGCTTGAGCAGATGGAAACCGTCGCCTCGACGATGCGTTCGACCAATGCCCACATCGAACATTTCTCGTCGACGGTGAGCGAACTGCACACCAGCTCGATGAAAATCAACGAGATCGTCTCGCTGATCAACGACATTTCCGATCAGACCAACCTGCTGGCACTGAATGCCGCCATCGAAGCTGCTCGCGCTGGTGAGGCCGGACGTGGTTTCGCCGTCGTCGCCGACGAAGTGCGCAAGCTGGCCGAAAAGGTCAAGACCGCCACCCAGGTGATCGGCCAGAACACCCAGTCGATGATCAATCTGGTTTCCGACACCTCGGCCAAGACGCAAACCATTGTCGGCGAGGTGACCAGGGCCAACGGCTATATCGAAACCTCGGCCGCCGACCTGACGACCATGGTCGGCGATTTCAAGCAGACGACCGAGCAGCTTGCCACTATTTCCAGTGCCATCTACAACCTGCGCGAAAGCAACCAGGCCATCCATAGCGAAGTCGAAGAAATTCGCGATCACTCACGCGAGATTTCCGGCCGCATGCGGCAGTGCATCGACTCGGCCAAGACCTTGCGCGAATCGACCGAAGACCTGCAATGCACGCTGGCCGATTTCCGCACTGGCAACAACATGTTCGACACCCTGCACGACAAGTGCACTGCATTCCGCGATGACGTCGCCGGAATCCTCCAAAAGCTGGCCGACCGCGGCGTGAACATTTTCGACCAGGCCTACAAGGAAATCCCCGGTTCGAACCCGAAACGCTACACCACTGCCTACGATAACCAGTGCGACGGCGAACTCACCCGCCTTTACGATAATCTGCTGCGCGAGGTGCCTGGCCTGGTCTACTCGCTCTCCATGGATACCAACGGCTATGCCCCGGCCCATAACGCAGTGTTTTCCAACCCGCCGAGTGGCGATCCGGCCATCGACCTGGTGAAATGCCGGCACAAGCGCATTTTCAATGACCCTGTCGGCATGAAAGGTGCGAAGAACCAGAAACCTTCGCTGTTCCAGACCTATGTTCGCGACACGGGGGAAATCCTCGCCGACCTGACGATGCCGGTCATGGTCAACGGCCGCCACTGGGGCGGGGTGCGGATCGGCTTCAAAACCGATCTGGTCAAGTAATCCGAGTCCGGCAGCCAGCTGCCGGGCAATAAAAAGGCGCCGCAAGGCGCCTTTTTATTGCCCGGAGATCCATTCCCGCCCAGGTCACACTGATCCACCGAACATCTGGCGCAAACCGGCCAGATAAGCAGGCGCCTCGGCCGAGCCCTCGACCGGCGCCCAGGCAGCCCGTTCATCGGGCGCGATTGGCACATAGGGACCCGCCTTGGCTTCGAAGATGACAGTTCCCGGCTCAAGCGCGAATACGGTGTGGAAAACCCCATGCGGAATATCGACGCCCAGCACCTCACCGCCGGCACGCAGCGCCACCTGCTCTTCCGCCACCCCATCCGCATCGAAAAACACAACTCCCAGGCTGCCGCGCAGGACCAGTAGCGTTTCGTCCTTGGTCGGACTGAGATGCCGGTGTGGCGGCACATAGGAATCCGGCTCGATGGCAATCATCAGGCGATGCGCCGGATAGACGTCGTCGGGATGGAAATTGCGGTGCACGCGGCGGCGTGGCGCTTGCCGGGCCGAGTCGACTAGCGCCACCATCATCGATTGGTCGAGCCACCTGATCATTGGTATACGATCTCGACGTTTTCCGGCTGCAGCCAGCCGTTCAGCGCCTCGAGCAAGGCATCGTCGAGCCGGACGCGCGAGGCCGCGCCGAGCACCAGTTCGCATTCGGCAAGCTCGTTGCGATAACGGATACGCACTGGCGCCGAGCCTGGCGCGAAAGGCGTCAGCAACGACTTCAGCCGTTGGGCATCAGCGTTGCCGTTCATCTTGAGCAGCAGATGCCGGGCAAAACGCGCCCTGGCCTCGCCCAGCGTCATCAGCTTGTCGGCGACGACGCGGTTGCCACCGGAGAAGTCGTCGTAACTGACCTTGCCTTCGATCACCAGCACTTCATCGGTGACGATCTTGGCGCGTTCGGCCTCGAACAGTTCATTGAAGACCGAGACCTCGACCATCCCGGTCCCGTCGTCCAGCTGCACGAACAGCATCTTGCCGCGCCGGGTCATCTGGGTGCGGACGCCGACGACCAGACCGGCAATGGTCGTCATTTCCTTGGCCGGTTCGAGACGGTTGAGTGGCCGGCGAATGAAACGCGACAGCTCTTTCTTGCAAGTGTTGTAGGGATGCCCGGAGAAGAAGAAACCGAGTGCCGTCTTCTCTTCCATCAGCTTGGTCTTTTCGTCCCATGGCCGGACGTTGACGTATTCCGGCGCATGCTCATCGGCCACGTCAGCCATATCGAACAGGCTGGTCTGCATCGCATTGCGCTCGGCCTGCTCGGCGAAATCCATGGCCACGCCGACGGTGGCCAGCAGCTTGCAGCGATCCGCCCCCTTCCCCGGCGCGATTTCAGGTGCGATGGTATCGAAAGCCCCGGCCTTGATCAGCGCCTCGGTGGTCCGGCGATTGACCATGCGCTTGTCGCAACGCATGCAGAAGTCGAAGAGGTCCTTGAAGGGACCGCCCTCGGCCCGTGCCTTGAGAATGACATTGACCGCCTGCTCGCCGGTGCCCTTGACCGCCCCCAGGCCATAGCGAATGGTGCCGCGGTCGACCGGCTCGAAACGGTAATTCGAGACATTGACGTCCGGCCCGAGCACCTTGATCTTGTTGGCGATGGTGTCTTCGTAAAAGATCTTCACCGAATCGGTGTTGTCGAGATCGGACGACATCGTCGCCGCCATGAAGGCCGCGCAGTGATGCGCCTTGAGCCAGGCAGTGTGATAGGTGACCACTGCATAAGCGGCGGTGTGCGACTTGTTGAAGCCGTACTCCGCAAACTTGGTCATCAGGTCGAACAGCTGCTCGGCCAGCGCCGGGTCGTAGCCTTTTTCCTTGGCGCCCTGGGCGATGGTCTCCCGGTGCTTGGCCATTTCCTCGGGCTTTTTCTTGCCCATCGCCCGGCGCAGCATGTCGGCGCCACCCAGCGTGTAGCCGCCGATGATCTGCGAGATCTGCATCACCTGTTCCTGGTACACGATGACGCCGTAGGTCGGCGACAGGCAGGCAGTCAGGTCGGGGTGGAAATAGTCGATCTTCTGCTGACCCTTCTTGCGCAGGATGAAGTCGTCCACCATCCCGGAACCGAGCGGGCCGGGACGATAGAGCGCGAGCACAGCGATGATGTCTTCGAAACGGTCGGGCGCCAGCTTCTTGAGCAGCTTCTTCATGCCCTCCGATTCAACCTGGAAGATCGCCGTCGTGTTGGCATCTTTCAGGATCTGGTAGGCCGCGGGGTCCTTGAAACCAAGCGACATCAGGTCGAGCTTCTCGCCGGTCATCCGGCGGATGTACTCGACGGCCAGCTCGATAATCGTCAAGTTGCGCAGACCAAGGAAGTCGAACTTGACCAGACCGGCCTTCTCGACGTCGTCCTTGTCGAACTGTGAGACCGGCGAGGCATCGGCGCCAGTCGCCTGGTAGATCGGACAGAAATCGGTGATCTTGCCCGGCGCGATCAGCACGCCGCCAGCGTGCATGCCGACGTTGCGGGTCAAGTCTTCGAGGCGACCGGCCAGGTCGAACAGTTCGCGGATGGTCTCGCCATCCCCGTCGCCTTCCATCATCTGCTTGAGCTGCGGCTCCTGCTCCAGCGCCTCAGCCAGCGACACCGGCTTGTTCTGGACGATCGGGATCAGCTTGGAAATACGATCGCACATCGAGTAGGGCAGGCCGAACACCCGGCCAACGTCGCGGATCACCGCCTTCGAGGACATCGTGCCGAAGGTGGCGATCTGGCTGACCGCATCGGCACCGTAGTGCTCGCGAACGTATTCGATCACCCGCCAGCGGTTGTCCTGGCAGAAGTCGATATCGAAGTCGGGCATCGATACCCGTTCCGGATTCAGGAAACGCTCGAAGAGCAGCGCGTACTCCAGCGGGTCGATGTCGGTGATGCGCAGCGAGTAGGCCACCAGCGAACCGGCACCCGAACCCCGGCCCGGCCCGACCGGGACGCCGTTTTTCTTGCCCCAGTTGATGAAGTCGGCCACGATCAGGAAGTAACCCGGGAAGCCCATCTGCAGAATTGTCTTGCACTCGAAAACCAGGCGCTCGTCGTATTCCGGCCGGCGCTGCTGGCGCACCTCCGGGTCCGGATACAGCTCGGCGAGGCGGACTTCCAGCCCCTTCTTCGCCTCCTGGACCAGATATTCGCCGTCGGTCATGCCCGGCGGAATCGGGAAATCGGGCAGGAAGTTCTTGCCCAGGGTCATCGTCAGATTGCAGCGCTTGGCGATTTCGAGGGTATTTTCCAGCGCTTCCGGCAGGTCGGCAAACAGCTCGACCATCTCGGCCTGGGTCTTGAAGTACTGTTCCTCGGTATAGAGTTTCGGGCGGCGCGTATCGCCCAGCACATAACCTTCGGCAATGCAGACCCGCGCCTCGTGCGCCCGGAAGTCATCGCGATTCATGAACTGGATCGGGTGCGTCGCGACCAGCGGCAAGCCAAGCTCACCGGCCAGATCAGCCGTTTGCTGGACGATGGCCTCCTGCTGCGGCTGGCCATAGCGCTGCACTTCAAGGTAGAAAGCGCCGGGGAAAATCGCCTCCCAGGCCTTGGCCCGTTCGCCAGCCAGATCGAAATTACCGTTCAGCAGGGCCTCGCCGATATCGCCGAGATGCGCGCCAGACAAGGCAATCAGGCCATCGCTGCCGAGCTCGGCAAACCACTCGCGACGAATTTCGGCCCGGTCACGTCGGCCTTCGACCAGATAGGCCTTGGTCAGCAGTTCGCACAACTGCTGGTAACCGACCCGGTTACGTACCAGCAGCAACAGCCGATAGGCATCCTCCGGCGCATCCGGATTGGTGATCCAGACATCCGCCCCGGCAATCGGCTTGACCCCCTTGCCCCGCGCCCCGGTATAGAACTTGACCAAGCCGAACAGATTGCCCAGGTCGGTCATCGCCATGGCCGGCATGCTATCGCCGGCGGCGCGCTTGACGGCATCACCAACCCGGACGATGCCGTCGGTGACTGAATATTCGGAATGGAGACGGAGGTGAACGTAGCGCGGGGAATTCATCCTTGCGATTTTACCGCGACCGGATATGGGCAGCCGATTACATTTCGTCGACGCATCGGCTAGATTAGCGGTTTCAAATAAAACAGCCGGAGACAAGCCATGACCCAGGAAGAACCCCTCGTTTTACGTCAGGACCGGGCCGATGGCCTGACCACGCTGACCCTGAACCGTCCGGGGCAGTTCAATTCGCTGTCCAAGGACATGCTGACCGCCATCCAGGCCGAACTGGATGCCATCGCTGCCTCCGATAGCGTGCGCGTTGTTGTCATCGCCGGTGCCGGCAAGGCCTTCTGCGCCGGGCATGACCTCAAGGAAATGCGCGGCAACCACAGCAAGGCTTTCATGCAGGCGCTGTTCAAACAGTGCGGCAAGCTGATGCTGACGATCACCCAAATGCCGCAGCCGGTGATCGCCCGCGTGCACGGCATCGCCACGGCGGCTGGCTGCCAGCTGGTCTCGATGTGCGATCTGGCGGTAGCCGCTGATGTGTCGAAATTCGCCGTTTCCGGCATCAATGTCGGTCTCTTCTGCTCGACCCCGGCCGTCGGCCTGGCCCGCAACCTCGGCCGCAAGGCAGCGCTGGAGATGCTGCTTACCGGCGAATTCATCGACGCCATGGAAGCCAAGGCCAAGGGCCTGGTCAATCGCGTCGTTCCGGCCGATGCACTGGATGCAGAAATCGAACGTCTGGCTGGCAGCATCCTGGCCAAGAGCGCGGTCGCCGTGCGCATGGGCAAGGGCATGTTCTACCAGCAGCTGGAAATGGGCCTGAGCGAAGCCTACGAGTACGCCAGCGAAGTGATGGCCTGCAACATGATGAGCGATGACGCCGGCGAAGGCATCGACGCCTTCATGCAGAAGCGCAAGCCGGTTTATACCGGGCGCTAGACGTCTTCGCTGAACCCGGCCTGTTGCGTCATCAGCATTCGGCCGGCTTCACATTCGCGGCTAGCCGCAATACCACCTTGAAAGCCGGCGTCACGGCCGGCTGATAGACTACGCCACAGCACGCCGCCAGCCCTGGCTGGACATCTCACTTTGCGTATTTTCCCCTGTTGATCGTAGCCATCCAAACCATGCAGCCCTTGTCGCCAGCAGTGATCCACCATGGCAGCGCCGGGCTGTTTCTTGCTGCACTGGCAGCCGCCTTCCTGCGCCTGCCAGCCACCGAAGCACCGGCCTTTGTGCCGCCCCCCGTCGTCGCCAGCCCGCTGCCGGCCGACATGACACGAAGCAACCTGCCTTCAGCCGGTGCCACGGCCGGACCGGCAAGCCTGACCCTGCTGGCCGACGGCAAGGTAGCCGCGGCCTGGCTGGCCGGACCGGGTAACGATAACTCGGCGGCGACGATCTGGTTGTCGATCCTCGGTCGCAGCGGCTGGAGCCAACCCTTGCCAGCCGCCACCCGCGAAAGTACGGCCGCCGGCACTTTTGCCCACATGAGCAGCCTGGGACGCCCGCTTTTGCTGGCCGAAGGCAGCTGGCTACACCTCTGGTACGAAAGCCTGCCGCTCGGCAGCGGGGCAGGGGCGGCCATTGTCCATAGCCTTTCCACGGATGGCGGCAAGACGTGGAGCAAAGCGGAACGACTGCAAACCTCGCCGCTCGGCACACTGGGCAACGGACTGGGCGGACCGCCTCTGATGCTTGCTGACGGCGGCCTTGGCCTGCCGCTCGACCAGCGATTTCCGAAGCAAGGCAGCGAGTGGCTGCGCCTGTCGGCGACCGGCCGGATAGTGGACAAGAGACGGCTGGCCCACGCGGCACCAACGCTGCAACCGGCGGTTGTCGCCCTCGACGACCACAGGGGGCTGGCGGTGCTCCGCGACAACCGCGCCGGCACCAGCCGAGCCACGCTCAGCACGACCAACGGCGGCCAGACATGGGAAACGGCCAGCGAACTCGCCCTGCCCGCCCCGGACGCACCTGTTGCGCTGCTCCGCCTGGCCAGCGGCCGCCTGCTGCTGGCCGGCAACCCGCAACAGGGCAAGGAAGCGCTGCAGCTGTGGCTCTCGGCCGACGATGGGCAAACCTGGGCGATGAAACGCATCGTCGAAGCGGCCAGCGATGGCGGGGCCGAATTCGCTGATCCGGCCTTGCTGCAGGGGCGCGATGGCCGCATTCATCTGACCTACACCTGGCGCCAGCAGCAGATCAGGTATGTCGCATTTACCGAAGCATGGCTGGCGGGAGGCGCACCATGAACCTGACCGCCGCCTACGGCCTGCTTGCCCACGGGCTGATTTTTGGCGCCATGGCTGCGCTTTTGCCGCTTGGCCCACTGCACCAGCGCGTCGTGCTGACTGCGACCGCCACGGCGCTGCTCGTCGGCATCGCCCCGGCGATGCATGGCCTGTTCGGCACGCCATCGGCGACGTTGCTGCAACTCGCCATCCTTCAGCTTGCCAGGCGTACACCGTCGCCGTTCACACAGCCGGTCGCCGCTGGCCTGCTCACCTTCGCCCTGTTTTTCTACCCGCTGGCACTCGGCTGGGGGCCATTCGACCCCTATGCCTTGGGCTACCAGCCGGCACCGCTGCTCGCCGCCCTGCTGGCACTCGGTCTCGCCCTATGGTGGCGGCGCCAGCCCGGCTGGCTGACAATACTCGCCATTGACCTGCTGGCCTACGCCAGCGGCATTTTCGTCAATTTGTGGGATGCGCTGTTCGACCCGCTGCTGGTGCTGCTCGCCCTGGCGATTGTTGTCCGCCAGTGGGCGATCCGTTTTATCGCGTCAAGGAATCGCTGATCAGGCGGCGAATGTTGCCGGCCTCGAAGGGCTTGTCGCAGATGGCTGAAACACCGGCCCGCTCGACGGCGGCCAGACGGCCCATGTTCTGTTCGCTGGTCACCATCAGTACCGGCACCTCGGCCTGCCAGCTTTGCGTACGGATGTATTCGGTCAGTTCGCGACCATCCATTTCCGGCATGTTGTAGTCGGTAATCACCAGATCGACCATACTTTGCTCAAGCAGGGAGACTGCCTCCTTGCCATTGACCGCCTCGGTGATGCGCTCGATGCCCAGTTCTTCGAGCAGACGGCGCAGATGACGCCGGGACGCCAGACTGTCGTCGACCAGCAGGACGCGCAAATTCTCGATTTCGGTCACATCGATGTCTTCCGGCGGATTCAGGTAATCCGCCGCAGCAAAGAGCGCCCGCGACAACTGCTGCTCGGTAAACGGCTTGCTGACGATACTGCACGCCCCCGATTGACGCACCGGCTCCAGCACCTGTGGCCGCGTTTCACTGGAAACGAGAATGAAGGGAATGGTTTCCATGTCGGCGTTGGCACGCATCGCCGTCACCAGCTCGGTGCCAGCCAGATCGGGCAGATAGAGGCTGCTGATCACGATCACATATTTGTGTTCCTGCTTGAGCGAAGCCAGGGCAGCACTGGCCGTTTCAACAACGGTCACCTTCTTGACGCCCTGATGTTCCAGCATGCGCTTGACCAGATGAGCCTGCATGGATGAAGGCTCAACCAGCAGGACAGACAAATCGGCCAGTGAGGTAGTCAGTGCCATGCGATCACTCCGAAACGAAGGTAATAGATCACTATAGCACTGCCTTGGGAGGCGCTCACCCCCAAGGCAAAGCGGGTTTAGCCGCGCAGGCGGGCAGCCACCGCAGTAATGCGCTGGCCGTACTGACGAGCCGTATCGAGATCGCCCTGCGGGATTTCATCGACGCTGGCATCGGACGGCGAACGGACAAGCAGGCCGACCGAACCACCCAGATGGTTCACGTCGGCATGCGTGGCAGCCTTGGTGTTGGACGGCAGGAGACCGAGGCTGACCCAGATGCCGCCATGCTGCGAAGCCAGCGTCTGCAACTGGATCACCGTCGCGCCCTTGTCGCCGACCGGGCTGGCGCTGTTGGTGAAGCCGCCGAACACCTTGTCCTGCCAGGCGCGGGCATACCAGGGCTTGGACGATGCATCGGCGAATTTCTTGAACTGCCAGCTCGGGCCACCCATGTAGGTTGGCGTGCCGAAAATGATGGCATCGGCGGCGGCCAGCTTGTCCCAGCCGCCTTCGGGCAGGTTGCCTTCGGAATCGATGGCCAGCAGTTCGGCCGCAGCACCTTCGGCGACGACTTCGGCAACGCGCTTGGTGTGACCGTAACCGGAGTGATAAACGACGATCGTCTTGCTCATGGCTGTTTTCCTTTAAAAGTTTGTTGGGGTTGGTTTATGCAACAGGCGGCAGGTCGAAAAGCAGGATTTCCGCTTCTTCGCCGGCCAGAAATTCAAGTTGGGTTTCATCGGCAATCTTGGCGCCGTCACCAGCGACGAGGCGTTGCCCGTTGACCGACAATTGGCCACTGACCACCTGCACATAGGCCAGCCGACCGGCCGCCAAGCGGTACTCGGCCGCTTCGCCGGGAACCAGAACGCTCGCCCACAAGCGGGCGTCCTGACCGATCGTCGTGCTCCCCTCCGCCCCGTCAGGCGAGGCCACCAGCCGCCAGCGACCGCGCAATTCCTCAATTGGCAGCGCCTGCTGCTCGTAACTGGCCGGTGTGCCATGTTGCGACGGCTCGATCCAGATTTGCAGCAAATGGGTTTCCTGATCCGGCAGCGGGTTGAACTCGCTGTGCCGGATGCCCGTACCGGCACTCATGCGCTGCACCTCGCCACGCCGAATGACGCCGCCGTGGCCAAGACTGTCCTTGTGCTCCAGTGCCCCGGACAGGATGTAGGTGACAATTTCCATGTCGCGGTGGCCATGCGTGCCGAAACCCTTGCCGGGCGCCACACGGTCTTCGTTGATGACGCGCAGCACGCCCCAGCCCATTTCGGCCGGATCGTAATAATCGGCAAACGAGAAACTGTGCCTGGCACGCAGCCAGCCATGATCGGCATAACCTCGCTCGGCAGAAGGGCGGACTTGGATCATTGATAATCCTTTGTGAATTGATTGTATGGATTAGTTTCGATATTAGGCCTAGAGTTCAGGCGTTAATAGCGAATTATTGCGAGGCTATCGTTCAATTATTTTCACATGAAGATTTCATTCGACTTGTTACTCATCCTCGACGCCATCGACCGTCACGGTAGTTTCACCGCCGCCGCCACGGCGCTGCATCGCGTCCCGTCGGCGCTATCGCACGCCATCGCCAAACTGGAAGGCGAGCTTGGCGCCACGCTGTTTCACCGCGAAGGGCGGCGTGCCACGCTGAACGAGGCCGGACATACGCTACTCGAAGATGGCCGCCACCTGCTGCGCAGCGCCAGCGAGCTGGAGCGCCGCGTCCAGCGCATCGCCCAGGGCTGGGAGGCCGAATTGCGCATTGCCATCGACACCATCATTCCGGTCGAGCGCATCTACCCCATGCTGGAGCGCTTTTATGCCGCCGGTCACAGCACCCAGCTTCGCCTCAGCTACGAAGTGCTGGGCGGCACCTGGGATGCCCTGGCCACCGACCGGGCCGACCTGGTGATCGGCGCCAGCGGCGACATGCCGGCCCGCAGCGGCATCGCCACCCGCCTGCTGTGCCGGCACAGCCAGTTCGTCTTCGCGATTGCGCCAAGCCATCCGCTGGCCGCCTGGACGGAGCCGATTCCCAACAGCGAACTGCTGCGCCATCGCACCATCGCCATCGCCGACACCTCGCAGGAACTGGCCGCACGCACGATCGGCCTGATCGAAGGCCAGGACATCCTGCGCGTTCCCGACATCCGTGCCAAGGCAGCCGCCCAGGTGGCCGGCCTCGGTATTGGTCACCTGCCGCGCTGGCTGGCCGATCCGGAAATCGCGGCCGGACGCCTGGTCGAGAAAGCGCTGGCCGACCCACGCCATCCGATGCCGCTGCACCTGGCCTGGCGCACTCGGCAAAGCGGCAAGGCGCTGAACTGGTTTCTCGATAGCCTGGCGGAAAAAGCAAATATCGACCGGCTGACCCAGGGGCTATAAACACGGGCGATAAATCTGGACTTTCCTGCTATCCACGCCGCAGCAATAAAGTGTTATGGTGATTCCGTAAACACCAAATTGGGTAATAGTGAAAATTTCGCCAACCCACGCTCCGATCTGCGAAAAACGCCCCTCCCCGGCGCGCTCCGTATTTAGCGAAGGCGCCGCGTGGCTGGCACTTGGGCTGATCCTGGCTGTCACCGCCGCAATTTGCGCGCTGGTCCGCGAAACCACCGAAGAACAGATTTACCAGCGCTTCCTTTACCGTGCCGAGCAGCAGCGGAGCAACATCCTTTTCCGGCTGGAGGCACACGCCCAGGTTCTGCGCGGCGCAGCTGCGCTGTTCGATGCCAGCGAGACAGTAGACCGCCGCGAATGGCGGGATTACATTGCCCACCTTCATCTCGCGAAAACTCTTCCCGGCATTCAGGGGATCGGTTTTTCGCTGATGGTCTCCCAGCGTGACAAGGCTGCTCATGAACGCGCCATGCGTGCCGAAGGCTTTCCGGATTACGCCATCACGCCGGCCGGTACGCGGGAGCGCTACAGCAGCATCATCTATCTGGAGCCATTCGCCGGTCGCAACCTGAAAGCATTCGGCTATGACATGTTTGCCGAACCGGTTCGCCGGGACGCCATGGAATATGCCAGGGATTATGGCGAACCCGCCCTCTCCGGCAAGGTCACCCTGGTTCAGGAAAACCAGCAAGACGTTCAGCCAGGCTTTCTCATTTACGTTCCCGTGTATCGCCCATCGATGCCGCACGAAACGATCAAGGAGCGCCGTACAGCGCTCCTTGGCTTCACCTTCAGCCCATTCCGCGCCGAGGATCTGATGCGCAGCGCGGTCAGCCGCGACAACAAGGACGTCGAGATCGAGCTGTACGACGGCGAGATCAGGCCGGAACGCCTTCTCTTCGACTCCCATATTGATCAGAGCAGTGCGTCGCAAGGTCGGCAGCAAGTAGAACTCCCCATCGAATTCGGCGGCCATCAATGGATCGCCCTCTTCCGCAGCCGGCCTGAATTCGACAGCATCACTGCCTCGCAACTGCCGATCAGCATTGCCCTGATCGGCACACTGATCGGCTTGATGAGCTTTTTCTGGCTGCTCCGGAAAAACCGCTTTCAGCAAAGCATCACCGCCTACGCCGACCGACTCGAAGAAAACGAAACACGTCTGCGCACCCTGATCAACACGATGCCCGACATCGTCTGCCTGAAGGATGGCGCCGGCCGGTGGACAGAAGCCAACACCTTGCTGCTTCGCCTGTTTGCGTTGGAAAGCGTCGGCTATCAGGGAATGACCGGCGGCGAGCTGGCGGCTGCAGGCCACTTCGACTACGCCAGGCTGGCCGCGCTGGAAGCGTCGGATGAACAAGTCTGGCTGAACGGAGAACGACTGCACGACGAATTGACCATCCCGGTCGAGGGTCAGCACGACCGTATCTTCGACATTGCCAAGGTTCCCCTGTTCGCCGCGGATGGTTCCCGACACGCGCTGCTCACCGTCGGGCGCGACATTACCGAACGCGTTGAAACGGAAAAGGCTTTGCGCTCAGCCGAACGCAAGTTCCGGGGACTGATCGAGCAATCGCTGGCCGGGGTCTACATCATTCAGGGCAGATGTTTCCGCTACGTCAACCCGTACTTTGCCCGGATTTTCGGCTACGACTCGCCGGATGAAATCATCGACCAGCCGCTGTTCGAGGAGCTCGTCTCGCCACAAGACCGACAAATGGTGGCCAACAATGTCCGGCGACGCCTTAACGGGGAGATGGAAACCTTGCATTACAGCTTCGTCGGCCAGCGCAAGGACGGTTCTCCGGTCGACGTTGAAGTCTTCGGCACGAAGGTCGACTACGAGGACCAACCGGCACTGATCGGGGTCGTCATCGACATTACCGAGCGCAAGCAGGCCGAAGCCGAACTCAAACGCCATCGCGAAAACCTTGAGGAACAGGTTAACGCCCGCACCGCCGACCTGCTCCTCGCCAAGGAAGCCGCAGAGGCGGCCAACCGCGCAAAAAGCACCTTCCTGGCCAACATGAGCCATGAACTGCGTACGCCAATGAATGCAATCATCGGCATGACGCACCTGCTGATCCGCGGCAATGAAAACGCCAGTCAACGCGAAAAACTGGCCAAGGTCAGCAATGCGGCCGATCATCTGCTGCATCTCCTCAACGATATCCTCGATCTGTCTAAGATCGAGGCCGAGCGCCTGACGCTGGAAAAAATTCCGCTGCGCATCAGCGATATCGTCGCCAATGCGATCAGCATGGCTGGTGAAAAGATCGCAGCCAAGGGCTTGCAGTTCAATCAACAAATCAGCCCGCAACTGGTCACGACCGAACTCATCGGCGATCCGCTTCGCCTGCGCCAGATCCTGCTCAACCTGCTCGACAACGCCCTGAAATTCACTGCCCAGGGCAGCATTTCGCTCAGCGCAAGCGTTACCGATGAAACATCAGAAAACCTGACTATCCGTATCTCGATCGAAGATACCGGAACCGGCATTCCCGACGAGGCAAAGGATCGAATATTTGCCCCGTTCGAGCAGGTGGATGGTTCAACCACGCGCCAACACGGCGGCACCGGACTCGGCTTGAGCATCGTCAAGCAACTGATTCACCTGATGCACGGCAAGATCGAAGTCAGCAGCACGCCAGGCATTGGCAGCTGCTTCACGCTGACCGCACGGCTCGACAAAGCCCCGTCCAAGCCACGGCATCAAGCCACGCCAGAAAGACCCGTTCGCGCCCCGCAACCCCTCACCCTCGGGAACAAACAATTGCTGCTGGCGGAAGATGAACCGGTCAACCGCGAAGTCATGCTCGACCTGCTCTCGGACATCCCTGGCCTGCGTGTCGACATTGCCGAGAACGGCGAGCGCGCCTTTGAACTGGCCAGCACCCGGCACTACGACCTGATCCTGATGGACATGCAAATGCCGAAGATGGATGGTCTGGAGGCCACACGGGCGATCCGCCAGCTATCCGGCTATGCCGAAACCCCCATATTGGCCACGACCGCCAATGTATTCAACGAAGACCGGGAGCGCTGCATCGAATCGGGGATGTCTGACTTCATCACCAAACCCGTTGAACCTGGGCTGCTGTACACCAAGCTTTCATCCTGGCTTGCCGCCAACAGCGGAGCTGACTGAACCGACGTTTCGAGCAGCCTATCAGTCGGCCTCGACCCAATCGACAATGGCCTGCCATTGCTCGATGTCCCGCTCGGCCCGTGACGGCGGCAGGTCAAAAATGGTCATTCCGGCCGCGGTGGCCTGCACATAGACCTGCGTATCGCGCAGATAGGCCAGTACCGGCAAATCGAAAGTCGAGAAAAACCGCTCAAGCTCACCAGCAGCCCGGGTCCGGGCATCGACCCGCATGCCGATCACCGCCACATCGGCCTTGCCCTTGCGCACCGCCTTTTCGGAAAGCAGTTCGGTCAGGAAATGACGCGTCGCCAGCATGTCGAACATCGACGGCTGCACCGGCACGATGACCCGTGTCGACAACTTGAGCACACGCTCCAGCATCTTGCCGTGCAGACCGGCCGGGGTATCGAGCACGACGTGCGAAGTCCCCTTGGGCGGCCGGGAAATCTTGTCGTCGCCGACTTCCCAGGTATCGATGGTCGGCAGAGCGAACGGGCGAATGGCCAACCATTCGCGCGACGATTGCTGGCGGTCAATGTCGCCGAGCATGACGTCCTCGCCCTTGTTGGCAAAATAGCCGGCCAGATTGGTCGCTAGCGTACTTTTACCGGAGCCGCCTTTGGGATTGGCGACAAGAAAAGCCTTCATGCTTGTTTTTCCCGTTTATCGAGGATGCTGCGCACCAGATTGACGTGTTCGCGCAGGGTATAGACCAGATCGGTGAAGCCGAGCGGCACATGCAGCTGACTGGCCTCGATATCGAGCGCATCCAGCCGATCGCGGTAGTGTGTCAGTTTCGCCGGGTCGAAATGATGCGTCAAATCCTCCTCCAGGAACTTCAACTCGCCGTAGCAGAGGAAGACCTTGCGCCGAATCCGCCAGGTGTAGATGGCCGGCGCCACCTTGAGCAGCGGTATCAACAACGCAAAAATCGGCACCAGCATGACGATCAGCCGGTCGACCAGCACGGCCAGCCAGAACGGCAGGTAACGTTGCAAGAAGGGCGGTCCGGACTTGAAATAGCGCGCCGCATCAGGCGACAGCGGCAGCATCTGGTCCTTGTAGGACGGAAACTCGCCGGCATCCTGGAAGAAGCCGGACTTGCCATGCACATCGCTGGCGGCATGCAGCAACAAGGTCTGCAAAGCCGGATGCAGGTCATCGCGGATGATCAGGTTGGCCGTCGGGGCCAGCACCTTGATGTCATCCGGCGGGAAATCGCGCACCAGATCGGCTACGCCGTGCGGAAAAGTCAGTTTGGTCAGGAAGGGGAAACGGCGCTGATAGGCCCCGGCCTGGGAAAAGCTCATCAGCTTGATCCCCGGCGAGCGTAACAAGACCTGAACCACCGGGGCATTCTCGGCAGCGATGATGAAAGCCGCGTCGATCCGTCCCTGCTGCAACTCTTCGGCCGCGTTCAGGCCGGACAGTGGCACCAGATGATCGCCGGCCGGTATGTCGTTGGCCTTCAACAGTTGCTGCGCCAGCTGGCGCACCCCGGAACCTTCCTGGCCAATGGCAATCCGTTTGCCGCGCAACTCGGTCAGCCGCGTCAGTTCCTTGTCACTGCGATAGAACACCCAGACCGGCTCATAAAACAGGCTGCCCAGCGACAGCAAGCCGGAATCGTCCTCGGCATCCGGGTCTTCCTTGGGCGGCACGACGCCCCCCTGGACAAAAGCAATCTGCGCCTCGCCGTTCTTCAGTCGCTCGATGTTCTCCAGCGAACCGGCCGAAGCCTTGACCTCAAGCGTGACGCCATCCTTGGCCAGAATCGTCGCGTAACGCTGGGCAAACTGGTAATAAGCACCGCTCTCGCCGCCGGTCGTGATGACGATTTTTTTCGGCGGCGCCGGCTCGACAAACTGGTAGGCGATCGCAAAACCGATGGCCGCCAGAAGGATGATCCACCACGCCGTGGCGAACAAATCCCGAAGCGAGAGTAGCCCCGCCTTGATCTTGGCCATCATGGCAGCAGGATGGTGGAACCCGTCGTCTTGCGCGCTTCAAGATCACGGTGTGCCTGAGCGGCATCCTTCAGCGCGTAAGTCTGGTTGACCTCGATACGGACCTTGCCGGAGACAACGGCATCGAACAGTTCCGCCCCGAGCGCCTCCAGGTCGGCCCGCTTGGCCGTATAGGTGGCAATGGTGGGCCGGGTAATGAACAGCGAGCCCTTCTGGGAGAGGAGCAGCAGATCGAGTGGCGGCACTGGTCCGGAGGCATTGCCGTAGCTCACCATCATGCCGAGCGGCCGCAGGCTGTCGAGCGAACCGATGAAAGTATCCTTGCCGACGCCGTCATAAACGACGGCCACCCCTTCGCCCGCGGTGATCTCGCGCACCCGCTGCGTGAAGTTTTCGCTGCTGTAGTTGATCACATGGTCGCACCCATGCGCCTTGGCGAGTTCCGCCTTGGCTGACGAGCCGACCGTACCGATCACCGTCGCCCCCAGCGCTTTTGCCCACTGACAGGCGATCAACCCGACACCGCCAGCAGCCGCATGGATCAGGACAGCATCGCCCGGCTGCACCCGATAGGTCTTGCGCAGCAGATAAGCCGCGGTCAGCCCCTGCAGCATCATGGCCGCCCCGGTCGCGAAACTGATCGAATCGGGCAATTTGAGCAGGCGATGCGCCGGAATATTGCGCACTTCAGCATAGGCGCCGAGCGGGCCACCGGCATAAGCGACACGGTCACCAACCTTGACCTCCCCGACGCCTTCGCCGACCGCTTCGACCACGCCAGCCCCTTCCATGCCGATGCCCGACGGCAGGGTCAAGGGGTACAAACCGGTCCGATGATAGGTATCGATGTAATTGAGTCCGACCGCATGGTGACGAACCGTTGCCTCGCCGGGTGCCGGCGCGGGAAGATCGACATCCTCCCAGCTCAGCACTTCCGGTCCGCCGGTCTGGTGAAAGCGAATAGCGTGGGGCATGGTCATCTCCTCGTTGTCGTTATCGGAACAGCGCGAGGTTATCACCCTGCCGGACTTCATTCCACCGTGAGGGCCAGCCAGACGATCCCCAGCCACTCATGCAGGGCGTAGAAGGAGTTATGCAGCGCCGAGGCGCTGGGTAGAATATCGGCCACACCGATTGTCCCAACGCCGCCCGTCTTGAAGTGCGTTGGCGCCGGAATGACCTCCAGCCCGGCAGCCCGGAACAGGCGAACTGCCCTCGGCATGTGGAACGCCTGGGTGACCAGCACGATGCGCCGGACGCCGGATTTCTTGAGAATCGCCGCCGACAGCGCTGCGTTCTGGATCGTGTCCATCGACTGCATTTCGCGCCAGCGCACCGGCACCTTGAATTCATTTTCCAGGATATCGGCCATCACCTCGGCTTCGGAGCGCGTCGCATTGACCGGCCGCCCGCCGGAAACCAGCACCGGCAGATCAAAGCGGCGGGCCAGCGTGGCACCGTAGCGGGTTCTGAGCAAGGTCCGGTCCGTCGCGGTATCACCGCCATATTCCTCGGCATTCAACTCCAGCCCGCTACCCAGCACGACGATGACCTGCCCCCCCGCCGCATCCTGCAAGACCGGCCCGGCTCGCCGCTCCAGCGTTCCCATCAAGCCCGCGCCGACCAGCGGCAAGGATTGCAGCAGAAGCAACAAGGCACCAAGGAAAGCCAGCGAAAAAGCCCAGCGCCGGCGCCGGCCGAGACCGGCAATGGCCATCAGCAACAAGCCATTTCCGGGCGGAAGCAGCAAAGAGGACAACAGGCTCTTCAAAAACAAGGCAATGGACATCGGGCCAGCCAAATGACAATCAATTCCGAAGCAGTCTGGCCATGCGCACTGCGCACGTCAAGACAGGGCAGCCGAACGAATCACACCGGGGTCAGTTTCGCGTACTCCAGCGCCAGCCATTTCATGCCGGCACCACCGAAATTGACCTGAACCCGCGCATCGCTCCCACGCCCCTCGGTAGACACGATCACACCGACACCGAATTTGGCATGCTCGACCGTCTGCCCG
This sequence comes from Dechloromonas aromatica RCB, assembly GCF_000012425.1. NCBI lineage: Bacteria > Pseudomonadati > Pseudomonadota > Betaproteobacteria > Rhodocyclales > Azonexaceae > Dechloromonas > Dechloromonas aromatica (nom. nud.). The sequence goes on along the minus strand of NC_007298.1, from coordinate 606,786 downwards.
ACCCGCAAACCACCGGCGGCAGGCTCGGCGTAACCGCCTCCGAACGAGCCAAAGGCCGGCACGGCCGTGGCCGACTCTGCCTTCTTGTTCAGCTTGCGCATCAGGCCTTCCGGGATTTCGTCAAGGAAGCTCGACGGCACGCAGTAGCGCGTCTGGCCATGCAGCATGCGGGTCTGCGCACAAGACACATAAAGCCGCTGACGGGCCCGCGTCACGGCGACGTACATCAGCCGGCGCTCTTCCTCCAGCCCATCCTTGCCCTCATTGACCGAGTTCTCGTGCGGGAACAAGCCCTGTTCGAGGCCGCTGATGAACACCACGTCGAACTCCAGGCCCTTGGCGGCATGCACCGACATCAGCTGCACCGCCTCCTGCCCTTCGCCGGCCTGGTGCTCGCCCGCTTCCAGCGAGGCATGCGCCAGGAAGGAAGCCAGCGCCCCGCCTTCGCCAATAGCGCCTTCGTCGTCAACGAAGGTGGCGGCGGCATTGATCAGTTCATCAAGGTTTTCCAGGCGCTCCTGCCCTTCCTTCTCGACCCGGTAATGCTGGGCCAGTCCGGACTTTTCGACGACATGTTCGATGATCTCGGGCAAGGGCAGATTGGCCGTTTCCTGACGCAAGGTCTCGATCAGGCGGACAAACGCGCCCACGGTCTGCCCTGCCTTGCCGGTCAGGGATGCCGCAGCGTTATAGAGGCTGGAATTGATCTGGTGCGCCGTGGCCTGCAGGTTTTCCAGCGAACGGGCGCCGATGCCACGCGTCGGGAAATTGACGACGCGCAGGAAGGCCGTGTCGTCGTCCTGATTGCCCAACAGGCGGAGATAGGCCAATGCATGCTTGATTTCCTGGCGCTCGAAGAAGCGCAGGCCGCCATAGACCTTGTACGGCACACCCTTGGTAAACAGTTCGTGCTCCAGCACCCGCGACTGGGCATTCGAACGGTAAAGAATGGCAATTTGCGTCGGCGAATTGCCATCGCGGACCAATTCGCGAATTTCCTCGACAATGAAACGCGCTTCGTCGAGATCCGAATACGCCTCGAACGCGCGGATCGGCTCACCGTCACCGGCATCGGTCCACAGATTCTTGCCCAGACGCTCGCGGTTGTTCTTGATGATGGCGTTGGCGGCAGCCAGGATGTTGCCGTGCGAGCGGTAGTTCTGCTCCAGGCGAATCACGTTGGCACCGGCGTAGTCACGCTCGAACTCGCGCATGTTGCCCACCTCGGCGCCCCGGAAACGGTAAATCGACTGGTCGTCGTCGCCCACCGCAAAGATATGCGCCCCACCGCCAGCGAGCAATTTCAGCCAGGCGTACTGCAACACGTTCGTATCCTGGAATTCATCGACCAGAATCTGCCGGAAACGCTGCTGATAATGCGCCCGCAAAGGTTCGTTGCGCTGCAGCAATTCGTAGCAGCGCAGCAGCAGTTCGGCAAAGTCACACACCCCCTCGCGATTGCACTGATTCTCGTACTCGGCATAGATCTCGACGCGCTTTTGCGTGTAGTTGTCGTAAGCCTCGGCCTGTGCGGCACGCACACCCTGTTCCTTATGGGCGTTGATGAAATGGCACAACTCGCGCGGCGGATATTTTTCGTCATCAATATTCAGGTTCTTCAGCAAGCGCTTGACCATGGCCAATTGGTCAGCCGAATCGAGAATCTGGAAGGTCTGGGGCAATCCGGCCTCGCGAAAATGCGCCCGCAGCAAGCGATTACACAGGCCGTGGAAGGTACCGATCCACATGCCGCGCACATTGATCGGCACCAGCGAAGACAGGCGCGCCGTCATTTCCTTGGCCGCCTTGTTGGTGAAGGTCACCGCCAGAACCCCATGCGGGCCGACCTGTCCGGTCGAAATCAGCCACGCAATGCGCGTCGTCAGCACACGAGTCTTGCCGCTCCCTGCCCCCGCGAGAATCAATGCATGGACGGGCGGCAGGGTAACCGCCTGCAACTGGGGGGAATTCAGATTGGCGAGCAGATCGGACATGAATTACTTCACATAAAGTTATTACTAAAGGCGTAGAATGAACGCCAAAAAAAGCAGCGCGGGAAATTGGTCGGACCAATTTGTTGCTATTGTGCAACGCAACAAATACAAGTCGACAGTTTTTTTACACACTGCAAAAGTGCGCACAAGTATACTTGGCAAAAAATATATTGCAGTGCACAAAACTTTTTGCCCACAAGGCAGTCGTAATGCATAAGTAGCTACCGCTACCAGTAGAAGGAGTAACAGCATGAACAGCATGAATGCACCCAAGATCCTCCCCTGGATCGCCCGCAAGGCTGGAATCAGCGATGAACTGGCCCTCAAGCTCTGGCGTCGCGCCGTCAGCGAAGCCGAGTACCTGACCGGCAAGGCCGAAGGTTCCGAGTTCTGGGGCCTGTCCGTCGAGCGTTTCCTGTCCATCGTCGAAGACGAAGTCGGCAACACGCCGTCCTACAGCCTGAGCCCGGCCCCGCAAATGTCGTGGATGTGGCGTCACCAGACCCGGATGTCCCTGCTCTCGCTGATGGCGGCAAAGAACGCTTACCGCTGCTGGCAGAATACATTCGGAGACATGTACGGCCAAAAAAAAGCAGCGTGACCGGGCGCCGCTAGCGTGATACCCGGCGATTGCGGAGCGTGCAGGCTCCGCAATCGCGCCCCTCCCGGTCACAACACCCCGCAATCCCCCCAGCGCTTCGCGCATTCGCCCGTCGCCGACGGCGAACTCGCACCAGAACAGCCGAAACCTATCGGCCACGCACCGTATTTGCGGCCATCGGCTAATCGCCTGAGCTGAACCGGTATAATCCGCGGTTAATCTCCGATTTTCAGCGAATGAATTCCGCCATGCCCATGCAGGACAAATACACCCCGGCCGACATTGAGCGCGCCGCCCAGCAACACTGGGACAAGACCGGCGCCGCCCGCGCCGTCGAAGACGCCACGAAACCCAAGTACTACTGCCTGTCGATGTTCCCGTATCCGTCCGGGAAACTGCACATGGGCCACGTCCGCAACTACACGATTGGCGACGTGCTGTCGCGTTTCCACAAGATGCAGGGCTACAACGTGCTGCAGCCGATGGGCTGGGACGCTTTCGGCATGCCGGCCGAGAATGCCGCGCTGCAGAACAACGTGCCGCCAGCCGGGTGGACCTACTCCAACATCGACTACATGCGCCAGCAGCTCAAGTCGCTCGGCTTTGCCATCGACTGGGAGCGTGAATTCGCCACCTGTACGCCCGAGTATTACCGCTGGGAACAGTGGTTGTTCACCCGCCTTTATGAAAAGGGCCTGGTCTACAAGAAACTCGGCACCGTGAACTGGGACCCGGTCGATCACACCGTGCTCGCCAACGAGCAGGTCATCGACGGCCGCGGCTGGCGCTCCGGCGCGCTGATCGAGAAGCGCGAGATCCCCATGTACTACATGAAGATCACCGCCTACGCCGAAGAACTGCTGTCTGAACTGGACAATCTGCCGGGCTGGCCGGAACAGGTCCGCCTGATGCAGAAGAACTGGATCGGCAAGAGCACCGGCGTACGCTTCGCCTTCCCGTTGGCGGACAATCCGGACGAAAAGCTCTGGGTCTTCACCACCCGCGCCGACACCATCATGGGCGTCACCTTCGTCGCCGTCGCCGCCGAACACCCGCTGGCCACCAAAGCCGCTGCCAACAATCCGGAACTTGCCGCCTTCATCGAGGAATGCAAGAAGGGCGGCGTCGCCGAAGCCGACATCGCCACGATGGAAAAGAAGGGCATGCCGACCGGCATCTACGTGACGCACCCGCTGACCGGCCAACAGGTCGAAGTCTGGGTCGGCAACTACGTGCTGATGAGCTACGGCGACGGCGCCGTGATGGCCGTTCCGGCCCACGACGAGCGCGACTTCGCCTTCGCGCTGAAATACAACCTGCCGATCAAGCAAGTCGTCGCCGTTGATGGCGAAACGGCGTTCAGCCATGAAGCCTGGGCCGAGTGGTACGCCGACAAGGCCAAGGGCAAGCTGGTCAATTCCGGCAAATACGATGGCTTGGGCTACGAAGCCGCAGTCGACGCCATCGCCGCCGACCTCGCCGCCAAGAACCTCGGCGACAAGAAGGTTCAGTTCCGCCTGCGCGACTGGGGTATTTCCCGCCAGCGCTACTGGGGCTGCCCGATCCCGATCATTCACTGCAAGACCTGCGGCGACGTGCCGGTACCCGACGACCAGTTGCCCGTCGTGCTGCCCGAGAACGTCGAGATCACCGGCGCCGGCTCGCCGCTGGCCAAGATGCCCGAGTTCTACGAGTGCCAGTGCCCGAAGTGCGGTGGCGACGCCCGGCGCGAAACCGACACCATGGACACTTTCTTCGAGTCGTCCTGGTACTTCCTGCGCTACGCCTGCCCGGACAACACCACGGCCATGGTCGACGAGCGCGTCGCCTACTGGTGCAAGGGCGGCATCGACCAGTATATCGGCGGCATCGAGCACGCCATCCTGCACCTTCTATACTCGCGCTTCTTCACCAAGCTGATGCGCGATGTCGGGCTGATCGGCGACCTCGGCGAGCCCTTCGCCAACCTGCTGACCCAGGGCATGGTCGTCGCCCCGACCTTCTACCGCGAACTCGACGGCGGCAAGAAGCAGTGGATCAACCCGGCCGACGTCGATGTCGTCACCGATGAGCGCGGCCGCCCAACTGGCGCCACGCTGAAGACTGACGGCTTGCCGGTAGTCATCGGCGGCACCGAAAAGATGTCAAAGTCAAAGAACAACGGCGTAGACCCACAGGCCCTGATCGACCAGTATGGCGCCGACACGGCCCGCCTGTTCATCATGTTCGCCTCGCCGCCCGATCAGTCGCTGGAATGGTCGGATGCCGGCGTCGAAGGCGCTTACCGCTTCCTGCGTCGCCTGTGGAAAACCACTTACGACCACCTCCAGGCCGGTCTGGTTGCCGCCAGCACAAGCAACGATGGCCTGAGCAGTGCCCAGGCCGATCTGCGCCGCAAGCTGCACCAGACCATGGGCAAGGTCGCCGACGACTACGGCCGCCGCAAGCAGTTCAACACCGCCATTGCCGCCGTGATGGAACTGTTGAACGCCTACGACAAGTGCGACCTCAAGGATGCCGCCGGCCGCGCCCTGGCCCAGGAAAGCCTGGAAAGCATCGCCCTGCTGCTCTTCCCCATCGTCCCGCACATCGGCCAGGCGCTCTATGCCCAGCTGAGGCCGGGCGCCGATGCTGGCAACGCGGCCTTCCCGAAGGCCGACCCGGCCGCGCTGAAGCAGGACGAGATCGAGCTGATGGTGCAGGTCAACGGCAAGCTGCGCGGCGCCATCCGCGTCTCCGCCGAAGCCGACAAGGCGACGATCGAAGCGACTGCGCTGGCCAACGAAGATGCCATCAAGTTCATGGAAGGCAAGCCGGCCAAGAAGGTCATCGTCGTACCGGGCCGCCTGGTCAACATCGTCGCTTAAGGAGCCGCCATGCCGCTGTTGCGCCCACTGCTCGCCCTGATCCTTGCCGTTGCCCTTGCCGGCTGCGGCTTCCATCTGCGCGGCGTGGGCAGCGGCAACCTGCCCTACAAGACGATGTACATCTCGCTGCCGGACACGGCTGACGTCAATATCTGGCTGCAGCGCTACATCAAGGCCAGCGGCAGTACCGAGATCGTCGATGATGCGAAGTCAGCCGAGGGAATCTTCCAGCAAGTGTCCGACACGCGCCAAAAGACCATTCTCAGCGTCAATGCCCTGGGCCGGGTCCGCGAATACCGTCTGCAACTGGACTACCGCTTCCGTGTCGTCAACCAGAAGGGGCAGATCCTGGTCCCGACCAACGAAATCAACCTGACCCGCGACATCACCTTCGACGACTCCAACATCCTGGCCAAGGATCTGGAAGAAGGCCTGCTCTGGCGCGACATGAACAATGATCTGGTCAATCAGATCATGCGGCGGCTGAGCGTCATCAAGCCGAAAAACCCCGACCTCGAAGAAGAATAGTGGTCTGCCCCACAGATAACGAAACATGAAAACTCGTCTTTGTCCCGTTGGCGTTGTTGCTCATCCTCGCAATAGCTTCGGCTATTGCTGCGGTTCGCGCCTAGCCGGCGGAACAAATCCTTCGCTTTCATTCTGTTCCGCAATCTGCGGGACAGACCACCTGTAATGCTGCTCAAGGGCGAACAGCTCGCCGCGCACCTCGAACGCGAGTTGCGTCCGCTCTATGTGCTGTATGGCGATGATCCGTTACTGGTCATTGAAGCGGCCGACGCGATCCGCGCCAAATCGCGGCAGCAGGGCTACAGCGAACGCGAGGTGCTGACCGTGCTGCCGCAGTTCGACTGGGGAACCCTGCTCTCCGCTGGCGGCAACATGTCGCTGTTCGGCGATAAAAAACTGATCGACCTGCGCATTCCCACCGGCAAGCCGGGCAAGGAAGGCAGCGCAGCATTGCAGCAGTGGTGCCAGCACCTGTCGATGGACAACATGCTGCTGATTACGCTGCCTGAACTCGACTGGCGTGAGGAAAAGGCCGTCTGGTTCACTGCACTGGTCAATGCCGGCGTGGCGATCAAGCTGATGGCCCCGCCGCTGGCCGAACTGCCGGGCTGGATTGCCGGTCGCCTGCGCCGTCAGCAACAGAGCGCCGACCTGGAAAGCCTGAAGTTCATCGCCGAACGCGTCGAAGGCAATCTGCTCGCCGCCCATCAGGAAATCCAGAAGCTCGGCCTGCTTTACCCGACCGGCCAACTGAGCATGGCGCAGATTCGCGAGGCCGTGCTCAATGTTGCCCGTTACGATATTGATGGTCTGCGCGAGGCGCTGCTGGCGGGCGACATCGGGCGCCTGACCCGGACGCTGGATGGCCTGATGCAGGAAGGTGAAGCGCCACCGCTGGTCCTGTGGGCGATGAGCGAGGAAATTCGGGCACTGACCATCATCCGCGCCGGTATGGATGCCGGCAAGCCGATGGATATGCTGCTCAAGGATGCCAAGGTTTGGGGGCCACGCGCTACCCCGGTCAAGAAGGCGCTGCAACGGCTGTCGACTTCCGCACTGGAAGCAGCCCTGCAGCACGCTGGCAAGATCGACCGACTGGCCAAGGGGATCGGCCAGGGAAATATTTGGGAAGAGTTCCTGCGGCTCGGCCTGCGCCTCACCGCCGCAAAATAATCAGGCGGCTTCTGCCGAATCGTCGGCGGGCACGTCCGGTTCAAGGTCTTCCCAAATGCAGGAACACTCCTTGCGGACATCGTGAAGCCCGGGCTTGGCCGCTTCCTGCACCAGGCATTCGCCCTCGCAGTCTTCGGAAACCACTACCAGTTTCATTTCGGCATCTACGTGGCGTTCGCCATCCCAGTAGCTGCATGTGGCGCAGACCTTGACCTCGGTCGGCAGTATCAATTTTTCGGCCATCTGATCCTCGATGGAAAGCCCTGTTGTCGTTGCGGATAAGAGTTTACCCTGTTCAGGAAGTTCCCCGTAATTTGTCTGGCTATAATGTTTCTTTGCCCAGCACAAAGAACATCATGGACATCAAGCACTACATGCACACCGTCGGCCGCCAGGCCCGTGCTGCTTCACGCCGCCTGGCCGGCGCCACGACGGCCGAAAAGAATGCTGCCTTGCTCGCCATCGCCGCCGCCATCCGCCGCGAAAGTGCCGCCCTGGTCGCCGCCAACCAGGAAGACCTGACCGCCGCCCGTGCTGCCGGCCTCGAAACTGCCATGCTCGACCGCCTGACGCTATCGGCCAAGGGCGTTGAAAGCATGGCCGAGGGCGTAGAGCAGGTGGCCACGCTGGCCGACCCGATCGGCGAGATGACCGACATCAAGTACCGCCCATCCGGCATCCAGGTCGGCAAGATGCGCGTGCCGCTCGGCGTCATCGGCATCATTTACGAGGCTCGCCCGAACGTCACCGCCGATGCCGCGGCACTGTGCCTGAAATCCGGCAACGCCGCCATCCTGCGCGGTGGCTCGGAAGCCATCCGCTCCAACCGCGCCATCGCCGCACTGGTCCATGAAGGCCTGAAGGCGGCCGGCCTGCCGGCCGAATCGGTACAGGTCATCGACACCACCGACCGCGCCGCCGTCGGCGAGCTGATCACCATGCGCGAATTCGTCGATGTCATCGTGCCGCGCGGCGGCAAGGGCCTGATCGCCCGCCTGCTGGCCGAGTCGCGCGTGCCGATGATCCAGCACCTGGACGGCAACTGCCACGTCTATCTGGAAGCAGAAGCCGACCCGGCCAAGGCGCTGAAGATCGTCGAGAATGCCAAGACCCAACGCTACGGCACCTGCAACACGGCCGAATCGCTGCTCGTCGACCGCTCGGTCGCCGCCATGCTGCTGCCGCCGATCGCCGCCATGCTGACCGCCAAGGGCGTCGAGATCCGCGGCTGCGCCGAAACGCAAGCCATCGTGCCGAACGCCATCGCCGCCACGGAAGAGGACTACTACACCGAATACCTGGCGCCGATCATCTCGGTCAAGGTCGTCTCCGGCATCGATGAAGCGATCGAGCACATCAACCAGTACTCGTCGCACCACAGCGAGGCCATCATTACCGACAACCATCCGAAGGCCATGCGTTTCCTGCGCGAAGTGGATTCGGCCTCGGTCATGATCAACGCCTCGACGCGCTTCGCCGATGGCTTCGAGTACGGCCTGGGCGCCGAAATCGGCATCTCGACCGACAAGATCCACGCTCGCGGCCCGGTCGGTCTGGAAGGGCTGACCAGCCAGAAGTGGGTGGTACTCGGCGACGGCCACGTCCGAGGCTAAGCCGCTTCCGTCGACTCAACACAAGCATCCCCGCTCCGGCGGGGATGCGCTTTTCGGAGAAACCACATGGCCAAAGCCAGTTTCAACTGGGAAGACCCGCTGCTGCTTGATTCGCAACTCGCCGCCGATGAGCGTCAGGTCCGCAATGCCGCACGAAGCTTTGCGCAAAAGGCACTGGCCCCGCGCATCCGCGACGCTTTCCGCAACGAGACGACCGATCCGGCCATCTTCCGCGAAATGGGCGACATGGGCCTGCTCGGCCCGACCCTGCCACCACAATACGGCGGCGCCGGCCTCAACTACGTTTCCTACGGCCTGATCGCCCGCGAGATCGAGCGCGTCGATTCGGCCTACCGGACGCTGCTCAGCGTGCAATCCTCGCTGGTCATGCTGCCGATTTATGCTTTTGGCAGCGAAGAGCAGAAGCAGAAGTACCTGCCGAAACTGGGCAAGGGCGAATGGATCGGCTGCTTCGGCCTGACCGAGCCGAATTCCGGTTCCGACCCCGGCAGCCTGGCCACCCGCGCCCGCACCGTGCCCGGCGGCTGGAAGCTGTCCGGCAGCAAGAACTGGATTTCCAGTGCGCCGATCGCTGACGTTTTTGTCGTCTGGGCCAAGGACGACGATGGCGTGATTCGCGGCTTCATTCTCGACAAGGGCATGCCCGGGTTGTCGGCACCGGTCATCCACGGCAAGGTTGGCATGCGCGCGGCGATCACCGGCGAAATCGTCATGGACGAGGTCTTCGTACCAAACGAGAACCTGCTGCCCGGCGTCAGCGGGCTGAAGGGGCCATTCACCTGCCTGAATTCCGCCCGCTACGGCATCGCCTGGGGCGCGCTGGGTGCCGCCGAGGCCTGCTGGCATACGGCCCGCCAATACACGCTGGATCGCAAACAATTCGACAAGCCGCTGGCTGCCAACCAGCTGATCCAGAAAAAACTGGCCGACATGCAGACCGAAATCACGCTCGGCATCCAGGGCGCGCTACGCCTCGGCCGCATGATGGACGACGGCAGTGCAACACCGGAAATCGTCTCGATGATGAAGCGCAACAGTTGCGGCAAGGCCCTCGACATCGCCCGCACCGCGCGCGACATGCTTGGCGGCAACGGCATCTCCGACGATTTCGGCGTTATCCGGCACTTAGTGAACCTGGAAGTGGTCAATACCTACGAAGGGACGCACGACGTGCACGCCCTGATCCTTGGCCGGGCCCAAACCGGGATTTCGGCTTTCTAGGCATCCTCGGAGGCTCCCCAATGCAAACTCGACCGAACCAGACCTATCAGGCCATCGTGGCCGCCCCCGGTTTCTGCCTGGGGGTGCAGTGTGACGATGATGAAATCACCGGCATCGACTTTCTCGAACCACGCCCGGAAATCGCCGCCAGTTCTCCGCTGGCCGCCGAAGCAGTGCGTCAGCTCAAGGCCTACATCGCCGACCCGCATTTTGCCTTTGGCCTGCCCCTCAGACCAGCGGGCACGACCTTCCAGCGCCGTGTCTGGGAACAGATTTCCGCCATCCCGACCGGCCAGACGCACACCTATGGCGAAGTTGCGAAGAACCTGAAGAATGCCCCACGGGCCGTCGGCCAGGCTTGCGGATCGAACCCTTACCCGGTCGTCGTCCCCTGCCACCGCGTCGTCGCCACTGGCGGCGGACTGGGCGGTTTCTCCCGCGAACGGGGCGGTTTCCTGCTCGACGTCAAACGCTGGTTGCTGACGCATGAAAATAGCCTCCCAGGCTGACCTTTCCGAGATCGACAATTTCTGCGATGCCCTGTGGCTGGAAGACGGTCTGGCCAAGGCGACGCTGGACAGCTATCGCTCCGATCTCAGCCGGCTGGCCCTGTGGCTGGCCAACAACGCGTCCGAACCGCTGCTCGACCTGCACGAAACGACGCTGACCGCCTTTATCGCCCATCTGGCCAAGCAAACCCGCGCTACCTCGCAAGCGCGCTACCTGTCGACGCTGCGCCGTTTCTACCGCTGGCAACTTGGCCGTGGTCGCATCGTCGCCGACCCGACGCTCAAGCTGGCCAACCCGAGCCGCCCGTCGCGCCTGCCCAAGGTGATGTCGGAGAAGCAGGTCGAAGCCCTGCTCGACGCCCCCGACCTCGACACCCCGCTCGGCCTGCGCGACCGCGCCATGCTGGAAACCATCTACGCCACCGGCCTGCGCGTCTCGGAACTGGTCAATCTCAGGTTGCACGAAGTCAGTCTGGCCGACGGCGTCCTGCGCGCCCTCGGCAAGGGCAGCAAGGAGCGTCTGGTGCCGCTCGGCCAGCTGGCCATCGAGTGGATCAAGCGTTACCTGAATGAAGCCCGGCCGGACATCCTGAACGGCCAGCACAGCGACGACCTGTTCATCACCGCCCGTGGCGGCGGCATGACTCGCCAGGCCTTCTGGCAACTGATCAAGCGCTACGCGCTGATCGCCGGCATCGCCCCGGACAAGCTTTCCCCACACGTCCTACGCCATGCCTTCGCGACCCACTTGCTCAACCACGGCGCCGATCTGCGCGTTGTTCAGCTCCTGCTCGGTCACGCCGACATCTCGACCACCCAGATTTACACCCACGTCGCCCGGGAACGCCTGAAGACCCTGCACGCCGTGCATCATCCTCGCGGCTGAAAGAATACGCATGCCACCGATTGCCCTCAACGAAAGCGAAGTCGAATTCATCGCCATCCGTGCCCAAGGGGCGGGCGGCCAGAACGTCAACAAGGTGTCGAATGCGGTGCATCTGCGCTTCGATATTGCCGCCTCCAGCCTGCCCGAGGAAATCAAGGCGAAGCTGCTGGCCATGCGTGACCAGCGGATCAGCAGCGACGGCATCGTCGTCATCAAGGCGCAGAAGCATCGCAGCCTCGAACGCAACCGGGAGGATGGTCTGGTCCGCCTGCGCGAACTGATTGCGGCGGCTGCCTTCGTGCCGACCGTGCGGCGGGCGACCAAGCCGAGCCGCAGTTCGCAACGGAAGCGCGTCGACAGCAAGGTCAAGCGCGGCCAGGTCAAACTGCTGCGCAGCCGTATCGACGAATGACCAGTGGCATCAACCCGCCCGACACGCCATTGCCACGGTGCAACCAGTGCGCCCATTACTTCATCACCCATGAACTGCCGTTCCGCTATGGCTGCCGGGCGCTTGATTTCAAGAGCCGGCGCCAGCCGGTGCTCGATGTGATGGCGGCCTCCGGTCAAAGCTGCTTCTATTTCCAGCCCAAATCGCCCTCAAGCCAGGCGGGGTAGAATAAAACCCGGACCATGAACTGATCGCCACTCCCATGAGCAAAGCCGAACACGCCCCCGAAACCCAGGCCACCAAGTTCCTCAAGGCGAACAAGGTGCCCTTCTCCACGCACCTGTACGCTTACGAAGAGCACGGCGGGACCAAGGTTTCCGCCCGCGAGCTGAATGTGGATGAACATGCGGTCGTCAAAACGCTGGTTTTCGAAGATGAAAACGCCAAGCCGCTGATCGTGCTGATGCACGGCGACTGCAAGGTATCGACCAAGGAACTGGCCCGGCAGATCAATTGCAAGAAGGTCGAGCCGTGCAAGCCGGAAGTCGCCAATCGCCACACCGGCTTCCTGGTCGGCGGCACCAGCCCGTTCGGGACAAAGAAGGCGATGCCGGTGCATGTTGAAAAGACCATCCTCGACCTGCCGCTGATCTACATCAACGGCGGCCGGCGCGGCTTTCTGGTCGGCATCCATCCGCACGACATCCTGCGCGTCCTGCACCCCAAAGTCGTCGAGGCGGCGCTCAAGGCTTGAAACTACCGAGCCTGAGGCACTTTCGCTGCCAACCGGCAAAGCGAAAAAATCGAATTTCTTCTAACCCCGCTCAGCGACGGGGTGAAGCGCTTCAGACCGAGCGCTCGATGATCACGCCGACACGCTTGACGCCTGGCATCATGCCCAGCTTGGCGACAGATACGAGCACCCAATGGACAGCGAAGGTTTCCAGCACGTAGGTCGCGACATGCTCGGCCAGCGCCTCGATCAGGTTGAAGTGCACCGCGGCGAGGTCAGCACGCAAACGATCTACCACCACCGCGTAATCCACCGTATCGCGAATGTCGTCGCTGGCCCCGGCCGAGGCGGTGGATACACCGATCTGCAGGGAGATTTCGACCGTCTGCGGCATGGCTTTCTCGCGCGGATAGATGCCTATCCAGGTTTCGGCGCGAAGTTCTTCGAGGAAAATGATGTCCATAGGGCGGTCGACCGCAGCAGCGGTGTAAAATTTGGCGCGATTGTACCTCAGCGACCAAAGTCACCTAAGCGCCCCATGCAAATAGCCATCGCCCTCGTTGCCGCCTACCTGCTCGGCTCCGTTCCCTTCGCCATGATTTCCTCAAAACTGTTCGGCCTGGCCGACCCGCGCACCTACGGCTCAGGCAACCCCGGTGCCACCAATGTGCTGCGCAGCGGCAACAAGAAAGCCGCCCTGGTCACCCTGATCGGCGATGCGCTCAAAGGCTGGGCGGCCGTCTTCATCGCTCAGCGCATGGGTTTCTCCGACAATGTGATCGGCCTCGTCGCGCTGGCCGTCTTCCTCGGCCACCTTTACCCGATTTTCCTCAAGTTCAAGGGCGGCAAAGGAGTCGCCACCGCCGCCGGCGTGCTGATCGCGCTCGATCCCATGCTCGGCCTGGCCGTCGCCGGCACCTGGCTGTTCATGGCCTACGCTTTCCGTTACTCATCGCTGGCCGCCGTCGTCGCGGCGGCCATGGCCCCGGTCATTTCCGTACTGATGCATGGCGGCAACGGCCAGACCGTGGTCGTCGGCATCCTTGGCATGGCCCTGATCGGCAAGCATTGGCAGAACATCCAGCGCCTGATGGCCGGCCAGGAATCCAAGATCGGCAGCAAGAAAAAAGCCTGAAGCCGCTGCCTGACTGATCAAAACGACAACGCCGGTTCGCCGGCGTTTTTTTTCGCCTACCCGATAGCAATTACCAATCCCATATATTCGATCAATCGATTGGGGCAATAGAACATCCCTGCCTAGACTGAGTCCATCAGGTCAGCACGATCTGGCAAATGTCAGGAGGCCAACATGATTTCCCGTTTTATCGATCGCTGGTTTGAAGAGCGTGCGGCATGGGAGCCGAGCATCGACATTCTAGCCAACCTGCCGGACAATTTTTGACAGCTTCACCGCCGGGCCGATATTGACGGCGGGGAAGTCGTGGCCAAGCCCCTCGGCATCACGATCTAATCCTGTCTAATCAATGAACCAAAGCGGAGCGCCCCCATCCAAAGGGGACTCCGCTTTCAATCACAATCACAAGGACATGCAATGACCCAAAGCGTCACCCTCGGCGGCAACGCCATCACCATCGCCGGCAAATTCCCGAACAAGGGCGACAGCGCGCCGGCCTTCTCGCTGGTCGCCAAGGATCTGTCCGATACCACGCTGGCCAGCTTTGCCGGCAAGCGCAAGATCCTGAACATCTTCCCGAGCATCGACACACCGACCTGCGCCACATCCGTCCGCCAGTTCAACGCCAAGGCCAACGGCCTGCCGAACACCGCCGTGCTGTGCATCTCAGCCGACCTGCCGTTCGCCCAGGCCCGCTTCTGCGGCGCTGAAGGCCTCGATAACGTCGTCACCCTGTCCACGCTGCGTGGCCGCGAATTCCTCGAAGCCTACGGCGTCGCCATCACCAGCGGCCCGCTGGCCGGACTGACCGCCCGCGCCGTGGTCGTCCTTGATGAAAACGACAAGGTGATTCACAGCGAACTGGTCAGCGAAATCAAGAACGAACCCGATTACGCCGCCGCCCTGGCCGCTCTCTGAGGTCAAACCATGCCGACAAGCACCTTCAAGGAATTCGAAGCCCAAGCTCTCGCCGAAGGATTCGACGAGGTGCTTGAACGCACTTGGCCGGCCGACGCCACGCTCGACACGCACACCCACCCGTTTGCCCTGAAAGCGCGGGTGGTGGCTGGCGAGATGTGGCTGACCATTGGCGATCGAACACAACACCTCAAGGCTGGCGACGACTTCGCGCTGGACCGCGAGGTCGCGCACGCCGAGCGCTATGGCCACCAAGGGACAAGCTACTGGGTAGCACGACGCAACTAAGGGCTGTGCACCGTGGGCAAGAAATGCTGCAAGACCAGCCCGCCTTGCAAGAACGGCCCAAAACGCCGAAAAAAGCGGCGCCGCGCCATCAACGCAACGGCGCAACCTGCTACTTCGTTGGGCTGACCGACATTTCCATCAATGGCCAGCGTGGCTGCACGGCAAAACTCCCTGCCGCCTTGGACGGCGAGCCGGACTGCAAACGCAAGCAACCGGCCAGCGCAATCATCGCGCCGTTATCGGTACAGAATTCCAGTTCGGGGTAATAGACACGGAAACGCTTGCGTTTGGCCTCGTCGTTCAAGGTGGTGCGCAACTGCTTGTTGGCGCCGACCCCACCGGCCACCACCAGCTGTTTCAGTCCGGTCTGCTTCATCGCCTTCAGCGACTTCTTGACCAACACCTCGACAATGGCCTCCTGAAAGGCCCGCGCCGCATTGGCCTTGAACTCGTCGCTCATTGCATCGGCGTGCTCGCGAACCAACGTCAGGACCGCTGTCTTCAAGCCGGAAAAGCTGAAACTCAGATCACCGGAATGCAGCATCGGTCGCGGCAATTCATGAACCCCGGGCGTTCCCTGTTCGGCCAGCTTCGACAGTAAGGCACCACCGGGATAAGGCAGGCCGAGCAGCTTGGCACTCTTGTCGAAAGCTTCACCCGCTGCATCGTCCAGCGTTTCGCCGAGCAGTTCGTACTCGCCAACGCCGGTCACCTTCATCAATTGGGTATGTCCGCCGGAGACCAGCAGCGCAACAAATGGGAAGGTCGGCGGATCGCTCGACAGCAGCGGCGACAGCAAGTGGCCTTCAAGGTGATGCACCGGAATGGTCGGTTTGTCGATGGCCAGCGCCAGCGCTTCGGCAAAGGCGCAGCCAACCAGCAAGGCGCCAGCCAGACCGGGACCGCGTGTGTAAGCGACGGCATCGACCTCATCCAGCATTTTTCCGGCCTGCCCGAGCGCCTCGCGCAACAATGGCACGACCCGGCGGATATGGTCGCGCGATGCCAGCTCCGGCACGACGCCGCCGTACTCGGCATGCATTGCCACCTGGGAATACAGGGCATGGGATAACAGGCCGGCTTCGCTGTCGTAGAGCGCAATGCCGGTTTCGTCACAGGAGGATTCGACACCGAGGATCAGCATGGCACACATTTTAACACTTGGAGCAGCAAGGTTTTTTAGCATATACTTATCGGCTCTCTGCAAACATGCAGACACAAATTTTGCGCGCACTGTCGTTTACTTGACCTGACAGGCGCCTAACGGAAGGGGGTGATTTACATGCCGAACATTCGCGTCAAGGAAAATGAGCCGTTCGAAGTTGCTATCCGCCGCTTCAAGCGCACGGTTGAAAAGACTGGTCTCCTGACCGAGCTGCGCGCCCGTGAGTTTTACGAAAAGCCCACGACCGAGCGTAAGCGTAAGGCTGCCGCTGCTGTCAAACGTCAGCACAAGCGCCTCCGTAGCCTGACCCTGCCGCCGAAACTGTACTAATCCAGTCCGTTTCGCTGCACAAAAGAGCCGCCAGCCTTCAACAGCCGGCGGCTTTTTTCTTTGAATTTCCAAAAAGATTGACCATGAGCCTTAAAGCACGCATCACCGAAGACATGAAAACGGCCATGAAGGCCAAGGAATCGGCCAAGCTGAGCGCCATTCGCCTGCTGCTCGCCGCCGTCAAGCAAAAGGAAGTCGATGAACGCGTCGAACTCGACGACACCGTCGTCGTTGCCGTCATCGAAAAGCTGACCAAGCAGCGCAAGGACAGCGTCACCCAGTACGAAGCTGCTGGCCGCCAGGAACTGGCCGATGCCGAGAAATTCGAAATCGCCGTCCTTGCCGCCTACCTGCCGGAAAAGATGAGCAGCGAAGAAACCGCTGCCGTCGTCGCCGCCGCCGTGGCCGAAACCGGCGCCAAAGGCCCGGCCGACATGGGCAAGCTGATGGGCGTCCTGAAGCCCCGTCTGGCCGGCAAGGCCGACATGGCGGAAGTCTCGAAACTGGTCAAGGCGGCGCTTGCCGGTTAAAAAGCGGTGATTCCTGATTCGTTTATTCAGGACTTGCTGGCCCGGGTCGACATTGTCGACCTGGTAGATGGCTACGTACCGCTGAAGAAAGCCGGCGCCAACTACGCTGCCTGCTGCCCGTTCCACAACGAGAAATCGCCGTCCTTCACGGTCAGCCCGACCAAGCAGTTCTACCACTGCTTCGGCTGCGGCGCCCACGGTACGGCGATCAGTTTCGTCATGGAATACCAGGGCCTCGGCTTTGTCGATGCCGTCAAGGATCTGGCCACCCGCGCCGGCATGCAGGTGCCGGAAAGCGAAGGGCGCAGCTTCAAGGACGAAAAGCCGGGTCAGACGCGGACGCTGATCGAAATCATGGCCCGCGCCGCGGCCTACTACAAGGATCAGCTGAAGAAGTCGCCGCACGCCATCGAGTACTGCAAGAAGCGCGGCCTGACCGGCGAAATCGCCGCCCGCTACGGCATCGGCTATGCCCCGGACGGCTGGCAGAACCTGCAGGAAGTCTTCCCTGACTACAACGCCGACGAGCTGAAAATCGCCGGACTGGTCATCGAAAACGAAGCCGGCCGCCGCTACGATCGCTTCCGTGACCGCCTGATGATCCCGATCATCAATCCGAAGGGCGAGATCATCGCCTTCGGCGGCCGGATCATCGACCAGGGCGAGCCCAAATACCTGAATTCGCCGGAAACCCCGCTCTTCGAGAAGGGCCGCGAGCTGTTCGGCCTCCCCCAAGCCCGCCAGGCCCTGCGCGAAACCGACACCGCCATCGTCACCGAAGGCTACATGGACGTCATTGCGCTGGCCCAGAACGGCGTCGGCAATGCAGTCGCGACGCTCGGCACGGCGACCACGGCCACCCATGTCACCAAGCTGCTGCGCCAGGTCGACCGCATCGTCTTCTGCTTTGACGGCGACAACGCCGGCCGCAAAGCGGCATGGCGGGCCCTGGAAAATTCGCTGGAAGCCCTGGCCGACAACAAGCGCCTCGGCTTTATCTTCCTGCCCCAGGAGCATGACCCCGACAGCTACATCCGCGAATTCGGCAAGGAACAGTTCGACCGGCAAGTCACTCAGGCCATGCCGCTCTCCGACTTCCTGCTGCGTGAACTGGCCCAGCGCTGCGACCTGACCAGCTCGGAAGGCAAGGCCCAGCTGATCTACGAGGCCAAGCCACTGCTGCTCAAGCTGCCGACCCCGCTGCTGCGCCTGCAGCTGGTCAAGCGCCTGGCCGAAGCCAGCGGCTTTGCCCAGGCCGAAGTCGAGCGCCTGTGCGAACTGAAGTCCTACACGCCGGCAGCGCCGCCCAAGGCCAAGCGCACCGCCCCGTCGCTGACCCGAAACCTGTTGCGCATCGTGCTGCACAAACCGCAACTGGCCGCCCAGCTGCCGATAGCACTGCTGCCCGACACCCCGGAGCGTGCCGCCCTGACCCGCCTCCATCAGCTGGTCACGGCCAATCGCGAGACCTCGAGCTACGCCGGTCTGCGCGAACAGCTGCGCGGACTGCCTGAAGAAAGCGTCATCGAAAATGCCGCCTCGGAACTTCTCGGCCTGCCGTTTGACGAAGAAGGGGCGGAGATGGAATTCCGCGACACGCTGGAAAAACTTCAGGAGGGCGGCGAGAAGCGCGCCTTCGCCGAACTTCAGGTCAAGGCTCAGCAGTTCGGCGTGGCCGGACTGAGCGCCGCCGAGAAACAGGCCTACATCCAGTTCCTCACCACCAAGGCAAATCGTAGCTAAGTTGTGGTAAAATCTACGGTTTTCTCGAATTCTATGGATCGTGTTCATGGCTAAGGCAAAAGACACCGCTAAGGAAGCCCCGAAGGCTCGCACCAGCAAGGCCAAGGATAAAGCCGCCGAAAAGGCGCTGCTCCAGGGCCAGATGGCTGAGACGCCGGAACCGCTTGACGCCGAAGCGCGCAAAATGCGCCTCAAGGCCCTGATCAAGCTGGGCAAGGAACGCGGCTACCTGACTTACGCCGAAATCAACGATCACCTGCCGGATGACGTCGTCGATGCCGAAAGTATCGAAGCGATCATCTCGACTTTCAGCGAAATGAGCATCCAGGTCTTCGACGAAGCCCCGGCTGCAGAAGACCTGCTGATGTCCGACACTGCTGCGGTTGCCGCCGACGACGAGGAAGTCGAAGCGCAGGCCGAGCAGGCCCTGTCCACTGTCGACTCCGAATTCGGCCGCACCACCGACCCGGTCCGCATGTACATGCGTGAAATGGGCTCGGTCGAACTCCTCACCCGCGAAGGCGAAATCGAGATCGCCAAGCGAATCGAGGAAGGCCTGAAGCACATGATCCAGGCGATTGCCGCCTGCCCGACGACGATTTCCGACATTCTCGAATTGGCCGCCAAGGTCGAATCCGATGAAATGCGCATCGACGAACTGGTCGACGGCCTGATCGACCCGAACGCTGTCGAAGAAGCCCCGGCGGCCGAAATGCCGGAAGCCGAAGAAGACGAAGAAGAAGACGGCGATGACGACGGCGAGGGTGCTGGCGGCGGCGCCGCTGCGGCCTCCCTGCTGCAACTGAAGACCGATGCCTTGGAGCGCTTCAAGAACATCAAGGGCATCCACGCCAAGATGCAGAAGATGCTCCCGACCAAGGGTTCGCACGACAAGGTGTACATCAAGCTGCTGCAACAGGTTTCCGACGAACTGATGAACATCCGCTTCACCTCGCGTTCGATCGAGCGCCTGTGCGATAGCGTGCGCGGCATGGTCGAGCAGGTTCGCGGTTGCGAGCGCAAGATCCAGCAAATCTGCGTGGACCGCGTCAAGATGCCGCGCCCGCACTTCATCCAGTCCTTCCCGGGCAATGAAATCAACCTCGACTGGGCCGATGCCGAAGTCGCTGCCGCCCCCAAGACCTACGTTGCCATCCTGACCCGCAACGCGCCGGACATCAAGGAAGAGCAGAAGAAACTGCTCGCCCTGCAGGACCGTATCGGCATTCCGCTCAAGGACCTGAAAGACATCAACAAGCAGATGTCCACCGGCGAAGCCAAGGCCCGCCGCGCCAAGCGCGAAATGACCGAAGCCAACCTGCGTCTGGTCATCTCGATCGCCAAGAAATACACCAACCGCGGCCTGCAGTTCCTCGACCTGATCCAGGAAGGCAATATCGGCCTGATGAAGGCGGTGGACAAGTTCGAATACCGCCGCGGCTACAAGTTCTCCACCTACGCCACATGGTGGATCCGCCAGGCCATCACCCGCTCCATCGCCGACCAGGCACGGACCATCCGTATCCCCGTGCACATGATCGAAACGATCAACAAGATGAACCGGATCAGCCGCCAGATCCTGCAGGAAACGGGTGCCGAACCCGATCCGGCGACGCTAGCCAAGAAGATGGACATGCCGGAAGACAAGATTCGCAAGATCATGAAGATTTCCAAGGAGCCAATCTCCATGGAAACCCCGATCGGCGACGACGACGACTCGCACCTCGGCGACTTCATCGAAGACTCAGGCACCCTGGCCCCGGCCGATGCCGCGATGTATTCCAGCCTGCGCGGCGTCACCAAGGAAATCCTCGACACGCTGACGACGAGGGAAGCCAAGGTACTGCGCATGCGCTTCGGCATCGAAATGAACACCGATCACACGCTGGAAGAAGTCGGCAAGCAATTCGACGTCACCCGCGAACGTATCCGTCAGATAGAAGCCAAAGCCCTGCGCAAGCTGCGTCACCCGACCCGCTCCGACAAGCTGCGCAGTTTCGTCGACACGAACAACAGTTAAGTTTTCCGGGCCTGTAGCTCAGTTGGTTAGAGCAGAGGACTCATAATCCTTTGGTCCACGGTTCAAGTCCGTGCAGGCCCACCAGCATCATCAAGGACTTAGGGGTCGATCTCTAAGTCCTTTTCCTTTCAACCTCAACCATGTATCACTTTTGTAAGGGCCGGCACGCTACTCGCCGCCCTGTCGACCATACGTAAATGCCCGATGCAGCAATTAACCACCAGTGATCTACACTGAATTTATTGGCCGCTGACCGGCAAAAGGATGTAACTATGCACACAGAATCAGTTCTCACCTACCTCAAGAAGCATGGCCAGCTTCGCGATTCCGAGATTGCTTCGGGTACCGGCTTCGCGCTGCCTGAAGTTCGTGCCTGCCTGAAGGAACTATCGGGCCGAGGCGACATTTCCTTGTGCAGCATGACCGTCTTCGAAAACGGCAAGGCGACCGAGGGATTGTTCAGCCGGGTATCCGGTTACTTCCCCAAGCCTGCCCCGGGCAGAAAACCCGGCGTAAAAACCTAAGCGCACCAGCAACACACAGCTGGCCAACGCAATTGCGGCGGCCAGCTTGAATGTTGATACCTGGCGACAAGTGGCAGCGCTTTTTCTTTTTGGGGCCACAGCCTCACTGAAGTCCTGGCTGGCTGCCTATAATTCACGGCTGAACCTAATTCCCCCTAGGAGTCATGCTGTGCTCTGTCGCAAACTTTCCTCTTTAGCCCTGCTGCTGTTGGCAAGCACCGTCGCGCTGGCGGACATCCGAATTGGCGTGATCGCCTCGTCAACCGGCCCGACCGCTGTCGTCGGCATTCCGCAAAAGAACACGGTCGCCCTGTTACCGACCGAAATCGGCGGCCAGAAAGTCGAGTACATCGTCCTCGATGATGCGTCCGACCCGACCAATGCCGTCACTGGCGTCAAGAAGCTGATCTCCGAACACAAGGTCGATGCGCTGATCGGGCCGACCACGACGCCGGCGGCGCTGGCCATGCTCGATTTCGTGGCCGAATCCCGCGTCCCCCTGGTCACCACGGTAGGTTCATCGGCCATCATCCTGCCGCTCGATGACAAGCGTCGTTGGGTATTCAAGACGACCCAGAACGATGACCTGATCGCTGGTGCACTGATCGAGCACATGTTGGCGGCCGGCACGAAGACGGTCGGTTTTATCGGCTTCAACGACCCCTACGGCGAAAACTGGTTCAAGGTGTTCACCGCCATGGCCGAGAAATCCGGCCTGAAGATGGTCGCCAGCGAACGCTTCAACCGGACTGATCAATCGGTCACTGGACAGGCACTGAAAGTCATGACCAGCAAGCCGGATGCCGTGCTGATCGCAGCGACGGGTGGTCCGGCCGTTCTGCCGCAAACAACGTTGCAGGAAAAGGGCTACAAGGGCCGCATCTACCAGACGCACGGCGTGGCGACCAACGACTTCATCCGCATCGGCGGCAAGGCCGTCGAGGGCACGCTGATGGCCGGCGGCCCGATGCTGGTGGCGGCCGACCTGGCCGGCAACAACCCGATCAAGGCCGTCGCCCTGGGCTACGTCAAGGCCTACGAGGGCAAATACGGCGCCGGCACGATGTCCACCTTCGGTGCCAACACCTACGACGCTGGCCTGCTGCTGCAGAAGGCGATCCCGGCCGCCCTGAAGAAGGCCAAGCCCGGCTCGGTGGAATTCCGCGAAGCCCTGCGCGATGCGCTGGAGCAATCGAAGGAAGTGGTCGGCGCTCAGGGCATCTTCAACATGAACGCGCAGAACCATAACGGCATGGACGCGCGCGCCCGCGTCATGATGGCCGTCAAGGACGGCAAGTGGGTGCTGCTCAAGGACTGAGGATGCTCATCCCGTCATGAAGCAAGGCCGGCCAACTCAGCCGGCCTTTTTATTTGGCAAAGACTCAGCGTTCGCTCAGTCGCTTGCCGAAGGAGACCGCATAAGCCGGCGAACGGAAGCGCAGCACCGGGTCGTCGGTCGGCTGGATGCCGGGGGCCATGACCAGCGGATCGAAGTTGATCGGCTCGCACGGCGCCCCCTTCTGCGCTTCGGCACTGCGAATGGTCAGCGTACCGGCCTTGATGCGCGGCCGCTCGGCCGGCCAGAGGACGGTCGGATCGGTCTCGCTGTCGCCCGGCTGGCCGATGCTGACCATCATGTCCCAGCGCACCGCCCCCTGCTTGGCCCGTTCGATCAAGGCTGATTCGAGGAAATTGGCGCCGGCCGTCTTCAGCTCGTCATCGCTCAGGCGCTTTTCACCATCCTGCGGCACGAACTGCCAGCGCACCAGCGTCGCCTTTCCCTTCTTGTCGACGAACTTGAAGGTGTGGATACCCCAGTAGCTGCTGCTGGCGTAGCTGGCCGGTGGATTGTTGCTAGCCAGATACTGGGCCTGCGCCTGGTTGTCCGGATGACTGGCCTTGAAGGCCTTCATCTTTTCGGGGTCCGGCTTGCCGGTCGCCGGGTCGGGCTGCAACGCCTGCATCAGGTCGAGGAAGGTCTGCGGATTGGCGGCGCCGAACATCGGCGTGTTGAGCATCGTGATGTGATGCAGCTGGCCTTTCGGCAACTGGAATTGCAGAGCCATGCCCCGGGCGCTCTTGGCCACATCGGGTGCCTTCGGGTTGCCACCGGACAGCGAAAAGCGGGCAACAACCGGCACCGGCTTGCCGGAAAAGAGCGGCGAACGACTGAGCTTTGCCGCTTCTTTCGTACCGACGAATTCGCCGGCGGCGCAGGTGCCCTTGATGTGGTTGCGCCGCTCGCCAGGCGTCACACCGAACACTCCTTCAACGGCAGCGACGACCTGACTGGCGTCGGGCGTTGGATCGGCCGCCATCGTCGCATGGGGAATGAGGGCCGCCAGGGCAAGCACGGGTACGGTAAATTGGGTTCTCTGCATGGGGAAACTCCTTGGGTGAGTCGTTGTTTGGTTTATTTTTGATCGAGCTGGTCGTAGACCGCGGTGGCAACCTTGGCCAGTTCGCCCTTGTCGATGCCGGCCGACAGGGCATAGCCGAACTTGCCATCGACCCAGTAGAAGACATTGACCGGGCCTTCGCGAGCGAAGCGGAAGCCGGTATCGCGCTTCTCGATGCTTTCGGTGGTCACGTACAGTGTCATGCGCTGGCCACTGGCATCGTGGTACATGAACTGGGCGACCGGGCCGCTATTGCCGGGCAGCAAGCGACCGCCGACCAGTTCGTAGCCGAGGGCACCGAGCTTGGGCGGCCTGACCGGCGTGCCGAGCCGCTTGCTCAGCCATTTGACCAGCGCCTCTTCCTGATCCGCGGCAATTTCAACCGGGCGGCGCACGTCCGGGCTGTACACCACATGCGCCACGGCCGCCTGATGCGACAGCGGCACCATGCGGGCCATGCGGTCGCCTTGCAAATACTGGCCGTGCGCCAGCCAGCCGCCGGCACCACCCAGTGCGGCAACCAGCAGTCCGGCTGCCAGGCGCTGCCACAGGCCGCCGGTCCAGCCACCACCGGTCGGCGCTCTGAGCGGTTGAACCGTCAGGATCTGCAGGCGTTCCGGCAAGGGTTCGTCGAGCATCGGCTGGAACAGCGCCTTAAGCGCCTGCTTCTGGGCCCGATAGGCGACGACCCGTTCGGCATCCCCCGGGTTCAGTGCTAGGTGTGCCTCGAGCACCGCCTGCCACTCCGGCGTCAGCGCATCATCGACATAGGCTTGCAGTTCGTCTTCAGTGATTGGTTGCGAGGTCATCGTACGAGCCTCAGGTTTGCTGTTTGCTGGCGGCCATCCATGACCACACGCAGCCTTTCTCGCCCGCGCGACAGGCGGGACATCACGGTGCCGATGGGAATGCCGAGCAGGGTGGCAATATCGGCGTAGCTCATTTCTTCCAGTGCGACCAGCAGCAGGATTTCGCGTTGCTCGTCGGGCAATTGGCGGAGCGCAGATTCGAGGTCCATCAGTTCGAGCCGGTCAGTCTGCGTCGGGCGGAGCGGCACCTCGGCAGCGTCCTCATCCAACGACGTGATTGCCAGGCCGGCACGCCGCAACTGGTCGATGCGCAGGTTGTGCATGATGCCGAACAGCCAGGCGCGCAGGTCGCTGCCCTGGCGCCATTGGCTAATCCGGCTCCAGGCGCGTTCCAGAGTGTCTTGCACGAGGTCGTCCGCCGCCGCACGGTCGCCGAGCATCGCCCGCGCGTAACGGCGCAGGCGGGGCAGTTCGGCGAGGATGGCGCGGCTGTCCACGTTTCCGGGTTACGGCTTGGCGGTGTGCCAGACGTTGTTGAAACCGTCGCCCGTCCTGTCGCCCGGCTTTTGGTCCTTGGCCCAGTAGTACAGCGGCTTGCCCTTGAAGGCCCACTGTTTCTTGCCGTCGTCGCGATTGACGACGCTGTAGTCGCCACTGGCCATGTCGCCATCCATCGCGAACAGCGGCGGCCAGTTGGTGGCACACGGGCCGTTGCATAGGCTCTTGCCGCTGCCGGCGGCATCCTTGTCGAAGGTGTAGAGGGTCATGCCGCCGGCGCCGGTCAGCGCGCCATCCATGACTTTCGCCGGCGCTGCCGCATACATGCCGCCCCCGGCACAGGCAGCCAGGGTCAGCGACGTCAGCAGCGCGCACATCAACTTGGTTTTTTTCATGATCGTCTCCGTTGGTTTTGGGGTGCTACACCTTCGTAAACGGATCAGACCATCGTTTTATTCCCTAAGTTTTTCCAAGCCGCCACAAAGAAGTGACTTCAGCTGCCCGTGCCGCGTGTAGCGGGTCACTCGCATCCTGCGCCTTGGGGTGTTTCGGATGCGTATCGAGACGGCCGATCACCTTCAGTCCGGCCTCGGCGATCCATGCCAGCAGTTTTTCGCGCGAACGCAGGCCGAGCAATTCAGCGATGTCGGAAATGATCAGCCAGCCTTCGCCGCCATCGGCCAGATGAGCCGCCAGGCCGGCCAGGAAGCCGCGCAGCATGCGCGAATCCGGGTCATACACCGCATATTCGACCGGCGATGTGGGCTGGGCCGGCAACCAGGGGGGATTGCAGACGACCAGCGGGGCCTTGCCCTCGGGGAAGAGGTCGGCCTTGACGATGCGAACAGCAGCCGCCAGCCCCAGTTGTTCGATATTCTCGCCGGCGCAGGCAAGCGCCCGCGCATCCTGGTCGGTAGCGACGATCTGCGCCACGCCGCGTCGGGCAAGCACGGCGGCGATGATGCCGGAGCCGGTGCCGATGTCGAAAGCCAGGTCGCAGCCGGCCGGAATCGGCGCTGAGGCGATCAGATCGACGTACTCCCCGCGCACCGGCGAGAAGACGCCGTAATGCGGATAGATGCGCCCCTGCACCGCCGGCACCGGCACGCCCTTCTTGCGCCACTCGTGGGCGCTGATCACAGCGAGCAGTTCGCGCAGCGCGACGAGGGAATCCTCATCGGTCGGCGCTCCGTAGGCGGCATGGCAGGCCTCGGCCACGTCCTGCGCCCGGCGCAAGGGCACCGTGTAGTCGGCGTTCAACGGCACCAGCAGGCGATTGAGCAACGCTGCCCGCTGGCCTTGCGTTTCGCGGTGGCGGGCAAAGGCTTCGGCCGGCGTTTTCGGTGCCTTGCCGCGCTGCGCGCCGAAACGCCGATCCGCCCGCTTGGTCAGCGCCTGCATCAGGTGCCGGGCATTGACCCAGTCGCCGCGCCAGAGGAGCGCCGTGCCGGATTCGAGCAGGCGGAAGGCGTCGTCGGCGCCGGTCCGGTCGTCGGCGATGCGGATGTCGGCATGCGGCGCGATGCCGGCTTCCGAGCGCCAGCGAACAGTATCTTTCTCTCCTGACTCTAGCCAAGCGACTTCTGGGAAGCGGGGAATTTTCATGGCGCGCATTCTAGGCCAGAAGTTTAATACATCAGTAGATTCCTCAGCAGCAAGCTAGAGCCCTGCTGGAGAGAACACTCGCAATGAATCGTTTTCCAAAGCACCCTAAATTCACTCAACATAGAGATACTTTGTTTCCGTGTTTGTCCAGACCTCAGGCTCGCCATTCTTGGCTCGCCTAAAAGCGTAAAAACGAGCTCGTATTTCATACAACGCATGCCTCTGAAGCGTAATTGCTTCAGTTTCGCGATAGGACGTGTTCGGTTTGATAACGTAAATCTCGTCCCAACGCCTCGTGTTTCGATAACTGTATTTTTTTTCTAGAATGTTGTAGCGAGGAACAACTCTGATGTCATCAGGCGCATCCTCCGCAATAGGCGCATCTTTTGAGGGAATCGAATGCCTAGTTACACTGAGCGTAAGCCCTTCGCCTGAGTACTGTTGCTCTCCACCATCGTCATCAGTGTGCGCATAAGGATTAATTGCACGACGTCCCTTATTGGTTAGATCAATATTTACGAGGACGATGCATTTCGAGTCCGATATGGGGATCGTTTCAGTATTTACCCTCATATCCAAGACTGATGCTGCACGATCATTTTCCTCCAGTTGAGATTGATAGTTCAGGTAGGCTATCGTCGCTACCGAGAGAGCCCCTGCCACACCAACTATCGAGAACAACTTCGAAAACGTATCAAGTTGAAGATTTCTTCGTTTCCACCAAGCCTCTTTGTCATTGCTTACCGGAGCCACTTGCAGTTCGCTCATCATTGCCTCCATTTCACCTTCACAACAAACAAAATATCTAAAAAGACACCTCTGTCCCTCAACAGCAATGTTCAGGAAGCCATTACGCCTATACACAAGAACCGGATATCTCATCCCCCTTCTTAATCATCAATTTAATTTCACTATGGTGCTTAGCCTTGGCGATAAACGCCATATGCATAATACCCTTAGCAATAATCAGTACCACAACCAATGGCACTTCCGGCGCGTCCTTTAGTCATACAATCCCCGCATCCCCAGCCGACAAGAAGAACCATGAAATTCGAAGGTACCGATAGCTACGTCGCCACCCGCGACCTGACCCTGGCGGTCAATGCCGCCGTCGCCCTGCAACGCCCGCTGCTCATCAAGGGCGAACCGGGCACCGGCAAGACGCTGCTCGCCGAGGAGGTGGCGCGGGCACTGAACATGCCGCTGTTCCAGTGGCACGTCAAATCGACCACCAAGGCACAGCAAGGTCTTTACGAATACGACGCCGTATCCCGACTGCGCGACTCGCAACTCGGCGATCCGCGCGTCGAGGACATCTCGCACTACATCGTGCATGGCGTGCTGTGGCAGGCGTTTGAATGCGATGAGCCTTCGGTGGTCCTGATCGACGAAATCGACAAGGCCGACATCGAATTCCCCAACGACCTGCTGCGCGAACTCGACCGCATGGAATTCCACTGCTACGAGCTGCACCGCACCATCAAGGCCAAACACCGGCCGCTGATCATCATCACATCGAACAACGAGAAGGAACTGCCCGACGCCTTCCTGCGCCGCTGCTTCTTCCACTACATCAAATTCCCGGACAGGGAGACCATGCAGCGCATCGTCGGGGTGCATTTCCCGGTGCTCAAGCACGAGTTGCTGAAGGAAGCGCTGGAGGTGTTCTTCGACCTGCGCGAAGTGCCCGGCCTGAAGAAGAAGCCGTCGACCAGCGAATTGATCGACTGGCTGAAACTGCTGCTGGCCGAGGACATCCCGCCGGAAGCCTTGCGCGCCAAGGAA
This sequence comes from Dechloromonas aromatica RCB, assembly GCF_000012425.1. Taxonomy (NCBI): domain Bacteria; kingdom Pseudomonadati; phylum Pseudomonadota; class Betaproteobacteria; order Rhodocyclales; family Azonexaceae; genus Dechloromonas; species Dechloromonas aromatica (nom. nud.). Next base: position 578,500 of record NC_007298.1, on the reverse strand, counting down.
GCCAAGGATGCCATTCCGCCGCTGCATGGCGCGCTCCTGAAGAACGAGCAGGACGTGCATCTGTTCGAACGCCTGGCCTTCATGAGCCGCCGCAAACCGTAAATGCTGGTCGATTTTTTCCTGCACCTGAAGTCGCGCCAGTTACCGGTGTCGACCAACGAGTTGCTGGCCCTACTCGAAGCCCTGGAGGCACGGCTGGTGACGGGCAGTCTGGACGACTTCTACCTGCTGTCGCGCACCCTGCTGGTCAAGGACGAAACCCTGTACGACCGCTTCGACCGGGCCTTTGGCGAATATTTCAAGGGCGTCGAGGCGCTGCCCGGTTTCGATGCCATGGTGCCGGAGGAATGGCTGGAACTGGCTGCACGGAAACATCTGTCCGAAGCCGACCGGGCCCGCCTGCAGAAGCTCGGCTACGAGAAGGTGCTCGAGCAGTTAAAGGAGCGGCTGGCCGAGCAAAAGGAACGCCACGCCGCGGGCAGCAAATGGATCGGCACGGCCGGCACCTCGCCCTTCGGCCACGGCGGTTACAACCCGGAAGGCGTGCGCATCGGCGGTGAATCGGTCGGCAACCGAACGGCGATCAAGGTCTGGGACCAGCGCGAATTCCGCAATCTCGACGACTCGCTCGACCTCGGCGTGCGCAACATCAAGGTCGCCCTGCGCCGGCTGCGCCGCTTCGCCCGCAAAGGTGCGGCGACCGAACTCGACCTCGACGGCACTATCGCCGGCACTGCCCGTAACGGCGGCTGGCTTGACCTGCACCTGCGCCCGGAGCGGCACAACGCGATCAAGGTGCTGCTTTTCCTCGATGTCGGCGGCTCGATGGACGACCACATCCAGGACTGCGAAGAACTGTTTTCCGCCGCCCGTTCGGAATTCAAGCATCTCGAGCACTTCTACTTTCACAACTGTGTCTATGAAGGCGTGTGGAAGGACAATCATCGGCGCCACAGCGAAAGATTGTCGACCTGGGAAGTCATCCACACCTACGGCCCGGACTACAAGCTGATCTTCGTCGGCGATGCCAGCATGAGCCCCTACGAGGTCGGCCGCCCCGGCGGCAGCGTCGAACACTGGAACGAGGAAGCCGGCGCCGTCTGGCTGCAGCGGATGATCGACGCCTGGCCGCGCGCCGCCTGGCTCAACCCGCTGGCCGAAAATTACTGGGGCTACACGCCATCGATCGGCATGATCCGTGAAGTCATCGGCAACGACCGGATGTTCCCGCTGACGCTGGACGGCTTGGAGCGTGCCATGCGCAACCTGTCAAAATAAAATAACTGGAATATTTTCAGTTTCACAAAATAAGTGAAATCGTGAATGCGCCGATTCCCGTAACAACCACCACCCACCAGCCGCGCAAACTCACTCCTCCACGCTTTCTGCAGACCCGCCCGGACTACGCTGGGCCACTGGCACCATCTAGCTGCTATAGAAAGAGGCTCCGCATTTTCCAAGCAACCTCCAGCAAACAACCAGTCCCAAGCCCCCGATTCGATCTCCGCAGGTGGCGGCGCCAGAGCATGGAACTCATTGATGCCAAAGATGAAGTCAATGGCGCTGGTATCGGAAAATCACCAAGGGCGTGGCTTTGAGCATGCAAAAAACGCAGCCTGACCGCCAATCTTGGCGTAAACGTTCCTAACTTGCCCCCGTCGATAGCCACAGCAGCTGTAATGGGTTGCCGAGCGCCAAAAACTGCTCAGCCACCAAGGAAGTCACGGCAAGATCGCGCCGAAATATTGACTTGTTACATAAGAAAAACTTGCATGCGAGGGCGTGTCGATAAACTTTACATATCGTCTTGCACCTCCCAGCAGCCCCACCCGACCAAGCGGCTAAGCATCTAAATTAATGGCAGTTTTAACAAACGGGCACGGACTATGCATAGAAATCACCGAAGGAATTTCCAATACCTGATTTCTGTTATTACACCAGGCATCCAATATCTGTTTTGCGGAGGAACAAAAAATGACATTCGGTACCATCTTCAAGAAAACAGCCTTGTCCGCTGCCTTGGCGCTAGCGCTCGCTGGTTCGGCAACCGCAGCCGTAACCTACAATCAGGACCTTAGCGCCCCGAGCGACATTCCCGGCCTGACCGGTTTTCAAACCACCGGGGCAATGATGGGCGGAATGCAGGTAGTTGCAACTTTTGTAGAAGGCAACGGCAGCACTTTCACTGAAAGCCGTAGCTGGGCAGCCACTGGTGCCACCTCGGGTGGCGTGACCGGCACAGGCTGGTCACTGACACAGACTGGCGATACCTACGCAGGCTTGTGGAGTTTCAATTTCACGAACGTAGGCACAACAGCCCCGTTTACCCTGCTGACACTATCTCTGAATGGCAACTCTGGGTTGACCTTATTTGACCGTTATTTTGACGGCACTGCCGGTACCACTGGCTCTTTCAACGGTACGGACCTCAGTTTTACTGACGGCACCATCAGCGCCGCAGTGACCTACTCGGACGTTGTTGGCGTTGGCGGCGCCTTGCCAGTAGAAGATATCTTTCATCAAGTTTTTATCAATTTCAGGGAAGGGATCGCAACATCCTTCCAGTTTTTGCAGGACACCGACAACGATAGCCGGTTTAACCAGCCTATTCCCGAGCCGGGCACGCTCAGCCTTCTTGGCTTGGCGTTAGCCGGCGCGAGCTGGAGAGCTCGTCGGCGTCAAGCCAGCAACTGAGAGAAGGCATAACCCTGCCGCAACGCAAGCCCTACAGTGTCTGTAGGGCTTTTTCTTGTCAGCTGTCGATATTGGAAAGCCGGCCGATAAGCCGGGTTTTGTTCCCCTCTTGCGAGGTTCGGCAATCATTCCTCTAGGCCTGCCGTCACCGACAGGCTCAAGCAACCTACCCGGAAGCAGCGCGGGCCACGCCTCAGCTTCCCTATTTGGTCTTGCTCCGGATGGGGTTTACCGTGCCGTCCGCCGTTACCGTGGACGCGGTGAGCTCTTACCTCGCCGTTTCACCCTTACCTGTGCGTCTTACAACGCCATCGGCGGTCTATTCTCTGTTGCACTTTCCGTTGCCTTAGGTCTTGCGACCGTATAGCACCCAGCCGTTAACTGGCATCCCGCCCAATGGAGCCCGGACTTTCCTCCCGGCACTTACGTGCCCAGCGATTGCCTGGCCGACTTTCCAGCGCGGATTATACGCGTGCCACGCCGACAATCAGCTCGGTAGCAGGCGATAAAACTTGTGCTCGATGGGTAGCGGCGGCGCATCAGGCGTCTCGGGATTCATTTGAAAACTGGGCGCAACATGCACCAGATCGACCGTGAAGCGTTCGGCATAGAGCGTCAACAACTCCTCGGCCACATTGGGTTCAGCACCATCGGCATCGCCTTCTTCCGGATCTTCTGCAGTCAACAGGAATATCGGGCAGGTTTCTGGAATCAGGGCGTGGAGGTGCGCAACATAGATCGCCCGAACCGATTCCGGCAAGGCTGTCAGCGCGGCGCGATCATATACCGCGGAAATTGGCCCAAGATCAGCAGCCGTCAAGGCAAAGATGTCGCCGCAAAAAATGCGTATCGGCCCGCTCGACCATTCGGTCAGCCGGCCCACCTGTCGGCGAGCCGGCAGCAGACCGTTTTCGCGAAAAAAAGCCCGGACGGCGATTGGGCTCAACTCAATGCCAATCACCTCGCAACCTTGCTGCGCCAACCACAGCAGGTCCAGGCTTTTCCCGCACAGCGGCACGAATACCCGGCTGCCCTCCGCCAGGTTCAGGCTATGCCAGTAGCGAATCAACAGCTGATTGACAGTCTTCTGATGGAATTCGATATTCCGGTCACGCCAGCATTGCTGCCAAAGTGCATTGTCGGGATTGCTCATGAGACAAGGCCGCGATGAAAATGCAGGAAACTGCCACGATAGGCCTCGCCATCGGCGAAGGTGCAATCTGCCTTGGATTCGCCATAGAGGTAGCCAAAACCCGCCATGGCCCGACGAAAGGCCGGGCGGTTGCCGCGATTGGGATCGACGATCAGTACCTCGCCGCCAAGCGCCGAATGACGGTCGATAAAAGAAGCTAGCATCAGCGGCTGATCGCGCTCGTAGAGCACGTCACTGCCGATGATCAGGTCGAACAGCCCAAGCTCGGGATTGTCCCGCCCCCAGTTGCCATCAGCGTAAGTCATCGGACCAAGGTGGTTGAGGAGCAGATTCTCTTCAAGGAAAGGACGGCTCATCGGGTGGGCATCGCTGGCCGTCATGTCGCCGGAGCGCCGATGAACGACCAGGCTGGCCAGGCAAAGGCCGGCCCCGATCTCGAGGATACGCTTGCCGACCAGATCAAAGCTGTCCATGGTCCTGGCGAGTACACGGGCCGATGGCCAGATCTGCCCGAACAGCGACCAGCTGGCCGGTGAAATGCCGGCGGCTTCCGCTTCACCTTCGGGGTCGTGGTATTGCTGGCGATCGAGCAACGAGCGAATTTGATAATCCGAATTGCCGATGGCAACGGTCTGGAACCGGACCTGATAACCAGGCATTGGCACCTCTTCTCTGGAGGAAAGCGTGTTTGCACGTCAGAAAATGTTCCGATCGAACGGGCACAACGCTTTCAAGAAGAGCGATGCAGGGCCGAAAAGGCACTCGCTGGGGAGACCGGACAAGCCGGTTCCGCTAGGGTAACACCGGTCCCCCCCCCGAGCTATCGTTACCTTGAGGCCTCGACTAGTGGCAAGGCCGTTTTATCGACCACCTTGCGCAGCACGAAACTGGAATGCACACCGGTGACCCCCTGAATGCGGGTGATCTTATTGAGTAGCAGATCCTGATACCCATCCATGTCCTTGACCACGACCTTCAACTGGTAATCCGACTGCTGACCAGTGATCAGCAGACACTCAAGCACTTCCGGAATTTCCGAAATCGTCGCTTCCAGGTTGGCGAAGCGTTCCGGCGTGTGCTGGTCCATCGAAATGCCGATCAGCGCCATCAACGACAGGCCGAGCTTCTTGGCATCAAGCATGGCGCGATAACCGGTAATCAGCCCCGACTCCTCAAGCACCCGCACGCGACGCAGGCAGGGTGATGGCGAGAGGCCGATACGGTCTGCCAGATCCTGGTTGCTGATACGGCCATCGGCCTGCAGGATGGCGAGAATTTCGCGATCGTAACGATCAAGTTCCATTTTATTGCTCAGTAAATTTATATTGAAAAATTATCTGCCAATTTAATGCAAATTCATAGCCAATTTCGCAAGCACCTGCCGCTCGCTTTAGCCTAATATTTCGCCATCGCAAAACGTTTTCCGGAGCACATCATGATTGCCAACCCAGCCACCAAATACACCGCTTTTCCGCCGGTCCAGCTTGCCGACCGCCAGTGGCCGAACCGCACGATCACCCAGCCGCCGATCTGGATGAGCACCGATCTTCGCGATGGCAACCAATCTCTTTTCGAACCAATGAATGCCGAAAAGAAGATGCGCATGTTCAAGCTGCTCTGCGACATCGGCTTCAAGGAAATCGAAATCGCCTTCCCGTCCGCCTCGGAAACCGAATTCGGCTTCGTCCGCAATCTCATCGAAGGCGGCCACATTCCCGACGACGTCACCATCGAGGTCCTCACCCAGGCCCGCGAACACCTCATTCGCCGCACCTTCGAAGCACTCAAGGGCGCCAAGAAAGCCATCGTCCACGTCTATAACGCGACCAGCAAAACCTTCCGCGACAACGTCTTCGGCATGAGCAAGGCCGAGGTCGTGCAGATGGCCGTCGATGCCGTCAAGCTCATCCGTGCGCAGGCGGAAGCCATGCCGGACACCGAAATCATCCTCGAATACAGCCCGGAACTCTTTACCGCCACCGAGCTCGATTTCGCCAAGGAAGTCTGCGATGCGGTCACCACCGCCTGGGGTGCGACGCCGCAGCGCAAGGTCATCCTCAACCTTCCGACCACGGTCGAGATCGCTACGCCCAACATCTACGCCGACCAGATCGAGTGGATGCACCGCAACCTCGCCCGGCGCGACAGCGTGATCATCAGTCTCCACCCGCACAACGACCGCGGCACCGCCGTCGCCGCCGCCGAACTCGGCCTGATGGCCGGCGCCGATCGCGTCGAGGGCTGCCTCTTCGGCAATGGTGAGCGTACCGGTAACGTCGACCTCGTCACCGTCGCCCTCAACATGTACACGCAAGGCGTCCATCCCGGCCTTGATTTCTCGGACATCAATGCCGTCGCCCGTGCTTTCGAACACTGTAACCAGCTCCCGATCCACCCACGCCACCCATACGTCGGGGATCTCGTTTTCACGGCCTTCTCCGGCTCCCACCAGGACGCCATCAAGAAGGGGTTTTCCGCTCAAGAGGCGGCAGAGCAATGGTCAGTGCCCTACCTCCCGATTGACCCGGCCGACGTTGGCCGCAGCTACGACTCGGTCATCCGCGTCAACAGCCAGTCGGGCAAGGGGGGCATCGCCTATTTGATGGAAACCGAACACGGTGTGGTCATGCCGCGCCGCTTGCAGGTCGAGTTCTCCGGCGTCGTCCAGCAACACACCGACGCCCATGGCGGCGAAGTGAGCGCTGACGGCATCTGGGCCATGTTCGCCCGGACCTACCTCGACGCCACCACCCCGATCCGCTACCGCGAACACCACCTCTTCGAACAAGGGCGCAATCAGGGCATCCGCTTGAACATCGACATCGACGGCACGCCACACATCCTGACCGGCGAAGGCAACGGCCCGATCAACGCCGCAGTCCACGCCCTGCAGAGCGCCGGCATCAACATTCAGGTGCGCAGCTACGAGGAACGTTCGATGGTACCGATGGGTGAAGATGGCAACGCCCGGGCCTGCGCCTTCATGGAAATCGCCGGCAAGGGTGGAGACAAGAGCGGCGGCGAATGCTACGGCGTCGGCGTCGACAGCAATATCGTCACCGCGTCGATCAAGGCCTTGCTCAGTGGTGTCAATCGCCTCGGCGCCGCCCGGACGAGCGGCGACCAATCGCAAGCCGCCTGAGGCACCACGCAATCCCTTGCCAAAACATCGGCAAGGGATTGAATTTTCTAATACTTTCCTTGCTTACCGGCATTTCGGCGCGTAGAATTCTTCCAGCCTCGTGTTGTATAGCCTTGGCCAATTCGTTCTGCCCGCGTAAATGCTGTCCCTGCCTTATCTTCGCTCCGCGAACCACCGGCAAGCCGTACTGATCATTTCCCCGTCGCAAAGCGCCGTTTTATTGCTCGCTTGAGCGCTTCCGGCTTTTCCGGACTTCCGGATGCCGTCACTTTGGGGAATACATGGTCCGCATCCAGTTCGCAATCGATCTGCATTATGAACTGAACTATCCGGGCGCCGATTTCGTTTTCAACATCCACGCGGCACAGACCGCCAGCCAGGCCATCATCAGCGAAAACCTGGTGGTCAGCCAGCAGGTACCGACGGTCATCCAGACCGCCCCGGCCACGCACGCCCGCTTCCTGCGCCTGACCGGTGCCCCCGGCCCACTGCACATCAGCTATCAGGCGCTGGTCGATATCGACCACCATATCGGCAACCCGGACCTGATTCCGGAAACGCCGATCGGCCAATTGCCGCTCTCGGTACTGAACTACATCTACCCCAGCCGCTACTGCCAGTCCGACCGCCTCGCCAATCTTTCGATGAGCGAATTCGGCCATCTGCCCAAGGGCTATCGGCGCGTCGAAGCCATCCGCAACTGGGTGAACAAGCACGTCGCCTTCCGCAGCAACACCACGAGCTCGACCACATCAGCGCTCGATACGGTGACCGATCGCGTCGGCGTCTGCCGCGACTTCGCGCACCTGATGATCGCCATCTGCCGCGCGCTGAGCATTCCGGCCCGCTTCACGACCGGGATCGACTACGGCGCCGATCCGGCCCTCGGCCCGACCGACTTCCATGCCTACGTCGAGGTCTTCCTCGGCGGTCGCTGGTACATGTTCGACCCGTCCGGCACCGCCATTCCGATGGGCTTCGTCCGCCTGGGTACCGGGCGCGACGCGGCCGATGTGTCCTACGCCACCATCTTCGGCAGCGTCTCCTCGCCGCCGCCGTTGATTTCCGTCACTGCCATCACCGAACCCGGCCGCCCGTGGGAATTACCCCGCCACCGGCCGGAGGCGATTTCGACCGATGCTTCACCGGTCGACGCCGGCTAAACCCCATTTTTCAATTACTGGAGAAAACACTTGGCTAAAGAAGAACTACTTGAAATGCAAGGCGTCGTGAACGACGTCCTCCCCGACACCCGCTTCCGCGTCACGCTGGAAAACGGCCACGAACTGATCGCCTACACCTCAGGCAAGATGAAGAAGAACCACATCCGCATCCTGGTCGGTGACAAGGTCACGCTCGAGCTCTCGCCCTACGATCTGTCCAAGGGCCGCATCACCTTCCGTCACATCGAGAATCGCGGCACACCGAATCCGCAAGCGCAGCGCCGCCGCTACTAATCTTTAGCGCGCCGTCCCGGACGAAACTGCCAGGTATCGTCGTAGTAGTCCGGGTTCTCGCTTTCTGGCGTCACGCCGGGGATCCCCAGCAGGGGAAGAGGCTGGAAGTCACGCGGCCGGTTATATTTACCGCTCGTCAGATCCACCGCCAGCAAGGTGTCGACCGCAGCGACTTGCGCCTCGGTCGACATAAGAAGCCAGTCCTCACTCACTTCGTAGAGCACCGCCTTGGCGGTCAGCCCACGAAATGGCTTGAGCAACTGTTCGTAGGTCGCGTGGCCGAAGATCACGAAGCGCATGCTACTGATCACCTCGGTCCGCCGCTCGACAAACAACTCTTTCCAGCAAAACCCACGCAGCAGGTCGAGCAATTCCGGCCGACTGGACAAGACGACGATGCCACATTCGTCAAAGTGGGTCAGCACATCCCGCGAATTGGTGCGCTTTTCGCCCGGCGCCTGCATGGCGCGCATGTGAGCGGCACTGACGGCGATCTTGGTCTTCGGAAAGCTCAGCCAGACCAGCGCGTTGAAGAAATCGTGCCAATTATCCGGCCTGGTTTCGACCTCGCCGCTCTCCCAGATCCGGCACTCGTAGACCAGACCATCCGGCTGCGGTGGTACGAAACGAATTCTTTGGCCATTTTCGGCATGTATCGGAAATTGCATGGCCAGTTGAGCCACGGCTTGGGCATCGGGTCGCAGCGGCAGGCGCTCAAGCCAGCGCTGTAACGGCTCGAACAGTGGCGACGCGTAAAGGCTGGCAGCGCTCACTCGTCAGCAGCGGAGGTGTCTTTTTCTTCCTTGACGAAGACCAGTTCGCCGTTCTTGACGAGGAAAGTACCGATCATCTGCCCCATGCCCTCGACCGGCTCGCTATCCATCTTGGCGAAACTCTCGCAGGTCTGCGTCTCGGTGGCAAACATGCGCTTGCCAACCTTGATGATGAAGGCACCCGATGGCACCTGATAGACCTCGACCTTGGTCTTGTCAGTCCCTGTACCCATATTATGCCGGCGCATACAGGCCGGCATGCGCGAAACGACAAGATACAGATTGACCTTGCTGTCCCAGAAATAGGGCTGCTCGCGAATCAGTGACAGCACATGCTCGCGGCTGTTGTCGATTTCATACGTCGCACCGTCGTTCACACAGGCAGAGAGCAGCGGCACTGCCAGCAACGGCAGGAGGAGATGGCGCAGACGCATGATGGGTTTCCTCAGAGCATTTTCCAGGACAGCGTTTCGCCGGCGCGCAGCGGAACGATGGTGTCGGTGCTGATGTACGGGTAGTCGGCCGGCACGGTCCAGTTTTCCTTGACCAGCGTGACGGTGCCACTGTTGCGCGGCAGGCCGTACCAGTCCGGGCCATTGAAGCTGGCGAAAGCTTCCAGCTTGTCGAGCCCGCCAGCCTGCTCGAAGGCTTCGGCATACAGCTCGATCGCCGCATAGGCGGTGTAACAGCCGGCACAGCCGCAGGCCGCCTCCTTGGCGCCCTTGGCATGCGGCGCCGAATCGGTGCCGAGGAAGAATTTCGGATTGCCGGAAATCGCCGCCGCGACCAGCGCCTCGCGATGCGTCTCGCGCTTCAAGACAGGCAGGCAGTACCAGTGCGGCCGGACACCGCCCTGGAAAATGGCGTTGCGGTTGTACAGCAAGTGGTGGGCGGTGATGGTCGCCGCCACGTTGGCCGGCGAGCCGGCCACGAACTCGGCCGCATCCTTGGTCGTGATGTGCTCCATGACCACCTTCAGCGTCGGGAAGCGCAGGGTCAGCGGTAGCAGCACGGTGTCGATGAAGACCTTTTCGCGGTCGAAGAGGTCGATCTTCGGATCGGTCACCTCGCCGTGCACCAGCAGCGGCAGGCCGACGCGCTCCATTTCGGCCAGCGTGTCGTAGGCCTTGGCGATGTCGGTCAGACCAGCATCGGAATTGGTCGTCGCCCCGGCCGGGTAAAGCTTTACCGCCTTGACGAAGCCCGAGGCAGCGGCTTTGGCAATTTCACTGGCCGGCGTGTTGCCGGTCAGATACAGCGTCATCAACGGCTCGAAGCAGGCGCCGACCGGCAGCGCGGCCACGATACGGTCGCGATAGGCAGCGGCCTGCTCGACGGTCGTCACCGGCGGTTTCAGGTTCGGCATCACAATGGCGCGACCGAACTGGCGAGCGGTATGGGCAAGGACGGACGCCAGCGCTTCGCCGTCGCGCAGGTGGAGATGCCAGTCGTCGGGACGGGTGATGGTCAGTTGCATGATTGTTTCTCTGGGCAGTTTTCGCGATTTTAGCAGGGAGGCCCAGCACATCGCAGGCGTTTCCATCATCGCCGAGTCAAGGCAGCATCCAATCACGCACCCGAAACAAGGCGCTCAAAGTCGCCAATTGGCAGCGGCCGACTAAAAAGATAGCCCTGATAGCAGTGACACCCAATACCCGCCAGCAGTTCGCGCTGCGCCTCGGTCTCCACACCTTCTGCGATCACGCCCAGTCCGAGGCTCTTGGCCAGGGCGACAACGGAACTGGCAATCGCCACATCATTGGCGTCGACCAGCACGTCACGAACGAAAGACTGATCGATCTTGAGCTGACTAAGCGGCAGGCGCTTGAGGTAGGAAAGCGACGAGTATCCAGTACCGAAATCATCCAGCGAAAATCCGATGCCAATTGCCTTCAATGACTGCATTTTGGCGATTGTCGCCTCGACATCATTGACCAGCATGCTTTCAGTCAGCTCCAGTTTCAGGCGGCCGGGGTCGGCACCAGCCTCGCGTAATACTGTCGTCACCTGTTCGACGAAATCCGGCTGACGCAACTGAACGGCACTGACGTTTACAGCCAGGACCAAGCCCGCCATCACCGGTGATTCAGCCCAGCGGGCCAATTGCGCTGCCGCCTGCTTCAGCACCCAACTGCCGAGCAGCACGATATCCCCGGTTTCCTCGGCCAGAGGAATAAAAATAGCAGGAGACACCATGCCACGCTCAGGGTGCTGCCAGCGCAAAAGCACTTCCGCCCCTTCTATTCTTCCATCCTCACCGATCTGGGCCTGATAGTGCAGCAGGAACTGCTCTTCCTCAATGGCGTATCGCAACGCCTCTTCAATGGCCGCCCGTTCCCTGAGTGCAATTTCCATGCTCGGATCAAAGAAACGAACGGTATTCCGCCCCGCCCCCTTGGCCTGATAAATGGCGAGATCGATCTGCCGCATAAGGGACTCGATGCTCTCCTGCTCGCCCTTGAACAGTGTGGCCCCGATACTCACCGTGTTGCGATGAATAACGTTCCCTAACTGGAATGTTCGCCCCAGTTCGGACAGCAGATAACGTGCCGCCGCTTCGGCGCCCTGCATGGCTGCGCTTGGATCAGTTCCCAACTCAGACATAATCACCGCAAATTCGTCGCCCCCCAGGCGGGCGACGGTGTCACTCTCACGCGAGCATCGGCGCAGGACTTCGCCAACCTGCTTCAGCAAAAGATCCCCGACATTGTGGCCAAGGGTATCGTTGAGTGTCTTGAAGTTATCGAGATCGACGAACAACAAGACGCCATAGTTACTGCTGGCGCGGCATTTCGCCATCACCTGACTCAGTCGCTCCTGCAGCAGGATGCGGTTGGGCAGACCTGTTACCTGATCATAATAGGCCAGTTGATGAATTCGACTTTCGGCCAGCTTGCGTTCGGAGACGTCCTGATGCAAGCCAATGTAATGGGTGACCTCACCGGAGTCGCCAAGCACCGCGGAGATTGTCAGCCACTTCGGATATATCGAACCGTCTTTGCGACGATCCCATATCTCGCCCTGCCAGACCCCTGAACTCCGGATGCTTTCCCACATTTTTTGATAGAACGCCGGATCGTGTCTGCCTGAACGGAGGATGCGCGGCGTCTGGCCAACGCACTCCTCGACGGCATAACCGGTGTCTCTGAGGAAGGCCTGGTTGACCCGCAGGATGACACCATTCGCATCGGTTACCAACATTGCTGTCTGGGACTCGAAGGCGGCTGCTGCGAGGCGCAGGTCGGCCTCGATCCGCTTGCGCCGGGTAATGTCATGGGCAATACCCAGCGTCCCGATTGCCTGCCCATCCAGATAAAGCGGGGTCTTCGTCGTTTCAAAAAGTCCGCTATAGCCATCTGCGGCAAACTCGAGCCACTCTTCGTTGCTCAAAGGGCGTCCGGCTGCCGTCGCGGCGCGATCTTTCTCGCGAAAGAAGTCGGCTAGGTCCTTGTCGAAAAAATCGTAGTCTGTCTTGCCCAGGATGCTCTTTTCCGGCGCCCCGAGTAAACGCTCGAATGCCTTGTTACAGGACATGAAAACGCCATTCGCATTCTTGACGAAGACCGGGTCGGGAATCGCTGACAGCAGGGCCTGCAGACGCGAACGCTCCAACTTCATTTCACGGAAAGGGGCCAGCACTCCAGCGTCGAACATCGCCCGATAAACCATCAGGTAGGCAACAGCCTTGTAGACATGACCGAGCAGATTGAATAGATCGGTCACCTCGCCATAAAGCGTGAAGAACATCTCGGCGAGCCCTTGTACCCAGGCGGCGGCAGCCAGCCAATGGAGATTGGCATTGTCCGTTCGCTTCGCCTTGACGAGCAGCCCCCAGGCAGCGAGTGCATAGAGTGCAGCCAGCAGGTACTCCGCGCCGATCTTGAAGGGGGTCAGCCCCTCGCCCGGCACAAAGGTCCGGGGAAACCACTGCGGATGCATCAACCCAAGCCACCAGGCGCAAGCGGCAACGACGACAACCCCGGCGACCAGACAATTGCCGGCACAAGCCGACAAGTCGCGCTTTGGCAGCACGGCAATGCCCAAGAGTGCCGCTGCGGCAACATAACGCCCGGCCAGCCAGAAATTGATCGCCTTTTCCGGTCCGCTAGGCGTTAGCAGATCCGGCATTCCGGCATAGGAAAGGGTATGCCCGAAGTCAATCAGGCATACCGCCAGGAATCCGGCGCCAAGCAGAATCTTGTCACTGTTGCCTGGCTGCCTGCGGAGATTCCAGGCCAGCGCGAACACCATGCATGCAACCGCCATGGCGACGAATTCCAGCGCGGTATGAACGGGAAGATATTGCGCGGGCGTTGAAAAGAAACGAACCGACGGCAACGCCCAGCCCAAGGCCAGGCCCAGCGTAAGAATGACACACCAAAGTTGCGGCGAGACCCCCGTTTCGCCGCGCTCCATCACAGGAGACACACGCCCGCTCCGCTCCACACCCCTCCTCCCACGTCGGCCGCTAACCGAACAACTCCCTAAGTTTTTGAATTTTTTCCGAATATACCAAAACCAGGAAGAACTGAGTCAGCAAGCGCTCGGCAGATCCAGCGTAAAGCTATTGCCCTCTCAGCAACAAGGCGCGTTCATACAGCGCATTCTTGGCCGCGCCGGTGATTGTCGAGGCCAGCTTGGCGGCCTGTTTGACCGGCAGCCCTTCAGCCAGCAGTAGCTTCAAGACCCGCTCGCCTTCGCCGCTCTCGGTCTCCGCTGGGGCACCGGAAAGCATCAGCACGAATTCACCGCGTTGGCGATTGGCATCTTCCTTGAGCCAGTCGAGCGCTTCGGCCAGCGGCAGGGAATGAATGGACTCGAACAGCTTGGTCAGTTCGCGGGCGATGACCAGGGTACGCTCGCCAAACACGGTCGCCATGTCCTCCACGGTTTCCAGAACGCGGTGCGGCGCTTCATAGAAGACCAGCGCACACGGCTGCTCGCGCAACGCCTCCAGCGCCTGCCGGCGCTGGCCACCCTTGGATGGCAGAAAGCCGTAGAACAGAAAATGCTCGTCAAGCAGACCGGAAGCCGACAGCGCGGTCGTTACCGCGCAAGGCCCAGGCAACGGAACGACCTTGCACCCGGCGGCACGAACAGCCGCGACGATGCGGGCACCGGGGTCGGAAATACCCGGTGTGCCAGCATCGGAAATCAGGGCGACCGCTTCGCCGGAGCGCAGTTTTTCGACGATACGGGCGGCAGCTTCGTGTTCGTTATGCTGGTGCGCCGGTATCGTTCGTGCCGGCGCACCAAGCTGCTTGAGCAAGGGGCCGCTGTGCCGGGTATCCTCGGCGGCGATCCACGGCACGGTGCGCAGGACTTCTTCAGCCCGACGAGTCAGATCGGCCAGATTTCCGAGCGGCGTCGGGACGACATACAATACGGCGGATTCTTCCGTCATTTTTATCAGCATGCAGGTAAAGGCCAACGATACCACCACTGCGCGCGGCCGCGAAGCCGAGGACAGGGCGGCTCGCCATCTGGAGCGCGGCGGCCTGCGCGTCGTCGAGCGCAATTTCCGCATCCGCGGCGGAGAAATCGACCTGATCTGCCGCGATGGCAAGGGGCTGGTCTTCGTCGAGGTGCGCCAGCGCAGCCGCAGCGACTTCGGCGGGGCTGGGGCCAGCATCACGGCTGGCAAGCGCCGGCGCATCGTACTGGCGGCGCAGCACTACCTGCTCGGCAAGCCAGATTGCGACTGCCGATTCGATTGCGTCTTGATCGATGGCGAACAGTTGGAATGGATCAAGCATGCGTTTTCTGCTGACGATTAGCCTGCTCTGCTGGCTGGCGACAGCCCAGGCCGAGAGCATCCGGGTGCTGGTGCAAAATTCGCCACTGGCCGGTAGCCAGTACTACGCGGTTGGCGAGTTGTGGCAGGAGATGAAAGTCGGCGATGGACTCGACCTCTTTCGCGAACCTGATAACAAGCACGACCGCAATGCCATTCGCGTCGAATGGCGCGGCCACAAGCTGGGCTATGTGCCGCGCGCCCAGAACCGCGCGGTTGCGGCGGCGATGGATGCTGGCGACCGGCTCACCGCCCGCGTGTCGTCCCTGAGCGACAACAAAAATCCATGGCAACGGGTGGCGTTCGAAGTGTTCGTGGAGCTGTGAGGTAGAATGCTTCGATCTACAGCCTTAAACCTTTGAACGATATGGATCTCATCGCCCGCGTTGCCAAGAATTTCGAAGACAGCGCCCAAACCAAGCTGAACGCCGTCGACATGATGGCTGCCCCGATTGCTGCCGCCATCGAGACTATGACCAACTGCCTGATCAACGGCGGCAAGATTCTCGCCTGCGGCAACGGCGGCTCGGCCGGCGATTCGCAGCATTTCGCCGCTGAACTGATCGGCCGCTTCGAGGCCGAGCGTCAGGAACTGGCCGCCATCGCGCTGACCACCGACAGCTCGATCCTGACCGCCATCGGCAATGACTATTCGTTCAACCAGATTTTCTCCAAGCAGGTGCGCGGCCTCGGCCATTCTGGCGACATCCTGCTGGCCATTTCCACCTCCGGCAATTCCGGCAACATCATCGAAGCCATCAAGGCCGCCCACGAACACGACATGCACGTGATCGCGCTGACCGGCAAGGGCGGCGGCCAGATCGGCGAAATGCTGCGCGACGCCGATATTCATCTCTGCGTACCGGCCGACCGGACGGCGCGCATTCAGGAAACCCACCTGCTCGTCATCCATTGCCTGTGCGATGGCATCGATGCGCTTTTACTGGGAGTCGAATGATGCAAAAAGCCAAACTCAGCCTGGCTGCCCTGCTGATGATTGCCGCCCTGCCCGCCTTGCAGGGCTGCGTTGAAGCCGCCCTGCTCGGCACTGCGGCCGCCGCCAGCGTGATGTCAGCCCATGACCGCCGCTCGACCGGCACCCAGACTGACGACGAGACGATGGAATGGAAGTCCAACAATCACGTGCCGGCACAGTACAAGGACCATTCGCACGTCAATTTCACTGCCTTCAATCGCCGCGTGCTGATCACCGGCGAAGTACCGAATGAAGAAGCCAAGTCGTCGATTGAAAGCGAAATCCGCAAGATCGAGGGCGTTCGTGACGTTATTAACGAACTGGGCATTGGTCCGGCGACGCCGCTGGGCAGCCGCAGCAACGACAGCTTCATCACGTCCAAGGTCAAGGCTCGCCTGGTTGACACCAACCAACTGTCCGCCAACCACATCAAGGTGCTGAGCGAGCGCGGCATTGTCTACCTGATGGGCATCGTCAACGAGCGAGAGTCCAAGGTGGCCATCGCCGTCGCCCGCACTACGGCCGGCGTCGTCAAGGTCGTCAATGTGATGGAAATCGTCAGCGACGATGAAACCCGCCGCCTCGACAATCAAGTCCTCGGTGCCCGTTCGGCGCCACCGCAAAGCGCCCCGGTCGAGAATCGCTGACCCCCTCGCCGGGCAAGGCCCGACAGGAGTAAGCTGACAGGGCGTGCCGCATGGCACGCCCTGATTGCATTTGGGGGGCATCATGAATCTCGAAAAAGTCATTTTCGGTTTCTTCATCCTGTTGGCAGCCACGCTCAACTTCGGATTTTTCATCGGCGACATCGCCAGAGCGGAGTTGCATAGCGTCTACGAACTGGCGGCCGCGCTGTTCGTCAGCCTGATCGCCACCGCGCTCAAATTCGGCGACCGCACACAGATCGGCGCCATCCACCTGTCCACCAGTCTGGTCGCCGACCTGCAACTGATCGCCGCCGCCGTCACCTGGGGTATCGCCGAACACGTCACCGGCGTCGGCATGACGGCGCATGTCACGTCCAGTGTCGTTTCCCTTTCTGGCGGTGCGCTATTCGCCAATATCGTCTCGGTCATCATCCTGATCGTCGAAACGGTCATGCTGCGCCGCTAGGCCAGCCGGGAGCCGCGCGTGAACAGCGCTTTCTTCCTTGTCCTCCGGCGCATGCGGGCGCCGATCATTGTGCTGATCGTCATCTATGCGATCTCGGTGGTCGGTCTGACGCTGGTGCCCGGCGTCGATGCCGAAAGCAGGATGACGGCACCGCTCAGCTTCTTCCACGCCTTCTATTTCATCAGCTACACCGCAACCACCATCGGCTTCGGCGAGATTCCCGCTGCCTTTTCCGATGCCCAGCGCCTGTGGGTCACCGTCTGCATCTACCTGACCGTCGTCGGCTGGTCCTATTCGGTGGTCACGCTGATTGCCCTGCTGCAGGACAAGGGTTTCCAGAACACGCTGACCGCCAACCGCTTCACGCGTCGGGTTCGGCAGATCAAGCAGGACTTCTACCTGATTTGCGGTTGCGGCGAGACGGGCAGCCTGATCGCCCGGACCTTCGACCAGATCGGCCAGGCTTTCGTCGTCATCGAGAAAGACGAACTGCGGGTCGAAGAACTCGACCTGCTGGATTTCAAGACCGACACCCCCGCCTTTGCCGCCGATGCCCGCCAGCCCGACAACTTGCAACTGGCCGGTCTGATGCACCCGAAATGCCGCGGCGTACTGGCCATCACCAACGACGAGCAGGCCAATCTGGCCATCGCCATTGCCGTTCGCCTGCTCAACCCGGACATTCCGGTCATCGCCCGCGCCGAACAGGGCAGCATCGCCGCCAACATGGCCTCCTTCGGCACCGACTTCATCATCAATCCCTATGAACGTTTTGCTGACCGGCTGGCGCTGGCGGTTTCCTCCCCCGAACGTTTTCGCCTGATCGAGTTGCTGACCAGCCTGCCCGAATCGCCGATCCCGGAAACCCTGCGCCCGCCGCGCGGCCACTGGATACTCTGCGGCTACGGCCGTTTCGGGCATGCCGTCGCCGAGCGACTGCGCGGCACCGGCATCACGCTGACCATCATCGACCCAAGCGCCCCCGATGCCAACCGCGAGATTGCCGGCGACGGCACGGAAGCCAGCACCCTCCACCAGGCCGGCATCGAGCACGCGACGGGGATCGTCGCCGGCAGCCGCAACGACATCAACAATCTCTCGACCGCCATCACCGCCAGCGAGATCAAGCCCGATCTGTTTGTCGTCGCCCGCCAGAACCATGCCGCCAATAGCGCGCTATTCACCGCCTTTGACGCGGATTTCACCGTCTTGCCCAGTCGCATCATCGCCCAGGAATGCATTGCCATCCTGACGGCGCCACTGCTGGCCCGTTTTCTCGATCACGTCAGCCAACTGGCGGAGAGCCACTGCGAACAACTGGTCAAACGCCTGCAAGAAGCCAGCGGCGGCCTGACGCCAGTCATCTGGGACATTCGTCTCAATGCCGCCGAAGCCCCGGCCACCTGGCAGGCGCTGATGCACGACCGGAAAATCCGCCTCGGCGAAATCCTGATCGATGGCGCTGACCGCGACAGTCGCCTGCCCGCGGTCCCATTGCTGATCGAACGCGGCCGCGACTACGTTCTGCTTCCGGCCGATGACTTCCGGCTCGAAGCGGGTGACCAACTACTGTTCGCCAGTGCCTTATCCTCCCAACGCAAGCTTGAGCTGACCCTGAAAAATGCCAATGAACTCGACTACGTGCTCAGCGGCCAGGAAAACTCCGGCAGCCTGCTCGGCAAGCTACTGAAAGCCAACTCGCAGCCCTGAATCGGGAAGCGCACTTTGAGCTCCTTCAAGCAGCCAGCACCCGGCGCAAGCCGCGCATCAGGGTGCCAAGTCCGGGCAGCTTCATGTATAGCTCTTCGCCGGTATCCCAATAATCGCGGTGGTAATTGACCTTACCCTCAGCGTCGAACCTGAGGTGCGAAACGCCGCGCATGACCTGCGCTTTGCCCTTGCCCCACAGTCGAACCCGAAAATAGAACTCCCAGACCAGCATGGCACCATGCTGATCGACCACTTTCTCGGTGACGACAAAGCGTGGCTCGGCGACCTGGCCGAACATGTGAGTGAAGATGCGCTGGATGGCAGTAATGCCGCGCACCTCGTTGAACGGGTCCTTGAAATAGGCGTCGGCACTGTAGAACTCGGGAAAGCGGGCCACGCTGTCCGGAGCGAAGTCGTTGTAAAAGCAGATCAGCTGGTCGAGCGTCATATCAGCCTCCGGTAAAACGACGAATCAGCGGAAAGTACCAGCCATAGGGCAAATGGGCGAACAGCTTCATCAGGCGGGTAAAGCGCTTCGGAAAATGGATTTCGAAATTCCCTTTGCCGAAGCCGTCGACCATGGCCCGTGCCGCCTGTTCCGGCGTTTGCAGGGCGGGCATGGCGAAATCATTTCTGGCGGTCAGCTGGGTCGAGACAAATCCTGGGTTGATCACCCAGACGCCGATGCCCTTGGGCGCAAGATCGAGATGCAGCACTTCGGCAAAATGGATCAGCGCCGCCTTGCCCGGCCCGTAGCACAGCGCCTTGGGCAGGCCGCGGTAACCGGCGACACTGGCGACGAAAGCAATGCCACCGCCCGGCCTAAGATCGGCCAGAACGCTATCCGCAAGGCGCATGGCTCCGTTGAAATTAACGTCGATAACCCGCTCGGCCACAGCCAGATTGAAGTCGTCAGCCCGCATTGGCACATAGTCACCGGCCAGATAAACGACCAGGTCGACGCCGCCCCAGACTGCCAGCAAGCCTTGGCGTGTCGCGCCCAGACTGACCCGGTCGGTGGCATCACAGGGCAGAAGCAAGGCATCGCCAAGACCCAGCGCCAGCAACTTGTCGACGCTGCGCGCCGACAGGGCCAGCCGAGCACCGCGCCCGGCCAGTTCGCGGGCCAGGGCAGCACCGATACCGGATGAAGCGCCAAGCAGCCAGACTCGCTTGCCTTGCCAATCGGTGATTTTCGGATTCATGGCGCTGACTGCCGCTTGACGAAGCTCAGCGTCACTTCGCCCAGGTTGAAGCCCCATTTGGACATGTACGAGCGGTTCATCATTACCTTGTCGTCCATCAGGAACATCCAGTCGTCGAAGTCGACGTTGTAAACCTTGCCGTCGACCGGCAGCGCCAGCACATAACGCCAGCGCAGCGCATTGCCGGAGACTTCGCCGATTGCCTCGCCGATCACATCATCGGCCTTGCCTCGATAGGTGCCATCCGGCTGCCGGGTCAGCGTCCAGACACGACGCGAGGTGGTGCCATCGGACCATTTGAAGTGCTCGTCGAGCACGCCGACATCGCCGCTCCATTTGGCGTCAATGACCACGTGGAAGCGTTTCTTCACCTCGCCGGAGCGCCCCTGGAACATCCCCCAGGCGTCCAGCGTGCCATTCAGGTAGGTTTTCAGGTCGAGGGCCGGCTGTTCGGCGCGATATTGCTCGACGCCGGTCGAGGCACAGGCGGTCAGGCCGAGAGAAAACAGGGCAGCAGCAAGCAGTTTCATGATTCAGACTCCAGGGAATGGCGCCAGCGCCAGAGCAGGGCCGCGGCCAGCGCCTTGAAAGCGAGCGGTAACAGGGCGTAGGCAAAGGTCAGCGCCGGCAGACCGGCACTACTGCCCGGCACGTAGCCGAGCAGCGCCAGCAAGGGCAGGGAAAGCCCGGCGGCCAGCGCCAGGTTGAGTTTCGAGACAAAGTTCCAGACGCCAAAGCAGGCCCCCGGCTGCCCCTGACGCTCGCCAAGATCGGCGGCGATCGCTGACGGCAGCGCCAGATCGGCACCGAGCGTCAGCCCGGAAATGACACAGATAGCGGCAAACGTGGCGACATCATGAGCGCCGAGCAGACTGGCCCCGGCGAAAGCCAGGATCGCCAGCCCCATGGCCAGCCCCCAGGCGGCGACCCGACCAATGCGGCCGGCCAGGCGCACCCACACGGGTAAGGACGCGGCACCGGCAATGAAATACAAGGCCAGCAACGCTCCGCTGTTGGCTTCGGCCTGCAAGACATCGGCGACAAAAAAGAGGAAGAGCGTCGCTGGCAGCGCCGCGGCAATGCCATTGACGACAAAAACCAGCAGCAGGCGACGGAAGGCCAGATCGGCAAAGACGCGGCGCAGGCTGGGCAGGAGCGCCTGATTGCTGGCCGGCAAAGGCTGCCCGACCCCGACCCGGGAAAAGGTCGTGGCGGCCGCGATCAGCAGCAAGGGGGGCAATACCCAGCTCAGCCGGGCGATGCCATCGTTCAGGCTGGCGGCAAGCACCGTCGGCAACGCGGCGGCGAGCACGACGCCGAGCAGGCCAAAACCTTCCCGAGCAGCGGTCAGCCGGGTGCGTAGTGCCGAGTTGATGCCCACATCCGCCCCCCAGGCCTGATAGGCGACGGTCGCTGCGGAAAAACCGAGGTAAGTCAGGGCCAGCGAGGCGAGCAGCCAGAGCCCGACATTTTCAGCGGGCGGATTGAGCAGGGCGACGAAACCGAGCCCGAACGGCAGCAAAGCCAGCGCCACCATGCGCCGCCGCGATACGCGGTCGGCCAGCCAGCCCAGCCAGGGGTCGATCCCGGCGTCGAGCAACCGGGCGCCGAGCAGGATGAAGCCGAGCAGCGCCAGCGGCAGGCCGGCTGTTTCTGCGTAGAAACGCGGGACGTGGACGTAGATGGGCAGGGCGGCAAAGGCCAGCGGAAGCCCGAGCAGGCCATAGGCGAGGATGCGGGAGGGGGTCATGGGGATAGTGCTCCCATGGCCCTCGAAGCTTGATCAGCACATGGATTTTTAGGGTTACGCTCGTTCGACGGTTGTTTTTCGCGCTTGCGGCGCGCCGCACTTTCTTTTGCTTCGCCAAAAGAAAGTACGCAAAGAAAAGGCGACCCAAGGGCGGCGCCGGCTTCGCCGGTTTCCTGTGCTACTCGGTCTTCGCGGGCGCTGCGGAACTCGGGCCTACGGCCCTCAGACAGTCCTCGCGCTATTTCCGCGAAGCCCTGCGTTGCTCGGCGCCTTCCATGGGCCCCGGAAAATCGCCCCGAATCCAAAGAGTAGTCGCTTTGCAAAAATGTATTGTGTGTCGCATAGGTCGATCCATGACGCCTTTCGGGCCCCTTGCGAGGCGCTGAGCAACGCAGGCGGGCCGGGGGTAGTCGGCTTGCATTGTCTGAGCCGCAGGCGAGTTCTGGCAAGCCGCCCGGACTGCCGAGTAGCGCAAGGAACCCCGAAGGGGCGCCGAGCCAGGGTCGCCTTCTTCTTTGGCTACTTTCTTCTTGGCGACGCAAGAAGAAAGTAGCTCGCGCCGCAAGCGCGAAACCCGGCGGTTGAACCCGCAGGAAACCCGCACAAGGGTCTGAACCCAATTCAGCATAGGCGAGAACGCAACCGTTGCTCATCTCAGACCGCCGATCGCTTGAGCAGGGCCGCGCGCAAATCGGGCGCGCTGGTTTTCGGGTCGAGCCAAATGGCGAAGAAGGCTCGGGCGAAAACCGGATCGTCGATGCTGCCGAGCTGGCGATCATTGAAATGAAAGACGGCCGCCTCGGCACGATACTGGCCGATGATGTGGTCACCTGGCTTGACGTCCGGAAACAGCCGAGCCATCTGCTCACCCCAGCGCTTCAGGCTCACTTCATCGGCAATGCCGAGGTTGCGGATTTCCTTGACACTGGCTTCGGCAATGGCCTGTCCGGCAATATTTCGCTTGTAGGTCAGCTTCAGTGCCAGCGGCGGGCGCAAGGGGTCGTCGCCGGCCCACAGCGCGGCCTCGTAGACGAGAAAGCCGAAACGTCGGAATTCGCCGCTGCCCCAGCGACTCAGGCCGGCCATCGGGTCGGTGTCGGTGCTGGCGTAGGCCGACAACGGCGCAGCCGCCAGCGCCAGCAGCAGGCGCCGACGGCTGGTCGAGAGCACCGGCTCAGGAATGCGTGAGTTCGAACTGGACGACATCGATATTCCCGGCCAGGAAGCCAGCCTCGCAATAGCAGAGATACAGGTGCCACAGGCGACGGAAGTGCTCGTCAAAACCCAGCGCCGCGATCTGCGGCCACTTGGCCTCGAAGGCATGCCGCCATTCGGCCAGGGTGCGGGCGTAATCGAGGCCGAAGGCGTATTCGTTGCGCACGAGCAGCCCCTGTTTGGCCGCAGCGGCGCGGAACGCCTGCCGCGACGGCAGCATGCCGCCCGGGAAGACGTATTGCTGGATGAAATCGGTGCCCTTGCGATAACTGGCGAACAAATCGTCACGGATGGTGATGCTCTGGATCACCGCCCGGCCATCCTGCTTCAGCGCCTGAGCCACCGTCTTGAAATAGCCCGGCCAGAAACGTTCACCGACGGCCTCGAACATTTCAATCGAAACGACGTGATCGAACTGCTCCTGCGTATCCCGATAGTCCTGCAGGCGAAGATCGGCCGTCGGCACCCGCAGTTGGGCCCAGACCAGCTGAGCCGGCGACAGCGTCAAGCCGGTCACGGCCAGGCCGCGCTGCACGGCCTTTTCGGCAAAGCCGCCCCAGCCGCAACCAATTTCCAGCACGCGCTGCCCGGGTCCGGCCTTCAGGCAATTCAGGATGCGGTTGTACTTGGCATGCTGGGCGGCTTCCAGCGAGCCATCGTCCGCTTCACGATAAATGGCGGCCGAGTAGCTCATGGTCGGGTCGAGCCACAACTGGTAAAAGTCGTTGCCCAGATCGTAGTGCGCCATGATGTTGCGCTTGCTGCCGGCCCGGCTGTTGCGATTCAGCCAGTGACGGACGCGGGCCGCCAGCAGGTTGCGCCAGGAGCCATACACCGCCTTCTGCAGCGCGTCGCGGTTCCTCGCCAGCAGCCTGAGCAGGCCGGTGATGTCCGGCGAATCCCAGTGACCGTCGAGATAGGCCTCGGCCAATCCGATATCGCCGCGGGCCAGCACCATGCCGAACATGGCTTCGTCGTGCACCTGTAGCGTGACGCCGTGCTCGCCATTGCCAAACAGGGCGCAGGAACCGTCGGGCAAGCGCACTTCCAGCATGCCGCCCTGAATTTTTTCCAGCAGGTCGAAGACCAGACGGGTGTCGCGGGCCAGGCTTTGACTGCCGCTAAAGATCATCGTGTTGTTCATTTTGTCGATTCCCGGAGGGGTTGAGAGACATGGGCGCCACGGAAGGGCACCCCTTTCAGCCAGAGTTTCAGGGCTTGCCAGTGGATACGGAAAAGCACGCCGGCGGTCATCAAGGGCATGCGCAGGAAAGCACCGAGCAAGGTGGCTGCCCGCCAGGCCCGGGGTTTTCCGGAGATCGAGGTGAGCAGCAGCTCGCCCTCGGCATCGTCGTAGTCGATCCGGGCCAGCGGCACCGGCCGGTTCAGATGGAAGCGAAAGCGGTAGCCGCCTTCGATCTCGTTGAATGGCGAAACGTGGAAATCCTTGTCGGCCCGTAGTTCCTGGCCGTCGCGCAGCGGTGCGCCACCCGGGTTGTGCAGCAGGTAACTGCGGGTGCCGCCGAAGGTGTTGTTCACCTCGGCCAGCACGGCGATCAACTCGCCGGCCCGGTCATGGCAGAACCAGAAACTGACCGGGTTGAAGACCAGCCCGAAAACACGCGGGAAGGTCTGCAGCATGATTTCGCCATCGTCCGGCAGGCCGCGTTCGCGCAGCAGTGCCGTGATCCACGGCAAGAGCGGGCTGCCATCGCGCGCCCCATGATCCTTGCTGCGGAAGCTGAGAATGTTGCGCCGGTCGACGCTGAAAATTCCGCAATTCGTCGCGGCCAGATCGCGCACTGGCAGCTGGACATAGAACACCGGATAGACGAAGGCATTGACCACCGGGCGCAGGCGCCGGTGCATCACATGGCCGAGGAAGAGTTGCGGGCGGAAATTCATGGCAGCCTCAGGCGCTTTCCGTTTCCCGCAGCACTTCGGCGACACCCTGCCAGGGTGCGCTGACGCCCATGCCGTTGACCACACGCAATGCCGATTTCAGCCCATCCTCATGGAAGCCGTAGCTGCCCCAGGCGCCTGCCAGCCAGATACCGTTCTCGCCTTGCACCCCGGCCAGTTTCTGCTGGGCCGCAATGGCCGGGCCGTCGAAGATCGGGTGGGCGTAGTCGAATTCGGCCAGCACCTTGGCCGGGTCGGGTTCGCGCGCCGGATTCAGCGTCACGACAACCGGCGTCTTGAAAGGCAGCGGCTGCAGCTTGTTGATCAGGTAGGAGACGCCCACTGGCTGGTCACCCGGCTCGCCTTTGCCGGCGAAGTAATTCCAGGCCGACCACAGTTTTTCATCGCGCGGCAGCAGGACTCGGTCGGTATGCAGCACGGCGCGGTTCGGCTGGTAGCGGATGGCCGACAGCACCTCGCGCTGCGCATCGCTGGCCGTGAAGCCGAGGATGGCCAGGGCCTGATCGCTGTGACAGGCCATCACGACCTGGTCGAAATGCTCGCTGCCGGCGGCTCGAACCACGCGCAACCCCTCGGCCTCACGGGTCACGGCGCTGACCGGGCAGGCCAGGCGAATGATCGCGCCATTGGCGTCAAGCTCGGCGGCGATCTTCCGGACGTATTCGCGGCCGCCGCCTTTGACGGTGCGCCACATCGGCCGGTCGAAAACCTGCAGCAGGCCGTGGTTCTGGCAGAAGCGGATGAAGGTGGCGAGCGGCATGTCGAGCATCTGGCCGGTCGGGCACGACCAGATCGCCGCCGCCATCGGCAGCAGGTACCAGTCGGAGAAGGCGCTGGAATAGCGTCCGGCACTCAGAAAGTCGCGCAGGCTGCGCCGGTTGTCCGGATGCGTCGCCAGCCAGGCGCTGCTTTCACGATTGAAGCGCAGGATGTCGGACAACATGGCCCAGAATTTCCGGCGAACCAGATTGCGCTTCTGGCCGAAGACGGTGGCCAGGTTGCTGCCGGCCCATTCGAGATCGGGATTTTCCAGGCTGACTGCGAACGACATCTCGGTTTCGACGCTGTCGACACCGAGCAGCGCAAACATCGCAATCAGGTTCGGGTAGGTCTTTTCGTTGAACACCAGAAATCCGGTATCGACCGGATGCGACTTGCCTTCCAGCGC
This sequence comes from Dechloromonas aromatica RCB, assembly GCF_000012425.1. Lineage (NCBI taxonomy): Bacteria > Pseudomonadati > Pseudomonadota > Betaproteobacteria > Rhodocyclales > Azonexaceae > Dechloromonas > Dechloromonas aromatica (nom. nud.). The sequence continues at coordinate 552,427 of NC_007298.1, read as the reverse complement.
CACCTCGACGGTATTGGTATGGCCGCCGAGATAGGCGCCGGCCTCGAACAGCGTTACGTCATGCTGGCGGCTCAACAACCAGGCGGAAGCGAGCCCGGAGATGCCGGCGCCGACGACGGCGATACGTTGTCTTTTCACCATGATCTCCCTCTTACTCATTGCAGCCGTACAGTTCGGCGTAGGCCGAGTGGTTGTGGATGGACTCGAAGTTCTCGGAAGCCACCTTCCATTCGGCGATGCGCGGCTCGTTCATCAGGCGCAGCGCGATGTCGCGGACGAGGTCTTCGACGAACTTCGGGTTGTCGTAGGCACGCTCGGTCACCCACTTTTCGTCCGGCCGCTTCAACAGGCCGAAGACCTCGCAGGACGCCTCTTCCTCGGCAATACGCACCAGATCCTCGATGCTCATTGGCGAACGCAGTCGCGCCTCCAGCGTGATATGCGAACGCTGGTTGTGGGCGCCGTAATCGGAAATCTTCTTGGAGCAGGGGCACAGGCTGGTTACCGGCGCCACGACGCGCAGGGTCAACGTTGCGCTTTCCCATGCGCGCTGATCGACGATCAGCGTCGCATCGTAGTCGAGCAGGCTCTCGACACCGGAGACCGGCGCCATCTTGCGGATGAAGTAAGGGAAAGCCAGTTCAATGCGGCCACTGCTGGCATCCAGACGCAGCAGCATGTCGGCCATCATGCGCAGCAGGCCGACTTGCGTCAGAGGGCCAGTGCGGGCTTCGAGCAACTCGACGAAACGTGACATGTGCGTGCCCTTGACCTCAGGCGGCAAGCCGACGCTCATCGCAAAGGTCGCGACCGTGCTGGTCAATTCACCGGCCGCATTTTCCAGTTGCAGGGGATAGCGCAAGCCCTTGACGCCGACGCTCTGGATGGCGAGGCGGCGCGTATCGGCGGCGGCTTGGACGTCGGGCAGAAAGATGTTTTCCGGGGCATTCATGTTTGGCTCCTGGGGTTACGCTGGCTTATTTGAGGAATTCGTCGATTTTCTTCAGCAAGTCCTTGTCATCCGGCTTGGTGAAGCTGGTGTAGGCAACAACTTGCGTCGCATCGCGGTTGATCAGGTACTTGTGGAAATTCCACTTCGGCTTGCTGCCGGTGATCTCGGCCAGCTTCAGGTAGAACGGGTGAGCGCCCTTGCCCTTGACCACCGTCTTGCTGACCATCGGAAACTCGACGCCGTAGGTCAGCCGGCAGAAATCGGCAATTTCCTTCTCGCTGCCCGGTTCCTGTTCGCCAAAGTCATTGGATGGAAAACCAAGCACCACCAGGCCCTTGTCCTTGAGCCGGGCATACAGCTTTTCCAGCCCGTCGTATTGCGAGGTGAAACCGCAGTAGCTGGCCGTATTGACGACCAGAATGACCTTGCCGGCGTACTGGCAGAGCGGCATCGGCTTGCCATCCTGCAGGCTGGCGAAGCTGTGATTGAGCAGTGGCGGGCATTCAGCGGCAGCCGCAACAGGCACGACCCCCACCGTAATCAGGGCGGCAATTCCAAAGCAGCGTTTCAGGCTAGAGAACATGTTCAACTCCTCGTTCGATTTGTCCTAGACAAACAGGACGTTTGTTCGTAAGATAGCCAGCAAAAGTTGGCTTGTCAACGGTTTGTCTAACATTTGTTCAGGACAAATATGAATACTCCTAGTTTCAACATCGCCGCCGTTGAGCGGGATACCGGGCTTTCCAAGGACGTCCTCCGCATGTGGGAGCGGCGCTACGGATTTCCCGTGCCGGAACGCGACCTGAATGGCGAGCGTGTCTACCCGGCCGACCAGGTCGACCGCCTGCGTCTGATCAAACGCCTGATGGATCAGGGACATCGCCCAGGCAAACTGATCGCGACACCGGCCGAGGAATTGACGGCACTCGCCCCCCGCCGTGCCCGCGCCAGCGAAAGCATCCCGACCGGCGAAGGCGAGGACCTGACCGACCTGCTGGCACTGATCAAGCAACACGATGCCGCCGGCTATCAGCAGGCCATGCAGCAGCGACTCGCCCGCCAGGGTTTACAGCGTTTTGTCCAGGACACGGTTTCTCCGCTGACCCACCAGGTCGGTGAAGCCTGGGAAGACGGCAGCTTCGAAGTGTTCGAGGAGCATCTGTTCACCGAACTGACCAAGCGCCTGCTCCGTCAGGCCATCGCCGCCCTGTCCGGCGGCCCGCGCCGACCGCGCGTGCTGCTGACCAGCGTGCCGGATGAGACGCACATCCTCGGCCTGCTGATGGCGGAAGCCATGTTCGCGCTGGAGGGGGCCGAATGCATCCCGCTCGGCACGCAAATGCCCTTGCTGGAGATTGGTCGCGCGGCCGAAGCACACCGCGCCGACATCGTCGCTCTGTCCTTTTCGACCGCCTTCCCGCAACGACAAATTCCCGCCCTGTTGCAGCAACTGCGCATCGTTCTGCCGGACGGTATCGAGCTTTGGTGCGGCGGCGGCGGCATCGCCCGGCTCGCCGCACAGGACGGCATCCGCCTGATTCCTTCGCTGGACAGAGCGATCGATGAACTGAACGAGTGGCGCACCACCCACGCTTGAAAACCGGATTGCGCAGCAACCAGGCCGAACAGCAAGAATGCTTAATTTGATGCTCGGCCAACAGGCACTAAAATAGACACTTACTCCATTCGTAAAGCAGCCATGTCCTACGCCTCCCCTTCCTTCGAATCGAAAATCTGCCCGCCGCACCAGCTGGCTGCCAGAGCCGCCCAGTTAGACCACCCGCTGGTGTTCACCAACGGCTGTTTCGACATCCTGCACCGTGGCCATGTGACCTACCTGGCCCAGGCGGCCGCTCTCGGCACGAGCATGGTCGTCGCGCTGAATACCGATGCCTCGGTCAAGCGTCTGGGGAAGGGCGACGACCGTCCGGTCAATGCGCTGGAAGACCGCCTGGCGGTCATGGCCTCGCTGGCCTGCGTTTCGCTGGTCACCTGGTTCGATGAAGATACGCCGCTACAACGCATCCTCGAATGCCGCCCCGACATCCTGGTCAAGGGCGGCGACTGGCCGGTGGACAAGATCGTTGGCTGCAGCGAAGTCCGCGGCTGGGGTGGCACGGTGCATTCGATCCCCTTCATCCACCAGACATCGACGACGGCGCTACTGGAAAAGATCCGCCGCCTCTGAGGGCTGCATATCGCCAAGCGCGACAGACATCAGCCAGCCCAAACCGGTCCTGACAGAGAATAGAAATTCGCCAGCGGATGGCCGCTGGCGCTGGCGGTCGACGCTACAGAACGACCTGAGTGCCCAGCTCAACCACGCGGTTGCTGGGAATCTTGAAGAAGGCCGTGGCCGAGCCGGCATTGCGGAACATGGCGACAAAAATCTTCTCGCGCCAGAAAGCCATCTCCGAACCAAGACGCGGAATCAGGGTTTCGCGACCGATGAAGTAAGAGGTTTCCAGCGAACTGAAGGCCAGCCCGGCGTCGGCACACAGCGCCAGGGCCTCCGGCACATTGGGAATGTCCTTGAAGCCATACTGGATGACGACACTCCAGAAATTTTCCTTCAGCTGCCGGACTTCGACCAGGTCGATATCCGGCACATAGGGCACATCGAAGAACTGGACCGAGAGCAAGACAACGCGCTCGTGCAGCACCTTGTTGTGCATCAGGTTGTGCAGCAAGGCATGCGGCACCCCCTTCGGGTCGGCATTCAGGAATACGGCCGTCCCCGCCACCCGGGTCGGCATCGACGAGGCCAGGGAATCGAGGAACATCGACAGTTCCAGGCGTTCCCCGCGCAGACGGTCGGAGAGCAACTGGCGACCACGCTTCCAGGTCGTCATCAGGACAAAGACGCCCATCCCGGCCACCAGCGGGAACCAGCCGCCATCCGGTATCTTCAGTATATTGGCGGCGAGAAAGACCAGCTCGACCGACAGGAAGCAGGCGAACAGCAGGCCGGCCTTGAACCATCCCCATTTCCAGACCTTGGCGACAACGACCGTGGCAAGAATTGAGGTAATGACCATGTCACCCGTTACTGCAATACCGTAGGCGGCGGCCAGGTTGTTCGATGATCTGAAGCCGAGAACGAGGATCATCACCGCCACCATCAGACCCCAGTTCACCGCCGGCAAATAGATTTGTCCCTGTTCCCGGTCGGAGGTGTACTGCACTTCCATTCGCGGCACGAAGCCGAGTTGCATGGCTTGGCGGGTCACCGAGAAGGCACCGGAAATCACTGCCTGCGAGGCAATCACCGTGGCCAGCGTGGCCAGCCCGACCAGCGGATAGAGCGCCCAATCCGGCGCCGAGAGGAAGAACGGATTCTTGGCTGCCTCGGGATCGCCGAGGATCAACGCGCCCTGACCAAAATAGTTGAGCACCAGCGCCGGCAGCACAAAGGCAAACCAGGCACGGGAGATCGGCTTGCGGCCAAAGTGTCCCATGTCCGCGTAAAGCGCCTCGGCACCGGTCACCGCCAGCACGACATTACCCATCGCAACCAGCGAATGCGCCTTGTTTTCAAGCAAAAACTCGATGCCATAGGCCGGGTTGAGCGCCATCAGGATCGCCGGGTGATCGACGATGTTATGCACGCCCAGCAAGGCGAGGGCACTGAACCAGACCAGCATGACCGGGCCAAAAAAAGCCCCGACCGTTGCGGTCCCGCTCCGCTGCACGAAAAACAGGATAAACAAGACGACCATCGTGAGCGGGATGACGAAGGGCTTGAGCGCCGGCGTCGCGACCTCCAGGCCTTCGACGGCAGAAAGTACGGACATCGCGGGCGTCACCATGCCGTCGCCGTAGAACATCGCCGCCCCGAGGACACCGACAATCATGATCCATTTTGCGTGCTGCGGCTTGTCGTGCACCGTATGCAGCGCCAGGGCGATCAGCGCCATGATGCCGCCCTCGCCGCGGTTGTCGGCACGCATGATGAAGGTGACGTACTTGACCGAAACGACGATCACCAGCGCCCAGAAAATGAGCGACAGGCTGCCGTAAATATTGAGCATCGTGACCGGAATCGGGTGGTTGCCGGCGAAGACCTCCTTCACCGCATACAACGGGCTGGTCCCGATGTCACCATAAACCACCCCGAGCGCAGCCAGGGCCAGCGCGGCAAAGCGCTGGCCGGTGACATCCGCCGTCTGTTCGTGACTGCCCATCAAAGCTGCTCCCCGTCGACCGCCCACCCCGATGGAACGGGAGTTTCCTGCTGATCCTGATCCGGCGCCAGGCGGCTTAGCCGCCGAGCGCCACCTTCAGCGACTGCACTTCCTCTTCGGATTCCTCGACAATTTCAGCCAGCGTCTCGGCATCGAAAAGCTTATCCAGCACCGAGGTATCGACTGCCCCGTCGAGTTCCGGATCACGCCAGGACGAAGTCCGGTTGGCGATCTTGTTGGCCACATAAAGGACATCTGACAAGTTGCCGATCGACTCGATCTCGCGATCAGTCTCGTGCTCCTGCACAGCCAGCAATACCGACTCCGGCGAACCGAGCGCCGACAGCAGGGCATGACCGATGTTGTCATGCCAATCGACCAGCAAGGCATGCAGCTCAACCTTGTCGTTGACCAACTCCGGGAAATTGGCTGCACGCGACATCAGGTAGAACACCCCGAGGTCGTGCACCAGACCGGCAAACATCGCCTCGTCACCATTGATCTTGGCCATCTTGCGGGCCAGCACGCGGCACAGTGCAGCAACATGCGAGGTATGCTCCCAGAGCCGCTGGGAAATACCTTCGAAAGGCTGCATCTGCTTCGACTTCAGCAACTGCTCCATGGCCACGGCAAACGACACCGTACGCACCGCCTCCATGCCGACGCGAACGATGGCATTCTTCACGTCGGCAATCTCGCGCCCACTCGGATTCAGTGCCACCGAGTTGGCCATGCGGATGATCTTGGCGCTCATCAACGGCTCGGCACCAACCAGCTTGGCCAACTGCTCGACGCTCAGGTTCGGATCCTTTAGCGCGGAACGCACCTGGAAAGTGATGTCGAGAAAGGTCGGGAAGGTGATCTCGCTACCGGAAAGATCCCGGGCGATATCTTCAAGTACCTTGAAGGTGACGGCATTGGCCATGCTTAAAATCCTTTAAAACCTGGGTCGCAGGTATATCTCAGAACGGAATGTCGTCGCCGAGATCGTCAAACGAAGGCTTCGGCTTGTTCTTCGGCGGCGCCGGCGAGTAATCGGTCGGTTCATCGTAGCCGCTACCACCGCCACCACCGCCGCCGGCTGGAGCGCCCATGCCCTGGCGGGAGCCAAGCATCTTCATGTCGTCGCAGCGGATCTCGGTCGTGTAGCGTTCCTGGCCATCCTTGTCGGTCCACTTGCGGGTGCGCAGGCTGCCCTCGACATAGACTTGCGAGCCCTTCTTGAGGTACTGGCTGCAAATCTCGGCCAGCTTGCCGAACGCCGAAATGCGGACCCACTCGGTCATTTCCTTGCGCTCACCGGTCTGCTTGTCCTTCCAGCTTTCGGTACAGGCGATGCTGAAATTGCAGATCGCCTCGCCGCTGGCGGTGAAGCGGGTTTCCGGGTCACGCCCCAGATTGCCGATGCCAATCCATTTGTTAACCGATGCCATTACCAATGTCTCCTAACTATCGTGTCGCCGCGGCGACCGGGCGCCGTTGCGGAAAATTCATGGAATTTGCGACCACCAGCCAGATCAGAACCAGACCTGTGCAAGCGGCGAAAACCGCATTATCGCCGAAATGCTGCGCAATATATCCGCCCGCTGCACCACCAATGAACAGACCGATGGCCTGTGTCGTGTTGTAGACGCCCAGCGCCGCGCCCTTGGCGGCCGGCGGGGCAGTGCGCGAGACCAGCGACGGCAGCGTCGCTTCCAGCACATTGAAGGCGACGAAGAAAAGCAACAGCCACAAGGCCAGCGCCCAAAGGCTTTCGTGCAATACGAACAGGCCGGCCTGGACAACGACGAGCAGGCCAACGGCGGCGATGAAGATGGGGCGCATCTTGTCCTTGCGCTCGGCCGCGATGATGGCCGGCACCATGATGGCAAAAGAAACCAGCACGGCGGGCAGATAGACCTTCCAGTGCGACGCGGCTTCCAGGCCACCATGATTGACCAGGGCGTGTGGCAGTACGACGAACATGGCCATCTGCACCATGTGCAGCGTGAAGATGCCGAGATTCAGGCGCAGCAGATCGGGATCGAAAATCACCCGGCGCAAGGGCAGTTTTTCATGGCCTTGCGGTGCCGGGGCCGGTGGCACGGCCTTGATCAGCAGGACGATGGCGGACAGGGCGAGCACACCGGTCATGATGAACAGCCCGGACATGCCGATCCAGCCATAGAGAATCGGCGCGCCGACCAGCGACAGGGCGAAGACCAGGCCAATCGACGAGCCGATCATCGCCATCACCTTGGTTCGATGTTCCTCGCGCGTCAGGTCGGCAGCCAGCGCGGTGACCGCTGCCGAAATTGCCCCGGCGCCCTGCAGCACGCGGCCAACGATGATCCAGTTCATGTCCGGCGCCCAGGCGGCGACGAAGCTGCCCAGCGCAAAAATCAGCAGGCCGACGACGATGACCAGTTTGCGCCCGAAGATGTCCGAGGCGATGCCGTAGGGAATCTGGAAAAAGGCCTGGGTCAGGCCATAGGCGCCGAGCGCAAAACCAACCAGGGCCAGGTTGTCGCCCCCGGGCAGGGTTTTCGCGTAGACCGAAAACACAGGCAGGATCAGGAACAGGCCGAGCATGCGCAGGGCGAAGATGGAGGCCAGCGAGGCGCCGGCGCGGCGTTCCTCGGGGCTCATGCGATCAGTGGGGGCGGACATTATGGTCTGGTTATGTTGCATTGCAGCGGAGTGAGAAATATTAGCAGGTTTGCCCGCCTGACCGCAGGAAGTCCGTCAATCCGCCCCGGCGTTCGGTTTTCCGAACACCCCGAGCGGGAAAAATCCGGTTTTCCGATGAGCCTCCGGTAAACCCTCCTTCACGACTCCTTTAAAAGCAGCCACTTGCAACGCCGACAACCCCTGGCACGCCATGTGCAATAAAACAAGGCGCCCACGGCCTTGATGCCGGCGGCCTTGAACAAACAAAGGAGACAAACGATGACCACCACTCCCTTCCGCCTCGAGCATGACCTGCTTGGTGACCGCGAGGTTCCGACCGCCGCCTACTACGGGGTACACACCCTGCGAGCCCTTGAGAATTTCCCGATCACCGGCATCTCGATCGCCGTCTATCCCGACCTGATCCGCGCCCTGGCCCAGATCAAGAAGGCCGCCGCCCAGGCCAACCAGCAACTCGGCCTGCTCGATGCCCGGCGCGCCGGCGCCATCGCCGAAGCCTGCGGCGAGATCATCGACGGCCAGTGGCACAACCAGTTCGTCGTCGATGTCATTCAGGGCGGCGCCGGCACCTCGACCAACATGAATGCCAACGAGGTGATCGCCAACCGTGCGCTGGAACTGCTCGGCAAGACGCGCGGCGACTACAAGACGCTGCACCCGAACGAACACGTCAACATGAGCCAGTCGACCAACGACGTCTATCCGACGGCGCTGAAGCTGGCCACCTATGTCGGCATCTTCCGCCTGGTCGAGGCCATGGCTTATCTGCGCAAAGCTTTCGAGCGCAAGGCCGACGAGTTCGCCGACGTGCTGAAGATGGGCCGTACCCAGTTGCAGGACGCCGTGCCGATGACCCTCGGCCAGGAGTTCTCGACCTACGCCGTGATGTTGGGCGAGGACGAAGAACGCCTGAAGGAAGCCGCACTGCTCATCCGCGAAATGAATCTCGGTGCCACCGCCATTGGCACCGGCATCAACGCCCACCCGGACTACGCCCCGCTGGTCTGCCGCAAGCTGGCCGAAATCAGCGGCATCCCGGTCGTCACCGCGCCCAACCTGATCGAGGCGACGCAGGATTGCGGCAGCTTCGTGCAACTGTCCGGCGTCCTGAAGCGCGTCGCCGTCAAGCTATCCAAGGTCTGCAACGACCTGCGCCTGCTCTCTTCCGGCCCGCGTGCCGGCTTCAACGAGATCAATCTGCCGCCGCGCCAGGCCGGTTCGTCGATCATGCCGGGCAAGGTCAATCCGGTGATCCCGGAAGTGGTCAACCAGATCGCCTTCGAAGTGATCGGCAACGACACCACCGTCACTTTCGCCGCCGAAGCCGGCCAGCTGCAGCTCAATGCCTTCGAGCCGATCATCGCCCACAGCCTGTTCAAGAGCGCCCTGCACCTGACCAACGGCTGCCGCGTGCTGGCCGACCATTGCGTCAATGGCATCACCGCCAACCGCGATCAGCTGCGCGAATCGGTCGAGCGCTCGATCGGCATCGTCACCGCCCTCAACCCGTACATTGGTTACGCCAACGCCACCGAAGTCGCTGCCGAAGCCTTCCGTAGCGGGCGCGGCGTGGCCGAGGTGGTCATCGAACGCGGTCTGATGAGCCCGGAACAGCTGGCCGAAGTGCTGCGTCCCGAGGTGCTGACCCGCCCACAAGTCATCCCCCTGCCTGTCGCCGCCTGATCCGGGCGTCTTTCCACTCAGCATCCCAAGGAAACCATCATGAAAATGAATCGCCTGACCACCTGGATCGGCATCGCCATGCTACTCGGCGTCATCGTTGGCTATGCCTGCAATGCGCTCGCCCCGTCACCGGCCGCCGCCAAGGAAATCGCCGGCTACTTCGGCATCCTGACCGACATCTTCCTGCGCCTGATCAAGATGATCATCGCCCCGCTCGTCTTCGCCACCCTGGTCGCCGGGCTGGCCAACATGGGCGACTCGAAAACGGTCGGCCGCATCGGCGGCAAGGCACTCGGCTGGTTCGTCGGCGCCTCCTTCTGCTCGCTGCTGCTTGGCCTGATCTTTGCCAACCTGCTGCAACCGGGCGTCGGCCTCAGCGTGCCGCTGCCGGAAGCGAGCGCGACACTGAATCTGAAAACCAGCGCGCTGAACCTGAAGGATTTCATCACCCATGTCTTCCCGAAGAACATCTTCGAAGCCATGGCGGCCAATGAAATCCTGCAGATCCTGGTCTTCGCCGTGTTCTTCGGCCTGGCCCTCGGCCATCTGCACAACCAGATGGCGCGCAGCCTGGTGTGCACGATGGAGGAAGTCGTCCATGTCATGCTCAAGGTCACCGACTACGTGATGCGCTTCGCCCCGGTCGGGGTGTTTGGCGCAGTGGCCGGTGCGATCACGACCAACGGCCTGGGCATGCTGCTCGTTTTCGGCAAGCTGCTGGTCAGCTTCTACGCCGCCCTGGCCGCGCTGTGGATCGTGCTGATCACTGCCGGTTACTTCGTGCTCGGCAAGGACATCTTCCGCCTGCTCAAGCTGATCCGCGGTCCGATGCTGGTCGGTTTCTCGACGGCGAGCAGCGAATCGGTTTATCCGAAGCTGATGGAGCAGCTGGAAAAGTTCGGCATCCGCAACCGCGTCGTCAGCTTCGTGCTGCCGCTCGGCTACTCGTTCAACCTCGACGGCTCGATGATCTACACCACCTTTGCCGCCCTGTTCGTGGCCCAGGCCTACGATATCCCGATGACGCTGACCGCCCAGATCACCATGCTGCTGGTCCTGATGGTCTCGTCCAAGGGCATCGCCGGCGTGCCGCGCGCCTCGCTGGTCGTCGTCGCCGCCGTGCTGCCCATGTTCAACCTGCCGGAAGCCGGCCTGCTGCTGGTGCTCGGCATCGACCATTTCCTCGACATGGGGCGCACCGTCACCAACGTGCTGGGCAACGCCATCGCCACCACGGTGGTCGCCAAGTGGGAAAACGCCATCGACCCGGTCCCTCCCGAACTGGCCGACGCCGACGAGGCGCTGCCGGTCCCTGAAGAGCCTGCCGCCCTGGCCGCCTGAGTCTTTTTGTCTCCTCCGGGTTCGACTCAACCCTCGAACGTCGAACCCGCTTGTTTGCCCGGTGCACCGCACCGGGCTTTTTTTCCCCTATCCTGACAACCACCATGATCGACTGGACCCTCCTCGCTCCCGCAGCCTTCTTTGCCGGCATGGTCGACGCCGTGGTTGGCGGCGGCGGCCTGATCCAGATTCCCGTCCTGCTCGGCCAATTTCCGCAGACTGCCATTCCGACGCTGTTCGGTACCAACAAGGTCGCCAGCATTGCCGGCACCGGTGCCGCCCTGTGGCGCTATGCGCGCCGCGTACGCATTCCGTGGGCCGTTGTCCTGCCCGCCACCGTTGCCGCCCTGCTCGGCGCCTGGGGCGGAGCCGCGCTGGTTGCCTGGCTGCCGCGCGAAACCATGCGCCCGCTGGTCGTCGTCATGATGATCGCGGTGGCGGTCTATACCTTCATGAAAAAAGATCTCGGCCAGCAGGTGACGCGCGTCATCGACGGTCGCGACCGCTGGAAGGGCGCCCTGTTCGGCGGCCTGATCGGCGTCTACGACGGCTTCTTCGGCCCGGGCACCGGCAGCTTCCTGATTTTCGGCTTCGTCCGCCTGTTTGGCATGGACTTCGTGCAGGGCTCGGCCAGCGCCAAAGTCATCAATTTCGCCACCAACCTGTCGGCCATCGCCTTCTTCGCCAGCCACGGGCCGCTGCTCTGGCAGGTCGGCCTGGTCATGGCCGTCTGTAACCTGGCCGGCTCCTGGGTGGGCACCCACCTGGCACTCAAGCATGGTGCCGGCTTCATCCGCAAAGCCTTCCTGGGCGTGGTCGTCGTGCTGATTGCCAAGCAACTGGCCGACCTCTTCGGCTGAGCGCGGTAACATAGTCCATCCTGCACCGTTCGCCACCCGATGCCCCGACTCCGCTCCCTGCCGCTGTTGCTGCTCTGCCTGCTGCTGGTCGCCCTGAGCGGCTTCTCGGCCTACCGCATCGCCCAGCGCCTGGGCATCGCCGACCTGCAGGCGACCGGCCTGCACCGGCTCGATCTCTATGCCGCCAGCTTGGAACGCGAGATCAGCAAGTACGCCTTCCTGCCCGGCACGCTGAGCCTGGAGCCGGAAGTTCTCGACCTGCTTGCCGGGACAGCCGGCGACAGCGCCGCCGCCCGTGTCAACGGCTATCTCGAAAAGCTCAACGAACGTGCCGGCACGCTGTCGATTTACGTCATGGACACCCGCGGCAAGGTGCTCGCCACCAGCAACTGGCGGCGTCCAGACAGTTTTCTCGGCGAAGAGCTGTCCTTCCGCCCCTATTTCCGCGAGGCGCTGGAGAGCGGCAACGGCCGTTTCTTCGGCATCGGCACCACGCGCGGCGAGCCCGGCTATTACCTCGCCTCGGCACTGACCGGCGACAACGGCACGCTGGGCGTCGCGGTGATCAAGGTCAGCCTCGAACAGTTGGAAAAATCGTGGACCACGGTCGAGGCGCCGGTGCTGGTCGCTGACGAAAATGGCGTGGTCATCCTGTCCGCCGTGCCCGGCTGGAAATTCACCACCCTGCGCCCGCTCGACGACAGCACGCGCGCCGCCTTCGACCACACCCAGCAATACAACCGGCGCGCCCTGCAACCCCTGGGCATCAAGCAGATCGAGGACTACGACCACGGCGCCCGCCTGGTGCGCATTGCCGCCAACGGCCCGGAAACGGTGTCGGTCTACCCGGTCACCGGACGCTTCCTCGAACAGTCGCGCACCCTGCCCGGCACACCGTGGACGCTGACCGTGCTGTCCCATCTCGAACAGGTCGACGACCTGGCCCAGAGCCGCGCCGCGCTGGCCGCCATCGCCGCCGCCTGCCTTTGCCTGCTTGGCGTCATCCTGAACGAACGGCGCCGCCACCTGCGTGACCGGCTGGCTGCCCGCGAAGCCCTGCAGCAGGCGCACGATGAACTGGAACGCAAGGTTGAGGAACGCACCGCCGACCTGTCGTCCGCCAACCAGCAACTGCAGGACGAGGTCGGCGAACGCATCCGCGCCGAGCGCACCCTGCGCGCCGCCCAGGACGAACTGGTGCAGGCCGGCAAGCTGGCAGTCATCGGCCAGCTGTCCACCGGCATCGCCCACGAACTGAACCAGCCGCTGGCCGCGCTGCGCACGCTGTCGGCCAACGCCGAGCGCTTCCTGGAACGCGGCGATGTCGACACCACGCGCACCAACCTCGGCCGCATTGCCGACCTGGTCGACCGCATGGGCCGGATCACCGGCCAGTTGCGCAATTTCGCCCGCAAGTCGAGCGGCCAGTCGGCCCCAGTGCCACTTTGCCACGCGCTGGACAACGCGCTGGCCCTGCTCGATGCCCGCATCCGCCGTGCCGGTGCCGAGATCGAGCGCAGCTGCCCGGTCGATGAGCCGGTCGCCCTGTGCGATGCCAACCGGCTGGAACAGGTGCTGATCAACCTGGTCGGCAACGCGCTCGACGCGATGGCCGACCAGACCCGCCCGCGCCTCGAACTGGCCTGGGAATGCGCGGAGGGCATGGTCCGCCTGCATGTCCGCGACCACGGTCCCGGTCTCAGTGACGAGGCGCTAGCCCATCTGTTCGAACCCTTTTTCACCACCAAGCCGGCCGGCGATGGCCTCGGCTTGGGCCTGGCCATTTCCGCCGGCATCATCCGCGACTTCGGTGGTAGCCTGCACGGGGCCAACCACCCCGACGGTGGCGCCATCTTCACACTCGAACTCCCGCTCGCCCCCGCGCCATGACCGACGACCTGAAAATCCTGATCATCGAAGACGACCCCGATGTGGCGCTCGGCTGCGAGCAGGCGCTGCAACTCGAAGGACTGGCCGCCGAATGCGCCGGCAGCGCCGAACTGGCACGCCACCGCCTGCATGCCGACTTCCCCGGCATCGTGATCAGCGATATCCGCCTGCCCGGCCAGGATGGCCTGAGCCTGCAGCGCGAACTGCACGCCCTCGACCCGGAATTGCCGGTGCTACTGATCACCGGCCACGGCGATGTGTCGATGGCCGTACAGGCGATGAAGGATGGCGCCTACGATTTCCTGCAAAAGCCCTTTGCCCCCGAGCAGCTCGTCGACATCGCCCGCCGCGCGCTGGAAAAGCGCCGGCTGGTCCTCGAAGTGCGCGCCCTGCGCCGCCAGCTCGACCAGCGCAATCTGCTCGAAGCCCGCCTGATCGGCAACTCGGCCGGCATGGCCCGCGTCCGTGGCCTGATCGGCGCCCTGGCCAGCAGCGCGGCCGACGTGCTGATCCACGGTGAGACCGGCACTGGCAAGGAACTGGTTGCCCGCTGCCTGCACGACGCCAGCCCGCGGGCCAAGGGTAATTTCGTCGCCATCAACTGCGGCGGCCTGCCGGAAACGCTGTTCGAAAGTGAAATCTTCGGTCACGAGGCGGGTGCCTACACCGGTGCCGGCAAGCGGCGCATCGGCAAGATCGAGTACGCCAACGGCGGCACGCTGTTTCTCGACGAAATCGAAACCATGCCGGTCCCGATGCAGATCAAGTTGCTGCGTGTGCTACAGGAGCGCACGTTGGAGCGGCTCGGGTCGAATACGGCGATTCCCATCGACTGCCGCATCATTGCCGCGACCAAGGAAGACCTGACGGCATTGTCCGAGCAAGGAAAATTCCGTGCCGACCTCTACTACCGCCTGTCGGTCGCCAACCTGCCGCTGCCACCGCTGCGCGAGCGGCGCGAGGACATTCCGCTGCTCTTCGAACACTTCCTGCTGCAAGCCGCCGCCCGCCACGAACGCGCCGTGCCTACGACATCCGCCGGCCGCATGCAGCAACTGGTCGGCTACCACTGGCCGGGCAACGTGCGCGAATTGCGCAACGTCGCCGACCGCTGCGTGCTCGGCATCGAAGCCGGCTCGCCGCCTTTCGGCCAGCCCGCCGGCGATGCGCCGCGCCCGCTGGCCGAGACCGTCGACGCCTTCGAACGCGCCCTGATCGCCGACGCCCTGCGCCGCTATGGCAGCCTGGCGCGCACCGCCGAAGCCCTGCTCATCGCCAAGACAACACTGCACGACAAGATTCGGAAATACGGTTTGCACGGCGAGTGAGCCGCCCAAAAGCAAAGGGCAGACCGGCAATGCCGGCCTGCCCTTGTTCCATTCCCCTGCCGGGGCAACGCTTCCGGTAAAAAGCGCCTGTCCGGACCAACCGGAGCCGGGTTCGGCTACTGCTTCCCGGCTCGTGGCCAGAAGGGTCGGTGCAGATCAGTTGTTGCCATTAGAACGCAGACGAATCCATCTGAAAAATTCAGAATTACGATATAGCCATCTTGAAAAACGATAGACTGACTGTTCTGCATCTATCCGTACCGACATGGAACTGCGCCAGCTCCGCTACTTTCTCGCCATCGCCGAACACGGCAGCTTCTCCAAAGCTGCCAGCTCGGTCCATGTCGCACAATCCGCGCTCAGCCACCAACTCGCGCAACTGGAAGACGAACTCGGCCAGCCGCTCTTTCACCGCCTGCCGCGCGGGGTGGCGCTGACACCGGCCGGTCGGGCCTTCCATCCGCATGCCCTGTCCATCCTGCGCCAGGTCGAGGATGCCCGGCACAGCGTCACCCAGGCCGAGGGCGAGACCGTCGGCAAGGTCATTTTCGGCATCCCGCATAGCGTTTCACAAGCGCTCGCCCTGCCGTTGCTCAAGGCCGTACGTGCCGCCCTGCCCCGCGTCGAGCTGGAACTGACCGAAGAACTGACCGGCAACCTGATCCCGCAGTTGCGGACCGGCCTGATCCACCTGGCGGTTCTTTTCGACGACGGCCAACTCGACGAATTCCGCTGCCACCCGCTGCTCGAAGAAGCGCTGCTGCTGATCTCCCCCGCCGAAGCACCCGACGCGCCAAGCGGCCCGATCAGCCTGCGCGACGCCCTGCGCCTGCCGCTGATCCTGCCCGCATGGCCCCACGGCGTCCGCCCCATCGTCGAGGCGGCCGCCAGACAAGCCGGCCGCGCTGCCCCCAACGTGGTTGCCGACATCAGCTCGATCAGCATCCTGCGCACCAGCCTGCTCGCCGGCCTCGGTCACACCCTGCTACCACCGATGCCACTGCTGCACGAACTGGACAGCGGCGCCCTGCGGGCCACCCCCATCGCACCGGAAACCCTGACCCGCCGCATCATGCTCTGCGCCTCCCGCCAGATTCCCGCCTCCGCCGCCACCCTGGCCGTCGCCCATGTGGCGCAGACATTGGTCGGCCAGCTCTGCGCCGATGGCAGCTGGCGTGAAGCCCAACTGATCGCGACCGAATCGCCGCCTTTTATTGAGAGTTAAACGGGCTCGGGCGTTGCTGGGGAAAATTGATAGCTGCCTTCGGCCACAACCAGCCATGAACGATTTGTCCAGATAGCGGACATCGAAGCGTCCGTTTTATTGAAGCTGTTATACGGAATCGACCACCGCATTGTCCTTGCTGGACGCACGATTCGAGCAGCATAATGGCTTCATAAAAAACAATTTAATACGGATGAAACGGGGCCGTTTAATCGCAGTTGGGCATCATAATTAATCCGGTCTGCAAGAGATTAAGCTCGGGAGGCGAAATGAACACTATCAAGAAGATGCTGGCAATCGTCGCCATATTGACCCTAGTGCCAATCCTCGCGTATTTGTTTTTGCTAGGCCAAAGCCACGCATACGTCTCGGATCTATCGCTAGAGCAGGACTTCGCTGAGAACGCGGGCCTCCTCTGGAAGTGGATGGCAGATATAAACCTGCCCGGTATTGGCCGTCCGGGAGTCATTCATGTCGAGAGGCTTGAAGTCGTTCACGCTCTTCGTAATAGTGTGTTCGTCTTCTGCACAATTGGAACGGTGGCTCTTATTTCGGTGCCTGCAATCCTTGCTGGAATTGTACTGACACCTATTGGTCTTTTCACCGGTGACTGGAAAACGTTTGGCATAGGATTGCTATGCTTTCTCGCATCTCCATTGTCGTTGGCATTAGCAGCACTTAGCGCACTATTGATCTGGGTACTGTTTTTCCTCCAGCCATGTACCCCAGGCTATGTCATTGTCTGGTTTCTATTAGGTGCTCCAATTGCGGCGCTCGGTGGACTCTTCGGGGCTGCGCCTGCGGGAAGCATCGTTATCATCATCTTCAAGGAGTGACTGTTGTGGCGGACTTTCTTCAACCGTCTAGGCACTCCCGGCCAAGGAGGCCATTCAACTGTGTCGACCGTATCGAAGAGTGCGTTGGCTCGATCAATTGTTCAAACTGACCATCTAGCCATCGGTTGTGTTTCGGCTGGGAACTGGGTTCCAAAATGGCAGCCCGCTTGAGTCCCAACCTCGCGCTACAGCGGGCTTTGCTCGCTTACGCGGTCAGCTGAGCTCAAACCGTGAACGGCAGCTTTCCAATTCGACCTACTTCCGCTTAGGGCACATAGCCGCCCGTTGCATAGCGAATGAAGCTCAGTCTCTAGAAAACCCGGCTCACCCTTCGGATTCCAGGCGCAAAAAAACCCGACGGCACTAACCGTCGGGCAAGAGGCCATCGGGGTCGGATGGCTAGTTGGTGTCCTTACTTCTTCGCAGCGATGCGGTCGCGGATGTGCTGGGCGCGGCCGGAGGACGATGGATGCGAACTCCGCATGCTGTTGCTGTCACCCAGCTTGGCGAGCTTTTCAAAGGCGGAAATCAGGCCCTCGCGCTTCAGCTTGGCAGCGGTCAGCAGGTCGAAGGAGTAATCGTCGGCGTCGCTTTCCTGAGCTTGCGAGAATTGGGCATTGACCAGCTTTTCGGCAATGGCGCCAATGTCGGAAGAACTCAGGGCGGCAACGGCGGAATTACCCGAGACAGCTGCGATCTGGCGGGCAGCGCCGGCGGCGTAGGCGACCTGCATGGATTTCTTGGAGTGGCCCAGCGCGACGTGCCCGATTTCGTGGCCGACCACGCCACGGATTTCGTCGTCGGTCATCAAATTCATCAGACCGGAATAGACGCGCACGCAGCCGTTGTTCATGGCCCAGGCGTTGACGTCCTTGGTCTCATAGACCTTGTAGCTGATGGCGACGCCATTGACGTCCTTGGGCATGCTCTTGGTGATCTTGGCGAGGCGCAGGGCGTACTTACTTTTCGGTGCCGCGATCTTGGACTGGCCGTCGAGTTCGGCGCAGGACTTGTCGGACAGTTGCATGACCTCGGCGTCGCTCAACGTAGCCGCCTGGGCAACCGATTTGCCGGCGCTCATCAGGCCTTCAGCATTGGCGGCAGAAACGGAATTGCCGGTATTGCTACAGGCACTCAGGAGCAAGGCGGACAAGGCTGCGACAGGCAAGGCACGGACAAGTGGCGAGACAAATTTCATGGCAGGAATCCTAATTCGTTGACGGGATGGCCACCCAGCGGCGGCCGAGCTCGCAATTTTATCACTTTGACATAATCCGAAATGCATTATTTATGCAATAGCGATGTTTTTGGCCTTAGCCATCCAACAAACGACGAACAAGCAATGCTGTATAAAAAAACAGCCGTCCGTGCATATCGCCGGGGTTTTGCGTATAGTTCATTCCTCTCCCCAACCGTTCCCGAGCAGCGATGGAAACCATCCGCATCCGCGGTGCGCGCACCCACAATTTAAAGAACATCAACCTCGACCTGCCGCGTGATCAGTTGATCGTGATCACCGGACTATCCGGCTCCGGCAAGTCCTCCCTGGCCTTCGACACCTTGTACGCCGAGGGACAGCGCCGTTATGTCGAATCGCTGTCGGCCTATGCCCGGCAGTTCCTGCAGTTGATGGAGAAACCGGATGTCGATCTGATCGAAGGCCTGAGCCCGGCCATTTCCATCGAACAGAAGGCGACCTCGCACAACCCACGGTCGACGGTCGGCACCGTGACTGAAATTCACGACTACCTGCGCCTGCTCTTCGCCCGCGCCGGCACGCCGTACTGCCCGGACCACAACCAGCCGCTGGAAGCGCAAACCGTGTCGCAGATGGTCGACACCGTGCTCGCCCTGCCGGCCGAAACCAAGCTGATGATCCTCGCCCCGGTCGTTGCCAACCGCAAGGGCGAACAAGTCGACCTGTTCACCGAATTGCGCGCCCAAGGCTTTGCCCGCGTCCGTGTCGATGGCACGGTCTATGAGATCGATGCCGTACCCAAGCTGGCCAAGACCCAGAAACACACCGTCGACGTCGTCGTCGACCGCCTGAAGGTGCGTGACGACATGCGCCAGCGCCTGGCCGAATCCTTTGAAACAGCGCTGCGCCATGCCGAGGGCCGAGCCATCGCGCTGGAAATGGACAGCAACGTCGAGCATCTTTTTTCGGCCAAGTTCGCCTGCCCGGTCTGTTCCTACGCCTTGCAGGAACTGGAACCGCGCCTGTTCTCGTTCAACAACCCGATGGGCGCCTGCCCGAAGTGCGACGGCCTGGGCGTCATCCAGTTCTTCGACCCGAAACGGGTGGTCACCCAACCAACCGCTTCGCTGGCCGGCGGCGCGATTCGCGGCTGGGACAAGAAGAACCAGTTCTACTTCCAGATCATCGAATCGCTGGCCGACCATTACGGTTTTTCGGTCGATACGCCATGGAACGACTTGCCGGAAAAGGTCCAGCAACTGGTCCTTTACGGCTCAGGCAACGTGGCCATCAACTTCCGCTACCTGAACGAGAAGGGCACCCGCTTCGACCGCAGCCACAGCTTCGAAGGCATCATCCCGAACCTGGAACGGCGCTACCGCGGCAGCGAATCGAACGCCGTGCGCGAGGAGTTGGCGAAGTACGTCAGCAGTTCGGCCTGCCCGAGCTGCGCCGGCACCCGGCTGCGCATTGAGGCACGGCATGTTCGGGTCGGCGACAAGACCCTGTATGAAATCAGCCGGATGCCGCTTGGCGAGGCGCGCAATTATTTCAACTGCCTGACGCTGACCGGCGCCAAGGCACAGGTGGCCGACAAGATCCTCAAGGAAATCACCGCCCGCCTGAGCTTCCTGATCAACGTCGGCCTCGATTACCTGTGCCTCGAGCGCTCGGCCGAAACGCTGTCCGGCGGCGAGGCGCAGCGCATCCGGCTGGCCTCGCAGATCGGCTCGGGCCTGACCGGCGTCATGTATGTACTCGACGAACCCTCAATCGGTCTGCACCAGCGCGACAATGATCGTCTGCTCGAAACATTGAAGAACCTGCGCGACATGGGCAACACGGTATTGGTCGTCGAGCATGACGAGGATGCCATCCGCGCCGCCGACTACGTCGTCGACATCGGCCCTGGCGCCGGGGTGCATGGCGGTTTCATCGTTGCCCAGGGGACGCCGGCCGAGGTTCAGGCCAATCCGCTATCGATGACTGGCGATTACCTGTCCGGCCGCAAATCCATTTCTGCCCCGAAAACGCGCCGGGTGCCGGATCCGAACAAGCAGCTCAAGGTCGTCGGCGCCTACGGCAACAATCTGAAGGACGTCACGCTGGAAATCCCCGGCGGCCTGCTTACCTGCATCACCGGTGTTTCCGGCTCGGGCAAATCGACGCTGATCAACGACACGCTGTACGCGGCGGCCGCCAGACACCTCTACGGCTCGACCACGGAACCCGCACCACACAAGGAAATCATCGGTCTGGAGCTGTTCGACAAGGTAATCAACGTCGACCAGGCGCCGATTGGCCGCACGCCGCGCTCCAACCCGGCGACCTACACCGGCCTGCTGACGCCGATCCGCGAGCTGTTCGCCCAGGTACCCGAATCCCGCGTCCGCGGCTACGGGCCGGGACGCTTCAGCTTCAACGTCAAGGGCGGACGCTGCGAGGCCTGCCAGGGCGACGGCATGATCAAGGTGGAGATGCACTTCCTGCCCGATATCTACGTCCCCTGCGACGTCTGCCACGGCAAGCGCTACAACCGCGAAACGCTGGAAGTCCAGTACAAGGGCAAGAACATTTACGACATTCTCGGCATGACCGTCGAGCAGGCGCGAGAGTTCTTCGACCCCGTCCCCAACATCGCGCGCAAGCTGCAAACACTGGTCGATGTCGGCCTCAGCTACATCACCCTGGGCCAGAGCGCGACCACGCTGTCCGGCGGCGAAGCCCAGCGCGTCAAGCTCGCCCTTGAACTGTCCAAGCGCGATACCGGCCGCACGCTGTATATCCTCGACGAGCCGACCACCGGCCTGCATTTCCAGGACATCGAAATGCTGCTCAGCGTCCTGCAGCGTCTGGCCAACAACGGCAACACCATCGTCGTCATCGAACACAACCTCGACGTCATCAAGACCGCCGACTGGATCGTCGATCTCGGGCCGGAGGGCGGCGATGGCGGGGGCCGCATCCTGGTCAGCGGCACGCCTGAAGAAGTGGCCAAATGCAAGGCCAGCCATACCGGGCGCTTCCTGAAACCTTTGCTTGAGAAAAAGAAATGACTGACGCCGCCGCCTTCAAGGGCAAGAAGGGCCTGACCCGTTTATGGAATGCCCTCGGCTACTCGCGCGACGGACTGGCTGCCGCCTGGAAAAACGAAGCCGCCTTCCGTGAGGAAGTTCTGCTTGCCGTGATCGCCATTCCGCTGGCCGTATACCTTGGCAAGACTGGCATCGACCGGGCGCTGATGGTCGGCAGCATCATCCTGATCCTGATCGTCGAAATCCTGAATTCGGGACTGGAGGCCGTCGTCGACAAGGCTTCGCCGGAGAAGCACGAACTGGCCAAACGCGCCAAGGACATGGGCAGTGCCGCTGTGCTGCTCAGCCTGATCAACGCCGCGGCGATCTGGGCCTTCGTTCTACTGGGCTAAGGCCAGGCTCAGCCCTTGCGACACTTGGCCGAGAAGTCCATTTCCGGCGCGTAAACGCTGGTCTTCACGTCGAGCAGACCAAGGAAGGTGTGGAACAGATTGTCATGCGACTGTGGCGAGGCGGCGACCTTGCCAAGGCAGGCCGTATCCAGCGCAAAGCTTGGCGCGAAGCCCGGCGAAAACCACATCACCATGGGCACCTTGGTCTGCACTTCCGGGGCAATCTTGTAGGGCACACCGTGCAGGAACAGGCCTTTTTCGCCCAGCGATTCGCCGTGATCCGACACGTAGAGCAGCGCCGAGTCGTGGCTTTGATGGTCGCGCAGCGTGCGGACCAGCGAGGCGAGCACATGATCGGTATAGCGAATCGCATTGTCGTAGGCGTTGACGATGCTGTCCTCCGAGCAATGCGGCAGATCGGGATCCTCGCAGGCCGGCTTGAAAGCTTTGAACTCATCCGGATAGCGCTTGAAATAGGCCGGCCCGTGATTACCCATCTGGTGCAGGACGATCATCAGGTTGCCCGGCGTTTCGTCGACCAGTTGTTTCAGGGAATCGACCAGCGCGCCATCCTGACACTCGCCGCCAAAACAATGGTCCGGTGACTTGGCCAGATCGGGACGAATCGATTCGACGCCCTTGCAGACCCCCTTGCAGCCCGACTGGTTATCCACCCAGACGACACGGAAGCCGGCCCGGGCGACGACATCAAGCACCGACTCGCTGTTCCGGATGCGCGCCTCATCATATTTTCGCCGCCCCCAGGGCGAAAAGATGCAGGGCAGCGAGGTTTCGGTATCGGTGCCACAACTGGTCACGTCGGCGAAGTTGATAATGCCGGCCTCGGCGGCCAACTCCGGCGTGGTCTGGCGCGCATACCCGGACAAGCCCCAATTGGCGGCACGTACTGTTTCGCCAAGGACCATGACCATGACCACCGGCTTGTCGCGATTTTTCCAGCCGGGGCCGGGCTGCGCATCGGCGCCGACCGGTTCGCGCGCGGCCTCGACGGCCAGCGCCTGACTACGGCTCACCTGAACCAGCGAATAGAGGTAATTGGCCGGCGTCACCAGGAAGCGGAACTCCCGGTTGTTGCGCATCAGTGAGGCGATATCCTGAAAATTCAGGAAAATGGCACCGCCCAGCACGAGCAGGGCCAGCACGATTGAACCGAGACGAACCAGCAGCGCCCGGCCGACGGTGCGCTGCTTGAGGCGGAGACGGCTGAGCAGCCACAAGGGGAGTGCCGCGTAGAGCAGCAGTTGTGGAATCAGCGACCAGGTCATCAGGTCGCGCGCTTCCCGGACATCGGTCGCCAGCACATTGCGCAGCATGTTGGTGTCGAGATAGACCTTGTAGCGCGTCATGAAGTGAACGGCGAAGGCCGTCGCGACGAGCAGCAGGGCCAGCAGCGGTTTGGTTGTCCACCGTGTCATGAAAGGGCTGAGCATGATGAAATGCACGGCAGCCAGACCGACCAGCAGCGAGCCTGCCAGCAGCCAGCTTCCCGGCTGCGCCATGTCGTAGCCGGCCAGCATGCCACGCAGGAAAAGCTGATTGCAGAACAGGGCAAAGAACAGGCTGACCAGCAGCGTCACCGTCTCGATGGAGGCGATCACCTGCCCGCCGGCCAGGCGTTGTCCGAAGCGAAGAAGCGCATCCAGCAGTCGACGCATAAAAATACCCAAAAAATTCAGCCCGGAATTTTAACTGGCAAGCGGCAGCCAATCCGGGAATTTCTTGTGCTGGATTTGTGACGACCGACTCAGGCGCCGAGCACCACCCGGTTCCGCCCGAGGCGCTTGGCCTCGTACAGGGCGTCGTCGGCATGCTTGAGGGCGATTTCGATCGGGCATTCACTGGCATCGGCCAGCCCCATGCTGACCGTCACCTTGACCGTCCGGCCATCGGGCAGGCCGATTTCGGCGTTGGCGCAACTGGCGCGCAAGCGCTCGGCCAGCGCCTCTGCCTCGGTCGGCGAAATTTCCGGGAACAGGAAAGCGAACTCTTCACCACCGTAACGACAAACCAGATCGGACTGCCGCGAGGAGTCCCGAACCAGATCGGCGAAGGCACACAACACCGCATCGCCGGCGGCATGACCATAGGTGTCGTTCAGTTTCTTGAAAAAATCGAGGTCGGCCATGGCAACCGTGACCGGCCGCCGATAGCGCTGCGCCCGCTGCAGTTCAGCCTCGGCCGACTGCATGAAGAAGCGGCGGTTCATCAGGCCGGTCAGGCCATCCTTGTTGGCCAGTTTTTCCAGGACCTGTCGTGCCTGTTCGTTCTGGATCAGCAAATCATGGTGCTCGCGAATCGCCTCTTCGACGGCCTGTATCTCGAGCATTCTCGACGTGTCGAAATCCGGCAAGGGACTGGCCGCACTCAGATTGGACAGGGCATGATCGATCCGCTGCAGGGGCTGGATCAGGTGGCGACGGACGAGGACGATGAAAGCCAGCAGGAACAGCCCAACCAGTAGCAGGGCAATGATCAACTTGTAACGTGCCAGCCGCATGGCGTCTGCCGCCACGTTCAGGTCACTGGTGGCAAGATTGATTCCCTCGATCGACACATCGTCGACCTGTATGCCAAGACGTGACGCCAGGCGCTGCCACTCTTGATAATGGATCGCCGGCCGCTGTTCGTCGCGTACCGATTGACGCACCACCTCGCCAAGAAACTGTTCCGTTTCGCGTGCCAGCTTGGCCGCCCCGGGGTGCTCCAGAACGCTGGGGTGGCTGGCGATCAGGGTCACGACAAACATCGACTGCTGGCGCGAGGCATGCGAACTGACTGCAAAAATACGCTCGCCTTCCTGGCGTAGCTGTTCAAGGTTTCTGGCCAGCCGCTGATAGCGAATGATTTCCGGCACGGTTTGTTCTTCAAGATGCGCGTTCGCATCGATCACCCGCTGCTGGTCCATGGCCAGCAGAACCACCGCCAAGCCGAAAGCCAGCACGAACAGGGCAGCCAGAAAACCGAAGGCGCGCCCGGCATGCATCCCCCTGGGCGCCTTGATCACGGACGGCAAACCAGAATGAAAGGAGGCGCAATGTAGCGCGACCAAAAACCTTGAAGAGAAGGCATCAACTCACCCGGAAAGGCAAAAAGCGGGAATTGATCCGATCATACGTCCCATTACGCTTGATGCGATCAAGCGCCGCATTGATTTCTTCTCTCAGCCCCGGACGACGCGACGAGATCCCGAACGATGCATCGCCACTCAATTCCGGCGCACGCAGAACGGTGGGGGCCAGCCCGAGCCGCCGGAATGGGTCGCTCTTCTGCAGCTGCAAGGCGCTGATCATCGGGACCAGAGCAGCCTGGGCCTCACCACCAAGCAGCACGCCGGCCAGATCGGCATTGTTACGAACCTGATGCATTTCCCAGCCCTGCCGGCGGGCGTAATCCTCCTGCGCTGAGCCATGAACCACAGCCACCCGGATACCGCTACGCCCCGGCACGACATCCGGCCGAGCCAGCCAAAGGGATAACGAGCGGTAATAGGGTTTGGCAAAAAGCAGGCGTCCACGACGCTCGGCTGTTTCAAAAACCGCTGCCGCAGCAATATCGGCCTTACCCTTGGCCACCGTGTCGAGCAAAGTGCTTTGATCGGCCACGTCAAAGGCGCAATTGGCACGAATTTCCTGACACAGGGCACGGGCAATCTCGACACTGAAGCCCGTCAGCTGCCCGGTTTCATCCCGATAGGACATCGGCGGGGAATTCTCCAGCACCACGACACGCAGTACCGGCTCCGCAGCACGCACCGCGCCTCCCAGCAGGCCGGCTGCTGGCAAGGCAAAAAACAAGAGAGAGATGGCCAAACTTCGGAGCATGCTGACCGCATAAAAATGCCGACTTGCAAGTATAGTCCATTTGAATATGACGGTGTTACTGGTCCATACCCTAGGGCGAGTTTATTCAAACAGGCTGAACTGGGCAGCGCGGGCCGAAGGCATGGCCGCTGGCAACTCGATCAGGCGCCCCTGCAACGGAAAATAGATGGCCAGGCGCAAGGGCAGCGGATCGCCAGCAAACAGGCTGGCATAGCGTTCGAGCTGCGGCCGGTAGCTTTCGGCTCTCTGCGGCAATTCCGCGTCAGGCAAGCGTACCGTCTTGTAATCAATGATCCAGCGGCAGGCATCGGCCACGAAAACACGGTCGATCACGTGATTGACCGTGAGCGAGCCATCCGTGCTGCTCCAGGCCTGCTCGGCGGCAGATTGCGGGTGATCGGTGAGCAACCAGCGCCCGGTATCGGACGCCAATGTACTGACCAGGGCGGCGACCACTTCGCCAGCACCACTTTCGGCGTCGGCCTCGCTGTGCCCTTGCGCCTGCAACCAGCGTTGGTATACCGGTTGCAAACCGGAAATCCGTTTGTCTGACCAGGCTGGCAAGCCATTTTTTGCGATCAGCTCCAGGCAGCGGTGCACCAGGGTACCGACCGAGGCCTCCAGCGACAGGGTACTTTCCGGCGTATCGAGATCGACTGGGTTATCTGCCGGACGGACGCCTTCGGCCGGCGACCGCAAGGCCGGCGGCACATGCACCTCCCGGAGGCGAACCAGCGGTGGCACGAAAGTCGCCGGGTCGATGCTGGCACGAGCGGGTTCGCCAGACTCGCCCTCAGTCAGCGCCGCCAAAAATTCGCGCTGCGCCACACCCGGCCACAACAGCTTGAGCAGCGTGCCATTGGCCGGCGACTTCAGCCCCTCCTCCTTCTTTGCATCGGCCACGGCGATGCCGAGCAGATGCAAGCGGCGGATGGCGCGGGTGGCCGCGACGTAGAGCAGTCGCTCATCTTCGTGCGCGGCCCGCTCGGCTTCGAGCTTTTTAAGGTAGTCGTAGGCGGTTGGCTCACCATTGCCGGCGCCTTTCTGCTTGATTGGCGCGACCAGCAGGTGTTCATCGCCATCGGCCCCGGCGACCTCATCCCAGAGCAGCAGGCTGCTGTCGTTGCCACCGGTTTCGCGGTGCAGGCCGGGCAGGATCACCGTATCGAATTCGAGGCCTTTGGATTTATGCACCGTCATCATCTGCACGGCATCACCCAGCGGGTCGGACGGCGCATAGAGTTCGGCGGCATGGGCAGCCAGGGTTTCGGCGCTCAGCGTACGGCTGGCGACCAGCTTGTCGACCAGCGCGAAGAAGGCTTCGACATCGTTCAGGGCTTCCGGCGCTTCCAGGCAACGTGGTCCGCCCAGCATCAGCCAGACACCTTCCAGCCAGCGCCGCGGGTGCTGGCGGTCGCGGCCGGCGAAGGCCTGGTGCAGCACGCCAAGCACATGTCTCAATCGTTGCTGGCCGTCATCGGATAGCCGGGCGAGGCGGGCCTCATCCTGCATCAGTTGCCAGATCGTCGATTTCTTGTCGTCGGCGGCCAGCGCATGCAGATCGGCCAGTTTCAGGCCACACCACGGAGCGCGCAGCAGGGCCAGCCAGTGGACGCGGTCGGCGCGGTGATGCAGGGCACGGAACAGGGTCAGCAAATCCTGCACATGCTGGCGGCCATCCAGGCCTTCGATATCGACCGCTTGGAAACGCAGTTCGGGCGCGCTGCGCCGGATCTCGCTGACCAGCGCATCGAGGTGGCTGCGGGCGCGAACCAGCACGGCGATGCGTTCGGCTGGCGCGGCGCGGCGGGCTTCCCGGATGATGGTGAGGACCCGGCGAGCCTCCTCACCGGCGGCGTCCCCCCCTTCGTGCTCGATGACCGGATGCACGACGACGCCGCTATCGGCACGCGGCGAACGGGTCGCCGCCGATTCGGCATAGCGCACCGCGCCGGCCTCCGGGCTGTCCTCGGCCGGGAAGATGCTCGGGAAGGCGGCATTGACCCAATCGACAATGCCCGGGTAGGAGCGGTTGTTGCGGAACAGCCGCAGATGGCCAAGCCGGATATCGCCGATGCCACGCTCGCGAACGCGCAGGAACAGCCCGACGTCGGCCTTGCGGAAACGGTAGATCGACTGCATCGGGTCGCCGACCACAAACAGTGTCCGGCCGTCGTCCGGCATCCAGCCACGCGTCAGTTTTTCGATCAGGCCGACCTGGCTCGGGCTGGTGTCCTGGAATTCATCGACCAGCAGATGGCGAATCCGGTAATCGAGCGCCTGCGCCAGATCGGTCGGCGCATCGTCATCGCCCAGCGCCAGCCCGGCCCGGGCGGCGATCTCGATGAAATCGACCTCGCCGGCTTCCTGGAAGGCCAGCCACAATTGACCGGCCGCCAGCCGGAGCAGGCGCGAGAAGCATTCGACGGTGGCCCACTCGGCCTCGCTCAGTTCCGGCTGCGGCAATTTGACCAGCATGGCCAGCGCCGCTTCCAGCCCATCCACGCTGCGCAGATCGCCGAGCAATTCGAGCATGGCTTTCTTCTGGTCGGCCAATTCCTTGTCAGCCGGAAAACCGATGCGCTTGTCGACCGACTTGCGTAGTGTGCCGGTGCCAGTCAGCAGCAGTCCGGCCAGCGCTTGCCAAGTTGGCAGATCGGCAATCGCCGCAGTCAGCGGCGAGCTCCAGTCGGCAATGGCATCGAGCAGGCCCGGCGCATTGGCCGCCGCAAAGCGGGCCAAGGGCATCAGCAGCGATTGCATCCGCCCGTCGAGCAAGCCGCCGACCGCGGCCAGATCGCGCTCGATCAGCGCTGCAAAGCCGGCTTCGACTTCGCGCTTCATCGCCCCGCTTTCGATGCGCGAGGCGTGGTGCAGCCACTGGTCGCGACGGCCAAGCATGGCTATCAGCAATTTTTCCAGGCGGCCGGCGTTGTTATCCATGAAAGCCAGCGCCTCGGCGATCACCTCGGCATCGTCGCTCCCGGACTCGACCATTTCCAGTGTCCGCCGCGCTGCCGTCGCGTAGTGCGCCTCGGCATCGTCGCTGACGCCCGGCTGGCTGCCGAAGCGGCTCAGGTAGGGCATCTGGCGGGCCAGACTTGCACAGAGGGAATCCAGGGTCGTGATGCGCAGCCGGCCGGGATGGCCGAGCAAACTCCAGCCGCGCTCGGCGTCATGCGCCAGCACCTGCCTGGCCAGCCCGAAGGTCAGCTGCTTGTGCGGCTGTTCCGGCAGTTTGTCGCCGGACGCCAGTTCCAGGCTGCCGAGGATGCGGTCGCGCATCTCGGTGGCTGCCTTGTTGGTAAAGGTCAGCGCCAACACCTCTTCTGGGTGCTCGACCACGGCCAGCAGGCGCAGGTAACGCTGCGTCAGCAATTCCGTCTTGCCGGCGCCGGCCGGTGCCTCGACGATGAAGGAGGCAACCTCCAGCGCCCGCTGCCGGGCAATCCTGTCTTCTTCAAGGCGATCGATGGCAAGCACCATAAATTAACGCCCAATCTCGCTGGAGGAAACCGGGAAGGTTTGGCCAAGCAAGCGGTTGGCCGCCTCGCTGCCCGAATGGGCAACGAACCCGGCCAGCAAGCGGCGCCGTTCCGGCAAGCGGAGCAAGGGCAGCACCTCGCAATACTGCAGGTCTTTTTCGTTGGCGAACACCACGCCGGCCTGCCCGGCCTTCACTTCTTTCGCCACCGCATGCAGGCGTTCCCGCCAGTGCGTGATCACGGCGATCCAGTCCGGAAATTCAGCCGGATCGAAGATTTTCTGCTTGTCGTCGCCGATGCCCTGTACGCCGGGCAGGATATCCTTTTCGTCAGCCACGCCGGCGAACCCCGGTTTGTCGAGCAGCACCTTGGCGAAAACGACGGCCGTCACCTCGTCATTGACCAGCGCGGCGTAGATTGGCAACTGCGGCTCGGTAATACGCTGTTCGGCCCAATTTTTGGTATCGATGGCGGCCCCGGTCTTGTAGTCGATGATGATCTGCCGGCCATCGGCCAGGCGGTCGATGCGGTCGACCACCATCTTGACCTTGATGCCTTCGATTTCAACTTCGGCCGGCTGTTCGCAGGCCACGACCTCGAAAGGCAAGCCACGCCTGGCTTCGACCTGCAGCCAGAGATCGAGCAGCTTGGCCAGACGCGCTGCCTCCAGTTCGCGGAAACGGGCCGGCAGCGTGGTGCGACGATCCAGTTCGAAATGCTGCAGGGCCTTGCCGACCGCTTCGCTGATGGCCTGCTCGCGTGCCGCCTCATCAAGCGCCACCAAGGCATCAAATGAAGCGATCGCCGTCCAGAAGGCTTCCAGCGCTTCATGAACCAGTGTGCCGCGCGCCGCCGGGTCCAGTCCTTCGACGGGCTCTTCCATCGCCTCACCACCCAGCCGGTACTGGTAGTAGGCCCAGGCCGGGCAAATGGCTTGAGCTCGCAACACCCAGCTGCCACCGGAAACCTTCTCGCCCTCGGCCACAGGTGGCGCCAAGGCATCATCGATCTGGTCGACCGACGAAACAGCTACGCCAGCCATTTGCCGGGCCAAGGTTTCGAGCTCGGCGTTTTTTTCGCCAGCCAATGGAATACCGGCAATCAACGGACTGGGGCGCAGCACGCGATTGCCCTCGGCCCGCGCATAGGAAAAGGTCACCACCGGCGCCGAGTGCGACAAGCGGACATGGACGCGCCGGGCAAAATCGAGCTCGACCTCGGCGCTGGCATGCGCCGCCCCGACCGCGCGCAGCATCTCGGCCGGCAGCAGCGGATTCGGACGCGGCGGTGGTGGCCACTGATCGTCGTTCATGCCCATCACCCACAGCGCATCGAAGCCCAGGCCGGCACTTTCGAGCACGCCCAGCACCTGGATCGCCGGGCGGCCGCGCGTTTCCGGCTGGAACAGACGCTGGCGGCAAAGCTGCGACAGGCGGCGCACCGCTTCGGCAAAGGCCAGCGGGCCAAGCAGCGCATCGAGCCGGCCAAAACCGTCGAGCACCTCGCCAAAGGCCTGCCGCGCCTGGAATTCATGGCTGGACAAGGGCCGGTCGCCGGGCCAGCCGGCCGCCTTCAGGCAGTTGCGGAAGACGCCGGACCATTGCCCGGGCAACAACTTGCGGGTCGCTGCGCCGGCCGTCTCGACAAAGGCTTCGAGCGCCGCGATCGTTTGCGGGCAAAGCGGCGGTTCGTTTTCGGCCAGCCGTCCGGCCAACTTGATCAGCGCAGGCAAGGTGGTGAAATAGGGCAAATCGCGACGTAACGCCGCATCGAGCCGGGCCCGGCCATCCGCCTCAGCTTCGGCAGCCGACCAACCGCCGGCCAGCAACAATCCGGACAGGCGCCCCTGCTCGACCTTGGCCCGGCCGCTGCCCAGCGCCAGCAGATCGAGTCCGACGCGGATCAGCGGCAGGTCGGCCAGCGCCCGACCGAGCGAAAAATTGAAACAGCGCGGCACTTCGGCCGCATCGGGGCGAATCAGTGCCGGATGCAGCACATCGTCGAGCAGGAATTCCAGCCGGTCGCGCACCCCGGCCAGATCGGGCGCGACAATGCCGAGCCGGCAATCGGGACGGGCCACCAGTTGCTCCCTGGCCCAGGCCACAACGGCATGGCATTCAGCCTCGACATCGGCACAGGCTAAGCGCTCCTGCGCGCTGCCTTCAACAGGAAAGTCCGGCGAACTTTCGACGATTACGCCCCGCACCGCCAGCGCTGCCATCAGATCCTGTTCGAGCGGCGTATAGCGGTCGAAACCGGCGAGGATAATCACTGACGGCAGCGCGAAATGGCCAGCCGCGATCAACTCGATCAATTGCCGCTGCAGCCCGGCAGCATCGATCCAGCCAGCGGCCCGGCAGCGCTTGTCAAAATCGGCCTGCCAACCGATGAACAGCTTCGCCTCGTCGGAGAGCTCGCCGCCCCCGGGTTTCAGTTTCCAGACGCGGCACAAGGCCTGTGCCTCAGCGGCGGAAGCCGCCATGCCCTGGATGTCGAACAGCGGCGCCGCCTCGGTCAGCGCGGCAGCGATGACCTTTTCCCAGAGCAGGCGCTCGGAAAAGGCATCGAGCGCCACCGGCAAATCGGCGATACCGCTCAACAGTGCTTCATCGGCCAAGGTCGCCAGCCACTGACCGAGCGTCAGCGCCTGCCGGGTGCGCCAGACGGCCTGCTCAGCCGGCAACTCGCCGCGCAGGGTTTGCGCCAGACGCGTGGTAGCGCAGAGAGTCAGGCTATCGCTCAAGAAAACCTCAAAGAACGCGCCTGGCGCTTAATAGGAGGCTGCCGGACCAGCTGGCGCGGCGGGTTTGGCCGGCGCCGCCGGTGCAGCTGGCTTGGTGGCGGGTGATGCCGGCTTGGCTGGAACAGCAGGCGGGCTGGCTGGCTTCATTGCGGAAGCGGGAGCAGCAGCCTTGGCCTCGTTTGCCGCCTTGCCGGGCATGGCTGGGCGGGCCGGTGCCGCCGGGGCGGTCAACTTTTCGGCGGCGACTGCCGGAACTGCTTGCGGCTTGCTGTCGACTGCCGGTTTGCCTGGCATGGCCGGTTTTGCCGGTCCTGCCGGGGTGGCTGGTTTTTCAGCTGCGACGGGGGCCGGGGCAGTCTTGCCGGGCAAGGCCGGTGCGGCGGGGCGAGCGGCTTCCTGATTCGATTTGACCATCGGGCGAGCCGGCGGTAGCGCCGCGGGTTTCGGGGTTTCCGCAAGCGGCCGTGCGGCCGGCGTTGAGGCCGTAACCGGCGCGCGGGAGGTGCCGCTGACCACGACGTCGGGACGCAGGTCCTTCAGGGTGGCCGGTCCGATGCCAGGCACATTTTGCAGTTCGTCGACCGATTTGAACGGGCCATTTTTCTTGCGGTAGTCGACAATGGCCTTGGCCTTGGTCGGGCCAATGCCCTTCAAGCCGTCGAGCTGCTCCGGCGTCGCGGTATTGATGTTGATCTGGGCAAGCGCAACGCCTGCCCATAACAGACAGGAAGCCATCAGCAACAGGAAACGTGATTTCATGTTTTCTCTCCAGAACGGTGAATTGGTCAGTATGCCACCGGTTTTTGGCTCAGGGCGTACCGACAAACAGGAAAAGGTTGGAAACCCGGCTGGTCGAGTAACCGAAGCCGACATAGGCCATCCCGAGCGGCGTTTGGCCGCCCAGATAGACGGCGGCTGAATCGAGAATGCCACTGCGATTGGTCTCGGTATAACGCTTGCCAAGCTGTACCGCCTCTAGCGCCAGGCCGAGGCGCATGTCGCCGCGCAGACCCAGCGGCAGGCTGCCGATGATCTGCTCGGTGCGCAGGCCGGCATAACGGACATCGTCGCCAATCAGCTGATTCGGGGCAAACGCCGTCATGTTCAGGAACCCGCCCAGTTGGGCCGCATCATAGACCGGCAGCTCGCCACGCGGCGAACCGGTATAGCGAAAACGGGCATTGAAGACGGTGCCGCCCAGTGAAAAGGCGCCCTGCAGGTTGGCATCGGCCCGCGAATAACCGGCTTCCGGCGAGTCGAAATAGGACAGTTGCGCCGCCCAGCCTCGGGTCGGGAAGTGCATGCGGTCGAACTGGTCGAAGTCGAGGCCGATCTTCCAGCCGCCAAAGGCCTGGTCAGCCTTGGGCAAGGACGGCACGCCGATATCCGGGTCGTAATAGCGGTGGCGCTGCAGCCAGCCCAGGCGCAGCGGACCAAGCACGCCGACGTTGACGCCCAGATAGGTGCCAAAGCCGCTTTCGGTGACCTTGTATTGGGCAATTCGCCGGTCATCCTGATAAATATTGAGCCGGCTCTGCTCGACGCCGGTCGTCGCTTCGGCAAAGAAGCGCTGCCGCGCATCCAGTGGCTGGTAGAAATTGGCGCCAAGGCGGTTGGTCGACCCCACATCGCCGGTCACAAGCAGCTCTCCCCCCAGGCGATTGAGCCAGGTCGAGTGATAGGCAGCACGCAGCCCGAAGGAAGTACCCTGGCTGTTGTCGGCCTGAAGGTTGATGCCGAAGCGCATGTAATCCGGCCCCCAGCGCTTCTCCAGCGGCATCACCCGCAGGATGTTCTTGTCGCGCTGGGTCAGCACCGTGTAATCGACGCTTTCGTACCAGCCGTCGCCATACATGCGCAGCAGGTCGTGGTTGATCGCCGAGGGACGAATGGTTTCGCCAGGCTCGACGTGCAGATGGCGCTCGATCGCGGCGGGATTGACCTTGTTCAGCCCGGTGATCTGGATTTCGTCGATCCGCGGCGAAGTCCTGCGCCGGACCTCGATTCCCTGCCACCAGGCCAGGTAAGCTGCCTCGTCGAGCGACAGCTGAGCCAGTTGGGGGCGCATCGCTTCGGCGGCCTGCCGGCCAAGGTCAGCCGCCTCGGCATGCTTGCTGAAATCGCCTGCCGTAATCGCACCCAGTTCGGGCTTGATGTAAATGTCGCCCTGACGCAGCAGGGTCAGCGAACGACTGACGTTCTGCTCGGTCAGAATGGCGATCATCTGCGCCGAAACGGTAAGCAGCGAGCCGATTGCTTCGGCCTTGAGCAGGGGCGAACCGACATTGACGGCAATGACCACATCGGCCTGGCAACGCTCGCGCACTTCGGCGATCGGCAGATTATCGACCAGGCCGCCATCGACCAGCTTGCGGCCCTGATGATCGACCGGGGCGAGCAGACCGGGCACCGACATGCTGGCACGCATGGCCTGCGTCAGGGGACCGTCGCGAAAGACAACGCGCTCGCCGGTGCCAATATCGGTCGCAATGACCGATAGCGGTAGCGGCAAGTCCTCGATATTGCGCTCGCCCTGATTGGCCCGCAGCAATTGGTTGAAGAACAGCTTGATCTTCTGACCGGTGACGACGCCGGGCTGGTACTTGACTCCGTCGGCCATGACGCCGCTTTCCGAGCCGGGCAGGAAACGCCGGGCCATCTGCTTGTTGCGATGACTCAGTTCGGCGTATTCCGGATCATCGATGAACATGTCGCCCCAGTCCGCCGCCGCCAGGTTCTGGCGCATCGTCGCCGGTGACATGCCGGCGGCCCAGGTACCGGCCACCAGTGCCCCCATGCTGGTACCGGCAACGCAATCGACCGGAACGTGCAATTTCTCCAGCACTTCCAGAACGCCGATATGCGCCGCACCGCGCGCCCCGCCACCACCAAGAACAAGGCCAATACGTGGCCGTGCGGCATCGGCGGCGACCACAGCGGTCGACGCCGAGACAAGGACTGCAATCAGCAGGCGGGACAAAGGGCGGAGGAGCGACATGATTTTTCCAAACGTAAAAAAGCCCTGCCGAGGCAGGGCTTTTCGGTGAAGCGACGGCCGATTACTTGGTGCCGATGACTTCGATGTCGACGCGACGATCCGGCTGCAGGCAGTCGATCAGGGCCTTGGTCTTGGCATTGCCCTTGCACTTGTCGCCGGTGACCGGCTGCTTCTCGCCCTTGCCTTCGGTGTAAACACGGTTGGCTTCGATGCCCTTGGCAACCAGGTATTCCTTGACCGCGGCAGCGCGCTTCTCGGACAGCTTCTGGTTGTAGGAATCGGAACCGATGCGGTCGGTGTGGCCAACGGCCAGGATCACTTCAAGCTTGATGGCCTTGGCCTTGGAGACCAGCTCGTCGAGCTTGGCTTTACCAGCCGGACGCAGGACAGCCTT
Source organism: Dechloromonas aromatica RCB (assembly GCF_000012425.1). Lineage (NCBI taxonomy): Bacteria > Pseudomonadati > Pseudomonadota > Betaproteobacteria > Rhodocyclales > Azonexaceae > Dechloromonas > Dechloromonas aromatica (nom. nud.). Next base: position 517,368 of record NC_007298.1, on the reverse strand, counting down.
GTTGAAGTCGAACAGGGCGTCAGCAGCGACGGTGATCTTTTCACCGGACGGCTTCACGCCAGCAGCAGCGGCACCGGCCGGGGCTGCTGCGGGGGCAGCGCCGCAAGCGGAAGCCGGCAGCAGGTCCTTGTCGCACTCGCAACCGGCCTTGTCGGCAGCGGCAGCGGCCGGGGTCCAGTAGCCATCGCGCCAGCACAGACCGAAGCCGCTCTTGGCGACGACGTCACGCTGGTCGATCAGGTAAACGCGCTCTTGCGCAACAGCAGAGAAGCCGATGCCAGCCAGCAGGGCCAGAACCAGAGATTTCTTGACGATATTCATTTTTCAGCAGTCCCGGTAATTAATTAGGATGGATGTACTAATTCAAACGTTTCCCATTCTATTACGAATAGTCACACTTCAACCACTTGTCACGTACATCGCAAGGACTTTATCTCAAGTAACATGCCTAGTCCGGCGACATAATCGTCTCACCATGGCACCGACAAAATGATCAAAAAACTGCGCGCCTGCCTCTACTGGTTTCTCGGTAAAACCGCCCCCCTCGGCAACCCGATTGCCAATGCGCTTGAGCGCTTCCGCGATGCCGAGGCCGATACGCTGGAGCTGACCCGGCAGCTCGTTGCCGTCCTGCGCCCGCAGAATCGGCGCGACCACGCCGCACCGGAACGCTATCTGGCCATGCTCGAGCAGCTGGAATCCGATGCCAGCCTGCGTGCGGCATTTCGCGGGCATATCGTGCATTTCATCGCCACCCGCCGGCTGGTCACCTTTTTCACCGAGAGCGGCATCCTGCCAGGCACCGGCTTCTTTTCGGAATGGTGGCGCATCCTGGGTAGCCGCCTGCTGCCTGAGGTTCCCGATGAAAGGCGGCTCAAGGACTGCCTGCACGTCATTTACGACCGGGCCAGCGACTGGCGCTGGCTGGAAGACATCCCGGCCGAGGCCTCGCAACGCTTCTGGGAACTGATCGCGCCGGCTGAGGAATTACGCACCATCGACTGGCGCAGCATTCAGGAGCAGATGCTTGACGGCATGCTGCTGCTCGCCCACCGGGTCAGCGGTCTGGGCGTGGAAAGCGAGCTGATGCGCGCTTCGCCCAATTTCGACGACGACACGCCACGTTTCGTCGCCCTGTCGGCCGAGGCGCTTGATTTCGTCAATGCCTTCCGCGCCGCGCTGAACGATCCCGAACAAACCCCGGATGACGGCAGCCAGTTGCTGGTCATCGCCGACCAGTGCCAGGACACCCTGCAGCGGATACGCAAGCGGGCACTGACGATCGGCACCAGTCTGCATCTATCCTATCTGCTGACCCGCAGCGAACAAAGTCTCGAACGCCTGCGCGATCTCGCCGCCATTCTGACGGCCGGCGAGCAATCGACCGCCCGGGGCGAAGCCATCCAGGCCTGGGTCGAATTTGCCCATGCCGCTTTCCTGGCCGAAAACCGCCGCAACAGCCTGCGCTTCTACATCGGCCAGCTGTCGCATTTGCTCGCCGTGCGCGTCACCGAAAATGCCGCCCGCTCCGGCGAACACTACATCTGCGACACGCCGGCCGACTATGGCCGGATGTGGCGTTCGGCCGCCGGCGCCGGGGTGCTGATCAGCCTGATGGCGCTGCTCAAGATCAAGGCGGCGGCACTGCATGCGCCGCTGTTCGGCGAGGCCTTCATGTTCAGCATGATCTACGGCCTGGGTTTCGTCATCATCTTCCTGCTCGGCATGACGGTGGCGACCAAGCAGCCGGCGATGACCGCACAGACGCTGGCCAGCCTGATCGGCGACCTGAAATTGAACCGTAGCGCCGACCTCGAGCGCCTGGTCGACGTGATCGCTGCCGTCAGCCGCAGCCAGCTGGCGGCCATCGCTGGCAATGTCATGGTCGCCCTGCCGGTGGCCATTGCCGTCGGGCTCGGCCTCGGTTTTCTGGCGGATGTACCTCCGATCACCGTCGACAAGGGGGCCCACCTGCTGGCCGATCTCGATCCGCTGAGCTGGGCGCTGCCGCATGCCGCCATTGCCGGCTTCTATCTGTTCCTGTCCGGACTGATCACCGGCTATTTCGACAACCGTGCCGCCTATGCCGACATTGGCCCGCGTCTGGCTCGCCTGCGCTGGCTACGGGCATTTTTTGGTCAGGAACGGGCGGGCCGCATCGGCAATTACATCCAGGAACGGCTCGGCGGCATCATGGGGAATTTCCTGTTCGGCTGCATGCTCGGCTCGACCGGTGTGATTGGCACCATCCTCGGCCTGCCGCTCGATATCCGGCACATCGCCTTTGCCTCGGCCAACCTCGGCTACGCGCTGACCGGCTTCCAGTTCGAACTGCCGCTCAAGGCCGTTGCCTGGGCCGCCTTCGGCATCGCCGCCATCGGCTTTACCAATCTGGCGGTCAGTTTCACGCTGGCCCTGCGCACCGCCATGCGCGCCCGCGGCATCAGGTTCGAGCATGGCGGGCCCTTGCTCAAGGCCATCTGGGTCCGACTTCGCCTCCAACCGCGCAGTTTCCTGCTGCCACCACGCCAAGCCAGCGTCGACGCGTAAAATGACGGCGTGATCGCCCGCCGCCTGCCTCTCCTGTTGCTGCTCTGCCTGGCCCAACCCGTGGTTGCGGGTGAACTTGATCTGCAGGCCCCCGATAACATCACCAAGCTGCTCGCGCCCTATCTGCCCGACGAGGCGGGCAGCCCGGGCAAACTGCAAGGCTTGCTCAGCGAAATCCTCGCCACCGAGGGCTATTTCTCGCCGGTCTTCGAATTTGCCGAAAAGGGCGACGGGCTCAAGCTAACACTCGACCCCGGCCTGCGAACCACGATCAACAGTCTCGATCTGCTGATCGATGGCCCGGTCGAGGCCGGCACCCGGAAAGCACTGATCGACGACTGGGCCTTGCCGGTTGGCCAGCCCTTTCGCCAGGAGGGCTGGAACACGGCCAAGCAGCAGATCCTCTCCCGCCTGCTCGCCGTCGAACACGCCGATGCCCGATTGCTCGACAGCGAGGCGAGCATCGACACCGAAGCCCACCGAGCCGACCTGCGCGCCCACTACGATGCCGGCCCACGCTACCGTTTCGGCCCGCTGCACGTCGAGGGGCTGCAAAATTATTCGCCCGAACTGATCGAGCGCTACAACCGTAGCGTGCAGCCCGGCCAGCCCTATCGCGAGGACAAGCTGAACGCCCTGCAGACGACGCTGCAATCAACGCCCTACTTTGCCTCGGTGCAGACCATGCTCGACCGGGACGCCGTTGAGGTGCATGACGACGGCACGGCGACCGCCCCCATCCTGGTTCGCGTTCGCGAACGTTCGCCGCACCGCGTTTCCTTCGGCGCCGGCGCCAGTTCCAATACCGGGGCCCGGGTCGAATTCAATTACCACACGCCCAATCTGTTCGCTCAGGCCTGGGAACTGGACAGCGGCCTGCGGCTGGAACAGAAGCGGCAGACCGCCTATGCCGACGTTTTTCTGCCGCCGGACGAGCGCAACCGCCGGCACAGCGTCGGCGTGATGGCCGAAGCGACCGACATCCAGAACCTGAAGACCGAGCGTTATGCCTTTGGCGCCCAAACCATCCAGCAGCGCGGCAGCGTCGAACAACGCCTGTCGCTCAACTGGCAGAACGAAAAACGCGACCCGGACGGGGCATCGCCGGTGACCAGCCGAGCGCTGGTACCCAACGGCACGTGGACCTGGCGTCATGTCGACAGTCTGATCGAACCGCGGAACGGGACCGTGCTCCAGGGGCAGATCGGCGGCGGTTCGAAAGCCGCCCTTTCCGACCAGAATTTCATCCGTTTCCATGCCCGCTTCCAGCATTACATCCCGCTCGGTCGTGTCGATACGCTGACCCTACGCGGGGAAATCGGCTACACGCTGGCCGATTCGCGGCAACGCATCCCGCAGGACTACCTGTTCCGCACCGGGGGTGCCAGCTCGGTGCGTGGCTACGCCTACCAGAGCCTGGGCATCAAGGAAGGCAACGCGACGGTTGGTGGCCGCTACCTCGGTATCGCCAGCGCCGAAGTGACGCACTGGCTGGACGAGGCCTGGGGCATTGCCGCGTTTGTCGATGCCGGCGATGCGGTCGATTCGCTGCAGGATATCCGTCTGGCGGTCGGCTACGGCCTCGGCGCCCGCTGGCGCAGCCCGGCCGGGCCGATCGGCGTCGACCTGGCCTATGGCGAACGAACCCGCCAGGTCCAACTGCATTTCTCGCTGGCCATTCCGTTCTGACATGCTACGCCGTAAGCTCCTCCTCGCCAGTACCGTCATCCTGATCGCTTCCGCCACCTGGTTGACGACCAGCGAAAGCGGCCTGCAAGCGACCACACGGCTGGCCTCCAGCCTGACCGGTGGGCAGTTGCAGATCGAACAAGCCAGCGGCCGGCTGAGCGGACCGCTGGACCTTGGCCGCCTGCACTGGCAGAGCACTGGTCTCGACATCGAAGCGACGCAAATTCATCTCGACTGGTCGCCCTCCGCCTTGCTGCACGGTACGCTGCAGATCGCCGAACTTACCGTCGGCCACCTGCACATCGCCAACCAGCCAAGCGCCAGCCCAAGCATCGCCCCGACTGATCTGCGCCTGCCGCTGGCCATCGAGGTACAAAAACTGGCCATTGCCACGCTGTCCTACGGCGAGGCCTTCACGGCCACCGATCTCGCCGCCCGCCTGAGCAGCGATGGCCGCCAGCACCGCCTCGAGGACTTTCATGCCCAGACCGCCGGCATCACGGCCAGCGCTCGCGCCACGCTGGATGGCGCCGCCCCGTTCCGGCTCGAGGCAAGCGCCGAGATCGCCGGCCGGCTCGATGAACGCGCCCTGGCCATGAGCGCCACGGCAGACGGCCAACTCGAACGGATCAGCCTTTCCGCCGTCGCCAGCCAGGGCATTGCCGGCCACGCCGAGGTAGTGCTCACCCCCTTTGCCAACGCCGCTTTTGCCAGCGCCCGCATCCTGCTCGAAGACATCGACCCGGCCATCTGGCTGGCCGGCGCGCTACAAGCGCGGCTCAGCATCACGGCCGATGTCCAGCCGGAGGGCGACGGCATCGTCGGCAGCTTCGGCCTGACCAACCACCAGCCCGGCCCGCTCGACCGCCAGCGCCTGCCGTTGAACACCCTGGCCGGCACGCTGGACTGGCAGGGCAACACGGCGCGCTTCGCCAGCCTGCATGCCGCCCTGCCCGGCGATGGCGATCTCGATGGCAGCGGCGAATGGCAGGATGGCGCGCTGAAACTGGCCTTGACTGCCAGCCGGCTGGATGCCTCCCGGATCGCCTCGATACTGCGCCCGACCCGACTGAACGGGCCGCTGGCCACGACCCTGGGTGCCAAGCGCCAGGATTTGAAAATGGCGCTGAAAGACAAGACCTTCAGCCTGCTCGTCGAAGCCAGTCACGCCGATGGCCGGGTCGAGCTGCCCCAACTGCAACTGGCCGCCGGCGATGCCCGCCTGAATGCTCATGGCGAACTCGATCTGAAAAAACCGCGCCGCTTTGCCGCCGAAGGTGAGCTGCTGCGCTTCGACCCCAGCCGTTTCGCCCGCTTGCCAAGCGCCCAGATCAACGCCAGCTTCAAGGCCGGCGGACAACTGGCAGCGCAGCCGACGATCGATGGCAGCTTCACGCTGAAGGACAGCCGGCTGGCCGGCCAGCCCCTGTCCGGGCAAGGCCAGATCCGGGTTGCCTGGCCGCGGATTCCGCAGGCCGACATCCAGCTCGCCTCCGGCGTCAACCGGCTGACCGCCCACGGCGCCTACGGTCAGCCCGGCGACCTGCTGAGCATACAGATCGAGGCCCCGCAACTCGCCCCCTACGGTCTGGAAGGCGGCCTCAGCAGCCGCTTCGAGCTGACTGGCGGGGCCCAAAATCCCAGACTGGCCGGCACACTGAATGCCGCCCGGCTCGGTCTGCCCGGCGTCATCCGTCTCAACGAGCTGAGTCTGAAGAGCGAGGCCGGCAGCGAAGCCAGCTCGCCACTGATCCTCGACATCAACATCGCCAGCATCGACATGCCGGACCAGCCCAGCCTGCTCAAGCTCATCCGCTTTCAGGGCAACGGCACGAACCAGTCGCACCAGCTGAATGCCAGCGCCGAAGTGGCTGGCAAAAATCGACTGACGCTCGCCGCCGAGGGCGCGCTGGGCAGTGACTACAGCGCTTGGCAAGGCAAGCTGCTGGAGGCTCGCCTGAACAGCACCGACCAGGCCCGCAATTTCCGCCTCGACGCCCCCGCCCCCATCAAGCTCGCGGCGACCGGCTGGAGCATCGGCCCGATCCGCCTGGCCGGCGACCCGCTCGACTGGCAAGCCACTTTGCAGGCCAGCGCCGATGCCCGACAACTCCACACCAGCCTCAATGCCCGCGGCAGCCGGATCGGGCAAGTCGATGGCGAGCTGAGCGCAGCCATGCGCGGGGCCTGGTCGCTCGACCGGCAAGCCCGCTGGCAAGGCCGCCTGAAGAGCGACATTGCCGATCTTGGCTGGCTGGCCGAGCTGATCGGCGAAGGCTGGCAGAGCGAGGGGCGCCTGGCTGGCGAACTGCAACTGGCCGGAACGCCGGCCGCCCCGCTGAGCAGCGGCCGCTTCCGGGGCGAAAAACTGGCCCTGCGCCTGCCTGGGCAAGGCCTCAACCTGGCCAACGGCGAGCTCGATGTCGACTTGCGCGCCAACCTGCTGCGCATCAACCGGCTTGGTTTCGACAGCCTGCTCCAGGCGCTACCCCGTCCGCTGCGCCTTGAAGTGCGCGACGATCTGGCCGGGCTGACCCAAAAACCCGGGCGCCTCGAAGTCACCGGCGAAATGCGGATCGATCAGGGCCAGGCCCAGGACAAAGCCTTCCTCGATATCCACCTCGACCGGCTCGGTGCCTACCAGTTGCCGGATCAATGGGTGGCCGTCTCCGGCGACGGCCGGCTGACCTGGCAGGATGGCACCCTGGGCGCCCAGGGCAAGCTGGCCGTCGATGCCGGTTACTGGCAACTGGCGCCCAGCGGCATGCCCCGCCTGTCCGACGACGTGATCGTCAAGCGCCCCGGCAAAGACAAGGCAGCTGCCACGCTGCGTCCCAAGCTCAATCTTGATATCACCACCGACCTCGGCCGCAATTTCCGCTTCAACGGCGCCGGCCTGTCCAGCCGTCTGGGTGGCGAAATCCGGATCACCGCCCGTGGCCGCGACCTGCCGCGGGCGAGCGGCACGATCCGCACCCGCGACGGCCGCTTCGATGCCTATGGCCAGAAACTGGAGATCGAGCGCGGCATGCTGAACTTCAACGGTCTGCTCGACAACCCGGGGCTGGATGTCCGGGCCGTGCGCAAGGGCCTGGCGGTCGAGCCCGGCGTGCAGATCAGCGGCACGGCGCAGAAGCCGGTGGTCAAGCTGGTGTCCGACCCGGAGCTGCCGGATGCCGAAAAACTCGCCTGGCTGGTCCTCGGCCACGGCCCGGAACAGATGGGGGCGGGCGATGCAACACTGCTCTTTTCCGCCGCCGGCGGCTTGCTCGGCAACGACTCCGGGAACGTCATCCAGCAACTGAAGAAAACTTTTGGCTTCGACGAATTCGGCGTGCGCCAGGGCAATCTGGGCGACACCGGGGGGCGGCAGCAGATCAGCCGGGTGGCCGGTGGCAACAGTGTCGATACGACGAGCACGACCGGCCAGCAGATTCTCAGCGTCGGCAAGCGCCTGTCATCCAATGCCCTGCTCTCCTACGAGCAGACGCTGGGCCGGGCCGAAGGCATCGTCAAGCTGACCGTCAACCTGACCCGCCAGATCGCCGTGATCGGCCGCGCTGGCAGCGACAATGCGCTGGATGTGTTCTACACACTGACTTTCGGGCGGGATACCGCGGCCGACAAAGCCCGCCCGCCAGCGGGACAAAAGCCCTAGCGCCCAGGGCGCTCGCTGCCCAGCCATTTGCCAAGCAGTTGCTGCAACTGATCATGATTGATCGGCTTGGCCAGAAAATCGTCCATGCCGGCCGCGATGCAATGCTCATAATCCTCGGCGAATGCCCCGGCCGTCAGCGCCACGATGACCAAGCGCGGCTGGTTGTTGGCTTGTTCCCAGGCGCGGATTTTTCGCGTCGCTTCAAGACCATCCATGAGCGGCATCTGGACATCCATCAGGATCAGGTCCGGGCGCTCCGCAGCGGTGGCCGCCTGCGTCGCCTCAAGGCCATTCTCCGCCGCATTGGCCTCGATACCCAGCTTGCGCAACATGGCCTGGGCGACCCTGAGGTTCACCATATTGTCGTCCACCACCAGGATCCGCCTCGGCGATTCGCTCGCAGCCCTCGGCCGCGAATCGCCGACAGACGCTCGTTCAGCTTCACGACACTCCGCACCGGCGGCAATCAATTCTGCCCTGATGCGGAACCAGAATCGAGCCCCCTGTCCGGACTCGCTCTCGACGCCGACCTCGCCCCCCATCATTTCGGCAAGGCGACGGACGATCGACAAACCAAGACCCGTTCCGCCATATTCCCTGGTCGTCGAACTGTCCGCCTGGGAAAAAGGCTTGAACAGCAGGGACTGTTTATCCACGGGAATACCGATGCCGCTGTCACTGACCGAAAACTCCAGAAGTGCCGTTCCTCGGTCACGGTTGATTTCGCGGGCATCAACCCGGACAAACCCCTGCGTGGTGAACTTGACCGCATTGCTGACCAGATTGGCCAGCATCTGGCGCAGGCGGGTCGAATCGGCCCGATAGCGAGCCCCTCCTGTCCCTTGGCAATCGGTGTCGATCACGATGCCTTTCTCGCGCACCGCGCCGGTGAACAGCGTCACGGTTTCCCGAACGAGCTGGGCAGGATCGAAGGCGACAGCGGAAAACTCAAGCTTGCCCGCCTCGATCTTGGAAAAATCGAGAATATCGTTGAGCAAGGTCAGCAAGGTCTGGCCGGAATTGAGTATGGTCCGGGCGTATTCATTGCCCTCTTCTTTCGACAAGTCCGGCAACAGCAGCAGTTGTGCCATGCCCAGGATGCCGTTCATCGGAGTCCGTATTTCATGCGACATCATCGCCAGGAAGTTGCTCTTGGCCGCATTGGCGGCCTCGGCGGCCTCCTTGGCGGCATAGACGGCTGTAATGTCGATACGGAAGCCGACGATGAAACCTTCCGGTGTCTTGTGCTCGCGAATTCTCAGCCAGCGGCCATCGTCCAGCGCCTGGATCAGATCGCTATTCCCACTGCGATGTACCGCCAGACGCTCGGCCACCCACGCATCGATCCGGCCGATCGCTTCCGGGTACTGGCCGCGCTCGGCGCCGGCACGAATGATTTCCTCGAACGTTTTCCCGGGGACCAGCAAGTCCGCCGAGGTCGGGTAATAAGCGCGATACTGCTCGTTGCAATAGGCCAGTCGGTCGTTTTGGTCATAGATGACGAAAGCCTCACCGATCGTATCGACCGCCGAGCGCAGCATGGCCTGGCTGTCCTGCAGGCGCTTTTCCATGTCGGCCCGCAAGGAAAGGGCTCGAAAGAGCAGCAGCAGCAAAATCACGATCGCCAGGCTGATCGCGCTTGCCGCAGAAACAATCACCACGCGATGGGCGCGGTAGGGCGCCAGAACGCGGTCGACGGAATGACCGACGACAAAGCTGAGCCCATATTCCGGCAAGCGGTAAAAACCATAAATCCGCTTGACCCCGTCCAGTTGCGCCTGGCGGCTGAAGCTTCCGGAAACCGGTGCCTGGGCTTGCAGATACGGCGTTCCGGAAATCCGCTTGCCCATGGCCATATCGTTATCCGGCTGGCGCGCCATGATGTCGCCGCTGTCGGTGACAATGATTATCACGGCATCGGGCGCCAGCTTTTCCCGGAATGACGCAAAGTTGTCCGGGCTGACAGAAACGACCAGAACTCCCTTGAAACCATCCTTGGTGATGATTGGCCGGGTGAACTGGATCGACCATTTTCCGGACACCTTGCCCTTCAGCGGCTTGCTGATGAACAAGCGATCGCGGCCATCCAGATGAACCCGAAAATGTTCGCGCTGGCTGAGATCGAGACGTTCCTTTGGCGCGCCGAGATTGGAATAGGCCAGCCAGCCGTGCTCATCGATCACCGCCACCTGAAAGGCAATATCCGCCATGTAGTCCTGGCGATGCTGAACAGCGGCGGCAAAACTGGCGGGGTCGCCATCCCAGCGGGTCCGTAGATCAAGCAGGATTTCGTTGAGCCGTTTGATCAGGGACAGGGTGTTCTCGGCATAAGCCTGGGCCTGGAACTCGGTCGAGTGCTCGACTTCGTGCAGATCGCCCATCTGACGGCGATCCAGTTCATAAAAGGTCACTAGCCAGATAAATGCCAGACAGCCGATCAGCGCCAGCCAGAATCTGGCCCTGAGGGAGAGTTGTCCGTAAATTGCGGGGGGTGATTCAGCCACCGTGAGTCCTGTCTGGTCATCGCTTCAGTCTGGCAAGCCAATACATTCTGGGCGACTGGACAGGCTGCAAGCGCAAATTGATCGGCCCGATTATCACCAATATCAGGCCAGGCGGCTATCTCTCAGGCGATAGTCGTCGGCTTCGCGACGAACTGAACTTGGTCCTGACCAGGAGAATCAGGTCATCGACATAGGTAAACACCACCGGGATGACCAGCAAACTGAGGAAGGTCGAGGTAATCAGGCCGCCAATGACCACAATCGACATCGGGGCGCGAAAGCTCGGATCAACCCCCAGCCCGAGCGCGATCGGCATCATGCCGGCGCCCATTGCCACGGTGGTCATCACGATCGGCCGCGCCCGCTTGCGGCAGGCATCGAGCAAGGCACTCCAGCGATCCAGGCCGTGTTCGCGCCGCGCCAGCACCACGTAGTCGATCAGCAGAATGGAATTCTTGGTGGCGATCCCCATCAGCATGATCAGGCCGATCATCGACGGCATCGACACTGCCTTCTGGGTGATGAACAAGGCCAGGAAAGCCCCTGGCACCGACAGGATCAGCGCGGCCAGGATAGTCACCGGCTGGACGAAATCCTTGAACAGCAGGACCAGCACGATATAGATGCAGAGCACGCCGGTCGCCATGGCCAGGGCGAAGCTGGTGAACAACTCGCCCATCGCCTCGGCATCGCCGACCGTCGTCTGGATGACACCGGGCGGCAGTTTGGCCAGACTGGGCAGCTTGAGCGCCATCGCCTCAACCTCGCCGAGCGGCTGGCCGTTCAGCTCGATTTCGAAATTGATGTTGCGCAGGCGATCGTAGCGGTCGATTTCGGCCGGGCCGCCGCCAATGCTGACCGCCGCGACGTTAGCGAGCATGACCGGGCCGTGGGCGCCGGGCACACTCAGGCGTTCGAGCAGGGCAAGGTCGGTGCGGGCAGCCGGCGGCAGCTTGACGACAATGGGTATCTGGCGCTGAGCAAGGTTGAGCTTGGCAAGGCCCTGGTCGTAATCGCCAGCCGTGGCGATGCGCAAGGTGTCGGCGATGGCGGCCGAAGTGACGCCGAGATCGGCCATGCGGGCGAAATCCGGGCGGACGACCAATTCCGGACGGACCAGGCTGGCCGTGCTGGTGATGTTGCCGAGACCGGGAATTGTCCGCAGTTCGCGTTCGACGACGCGGGCATGTTCCGACAGCAGCGCGCCATTTTCACTGGCCAGTACGAGAATGTATTTGGCGTTACCCGAAGCCAGTCCAACCTTCACTTGCACACCGGGGATCGCCGTCAACGCCTGGCGCAACTGGTTTTCAATCGCCTGCTTACTGGTGCCGGAACGCTGGCCGCGCGGCGTCAGATTCAGCGTCAGCGTGGCCTTGCGGACTTCGGCCGCACCGGCCGGCGCAAAGGGATCGCTGCCTGCCTTGCCGCCGCCCACGGCGGTGTAGACCAGCTTCACATGTTGATTGGCTTCGGCGATGGTCCGCGCCTGCTCGGCGGCGGCCAGCGTCTCCTGGAAGGTCGCGCCCGGCGGCAGCGACAGGTAGATTTGCGTCTGCGACAGATCGTCCGGTGGCATGAACCCCTTGGGCAGCAGCGGCACCAGCATGAAGGAACCGACAAAGAAGGCGGCGGCGGCGAGCAGGGTCACGATGCGGTGCTGCAGGCACCAGGCCGCCCAGCCCTCATAGCGCTTCAGCCAGCCCGGTGTCGCTTCGGTGTGGCTGACCGGTTTCAGGAGGTAGGCGGCCATCATCGGCGTCAGCATGCGAGCGACGACCAGCGAGAAGAAGACGGCAATGGCCGCGGTCCACCCGAATTGCACGAAGAACTTGCCAGCCACGCCGCTCATGAAGGCAGTGGGCAGGAAAACGGCAATCAGCGTGAAGGTGGTGGCGATCACCGCCAGGCCGATCTCGTCGGCCGCTTCCATGGCTGCCTGGTACGGCGACTTGCCCATGCGCAGGTGGCGCATGATGTTCTCGATCTCGACAATCGCGTCATCGACCAGAATACCGACGACCAGCGACATCGAGAGCAGGGTGACGACATTGAGCGTGAAGCCCATCAGGTACATCGCCGCGAAGGTCGGAATCGCCGACAAGGGCAGCGCAGCGGCGGCCACAAACGTCGCCCGGCCATCGCGCAGGAAGAGCCAGACGACCAGCACGGCAAGCAGCGCGCCTTCGATCAGCAGCTTCATCGAGCCGTCGTAGTTTTCGATGACCGGGTCGACAAAATTGAAGGCTTCGGTGATCGCGATGTCCGGGTGCTCCGCCTGCAGCTTGTCCAGGGAGCGCTTGACGTTGTCCGCCACCTCGACCTCGCCGGCGCCCTTGCTGCGAGTAATCTCGAAGCCGACCACCGGCTTGCCGTTGAGCAGTGCCGTCGTCCGCTGTTCGCCGACCGTATCGATGACGCTGGCCACCTGATCGACCCGGAGATGCCGGCCATCGCTTAGCACGATGTCCATGGCGCCCAGTTCGTCGGCACTCTTCACCGTGGCGATGGTACGCACCGACTGCTCGATGCCGCCCACGTCGGAACGGCCGCCCGAAGCCTCCTGCTGAATCTGCCGCAACTGCCGGGAAATATCCGCGGCCGTGGCGCGCAGCGCCAGCAGCTTGGCCGGATCGAGTTCGATGCGGATTTCCCGCGTCACGCCGCCAACCCGCGACACGGCGCCCACACCGCGCGCCGAGAGCAGCGCCTTGGTCACCGTATTATCGACGAACCAGGACAAGGCCTCGTCATCCATCCGACTGGAAGCGACCGTGTAGGTCAGGATCGGGGCGCCGGACAGATTGACCTTGCTGATCACCGGGTCCTTCAAATCTCCCGGCAAATCGGCACGGATACGGGAAACCGCATCGCGGACATCATCGATCGCTTCCTGCGTCGGCTTTTCCAGGCGGAACTCGACGGTCACGATGGCCGTGCCGTCCTGCACCTTGGTGTAAATGTGCTTGATGCCCTGCAGCGTCGCCACCGAATTCTCGATCTTGCGCGCCACCTCGGTTTCCATCTGGGCCGGCGCAGCGCCGGGCAGGCTGGCCGTCACCGTCACGGTCGGCAGATCGATGTCCATGAACTGCTGGATCTTCATCGCCTTGAAGGCCATGACCCCTGCCAGGGTCAGCATGACAAAGAACAGAATCGCCGGCGTCGGGTTCCGGATCGACCAGGACGAAACGTTCATTGCGCGGCGCCCGTCACGATCTTGACGGCATCGCCATCGGCCAGGAAGCCGACACCGGATTCGACGACCCGCGCCTCGGCCGCCAGCCCGGAAACCACCTCGATCCGCTCGCCAACCCGCCGGCCGAGCAGCACCTTGGTCTGCGCCACCCTATCCACGCCCTCCAGCCGGAAAACATAGGCAAAGCCTTCGCGCAGCACAACCGCCGATTGCGGCAGGGTCAGCGCCGGACTCTGCGCCAGCTCGAATTCGCCGCGCGCGAACATGCCGGCCCGGATGGCGCCCGAGACCGGCAGATCGACATAAACCAGCCCGTTACGGGTTTGCGGATCGACGCTGGGCGCCACCGCCCGCACCGCTCCCTTGACGCTTTCACCACTCGGCGCGGTCAATGTCGCCACCACGCCGGACTTGACCCGGCCGAGATCGGACGACGGCACTTCGGCCCGCCATTCCAGGCGCCCGCCGCGAATCAAGCGGAACAACTCCTGCCCAGGCTGGGTCAGCGAACCCACTGTCGCGCTGCGTGCCGAAATGACGCCATCGTCAGGGGCCAGCACATCGGTCTTGTCCATCCGCAAGCCAGCCGCCTGCAAACGAGCCCGAGCCGCAGCAAGACGAGCCTGCGCGGTGTGCAGGGCCGTCTGGTACTGGGTATTCAGTTGTGAGCTGTAGAAGCCTTTCTCTCTCAATTCCGTGGCCCGCTCGGCATTGCCCTTCGCTTCGGCGGCGCTGGCTTCGAGCTCAGCCACCGAAGCTTTCGCCTCGGCCAGTTCGCTGGCCACGGTATCGCTGGCAATGCGGGCCATGACCTGGCCTTTTCTGACGCTATCGCCGACCTGGACACGGACCTCGGTGATCCGGTAATTGGCGATTTCGGCGCCGATCACCGCCTCCTGCCAGGCCACGACATTGCCGGTGGCCGGCAGGACCAGCGGCCAGTCCAGCGTTTGCGGCGAAGTCAGGCGGACGGTCAGGGCCGGCCGCACCGCAGCGGCAGATTTTGGCGCCTCGACGGGGGTCGGCGTCCCGGAGCGCGACCAAAAGAAAGCGCCGGCGGCCGCCAGCATGGCGAGCCCCAGCGCAATACGGGTCTTACGCCCGGCAAGCCGACCCGAAGAAGTTTTTTCCATGCCCAAACCTGTGTCCGCCACGTCCAGAAAGAAGCCCTTTTGCAGGGCAACAATCCGCCAATGATACCGCGGCCCGGATCTATGTCAGCGCCGTAATGACCCTTCGGTCATCACGGTTTCGCCAGTTGCTCCTTCGCTTCGGCCTCCGTTTCGCTGATCTTGGGCGCAATCTGTCGTTTCTCCAGCGCCTCGCCGAGCTTCATGCGCAGGAAGGTGCTCGAGGTATAGCGGGTGACATCGTGGTAATGGCGATCGACCACGCCCTTGACCATGGTGATGTAGTCGTCGATCAACTCCGGCAGGATGCTGAAACGGTCGTAATTGACGATGGCATTGACCTTGTGGCCGATCGGATCGAGGGCGGCATCGACTGCTGCCTCGATGCGCCGGATATCGTCTCCGTTGCGCACATTGAGACCGGAAAAGTCGAGGAAGAACAGGTTCTGCGCCGCATCGAAAGTCAGCCGCTCGGCCAGTGGGGATTCCAGCAACTCCGGACGAATGCCCATCGGCTCCTCGCGGAAGATGCGCTCGTCCATCAGGGCCGGCTGGCCATCGATGATCGGTGGAAATTCCATCTTGTCGAGGATGTCGCGCTGCAGGTCCACGCCCGGGGCGATCTCGATCAGTTGCAAGCCTTGCGGCGTCAGCTGGAAGACACAACGTTCGGTAATGTAGATCACCGACTTGCCGCGCCGTGCCGCCTCCGGCCCGCTGAAAGTCCGGTGCTCGACTTCGTCGACAAACTTGATCGACTTGCCGTCTTCCACGATCTGCAACTGGCCGTCCTTGATGGCCACATCCAGATTGCCGGCCGTGAAGGTACCGACGAAGACGACCTTCTTGGCATTCTGCGAAATGTTGATAAAGCCGCCGGCACCGGCCAGCCGGGGGCCGAACTTGGAGACATTGAGGTTGCCCTGTTTGTCGGCCTGCGCCAGCCCCAGGAAAGCAATGTCCAGCCCGCCGCCGTCGTAAAAATCGAACTGGCTGGGTTGATCGATGATCGCTTGGGCATTGGTCGCCGCGCCGAAACTGAGACCGCCGGCCGGCACCCCGCCGATGACGCCGGGTTCGGCGGTCAAGGTCAGCAGGTCGATGATGCGCTCCTCGGTGGCCACATTGGCAACACCTTCCGGCATGCCGATGCCGAGATTGACGATGGCGTTGGCCTTCAGCTCCATCGCCGCCCGCCGGGCGATGATCTTGCGCTCGCTCATTTCCATCGGCGCGATGGCCGACATCGGAACCTTGATTTCCCCGGCAAAAGCCGCGCTATACGGCTCGCTGAAGGTCTGCATGTGGTATTCCGGCTTTTCCGCCACCACCACGCAATCAACCAGAATGCCGGGAATCTTCACCTGCCGCGGGTTCAGCGTGCCGCGCTCGGCAATGCGCTCGACCTGGACAATGACCACCCCGCCGGAGTTGCGCGCCGCCATTGCAATGGCCTGCGCCTCCAGCGTCAGCGCCTCTTTTTCCATTGTGATGTTGCCATCCGGGTCGGCCGTCGTGCCACGAATGATCCCGACATTGATCGGAAAGGCCTTGTAGAACAGGTATTCCTCGCCGTCGATTTCCATGATCCGGACAAGATCGACCTTGGTACAGTCATTCAGCTTGCCGCCACCGAAACGCGGGTCGACGAAAGTCCCCAGCCCGACCCGGGTGATGGTCCCCGGTTTGCCTGCCGCTATGTCGCGGAACAGGTGGGTGATGACCCCCTGCGGCAGGTTGTAGGCCTCGATGCGATTGGCCACTGCCAGCGCCTGCACCTTGG
The DNA here is from genome assembly GCF_000012425.1 of Dechloromonas aromatica RCB. Lineage (NCBI taxonomy): Bacteria > Pseudomonadati > Pseudomonadota > Betaproteobacteria > Rhodocyclales > Azonexaceae > Dechloromonas > Dechloromonas aromatica (nom. nud.). The sequence goes on along the minus strand of NC_007298.1, from coordinate 500,855 downwards.
GCACCAGCCCCCAATGCCCGCCGACGACGCGGGCCAGCAGGCCATCGTGGCCGAGATGGTTGAGGCCCCGGTCCTTGCCATCGCCCTGCCCGGCCGCATAGACCAGGGTCAGGTTGCGCGGGCTGCCCTGGCCGTGCAAGTCGGCCGCCTGGCTCTCGACGAAGCGCTGCTCCAGCGCCACCGCGATATTCTCGGCAAACCCGATGCCGACGAAACCGCCGGTCGCCACCGAGTCCCCATCACGAATCAGGCGCACCGCATCGCGGGCCGAGACCACCTTGCCGGTGTCGGACGCACGCAATGAAGCGGCCATGGGATGACGTGATTCTGGCATGTCGTGTCTCCTCCGTATTTGTTCTTGTTAAACGATACCAGTGGCGTAGAAGACCGCGATCACCACGAAGACGGCAGCCGTCTTGATGCAGGTAATGGCAAAGATGTCCTTGTACGACTGACGATGGGTCAGGCCCGTCACCGCCAACAGCGTGATCACCGCACCATTGTGCGGCAGCGTGTCCATGCCGCCGGACGCCATCGAGGCCACCCGGTGGAAGACTTCGAGCGGGATGCCGGCCGCCTGCGCGTTGGCAATGAAGGTTTCGGCCATCGCCGCCAGCGCAATGCCCATGCCGCCGGAAGCCGAGCCGGTAATGCCGGCCAGCGCGGTCACGGTGATCGCCTCATTGACCAGCGGATTGGGAATCGCCGACAAAGCATTGGCCACGACCAGAAAACCGGGCAGAGCAGCGATCACGGCACCAAAGCCGTATTCGGAAGCGGTATTCATCGTCGCCAGCAGGGCACCGCCGATGGCGCTCTTGCTGCCTTCACCGAACTTGCTGAACACCATTTTCCAGCCAAACACGAAAACCGTCGCAATACCGATCAACAAGGCGCCTTCGACCGCCCAGATGGCGGCCACTGCCTTGGTCTGCTGAACCACCGGCGCCGCCTTGCCGATCACGGCCGGAATGAAGGAGACCTTCTCGCCGTACAGGGCCGGAATCGCCGTGGTAAACACCTTGTTCATCACGCCAACCATGATCAGCGGCAGGATGGCAATCAGCGGATGGACCAGCTTTTCATTCTCGAACGGCTCCGGCTCGTTGCTGTGCCCGTCGCCATAGCCTTCACCGGCGGCAGCCGCACGGCGACGACACCATTCCAGATAGCTCAGGCCGCAGATCAGGATGAAGACGGCACCAATCACCCCCAACCACGGCGCTGCGTAGATATCGGTCTTGAAAAAGGTGGTCGGGATGATGTTCTGGATTTGCGGCGTACCGGGCAACGAATCCATCGTAAAGGTGAAGGCTCCCAGCGCAATGGTGCCGGGGATCAGACGCTTCGGAATCCCGCCCTGGCGGAACATTTCCGCCGCGAACGGATAGACCGCAAAGACGACCACGAAGAGCGAGACACCGCCGTAGGTCAGCAAGGCGCAGACCACGACAATGGCCAGCATGGCCCGCTCGCGACCGATCAGCTTGATCACCGCGGCGACAATCGATTTTGAGAAGCCGGAAAGCTCGATCACCTTGCCGAACACCGCCCCGAGCAGGAAGACCGGGAAGAAGTTCTTCACGAAGCCGACCATCTTGTCCATGAAAAGGCCGGTGAACATCGGTGCGACCAGGTTGGGATCGACGAACAGCACCGCCCCCAATGCCGCAATCGGCGCAAAAAGAATGACGCTGTAGCCCCGATAGGCCACGAACATCAGGAAAGCCAGCGACGCCAGCACGATCAGAAAGTCCACGATTGTCTCCTCGATGAATTGTTGTAAAGCCGGAACATGTGCACGAGGTGTGCCACATTAATCAACTCGTTGAACAATATGGAATTTCTTGAAAACCGGACGACTGTGACATGCGCCCCCTGTTTGCCTGGCCGGACAGGGTGTCCAGACTGGCAGACAGGTCAGGCCGACTCGGCGTCGACACCCAGCGCTGAAATTTTTTCGTACAAGGCCGCGCGCGAAATGCCGAGCTGCCGCGCCGCCTCGGCCTTGTTGCCCCGCGCATGACGCAGCGCCAACCGAATCGCCTCACGCTCGGCCTGCGCCACCGCTTCTGCCATGCCAATCGGACGCAGGCTGACCACTTTCGGCGAGTCGAGCGGTACCGCCGGCATCACCGCCTCGAGATCGTCGGCCTCCAGCGTGTCACTATCCGACATCAGCAGCGCCCTCTCCAGCACATTGGCCAGCTCCCGCACATTGCCCGGCCAGTCGTGCCGGCACAGGCGATTGATCGCCCCGGCGCTGATCCCGCGCGGGGGCATCCCCTGTTGCCGACAGACATGGTCGACCAGGTAGTCGGCCAGCAAGGAAAAGTCCTCAAGGCGTTCACGTAGCGGCGGGGTATTCAAGGTGATGACATTGAGGCGGTAATAGAGATCGGCTCGAAACTGCCCGTCGGCAACCATTTTTTCCAGGTTGCGACTGGTCGCCGCGATCACACGGACATCAACCGTGGTCAGACGATTCGAACCGACCGGCTCGAACTCCCCTTCCTGCAAAGTTCGCAGCAGCTTGGCCTGGAGGGCTGGCGACATGTCGCCAATTTCATCGAGAAACAGCGTGCCGCCATCGGCCAGCTTGAACTTGCCATCCCGGCCATTGCGCTCGGCGCCGGTATAGGCGCCCGGCGCCACGCCAAAGAATTCGGCTTCGAGCAGCGTTTCGGGTATCGCCGCAATATTGACCGCGACAAAGGATGCATCGGCCCGCAAACTCGCAGCATGGATCGCCTGCGCCAGCAACTCCTTGCCAGTGCCGGTCTCACCAAGGATAAGCACCGAGGCCGTCGTCCTGGCCGCCCGCCGGGCCATCTGCTTGACCGCGCTGCATGCCGCTCCGGTCCCGACAAAACTGGCGAAGGTGTATTTTGTCCTGCGCGCCTCGGCCAGTTTTTTCCGGGCCTCGGCCAGGTCGCTGCGCAATCGCTGGTAGCGAGCCATCAGCGATGCCATCTGGCGCGGATCGTCATAGAGCATGAAGCCGACGGCGCCGACCACCTTGCCCGCCTTGTCGTGCAAGGGCAAGCGGGTGACAACGAAGGCCGCCTCGCCGAACTCCATGATGTCGAGCATGATTGGCCGCCCGGTTTCCACCACCTGCCGCATCAAACTGTTCGGAATGACCTTCTCGATTTCCTGACCAACCACGCACGCCGGAACGGCAATCCCCAGACGTTCCGGGTAACGCTCGTTCATCCAGACGATGCGCGCCGCGGCATCGACAATCACCGCCCCCTCGCAATACTCGGCGTAATGCGCGAGCAGCGATTCCGAGGCGAGTTGCCGCAGCTCCTCAGCCGAGGTCATGGCTGAGCACAGTCCTCAGTCGGCAAGGGCCGCCTCAATCTCGGCAAAAGTACTGGCCAATTCGAAGCCGAGCACCGGCACACCGAGCAGGCGGCCGATATGGGTGGCCGAGAACAGGCCACGAACCCGCGGCAAGCCGGTGACTGGATCGACATCCTCGACGAGCATGTGCTGGCGGCCAAGCCGCTTCAGCGCATCGAGAATATCCGCGACGCGGGCATGCAGCACCTCATTCAGATACAGGGTATCGACATGGCCGATCGGCGTCATCAGGTCGGCCACCAGCAACTCGTCCCGCTTGCAGCCACGGGCTTGGGCGACCTGCATCGGCTTTTCACCAAGAATGTCCCGCGCAGTGATCAAACCATCCACCTGATCATCACCATTAGCCACCATCAGCAGGCGAACCCCGCGCGAAATCATCCTGGCGTTGGCCAGGACAACCGATGCATCTGCGGCAATGGCGACGACATTGACCCTCAGAAAATCAGTCATCGCCTCGATCGCCGGCGAATCCGGGCCAATCAGGTTGTACCCGGAAACACTCAAGGTGACATCTTTTGAAATTTTGTGCGTACGCACTTTGGCAGCCAAAGTCATGTCTCGATCCTCCATTCGGTGGAACTTCAGAAAGCTCATACTCACGGGGTGGCTTATTGATTTATTGCTCATCCCGGACACCCAGTATTCGGCGAATTTCGACACATTACAAGCACCCCAAGGGAAAACCCTAAGCGGGGAACAAAATAAAAAGGCCTGAAAAATCAGGCCTTTTTTATTTGTCGATGGTGGAGAGGAGGAGGATCGAACTCCCGACCTCCGCATTGCGAACGCGGCGCTCTCCCAGCTGAGCTACCCCCCCAACGTCGTGTGATTCTAGCGCACTCCATTTCGCTTATCAAAGCAGCGAGCGCACAGGAACCAAGTTGGCACTTCGCAATCTGATTTCGGAGGATTCAACAGGAGCAATCACCATGGCAACGAGTTGCAACCTGGCCGATCGGCAATGCACGCCATGCGAAGGCGGCATTGCTCCGCTGGAAAACTCTGTCGCCGCCGTCATGCTGGACACGCTGCCCGGCTGGACACTCGACGGGCAGCGACTGGACAAGACTTATGTTTTTCGTAATCACTACGAGGCGATGGCCTTCGTTAACGCCATCGCCTGGGTTTCGCACCGGGAGAATCATCACCCGGAACTGATCGTGGGTTACAAGGATGTCCGCGTCCGTTACTGGACGCATGCCATCGGCGGCCTGTCGGAAAACGACTTCATCTGCGCCGCCAAGCTGGAGAAACTGCTGGAAATCTGACGCAGGCTGCCGACGACAAACCGGAATGTGTTCAGGCCTGCCCGGCTCCGGCCACCGCCCGCCGCAGGCGATCGGCAACGGCAGCCCAAGCTGAGTCTTCCGGTATTGCTTCGACAACGATCAGATCGACCCCGGCGTGGTCCATGTCGCGCAGAGCGGCATAGATATCGTGGGCATAGCCGACAGGATCGGCCGGCATCAGGCGCCAGGCGTGCGGCATGCCGGCCTGCGGGGGCTGATTGGCACTGATCACGGCACACTTGCCGCCACGATGGCGCTGGGCGTTGATGAAGTCGAGCAGGCGTTCGCCAGCCACCATGCGCAGCGGGGTCACTGGCGCGTAGTGAGCTTCAAGCGAGCCGGAAACCCGTGGCGCGCCGACGGCGGTTTCAATGGCCGGACGGCGGCCGAGAATGGCTTCGAGGTGCAACGGCGAGATGTGGCCCGGTCGCAACACGACCGGTTCGCCACGCGAGCAGTCGACGATGGTCGATTCGATGCCAACGGCGCATGGCCCGCCGTCGAGAATCATTGACACCGCGTCGCCGAGTTCTTCGGCGACATGCGCAGCCGTCGTCGGGCTGATGCGGCCGAAACGGTTGGCCGACGGGGCGGCAATGCCGGCATGCTCGCCAGTCGCAGCGGCAAAGCGACGCAGCAGTTCGAGTGCAACGGGATGGCCAGGCACGCGCAGGCCAACGGTATCCTGGCCGCCGGTCACGGCGTCGGGAACCCAGGCCTGCTTTTTCAGGATCACGGTCAACGGGCCGGGCCAGAAAGCCTCCATCAACTCCCAGGCCACGGCAGGCACCTGTTCAGCCCAGCGGTCGACGGCATCGTGGCCGGACAGATGGACGATCAGGGGATGATCGGCCGGTCGCCCCTTGGCAGCGAAAATCTTGGCCACCGCAGCCGGGTTGGCTGCATCCGCCCCCAGGCCGTAGACGGTCTCGGTCGGCATGGCGACCAGCTCGCCGGCGCGTAGCAGTTCCACTGCGCGCTGATAATCGGCCTCTGTCGGGCTCATTCGTCCCTGATGCCGATGGCGGCACGGGCAGCCAGAGCGGCCTTTTGCACGGCCTCGGCGTTGTCCCCGATCACCGTGAAGTGGCCCATCTTGCGTCCCGGGCGGGCGTGGTGCTTGCCGTAGAGGTGCAGCTTCAAGTTGGGCACGGCATGCAGCTTGGCCCAGTCCGGCTCGCGGTAGGTTTCGCCGTCGTACCAAAGGTCACCGAGCAGATTGACCATGACCGAGGCCGAGTGCGCCCGCGGCTCGCCAAGCGGCAAGCCGCACAGGGCACGCACCTGCTGCTCGAACTGGTCGGTCACGCAGGCGTCAATGGTGTAGTGGCCGCTGTTGTGCGGCCGCGGTGCCATTTCGTTGACGATCAACTGGCCGCGGCTGATGAAGAACTCGACGCCCATGGTGCCGATGTAGCCGAGCTTTTCAGCAATACGGGCAGCGACCTCCTCGGCATCACTCTTGACGCAAGCGGTGGTGCGCGCCGGCACGATGGAAACGTCGAGGATGCCCTTGGTGTGCTGATTTTCGCCGGTCGGGAAGCAGGCGACCCGGCCGCGCTCGTCACGGGCGAGGACGACCGAGACCTCGTAGTCGAGCGTCAGGCGCTGTTCCAGCACGCACTGTTCGCCCTTGAACTGACCGAAGGCGACCAGCGCTTCCTCGCGGTTATGGACCGTGGCCTGCCCCTTGCCGTCGTAGCCGAAGCGGGCCACTTTCAGGATGGCCGGAAACAGCGAGGCATCGGCATTACGAATGTCGTCTTCGCAACGGATGGCGGCGAATGGACCGTGCGGCAGGCCGTTGTCGCGCAGGAAGGACTTTTCGGCGATGCGGTTCTGACAAATGCCGACGGCCGCTGCCGACGGGCGTACCGGCACGAACTTGGCTAGATAATCCAGCGTATCGGCGGGCACGTTCTCAAACTCGGTGGTGATTGCGGCACAACCGGCGGCAAACTCGTCAAGCGCCGCATAGTCGTTGTAATCAACACAAAAATGGCGTTCGGCGATCTGGCCGGCCGGCGAATTCTTGTCCGGATCGAGCACCCAGACCTGATAGCCCAGTTCGTGGGCGGCCGAAACGAAGAAGCGGCCGAGCTGGCCGCCACCGAGCATGCCAAGGGTAGCTGGAGGAAGAATCATTGCAGACTTTACCGGCATCAATGAGGAACAGTTTTGGAAAAAACGTTAAGAACAACGACCCCGGCGACGATCAGGGCAATGCCCAGCATCGCCGCCAGATCGAGGACTTGGCCGTATACAAAAACAGCGACCAGCGAAACGAGAACGATGCCGACCCCGGACCAGATCGCGTAGATAATGCCGACCGGCATCAGGTTTTGCAGGATGGACAGGCAGTAAAAGGCGATGGCATAACCGGCCACCACCAGTACCGATGGCCAGAGCCTGGTGAAACCTTCGGCAGCCTTCAGCGCCGAAGTGGCGATCACTTCGGCCACGATGGCAACAGCCAGGTAAAGATGATGCATGGCGATGCGCGCTTAAACCCCGGGGAGTTTCATGGCCAGGACCTTTTCGGTCTGAGCCTGGCGGAAGGCCTGCAGCTTGGCATTCAACGCCGGGTTCTCGTTGGCCAGCATGGCAACGGCAAACAGTGCTGCATTGGCGGCACCGGCTTCACCGATGGCGAAGGTGGCGACGGGAATACCCTTCGGCATCTGGACGATGGAATGCAGCGAATCGACACCGGACAGGGCTTTCGATTGCACCGGCACGCCGAGCACCGGCACGATGGTCTTGGCGGCCAGCATGCCCGGCAGGTGGGCGGCACCGCCGGCCCCGGCAATGATTGCCTTGAGGCCACGCTCGCCAGCCATGGCGGCGTAATCGAATAGCAGATCCGGGGTGCGGTGAGCGGAAACGACACGGGCCTCGAAGGGCACGCCGAAATCCTTGAGGATGACGGCGGCGGCCTGCATGGTCGGCCAGTCGGAATCGGAACCCATGACGATACCGACGACGGGTTGTTGCACGGCGTTCATAGTCCGGCCTTTCGTTCGGCCGCTTCGATGGTGTTGGCGAGCAGCATCGTGATGGTCATCGGACCAACGCCGCCGGGGACCGGGGTGATCTGGCCAGCCACTTCCAGGCAGGAGGCGAAATCGACGTCGCCACACAGTTTGCCGTCGGGCAGGCGGTTGATACCGACGTCGATGACGACGGCGCCCGGCTTGACCATGTCGCCGGTGACGAATTTCGGTTTGCCGACAGCAGCGACCAGAATATCGGCGCGGCTGGTGTGAAACTTCAGATCCTTGGTGCGCGAGTTGCAGACGGTAACGGTCGCACCGGCGTTGATCAGCAGCAGCGCCATCGGCTTGCCGACGATGTTGGAGCGGCCAATGACGACGGCTTCCTTGCCGGTCAGGTCAACGTTGCCCTTCTCGAACATCTTCATCACGCCGTACGGGGTGCACGGAATGAAGCGCGGATTGCCCTGGGCCAGTGCGCCGACGTTTTCGGCATGGAAGCCGTCAACATCCTTCTCGGCCGAGATGGCTTCGAGGACGGCTTCTTCATCGAAGTGTTTGGGCAACGGCAATTGAACGAGGATGCCGTGGATATTCGGGTCAGCATTCAACTCGGCAATCTTGTTGAGCACCGTGGCCTGATCGATCGTGGCGTCGTAGGTGATCTTCTCGGAGTGCATGCCGATGGCCAGACAGCCATTGACCTTGTTGCGGACATAAACTTCGGAAGCCGGGTCAGCCCCGACCAGAATGACCACCAGACCTGGCTTGTGGCCCTTGGCCGTCAGAGCCTCTACCCGTGCCTTGAAGCCTTGGCGAAGTTCTTCGGCCAGCGCCTTGCCGTCGATAATTTGAGCTGTCATCGTCGCATCCAACAAAAATGAAAAGGGGAAAGGCGATTGCCTTTCCCTTTGAATTTGATCGATTTTACCAGAATCAGGCGACGGCTGCTTCGGCCGCTCCAACGGCCGCCCGTCCAGCCTCGAAAGCACGCCGGTTCAGTTCGACCAGTTTCTCGCCTTTGCGCTGGAAACGCTTGAGCACGCAGTCGAGCAAAACTTCGGCGCCGAACGGCAGCTGATCGGCAATGGCGCCGAGCATGACCGTGTTGCCGAGGCGAATATCGCCTAAATTTTGTGCGATGGTTGTGGCGTCAAAAGCGACGACCTTGTTGCCGCACTTCCTGATCTCGGCCAGAGGATCTTCCGGATAGTCGAACAAGCCCAGCTCAACGACCGGCGGCACCAGTTTGGCCGTGTTCATCAGCGTGATGCCGCCCGGTTTCAGCATGTGCTGCCAGCGCATTGCCTCGGCCGATTCAAAGCCGAGCAAGACGTCGGCCGTGCCCGGCGTAATCTGCGGCGACAGCACTTTTTTGCCGAAACGCAGGTGCGAGGAAACCACCCCGCCACGCTGCGCCATGCCAGCCACTTCAGTCTTCTTGGCGTCGTGACCGAGGGCAATCGCCGCTTCGGCCAGAATTTCGGTCGCCGTCATGACGCCCTGGCCGCCGATGCCGACAACGAGGATATTGGTATTTTCGCTCATGCTGAACAGCCCTTCGTGACCAGTTTAATTGGCGAGACCGGGGCGTAATGCACGATGGCACCCGGCGCACAGGGCTGGACGCAGAGGGTGCAGCCAGTACAAACCGAGCTTTCGATACGGACGAAGGCGAGGTCGACCTCGCGGCCGCTCGGCTTCACTTCCTTGGCACGCCGCGTGACGTGGATGGCCGGGCAGCCGACATCGATACAGTTGCCGCAGCCGGTGCACTTGTCCTCGATCACTTCGAAGGGTTTCAGCTTGTGGTAATCCTTGATCAGCACACAGGGCTGGTCGGTGATGATCACCGAAACGTCCGGCACCTTCACTTCGTCGCGAATAGTCTTGAACAGTACCGGCAACTCGTACGGGTTAACCTTGTGAATGCGCTCTTCCTTGACGCCGAGCGCCGACACCAGCTTGGCGAAATCAACGCGCGGCGAATCGTCACCGTAGATGTCGCGGCCGTTGCCCGGGTTGTCCTGACCACCGGTCATGCCAACAGCCCGGTTGTCGAGCAGCAGCACGGTGACGTTGCCCTTGTTGTAGACCATGTCGAGCAGGCCTTGCATGCCCATGTGCAGGAAGGTGGAATCGCCGATCACGGCGACGATCCGCTTGTCCTTGTCGGCCTCGCCGCGCCCCTTGTCCATGCCCAGCGCGACGCCCATCGAGGCGCCCATCGACACGCAGGTATCAAGCGCGTTCCACGGATGGCCGGCACCCAGCGTGTAGCAGCCGATGTCGCCGGAAATGTTAAGGTTGCGCACTTGCGACAGCGTGTAATAGACGCCGAGGTGCGGACAGGCGACGCACATGGTCGGCGGCCGGGGGAAAACCTTCATCGGGACCACGGAGTCCATCACCGGCACGGGTTCGCCGAGCAATTTGGCGATGGCCGGCTTCAACACGTTCGGCGACAACTCGCCCTGCAGCGGCAGGATTTCCTTGCCAATGACCTTCAGGCCCTGGGCTTTCAGTTCGGTTTCAATCAGCGGTTCGACTTCCTCGACGATCACCACCTGCTCGACCATGGCCGCCAGTTCGCGGCACTTCTCGAACGGCGCCGGGCAGGAAAAGCCAAGCTTGAGGACCGGCGCGTTGGGGAAGGATTCCTTGACGTGCATGTAGGCCGGACCGGAGGCGATAAAGCCGACGCGCTTGTCGGAACCGGGTTCGATGAAATTCAGGGCCGACTTTTCAGCCTCGGCACGCAAGGCGATATCGCGCTGGAACATCAGCGGAATACGCTTGCCGGCGTTGCCCGGCACCATCACGAAACGGGCCGGCTCCTTCTTGAAACCAGCACCGACGTACTCATTCCGCTCGCCGACCGTGACCAGTGACTTGACGTGATTGATCCGGGTCGTCATGCGCAGGATGACCGGCACCTGGAATTTCTCGGACAGCTCATAGGCGAGCTTGGTCATTTCGTAGGCTTCCTGCGAATCGGCCGGCTCGAACACCGGCACATGCGCGAAGCGGCCCCAGTAACGGGAATCCTGCTCGTTCTGCGAGGAAGACAAGCCGACATCGTCGGCGATGGCGATCACCAGGCCACCGACCACGCCGGTCAGGGTCAGCGTCATCAGCGCATCGGAGGCAACGTTCATACCGACATGCTTCATGCAGCAGAATGAACGCGAGCCAGCGTAGGCGGCGCCGATGGCGACTTCGAGCGAGACCTTCTCATTGACCGACCACTCGGCGTAGAGATCCGGATAGGTCGAGATCACTTCCAGCATCTCGGTCGACGGTGTGCCGGGATAAGCCGCAGCGACCTTGACGCCGGACTCCCAGACCGCGCGGGCGACCGCTTCATTACCTGACATCAGAACCCGGCTTGCTGCCGGTGCGGGCATGACTGCCGCCATATCGACTCCTCGAAAGCGCAATGCGAAACCCATGATTATAGAAAGGTGATTTTTTGACCATTTGATACAAAGCAAGTGATCGAATCTTTTTGTTTCGTGTCACATGAACCTGATCCGTTGATGAACATCAATGCCCGGCACAAGGCGTAACGGAACAATGAAAGCCACCCTACCCTTGGCAAAAAAATGACCGCCGTCACCATCGACGAACCCCCCCCGCCGGAAGACAGCACCCGCCGCATTCCCGGCAACAAGGGGATGTGGGCCGGCATTACCTGCGAGTTTGTCGAGTTCACCGTGCTCTTCGCGGTCTATTTCATAGCCCGCGCCCATTTTCCCGATGCCTTTCACGCCGGGGCACAAAAGCTCTCAGTCATTTCCGGCACGACCATCACCCTGTTGATGATCACCAGCAGCTACTTCATTGCCTGCTCGCTCAACGCCATCCGTCAGGACAAGCATCGCGCCGCCGTCATCTGGCTGGTCGTCGGGCTGATCATCGCCCTCGGTTACCCGCTGACCAAGGCGCTGGAAATCAACTGGAACCTGGCGCACGGCATCAACGGCGAATCAGGCATCTTCTTCACTGTCTATTACTACCTGACCTTCACCCATCTGGTGCATGCCACCTGGGGCATCCTTGGCATCCTGTGGGTGCTGGCCCGACTGCTATTCCACGGCTATTCATCCAGGGACTACGCCGGCCTGGAGGCACTGGCCTGTTACTGGCACGCCACCGACATCATCTGGCTGGTCATCTTCCCGCTGTTCTACGTGCTGGCCTGAACATGGACACGAAAACCAATCATTTCCGCCAACTGACAGCCGCCTGGCTGGCGCTCGTCACGCTGACACTGCTCAGCCTGGGGCTCAGCGAGTGGTTCCGGGACATCCGCCTGCTACCGCTGCTGGTGGCGGCCATCATGTGGATCAAGGGGGCCGTGGTCGCCCGCTGCTTCATCGAGTCGCATGTCGCTCATCCATTTATCAAGCGGGTCTTGAAGGTCTTCATCGGCATCGCACCAATCGCCTTGCTCGCCACCGCCTTCTTCGGCAGCACGCTGGCCCGCTGGGCCACGCTCTAGGCCTTCGCAACCCGCGAGGATTGCCGCGGCAGGTGGTATTGCCGCCCCACTGCATTTCCCCGCTCAAAGCGCGCCGTAAACATGCACGAAAAATGCGAGGTATGCGCTCGACTATATTGCACGATGCGAATTTTGTTTTTACAATGCGGAACGATGATTAGGGAAAACACGGGCTCGCGAACCGACTCGTAACGAGCTAAAGTTGTTTTGCTCAACAGGCAAAACAGAATGAAATGCAACCTAGGAGACAAACCATGGCCGAACAACCGAATGCCTTGCCTGACCCCGCTGACGTAGATCCGCAGGAAACAAAAGAATGGATGGACGCCCTCGACGGCGTGATCAACCAGGAAGGTCCCACCCGCGCCCATTACCTGATTGAAAAGGTGATCGGCCAAGCCCGTCTGCAGGGCGTCGACATCCCCTACTCGGCCAATACCGAATACATCAACACCATTCCGGCCCACCAGCAGCCCAAGTACCCGGGCAACGCCGACATGGAAATCAAGATTCACTCCTACATTCGCTGGAACGCCATGGCCATGGTCGTGCGTGCCAACAAGGACACCAACGTCGGCGGCCACATTGCCTCCTTCGCTTCAGCCGCCGCCTTGTACGACGTCGGCTTTTCGCATTTCTGGCGCAGCATCAATGATCCGTCCGGCGGCGACCTGATCTTCTTCCAGGGCCACTCGGTGCCGGGCGTTTATTCCCGCGCCTTCATGCTCGGCCGCCTGACCGCCGAGCAGATGGACAACTTCCGCCAGGAAACCGACGGCAAGGGCATTTCGTCCTATCCGCACCCGTGGCTGATGCCGGACTTCTGGCAGTTCCCGACCGTTTCCATGGGCCTCGGCCCGATCCAGGCCATCTACCAGGCCCGCTTCATGAAGTATCTCGACTCGCGCGGACTGGCCAAGGCCGGTGATCGCAAGGTCTGGGCCTTCCTCGGTGACGGCGAGACCGACGAAGTCGAATCGCTCGGCGCCATCGGCATGGCCGGTCGCGAGAAGCTCGACAACCTGATTTTCGTGATCAACTGCAATCTGCAGCGCCTGGACGGTCCGGTGCGCGGCAACGGCAAGATCATCCAGGAACTCGAATCCGAGTTCCGCGGTTCCGGCTGGAACGTCATCAAGCTGATCTGGGGCACGCAGTGGGACACGCTGTTCCAGCGCGACAAGAAGGGCATCATGAAGCAGCGCATGATGGAACTGTGCGACGGCGAGTATCAGACCTTCAAGGCCAAGAACGGCGCCTACGTTCGCGAACACTTCTTCAACACGCCGGAACTCAAGGAACTGGTCGCTGACTGGACCGATGACCAGGTTTGGCAACTGAACCGCGGCGGCCACGACATCTTCAAGATTTTTGCCGCCTACAACGCCGCCGTCACCCACAAGGGCCAGCCGACGCTGATCCTGGCCAAGACCATCAAGGGTTTCGGCATGGGCCAGGCCGGCGAAGCGATGAACATTTCCCACCAGCAGAAGAAGATGGACATCGAGCAGATCGGCCGCTTCCGCGACCGTTTCGGCCTGCCAGTGCCGGACGACAAGCTCTACGAACTGCCCTACCTGAAGTTCGCCGAAGACTCCGAGGAATACAAGTACATGCTTCAGCGCCGCATGGACCTCGGCGGCTTCCTGCCGCAGCGCCGCCGCAAGGCCGAGCCGCTGCAGATTCCGGCCCTCGACACCTTTGCCGCTCTGTTGAAGGCATCCGGCGAAGGCCGCGAGTTGTCCACGACGATGGCCATCGTCCGCATCATGAACATGATGTTGAAGGACAAGAATGTCGGCAAGAACGTCGTGCCCATCGTGCCGGACGAGTCCCGCACCTTCGGCATGGAAGGCATGTTCCGCTCGGTCGGCATCTGGAACCAGGAAGGCCAGAACTATGTGCCGGAAGACCACGACCAGCTGATGTTCTACAAGGAGTCGAAAACCGGCCAGGTACTGCAGGAAGGCATCAACGAATCCGGCGCCATGAGCGACTGGATCGCCGCCGCCACCTCGTACTCCGTGCATAACGTGCAGACCATTCCGTTCTACATCTGCTACTCGATGTTCGGCATGCAGCGCGTCCTCGACCTCTGCTGGGCTGCCGGCGACCAACGCGCCCGCGGCTTCCTGATCGGCGGTACCGCCGGTCGTACGACACTGAACGGCGAAGGCCTGCAGCACGAAGACGGCCACAGCCTGATCCTGTCCAACCTGATCCCGAACTGCGTTTCCTACGACCCGACCTTCCAGTATGAAGTCGCCGTCGTGGCCCAGGACGGCATGCGCCGCATGTTCCAGGAGCAGGAAGACGTCTTCTATTACCTGACGGTAATGAACGAGAACTACGAGCACCCGGAAATGCCGGTCGGCGCCGAAGCCGACATCATCAAGGGCATGTACCTGTTCAAGAAGGGCGCCGATTCGGCTGCCCCGCGCGTTCAGCTGCTCGGCTCCGGCACCATCTTCCGCGAAGTCATCGCCGCTGCCGACCTGCTCAAGCAGGACTGGGGTGTCGAGGCCGACCTGTGGGGCTGTACCAGCATGAACGAACTGGCCCGCAACGGTCAAGACGTCCAGCGCTGGAACATGCTGCATCCGCTGGAAGCGCCGAAGCTGTCGCACGTCGAAGAGAAGCTGGCTGGCGCCAAGGGCCCGGTCATCGCCTCGACCGACTACATCAAGCTGTTCTCCGAGCAGATCCGCCCCTTCGTCAAGGCACCGTACGTCACGCTGGGCACCGATGGTTTCGGCCGTTCGGATACCCGCGAGAAGCTGCGTCACCATTTCGAGGTTGATCGTCACTGGGTCACGCTGGCTGCCCTCAAGGCACTGGCCGACAACGGTGAAGTCAAGCGCGAAGTCGTCGCCGCCGCTCTGGTCAAGTACAACCTTGACCCGAACAAGCCGAATCCGCTGAGCGTTTAAGGGAGAGACAACATGAGCCAAATCATTGAAGTCACAGTCCCCGATATCGGCGATTTCGACAGCGTTCCGGTCATCGACCTGTTCGTCAAAGTCGGCGACACCATCAAGGTTGACGACGCCATCGTCACGCTGGAATCCGACAAGGCCACGATGGATGTTCCTTCCACCGTTGCCGGCGTCGTCAAGGAAGTGCTGGTCTCGCTCGGCTCCAAAGTCGGCGAAGGCGCCCTGCTGATCAAGGTTGAAACCGGCGGCGCTGCGGCCGAGCCGGCAGCCGCCCCTGCTCCGGCGGCGCAAGCCGCTGCGCCGGCACCAGCACCCGCTGCTGCACCGGTCGCTGCTGCGCCTGCAGCCGGTGGTGGCGTGGTTGAAGTCAAGGTCCCGGATATTGGCGATTTCGCCGAAGTCCCGGTCATCGAGTTGTACGTCAAGGTTGGCGACGCCATCAAGGTTGATGACGCGATCGCCACGCTGGAATCCGACAAGGCGACGATGGATGTTCCGTCCACCGTCGCCGGTACGGTCAAGGAAGTGCTCGTCCAGATCGGCTCCAAGGTCGGTGAAGGCACGGTTCTGATCAAGGTTGAAAGTGGTGCCTCGGCTCCGGCCGCTGCCCCGCAAGCTGCTGCTCCGGCACCTGCTGCTGCAGCTCCGGCTCCCGTTGCCGCGCCTGTTGCTGCTCCGGCAGCCGCATCCCCGGCCGCACTAGCCCCGGCACTGGCCGCTGGCAGCAAGGTTCACGCCTCGCCGTCGGTCCGTGCCTATGCCCGCGAACTCGGTGTCGATCTGAACAAGGTGCCGGCGACCGGCCCGAAAAACCGCATCGTCAAGGAAGACCTGACCAAGTACGTCAAGGGCGTCATGTCCGGTGCTGTAGCCGGACCGACTGCTGGCGGCGGTGCCAGCCTCGGCGGCGGTCTCGATCTGCTGCCCTGGCCGAAGGTTGATTTCGCCAAGTTCGGCGAAATCGAGGTCAAGCCGCTGTCGCGCATCAAGAAGATTTCCGGCCAGAACCTGTCGCGCAACTGGGTGATGATCCCGGCCGTGACCTATCACGAAGATGCCGACATCACCGATATCGAAGCCTTCCGCGTGCTGCTCAACAAGGAAAACGAAAAGGGTGGCGGCGCCAAGCTGACCATGCTCGCTTTCCTGATGAAGGCTTGCGTCAAGGGCCTGCAGAAATTCCCGGAATTCAATTCCTCGCTCGACGGCGACAATCTGGTGCTGAAGAAGTATTTCAACATCGGTTTCGCGGCTGATACCCCGAACGGCCTGGTCGTGCCGGTGGTCAAGAATGTCGACAAGAAGTCGGTCTTCGAACTGGCGCAGGAATCCGGTGATCTGGCCAAGCAGGCGCGTGACGGCAAGCTGAAGCCGGCCGACATGTCCGGTGCCTGCTTCACGATTTCCAGCCTGGGCGGTATCGGCGGCACTTACTTCGCACCGATCGTCAATGCACCGGAAGTCGCCATCCTCGGCGTCAACAAGTCGGCCATGAAACCGGTCTGGGACGGCAAGCAATTCGTGCCGCGCCTCGTCCTGCCGCTGTCGCTGACCGCCGACCACCGCGTCATCGACGGTGCGCTGGCGACCCGCTTCAATGTCTATATCGCCCAGCTGCTGGCCGACTTCCGTCGCGTCGCGCTGTAAAGGGGAATGACCATGAGCAATCTGGTAGAAGTCAAAGTCCCCGATATCGGCGATTTCGCCGAAGTGCCGATCATCGACCTGTTCGTCAAGGTCGGCGACAGCATCAAGGTGGATGACGCGATCTGCACGCTGGAATCCGACAAGGCGACGATGGATGTACCGTCGCCGGTCGCCGGTGTGGTCAAGGAAGTGCTTGTTCAGCTCGGCGCCAAGGTGGCCGAAGGCTCCTTGCTGATCAAGGTCGAATCCGGTGCTGCGGCGGCTGCCCCGGCCCCGCAAGCCGCCGCCCCCGCTGCCGCTCCTGCAGCGGTGCCGGTTGCTGCCCCGGTCGCCGGCAGCCATGCCGGCGGTGCCGACATCGAGTGCGAAATGCTCGTCCTCGGCGCCGGCCCCGGCGGTTATTCCGCCGCCTTCCGCTCGGCCGACCTCGGCATGAAGACGGTCATCGTCGAGCGCTACGCCACCCTCGGCGGCGTCTGCCTCAACGTCGGCTGCATCCCGTCCAAGGCCCTGCTGCACGTCGCAGCCGTCATGGAAGAAGCCGAGCACGCCAATGACCTCGGCGTCACCTTTGCCGCGCCGACTGTCGATATCGACAAGCTGCGCGCCCACAAGGACAAGGTCGTCGGCAAGCTGACCGGTGGTCTGGCCGGCATGGCCAAGGGCCGCAAGGTGGAGATCGTGCGCGGCTACGGTACGTTCATCGACCCGCACCACATCGAGGTCGAAGTGACCGATGGCACGGGCCAGGACAAGACCGGCGCCAAGAAGATCGTCAAATTCCAGAAATGCATCATCGCCGCCGGTTCGGCCGCCATGCATCTGCCCTTCATTCCGAAGGACCCGCGTATTGTCGATTCGACCGGGGCGCTCGAACTACGCTTCGTGCCGGAGAAGATGCTGGTCATCGGCGGCGGCATCATCGGCCTCGAAATGGCCACGGTCTATTCGACGCTGGGCGCCAAGGTCGATGTCGTCGAAATGATGGATGGCCTGATGCAAGGCCCGGATCGCGACGCCGTCAAGGTCTGGGAGAAGCAGAACGCCAAACGCTTCGACAAGATCATGCTGAAGACCAAGACGGTGGCTGTCGATGCCAAGGATGACGGCCTCTACGTCAAGTTTGAGGGCGAAGGCGTCTCGCCGGAACCGGTCAAGTACGACATGATCCTGCAAGCCGCCGGCCGCACGCCGAACGGCAACAAGATCGGTGCCGACAAGGCTGGCGTGGCCGTGACCGAGCGTGGCTTCATCAATGTTGATGCCCAGATGCGCACCAACGTGCCGCACATCTTCGCCATCGGCGACCTCGTCGGCCAGCCCATGCTGGCCCACAAGGCGGTGCATGAGTCGCACGTCGCGGCGGAAGCGGCGGCGGGCCAGAAATCGGCCTTCGACGCCTCGGTGATCCCGAGTGTCGCCTACACCCACCCGGAAGTGGCATGGGTTGGTGTCACCGAAGATCAGGCCAAGAAGGATGGTCGCAAGATCGAAGCCGCCAAGTTCCCGTGGGCAGCCTCCGGTCGTGCCATCGCCAACGGTGCCGATTACGGCTTCACCAAGCTGATCTTCGACGCCGAAACGCATCGCGTCATCGGCGGGGCGATTGTCGGCCCGAACGCTGGCGACATGATCGGCGAAGTCTGTCTGGCCATCGAAATGGGCTGCGACTCGGTCGATATCGGCAAGACCATCCACCCGCACCCGACGCTGGGTGAAACGGTGGGCATGGCCGCCGAAGTGGCGCACGGCACCTGTACGGATGTTCCGGCACCGCGCAAGAAGTAACGACGCTAATCCATTCTTGGCGTTCGGTAAGGGCGATGGTTTCCACCGTCGCCCTTTCTTCATCTAACGGAAGTCTAGGGCGCCTTACGCGCAGCCTTCAGTTTGCGGAACACTGGTCCCCAGGTCGGATGCCCAGCTTCCGCCGGGGTCAGATCGAAAGCAGGATCGGCCGCCATCGCCTTGCCAAACTCCTCGCGGCACTGTTTTTGACGCTTGCCCACGCAGTGCATGAAAGCCAGATACTTGTGTCCCCGCGCCTGCTCTGCACCGGAGTCCAGCCCCAGGGCCAGGGCATTCTGCAGTTGCCGGGCGGCCTGTTTGTAAGCCCCATCTTCATAGCTGGCGACACCGGCGGCCAACTCCTGCTGCGCCTTGCTTAGCGCTTGCGGAGCCGTTGGAACGCTTTTCGCCTGTCCACTCCCGGTCTTCTGATTGCCCCCCCCTGCCTTCTGATTGCCGCCCCCCTCGGTCTTGGGAGCGGATTGGGAAGCGCAGGCAGCACACAGCAACACGACCATGCACAGGGCCGTAAAACGGGAGAGTGCAGGAGAAGTCGGAAGGAACATGGAAAGACTCACTGGAATTTGTGCTTGATGCGGATGTTCTTGTCGGCAACCACTTCGACCACCTGCCGATGGGGCGGGAAGTTGGTATTACGCACCTCGACATGATGCTTGCCCGGCGACAGCCGTACTTCAGTCAACGGCGGGGACACGCCGGCCATTTTGCCATCGACAAAGACTTCGCCCCACGGCGCAATTGCCAAGCGGACCACCCCATCGGCCAGCGCCACAGGAACCGATGCCGCACTCTCGGATTTTACTTTGGCCGCCTTGCTACCTCCTTCAGTAGCCACCCCAGGCACTTTTGGCGCAAGGCTTTCAGGGGCTGGAACCAGTGGCGACGAGGCATTTTCCGCGACGCTAACCGCCGGCGCTGCCTCGAACCTTGGCTTGCTTCCGTAATACCAGAACAGCGCGCCAACGATCGAAACCACGGAGGCCAGTGCCGCAGCCGTCAGCCACGGGGACGGATTAACCTTGACCAAAGCAGGTGACGAAGCATCGCGCCCCTGGCGCTTGTTACGGACTTGGTCATCGCCCTCGGCCTTTTTCCTGGCTTCGCGCAGCATGCGCCGGCATTTGCGCAGGTCTGCCGCCAAATCCGTCGCGTTCTGGTAGCGCTTGTCCGGATCTTTCGCCATGCTCTTGGCGATCAGACGGTCGAATACTCGCGGCAATTCTGGATTGAAACTCGACGGCAAAGGCGGCGCCGCGTGCAACACCTGGTAAAGCACCGCCGTCAATTCTTCACCGTCAAAGGCAGGGCGCCCAGCCAGCATCTCGTAGAGCACGGCACCAAGGGAAAAGATGTCAGAACGGCCATCGACTTTCTGGCCGGTCACCTGCTCGGGCGACATGTATTTCGGCGAACCGAACGCGGTCCCCTCGACGGTCGTCGAACCGCTCGGAATCAAGGCGACGCCGAAATCGGAAATCTTCACCGAACCGTTATCAAGGACCATGATATTGGCCGGCTTGATATCACGATGGACAACCCCATTGGCGTGGGCAAAGGCCAGGCCATCGGCCACATCGGCGGCAATTTCAGTGCACCGCTCGGGCGGCAGGACGACACCGGAATCGAGCAGTTCGCGCAGACTCTGCCCGTTCAGGTATTCCATGGCGATGAAGGCCAGGCTTTCATTGCGTCCGACATCGTGAATGGTCA
Organism: Dechloromonas aromatica RCB; assembly: GCF_000012425.1. Taxonomy (NCBI): domain Bacteria; kingdom Pseudomonadati; phylum Pseudomonadota; class Betaproteobacteria; order Rhodocyclales; family Azonexaceae; genus Dechloromonas; species Dechloromonas aromatica (nom. nud.). The sequence continues at coordinate 480,595 of NC_007298.1, read as the reverse complement.
CGATGTTCGGGTGACTCAGGCGCCCGGCCGATTTAGCCTCGCGATAAAAACGCTGCTCGAAGGCAAGCGCCTCATCTTTAGACAGACCGGCACAGGCAACTGTCTTGATCGCAACGGTACGCTCGATCAGTGGATCGTGAGCCCGGTATACGGTTCCCATCGCTCCCTGCCCCAGCGTTCCGGTGATCTTGAATCGCCCCAGTTGTTCGATTGCCATGTCAAAAAATGCCGATGTAATATACCGCGTGCGGACGAGGGTTGAATATCGTCTACCGGGATAGATAGTGTCAAGAAAGGCAAAACCGATATGCTATATTTCAGCGCGTTTTCCCGCTCCTCACTGGCTTTTCGCTGACAAATTGAACAAACAACGCTTTTCCCTCGAAGCCATCGCCCTTTCCGATCCCGGCCGGATGCGCGCACTCAATGAAGACGCCGTTGCCGTCGATGTCGAGTACGGATTCGCCGTCGTCGCCGACGGCATGGGCGGCCACAACGCAGGAGAAATCGCCAGCCGGATCGCCGTCGACACCCTCCGCGAACGCCTGCCGATCAAGATCCAGCAATTTCGCGCCGGCGCACGCCAGCCGCGACCACATCAGTTCGCCGAGCAGTTAATCGGCGAGGCCAACCGTGCCATCTACTCCACGGCGGCCGGCCACGCGAACTGCAAGGGCATGGGCACAACCATCGCGCTCTGGCTGATGCATGGTGAGCATGCCGCGCTGCTGCATATCGGCGACTCACGCATCTACCGCCTGCGCAACGGCCAATTGCAGCAACTGACCCGCGACGACTCGCTGCTCCGTGATCAGGTCGAAAGTGGGCTGATTTCGGCCAACGAAGCCGCCAGCTCGCACAACCGGCACTTCGTTACACGCGCCCTCGGCCTCGAGCTGCAAACCGCAGTTCATATCCACGAAGAAGCCCTACGGGCCGGCGACCTTTACCTGCTCTGCTCCGACGGCTTGACCGACATGGTCGAGGACAGCGACATCGAGCTGATTCTGGACCAGCTAAAAACCAATCTGGAATTGGCTGCCCAACACCTGATCCAGCTCGCCAACGACTACGGCGGAGCCGACAACATCTCGGTGGCACTCGTGCGCGTTTTTGATACGGCGCCGGAAAAATCCGGCCTGCTCGGTCGCCTGCTAAGCTGGCTGAAGCGCTGAAGGGGAGACAGAATCATGGCAAAACTCGTGCTCAGCCTGAACGGCACCGTGATCAACCAGTTTTTTACCGACAAGCCCAACCTCTGCATCGGGCAGGCTGCCGACAACGACATCGTCATCAACGACCCTTTGGTTGGCGAACACTGCGCTCACATCGTGGGCATCGGTGAAGACCATATCCTGGAAAGCCTTGAGGGCGACTACGGCATCTTGGTCAACGGCAAGGCGTGTTTTCGCCAGATACTGCAGCATCGCGACATCATCCATCTCGGCGCCTACCATCTGCGCTACCTGAATTCGCGGGTCTCCTCCGAGCTCAACATGGATCGCACCATGCTGATTGAGGCACTACCTCTTGAAGCGCAAGCCGGCAAGGCAATCACGTCGCTACCCAGCGCTCGCCCCAACAAGATGTACTTTCCCGAAGGCTACGTCCAGATTCAGAAGGGCCGGGGACATCACCTGCCCGGCGAGAACGTCGCGCTCGATCGCGTGGTGACCACATTTGGCACCCCCGGCGAACAACTCGTCGTACTGACCCGCCGCCCACAGAAAATTTACCTCACCCACGTCGAAGGCCCGCAGATGCCGCGCGTAAACCAGAAGTCGATCGGCCGTGAGCCGGTCGCCTTGCAAGATGGCGACCTGATTGAAGCCGCCAGCCATCGCCTGGAATTCCATTTGGGCCGACCGCCCACCAAACGCTAGCCGACTCTGCCGCCCCGTCCAGACAATGACCCCTACGCCCCCGCAAGCCCGCCGCTCCACTGAAGAGCAATCCCGCCTCGAAGCCACGCTGCGCGATGTCTTCGAGCACAAGCTCTGCTTCAACGAACTACTCGGTTTCAAGGTCGAGTCACTCGATCCGGCTGCGCCGAAAATCAGCTTCGCCATGCGCCAGGATTTGATCGGCCACTTCCTGCATGGCCGGCTACACGGCGGCGTGATCGCTACCGTGCTCGACACCGTTGGCGGCCTGGCCGCCACGGTCGCCATTGCCGAGAAATTCAGTGGCGAAACGACAGAACAGGTCGGTCATCGCTTTGGCCGCATCGGTACCATCGACCTGCGCACCGATTACCTGCATCAGGGCATCGGCAAAAAATTTACGGCCACCGGCCGGGTAACCCGACTCGGCGGCCGTATCGCCTCCGTGCAAATGACGCTGGAAAACGAGACCGGTCAGCTCATCGCCACCGGCTGCGCCTCCTACGTGATCAGCTAGAGAATCGGCACCCCCTGGTGCTCGCCGCGCTCAAAGACCACATTGGCGCGGCCGACGATCAACGGATCCAGGTTGCCGATGCGATCCGTATCCTTGTTGTTGTACGGCAGTTTGTGCAGCACATAGCGCATGGCATTCAGGCGTGCGCGCTTCTTGCAGTTCGACTTGATCACCGTCCACGGCGCATCGGCGGTATCCGTATGGAAGAACATCGCCTCCTTGGCCTTGGTGTAGTCATCCCACTTGTCCAGCGAGGCCATGTCGATCGGTGACAGCTTCCACTGCTTGAGCGGATGCACCTTGCGCTCGCGGAAACGGCGACGCTGCTCCTCACGGCTGACCGAGAACCAGAACTTGATCAGATGCGTGCCATTGCGCGCCAGCATGCGCTCGAATTCCGGCGCCTGACGGACGAACTCTGCATACTCCTGATCGGTACAGAACCCCATCACCCGCTCGACTCCTGAACGGTTGTACCAGGAGCGGTCAAACAGCACGATCTCGCCATTGGTCGGCAGGTGCTGCACATAACGCTGGAAATACCACTGGCCACGCTCCATTTCGCTCGGTTTTTCCAAGGCGACGACACGGGCGCCCCGTGGATTCAAGTGCTCCATGAAGCGTTTTATGGTGCCTCCCTTGCCCGCCGCATCGCGGCCTTCAAACAGGATCACCACCTTTTGCCCGGTTTCCTTGACCCAGGCCTGCAGCTTCAGCAACTCGACCTGCAGGCGATATTTCTGCCGCTCATAATTGCGGCGCTGCATCAGGTTCTTGTAGGGATACCCCCCTTCGCGCCAGTCCCTGACCAACTCATCGTCCGGACTGGTCGGCAACGCCTCGGCCACCACACCCTGCTGCTTGAGCAGCCCCTTGAGCAGCGCAACCGACTCTTCCGGCGGCATTCCGGCGATCACATCGCGCATGGCCCCCAATTTCGACTCTTGGGCACCATCGACGGCCGCATGGACGGTAAATCCCTCAATCCCGTCAGGCGTCAGTGTTGGCGCGATATCGCCACTGGCTACTGCGCGCTGGCGAGGCGGACGCGATCTGGGCTTTTTGGTTTCGGCGATTGCCGGCGATCTTGCAGCTATTTTCTTGTTGGTAGCCATGCCCTCTCCATCGATTGATGCGAAGGACTTATTTCACGCCTATCCGGCGACCTTGTCTAGTCCAGCAACTCGACTGGAATCATCGCCCGCAGCACGGTCTGCGTTTCATCGCGACGCACGCGGTTACTCAGCCACCACAGCGCGCCCTTCTTGATGCTCCACTCCGACTCCTGGCCGGCCAGCAGCAATGAGGCAAAGCGCCCCAACGATGGCTGATGCCCGACAATCAACACGGCGCCTTTCGCGGTCGGCCAGCCGGATGCCGCAATCAACTCCGAGACGCAAGCCTCCGGTCCAATTTTGCGATTTGTTTCAAAAGGCAGTTTCAAGGCCTCGGCGGTCTGCTGAGTTCGCACGGATGGACTAACGATGATCCGCAGATCCTTGGGCTGATGCTGACGAATCCAGGCCCCCATCGCTCGTGCCTGCTTCTCGCCTCGCTCAGTCAAGCGCCGCTTCAGATCGTCTTCACCATCCTCGGCTTCAGCGTGCCGCCACAGCAACAAGTCCATGATCGTGTCTCTCGGAAAAGCCGGCATTATCAATACCTAATGTTACTGCAGCATTGCAACGTCATCATGAATTCCAAAGGCAGAAAACAAAAACGGCTTCCATCCCGGGAAGCCGCTCCAACGCTGGTAACAATAGTGCGAAGCGTGGACACGCATATTTTCAGGCACTTGTTAGCGCACTCATTATGAGCAAGCCTCACTAGGGTTTTAATGACCTCTTGGGGTAAATATCGAAACGACTGGATTTACCTTCCAGCACATAGCCTACCTTTGGACCCAAAACGCTGGGCGCCTTTCTCGGGCGTTTGACCACGACCCGATGCGTCGCCAATTTCAGCGCCGCCTCGAGGAGCGAGGAGGCATCCAGATCGTCACCGACCAAGGGGCGGAGCATGCTCATTTCCTTTTTGACCAGCGAACTTTTCTCGCGATGAGGAAACATCGGGTCAACATAGATCACCTGCGGCGGATCGCCCTCCCAGGCATTCATCAGCTGGATGGCATCGCCCGTTTGCAAATGCATCCGCTCGATGATCGGCCTGACATCCGGATCAAGGCGAGCACGCTGAAGGCCATCCGCCAGCAAGGCCGCGATCACGGGATGTCGCTCGATGAGCCTGACGTTGCACCCCAATTGCGCCAGCACAAAGGCATCTCGCCCCAGTCCGGCCGTGGCATCAAGAACGTCGGGACGAACGCCTGGCTGGATACCCACGGCCTTGGCAATCATCTGACCACTGCCGCCGCCCTGCAAGCGCCGGTGCGCCAACGGACCACGGACAAAATCCACCGACAAAGGCCCCGGCGCATGCGGGCCAAGCTCTTGCAGTTGCAAGCCTTCCGTGCCGACCTGCAAGACAAAGTCAGCTTCGCCGCTGCTGGGCAGATTGAGCGCTTCGGACAAGGCAAGGGCCGCGCTGGCAAACGCCGGGCCCATAGACTGAACACGCCCTCTGGCCTGCGTATGAGCGCCTTCGTCGCAACCGATCAAGACTGGCCTTCAACTCCGGCAGTCACCGGTGTAGATGGAGAGTCAGCACTCTCCAGAGGCTGATCTGACAGCCCCCCTGGCTCTTGCTCGCCACCTTTGGCGAGCAGCTTCTGGCGCCGCTTTTCCTCTTGCTTGCTCTTCTTCGCAAGATCTCTTTGCCGCTTTTCGAACTGATAATTGGGTTTGGCCAAGAGGCCTCCTGTAAATGCCGCAAGGGCATGGTGAAGCACTTCGAATCGACCGTGGCAGGAAAAGCCGCACCGGCAATCCACCGGCATGCGGACATTTGCCCGCTGAAATGAAAAACGGCAACCTGAATGGGTTGCCGTTTTTGCTATGAATTTTTTGGTGGCCAATCGCGGAATCGAACCACGGACACGCGGATTTTCAATCCGCTGCTCTACCAACTGAGCTAATTGGCCAAACGAGGGCGCATTATAGCGATGTCACCGGCGCTCTGCAACTAGCCAGAGCATATTCCGCAGATCGGTGATTCAATTCGTCTCTTCAGGTGCCAATAGGTGGCGACTGACGATAAAGCTCGGAGAAATCATCTGGCGGCGGCGGTGGCAACGGTGGCGGAGACCAAGCCGCAAAGGCAATGCGGGCAATTGCCCCCTTGCCTAGTGGATTTGGACGCAGGCTGGCGCGCGAATCGTGCTGCATGGCAATTTCCTGAACGATGGCCAGGCCAAGACCACTGCCCTCGGTCGATGCGTCATCAACGCGATAGAAGCGTTCGAAAACCAGATCAGCCTGCTCCTCGCTGATACCGACGCCGTTATCTTCAACCTCCAACAGCACCGTGTCGGGGTTAACCACAACCCGACAGGTCACGCGACCGCCGGCCGGCGTATAACGCAAGGCATTGTCGATAAGATTCTTGGCCAATTCACGAAGCAGGAAGGAGTTGCCGCTGATCATTGCCGGACCTTCCGACTCGTAGCCGAGATCGATATCTTTCTCGATGGCAACGGTCACCCAGTCTTCAACCACCTCGCGCACCAGAAGGGAAAGATCGAGCGGTTCATGGCGGCGCTGCGCCAACTCGCCGCCTTCGGTACGGGCCAGCGTCAGCAGTTGATTCACCAAGCGGCCGGCACGATCCACCCCGGTCGCTATCTGGCGCAGGGCGTGACGTAATGCCTCGGGATCAGTTTCACGAATGGCAAACTGGGCCTGTGTCTTCAATCCGGTCAGCGGCGTCCGTAGCTGATGGGCCGCATCGGCGACAAAACGCTGCTGCGCCTCGACACTGCGCTTCATTCGTTCGAGCATTTCGTTGAAGGCTTCGACCAGCGGCTCAAGCTCTTCAGGCACCCGCCGTGTGGCGATTGGCGACAAATCGTCCGGCTGACGGGCATCGATCGTCTGGCGCAGACGAGTCAGGGGCCGCAAACCGCGAGACAAGCCGAACCAGACGAGCATGACCGCCAGCGGAATAATGATGAATTGCGGCAGGATAACGCTGGCAACAATCTTGTTGGCCAGTTGACTGCGCTTTTCCGTGGTTTCGCCAACCTCGATGACCACCCACTGCGACTTCGGCATGTTCGGCTCAGCCAGATAGGTATAAGCCATTCGAAGATCCTGCCCCTTGAAATCAGCGTCTCGCTGATAGATTTCGCCGGAAACCATGGCGTCGTCCAGTGGCAGTTGGCTCAACGGCAACTCCTTGTCACCAGCCAGAAAACGCCCGTCAAAAGTCACCACATGGAAATACACGCTGTCCGTTTCGTCGGCTCGCAGCAAGGCACGAGCTGATGCCGGCAAGGAGAGTTGTGGCTTGCCATTGACCAGTTTGACTTGGCGGGCGATCGCCGCCACATGCTCACGCAAGGCCTGGTCATAAGGATAATTGGCGACGTTGTTGGCAAAGTAATGCGTGAAGGCAATACTCAACGGCCAGACAAAAAGCAGGGGCGCCAGCATCCAGTCGAGGATCTCGCCAAACAGCGAGCGCTCGGTCTCGGATGGTGGCGTCGGAGAATTACTCGCCAGGGGGGCGCTCAAGGCAATAACCCAGACCACGAACGGTCGCGATCTTCACGCCGCCCGGCTCGATCTTCTTGCGCAGGCGATGGACATAAACCTCGATGGCATTATGGCTGACTTCCTCACCCCAGCCACAAAGATGATCGACCAGCTGGTCCTTGCTGACCAAGCGCCCCATCCGGCTCAACAGCACTTCCAGCAAGCCAACTTCACGCGCCGACAACTCCAGGGTTTGGCCCTGTATCTGAGCGACTCGTCCAACCTGGTCATAAGTCAGGGCGCCACACTGGATGGTCGGCGAGGTACCAGCCGAGCGGCGGGTCAAGGCCCGCACCCTGGCTTCAAGCTCAGGCAGCTCAAACGGCTTGACCATGTAGTCGTCCGCACCCAGGTCAAGCCCCTTGACGCGATCGCCTGTGCCATCAAGGGCCGTCAGAATCAACACCGGCAACTGCGAATTACGCGCCCGTAGTCGCTTGAGCACCTCAAGCCCGGAAAGCTTGGGCAAACCGAGATCAAGAATCAGCAAATCGTAGGATACCGTGACCAGTGCCGTGTCGGCCTCCATGCCATTGGGTGCCCAGTCCACAGCGTAACCGCCCTGCCGTAGGGAGCGGGATAAGCCATCCGCGATGATGGCGTCGTCTTCAGCGATAAGGATGCGCATTTATCCGATTGTTGCCTTAGGAGGCGTAAGATTTCTGTAAGCCAGTCGCATTATCCTGAGCGGGCTGTTCTCCTTTTATGGTCTCGGAGTAGGTGGCTTACGCTGCTACTCAGGGGGTGGCCCGATCCTGCACTGGGTACCCCCTACCGTTTTTTCCCCGCCAAACCCATACAGTCTATCAAATAAAACGCACTGCGATTCCCGCAGCGCACAAGCACGCCCATATTATTCGGCGAGCAAGGCTTGGCCATTCATATCCATCGGAATTCAAGACGAAAAAAAGCCCGGGAAACCCCGGGCTTTTTGTGACGAGATTAAGTCGTCTTAGTGCGAAGAAGCAGTCGAGGCACCCAGACCAGTCTCGGAGCGCAGTTGCTGAGACGGGTACAGAGCACGCTCCTTCTTGGCCTGTGCGGAGTTGTCCAGAATGGACACCAGCCAGATGGTCACGAACGCAGCGGTCATCGAGAAGATGGCAGCAGAGTTGTACGGGAACCAGGCGGAGCCCTTCGGATTGTGCATCACGGCTTCCCAGACGCTGGCGGAACCGATGGTCAGGACCACGGCAGAGGCCAGACCGACGAAGCCACCAACCACGGCCCCCTTGGTCGTGCAGTTTTTCCACAGCACGGACATGAACAACACCGGGAAGTTGGAGGAACAGGCGATCACGAAGGCCAGCATCACCATGTAGGCAACGTTTTCCTTCTCGAAGGCGATACCCAGAACAACAGCCAGGATGCCGAGCAGCACGGTCGTGATCTTGGAGACACGCAGCTCCTGTTCGGAAGAGCAACCCTTGTTGAACACGGAAGCGTACAGGTCATGGGACACGGCAGAAGCGCCAGACAGGGTCAGACCCGCCACAACAGCCAGGATGGTTGCGAAGGCCACGGCAGAGATGAAGCCGAGGAACACGTCACCACCAACCGCCTTGGCCAAATGCACAGCAGCCATATTGCCGCCGCCCTTCAAGCCCTTGGCGATTTCGCCGCCGACATAGAAGTCGCCCGGGTTTTGCACCAGATTGGTAATGGCGCCGAAACCGATGATAAAGGTCAGGATGTAGAAGTAACCGATCCAGGTGGTTGCCCAGGCAACCGACTTGCGGGCTTCCTTGGCGTTCGGCACGGTGAAGAAGCGCATCAGGATGTGCGGCAGACCAGCGGTACCAAACATCAGCGCCATACCAACGGAGATGGCAGAGATCGGATCCTTGATCAGTGCGCCCGGAGCCATGATGGCGTCGTGCTTGGAGTGAACTTCAACCGCCTTGGTGAACAAAGCTTCCGGCGAGAAACCGAACTGCAGGAGTACGGAGACGGCCATGAAGGTGGCACCAGCCAGCAGCATGCAGGCCTTGATGATCTGCACCCAGGTCGTGGCGGTCATGCCACCGAACAGCACGTACATCATCATCACGGAACCGACGAGGATTTCGGCGTACATGTACTCCAGACCGAAGAGCACCTTGATCAGCTGACCGGCACCGACCATCTGCGCAATCATGTAGAAGGCGACGATAACCAGGGAAGCGGAAGCTGCAAAAACGCGAACCGGGGTCTGGGCGAAACGGTAGGAAGCCACGTCGGCGAACGTGAACTTGCCCAGGTTACGCAGACGCTCGGCCATCAGGAAGGTGATGACCGGCCAGCCGACCAGCCAGCCGATCGAGAAGATCAGGCCGTCGAAGCCGTTGGCGAACACCAGACCGGAAATACCCAAGAAGGAAGCAGCGGACATGTAGTCGCCAGCAATCGCCAAGCCGTTCTGGAAGCCGGTGATGCCACCACCGCCGGTGTAGAAGTCAGCAGCGGACTTGGTCTTGGAGGCCGCCCACTTGGTGATGAAAAGCGTGCCGCCGACGAAGACCGCAAACATGGAAATTGCGATCCAGTTGGTTGCCTGCTGGGTGGTGTTGCCAAGGTCGGCACCGGCGGCGATGGCGCCACCGGCAACCGCCATGGCCAGAAGGCCAGCAAGAATTTTGGTGAATTTAGTCATCTTACTTCTGTGCCTCCCGAATGATGGCTTCGTTGGTCTCGTCAAACTCGCTATTGGCGCGGCGAACGTAGATCCAGGTGAGGAGGATGGTGAAGGCGATGACGCCAACGCCGAGCGGAACACCGAGGCTGGTGGTCATGCCGGCACCCAGCTTGGTAGCCAGGAACGCTGGGTCATAGGCGACCAGCACGATGAAGCCGTAATAAGCGGCGGCACTGATGATAGCCATGATGATCGAGTATCGACTGCGCATGGCAATAAACTCGTGGAACTTCGGGTTCGCGGTGACCCGATCTAGTGTGTCTTGCATTGATTTGCTCCTCAGATTTTGTTTATAGAGGCATTGCTGCGAAGCGTAATTTAGGCGCGGCGTCTTACAGCTAACTTACAGCGCGTAATCAATTCCGAAACGTTTAATTCGATTAATTCAACATACTTAAAAATTGGCATTTATCTGCTTTTTTTGCCAACAAAAAGCCCCGCACAAGGCGGGGCTTTCGTTGAGCTTGAAGGCTCAGCAGGACATTACATGCCCATGCCGCCCATGCCGCCCATACCACCCATGCCGCCCATGTCAGGCATGCCGCCGGCCGGCTTGTCTTCAGCCAGCTCAGCAACCATGCATTCGGTGGTCAGCATCAGGCCGGCTACGGAAGCGGCGTTCTGCAGTGCGGTGCGGGTGACCTTGGTCGGGTCCAGCACGCCCATTTCAACCATGTCGCCGTACTCGCCGGTGGAAGCGTTGTAACCGTAGTTACCCTTGCCACGCTGCACCTTGTCGACCACGACCGACGGCTCGTCGCCAGCGTTGGCAACGATTTCGCGGAGCGGCTGTTCCATGGCACGGAGAACGATCTTGATGCCGGCATCCTGATCGTGGTTGTCACCCTTCAGCTTGCCAACGGCAGCGCGGGCACGGATCAGGGCAACGCCGCCGCCGGCGACGATACCTTCTTCCACAGCAGCGCGGGTAGCGTGCAGGGCATCTTCAACGCGGGCCTTCTTTTCCTTCATTTCGACTTCGGTAGCTGCGCCGACCTTGATGACGGCAACGCCGCCAGCCAGCTTGGCAACACGTTCCTGCAGCTTTTCCTTGTCGTAATCGGAGGTCGCTTCTTCGATCTGGATACGGATCTGCTTGACGCGAGCTTCGATGGCAGCAGCTTCGCCGGCACCGTCGATGATGGTGGTGTTTTCCTTGGCGACTTCGATGCGCTTGGCCTGGCCCAGATCCTTCAGGACAGCCTTTTCCAGCGTCAGGCCGGTTTCTTCAGCGATGACGGTACCGCCGGTCAGGATAGCGATGTCTTCCAGCATGGCCTTGCGACGATCGCCGAAGCCAGGAGCCTTGACGGCAACGGTCTTCAGGATGCCACGGATGTTGTTGACGACCAGGGTAGCCAGGGCTTCGCCATCGACATCTTCAGCGATGATCAGCAGCGGACGGCCGGCCTTGGCAACTTGTTCCAGGATCGGCAGCAGGTCGCGGATGTTGGAGATCTTCTTGTCGAAGAGCAGGACGAACGGGTTTTCGAGCAGGGCTTGCTGCTTGTCACCGTTGTTGATGAAGTACGGGGACAGGTAGCCGCGGTCGAATTGCATACCTTCGACGACGTCCAGTTCGTTGGCCAGGGACTTGCCGTCTTCAACGGTGATGACGCCTTCCTTGCCGACCTTTTCCATGGCATTGGCGATGATTTCGCCGATGTCGGAATCGGAGTTGGCGGAAATGGAGCCAACCTGGGCGATTTCCTTGGTGGTCGTACAGGGCTTGGAGAAAGCCTGCAGTTCAGCGATGGTGGCAACCACAGCCTTGTCGATACCGCGCTTCAGGTCCATCGGGTTCATGCCGGCGGCAACGAACTTCATGCCTTCGCGAACGATGGACTGGGCCAGCACAGTGGCGGTCGTGGTGCCATCACCGGCGATATCGGAGGTCTTGGAAGCGACTTCCTTGACCATCTGGGCGCCCATGTTGGCGAACTTGTCTTTCAGTTCGATTTCCTTGGCGACAGAAACGCCGTCCTTGGTGACGGTCGGGCCGCCGAAGGAGCGCTCGAGCACGACATTGCGACCCTTGGGGCCGAGGGTAACCTTGACTGCGTCTGCCAGGATGTTGATGCCTTCGACCATGCGGGCGCGGGCGGAATCACCGAATTTGACTTCTTTAGCTGCCATTTAATAGCTCCTGAATTCTGTAGATTGAAAGGCTTGGCGCTTAAGCGACCAGAACGCCCATGATGTCTTCTTCACGCATGACCAGGACTTCCTGACCATCGACCTTGACGGCCTGGCCGGCGTACTTGCCGAACAGAACACGGTCACCCACCTTGACGTCGAGAGCGATCTGCTTGCCGTTGTCGTCACGCTTGCCCGGGCCGACGGCCAGAACTTCGCCCTGATCCGGCTTTTCACCGGCGGAATCGGGAATGACGATGCCGGATGCAGTGGTGCGCTCGGCTTCAACGCGCTTGACGATCACTCGGTCGTGCAAAGGACGGATATTCATAAAACTGACTCCTGAAAATGAGTTGCGACAAACTGGAAATTGGCCGGTTACGCGAAAGCGCAGTGCCGGGACCGAGACGGAAGCACTATTAGCACTCGTCGCCGGTGAGTGCTAATAATAGGGGCGGAACCTTCCTATTTCAAGAGGCCGTTACGCAAAAACGCGGATTGAACCCGACCTGCCCCATTTGGCAGCGGGTTGACCGGCGGCACTTTCCCCGACGCCGAGGCGGAAAATTAGTGGCCAGGCGGCACGTACAAGCGATAGCCGTTACGTCCGGATTGCTTGACTGAATAGAGAGCCGCATCGGCGCTGGCCCGGATCGCTTCCAGATCTTCGCCGTGGCGCGGATAAATGGCCACCCCGACGCTGGTCGAAATATTGATCGTGCCGGCCGACAGGAGAAACGGTCGAACCATCGTCTCGACGACGCGCTGCGCCACTTCTTCAATCTCGGACTGACTGCCAGTCTTGGGCAGAATGACGGCGAACTCGTCCCCCCCCAGGCGGGCCACCGTATCCGACTGGCGTACGGCCTGCGTCAGCCGATGGCTGGCCTCAATCAGTAACTCGTCACCAGCGGCATGGCCAAGCGTGTCGTTCACGATCTTGAAATGATCGAGGTCGATGTAAAGCAAGGCAAATTCCTCGCTATAGCGTCGGGCGTGGGTCAGCGCCACCTGCAAGCGGTCATAGAACAGGGTGCGGTTCGGCAAATCGGTCAGGGGATCGCTTTGCGCCCGATGGCGGAGCAGTTCCTCGACCTCCTTGCGCTGGGTGATATCGATGAAGGTCGCCACATGGCGGCCACCACTCTCTACACCCTCGCCACGAATCGCCGAAATTGCCAGCCAGACGACGTAGACTGTCCCGTCCGGACGACGATTCCAGATCTCCCCGGCCCAGTGCCCCTCTTTTTCCAGGGTTTCCCACATTTCGCGGAAAAAGCCGCTCTCATGCCGACCCGAACCAAGGAGACTGGGATCCTTGCCCAATACTTCCTGTGGCCGGTAGCCCGTAATGGCCGAAAAAGCAGGATTGACCTGAATGATCCGATTCTGGGCATCGGTCACCACAATGCCTTCGGCGGCATTCTCCATAACGGCCGCCGAAATCTGCAGCGCCCGTTCGTTTGCCAGGCGGTTGGTCACATCATGCACACTGAGCACCCATTGTGGATACTCCGAAGCACTCTCGATGCGCGCCACGTGGACATCGCCGACCCGGACCTGGGAACCGTCCAAACGGCAAAAATGGGCACGTACCGTGGGCGAAACAGGTTCGCCGCGTGCGCGACGGGCCAGCCGCTCGGCCACCATGCTGCGATCCTGCTGGCAAACAAAATCAAGGATCGGCCGATCAATCATTTGACTGGGTGCAAGCCCCACCAGAGCAGCCCCCTGCTCATTGGCAAACACAATGACAAAATTCGGCGCCTGCATGATCAGAATGGCGTTTTGACTGGTTTCGATGACCGAGCGATAGCGTGCTTCGCTTTCTGAAATCTGGATTTCCTTCCGCTTGCGCTCAGCCACCTCCCCAATCAATTGCTCGTTGGCAGAGGAAAGCGCCTGGGTCCGCTCGGCAATCAACTTTTCCTGCCCGGCCGTGACCGCTTTCAGGTGCAGAAAATGCTGGCGTGAGCGCCTGATCACGAAATGCATCAGTAGCGCAAACATCAATGCCCCGGCACCGAAGACCAGCATTATTCGGCGCCGCTGATCGCGACGAACCGAGAGGATTTTTTCAGCTGGCATCGACACGCTGATGCCGCCCCGGATCTCACCAAGCCGATAGCCCTGTTCAGAATGGCAATTCAAACAGGGCTGCTTGACGAACAAGGGGGCCATATAGCGATGCATAGCCCCTTTTTCACTCTGCACCAGCGATAGAACTTCACGCTTGCCGCCCTCAAAGGTCTCCAGGGCATCGACCTCCCAGGCGTCCGGCGTATTGGCCGGACGAATCGGTTTCAGGCTGGTGATGTGGAATTGAACGCCATCGGCCTGCTCCGCAATCTCGGCAATCTGGCGAGTCATGAAGGCCGGATTGACCATGGTCAATTGCAAGCCATCCGTTGTCTGAAGATCGCGCTTCGGATGCTTCAGATAGGGATTCGGTTGTGTCGCCTCGGTCACCCGAACATAGACGCCGCCATGCTTGGCATTCCAGTCACGGGTCAGCTCAACCAACCGAAAAAGCGCGGCTCCCCGCTCACGGGCGAGGGTTTCGATGTTCTCATCGATCTGGCTGAATTCCATTGACACGCCAAGCCAGCACAGCAGGGCTACCAGAAGATAGGCCACGGCCAGCCAGACCTGGTAGCCCAGGACTAGAAGCGAATCGCTCCCGGTTTTGGAAGGCTGGTTGACGACATCATTCATGAAGAAACAACTCGCCGAAGCACACTGACGGTCAAAATAACATCAAAACTCGGACAGCACGCCGGGTTTTATCAAGATAAGGCCCACCCTCGGAATTACCCCAGTGAGTGGTAGGCTAACACCTTCGAATTCCCCACCCTAATCCGGATGTTCATCAAGAGACTCGCCCCCCTGATCCTGGCCGGGATTTCCCTGGCTGCGCTGGCCGACGGCCTGCCCCCCAGCGTACTTGGCGCGCTGAAGGCGGCGCAAATTCCCGCAAAAAATGTCGCAGTCGTCATCCAGGCGGTCGATAGCGGATCGCCACTGGTCGCCCACAACGCAAGCCAGGCGATGAACCCGGCGTCGGTGATGAAACTGGTCACCACCTATGCCGCCCTTGATCTGCTTGGCCCGGCCTACACCTGGAAAACCACGGTGTGGACTGAAAGCGCGCCGGTTGATGGCATTTTGAGCGGCAATCTGTATATCAAGGGCAGCGGTGACCCGCGCTTCGCCATCGAACACCTGTGGTCCCTACTCCGCCAGTTGCAGGTCCGTGGCATCCGGCAGATTGCCGGCGATGTCGTGCTGGACCGCACGGCCTTCAACGTACCGAGCATCGACCCCGGCGCCTTCGATGACAAGCCAATGCGCCCTTACAACGTCGGCCCGGATGGTCTGCTGCTCAATTTCCGATCCCTGCGCTTCACGCTAGTGCCGGACAACGGGAAGCCGCGCGTGCTGATGGAAACGCCGAGTGAAGGCCTGCGCGTCGACAACCAGTTACGCGCCGGCAACGGCGACTGCGGCAGCAACTGGAAGGACTTGATCAATGTTCGCCTGATTCCGGAAAACAGCGGCAACCGGCTGGAATTCACCGGCACTTATTCGGCACTATGCGGCGAGAAACCCCTGAACCTGTCGCCGCTGCCGGCTGACGCCCAGGCCGACGGATTGATCCGCGCCCTGTGGAAGGAACTCGGCGGCAACCTGAATGGCCAGGTTCGCGGCGGCACCGTACCGATAGGCGCCAAGCTGCTGGCTCAGCACGAGTCGGCCCCGTTGGCCGACGCGGTGCGCGACATCAACAAGTTCAGCAACAACGTGATGGCGAGGCAGGTTTTCCTCACTTTAGGCAATGATTCAGCACCAGCCACGGCCGAACGCTCGAAGCAACGAATCAGCGACTGGCTGGCCGCCCGCAACCTGCGTTTCGGCGAACTGGTGCTCGACAACGGTTCCGGCCTGTCACGCGTCGAACGGATCAGTGCCGACAGCCTGAACCGCCTGTTGCTCGACGCCTGGAAGAATCCGGTGATGCCGGAGTTCGTGTCCAGCATGCCCATCGTCGGCATCGACGGCACGATGAAGAAGCGCCTGAATAGCTCCGAGGCGACCGGCCGCGCCCATATCAAGACCGGCACGCTGGATGGCGTCAAGGCGGCATCGGGCTACGCGCTGGATGCGCTGGGGCGCCGCTACGCCTTCACCTTCCTGATCAACCACCCGAAGGCCCAGGCTGGCAGCGCGGCCATCGACGCCCTGCTCGTCTGGGTGGCCCAGCGCCGGGTTGGCGAGAAAACACCGGTGCTGGAAAATGAGTGAGCGCTCGCCCTTTGTCGCCGATTTCCTGAACGAAAGCGGCCTGAACCGCCAGTTCGTCTTCGACCTGAGCGCTCTACCCGCTGACATCGCCGACAAGTTGGCGCCGCAAGCCGGCGAGCGCCAGTTGATCCTGTTTGGCCATGGCGGACGACTGCTGTGGGAATGCGTCAAGGCATCCGGCCTGACTGGCGAAAACCCCATAGACGACTACAGCATCCGCACTGTCGAACGCTGGTTTGCCGAGCAGGTGCCCGGCCACCGCTACCGCATCCTGTTTCCCGGCGAGCAGCCGATCGGCCTGCAGGCCTTGGGCAAGCTGGCCGGATGGCACCATCCGTCGCCGATCATGGTCGGGGTCGACCGTGAATGGGGTAGCTGGTACGCCTATCGGGCCGCGGTCATTGCCGACACCGATTTTGCACCATCGCCGGCCGAGGAGGCACGCAGCCCGTGCCCGAGCTGTGTAACCAAACCCTGCGTTGCCGCCTGCCCGGCCGATGCCCTGCACGGCGACCAGTTCGATCTCGAGCGCTGCAGCCGCTACCGCCTGCAGCCGGAATCAGCGTGCGCCCACGGCTGCCTGGCCCGTCAGGCCTGCCCGGTGGGCAGCCAGCACCGTTATGAAGACGCCCAGATCATGCATAGCTATTCGCGCTCGCTGGCCGTAATCCGTCAGTACTACCGCTGACAGGTTCCAGAATTGCCTCCTGCCATGACAACACCTGAAAGCCATCGCCACAACCTGTTCGAAGACGCCCAGGCCCTGCTCGTCGCCCCCTTGCTGGTCGCCTTTGCCATCTTCCTGTTCCGCGAAGCCGGCCTGCTGACCGGCGGCACGGTCGGCATCGCCTTCCTGATCCACTATCTGAGCAGCTGGCCGATCGGACTGGTGCTGTTCGTGGTCAATCTGCCCTTCTATGCACTGGCGTTGCGGGCCATGGGCAAGGCCTTTACGGTCAAGACCTTCCTGTCGATCACCCTGCTCTCGCTGTACACCGAATTGCTGCCGGCACTAATCCACCTGCAGTCGCTGAACCGTGGCTTCGCCGCCGTGATGGGCGGTTTTCTGGCCGGGATCGGGCTGCTGATCCTGATCCGCCACAAGGCCAGCCTGGGCGGCCTCGGCATTCTGGTCATCCATTTGCAGAACACGCGCGGCTGGCGAGCCGGCAAGCTGCAGATGGCGGCCGATTTCCTGATTCTCGGTGCGGCAATTTTCGTGCTTGACCCGGTCAGCGTCGGCTGGTCCATCGTCGGTGCGCTGGCACTCAATCTGGTGATTGCGGTCAATCACAAGAACGGGCGCTACATGGGCACCTAATGCCCGGCCTGCCGCTCGGCTTCGAGCAACCAATGCAATACCCTGGCAAACAGTTTGTCCGGACTGAACGGCTTGGCCAGGTAGTCGTTCATCCCGGCCTCCAGACAGGCCTGGCGATCCTCGGCGAAGGCGTTGGCCGTCAGGGCGATGATCGGCAGCCGCTCCCGCTGCGGCATGGCCCGAATACGGCGGGTCGCCTCCAGACCATCCATTTCGGGCATCTGGACATCCATCAGCACCAGGTCGTAATCCCGTTCGCGGACCCGCTCAACCGCTGCCACGCCGTTTTCAACGACATCGACGACAAGCAACTGGTCTTCGAGCATTTCGACGACGACCTCGCGATTGACCCAACTGTCCTCGGCGAGCAGGACGCTGCGCCCGGCAAAGCGATGACGCAACAGTTCATTGGCGGCATTGACGACAGCACCTTCGCTGGCGTTCGGCGCAGGCTCGCCATCGGCCAGGCAGACAGTAAACCAGAAGCGACTCCCGACGCCCGGCGTACTGTCGCAGCCGGCATCGCCACCCATCAGCTGGGCCAGTCGCCGCGTGATGACCAGCCCGAGCCCGGTCCCGCCATGGACGCGGGTCGACGAGCTGTCGACCTGGTGGAAGGGCTGGAATAGTTGTGTCCGAGACTCAGGCGACATTCCCGGCCCGCTATCGACGACTTCGAAGCGGATCAGATGGCCGCTATCGTTGCGCGATAGTTCATGGCAACGCAGGACGACGCTGCCGGCCTCGGTGAATTTGACGGCATTGCCCAGATAGTTGAGTAGCGACTGGCGCAAACGCACGGCGTCACCGTGCAGGCCGACCGGCAATTCGCCAAACTCTTGGCGCAGGGATAGCCCCTTGCGCCGCGCCTCGTCAGCCAGGACTTCGAGTGCACCGGTACACACGACAGACAGGTCGAGCGGCTTGGCTTCAAGCGTCATGCGGCCAGCCTCGATTTGCGACAGGCTGAGTACGTCATGAATGATTTCGAGCAGATGCTGACCGGCCGCATCGATCCGGTCCAGTCGTTCGCCCTGCTTTTCGCTGACACCGTCGCGCCGCATCAGATAGGCCATGCCGGTAATGGCATTGAGCGGCGTCCGAATCTCGTGGCTCATGTTGGCCAGGAAGGCTGACTTGGCACGGTTGGCCGTTTCCGCCAGATCCTTGGCCACGGTCAGCTCGCGGGTTCGCTCGCGGACCACACCTTCGAGGTTTTCCCGATACTTGGCGAGCTCCCGCTCGACCTGCTTGCGCTCGGTGATATCCCGGGCGCTGCCGACAGTGCCGATCACCTGCCCCGAACCATCGACGAAGGGGGCCTTGAAGGCATCAATGCACAGATAACGCCCCCGCACATTGCCCATTTCTTCGAAAGCGCTCGGTACGCCCCGGCGCAGGGTTTCGAGGTCCGTCGCCAGACATTGCTCGCCGAAAGTGAACCATTGGCTGTCCTCCGGATGCGCGGCGCGCTCCCGCTCGGCAAAGAACAAATCGGTCTTGCCCACCGGCTCGCCGGTGTCGCTGGCACACAGCAAGCAACTGGCCATCGCCTGATTGGCGAAGAGGTAGCGTCCTTCCAGATCCTTGGCCCAGATCATGTCGGGTACGTTGTCGCACATCAGGCGCAGCATGGCGGCCAGCCGCGAGGCGTTTTCCTCGGCTGCCGCCAGCGCGGCTTCGATCCGGCAGCGCTCGACGATTTCGTCGTGCAACTGCAGATAGCCTTCGATGGCCTGGGTGGTCCACCGTGTATTGGCCGCACCGCGAAAGAGGATGAGGGCAGTCGTAAAGACGATCACGATCGCCAGAAAACCAAAAAAGCTGTCCCCTTTTTCATGCCAGAGCCAAACGTAGCGAACCAGCACGGGACCGGAGGCAATCAGCGCGATTTCAGTATAGAAGCGCTGCAGCACGGCATAAGCCAGTGCCGTGACAGACACCATGCCGTATGCCAGGAAGACCGCCAGCGCGTGGTACAGAGGATCAGCGTCAACCGGTACCAACACCGTACCGGTCGCTACCGATACTGCGGCAAAGAGTCCGAGCAGTCGGCGCCGGCGGAGGTGAGACTCGGCGTTGTCGATGCTGAGTCCGACATGCCGGACCCATGCTTCGTAGCCAATCATTGCCAGGCAGGTCAGCAGGGTCACGCCGATCCAGGCAAAAATGGTGTTTTGCCCCGCCCCTGATTTTTCGAGCGCCGTCGTGAAGATCAGCGAAACCAGCGCGATCCTGATCGCATTCCCTGGCGCATGACCAAAAAAGGTTTCGATACGAATCAGGTGGATGCGCCGCTCGATAGGCAGTTTGCTCGCCGCTTCGCCAAAGCCGGCCAGCGAGAAGAAATCACGCTTCACGTCCCCCCTCCCCCGGCAAAATACAATATTTCCGATTTTGCCAGTTATGTCATTTTATTGCCAGCTCAAATTGATCTTACGGCAAAGAGTGCCGTCCAGCCGCGAATGACGCGATAGCCGACCCACAAGCCAAGCAAGGCAATCAGAATCCAGGCAACAGGGATGCCGATGATGGTGATGATCAGCAAGCCATAAACGATCAACCACAAAAGGGTGAACCAGAAGGTGCGAATCTGCCAGCGGAAGTGACTTTCCAGCCAGGTACCGCTGACCTCGCCCCGCTTCAGGTAATTGAGAAAGACCGCCACCAGGGACGGTAGACCAAAGACGAAACCACCGGCCACCGTTGCTGCCGAAGTGACGCCGATCAGCACGGCAATGGCGTGCAGGCCGTAGATGAAGTGAGTGTATTGCACCAGAGAAAGGCGCACGCCCTTGAGATCGTCGACGGGAACGGGTTCCTGCATGGCTTATTCCTCCGGGAGATATTTCTGCATGAGCAGCGCATGGCCGGCTGCCGGGTCGAGCACATAGGGCGCGAATCCGGCCTGTCGATAGGAAGCCATTGCCCGCGTGTTGTTGGAAAGCACCTCCAGCGTCAGCTTACAGCAACCGAGTTGCCGGGCGCGTTGTTCGGCCCAGGCCAGCAGCGCCTGGCCGATGCCCTGGCCGCGCAAGTTTTCGCGCACCACGATGTCGTGGACGTTGAGCAGCGGCCTGGCGGCAAAGGTGGAGAAGCCGGCGAAGCAGTCGATCAGGCCGACCGCCTTGCCGTCGAGCCAGGCCAGCGCGCCATGAAAGCCCGGAACTTCCTTCAAGGTACTGACCAGATGGACCTTGGCGTAGTCCGAAAGGCCGTCACCGCCACCCATCGGATCACGGGCGTAATGCTCGAGCAGGTCGTGAAAGGCCTCAACGTGGCAGAGATCGGCCAGATCAGTGGCGGTAATGACAAGACGGGAATGCATGGCTGACGGTGCCTGAAAGCAGGAGAAGGGCGTCATATTAAAGCGCCCGCCCGGCATTTCTCAACTCATCACAAAAACGGTTTCCGTTCCCTCGTCCCAGCCGTCCCACAGATAGTCATCGGCCTTGCCATCGGCGATCAGGCGCAGGGCGTAATTGACCTGCTCCTTGTAGAAATCGCAGAAGGCGCCGATCTTGTCCATGCCGCCGTTCATCTCGAAGGCTTCGGCCGGACAGGGCGAGCCGCAGAAGTGGCGGATCGCGCAATCGCCGCAGGGGCTGAACCGATCGACGTCGCGCGTCGTCACCTCACGGAAGGCGGCGGAATCCAGCGCCGCCTCGACCCCGCCAGTCAGCAGGCTGCCGCCGTTGAAGCGCGGCAGGCCGATGAACTCGCTGCACGGGTAGAGGCTGCCGTCGGCGGCCAGCGCGAAGAAGGCACGGCCACCGCCGCAGGGCGAGATGTCGCACATCAGCCGGCGCGCCGTCGGGGCCAGGATGCCGATCAGGATATTGGCGAAATTGGCGACCATCAGCTTGCGCCCCGTTTCCTGGTAAAGCTCGTAGGTCCGGTCGAGGGCGGCGAAGAAGGCCTTGCCCATGTCGCCATCGGCCGGCTTGACGCCGCGCGCCCCGGGCAAGGTGCAACGCAGGGTGTTGAGCATGCAGGTCGGCACTTCGTTGGCATGGAACAGCTCGACCATGTGCGTCAGGTAGGGCAGATTCTCCGTCGTGCAGGTCGTGATGACACTCCACGAACCGTAGCCACGCAGCTTTTCCATGGCTCGCAGCACTTTGTCGTGCACGCTCTTGCCGCCCCAGGTCCGGCGGGTCGCATCGGTAATGCCAGCGACCGGGCCGTCGAGCGACAGGCCGATGCTGACATTGCGCGAGGTCAGGAAGTCGAGCGCCGCATCGTCGAGCAGCGTGCCATTGGTCTGCAGACCAAAGACGAAATCGTCGGCGAAAGCATCGATCGCCGCGAATACAGCGGCCTGGTTCATCAGCGGCTCGGCGCCGTGGAAGATGGCGCGCGGCTTGCGATCGGCCGGCATCACCGAACGGAAATAGTCGCGCAGCTTGCCCAGCGAAGCGAGCAGCGTCTCGACCGGCATGTGGCTGCCGCTGCTGCGCTGGCTATCGGGCAGATAGCAGTAGGTGCAATTGAGATTGCAGCGCTCGGTCGGGTTGAGATAGACGCCGGAAGGCTTCAGGCCGAAACGGAGGGCGTGCAGTTCCCGCGAAAACAGTTCGGCCATGGCGCCATAGGCGGCGAGCAGGGCCGGATCGCGGCCAGCTTCGTGAATACGGGTCTTGTCGACCAGCGCCCAGAAGGCCGTCTGTGGATCAGTGACTGCGGCATAGAGCGGGTGGCCGATATCGAGCGCTTGGAAAAGCGTGCCGCGGGCGGCACGCTCGGCGATTGCTGCGATCACTTGGCCGCCTTCCGATCCATCAGCACATAGTGCGAGAGGCCGATGCCGTCCGGGTTGCAGCTCTTGCGGATGGCGATGGTCGGGGCCACCGGCTGCGCATGCTGGGCAGCGGTCGGCTGGGTTTCAACGGTATTGGACGCGACTTGAGAAACGATCTTGGGCATTTTCCACTCCTCGGGAAGACAAAAACAAAAAAGGCCCCGGCTGAGTACACGCGGGTTGCATGTACTCAGCCGGAGCCCTTGCCTTGGCTCCAGTCAGGAATCGATTCGTCTTCTGGCTTCCGGATCAGCCGAAGCGCTGCGCCTTCCCTGCGGAGTCAAGCTCGCAAGTGGCTGGTCTAGCGACCATGCAGTCTTCGTCCCCGGTTACAGCGGCGGGCCCGCCACGGATTCGCACCGTGTTCCGTATTTCGATTCCAACAGGAGCGCCGATTCTCTCAGGCCGGCGAGTCGTGGGTCAATTCATCCTAAATGCCTAGTTCCTGCCACATTGTGTCGACGCGTTTCTTGACATCGGCATCCATGACGATGGGCCGACCCCACTCGCGGGTCGTTTCGCCCGGCCACTTGTTGGTCGCGTCCAGTCCCATCTTGGAACCGAGGCCGGCGACCGGACTGGCGAAGTCGAGGTAATCGATCGGTGTGTTGTCGACCAGCGTCGTGTCGCGCGTCGCGTCCATGCGCGTCGTCATTGCCCAGATCACTTCCTTCCAGTCGCGGATGTCGATGTCGTCGTCCACCACGATGATCGTCTTGGTGTACATGAACTGGCGCAGGAAGCTCCAGATGCCGAACATGATGCGCTTGGCGTGGCCGGGGTAAGCCTTCTTGATACTGACAATGGCCATCCGGTACGAGCAGCCTTCCGGTGGCAGGTAGAAATCGACGATTTCCGGATACTGCTTCTGGAGCAGCGGTACGAAGACTTCATTGAGCGCGACCCCCAAAACCGCTGGCTCGTCGGGCGGCTTGCCGGTGTAGGTGCTGTGGTAGATGGGGTTCTTGCGCATGGTGATGCGATCGATGGTGAACACCGGGAATTCGGCCTGCTCGTTGTAATAGCCGGTGTGGTCGCCGTACGGCCCTTCAAGCGCCATCTCGCCGGGGTGAATGACGCCTTCCAGAACGATCTCGGCCGAAGCGGGCACCTGCAACCCGGAACCAATGCATTGCGTCAGCTCGGTCTTGCCACCGCGCAGCAGGCCGGCGAACTGGTATTCCGACAGCGAATCGGGCACCGGCGTCACAGCACCGAGGATGGTCGCCGGGTCGCAGCCGAGCACCACCGCCACCGGGAAAGGCTGACCGGGATTAGCCAGCTGGAACTCGCGAAAATCGAGCGCCCCGCCGCGATGCGCCAGCCAGCGCATGATCACCTTGTTCGGGCCGAGCACCTGCTGGCGATAGATGCCGAGGTTCTGCCGGTTCTTGTGCGGCCCCTTGGTGACCACCAGGCCCCAGGTGATCAGCGGCGCGATGTCGCCCGGCCAGCAGTGCTGGATCGGCAGGCGCGACAGATCGACATCCTTACCCTCCCAGACAATCTCCTGACACGGCGCGTTCGACACCTTCTTCGGCGCCATGTTGAGCACCTGCTTCAGGATCGGCAGCTTGTCCCAGGCATCCTTCAGCCCCTTGGGCGGTTCCGGTTCTTTCAGGTAGGCGAGCAGCTTGCCGACTTCGCGCAGGGCCTGCACCGACTCCTCGCCCATGCCGAGCGCCACCCGTTTCGGCGTGCCGAACAGGTTGGCCAGCACGGGAATGCTGTGCCCCTTGGGTTTCTCGAACAGGATGGCCGGCCCTTCGGCACGCAGCACGCGGTCGCAGATTTCGGTCATTTCGAGGTAGGTATCAACCTCGACGCCAACGCGCTTCAGTTCGCCGGTCTTTTCCAGTTGCGACATGAAGTCGCGCAGATCGTGATATTTCATCGGGTGCGATACGAGAAGTGGCAGCCGACACAGGCTGAGGTCAGGTTGGGCAGCAGGGCAATCGCCTTGTCGCGGTCGCCGGTCTTGGCGACGCTAGCGAATTCGCTGACCGCCTTGTGGCCATCCATGCCGATGCCGTGCATGGCCGGCGGCATGTGCGGGCCAGGCCTTGCATCGAAAGGCTTGCTGCGATGCTTGCCCATGGCCGACATGCCGAGCTTGGTCTCGGCCGACTCTCCGGCTTCCTTGACCTTGCCTTCGGCCATCAGCGACAGCACTTCATTGACGGCGACCAGGTTGTCGAGCATTTCCTGGCGCAGTGATTCCTGCGCCGGGGCGGGTAGTTTGGCCAGTTGGCGGGTGTCTTCGGCAAATGCTCCGGTCGACAGGCAGAGCAGGACAAAAATAAGGACTTTCACCACAAGTTCCTCCCTGAAACCAGAAAATCGACGACGATGCCGACAAAAATACTCAACCCAACCCAGTTGTTGTGCAGAAAAGCCTTGAAGCACGGCATCCGTTCCCGGCCGCGAATCCAAGTGTAGTGCACGCCCATGATGCAGGTCGCCACGGCCAGTCCGGCGTAAAAAGCCGGGCCTCGGTTCAGCGAGTAGCCAATCCCGCCGATGATGGCGAGGGTCACGCCATAGCACAGCATCACAGCCGCCACATCGAAACGGCCGAAGGTGATGGCCGAGGTCTTGATCCCGATTTTCAGGTCATCGTCGCGGTCGACCATGGCGTATTCGGTGTCGTAGGCCACCGCCCAGAATACATTGGCGAGCAGCAGCCACCATGCTTCGGCGGGCACTTCGCCGAGATGCGCCGCATAGGCCATCGGGATGCCGAAACCGAAGGCAACACCGAGATAGGCCTGGGGAATGGCGAAAAAGCGCTTGGTGAAGGGATAGCTCGCCGCCAGGAAGACGGCTGGCAGCGAAAGCCAGATGACCAGCGTATTGCCGAGAAATACAACCAGCAAAAATGAAAGCAGAGACAGCCCGGCAAACAGCGCCAGCGCCTCCTTGGTGGTCACCTTGCCGGCGGTGAGCGGGCGCTCTTTCGTGCGCTCGACGTGCTTGTCGAAATCGCGGTCGGCGTAGTCATTGATCACGCAGCCGGCTGAACGCATCAGCACCGTGCCGAGGATGAATATCCAGACCACGATCCAGTTCGGCCGGCCGAGCGCCGAGAGCCACAGCGCCCACAGCGTCGGCCAGAGCAGCAGCAGGATGCCGATCGGCTTGTCGAGCCGCATCAGTTTTTCGTAGAGGTTGATTCTTTCTTTGAGCGCGGGCCAGTTCATCCGGTGATTTTACCTTGGCAAGTACGGTCAAATGCAGAAAAGGGCCGCCTCTTGGCGATTCAGGCCGTGCCGGTCCGGCTCGCCTTCTGCCAGGCCACCACCGCCTGCCCGGAGTAAGCCAGAATGGCCTGATAGCGTTCCGGCGACAGGGCGTGCCGCAGCGAAGCAAAGAGTTGCTGCGTGCCCTCCTGGGCCTGCGCCGATTCCGGCACGATATCGGAAAGCAGAGCGATCTGGATATTGGCCAGCGCGTCGGCCAGCAGGCGCCAGCCCAGTTCCGGCATCTGCTGATTGAGCGCCACCATCATGCTGCCCAGCGGCTGCACGATGCCTGCGGCCTGCTCCGCATTCTCGCAGGCGGCCATCGCATGCCACAGCGCCAGATGGATGCCACGGCGCAGATCGACCTTGAAGTCGATGGCATCCGACTCGACCGCATCGATCTGCTCGAAATAGGTCTGGAAAAGCATGTCATTGCGCGCGTCCAGCCGGGTGCGCAAGCCGCCGATCAGTGCCGTCAGGGCATGAATGGCATCCAGCTTGAAGGCCTGGGTATACGCCAGCCCCCACTGGTCGAGACCACTGATCAGCAGGGCCAGACGTAAGGCACGCGCCTCGTCACTGGCACCGCCCTGGCACCAGTCGTAGCAATGGGCCGCCACCTCGCCGAGCACGCCGACATCCGGTGCGGCATCGGCCACCACCGCCTGGCGGAAGACCCCGGCAAATACATCCTGGGCCATCCGCGCTGCCAGTCGCTGGGTATCGGCATTGGCCAGTGCGGCGAGCTGGTCGGCAGGTATTTGGACGGCAGTGTTCATGGACTTCAACCTGAAAAAAAGGAAGCATTTTACCGGGGGAATGCCGCTCACACTGACTGCTACGGCACGCCGGTCAACTCAGGGGAAAATCCGGCGCCGCGCTTCCGCTCAGCAGCAAACGCGATTTCGTCCGTTCCGCTTGGCCCGATAAAGCTTGTCGTCAGCCCGCTCGATCAAGGTCATGTACGAACTTTCCTCGCCGGGAAGCATGGTGCACACACCAACGCTGATCGTGATCGTGCCCGCCGGCGAGAGGGCGTGCGGAATTTTCAGGGCAGCCACCACTTCACGGCACTTCTCGGCAATCTGCTGGGCCGCGTCAGATGGGGTCTGCGGCAGGACAAAGGCGAATTCCTCGCCGCCGTAGCGGGCAAACAGATCCGTCGAACGCAAGGGCATCTGGCTGACTTCGCGGGCCAGACGGATCAGGCACTCATCCCCCTTCACATGGCCGTAATGGTCGTTGTAACCCTTGAAATGATCGACATCGAACATCAGCAGCGACAGCGGTTCCCGGCTACGCTTGCCACGCGCCCACTCGGCGGCCATCGTATGATCGAACAGGCGACGGTTGGCGATGCCGGTCAAGCCATCCTGATTTGACCAGGCCTCCAGCTTGCGATTGAGTTCGAAAACATCCTCCTCCATCTGCTTGCGCGCCGATATGTCGAACATGAAGCCGACCAGGTCGGTCGTCACGCCGTTGGTGTCGCGGATAACATGCACCACATCGCGAATCCACACATAGCTGCCATCGGCCTTCAAGGCCCGGTAATCGGCCTCGTGATCGACGCCCTGCTCGGACTGGCTGATGCAGAAATTGGCCGTCTTTTCCCTATCCTCCAGATGGATGCGCTCAATCCAGTCCATCGCGCCGAGCCAACTGTCACGCGGCCAGCCGAGCAGCGTCTCGATCTGCGGGCCAATATAGTCAAACTGCTTGGTCTGCCAGTTGATCTTCCACGGAATCGCCTTGGTCGATTCGAGCAGGGTCTTGTACACACCCCAGTCGTCGCTGCGTTCGAGCCGATCAATGCCATTGAAGGCCTGCGCTATTTCCATGTTTTCTCCTTTATTGCCAGCGAAACGACTCAGGGCTTCCAGTCAGGCACGACGCCGCGCGCCATGTCGAGAGTTTCCCGGTTGTACATCAGGACGGTGTCTGCCGAGACCATCGCCGGGTCGGCCACCGTCAACGCATACTCGCCGACCAGCGTGCCGTCACCATGAATGGTGTTGGACGGCGTGTACAGGGCGTAGCCATAGGGAATGCGGAAGGCCGTGAAATCGAAGCGTCCGGCCGCCACCGGCTTGCCGATCACGATGTAGCCGCCACATTCAGGCGAAGTCGGGATGTGAATATGCGGAAACGCGTGGGTCTCGACAAAAATGCCACCCCCGCCGCGCTTCTTCATCAGGAAATGCTTCTTGTAGTCCGGCGTGTAGTCGTACTGCATTAGCGCGATCGGGCAATGCTCGCTGGCAATGCTGAAATCACTGCCGCTCGGAACCAGTTGCAAGCCGTAATACAGGACGTTGTCGGGCGTCGCGGTCACCGTCGGGATGGCAAAACCGGGCGGCACAAGCAGCGCGCCCATCGCTCCGAAGGTATTGGCGTCACCGCCACTGACCACCTTGATACCTGCTGTCAGCGCTGCCTGCGTGTCGTACCAGCGGGCTTCGACCGAAGCATGCGGCGGTTTGGCAGCGCTCAGTTGCAGCGGGCGGGCGTCTTCGATATCGAAACGCCAGCTGGCGACCCCGGCTTCGATGAAGGCCACATTCCTGCCGGTCGTCAGTACCGGTTTCTCCGGATCGGGCTGGCCGTCACGGATCGCATAACGGGTAATTCGAACACTCTCGATGACAGCATCACGCAGCAGATGCTTGTGCAATTTTCCTGTCTTCCCGCTCATCCGTTTTTCCCTAACGTTTCCGGCGGCACATCCTAGCAGGCTTTTGTCATGTTCCGTAACATTGTGAAGGCAAAACCCCGTATGCCCCGAAGGGAAGAAAAACGGGGCAGCCCCCAGCCAGCCCAAGCCTAACGCCGGCGCTCGGCAAACTCGATGATCTCGCGCTGAATAGTCGCCGTCTTCTCCGCCCGTTCGCCGCGGTAGAACAGGTTGTAGGCTTCGAACGGAATCAGCCGGCCATCCGGCTGGGCAAAGTGGATGCAGGATTTCTTCAGGGCGCGCAGGTCGAGGTTCGCGGCATCCATGAACTGGACGATCAGCACCCGGAACACGTTCTCGTAGGCAAGTTCCGGCGCTGAAATCACTGGCAGGCAGCAGAGCAGCGCCGACAGGCAATTGGCCTGCGACTCCGGCGAATGATTGGTCGAGAACAGCTTGAACACGGCATCCTTCATGGCCGGATCGCGCTCGAAGACAATGGTGTTGCGCGGCCCGGCCAGCAAGGCTTCCGGCCCGAGGTGACGGGTCAGCGGCATGACCTCGTCGCCCAGTTTCAGCGCATAGCCCATGGCCAGCGTATCGGGGTTGCACGGCACCGGCACGATATCTTCGAGCGTGAACAGGCCCGATTGTTCGGCCACCCGGCGCCGCACTTCGCTGACGGTCAGGCGGTGGCGCTTCGGCTCGAAATCAAGATTCCGCCCGGCATCGGACACCGGCTGCAGCGTCACGCCGCGTACGCAGCGATATTTCAGGCCATGCTGGATGACGGCACCGATTTCCTCGTCGTTGACGCCGCGTTTGACAGTCATCACCAGCGTCGTCGAAATAGCGTGCGCTTCCAGATTGACCAACGCCCGCTCGTGAATCGCCGCCAGATCGGCGCCGCGCATCTGTTGCAGCACCTCGTCGCGCAGCGAATCGAACTGCAGGTAAATTTCGATGCCCGGTTTGTAGGTCGCCAGGCGCGCGACAAAATCCGGCTCCAGCGCCAGGCGCAAGCCGTTGGTATTGACCATCAGATGTCGGATCGGCCGCGCCTTGGCGGCATCGAGAATGGCGAAAAAATCCGGGTGCAGGGTCGGCTCGCCGCCGGACAACTGCACCACATCGGGTTCCCCTTCGTTGGCAACGACGGCATCGAGCATCGCTTCGACCTCGGCCAGCGAGCGATGCGTCTGCCGCTCCGGCCCCGACTCGGCATAGCACACCGGACAACGCAGGTTGCAGTGCTCGGTGATCTCGACCACCGACAGGCAGGAATGCTGCATGTGATCAGGACACAGGCCACAGTCGTAGGGACAACCGTGCTGCATGGCCGTATTGAAGCGTTCCGGCATTTCCGGCGCCTTGACGTACACCTCGCGGCAAAGGCGGTAATACTCTGCATCGTCGGCAATCAGTACCCGTTCGGTACCGTGCGCCGGGCACCACTTGTCGAGGAAGACCTCGTTACCCTTGATGACGATCTTGGCTTCGACCTGGCGCAGGCAGGTGGTGCACACCGAGGTGGTGGTGTCGTAGAACAACCAGGGGCGGTTCTTGCGGCTCATGGCTTTTCCCCTTCCGATTCCTGGCTGGCCGACGGTTCGCGCCGCCAGTTGCGGAAGGTCGCCCAGACCACGGCAACGCCGGCCAGCAGCGAGACGACCCCGATCATTGCCATCCAGCGCATGTCGGAACCTGAGGTACTGCCCAGCACCGTGCACAAACCGCCGGCGGCGACAGCCATCAGGCCGCAACTGATCAGGATGACCCGGCCGAGCACCTTGAGAATCTGCATCATGCGTTTTTCCTTTCCGGAAGGCCGGGCAGCGTCGCCCACAGGCGGACGGTCGCCGGCAAATAAACAATCAGTGCTGCCAGGCACGTCCACTGAATACCAGACAGGCCCAGCGGATAAACATAGGGCACCGGCTTCAGCCCATCGATCAGCAGACGCCACAGCAGATAAGCAACGAGCATCAGCCTGAAGCGCAGCCCTGGCCGATCGGCCAGACGGGCACGCCAGCGCGCCAGCATCCAGGCCAGCACACCGGCCAAGCCGATCTCGTAAAGCTGCGTCGGATGCCGGCCGACGCCGTCGCCAAAATCGATGGCCCACGGTAGGTCGGTCGCTACCCCGAAAGTGCCATCCTCCAGCCCGGCCAGGAAGCAGCCGATGCGACCGATGGCCAGCCCGAGCAGCACCGGCATGACGAAGGCGTCGCCGGTCGAGCGGGTGATGCCGGTCAGCGTCTTGGCGACCTCGACGCCGATCAACCCGCCAAGCAGGCCGCCAACCATCGATTGCCCGCTGAACAACACAGTTGGTGTCTGCCAGTACTGAATGAAGAGATGCGGCATCTCGATCCAGAACACCGCCTTGTTGCCGATCGCCGCACCGAACACGCAGCCGACCGCCACGGCAAATTCGCCGGGCGCCAGAATGCCCGGCCCGCCGGCCCGGCGCTTGCCAAAACGGTACAGTGCGGCACCGATGGCCAGAGCCGCCGCTTCGAACAGGCCGTGGACAAGCGCGGCGTACTCGGCGGGAATCATCGGACATTTCCGTCCGTTTTGTCCGGGCTGGCCTCGTCATTCCCCCCGGTCGCTCTGGCGGCCTCCTGGCGCATCACCATCTCGGCGTAATCTTCTGCGGCCTCCGCACGCGTCGTATCGAGCGCCCTGTTCGCGCCCATGTACAAGCCGACGCCGGCCAAGGCTACCAGCGCCCCCCCGATGGTGACGCCAGCATCCAGAATCACGATGCCGCACAAACTGCCGAGCGTGCCGCCGATGATGACCAGAAAACCGATGGACAGCAGCAAGACCTTGAACAGGTTCATCAGGAACCTCATGATGCACCTCTCCCACACGCCCAGTCGGCGAATGCTCCGTACATCACCATCAACCGGACATGTTGTCCAAAACTGAAATCCCCGCTCATCGCCATTCACCGCGCAATGACTGCACCTGGGCGCGTAAAACTTCCGGTGCCGCATCCCCGGCAGACACCGGCGCCCCGATATTCAATGCGATGTCGGAAAACGCCCCACGCCGGAATGGTGTCTGCATGGCATGGCCATCGACCCGCGAGAAAAAGCTGCCCCACAGGCCGGACAGCGCCATCGGTATGACCGGCACCGGGTTGGCGGCGAGGATGCGGCAGATGCCGGGACGGAAGGGCTGCAGTTCGCCATCGGGCGTGATGTGCCCTTCCGGGAAGATGCCGACCAGATCGCCGTTGGCCAGCGCCTTCGCCACCTCGGTAAAAGCCGCATCCATCATCACGGGATTTTCCTTGGCCGAGGCGATGGGGATGGCGCCGCAATGGCGGAAGACGAAGCCGAGCAGCGGCATCTTGAAAATTCGATGGTCCATCACGAAGCGGATCGGCCGCGGCGAAGCCCCCATGATGATCACCGCATCGGCAAAGCTGACATGGTTGGCGACCAGCACCGCCGCCCCTTCTTGCGGGATGTTCTCCACCCCGGTCATGCGCAGCCGATACACCGCCTTGACCAGCAGCCAGGCGACGAAGCGGAGCAGGAATTCGGGCACCAGTCCGTAGATGTAGATGGCCACCGCCGCGTTGAGCAGCGCCGCGATGCCGAACAGGGCCGGCATCGACAGCCCTTCGCCGAGCATGGCGGCCGCCCCCAGTGCGCCGACCACCATGAACAGCGCATTGAGGATGTTGTTGGCAGCGATGATGCGTGCCCTGTGTTCAGCCGAACTGCGCAGCTGGACCAGGGCGTAAAGCGGCACGATGAAGAAACCGCCGAAGACGCCCAGCATCATCAGATCGAACAGCACGCGCCAGATGGCCGGGATGCTGAGCAGCGCCAACAGTTCGTGCGGCGTCGTGCCGGACAGCCCGACCGGCGAAGCGAAGTACAGATCCAGCCCGAACAGGGTCAGACCGATGGAGCCGAAAGGTACCAGGCCAATTTCGACATGCTTGCCGGACATCCGCTCGCAGAGCATGGAACCAAGGCCGATGCCGACCGTGAAGGTGGCGAGCAACAGGGTCACTGCCGACTCGCCGCCGCCGAGCACGAACTTGGCGTAGGCCGGGAACTGGGCGAGAAAGAGCGCACCGTAGAGCCAGAACCACGAGATGCCGAGAATGGACAGGAAAACCGTGCGGTTCTGCCGGGCGAAGGCGATGTTGCGCCAGGTTTCGCTGAAAGGATTGAGATTGACCTTCAGCTCCGGCGCCGGGGCTGGCGCGACTGGAATGCCGCGACTGGTCAGGTAGCCAGCGAAAGCGACAACGAAGCCGCCGACCGCAATCCAG
This sequence comes from Dechloromonas aromatica RCB, assembly GCF_000012425.1. Classification (NCBI taxonomy): domain Bacteria; kingdom Pseudomonadati; phylum Pseudomonadota; class Betaproteobacteria; order Rhodocyclales; family Azonexaceae; genus Dechloromonas; species Dechloromonas aromatica (nom. nud.). The sequence continues at coordinate 448,090 of NC_007298.1, read as the reverse complement.
GCCGGATGCTCGACCGTGCCGGCGAGCAGGCCGCCGGCCAGGGTGCCGATCAGGATGGCGACGAAGGTGCCGGCCTCGATCAGCGCATTGCCGCCGACCAATTCTTCCTCGTGCAGATGCTGCGGGATGATTGCGTACTTGATCGGGCCGAACAGGGTGGAATGGCAACCAAGCAGGAACAACGCGCCCATCAGCACCGGCAGGCTGGTCATGAAGAAGCCGGCAGCAGCGACGCCCATGATGACCATCTCCAGCACTTTCACCAGCCGGGCCAGCCTTGCCTTGTCGTACTTGTCGGCCAGTTGCCCGGCGGTCGCCGAGAACAAGAAGAAGGGCAGGATGAAGATGCCCGCCGCCAGGTTGGCCAGCAGTTCCGGCTTCAGCGTCGTCCAGTGCGCCGCCTGAAAAGTCAGCAGCACGACCAGCGCGTTCTTGAACAGGTTGTCGTTGAAGGCGCCGAGGAACTGGGTGGCGAAGAAGGGCGCGAAGCGCTTCTGTTTAAGGAGTCCGAATTGACCGCTCATGCGTGGCTCGCAGCAAAAAGGCGGCAGGTGTGGAAAATCGCCGGAGAAAAGGAGTGCCCCTGCCAGTTGAGCAGGCGCTTGAGGGTGAAATCGAAGAGCAGCGGGTTGTGCTGGCGCAGGATGTCGAGATCGCTGATCGCCGCTTTCGGCAGCAGACCGGCACGGGCCAGCGCAGAGGTCGAGGTCAGCGGCACGATACCGGGCAGCGGATAGTCGGAACCGTGCAACAGTCGATCGTGCAGGTCGCCGCGTTCGAGCAATGTGCGGATCAGCGCCGGCTTGCGGTTGCGTTGGGTGATGGCCGAAATATCGCCGAGCAGCAGGCCCTTGGCTCGCGGTTCGCTCATCAGTTTGAGGAAGAGATCGAAGCTGCAGCGTGCCTTGCCGTCGTCGTCGATATCGTCACCCAGGGAAGCACAATGGGCGACGATAACTTTCACCCCGGCATCGAGCGCCCGACGCAGGCGCAGCGGGTTGCCGAAAGCTTGCGTGTCGCTGCCCTTGACTGCCTTTTCCTCGCCACAATGGACGATCAGCGGCGTGCCGCTCTCGGCCAGCACGCGGTAGAAGGCATCGCACTTCGCATCGGATGGGTCCATCCCCATCGCGGCAGGTAGCCATTTGACGGCGCGGGCACCGTTGGCGATGGCCAGTTTCAGATCATCGGCAGCCGACGCACGATACGGATGCAAGGAGGCTACCCACTCGAAGCGCGCCGGGAAGTCCCGCGCCAGCTTGGCCGCCCAGGCATTCGGCACGTAGAAGGCCGAATGCTCGGGATGGGAATCGCCCTTGCCGTCGTGGAAACACTCGAAGGCGAAGAGCATAACCTTGAAGCCTTCCGGCATCGCATCGCACAAATTGAGCAGACGGGCGACATAGGCCTGATCGACCTTTCCCGGCGCATCATGGGCGCAGCCGGCATTCATGTAGAACAGACGCTGGGCGTAGTGCAATGGATGCAGCACCGACGACAGTTGCGGCCCGACCACGATGCCGCTACCGCCATCGCCAATGCCGGCCAGATGGACGTGGCAGTCCCAGAGCTGGGCCGGATCGATGCCGGCCCACGCCTGTTGCAGCCACGGGCTGTCGATCAGCCCGGCCGGGATGGCGACGCGGCATTTGTTGACCAGCATCGGCTTGGCCGAACTCCAGCCCGCCGCCGACAGTGCGGCGCCACCGGCCAGCAGGCCGATCAGGCGGCGGCGAGAGAGGTCTATCGGCGGAGATCTAAACGCCATGAGTTGCCCCGTGTAAAAACTGCCTGGTTGCCAGAACAGCCGCGACAACTCCGGTCAGATAAGAGAGGGTCATTCCCAGAGAGAGGTTTATCGCCAGCCCAACATCCCAAGCAGCCGTTTGTAAGGAGGAAAAACTTCCGAAGATGTAGTTTGCCAACGGCACCTGCACCCAGAGAAGAGCCCAGGGCACGACCGCAATGACAATCCAATAGAGCAGAACGGCGAAGGCGGGCCGTAGCGTTTTCCCCATCACGTGCACAATCAAGACGCGATAGAGGACAAATGCCACAAGCGCAAAAGGCAGCGCAGCAACGAGGATCACGACAAGCGCATTCATGGCTTGTATCTCGGGCTCATACCGCTTCCGCCAGACGTTTCAGCGTCACGTAATCGACCTTGCCGGTACCCAGCAGCGGAAGCGCCTCCACCTTGTGAATCTTGCGCGGCACGGCCAGTTCAGGCACGCCGATTTCGCGCGCTTTGGCGGCGAGCAAGTCGCGCGTCAGTTCGCCGTCAGTGGTGAATAGCACCAGCGCTTCGCCCTTGGCCGGGTCGGGCTGGCTGGAGGCGGCGTGGGGCAAGGCTGGCGAGGTCGCCGTCGCCAGTTTTTCGACGACTTCCAGGCTAACCATTTCGCCGGCAATCTTGGCGAAGCGTTTGACTCGACCGACGATCTTGATGAAACCATCCTCATCCAGTTCGACGATATCGCCCGTTTCGTACCAACCCTCACCGATATCGGAGACCGGCGGTTGCAGCACGCCGGGCTTGTCCGACTTCAGATAGCCGGCCATCACGTTCGGGCCGCGCACGTGCAGCAGGCCGCCCTGATCTATTCCAGGCACCGGCACCAGTTTGTGCTCGACGCCTGGAAGCAGGTTGCCGACAGTTCCCGTGCGGTAGGCCATCGGCGTGTTGACGGCGAGCACCGGTGCGGTTTCTGTCGCACCGTAGCCTTCGAAAATACGCAGGCCGAACTTCTCGAACCAGACGTTGCGCACTGACTCGGACAGCTTCTCGGCACCGGCCACGACATAGCGCAGGCGGTAAAAGTCATACGGGTTGGCGAACTTGGCGTAGTTGGCGAGGAAGGTCGAGGTGCCAAACAGCACCGTGCAGCCACGGTCGTAGGCCAGCTCTGGAATCACCCGGTAATGCAGCGGCGACGGGTAGAGGAAGAGACTGGCGCCGTTCAGCACCGGCAGCAGCGCGCCGGCCGTCAGGCCGAAGGAGTGGAAGATGGGCAGCGCGTTGAGCACCTTGTCGTAGACCGAGAAGTCGATCACCGAACGAATCTGCGCGATGTTGGCCAGGATGGCGCGGTGCGGCAGCACAACGCCCTTCGGCTTGCCTTCGGAACCGGAGGTGAAGAGCACGACCGCTGCGTCTTCCGGCGAAGCGGGCAGTTCGAAGGCACGCGGGAAGTGAATGGCGTAAAGGACCAGCCACAGCTTGTCGGCCAAGCCGATCTGTTCGCGCACATCTTCGAGGTAGATCAGTTGCACCCGACTCAGCCCGGCCAACTTGTCCGCCAGTTTGGCTTGCTCGACGAAGGCACGGGAAGTAACGATGGTCTTGATTTCGGCCGCGTCGATGGAGGACTGCATGGCCTCCAGACCGGCCGTGTAGTTGAGCATGGCAGGGATACGGCGGCGGGCAGCCAGGCCAAATATCAGGCCGATGGTCGGCACCAGATTGGGCAGCAGCAGGCCGACCTTCTCGCCCGGCTGCGATAGGCGCTCGATCTGGCGACCGAGGATCAGCGCCATTTTCAGCAGGTCGTTGTACGAATATTCGATCTGTTTGACGTCCTCCAGCAGCCGGCGGCGGCGACCGAAAATATCGGCCGCATCGCACAGCGCGGCATAAAGCGTTTGCTGCGGCCGGGAAGCGAAGATCATTTCCTGCATCAAGCGACGCATCGCCTCGCCGGACTTCCGACGGCGCAATTTGGCGGTCGCCCCTTCCGGCATCGGAAAATGGCGCTCGGGTAGGATGCTCAGGCGGATTTTCGGGAACAGTTCCTTTGGATGCTTGCCCGACAGCCGCGAGAAATAACTGCGTGAGGCACCATCGACCCGCACCGGCACCACCGTCGCACCGGTCTTGGCGGCGACGAAGGCCGGGCCGTCGTAGACCTTCATCAACGAACCAGTCAGCGTGATTCGCCCCTCCGGAAAGATGACCACCGGCCGGCCGGATTCGATCAGACGGATGACCTTCTTCATCGCCATCGGACTGGTCGGATCGACCGCCAGATACTCGACCTGCGAGAGCAGGATGCGGAAGAAAAAGCTGTTGGCGATGGTCGTATGCACGACGAACACCGGATCGATTGGCAAGAACAACCCGATCAAAAGACCATCAAGAAAAGACTGATGATTGGCAACGATCAGCAGGCGCTGATGATCGAAACTCGCCTGCTGCATCGGCACTTCAATGCGAAACAGTAACCGGGCCAGGCCACGCAACAGCGGCCGCAACAACTTGCGCATCAGGAATGCTCCCTCAGGTAATCGAGCACGTTGGTAAAGGTGCTTTCCAGCGACTCGCGATTGATCCAGAACCAGACTTCCTTGCCGAGCTTCTCGGAAGCTAGCACGCCAGACTCATGGAGGATTTTCAGATGGTGCGAGACGGTCGACCGCGCCAGCGTCGACACCTCAGCAATCTGCCCGACATTCAGCCGTTCGCCCGGCTCGAACAACAGCAGAATGCGCTGCCGATGCTCATCGCCCAGCGCCACAAAGATTTTCGACATCGCCTGCCACGCAGGCGGGATCGCTTTGGTGTAATCGTTTTTCATATCGATAATCTTAGTTATATCGACATGTTTTGGTCAAGAACTTTCTTGAATTGCCACTTCTCGTCCGCAGCTCAAGTTGAGACTTTCGCAGCTTAGGTCGAGATAGTTAATATAGGTGGCACAATGGTTTCCAAGGGGTTACAACCACGGAGGACCACAGAATCCCGCAAATCAGGGAACTTGAGTTTTGCGAACTCGTTTGAGAAGCCCCGCTTTCCCAACCGACTTGCGCCCAATCAAGAATTGCACTCAATCAGGCAGAATCTCGGCCAAAGCTGTCATCTATTAGAAGGACTGCCGATGGCAGCTTTACACAAAATCCCGGACATGCCCGCTCGGCGAGGCTGCCCTTGAGTAGCAGATCGAGCACATTCATCAATCGCTACAGCCGCTTCTCTAAACTCTAAAAGCTTGCCACCAGGCGTGTAGATAGCGGTTGGCGTAAGCTTCTTCCAATGCATCCGTCAAAGCTTCCGTACGCAAAGAAATATCGCTCAGAAGTCGACTGTTTGCTGACTGCGTATTAAATGCGCTCTGGTCAAAGTTTTTAAGCGTAATACTGCGCCTAAACTGAGTCACCGCCCTAGGTTCGATGGCTAAAACGGATAAGGGCTTGCGTGCGATTGCAGAACTAACGCGCTCAATTTCTGCCACCAGCGAACGAGCCTCATCTTGGTTGTGGCCGGATAGGGAGCAAGCATTGTCGAACCAATCCAACTCACAACCGAAAGCACATTGACTATCGCGCCGCCACCGTTAGATGACAAAACTGGCGCAAAAGCCTGGCTAACTTGCACCATGCCGAAATAATTGGTTTCGAACAGTTCTCGAGCTACCGCGAGGCTGCGTCCGTTTAAAATTGTGGCGCAGACGGCGATCCCAATTGCGCCACCCAAATTACGCATTAAATTGAACAGGCCTGACGCAAATTTGAGGCGTGCTGGCGCCAAGCTACCTAGAGTAAGAATTACCGTTGGAGCGACCGCGAACTGCTGCGCTATTCCACGTAGAGCCTGCGGAACAAGTAACTCAGCAGCCCCCCAATCGTGTGTGATCGGCGCAAAGTTCCACATGGATAGAGCGAAACAGGCTAGTCCAAACATGAGCAGCCAACGTAAGTCGACGCGGTTCGGCCTCGGCCTTGGCGGGATCGACGGGCAGGCCGATCAGGTCAAAGGCGCTGCCGGGGCGCAGGCTACGCACGGTGCCGCGACCAAGCCAGGTACGGTGCCCGGCTTCTCGGGCTTCCATGACTTCCTGCGGGGTGTCGGCACTGAGCTTCTGGGCGGCGCGGACGAAACCGCTACGGCTGACTTGGCTACCGTCGGAGAGGCGGGTGTTCAGCGTTAGGGCGCGGCCGAGAAAACGGTTCGGCTTCGTATGACGGTCAGTGATTGCCACGGTCAACCGGAAAAAACGGCCAAAATTGCAATGTGTCATGCCATAGAAACTCATGGCTTAAGTCTGCGCGTAACTACTGGCCTCTCCGTTGTCCCACACTTGCCGCTATTTGCCGCGCCAGCTTCAAGACTTCATCCTGCGTCAGGGGCTTGATACCGCGCTTGATCGCATTTTCTCGTTCTTGTTCGACAAAAAAGCGAATATCGGGGGCGGCTTCCGGGGTATCTGGATTGCCTCGGGCAACGGCAAGATAGATATAGTCCTCTTCGGTAGCATTTTTTCGCACGACGGCGAGGAATGTCTCTTGCCCAGGGCGACCATCCAGTTGAAGAGAGCGTCTAGCGGGTGCATGAAAGATGCTCCTCGCCGATTTCACTCGACTTGGTGTCACTTTGGCGCCCCAATACAGATCTGTCCGAAAATCATTGGTAACGGCATCGGGTCGAATATCCCCTCCGGGTTCCGGTGTCGGCTCGGCTGTCTCACTTTTGAGGTTAATCGTAATATCCGGATGCTCCTTGAGACGGTAGGTCATCGCGATGGCGTGTTTTTCCTGCCCGTTGTCCGGAACAAAAACATAAGGGAGACAAAGACCCGGCTCAGAGGGAACATCAAAAAGCTGGCGGGGGCGCAGGCCGGCAGCTATGGATTGGAGCAACGCCTTCGACTGCAACAACTCTGCTCCGTTTTGGACTCTTGTTCTCCAAGAGATATCGGTGTCGATCACCAGCACGGCAATTTCGGAATCGCGCTCGCCCAACAGGCTGCGGTCGTTGACGTTGGCGCTGCCGAGCAGCGCGAAGCGGTCGTCGACGACCATCAGTTTGCTGTGAATGTAGATTTGCTCGGTCACCACGTTTTGTCCGATCTTGGCCCAGTTGCACATTGGCTATCACCCACCAAAACTACGTCTCACGCCCTATGAGCAGGACGCAACTATCGGTTCGGGCGCTGCCCTACACTTGCCGCAATCTGTCGCGCAAGTTTCAGTACTTCATCCTGTGTCAAGGGCTGGATGCCACGCTTGATCGCGTTTTCTCGTTTTTGTTCGACCACCAGACGAACATCGGGCGCAGCCTCCAGAGTGTCTGGGTTGCCTCGTGAAACGGCGTGGTAGATGAAATCCTCTTTATCTTCATCAAGGCGAACAACCGCTAGGAATGTTTCCATGCCGGAGCGACCAGCCAACTGCGTTTGTCGCTTTGCCGGAGCATGCCAGATACTTCGAGCAGATCGAAGGTTGCCTGGTGCGGTTACGGTTCCCCAAAAAGTATCGGTTCGAAAATCGTTCGTGATGGAATCTGGGCGGATATCTCCTCCCGGTTTCGGTGCCGGCTCGGCTGTCTTACTTTTGAGGTTAACCGTGATGTCTGGATGCTCCTTGAGACGGTAGGTCATGGCAATAGCATGCTTTTCCTGCCCGTTGTCAGGAATAAAAACATAGGGCAGACAAAGGCCCGGTTCGGATGGGACATCGAACAGCTGACGGGGGCGTAGGCCGGCAACGATATTCTTTGCGCTTCGTTCAACTTCAGCAAATTCAGCGGCGTCGTTAGAGGTCTGTGACCACGAAAAAAGTGCATCGCCAGCAAAAATATTCAGTGTAATCCGACGGTTTGGTGCAACCCACCCCATGCCCTCCTGCTTTCCAATTGGCCATGCTTGAACGTTGATTTTTTCCTCGGTTTTGTAGGTCTTAGTAACGTTTGCTTTGATTTTTCTTAGCGCGACTAACGCTTCAAGCTTTTCTTCTTTCATTAGAGGATGGGTAACCCGACCTAGCGATAACGCAGTCCAGTCAGCTGTTTCACCATCAGGAAAGCGGGAATCTGGCCTTCCATATTGAACAGAATCCCTGAACCGTTCGCGCCCCAAAATCGCACCCTGATCCGCCTCGCCCGGCAACGCCAGTTGTAAGCGCCCAACGCATTCCTTTGGCCACTCGGAAGGAACCGTTTCCGCGCAACCCGCGCTCCCACAGATGAGTGCTGCCAACAACGCCATAGCGTTACGCCGCATTGCCCACTCCCTTATTTGCTTTGTCGGCTGAAGCCACCGCCGCTGGGGGAGTCGGACTCAGGACACCACCGGGTAGCGGATCCTTCTGGACCAGAATGGCGGTCGGCAACTTGAAGTCCAGATTCTCGTTTTTCGCCCAATGGATCGGCAGTGCCGTGATGAAACCCTTGATGCTCTCCAATCCGGCGACACCATCCGCCTTGAATTGTGGCCTCTTCCAGAATTCCGGTTGGCTGGGCATTGGGGCGGATAGCCCTCCCCCAACCCACGAGGGCAAAACACTACAGGGAATAGGCTCGCCATCATCATCTTTGGCTCCCGACCAATTCTTCGGCACAAACGGAAACGCCTTTTCATAAGCCTCGGCATTGGCCTTGGCCTGTTTCTGGATGGCTTGCCAGCTGGCCGGATTGGCGGGTTGTTCGATGGCCTGCTTCAAATGGCTGGCCGGACGGATGTTGCCGGTGATGCCGAATATCTTTTTCCAGACGCCCATGCGCAAATCGCGGGCAAAGGTGCGCACCGGTTTCTGGCTTCCCGTGCCGACATCGCATTGGCTGGTATCGGTGTCGATCACCAGTACGGCGATTTCAGAATCGCGCTCGCCCAGCAGGCTACGGTCGTTGACGTTGGCGCTGCCGAGCAGCGCGAAGCGGTCGTCGACGACCATCAGTTTGCTGTGAATGTAAATTTGCTCGGTCACCATGTTTTGCCCAATTTTCGCCCAGTTACGCAGGTTGAGTAGCGTAACGTAGCGTTCGCAGGCTTCGACGGGAATTTTCTCGTATTCCTTGTTGTTGGGATCTTTCAGCGCCGATTCGTAGGGCTGTTTCTTATCCTTGAGTTCCTTGGCCCTGAGCGCCCGACGGATGCCATTCAGGAGACTGTGGCTGCCGCCGGCGATGCTTTGCATGGTCCAGTACACCTGTGCCGCAATAGCGTGTTTCATCAAGTCGCCTTCTGGGTGCACCGGCAAGGTGATGTAGACGTGAAATCGCGGTTTCGAGGCATCGAAGATCGCTTGTTGTATCCGCTCGATGAGTGCCCGGCAGATACCATTTTGTGGGGTCTGATTGAGTGCCGCGCTGCTCAACTCATCGGCCTGGCGAACAATGGAGACTGTGCCTCTGCCGATGCCTTTTGAACTATTCCGGATGTACTCTCCAACCGGACTAAGGTCTCTAGGGCTGATTTTTTCCCCAAAATCCGACACAAAAAACTGGCTTTCTATGTAGACGAAGTGTGCTGCGTTCTCGATGAGGCGAATCATCGCTTGCTGGATGCCGTCATCTGTTCCGGCCGACGGTGCCGCAAAGGCTTCCTTGCCTGCCTGGGCATATTCCTTGATCCGCATGGCAGCCGGCGCACTACGCAGAAACTGGATACGTGCCGAACCGGACTTGGGGTAGGACGCAGGGCTGTCCGGCAAGGCCAGCTTGGTCTTGCTCCCAATGTTCCAGCGCACCACGAAATTGCGCACCATGTCCGAAACAACCGGGCCTTCGATGCGGCAATGGACATCCTGCCAGGGCATGCGCGGCTGCATGTGCTCGTCGAGCGTGCTCAGGTCCAGCGTATTGAAGTCGGTTTTTTGCTTATTCGCCAAAGCGGCATTGTCTTCATAAGGGGCTTGCCATCCACCGTTATAGGCTTTGTCGGAGTTTTTTTCGGCAGGCGTACGGTCGTCGGCCGCCTGGGCCGAGAGGATCGGGATTCCTGCCATGCCGCTGCCAATTGATTGCCACACGCTGGGCCGGGTGTTGTCAGCAAGGCCCGACATCAGGTCCGGATCGACCACGTCGCTTTCCTTGAGCGGCTTTGCCCATGCAATGCATGGGTTGTAACGGTTCAATACGGCACGCCCATCGGCATCGGGCTTCAGTGTGTAGGTTTCATCATCGTAACGCCCATAGGATAGATCAAGGCCGCCCATGTAGCCGATCTTGCGGTCCACTACGACGCATTTCTGGTGGTGGCTGAAGTAATTGGCATTGGTTCCGGCATATGACCCGGACAACAAGACGTGAATGGCCTTCTTGTCACCTTTCAGACCCAAGCGCTTGTTGATGTCCTCAAGCACGGCTTTGGTCTGGTCGTCGTATGTTTGGACTGGATTGGTATCGTTCCACGGCATGACGTAAAACTTCACGCCGCGTTTGGCATTCCGGTAGAGCAAATCGTATAGGCGAACACCGGGAGCCAGCAAGGCATCCCACGAAACCTGCCAGCCAAGAATCAATACCTCGCTCTGTGCTGCATCAACGCTGGCAATTAAATCTGCGAAATAAGCTTTTCCAGACAGAAGCGGGATCGCCTTGTTGCCATCTCGCGGCATGGCAAACACATCAGGGCCACTGCCGATCCATGGATTGAAGCAACCGGTAGCGGTATGGGGCTTGCCATCTGTTCCGATAATTTGATGGACTGTTGAACTAGGCTTAGCCATTACACGCCTTTCTTGAATTTCTCGAAGACAGCATTTGCAGAATTCCCCAGTTCGCTCCTCGCCAATGGTGCTGCAAATACGCCGGCTTCGATATCAGCTGCAACGCCAAAGCTATCGGCGAAACCTAATGAATCCAGAGCGTGTTCCAGCTTTTGCTGATCTGTCCAGCCTTCGCGCTCTTTGGTCACTTCTAGCCGTTTAATCTGGCCTTCAAACAAAACCCAAACACCTTTTCCGGAGGAATAGGCTTCTGCAAGCTGCTTCTCCTAGTCTGAAGATAGCGCAAGCATCCCCTGAGCATCGCTTTGGCCGGACATAAGTGTTGCCGAATGGGTTAACGCTTCACTTTCGTCTGCCGCCAACACCATTCGCCAAGAAGTTTCGCTCAATACCGCGCCATCCGGCCCTGGCATATCGGTCAGCTTGAAATCAAATTTTGGAGGCGTAGTTTCAAATGGATTTTCCGGGAACCGTGGCAATCCGTAGTTCTGCTGTTCCGGCCCCGCAAACGACTTCTTGCTCGCATGCACCGTCATCGTCCCCGGGCACTGTACGGTGATGCCGCCGTCGATGGTGATGCTCGCCCCGCCTTGTACGGCGAGGTGGATCTTCTTGGCTGCCGCGAAGTCGATGTGCTGGGTGGCGGAAACGAGTTTGATGTCTTTCTTGGCCAGGAACTTCATTTCGTCGCTTTGGGCTTGCAGGTCGATGTCGTCCTTGGAAGCGATCAGTTTGAGGCCGGTATTGCCGTCGCCGGGATTGATCGCACCTGCCAGCAGGCCGATGGCTTGACCGCTGTGGATTCTGGCTTTGCCGGCAATGGCGAGGTTGGTGTCTTCACCACTTTCGAAGACCAGGGTTTCGCCGTTGGTGTATTGCAGGTTTTGTCCGGCGACGTGGCCGATGCCGGCTTTGCCGGTCTGGACGATGGCGGGGTCGGTGAGGTGCGGGCGTTTGTCGGGGCTGGCGTTGGTGATTTTTTGTTGGGCGTCTTGCTTGGCGGCGCTTTGATCCTTGGCGTCGACCATGCCGCTGGAGACTTTGTGCAGCGCTTTGAGCGGTGCGGCTTCGGGGTCGATCCTGCTTTGGTCTTTGCCCTGGGTGCCGATGGCGCTTGAGAGTTGGACGGTCTGGTGGGTGGCGGCGGCCTGGTTAAGGGTTCTGGCGAGGGTATCAGCTTGCCTGAGCAGGGCCATGGCCGGGGCCATGTCGCCGGCCGGTTGTGCCGTCGATGCACCGGCGGACGGGTGAGCCCAGGTGGTCATGACCAGGCCTTGGCCGCCACGCAGGGCGCCCCAGGCGTCCGTGCGCAACTCCGTGCCGGTGCCGCGGAAGGAGCCACGGTAGTTGTCGGCCTGGTGGATGAGGTGGCCGAGGTTGAGTTCGCTGTGGTGTTGGGTGCTCTTGAGTTGCAGGCGTTGTTGTTGGTCGCTGTCGTCGAGGAGCAGTTGGTTGTAGCCGCTGGCGCTGCCGAATTCCTTGCTCTTGAAGCCGGTGAGGGCGGCGCTGTGGCGGTGGCTGGTTTCGGCGGCGCCGTGCCAGGCGGGGCTGTTGCCGCCGGCGGTGTTGCCCTGGCCGCTCGGGCGGTGGTCGCTGGCGCTATCGAAGACGTTGTCAGCCTGGGTTTTGGTGCTGTCGCCACCCGGGGTGGCGCTGATGCCGCCCTCCCCCTGGCCGTTGTAGAGGGCGCCGAGCAGGTAGGGGCGGTCGATGTCGCCGCCGACGAAGTCGACGAGGACTTCCTGGCCGATGCGGGGGAGCCATTGCCAGCCCATGCCGGGGCCGGCTTGCCGGCTGAGGACGCGGACCCAGCAGGAGTCACGATCATCCGGGGTTTCAGCTTGTTGCCAGTGGAAGCGGATCTTGACGCGGCCGAGGGCATCGCACCAGAGTTCGTCGGGGCCGCTAGGGCTGGTTTGGCCTTCGGGACCAACGACGAGGGCGCTCATCGGGCCGGGTGCGGTGGGCCGGGGATTGATCCGGGCACCGGAACGGTCTTCGAGTTCGGGGCGCCACGGGACGTTGGCGGCGTGAGCGTCGAAGGTGTTGCCGTAGCCGCGCTCGACGGCGAGCTTGAGGAGTTCAGTCGGGAGGCTGGGCGGAGCACTGATCGGGGTCAGGGCATCACCGGTCGCCAGAGCATCGCTGGCGTCGATCTTCTGGGCGCCTTGCCCGAGGCGTTGGGCGATGGTGGCGATGGCTTCGCCGCTCAGGTTATTGATGCCGAGGTGGGTGATGTCGGTGGCGGCGTACCGGTGTTCGGCGTCGGCCTTGGCGGGATCGATGGGCAGGCCGATCAGGTCAAAGACGGTGCCGGGACGCAGGCTGCGCACGGTGCTGCGACCCAGCCAGGTGCGATGCCCGGCCTCGCGGGCTTCCATGGCCAGCCGGCCATAGCGTTCGGCTTCGGCTGCATTGGCCCAGGCGTAGAGGCCGGGGTGGTCGTGGCTTTCGAGGACCGGGGCGTTCTTGCCGCCGATGGGCTGGGCGCTGGTGATGTTGAGGGTGACGTTCTTCTTGGCTTTGTAGTCGTAGGTGATGGCGCTGATCACCGAGCTGGCCAGGCGGTGGCGTTCACCGAAGGCGAGGATGGCGTCCTGATCCTCTTGCGAATCGGCCCGGTGGTAGCGGATGCCCTGGCCGCCATTGGCCGATTGGGAAACGATGTCTTCGGGAAAGCGCTGGCTGTCGGCGAAGATCACGATGCCAACGCCGTCAATAATGCATCTTTGGAAAGGAGTGGAGTATCAAGAACAACAGTGCTCCGCCGACGAAACCGATGCCAAGAAAGACACCCAAGGCGATCCCCGTGATCGTCCTCAATTCCCGAAATCGCTCGCTAATCACCATTAACAGGAATGGTGAACATGCAGGAAAAAAATAAACCCATGGCTTAGTGAAGCTATGGTGCTGAATAAAATCATCGACACCAAAGGGGGACACTATTACTACACACCAGATAATTGAACCTGCCGTCGAAACAAGGAACGATAAAAGGCAACACCTAAAAAATCCCAGCCTTTCTAAATGTTTAGTATCCATTAGGTTCGCTAACGGCAAGTTCAAATTCGAAGAAAACGGCCCAATCAACGCCTTCTGATCGAGCTAGCAATATGATTCGCAATTTCTTCGATCTGATCCTTCGAGAGTGGAGTGCCAGTCGCATTGACATTTTTTCCAACGACGTAGAGCGTCAGGTCAGGGCGATCATCCTTGGGCGTTTTGTCTCCGCGCACGAAGGCGAAATAACCATGATCCAGTGAACCATCCGGATTGGTGATTTCAACGAGACTACGCTTGCCCTTGAAACCTGCCAGTTCGACATCCGGGAAGTGGACCACGCCAGGAATATGCGGATTGATCAGTTGCAGTTTCTTGGCATATCGACCTCTGCCTTGACTCTCCCAGAAATCATTGATGATCTTCTCTGGGGACGCCTTTTCATCGCCATTAGTAAAATTATCGGAAAAATAAATTTCGATTTCAGGATGGTCAATCAGGCGATAAGTCATCGCTACGGCACGCGGCAAGGTGCCGTCATCGGGCAGAAAAGCGTGGTGCAGGCACAGACCTTGTTCCTTGGGCACCTCGAAGATTTCACGCGAGCGGATGTGGTCGGAGATGTATTGAGGCGTAGGAAAGGCGCTTGGGTCAGTTTCGGAATATTTGTAACTAAACAGCCGGTCATCACGCCATAGCAGGTAATAACTTGCATGCCATTTCCAGGCATGGGAGTGCGAAAACGGCGAGGCCATCATTTCGATAAATGGTACCTGTTCGTTGTCCTTCTTGGACACGCTATTGATCAAACGCCTTTTTGTCTGGGTGTAGTAGCTATCCATCGCGCGCTGAAAGCGTTCAAATTCCGCTTTGTCAGCCCGAGGTCCTGTTGTCAAATGAACTGCCCCAACACCGATGGACTGAGTTGAACGCGTCGCATTCCCACTGGTATTTCCTGAAGTCTCAATAACATCTGAGAAATGGTAGTAAGCCATGCCTCTTCCGCCTAGAAATGTGATTGCGGCATCAGTGGGATACATCGGATCATCATCCGGATTCTCAAAGGCTTTGTTAACCAACATGGCAACCTCCACCTTCCCGGGCAACGCCAGCGTAAATCGCCCAACACAATCGGTCTGCCAATCGAATTGACCGGCAGCGCTAGCACATGTGGTCAGAAACAGGCCAAGCATCAGGCAACCTATGACGATGTGTCGAAAGTTCATACTTCCCGTCCTCCGGAAGGTGGCATGCCGGTCAGCACGGTGGGTTTTTCCCCGCTGGCGCCTGGGTATCTGGGGAGCGGCACATCGTTGATCGCGACCAGCGCGATGTGATACCCGAGATTGTTGTTCTCCCGTTCGGTCCAGCGGATAGGCAAAGCCGTGATGAAGCCCTTGATCGAGTTCAGTTGTGCTACGGCATTGGCCTTGAATTGAGTGGCTTTCCAGAAAACTTCCTGGAAGGGCATCAGGCCATTGAGCGACCCCCTCTCTTTGGGCCGTAAAGGATTTTGGCCATTCGGATATTCCCAGCGTGACCAGATAGACGATGCTTCACTCTCGTCAAATATCGATACGTTGCGTGGAACCCAGTCAAACACCGCTTCGTAGGCATCCGTGTTGGCTTGCGCAACCGACTGAATGGCTTTGACGGTCTTGGGATCAGCCGGTCGATCAATCATCCCGGCAAGTTCGTTGGCTGGATGAGCGCCGCCCGTAGGCAGACAGATTTTCTGCTCCAACCCGAAAATCTTGCGCCAGATAGCCTTGCGGGTCGCTCGTGCATGTTTGAGTGTCAGCACCTGCCGGCCTGTGC
This sequence comes from Dechloromonas aromatica RCB, assembly GCF_000012425.1. NCBI lineage: Bacteria > Pseudomonadati > Pseudomonadota > Betaproteobacteria > Rhodocyclales > Azonexaceae > Dechloromonas > Dechloromonas aromatica (nom. nud.). The sequence goes on along the minus strand of NC_007298.1, from coordinate 432,832 downwards.
CGTCGAGATCGGTGTATTCCTCTTGCGAGTCGTGAACCAGCACGGCAATTTCGGAATCCCGTCGGCCCAGCAGGCTGCGGTCGTTGATGTTGGCACTACCGTGCAATACGAAGCAGTCATCCACAATGATCAGCTTGGTATGCACGTAGATTTGCTCGGTAACGTAACGATCCCCCAACTGGGCCCAGTTGCGCAGGTTGAGCAGCGTCAGGTATTGGGGCCATTCTTCAGGGTCGCGTTTAACTTCTTTTAATGCCGCCTTTACTCTCTCCAAAAGGCTCTGCCGCCCAAACACTAACGATTGCATAGTCCAGTGAATTTGGGTCATGGTCGGGCCGGCGTTTAGAAATCCTTCCGGGTGCACGGGCAAGACGATATACACATGAAACGGTGGGTGGCCCTTAGTGATAATGGCTTTTCGGATGCGGTCAGCCAGTGCCTGGCAAACGGCATTACGGATTGGCCCATCGGCATCACCGGGCATAGTGCGCGTTGCCCGTACGCCCCATTTGACGCCTTCATTGACTTCATTTGCTGGGCCAGAGAATGCGGCGTCACGTGCCGGGCTAGGCGCGCCAAACGCCGTCGTAAAAAACTGGTTCTCGATATAAATGTAGTGTCGGGATTCGTTAATCAGCGTCAGCAGTGCTTGGCGTATATCGTCTTCAGCACCTTCTGGTTTTCCTTTTTGGTTGGGAAATGCGGCCTCTGCATCTTTTTCTGCAACTTTGCCTGCTTCCGCATTTCGCAGATTGGCCGATGCGCTGCGCAACACCTGAACGGAACATCCGCTATCTCCCGGTATCGGCTTGGTGGCAATGACCGGTGGATCAAGCGTTGGCACGAGCGCACTGCCTGCACCGATATTCCAGCGCAGAATGAAGCTGGCCGCGACATTGGCGGCAGCAGGGCCATCGATACGCTGCTGAAGGTCTTGCCACGGCATACGCGGCTGCGTTGCCGGGTCGAGGCTCACGCGGCTGCCCGTTTTGACAGGCTGAAGGGCGTGCCCCGTGATGATGTCGTCTAGCACTTTCTTGCGGTTGCCCGCTAGCGAGTACCATCCGCCAAGGAGCAGATCGTGGTCGATTATCTTGCCCACCACCGTTCCGGTAGCTGGAATACACGAATTGTAGCGGTTCATGCCATCTCGACCGTCTGCATCGGCCTTCAGGCAATATGTTTCGTCATCATAGCGACCGTAGGCCAAATCGATACCACCGATGAAGGCAGTCTTTCGGTCGATGGCAACCAGTTTTTGGTGGTGACTGAAGAACATTTCATCTTCGTCGGAGCGTTTGGGCGAGCGATAGACGAACACCTTGCCTTTACCAAGCCTATCCTCCAAGGCTCGAAGCACGTTTTCAGTCGATTTGGCGTAGGTTTCCACTTGAGATGGATTGTCCCACGGCATGAGGTAGATTTTGGGCCCACCGGATTTCTTGGCAATTTCAAGGATGATGTCGACCAAACGGAGTCCATCGGGACCAATTTGCGCATCCCAGTTAATTTGCCATCCAGCGATGAGTACTTCTGATGACGCGCCGCGTAGTGCTTCTATCAACGATGCGAAGTACGCTTTGCCGCTGACCAGCGGAGTCACTGTATTTCCGCCAACCGGGCTAGAAAACTCTTGCCCATAGTGCAAATCGATATTCGTTGTTCCGTAGGAATCGTGTGCTTTCTGGTCCTTTGAAATGACCTGTTGCATGGATCGCTCAACAGCTGGTGACGATCTGGTATTCATACCGGTTAGCCTTTTTTGATCAGATTGAATACGGCTTCCGTTGCCATTGAACCGGCGCAAAGCCTTGCCCACTTGGCGTGCCCTGTTTCTGTCGGCGTACTGCCATCTACGTTGGAAATCATGTCGGTATAGCCAAGCGCGTCCAGCGCATATTCCATTTTTTGCGTATCAGTCCAATCTTCCTTCTCTTGAGTAATGCAGAGTTTCCGTACTTGCCCACCAAATCGAACCCAAATATTGTTTGGGCTATCGTCATATTCGTCTTTCAGGAGGTCTTGCTCGGACTGGCTAAGCGCAAGGCGTCCTTCACCGTTACTTACTCCTTTGAGTAGTGATTTATCCGCCATGCGCGCACCGTCTTCGTCAGACGCACGCACAATTTGCCAATCCAAATCGCTAAGCGGTTTGCCACTAGGGCCAGGTATGTGCGTTAAAAGCATCGAGAATGCGGCAACCGTTTCTGGCAAAGCGGTCTGCGGAAATTGAGGTAGTGCGTAACTTCCTTGTCCCGGCCCCGTAAAACTCTTCTTGCTCGCATGCACCGTAATCGTCCCAGGACACTGCACGGTGATGCCACCATCGATGGTGATGCTCGCCCCGCCTTGTACGGCGAGGTGGATCTTCTTGGCTGCCGCGAAGTCGATGTGCTGGGTGGCGGAGACGAGTTTGATGTCTTTCTTGGCCAGGAACTTCATTTCGTCGCTTTGGGCCTGCAGGTCGATGTCGTCCTTGGCGGCGATCAGCTTGATACCGGTGTTGCCGTCGCCCGGGGCGATGGCGCCGGCCAGGAGGCCGATGGCCTGGCCACTGTGGATTCTGGCTTTGCCGGCGATGGCGAGGTTGGTGTCTTCGCCGCTGGCGAGGACGAGGGTTTCGCCGTTGGTGTATTGCAGGTTCTGCCCAGCGACGTGGCCGATGCCGGCTTTGCCGGTCTGGACGATGGCGGGGTCGGTGAGGTGCGGGCGTTTGTCGGGGCTGGCGTTGGTGATTTTTTGTTGGGCGTCTTGCTTGGCGGCGCTTTGATCCTTGGCGTCGACCATACCGCTACTGACTTTGTGCAGCGCTTTGAGCGGTGCGGCTTCGGGGTCAATCTTGCTTTGGTCCTGGCCCTGGGTGCCGATGGCGCTTGAGAGTTGGACGGTCTGGTGGGTGGCGGCGGCCTGGTTAAGGGTTCTGGCGAGGGTATCAGCTTGCCTGAGCAGGGCCATGGCCGGGGCCATGTCGCCGGCCGGTTGTGCCGTCGATGCACCGGCGGACGGGTGAGCCCAGGTGGTCATGACCAGGCCTTGGCCGCCACGCAGGGCGCCCCAGGCGTCCGTGCGCAACTCCGTGCCGGTGCCGCGGAAGGAGCCACGGTAGTTGTCGGCCTGGTGGATGAGGTGGCCGAGGTTGAGTTCGCTGTGGTGTTGGGTGCTCTTGAGTTGCAGGCGTTGTTGTTGGTCGCTGTCGTCGAGGAGCAGTTGGTTGTAGCCGCTGGCGCTGCCGAATTCCTTGCTCTTGAAGCCGGTGAGGGCGGCGCTGTGGCGGTGGCTGGTTTCGGCGGCGCCGTGCCAGGCGGGGCTGTTGCCGCCGGCGGTGTTGCCCTGGCCGCTCGGGCGGTGGTCGCTGGCGCTATCGAAGACGTTGTCAGCCTGGGTTTTGGTGCTGTCGCCACCCGGGGTGGCGCTGATGCCGCCCTCCCCCTGGCCGTTGTAGAGGGCGCCGAGCAGGTAGGGGCGGTCGATGTCGCCGCCGACGAAGTCGACGAGGACTTCCTGGCCGATGCGGGGGAGCCATTGCCAGCCCATGCCGGGGCCGGCTTGCCGGCTGAGGACGCGGACCCAGCAGGAGTCACGATCATCCGGGGTTTCAGCTTGTTGCCAGTGGAAGCGGATCTTGACGCGGCCGAGGGCATCGCACCAGAGTTCGTCGGGGCCGCTAGGGCTGGTTTGGCCTTCGGGACCAACGACGAGGGCGCTCATCGGGCCGGGTGCGGTGGGCCGGGGATTGATCCGGGCACCGGAACGGTCTTCGAGTTCGGGGCGCCACGGGACGTTGGCGGCGTGAGCGTCGAAGGTGTTGCCGTAGCCGCGCTCGACGGCGAGCTTGAGGAGTTCAGTCGGGAGGCTGGGCGGAGCACTGATCGGGGTCAGGGCATCACCGGTCGCCAGAGCATCGCTGGCGTCGATCTTCTGGGCGCCTTGCCCGAGGCGTTGGGCGATGGTGGCGATGGCTTCGCCGCTCAGGTTATTGATGCCGAGGTGGGTGATGTCGGTGGCGGCGTACCGGTGTTCGGCGTCGGCCTTGGCGGGATCGATGGGCAGGCCGATCAGGTCAAAGACGGTGCCGGGACGCAGGCTGCGCACGGTGCTGCGACCCAGCCAGGTGCGATGCCCGGCCTCGCGGGCTTCCATGGCCAGCCGGCCATAGCGTTCGGCTTCGGCTGCATTGGCCCAGGCGTAGAGGCCGGGGTGGTCGTGGCTTTCGAGGACCGGGGCGTTCTTGCCGCCGATGGGCTGGGCGCTGGTGATGTTGAGGGTGACGTTCTTCTTGGCTTTGTAGTCGTAGGTGATGGCGCTGATCACCGAGCTGGCCAGGCGGTGGCGTTCACCGAAGGCGAGGATGGCGTCCTGATCCTCTTGCGAATCGGCCCGGTGGTAGCGGATGCCCTGGCCGCCATTGGCCGATTGGGAAACGATGTCTTCGGGAAAGCGCTGGCTGTCGGCAAAAAGGCGCAGGCGATGGCCGGCCGGGGCTTCCTTGTCTTCTTCGACGCACCAGCCAAGGCCTTCTTCGGCCAGCAGGCGGGAGACGAAGGCGTAGTCGGATTCGCCGTATTGCACGCAGTAGCTGCGCGGCCGAGCATCGGCCAGGAAGCCGGCGACTTCGTCGCTCCATTGCCAGGCGGCGACGTCGGCGTAGTCGGCAAAGACGGTTTCGACAATATCGATGACGGTCTTTTCCTGAAAGACACGGTTGTGCCGGCCGCGGCTGAGTAGCCAGATCCAGGGCACAACGGTCAGGCGGTAGCGGGCGAACCCGCCGTCGGCACCGAGCTTCTGGGCAGCGCGGACGAGGCCGCTACGGCTGGCCCGGCTGCCGTCGGAGAGACGGGTGTTCAGGGTCAGGGAACGGCCGAGGAAACGTTTGAGTTCGAGATGGGTATCGGTTGCCAGCAGGTCAATGCAGATTTCAAATCCACCGGACAAGGCCTCCCGCCCCCACCAGGCTTCGACCGCCAGATCAGGCCCCGCTTCATCGCGCCAGGTGAGTTCGTAGAGACGAGTGTCTGAGAGGAAAGTCGGGAGCATGAGGAATTGCCGGAGAGGTCAAACAGGAGGTGCATTCGCCATGAATTAATGACGAATGATTTAACCCGAGATTTTACGCGAATTGAATAAATTTTCGTGACTTATTGCACCATTGCCGCAGAAAACCCTCTGTTTCCGGCCACCGACAAGCTGCGCCCTACCTCACGCTGACCGTCAGTCGATCAAACCGCCCCTGATCATCCATCACGGTGATATCGACCCGCCCGGTTTCTTCCAGCCGATGGATCAGCGGCATCGAAGCCGAACGATGCGCAACGAGCCGGCCATTGATCAGCCAATAGACCTGTCCGCGATGGCCGCGCAGTTCGAGGCGGATCACCGGTGGCTGATCCGGGCGCGGGCGTCTCAGCACCTCGCCGTTGGTCAAGCCGACGATACGCAGGCCGGCTTCCGGCTCATTCTTCGCCTGGCACTTGGTATCCCAGGGTGGCGTCTGGGCCTTTTGCCGGATGTCGGCGCTCAGCCAAGGCTCCAGGGCCGCCGGCCAGCGCACCGCTTCGACCGAGCGGCGTGGTCGCGAACTGCATTCGGGCGTTACCCGCAAACCACTGACGGCATCGACCTCGTAGCTGTAGCGCACCTCGCCGCTGCGCAGACGATCCGGAAAAGTCGGTGGTGCCGTGCCGTTCAGCACCCAGGCCAGCGATTGCCGATGGCACAAACTCTCTTCGGCCGGATCGAAGCGCGTACCCAGCGGCCAGCAGATCTTTTCCTGCTGCACGGAAGGCGGGGGAACGCGCGTCGTAGCCGGCTGATGGTCGAGCGCATCGAAAATATCGACCAGCAGCGGCGCGGCAATATTGGCGCCGAAAAAGCCCGGATTGGGCGTGCCATCCGGCCGGCCGATCCAGACGCCGACGGTCAGACGATCCGACACGCCGATCGACCAGGCGTCGCGAAACCCAAAGCTGGTCCCGGTCTTCCAGGCGATGCCGCGGCGAATGCCCGGTCCCTGTTCGACGGCGCGACCGACCGGTCCGCCGGACTCCAGCACGTCGCGAATGATGAAGGCGGCGCCCGGCGACAGCATGCGCTGCTCGACAAGCGGCGCATCCAGCGTATAGCGCGGCTTGCCAGACACGCCCTGACGGGCGAAGGCGGTGTAGGCGCCGACCAGTTGCTCCAGCGTCGTTCCGGCCCCGCCGAGAATGACCGACAGGTTGGGCGTTTCGCCTTTGGGGAAATCCAGCTTCAGGCCACCGCGGCGCAGCGCGGCAACGAAGCGGTTCGCTTCCAGCCGGTCGAGCACCTCGACGGCCGGCACGTTCAGGGACTTGGCCAGTGCTTCGGAAACGCTGACCGCGCCGTGGAAGGATTGCTGGAAATTGCCCGGCTGATAGCCGCCGAAGGATTGCGGCACATCGGCGAGCAGCGATTCGGAGTGGATCAACCCTTCGTCGAGTGCCAGCCCGTAGAGGAAGGGCTTGAGCGTCGAGCCGGGCGAACGCGAGGCGCGCACCATGTCGACGAAGGCGAAGCGGTCGACGTCGCCGAAATCGGCCGAACCGGCATAGGCCCGGACTTCCAGCGTTTCGTTATCAACGACCATGGCGGCCATCGAAACACGCGGCGGCAAGGCGGCAAGGCGGCTGGTCAGCAACAGCTCGACCGTCTGCTGGGCTTGCGCGTCGATGGTCGTGTCGATGCGGAGCCGGCCACGCGCTTCCTTGCGCAGGCGCTCGGCCAGCAACGGTGCCAGCAGGGGATCGCGGATGGTCTGGGCGATGATCGGCTCCTGCAGCGCATCCCGGATTTCGGCATCCGGCCAGACGCCGGCCATGCGGTGCAGCACCTTGTCACGGGCGACACGGGCGCGGGCTGGCTGGCGATCGGGCCGCAAGCGCGACGGCACTTGCGGCAAAACAGTGAGCAGCGCTGCATCGGCATGACTCAGGCGCTTGGCCGGCTTGCCGAGATAGGCCCGACTGGCCGCTTCGACGCCTTCGAGAACCCCGCCCATCGGCGCGTAATTGACGTAGATGGCGAGGATTTCATCCTTGGAGTAATGCAGTTCGAGTTGCAGGGCGCGCAGGATCTGCCGGGCCTTGCCGGGCAGCGTGCGCGGCGTCGGCGCGATGATGCGGGCAACCTGCATGGTCAGCGTCGAACCGCCGGAGACAATGCGCCCATGCCATGCCCATTGCCAGGCGGCCCGCGTCAGTGCCAGCGGATTGACGCCGGGATGCCAGCGGAACCAGCGGTCTTCGTAACGTTCGAGCGCCTGCAGGTAGAGCGGCGAGACGTCTGCAAGCGCCACCGGATGACGCCAGACATGATCGCGGTCCGGAAAGGCCCGCAGCGGCGTGCCGTCGCGGGCAACGATCAGCAGCGCATTCGGCGCATCGCGGCCGGGCACCGGTGGTGGGAAAGCCGCATCAAGGCCCGCCAGTAGCAGCAGGGCGAGCAGCGCGCCCCACTGCCAGCGCGGACGGCGGCTCAACCACCCGCGCCAGGAAATCGGCCAATCCGCGCCGCGCACCGGATCTTAGGGCTTGGCCGGGGCTGGCGTTGGCACAACTGCCGGCGCTGCGGCTGGTGCAGGCACCGGAACAGCCGCCGGCTTTTCCTTCCCGTCGGTCACCGTCAGCGTGGCATCGCCGGTCGCTAGGCCGTAAACGTCCGGCCGGTACATGTCTTCCGCGTAGATCGGCGGGAAGACGAATTTGCCGGGCGTGACGACACGGGCGCGGTAGAACAGGCTGAGCCTGCCCTGCAGACGGGCCGCAACCACAAAACGGTCATCGCGGAACTCGACGTGCTGGATGCGCGGATCCTGCATCGCCTCGGCCGGATTGACGTTGTTGATCAGCGTGCTGGCCATGCCCTCGCCCTGAGCGATGTTGAGATTCTCGATCTCGAGGCCGGCCGGAATGTGATCGACCACCATGCCGGTATTGATCCAACTGCGCGGATTGACGTTGATGCGGACGATAACCGACTCACCGACCTTCAGCGCCCGGCTCTTCAGCGGCTTGCCGTCGGCTTCGAACAGGTCGCGCGTCAGGGCGATGGCGTCGTCGCGATTGGCAGGCATCTTGGCCGGGTTGCCGCTGTAGGCGAGTTGCAGGTAGAGCCTTTCCTTGTGAGTATTCTTGATCCGAACGCCGCCCTGCAAGGCAGCAGCGGACAGAGGCCGGATCAGGGTACCGGAGCCATTGATGGTTTCCGGCTTTTCCTTGCCGAGCACTTCCGCCGTCCAGCCGGCCTCGCCCTCGCCGGCTTTGGCGAAATTGCGGCCGAGCAGGAAGAGCGCCAGTTTTTCCTGGGTGCTGGTGTAGCGGTTCTTGCCCAGTTCGGCGGCTGCAACGGCGACCAGATTGTCCTGGCCTTCAACCTTCAGCTTGTGACGGTCGAGCAAGGCGTAGGACAGCGCCGCATCGCGCAGCGGACTGCCGTAGTCGCCCCACCAGTAGCCGGTATCGCGGCTCTTCTTGACGCCTTCGGCCAGCGCCGTCTGGGCACGCGTTTCGTCGCCCATCAGCTTCAACGCCAGACCGAGATGGACCAGCGCCAGGCCGGAATGTGCCTGCTCGCGCAGGTCGAACATCTGGCGCAGCGTCGACAATGGCGCCTTGGCTTCACGGGACAGCACGTAGGCGCCATAGGCCAGCACGCCGAAGCGACCGGAGCCGCCGTAGCGGTAATCCTGCCAGCCGTTCTGGTTGTAGGTCACCTTGCCACTCGGCAAGCCGGCCGCCCCTTCCTGCAGATTCTTGAGCAGGAATTCCATGGCGTTCTTCTGCATCGCTTCCGGCACCTTGAAGCCCTGTTCGCGGGCATCAAGCAGGAAGTTGCTGATGTAGGCCGAGAGCCAGTACTGGTACTCTGACATGTTGCCCCACAGGCTGAAGCCGCCATTCGGCGCCTGCATGGCGCCCAGCTTGGCGATCGCCTTCTCCAGCATGTCGGCCCGCTGGTCGCGGCTGTAAGGCTTCAGGCCGAACAGCTTGGCGCCTTCCTCATCGACCAGCACATGCGGGTAGGCGGTGCTGGTGGTCTGCTCGGCGCAGCCGTACGGATAGGTCAGCAAGCCCTGGATGGCACTGCGCACGTCGATCGGCGCCTTGTCGGAGAGGATCAGGTGCGACTGGACGGTGCTCTTCAGGAAACCGCCGAGTTCAGCCTCCTTGACCTCGACCGTTTCACCCGGCCCGACAGCCAGCATTTTCAGCACCTGCTGCTGTGGTGTCGCGGCCTGAACCTGCAGGCCAAAGCTGCGCTCCAGCTTGAGGCCGGCCGCACTGCTGACCACCACCCGGACATCGGCCAGGCCGAAGGCATTGCCGGCTTCGAGCGGGAAGCGCAGGGTCTGTTTCTGCTGATCCTTGAGCTCCAGTTCGCGTTCGGCGTTCTGGATCTTCAGGCCATCGGCGTTCTCGATCCGGACCTTCAACTTTTGTGCGACACCGGATAGGTTGTGCAGGTCGAGCGCGATGGTCGCGTTGTCGCCCACGGTCAGGAAGCGCGGCGTCATCAGTTCGGCGACCAGCGGTGCGGCGACGATGGTTTCCGCCTCGGCGCTACCGAACTTGTCCGGTGCGGCAACCACCGCCATCAGGCGCAGGGTGCCGTTGAAGTCTGGCACGTCGAGGCCGATTTCGGCTTCGCCCTGCTCGTTCAGCTGCACCGGCCCGGAGAACAGATCGACCAGACGCACCTTCTTGGGCAGGCTCTTGGTCGCCTTCGGCGCCGCATCGCCACCGAACTTCAGCTTACCCTTCTGGCCGCCCATCTTCTCGATCAGGCGACCATAGACGTCGTACTGGTCGGCGCCATAGCGCAGCTTCCCAAAGAAATGGCCATGCGGATCAGGCGTGGCGTAACGGGTGATGTTGAGGATGCCGACATCGACTGCCGAGAGCGTAACAACTGCCTGCTGCCCGGTCAGGCCGGGAACTTTCACCTTCACCTTGAGGCGGGTGTCCGGCAACATCTTCTTCGGTGCATCGAGGCTGACTGCCAGCTTGCGGTCGCCACGTTCGAGCGGCAGATGGGTCAGGCCGAGCGCCCGCGCCGGAGTGACCTTTTCACCGGCACTGCCCGGGCGCAGCACCACGGCCGAGACGTAGAGGTCGTGACGCTTCCAGTCCTTGTCGACCGGGATATCAATGGTCGTGCCTTCGAGCGGCACCGAAACGCGCTTCAACCAAAGGGTCTTGTCGGCCTCAACGGTGACCAGCGCTTCGCCGGCATGCGGCGGGGTGATGGTCAGCTTGGCAGTCTCGCCATCCTTGTAGGCCGGCTTGTCGAACTTCAGCGCCACCCGGTCGGGACGGACGCCTTGCGTTTCGTCGCCGCGTGCACTCCAGCCGGCGTAGAAGCGGTATTTGGTGATCTGGCCGGTTTCCGAATCGGTGATCTCGACGCGATAACGGCCGTATTTGACCGGCAGGCCGAGCTTGCCGCGGCTGCCATCGGGAATGCTGACCACCGTCGTGTCGACCAGCTCGTCGGTTTCGGTGAAGCCCGAATGCCAGCCGCGCTGGTCATCGAAGCGCCAGTAGTAGTCGCGGTTTTCGCGGAACAGGCGGACAGGCAGTGCCTTGCCGCCATGCAGCTTGGCTTCGGCGTTGGCGCGGATCACCTCGAACTGGGCGACGCTGCCTTCGCGGGCGTAATCGCCGGTGAACAGAGGACGGACACCGACCAGCACCGGGGCTGGCCAGATCACCCGTTCAAAATTGCGCACCACCGGCCGGCCGCCGCTTTCGAGCAGGCTGAGCGTTGTCCGTACCGTGTAGGGCGAACGCTTGCCCTTGGCCGGGGCGAGATCGACCTCCAGCGCGAGGTCGCCGTTCTCGTCGAGCTGGTTCTGCTCGAGTTCAACGCGCTGACGCTGGCTGTCCTCATTGGTATCGCCGAACTCGAAGCCGGGCAGCTTTTGCGCCAGCGGATTCTTCTGGCGCTCGAAAACGGCCACGCCGAGCAGCTGGTTGCCAGCCGCCGGGGCTCCGTAGAGATAGGCGCCCTTGATGTCGATTTTCAGGGATTCGTCGGGCGAGACCGTCGCCTGCTTGCTGTTCAGGTCGAGCTTCATGCGTTCGGGCAGGAATTCCTCGACCCCGAAACGGAAGCTGGTGGTCGCCAGCTTGTCGGCTGGGTCGGCGCGCAGCTCGAGGGTCCACGCACCGGTTGCGGCGTCGACCGGCAGCTCGATGCGACTCTGGTAGTAGCCACCGAGCTTGGCATCCGGCTGCCAGGTCGCGGTGAACTGGCTCTTGCCGTCCGGACGCCGGAGGATGGCCTGAATCGGCTGGGCCGGCACCGGTCGCCCATCGGCATCACGCGCGAGCACGGAAATGTCGAATTTCTCGCCGGGGCGATACAGGTTGCGCCCGGAGTAGGCGAACAGGCGCACCGGCCGACCGGGCAGGCCGGCCACATCGTATTCGGACAGGTCGAGCGCCGGTTCCTTGAGCGTGACCATCGAGATCTGCTGGCCGTGACGAGCAATGATGACCTTCGCTGCAGCGGGCCGCTCGGCAAAGTTGGCGCGGCCGCTGCTGTCGGTTTCGGCGCGACCCACCACCTTGGCGTTTTCGTCCATCCACGCTACTTCAACACCGGAAACAGCCTTGCCTGTGGTCAGCGAACTGACATAGGCATCAGCCCCCTTGGCAAACAGGCGGGTGCTCAGGCCGAGATCGCTGACGTAGAAATAGGTCACCTGATAGTCGTAGCGGAAGCGGTTGGGCTGGCTCATCACCGCGATATAGATCCCCGGTTCGCGGAGTTCCTTGATGTCCTCGACCGGCAGGAAAGTGACGTTGCGCTTGTTGGGCTTCTGCTCGGTCAGGAAACGACCGACAAAGACGCTTTCGGTCAGGTTGTGCAAGCTGTCCAGCGACCAGTTGTTGACCGCCCCCTTCAGGCTGGTGGCGCGCCAGTCATAGTCGCCGTCGTACTCCACGTCATAGTCGTAGTCGTCGTTGTTCTGGCGCTTGGCGCGCGCCTGCGGCCGCGGCCCGCTGATCACCTTGTCGAGGAAGCGCGGCAGCTGGTCCGGCTTGACGCGCAGGAACTGGACATCGACCTCAGGCACGTTGACGGTGACTACCGGCAAACCGCCATTCTGTTTGGCCGGCAGGACCGTGCCGCGACTGGCGAAGTAATAGGCGGGCGCCACAGTGGCCGTAACCACCGAGTAACGCCCCTCCTCATTCAGCTTCTGACCGGACAGCGAACTCAGGCCGGCAGCGACGCGAACGACATAGCGCGTCTGCGGCTTGATGTGCGGAAAATACAGGATGCGCGGATTGTCGCCGACCACCCAGGCGCCCTTGATCAGCTTGCCACCGTCGGTCGCGACATCGGCCGGCTCGGTGCTGACTTGCGGATTGGCGCTGCCCGGCGCGCCCTCCTCGCCTTCATCCTCGGATTCATTCACCTGCGCCTTGGCATCGCCCGGGCGCGGCGGCATCTCGAAGACCTGAATCTGCTCATCGTAGCCCTTCTTGGCATCCATCGGCAGGGTAAAACTCAACGCGAGCGATGGCGATCCTTCGAAATCGCGATTCGAGAAATCGGCAATCTCGAACGGCCCGTCTCCGGCGCTCGCCGTTTCCGATTGCCATGGCTTGGCGTAGATCAGGACAGCAGCGATCGCAACCGCCAGCGCCACCAACCAGGCAACAGCCCCGAAACCCCGACTCTTCGACAAACCTGACATCAGCGTATTCCTCAAGACGACTAAAACGGCAATGGATGAAGACAATCAATTCTGGGCGCAAATTATGACACGTCGATCATCAAGTCTTACTGCATTTGACTGAGTCTATTCGCCGGATTGACCAATGGTTATGCATGAGGCAGTAACCGGCCAAGGCTGCGTGAAAATTCAAAGCCAAAACCAAAGCCAAACAGGGATGCTTTACCCCGCCATGGCTTTGAAAAACAACCGTGTCGTAATTGTTAAATTCATCAAAACAACCAGTCACTGACCAGCCGTTTTCACACAATTCCAGCCAAAAGCGTCCAGTCCGGGTTGCAGGTGCAAGCACAGCTGGCGCTTCCAGATTCAGCGGTCTAGCGAACCGAGCCGTTGCAATGGGACATGCTTCACAAAATATGTAAAAGTGATATATGATATTCGGATTTTTGCTGTTTATACAAATATCATCAAAAGGGAGAAATATGTTTAAGAAAATTGCATCTGTAGCCATCTTTGCCGCTTTCATCACGGGCTGCGCATCTGTTCCGATGGAAAGCAAAGAAGCATCTGACCAAGCGAAGCGTTTCCCAGCGCCATCGCAAGGACAGGCAGGACTCTATATTTATCGCTCCGCCGGTGTTGGTGGAGCGCTGAAGAAAGACATTTGGGTCGATGGAAAATGCATTGGAGAGTCAGCACCAAATGTTTTCTTCTATGAGGAGGTGAAGGGGAATCAGGAGCATGTCATTGCCACGGAGTCGGAGTTTTCCCCTAACGAAATCAAGCTAGCAGTAGCAGATGGCATTAATTACTTCATTAGGCAGTACATAAAAATGGGGGTTTTTGTCGGCGGAGCAAACCTGGAAGTTGCGAACGAAGCCGAAGGAAAAGAGGTTGTCCGGAATCTGGAGATGGCTAAAAAAGGAACTTGTAGCGAATAAGATCAAGGCGGTTTGCTCGCTGACCGGCCGGCCCTCTCGCCTTGGTCGGTCAGTTAGACAAATACTCTGGCCTTATGGGAGCCTAGTATCGAGCCAGCAAGTACCAACTGAATCCGACAGAGATAAACAGGTACAAAAATACAAAAATATTTGTATTTTCCGTATCAGTAAGTCCTGAAAAAATTCAACTTGCCTGATGATTCGCGGGTTTGATGCTCAACACTGGCATACAAAACGATACTCGGCATCAGGTACAATCGAAGTCTTCAACGGGTCGCCATCGGTCCGAGCCATTTCCTCAACGCCCTTCGCCAGCCTATCTCGTGAGCACCGCCATCCAATCCCGCCTGAATGAATTCCGGCAACAGCGCCGTGTCCAGGCTGGCTCGCTGATCATCACCGTCTTTGGCGACGCGATCCTGCCGCGCGGCGGACGCATCTGGCTAGGCAGCCTGATCCGCCTGCTCGAACCACTCGAACTCAACGAACGGCTGATCCGCACCTCCGTCTTCCGTCTGGTCAAGGAGGAATGGCTGCGCACCGAAACCATCGGCCGGCGTGCCGACTACGTGCTGACGCCATCGGGCCGTCGGCGTTTCGAGGAAGCTTCACGCCACATCTACGCCTCGGATGCGCCACTCTGGGATCGCCGCTGGCGCCTGATCCTGGTCGTCGGCGATCTGGACCCCAAGCTGCGTGAGCAGGTCCGGCGCGCCTTGTTCTGGCAGGGGTTCGGCGCCTTGGGGGCCGATTGCTTCGTGCACCCTAGCGCCGAGTTGTCCAGCGTGCTCGACACGCTGATTACCGAAGGCCTGTCATCGGCCATCGGCGCGCTGATGCCCTTGTTCGCGGCCGATTCGCGTTCGGCCCAGTCGGCCAGCGACGCCGACCTCGTGCACCGCGCCTGGGATCTCGGGCATCTGGCCGAGGCCTACAGCGCCTTCGTCGCCACCTATCAGCCCATTCTCGACGAACTCCGGCGCGACCATCTGGCCGGGGTCAGCGAGCAGGATGCCTTCCTGCTGCGCATCCTGCTCATCCACGATTACCGGCGCCTGCTGCTGCGCGATCCGGAATTGCCGGAAGTCCTGCTGCCGGCCAACTGGCCAGGTCAGCAGTCGCGACTGTTGTGCAAGGAACTGTACAAGCGGCTGGAACCCCTCGCCAGCCGCCACCTCGACCAGCAGTTGTGCCTGGCCGATGGACGCGTGCCGGAAGAGGACCTGTCGCTCCCCGAGCGCTTCCCGCAGAACGATCCGCTATCGGCCTGATCAGGCCGAGTCGTCAGTCCCGCCGATTCTGCCCTGTTCGGCCCACCCCGCATCCCCATTCGCTTTATCGCGCGACCGGGGCGCGGAGCCTGCCTCGGCATCAAGGCAAACCTGCGTGGCAGACAACTAGCGGTTCTTCAGTTCAGTCAGCGGCACGACATCCGGCATCTCGATCCGCTTGCGATCGGCCTCGACCGCCGTCAGCGGGGTCGTTTCGACCATCGTCGCCAGGCAGCGCCGGGTCAGTTCCTGATAGGTCCGCGTCCCATCGCTCTTCCAGGCCATCTCCTGTTCGCTCAGCGGGCGGATCACCTTGGCCGGCACACCCGCGACCAGCACGCCGGGGGGGATTTCCTGGCTGGCCTTGACGAAGGCCGAGGCGGCGACGATGCTCGCCTCGCCGATCACTGCGTTGTCCATGATCACGGCGTTCATGCCGATCAGCGCATTCTTTTTGATGCGGCAGCCGTGCAGCACGGCACCATGGCCGATGTGGCCGTTTTCCTCGACCACCGTATCGGTGCCGGGAAAGCCGTGCATGACGCAGGTGTCCTGCAAATTCGCCCCGGCCTCCAGGATCAGTCGGCCGAAATCGCCCCGCAGGCTGGCGCAGGGACCGACGTAGCAATCCGTCCCGACAATCACATCGCCGATCAGCACGGCACTCGGGTGGACATAGGCGGTGGGATCGACCACCGGGACGATTCCGTCAATGGAATAAACGCGAAGTTTTGACATAATACAATGTTTTCCTTTGATATTTTGATTTATTATAAAACTAGTTTTGAATAACAGAATTCAGGGAGCAGCAATGAGTGAGGAACTGGAAGGGAAACACGGCGTTCAGTCGCTGGAAGTGGGCATGAGTATCCTGCGTGCCATGGCCAACGGCCAGCGTTCGATGATGCTGAAGGATATTGCTGCGGCGGCCGACATGCCCGCCTCCAAGGCGCACCGTTATCTGGTCAGCCTGATCCGGGCCGGCCTGGTCGACCAGGACCCGATGACCTCGCGTTACGATCTCGGCACCTTCGCGCTCAATCTCGGCCTCGTCGCGCTTGACCGACTGGACCGCGTCCGCCTCGGCCTGAGCGCCATTGCCGAATTGCGTGACGAAATCAACCAGACCACGGCCCTCGCGGTCTGGGGGGATGGTGGCCCGGTGGTGATCCGCTGGGAACGGCCGCGTCGGCCGATCACCGTCAACGTGACGACCGGTACCGCGCTCGATCTGCTGATGTCGGCCGCCGGGCGGGTTTTTGCCGCCTGGATGCCGAAGAAAATCACTGCGCCCCTGCTGGCCGAGGAGTTGAAGCACGCCCCGCTGCCGCCCGACTTGAAGAGCAAGGCGGCAGTCGAGGCGCTGCTGGCCGAGATTCGGGCGCAAGGCTATGCCGCGACCAATGGCCAGCACAAGGTGGCTGGCGTCGAAGCCGCTGCCGCGCCGATATTCAATTTCAAGAACGAAATCACGATGGCAGTCCTGGTCGTCGGCGTCCAAGGCATGCTCGACACCAGCCCGGAGGGCAACGTGATCCAGAGCCTGAAGCATTGCGCCGAAACACTTTCCCAGCGCCTCGGCGCCCACGGCGAACCGAAGCAGCCCTGAGGCACGTTCATTCCCGTGGTAACGGGAATGAACAGCCGGCTTACAACCAGGCGGGCGGACGCTTGTCGAGGAAAGCGGCAATACCGTCTTTCGCTTCATCGGTCGCCCGCTGACGGGCAATACGTTGCGCGGTTTCCTCGCTGATCGTTGCATCGATCGGCTGGCCGTTCACCGCGCCGATCAGATCCTTGGCCGCCTTCTGGGCCAGCGGACCGCCTTGCAGCAAGGCCTCGACCAGCTGGTCGACACAGGCATCCAGTTCATCCAGTTCGACGACGTCACCGACCAGGCCGATGGCCAGCGCCCGCGAGGCCTTGATCCGCTCGGCGCTCTGGAAGTAGCGCATGGCATGGCGCGGACCGATGGCGCGCAGCACATAGGGGCTGATCGCCGACGGGATGATGCCGAACTTCACTTCCGAGGTCGAAAACACCGCATCGCTGCTTGCCACCGCCATGTCACAAGCGGCGGTCAGGCCGGTACCGCCACCGAGGGCGGCACCCTGCACGCGGGCAATGGTCGGCTTGCTCATTTCGGACAACGTGCGCAGCATGCCGGCGAACTTGCGTGCATCCTCGACGTTCTGTTCGTGGGTGAATTGCGAAGCGCGCTTCATCCAGTTGAGGTCGGCACCGGCCGAGAAATGCTTGCCGCGACCACCGAGCACGACGATGCGGACGCTGGCATCGGCATCAAGCTCCTTGCAAGCAGCAGCGAGTTCGGCGATCAGCTGTTCGTCAAAGGCATTGAAGACGGCCGGACGGTTCATCCAGATGGTGGCGACCTTGCCGGCCCGTTCGATTTCCAGGGTTTCGTACATGGCACTCACTCTCAGCGGTTCTTGAACACGGGTTTTCGCTTCTCGACAAAGGCCGCCATGCCTTCCTTCTGATCTTCGAGGGCGAAGGCCGAATGGAAAACGCGGCGCTCAAAGAGCAGGCCTTCGTTCAACGAGGATTCGTAGGCGCGATTGACCGATTCCTTGATCATCATGACCACCGGCAGCGAATAGCCGGCAATGGTCTGGGCGGCCTTCAGGGTTTCGTCGAGCAGTTGCTCGGCCGGGATGATGCGGGCGACCAGCCCGGCCTTTTCGGCTTCGGCCGCATCCATCATGCGGGCGGTCAGGCACATGTCCATGGCCTTGGCCTTGCCGACGGCCCGGGGCAGACGTTGCGTGCCACCGGCCCCGGGCATGGTGCCAAGACGGATCTCCGGCTGGCCGAACTTGGCAGTATCGGCGGCGAAGATCATGTCGCACATCATGGCCATTTCACAGCCGCCACCCAGAGCGAAACCGGATACTGCGGCAATCACCGGCTTGCGGGTGGTCTTGATGCGTTCCCAGTTGCGGGTGATGAAGTCGGTCTTGTAGGCGTGCATGTAGTCGAAATCCTTCATGAAGCCGATGTCGGCTCCGGCGGCGAAGGCTTTCTCATTGCCGGTGATGACGATGCAGCCAATGTTCTCGTCGGCTTCGTAGATGTCGATGGCGGCACCGATGCCGTCGACGACGTCGTTGTTCAGTGCGTTCATCGCTTCCGGACGGTTGATGCGGATCAGGCCGACCTTGCCGATCACTTCGGTGAGGACTACTTGGGTCATGGTTTGCTCCAAAAAAATGACCGCCCCCGGAGGGAGCCGTGGGCGGTCCAAGTGCAGCTGTTGGTTGGCCGGATCAGCGTTCGTCGAAGCTGACCACCAGGCGTTTAGTCGTGGCGCGAGCCTGGCAGCTGAGCACGAAACCCTGCGCCATTTCGTCGCCTTCCAGCGTGTAGTTCTTGTCCATGACCACCTCGCCGCACAACACCTTGGCGCGGCAGGTACAGCAGACGCCGGCCTTGCAAGAGAACGGCAGGTCGAGGCCAGCGTTCATCGCAGCATCGAGTACATGCTCGTCGGGGCCGATCTGCAGCTCATGTTCCTTGCCGTCGAGAACGACGGTCAGGGCGATGTCCTTGGCGGCAGCGACGCGGGTCGGCGCGGCATCGGTATCGGCCTGGATCTTGGCGGCCTGGGCCGGGCCGGAGGTGAAGCGTTCGGTATAGACGCGGCTTTCCGGCACGCCGGCTTCGATCAGCGCCTTTTCGGTCGCTTCGATCATGGCTTCCGGGCCGCAGATGAACACTTCATCCATGCTCTTGACCGGCAGCAGGGCGTCGATCACGGCCTGAACCTTGGCGCCGTCGATCCGGCCTTGCAGCAGGTCGACTTCCTGCGCCTGGCGCGACAGGATGTGGATCAGCGTCAGACGGTCCGGGTAACGGTCCTTCAGGTCCTGCAGGGATTCGTTGAACATCACGCTGGACATGCGGCGGTTGCCATAGACCAGCGTGAATTTGGCTTCCGGCTGTTCTTCCAGCGTCGTCGCGGCAATCGACAGGATGGGCGTAATGCCCGACCCCGCGGCGAAACCGACACGGTGAATGGCGCGCTGCTTTTTGACGACAAAGCGACCATCCGGCGGCATCACGTCGAGCTTGGCGCCAGCCTTCAGGGTTTGCGCCGCCCAGTTGGAAAAGACGCCACCTTCGACCGGACGGATGCCGATTTCCAGCTCGCCGGCCTTGGCCAGACGGCTGCGCGGGCTGCTGATCGAATAGCTGCGGCGCACATCCTGGCCATCGACCTTGGCGCGCAGGGTCAGGAACTGGCCGGGCTGGAAGCTGAAGGCTTCGCGCTCGGCGTCAGGGATATTGAAGGTAATCGCCACCGAGCCGGCCGCTTCGGGGCTGACGCGCTTGATGGTGAGTTCGTGAAAACGGAGGGCTGACATTTCCTGATGCTCCGGTAAATTCTTAGTAAGGCTTGAAGTAATCGAACGGTTCCTGGCAATCAAGGCACTTGTACAGCGCCTTGCAGGCCGTCGATCCAAAATGGGAGGACTCGACCGTATGCGCCGAGCCGCAATGCGGACAGGGCACGGTTTCGACCTTGGCCGGCTTGCTGATGAAGCGCACGACATTGCTGCCGGCCGGCGTCTGGTGCGGCGGCGCAATGCCGTAGGCGCGCAGCTTTTCCTTGCCGGTTTCGCTCATCCAGTCGGTGGTCCAGGCGGGAGCCAGTTGCGTCACGACACGCGCCGAGATGCCCTTGGCGAGCAAGGTCGAGCGCACGTCATCCTCGATCTGGCTCATCGCCGGGCAGCCGCTGTAGGTGGGCGTGATGACCACTTCCAGACCGTCGGCACCGACCCGGATATCGCGCAGGATGCCGAGCTCGCGCAGCGAGATGACCGGAATTTCCGGATCGGCCAGATATTCCAGCGCAGCCCAGGCGGCATCGACGTTTGCGCTCATCGCTTACCAGACCCCGTTCGGATGGGCGCGGGCCAGGCTTTGCATTTCGGCCAGCAGGAAGCCGAGATGCTCGGAATGCACGCCGTTCTTGCCGTCCGAAACGTAACCGCCGGCTTTCGGGCGCTGCAGCGTCGCTTCTTCCAGCGCGGCATCGACGATGCCATCCCAGTCGGCCTTCAGCGTGTTCAGATCAACGGCAATACCATCCTTCACCGCGGCGGCTTCGGCCGGGCTGTGGGCCCAGAATTCCTGGGTGTAGGGCATCAGGTGATCGAGTGAGGCCTGAACGCGGGCATGCGATTCCTCGGTGCCATCGCCGAGGCGAACCAGCCAGTCGCGGGAGTGGCGCAGGTGATAGCGTACTTCCTTCAGCGACTTGGCGGCGATGGCGGCCAGATCGGCGTTGTTCGACTTGGCCAGCGCTTCCCAGAGCAGGGCCATCAGGGCGCTGTACAGGAAGTTGCGGACGATGGTCGTGCCGTAGTCGAGGCTGCTGTGGGCATAGCCGGACAGCGGGCCATGGTGCGGCAGTTCGAGCAGCGTGTAGTTGCGGAATTCGCCGGTATCGCGGAAGTAGGCCAGCTTGTCTTCGGTGGCATCGCCGCCCTTCAGCTGTGCAACCAGCTGATAGAGCATGCGGGCCTGGCCAATCAGGTCGAGGCTGACGTTGGACAGCGCAATGTCTTCTTCAAGGATCGGCCCGTGGCCGCACCATTCGGCATTGCGCTGGCCGAGGACCAGGGCATTGTCAGCCAGATGCAGCAGGTAATCGATGGCGGCACTCATTACATGTGCCCCACTTCGTCGGGGATTTCGTAGAAGGTCGGGTGACGGTAGATCTTGTCGGCCGCCGGATCGAACAGTTCGCCCTTCTCGTCCGGATTGCTGGCGGTGATTGCCTTGGACTCGACAACCCAGATGCTGACGCCTTCCTGGCGGCGGGTGTAGACGTCGCGGGCCATTTCCAGCGCCTGACGGGCATCGGCGGCGTGCAGGCTGCCGCAGTGCTTGTGCTCGAGACCCTGCTTGCTGCGAATGAAGATTTCCCAGAGGGGCCATTCTTTGAGTTCGGTCGTCATGCTGCTTCCTTCATCTTGCGTGCTTGTTGTTTGTTGGCATGGGCCAGCGCGGCATCGCGCACCCATTGGCCGTCGTTGTGTGCCTTGACGCGGGTCGCCAGGCGTTCCTTGTTGCAGGGGCCGTTACCATTGACGGTCTCCCAGAATTCGTTCCAGTCGATCTGGCCGTAGTCGTGATGCTGACGCTCCTCGTTCCACTTGAGATCGGGATCAGGCAGCGTGACGCCAAGCACCTTGGCTTGCGGCACGGTGGCATCGACAAACTTCTGACGCAGGTCGTCGTTGGAAATGCGCTTGATACCCCAGCGCATGCCTTGCACGCTGTTCGGGCTGTCGGCATCGGGTGGTCCGAACATGGCCAGGCACTTCCACCAGAAGCGGTTGACGGCATCCTGGACCATGGCCTTCTGCTCGGCCGTGCCGGTCATCATGACCAGCAGGGCTTCGTAGCCCTGGCGCTGATGGAAGGATTCTTCCTTGCAGACGCGGACCATGGCGCGGGCGTAGGGGCCGTAGGAGCAGCGACAGAGCGGGATCTGATTCATGATCGCGGCGCCGTCCACCAGCCAGCCGATCACGCCAACGTCGGCCCAGGTCAGGGTCGGGTAGTTGAAGATCGAGCTGTATTTGGCGCGGCCGCTGTGCAGGCCTTCGAGCATCTGGTCGCGGCTGGTACCCAGCGTTTCGGCGGCGGAATACAGGTAGAGGCCGTGGCCGCCTTCATCCTGCACCTTGGCGATCAGGATGGCCTTGCGCTTCAGGCTCGGGGCGCGGGAAATCCAGTTGCCTTCGGGCAGCATGCCGACGATCTCGCTGTGGGCGTGCTGGCTGATCTGGCGGACCAGCGTCTTGCGGTAGGCGTCCGGCATCCAGTCCTGCGGCTCGATGCGGCCATCGGCATCGATGCGGGTATCGAAAGCCGCCTGCAGCGCCGGATCTTCTTTGGACGGCACGGGAGCTACGGCCTTGCCGCCCGGCGCGTCGGGTACGTTGAAAGACTGGGTGTACATAAAGATCTCCTGTTGAGAAGGA
Organism: Dechloromonas aromatica RCB; assembly: GCF_000012425.1. Lineage (NCBI taxonomy): Bacteria > Pseudomonadati > Pseudomonadota > Betaproteobacteria > Rhodocyclales > Azonexaceae > Dechloromonas > Dechloromonas aromatica (nom. nud.). The sequence continues at coordinate 410,892 of NC_007298.1, read as the reverse complement.
AGCGGCGTTATGGGTCGCCGCATTCCGCCGGGACAGCCGCCAGGCGGCCATCCCGGAACTACGGTGTTACTGGACGATGGACCAGTCGCCGCCCTTCACTTCCAGCATGCGGAAAGCGGAGAGGTCGAGGCCCATGTGATCGGTGGCCGACATGTTGAAAGTGCCGCTGGTGCCGACGAAGCCCTTGGTCGCTTCCAGTGCATCACGCACCTTGGCCTTGTCGGTGCCGCCGGCGCGCTTGATGGCGTCGACCGCCAGCATCAGGCCGTCGTAGGCGTAGCCGCCAAAGGTCGACACGTCGGCCTTGTAGGCGGCCTTGTAGGTCTGCTCATAGGAAGTCACGACCGGCTTCTGCGGATCCTTGGCGGCCAGCTTTTCCGGGATCAGCTGAGCCGGGGACGGCAGACGGACACCTTCGGCGGCCGGACCAGCCAGCTTCAGGAATTCGTCGGAAGCCACACCATGCGACTGGTACAGCGGCAGCGTCACGCCAAGCTGCTTGTAGTTCTTGGTCACGATGGCCGGCCCCTGGCCCAGACCGAACACGAACACGGCCTGAACACCCGGCGTGGTCTTGATCTTGGTCAGCTGCGGGCTCATGTCGGTATCCTTCGGACCATAGGTCTCGTTGGCGACCAGCGTGATGCCGTACTTACCGGCGACGCCTTCGGTTTCCTTCTTGCCGGAAGCGCCGAAGCCGGAGGTTTCGGAAAGCAGCGCCACCTTGGTCAGGCCGCGCTTCTTCATGTCCTCGAAGACCTTTTCGGCGGCCATGCGGTCGGTGTGCGGGGTCTTGAAAACGAATTTCTTGACCGGCTCGACAATGACCACGGCACCGGCCAGTGAGACGAACGGCGTGCCGGACTTTTCAGCCAGCGGCACCATCGACATGGTGGAACCGGTGGTGGTGCCACCAACCAGCACGTCGACCTTGTCGTCTTCGAGCAGGCGCTTGGCAAAGCCGTTGGCCTTGTTGGCATCGCTGCCGTCGTCGTAATGGACCAGTTGCAACTGGCGACCGAGAACGCCACCCTTCTTGTTGATGTCATCAACGTACAGTTGCAGCGTCTTCAGTTCCGGGTCGCCGAGGAAAGCAGCCGGACCGGTGACGGAGAGCACCGAGCCTATCTTGATCGGATCGGCGGCGAAGGCACCAAAGGCACCGAAGGTCAGTGCGGCTGCGACAACGAGTTTCTTCATGCTGTGCTTCATGGGTTTGTCTCCTCTGTTGGTATATGGTCAGACACGCTCGATCACCATCGCGATGCCCTGCCCGACACCAATACACATGGTGCACAGGGCGTAGCGACCGCCACGGCGTTTGAGTTCATAGGCAGCCGTAGTCACCAGACGGGCGCCGCTCATGCCGAGCGGGTGACCCATGGCGATGGCACCGCCGTTGGGATTGACGTGGGCAGCATCGTCAGCCAGCCCGAGGTCGCGCAACACGGCCAGGCCCTGGGCGGCAAAAGCTTCGTTGAGTTCGATGACGTCCATCTGGGCCAGTGTCAGGCCGGTCTTGGCCAGCACCTTGCGCACGGCCGGCGCCGGACCGAAGCCCATGATGCGCGGCAGCACGCCGGCGGTGGCCATGCCGACCACGCGGGCCAGCGGCTGCAGACCGTACTGGCTGGCGGCGGCGCCGGAAGCCAGCAGCAGCGCACAGGCGCCGTCATTGACCCCGGAGGCATTGCCAGCCGTGACCGAGAGTTCCGGGCCATTGACGCCCTTCAGCTTGGCCAGCATGTCCAGCGTCGTTTCCGGACGCGGATGCTCGTCGGTATCGACGACGACCGGATCCCCCTTCTTCTTCGGGATGACGACCGGCACGATTTCGTCCTTGAAACGACCGGCCGCATTGGCCGCCGCCCAGCGCTGCTGCGAACGGACGGCGAAAGCGTCCTGATCGGCCCGGCCGATGGCGAAGTCGGCCGCGACGTTGTCAGCCGTCTGCGGCATCGAATGGGTGTCGTACAGCTTCTTCATCGCCGGATTGGGGAAGCGCCAGCCGATGGTCGTGTCGTAGATCGCGGCGCTACGGGAATAGGCGCTTTCCGCCTTGCCCATCACGAACGGGGCGCGCGACATGCTCTCGACGCCGCCGGCGATCATCAGTTCGGTTTCGCCAGACTTGATCGAGCGGGCCGCCATACCGATGGCGTCCATACCGGAACCGCACAGACGGTTGATCGTCGTGCCCGGCACTTCGATCGGCAAGCCGGCCAGAAGGCCGGACATGCGGGCGACGTTGCGGTTGTCTTCACCGGCCTGATTGGCGCAGCCGTAGATGATGTCTTCGACGGCGGTCCAGTCGACCTGTGGATTGCGTTCCATCAGCGCCTTGAGCGGGATGGCGCCGAGATCGTCGGCGCGGACACCGGCCAGGGCGCCGCCGTAACGGCCGATGGGGGTGCGAATGGCGTCGCAGATAAAGGCTTCATTCATGTTCATTTCCTCAGTTCTGCTTCGGGCGCTCGTCGAGCACGCGCTTGGCCTTACCGGTCAGCGTGCGGGGAATGGAGTCGTGTTCCATGACGGTGATCCGCGTCGAGATGCCGATGATGGTCTTGATGTGGTGCTGCAATTCCTTGCTGATCGCCTGGATTTCGCTCGGCGACAGCTTGCCGGACAACTCGCTCTGCAGCTCGCAACGCACTTCGACGTTGTCGAGGTGGCCATCGCGGGTAACCAGGATCTGGTAGGTGCCGGCCAGGCGCTTGTCGCGCAGGATCTGCTCCTCGATCTGGGTCGGGAAGACGTTCACACCACGGATGATCAGCATGTCGTCGGACCGGCCGGTGATCTTGCCGATGCGGCGGAACGAACGGGCAGTTGGCGGCAGCAGGCGGGTCAGGTCGCGGGTGCGGTAGCGGATGACCGGGAAGGCTTCCTTGGTCAGCGAGGTGAAGACCAGTTCGCCGAGTTCGCCGTCAGGCAACACTTCACCGGTTTCCGGATCAATGATTTCGGGGTAGAAATGGTCTTCCCAGATCACCGGGCCATCCTTGGTTTCGATGCATTCGCAGGCGACGCCCGGGCCCATCACTTCGGTCAGGCCGTAGATGTCGATCGCGTCGATGCCGAGCTTGCGTTCGATTTCGGCGCGCATGCCCTCGCCCCAGGGTTCGGCGCCGAAGATGCCGACCTTCAGCGGAATGTCTTCCGGCTTGATGCCAAGACGCTCGAACTCTTCGGCGATGACCAGCGAGTAGGACGGCGTGACCATGATCGCATCCGGCTTGAAGTCCATGATCTGCTGGACCTGCTTTTCCGTCTGTCCACCGGACATCGGCACGGCGGTACAGCCAAGGCGCTCGATGCCGTAGTGGGCGCCGAGGCCGCCGGTGAACATGCCGTAGCCGTAAGCGTTGTGCACCATGTCACCGGCACGGACACCAGCCGCGCGCAGCGAGCGGGCGATCAGGTCGGACCAGTTCTCGATGTCCTTCTTGGTGTAGCCGACAACGACCGACTTGCCGGTGGTGCCGCTCGAGGCATGCAGGCGGGCAACCTTGTCGCGCGGCACGGCAAACAGGCCGAACGGGTAGTTGTCACGCAAGTCCAGCTTGGTCATAAACGGAAACTTGCTGATGTCGGCCAGCGTCTTCAGGTCGTCCGGATGCACGCCTTTTTCCAGGCATTTCTTGCGGTACGGCTCGACGTTGTCGTAGGTGTGGCGCACCGACCATTTCAGGCGATCAAGTTGCAGCGCCGAAATCTCTTCGCGGCTGGCCGTTTCAATCGGTTCGAGGTCACCGGGCAGGGGTTTCTTGACGGTCATGAGTGTCTCCTCTGTGTTGTTGGGTCAGGCCTGGTCGGCCTGTTGCAGTCCGGCGATCACTTCGCCGCTGATGCGATAGCTCTTGCCCCGGAACAGGGCGACAGTCTTGCCACCAGAGGTGCGCACGGTGATGTCATAGACACCGGTACGTCCCGAGGCGGATTGCTCGACGGCCTCGGCTTCCAGCAATTCACCTTCCTTGGCCGGGGCCAGGAAGTCGATATGGCAGGCCGAAGCGACGGTAGTCTTGTTGTAGGCGTTGCAGGCGTAGGCGAAGGCGGTATCGGCCAGGCTGAAAATCATGCCGCCATGGCAAATATGGTGGCCGTTGACCATGTCGCCACGAACGCTCATGGTTAGCAACGAGGCACCCGGCTGGACGCGGACGATCTTGATGCCCAGCGCCTGGGCGGCACGATCACGCGAATACATCGCATCGGCGGTCGCCTCGGCCAGCGCTTGCGCCTCGGCCGGGCTCAGTTTGTGTTCAGTCATGGATATTCCTTCCGGCAAAAACGGCGCGCTGGATCAGCGGCGAAATGCGATAACGGTCCTCGCCGTAGCTGGCACCAAGATTGGCCAGCACGTCGCGGATGGCAGCGACACCGACCTGATCGGCCCAGGCCAGCGGGCCTTGCGGATAATTGACGCCGAGGCGCATGGCCTGATCGGCGCCGGCTTCGGAGCAGACGCCCTGATTGACGGCATCGGCCGCTTCATTGGCCAGCATTGCCACCGTGCGCATGACGATCAGGCCCGGCACATCGAGAAAGCGCGACACGGCGAAACCAGTGGCCTGGAGCAGGCCGACGGCCGAAGCGACGGCGGCCGGTTCGCATTGCTCGGCGGCGGCGATGGCCAGACGGGTCGCCTTGCTGTAATCGAGCGCGAGGTCGATCAGCACGGTATTGGCGACGCCGGTTTCGGCGGCACGTTGGGTGGCACTGCGACCGTCGGTCACGTACAACTTGGCGAAGCCGATTTCGGCGATACGGCCATCGCTGTCCGGTGCCCGGTTGTAGGAGAGGGCGGAGTGCTGCAGGCGCTCGACCAGCAGTTCAGCCAGATCGGACTCGCCAAAAACAGTGATCTTGCCGGCCGGCGTTTGCGCGGCTTCGGTCTGCGGCTCGGGCTTCACGGCACCTTCGCGGTAGTCGTAGAAGCCGCGTCCACTCTTGCGGCCATAGAACCCGGCATCGACCAGTTCCTGCTGGATCAGCGAAGGCAGGAAGCGCTGGTCGTTGTAGAAAGCACGCCACACCGAGTTGGTCACGGCGAAATTGACGTCGTGGCCAATCATATCCATCAGCTCGAACGGTCCCATGCGGAAGCCGCCAGCCTCACGGCAGCAGGCATCGATCGTGGCGTAGTCGGCTGCGCCTTCCTGCGCCACGCGCAGCGCTTCGGCATAGTAAGGACGGGCGACACGATTGACGATGAAACCGGGCGTCGACTTGGCATGCACGGCCGTCTTGCCCCAGGCATTGGCCGTGGAAAACAGCGTGTCAGCCACCGCTTTATCGGTCGCCAGGCCGGAAACGATTTCGACCAGCGCCATCAACGGGGCCGGATTGAAGAAATGCAGACCAGCCAGACGCTCCGGATGCTTCAGCGCAGCGCCGATGGCGGTCACCGAAATCGACGAGGTGTTGGTCCCGAAGATGCAGTCGGCACCGACGATGGCTTCGAGATCGGCATACAGCTTCTGCTTGGCGTCGAGGTTCTCGACGATGGCCTCGACGACCAGTGCGGCATCGGCCAGATCGGCCAGTTGCTCGACAGCGCTCAGGCGTTCGCCAGCCGCTTGCGCGGCTTCGGTGGTCAGCTTGCCTTTTTCGGCCAGCTTGGCGAACTGCGCACGGATACCGGCGACAGCCTTGTCAGCCGCGCCTGGCCGGTTATCGAGCAGCTTGACCGGATGGCCGGCCGCTGCGGCGACCTGGGCGATGCCGGCGCCCATGGCGCCAGTACCGACCACGGCGATGACCGCCTGTTGGGGAAGGGGTTGCTTAGTCACGCGTTCACTCTCCGGTGAATTTCGGCGCACGTTTTTCCATGAAGGCGGCGACGCCCTCGGCGTAGTCCGGGCTCCAGCCCAGTTCGCGCATGAAGCTGCCTTCGAAGGACAACTGCTGCTCCAGCGTGTGGCCCGGCGCGGCATGCATAGCCTGCCGGGTGCGGACCAGCGCCTTGGTCGGCATCACCGACAACTGCTTGGCCAGCGCGTCGATGCGGGCGGCGAAATCGGCGTCCTCGGTACATTCCCAGATCAGTCCCCAGGCGGCGGCCTTTTCGGCCGGCAACTTGTCGGCGAGCAGGGCGAGGCCCATGGCACGGGCCATGCCGACACGCTGCGGCAGGAACCAGGTACCGCCGGTATCCGGAATCAGCCCTATCTTGGAAAAGGCCTGCAGGAAGCAAGCCGACTTGGTGGCGACCACCAGGTCACAGGCCAGCGCCACCGAAGCCCCGGCACCGGCGGCAATGCCGTTGACCGCAGCGATGGTCGGCACGCGCAGGTTTTGCAGGCGCATGACCAGCGGCTTGTAGTTGCGGTCGACGACGTTGCCGATGTCCGGCATCTTGCCGTCGATTTTCGCCATGTCCGGATCGGCCAGGTCCTGGCCGGCGCAGAAGGCGCGACCGGCACCGGTCAGCACCAGCACGCGGATGGAATGGTCGCTCTGGACGCGGTCGAGGGCGGTACGCAGTTCGGCATGCATTTCGCCGGTGAAGCTGTTCAGCTTGTCCGGGCGATTCAGGGTCAGACGGGCAATGCCGGCTTCGACGGTGAAGGTGATGTTTTCAAAGTTCATTCAGTTCTCCAAAACGTGTGCAGAAATCGTAGCGAGCCCGCTTAGGTCGGCCCGAGAAGCGCAGTCGTACTCAAGTACGGCGAGCATCGCAGGGCCGAGATGGGCGGGCGCAGTAGATTTATGCATGCGTTTAGATGTGGTAACGGCGCTGGACGACTACGAAGCGGTTGGCGACAAAGGCGGCATCGGCGTAGGACGCGTTGGCAGCCGGGTTGCCGCCGGTACCGTGGTAATCGGAGTAAGCGGCCGACTGATTGACGAACACGCCACTGGTCAGGTTGATCGACAGGGCAACCTTGGCGCGCATCGTGGCGGCGGTCATCGCGTCGATCACTTCCGGCTTGGTCGAGTAGATACCGGCCGTCAGCGCACCGTGGGTAGACACAATGCGCTCGGACAGCGCGATGGCGGCAGCGGTATCAGCCACCTTGACGATGAAGCTGATCGGGCCAAAACGCTCTTCCATATAGGCATGCTCGTCGGCCGCATCACAGGCGAGCAGGACCGGGGTACGGACGGCAGCTTTCGGGAATTCCGGGTTGTCCAGCTTGGTGGAAGCCAGCACCACCTTGCCCAGCGTGCCGCTGTCAGCCATGTCGATACGCTTGATGGTATCAGCCGATTGCATGGCACCGAGCACGGCCAGCGCGACCTCCGGCTTGGACAGGAAGCCGGACACGGCACGGGCCAGATCGGCACAGACGTCGTCGTAGGACTTGTGGCCGTCTTCGGTCTCAATGCCAGCGGCCGGCACGAAGATGGCCTGCGAGGTGGTGCACATCTGGCCGGAATACAGCGACAGCGTGAAAGCCAGGTTGCGCAGCATCGGCTTGTAGGCATCGGTCGAATCGATCACGATGTTGTTGACGCCGGCCAGCTCGGCATAGACGCGGGCCTGGCGGCAGTTGTCGATCAGCCACTGGCCGAAGACATTACCGCCAGTGAAGTCGATGGACTTGACGGCCTTGTGGGTGACCAGCTTCTGCGTGGCGGCACGATCGGCCACGCACAGCGTGACCAGGTTGGGGTCAATGCCGTTCTCGGCCAGCACGGCGCGAATGGTGCGCACGGTAATGGCGGCCGGCAGGATGGCATTGCTATGCGGCTTGACGATCACGGCATTGCCGGTGGACAGCGCGGCAAACAGGCCGGGGTAGGTATTCCAGGTCGGGAAGGTGCCGCAGCCGACAACGACGCCGACACCGTGACCGACGATTTCGAAATGCTTCTTCATGACCAGCGGCGGGTTCTTGCCCTGCGGCTTGTCCCAGGTCGTTTCGGCCGGCACGAAGCTCTGTTCGCGATAGGCATAGGCAACCGCTTCGAGGCCACGGTCCTGGGCGTGCGGCGAGCCGGCCTGGAAAGCCATCATCCAGCCCTGGCCGGTGGTCATCATGACCGCATGGGCCAGCTCGAAGCTCTGCTGATTCAGGCGAGCCAGGATTTCGAGACAGATGCCAGTGCGGCCATCGGCCCCGATCTTCTGCCAGCCGCCCATGGCCTGCTGGCCGGCGGCGATCAATGTTTCATAGTTGCAGACCGGATACTGAACGTTCAGATCGATACCGTAGGGCGATTGCTCGCCACCGGCCCAACCCGTCGCCCCCGGCTGCCCCAGATCGAACTGCTTGCCAAGATGGGCTTCGAAAGCCTTCTTGCCATCTTCAGCCGCGGTTTCACCGTAGGTCTTCGGACTCGGCATCTCGTTATAGGCCGACCAATAGGCACGGGTGGCGATGGCATTAAGGGCGCCATCGAGCGTGGCGCGGTGCTTGTCGAGCAGGGGGTGGGACATCTGAAATCTCCTTGAAGACATCTTTTCTTGGGCAGAGGCGCACACAGCAGCCCCGATCTGGTTACACGATACGAATTATGTTTTCGAAAGTCAAACAAAAGTATCGTTAATATCTCAAAAACCACACATTCCGATTAGCGAAAGAAATTCTGCTTCATTAAAAAATACGCTTAAAAACCGTTATTTATAGTTTGCAAATTAGCGAACGAAGACTATGATTCCGAAATGCAGAATTTGTTCCCGAACAATTTCGAATCAATCTGATACAAATTTTGTTGACATTGCACATCGATACGTATCATTATCCATCCACGCCATCCGGACACCCGGATGGATCGCTCACTCGATGAAATGACTCGTAACGAACAGGAGACAAAGACATGGCTAGCCACAAGGAACGTTTTGCCGACAAGATGGAGTTCCCGCCGGAAATCCAGCAGCCCAACATCTACCCGCTGTCCTGGAACTCCAAGACCAAGAAGCTGCAGGAAGTCTGGGAAGCCTCGCTGCGCGAGAACTGGGATCCGGAGAAGCTGCCGTGGGACACCCTCGATGTAGACAGCTACACCTGGGAAGAGCGCGAATCGATCGCCTACTGGTGGAGCTTGCTGTCGGTGTTCGACGCATCCGCCCCCCCGGTGTTTGCCGAAGCGCTGATCAAGACCTACGAAGTGCATGAGGAAGACCCCGTTCGCAAGTGCTTCTTCTCGGTGACCCGTGACGAGCAGAACCACGAAATCATGTGTGGCCTGGCCATCACCAAGATGCTCGGCCATCCGGACCCGATTACCTACGAACCGAAAACCGATCTCGGTCGCCGCCTGCAGAAGAACGTCAAGTGGCTGTACTTCAACGGCTCGCGCTACTGGACCGGCTACAAGCAGGCCGTACCCAAGTACGACCTGGCCGTGCTGTTCAGCTCCTTCCTGATGGGCGAAATCGCCGCTGCCACCATCTTCAAGCAGATGTTCGACAACTCCCGCGAAGCTGTGTTCAAGGAAGGTTTCAAGAACATCGGCCGCGACGAAGGGCGTCACATGGCGATCTGTATGGCCGTCATGGAGCGCGACTATCCGGGCCTCAAGGAAGAAACCAAGGCCATCGTCACCAAGCAGATCCGCGCCGGCTACCTGTTCCTGTCCGCCGTGCTGTTCGAACCGCCGATGGAATTCTGGGACCTGCCGGAAGACTTCATTGCCAACCAGCGTGAGGGTGAAGAAGTGGCGCGCGGCGCCGGTTTCGGCATCCCGAGCTACGAGGCCAAGCTGGAAAACTGGAAGAACGCGATGATTAACCTGAAGGGTGTGCTCGACCGCTACAACATCCCGTTCCCGGCGATTCCGGAAGTCGGCATCACCGGCCAGGAAGTCTCCGAGATCGACATGGAAGACATCATTCCGGTCTTCTAAACCAGACCAGCGACTGTAATTTGCTCCGGCCGGCGCCCCCACAAGGGCGCCGGCCTTGCCGCAACAGAGAAACCAATTCCACTAGGGGAAGACAAAATGGCTCGTATCATCATGCAACCCTCCGGCAAGTCCGTTGATTGCGCCTATGGCGATACCGTTCTGATGGCGCTCGAAAAGGCCGGCTATGCCCTGCCCAACAACTGCCGCGCCGGCGCCTGCGGCGAATGCAAGGTCAAGGTCACCCAAGGCCAGTTCGACCAGGGCATGGTGCTCGACATGGCCCTCTCGCAGGACGAGCGCAAGCAGGGCTTCGGCCTGATGTGCATGGCCAAACCGATTTCCGAGGAGCTGACCATCGAATGGGGCACCGAGGATGCGAAGCCCAAACTCTTCCCCCCGCGCGAAGATGCGCTGTTCGTCGTCACCGACAAGAAGCAGATCGCCGCCCGCGTCGTCGAGCTGCGCCTGCGCCCGGTCGGCCAGCCGATCCGCTACTGGCCCGGCCAGTACGTCACGCTCGGCAACCCGCGCGCCGACATTCCGGCCCGCGCCTATTCCATTTCCAACGCCCCCCGTCCCGACGGCGAACTGGTGCTGCAAGTCGCCCGTGCCGACAGCGGCGTGACCAGCAACTGGGTCCACGACACCCTGCAGGCCGGCGATAACGTCAAGGTATCCGGCGCCTACGGCACTTTCATCGGCGACCCCTCGGTCGATACCCCGGTCCTCTGCATCGCCGCCGGCACCGGCCTCGCCCCCGTGCTGGCGCTGGCCGAAGCCGCCCTGCGCCGTGGTTTCAAGAAGCCGGTGACCATGCTCTTCTCGGCCCGCACCAAGGAAGACGTTTACAGCCAGGGCATGATGGCCTGGTGGCGGACCAAGCATCGCAATTTCGACTACAAGGTAACGTTGACCCGCGAAGAAGCCGACGGCTTCCTGAAAGGCCGCGTCGACGTCGTGCTGCCGCAACTGTTCAAGGACCTGTCCAAGCACACCATCTTCATCGCCGGCAGCCCGGAGTTCGTCGATAGCTGCGTCGCTGCCGCCAAGGCCCAGGGTGCATTGGATGAACTGATCCACACCGAAGGCTTCTTCGCCCAGCAGCAGCCGGTGGTGGCCGACGCCGACCATCTGCTGCCGCTCTAAATCACAAAAACAGACCCTCGAGGAGACGAAATGAACCCCCAAGACCAACAGAGAAGGAGGGCATGATGCTTGCCCAGTTCCTGCAATTCCTCTTTTCCGGGATCACGGTCGGCGCGACCTATGCGCTGGCCGCGCTCGGTTTCACGCTGATCTATAACGCCAGCAACGTAATCAACTTCGCCCAGGGCGAATTCATCATGCTCGGCGGCATGCTGGCCGTGTTCTTCACCCAGGCCGGCCTGCCCTTGCCGGTCGCGCTGGTGCTGGCCATCCTGATTCCCGCCATCGTCGGCGTGATCATCGAGAAGCTGGCCATCGAACCGGTCAAGGGCGCCGAAACGGTGACCCTGATCATCATCACCATCGGCGCCTCGCTGGTCATCCGCGGCCTGACCGCCGTCATCTTCGGCAAGAACACGCACAGCCTGCCGGCCTTCTCCGGCGAAACGCCCATCGACATCCTCGGCGCCACGCTGATGCCGCAAAGCCTCTGGGTACTCGGCATCACCGCGCTGGTCGTCGTCGTGCTGTGGTACTACTTCAACCGCACGCTGCAGGGCAAGGCCATGCTGGCCACCTCGTACAACCGGCTGGCCGCCGAGCTGGTCGGCATCAACACCGGCTGGGTGCTGTTCATGAGCTTTGCCATGTCGGCGGCGCTTGGCGCGCTGGGCGGCATCCTGATCACGCCGATCACGCTGACCTCCTACGACGTCGGGATCATGCTCGGCCTCAAGGGCTTCGTCGCTGCCGTGCTCGGCGGCCTGGGCAACGGCCTCGGTGCCGTGGTCGGCGGCCTGCTCGTCGGTATTCTCGAAGCGATGGGCGCCGGCTACATCTCGTCGGCCTACAAGGATGCGATCCCCTTCGTGTTGATCCTGTTCATTCTCTTCTTCATGCCGCGCGGCCTGTTCGGCGGCAAATCGACGGATCGGGTGTAAGCATGAAAAAAAGTGTCTATAACGGCCTCTATGTGGTCATCGCCATCCTGCTGGTGCTGCCTTTCGTGATGCCCAACAGTTTCTATCTCGATCTCGCGGTGCGCATGGCGATCAATGCCGTGATCGTTCTCGGGCTGAACCTGCTGATCGGCTTTGCCGGCCAGATCAGCCTTGGCCACGCCGGCTTCCTCGGCATTGGCGCCTACGCCTCGGCCGTGCTCCCGACGCACTTCGGCTGGCATCCGCTGCTCGCCATGGGCGCCGGCGCCGTGGCTACCGGCATTCTCGCCGCCGTGGTCGCCCGCCCGATCTTCAAGCTCAAGGGCAACTACTTGGCGATGGCCACGCTCGGCCTCGGCATCATCATCAGCATTGCGCTGCGCAACGAGGCGCAATGGACCGGTGGGCCGGACGGCATGCCGGTGCCGGCGATGGGCCTGTTCGGCTTCGAGCTGAGCAACGACAAGCAGTGGTACTGGGTCGTCGCCCTGCTGCTGTCGGTGTCGGTCTGGGCCTCGCTGAACCTGATCGACTCGCCGTTCGGCCGCGCCCTGCGCGCCCTGCACGGTTCGGAAGTCGCTTCGCAGGTGGTCGGCGTCGATGTCGTCCGCTACAAGGTCGCCATCTTCGTGCTGTCCGCCGTCTTCGCCAGCCTGATGGGCAGCGTCACGGCCCACTACGTCGGTTTCGTCAGCCCCAACTTCGCCGACTTCTTCCACTCCATCGAACTGGTCACCATGGTCGTCATCGGCGGCATGGCCTCGGTCTATGGCTCGCTGGTCGGCGCCGTGCTGCTCACCGCCCTGCCGCAAGCCCTGGCCACCTTCGAAGGCTGGGAAACCGTGGTCTTCGGCGCCATCCTGATGCTGTCGATGATCTTCCTGCCCAAGGGCCTCGTCCCGACGCTGGCCGCCAAATTCGGCAAGGGGGAATAAATCATGAGCATGCTCGAAGTCAAAGACCTCTCCATCCACTTCGGCGGCGTCAAGGCCGTCCAGAACGTGTCGTTCAACATCGATTCCGGCATCGTCTATTCGGTCATTGGCCCCAACGGCGCCGGCAAGACGACGCTGTTCAACCTGATCACCGGGGTCTACAAACCGACCACCGGCGAGATCCGGCTGGACGGTGAAGCCATCCACGGCAAGTCGCCGAACGAACTGGCCACCCGCGGCGTCGCCCGCACTTTCCAGAACCTGCAGATCTGCATGAACATGAGCGCCGTCGAGAACGTGATGGTCGGTGCTCACTTGCGCCTCGACCGCAATCTGTTCAAAGCCGCCCTGCGCTTCCCGGGCCTGAAAAAGCGTGATCGCGAACTGCGCGCCGAAGCGGCCGAACTGATGGCTTTCGTCGGGCTGGAGCAGTACGTCGAAACTCGCGCCGATGCGATGTCCTACGGCGCGCTGAAGCGTCTGGAAATCGCCCGCGCCCTGGCCATGAAACCGCGCCTGATCTTCCTCGACGAACCGGCCGCCGGTCTGAACCCCAAGGAAACCATCGAAGTCGACCATCTGATCCGCAAGATTGCCGACGCCGGCGTCACTGTCGTACTCGTCGAACACGACATGAAAATGGTCATGAACCTGTCCGACCGCATCCTCGTCCTCGACTACGGCAAGAAACTGGCCGAAGGCACCGGTGAAGAAATCCGCAAGAACCCGGATGTAATCGCAGCTTATCTGGGCGCTCACGCCTAAGCAGGGGAAGAACATGGAAGCATTACGCATCATCACCGAAGAGCACCAGAACCTCTGGCGCATCGCCACTACGCTCGACATGGTTGCCGACGAGATCGACGGCGGCGGCCACGTCGAAACGGCGTTTTTCACTTCGCTGTTCGATTACATCGACCAGTTCATGGACCGCGCCCACCACGCCAAGGAAGACAGCTACCTGTTCCCATCCCTGCTGCGCCGTGCGCCAGAAGCCGCGGCGATCATCGAGCGCCTGCAGGCCGAGCACCACAACGGCCCCGAAGTCCTGCGCGACCTGCGTGCCAAGCTGGCGGCGACCGCCGCCGGCAGCGAGGCCAACGCCACCTTCACGGCAGCCTTGCGCAGCTACGCGCAAGCCGTCAAGAGCCACGTCCGCAGCGAGGAAAAGGATGTCATGCCCCTCGCCCGCGAGGCGCTGACCGCCGACGACTGGGCCGATATCGACAAGGCCTTCCTCGACAACGACGACCCCCTGTTCGGCAGCAAGGCGAGGGCGGAATTCCGCGAGATCTTCCACCGCATCGTAAACCTCGCGCCGGAACCGATCGGCCTCGGCGGCCATAGCGGCGGCGCGCTGCAAAAGCCGATCGCCCCGGTTGGCGACGTGCTGCTCAAGATCGAGGGAATGGAAAGCTGCTACGGTCGGATCAAGGCGCTGAAGGGCATCGACCTCGAAGTGCGGCAGGGCGAACTGGTTGCGCTGGTCGGCGCCAACGGCGCAGGCAAGACCACCTTCCTGCGCACCCTGTCCGGCGTGCAGCCGATGAGCGCCGGCCGCATCATCTTCAACCGCGAGGACATTTCCGGCCTGCGCTCTGACCTGCGCATGCGCCGCGGCATCTGCCAGAGCCCTGAAGGCCGCCAGGTCTTCGGCCCGCTGGCCATCGAGGACAACCTGCGCCTGGGTGCCTACACGCGCCCCAAGAACGACGTTGAGGGCGATCTCGAGCGAGTCTATTCGATGTTCCCCATCCTCAAGGAGAAGCGCCATCTGCCGGCCGGCACCTTGTCCGGCGGCCAGCAGCAGATGCTGGCCATCGGCCGGGCGCTGATGGGTCGCCCGAAGATGCTGCTGCTCGACGAGCCGTCGATGGGCCTCGCCCCACTGCTGGTCGAAGAAGTCTTCAACGTCGTCAAGGCGCTGAAGGCTCAGGGCATGACCATCTTCCTGGTCGAGCAGAACGCCTTTGCCGCGCTGGCCATCGCCGACCGCGGCTATGTGCTGGAAACCGGCAACATCACGCTGACCGGCACCGGCCAGGAGCTGATCAGTAACGAACAGGTGCGGGCGGCCTACCTCGGGATGTAACCCGGCACCAAAACCGCGCCATCGGGTCGGCCAGTCACGGCCGACCCGATTCCTATCCGCAGCCGGGCCGGCATCAGGCTAGAATTCACGACAGCCCCTTTATCGCCACCGCACATCACTCGCCATGCTCCCTTCCCGCTCCGAATACCTCGACCTGCCCGACATCCGCCTGCACATCCGGCGCTGGGGCAATCCGAAGGCACCGACGCTGTTCCTGCTCCACGGCTGGATGGATGTTTCGGCCTCCTTCCAGTTCGTCGTCGATGAACTGCAGAAAGACTGGAACATCATCGCCCCCGACTGGCGCGGCTTCGGCAGTTCGGAATGGCTGAACCGCCCCTATTTCTTTGCCGAACATCTCGGCGATCTCGAAGCCATCCTTGACCGCTACGCCCCCGAAGGCAAGGTCAAGCTGGTTGGCCACAGCATGGGCGGCATCCTCGCCTGCCTGTACGCCGGCATCCGTCCGGAGCGGGTGGAAAGCGTGATCTCGCTGGAAGGCTTCGGCATCGCCCCGACCACGCCGGACATGGCGACAGAGCGCTACCAGAAATGGCTCGGCGTCCTGAAAAGCCCGCCGCGCATGCATCTCTACAGCGACCGCGCCGGCTTCGCCCGCCGCCTGATGCACACGGACCGCTTCCTGACGCAGGAACGCGCCAACTTCCTGTCCCGCCACCTCGCCCGGATCGGCGATGGCGAAACCCGGAGCGGCGAACGCCGTCACGGCATCATCTGGAACGGCGACCCATGGCACAAGGCCCCCGCCCCCTACCTGTTCCGTCTGGAAGAATCGATGGCGATCTGGCGTCAGATCACCTGCCCGGTACTCTGGGTGGCCGGCCGCCAGTCCTGGGTCATCCGCGAATTCGATACCCGGCCAGGCGACTGGGCCGCCCGCCAGGCCTGCTTTGCCGACGTTCGCGAAGCATGGGTCGACAATGCCGACCACATGCTGCACCACGACCAGCCGGAAGAAGTGGCGCGCATCGTCGAGACGTTCATCGCCTGACGGACCGGCCAAAACCGAAACGCTGAAATTGAAAAAGCCGGGAATCCCCGGCTTTTTCTGGTTTCGCCGAGCCAATCTGGCTCGGCAACCTGACTACGCCTGCTGCAAAAAACGGGATCCGTGATCCGTCAGGGCAGCAGCGTTGGATGAATGCGCTTAGTGATAAGCCGTCTTGGAAGACAACTTGATCGCCATCAAGCAGGCCAGACCAAAGATGGCCAAAGTAAAGCCAATACCCAAGTAAGAAATTTCGTCCATCGTTGCCTCATCGCAGGTAAGTTGAAAATTGAAGCGATGTAGACAGCGCACTGCAAAAAAGTTCCCGGGACGAAAATGCTTTTTACGTTGGCAGAATCATCCTCTATGCCGTGGCCGCTTGTTGGGGCTCGCGGCGCCGGATACCCGCCGTACAGACAGCGTGACCAGAAAGGGAAACTCCCTGTCCGCCGCCTGGATGATGCGAAACTCCGGCCCGACCGAGCGCGCCATCCACGCCGTCAGCGCCTCGAGATTGACGGCTTCACAACGAAGATCGGCAACGACGCTGCCCTGATCTTCGTACACCGGGAAGTCCGAGCACCCCAAAGGCTTGAGTTCCTGACCGTAGATGGTGCATGCGTGGCCCGCTTCGTCGTAGGCCGGGCACGGTTTGCTGTGGACGTAATAAAGCCCGTCATCCCCCGCCCGAATCTCGACGGGACCTTGGCCGGAGGAGAGGCGCTTGTCAAAACCCGGGCGCGATTCTTCGAGCCGCCAGAATGACTTGATCTGCTTCCACTCCAGCTCAAGGACCAGCGTATCGAGTTTGCAACACGGCTTCGCGCACACCGCGCAATGCGGGATAACGTCGGCCGTCTGATAGGCGGCGGCCGCAGCGGCAAGCTCCTTGCCCAGCGAGCGGCGAGTGTTCGGGGCGCTCATCGAAGGGCGGCGCGCAAATACTGGTTGGGCCAGGCGCCACCTTGCCTCAGCTCCTGCGCGGCCTGTTGCGGCCAGTACGGGTTGCGCAGAATTTCGCGGCCGAGCAGCACCATGTCGGCCTGGCCAGTGCGCAAGACATGATCCGCCTGAGCCGCCGACGTGATCAGGCCAACCGCCGCGGTCGGCAAGCCGGCCTCATGGCGCACGCGGGCGGCAAATTCGGTCTGGAAGCCGGGGCCGACAGGGATTTTCGCGGTCGGCACCAGACCGGCGGTCGAGATATCGGCCAGATCGACACCCAGCGTCTTCAAGTCACGGCACAACGCAACCGTTTCGTCGGCCGACCAGCCACCCTCGACCCAGTCGGTGGCGGACAGGCGAATCAGCAGCGGCAGGCTTTCCGGCCACACAGCCCGCACCGCCGTGACCACCTCGCGCAGCAGGCGGGTACGGTTCTCGAAACTGCCACCGTAGGCATCGGTTCGTTGATTCGATAGCGGCGACAGGAATTGATGCATCAGGTAGCCGTGGGCCGCATGGATTTCGATTGCCTGAAAACCGGCCACGACCGCCCGTCTGGCCGCTGCGACGAAGGCCGCAACGACCTCGGCGATCCCGGCGATGCTCAGTTCATGCGGCACCGCGTAGCCTTCGCCGAACGATATGGCCGAAGGCGCGACGGACTGCCAGCCACCCTCGTCGGCCCGCAGCGTGCGCTGCTCGCCCCAACCCAAACCGACACTGGCCTTGCGGCCGGCATGGGCGAGCTGGATGGCTGCCACACACCCCTGCTCCCGGGCAAAGCGGGCGATCTTCGCCAACGGTTCAATCTGCTCGTCTTTCCACAGGCCAAGGTCGCCCGGGCTGATCCGCCCCTCCGGCACGACCGCCGTCGCCTCGACAATCATCAGCCCGGCACCACCCACCGCCCGGCTGCCGTAATGGACGAAATGCCAATCAGCCGCCATGCCGTCCTGCGCCGAGTATTGGCACATCGGCGGGATGCCGATCCGGTTCTTGAGGGTGATGTCGCGTAATTTCAGGGGGTCGAATAGATGGCTCATGATTTCAATTTCTGGCAAAAAATTCCGGCTGACCGCAGGGCCAGCCGGAATTCTAATGCTTGATGGATTTTCAAAAAACGGGGCTTACTCGCCGCGCGCCCGACGAACGGTAATCGACTCACCGCCGACACCCCAGTTGTCGGTATCGACCTCGTCGATGACGACCACCGTGGTCTTCGGGTTCTTGCCCAGCACATCGACCAGCAACTGCGTCGCGCCGGCAATCAGGCGCGCCTTCTGTTCCGGCGTCGCCCCTTCGCGGGTGATCTTGATATTGACGTAGGGCATCAGCGTATCTCTTAACGATTCACATCGACGACGACACGACCGCGTACCTTGCCGTCCATCAGTTGCGCCGCCGTCGGAATGGCCTCGGCCAGCGACACTTCATGGGTGATCAGACCAAGCTTGGCAACATCGAGATCAGTGGCCAGCCGCTGCCACGCGACCAGACGCTCCGGACGCGGACACATCACGCTATCCACCCCGACCAGCGTCACGCCGCGCAGGATGAAGGGCGCCACCGACGACGGAAAATCCATGCCGCCGGCCAGACCGCAGGCCGTCACCACGCCACGATATTTGGTGGTAGCGCAGATGTTGGCCAGCGTATGGCTGCCAACCACATCGACCGCCCCCGCCCAGCGCTCCTTGCCCAGCGGCTTGCCGGGGCTGGAGAAGGCTGCCCGATCGAGCACTTCGGCCGCACCGAGCTGCTTCAGGTAATCCGTTTCTTCCGGCCGACCGCTGACGGCGACCACCGTGTAGCCGAGCTTGGCCAGTACGGCGATGGCCACGCTGCCCACACCACCCGCGGCACCGGTGACGACGATCTCGCCATCAGCCGGCTTGACGCCCTGGCGCTCCAGCGCCAGCACACACAACATCGCGGTGTAGCCGGCGGTGCCGATGGCCACGGCCTGTTTCTCGGAGAAAGCGGCCGGCAGCGGCACCAGCCAGTCGCCCTTGAGGCGCGCCTTCTGGGCCAGCCCGCCCCAGTGCGTTTCGCCAACGCCCCAGCCGTTGAGCACGACCCGGTCACCGGCCTTGTAGTCTGCATGACTGCTGGTTTCAACCGTGCCGGCAATGTCGATCCCCGGCACCATCGGGAACTTGCGAACGACTGGGCCTTTGCCGGTGATCGCCAGACCGTCCTTGTAATTGAGCGAAGACATCGCGACGCGCACCGTCACATCGCCTTCCGGCAACTGGCTCTCGTCTATATCCTTGACCGCCGCGCGATAGCCGGCATCATCCTTCTCGATCAGAATTCCCTTGAACATGCATCGTCTCCGTTTCAGTTCTGCAAGCTGGGCTCAAGCGCCAGCGTGGCGTCCCGCTTTTCCACCAGTTTCAGTATAACCAACAGCACGACGCCCATCACCATCACGCCGGCCGCGATATACAGGCCAATCGAATAGTTACCGAGCCGGGTGGCCAGCCAGCCAACGATGGCCGGCCCGATGATCTGCGCCACGCCGTAGGAGAGCGTCATCTTGCCCATCATCTTGGCCGGCTTGGTCGGGTAGTAGCGCCCGGCCATGGTCAAGACCAGACTCACCATGCCGATGAAGGTTCCACCGAACAACAACGCACCAAAGATCGTCGGAATCAGCCCACCGACCGCCACCGGCAGGACAATGCCGAATATCTGCAGCACGGCGGCGAGTATCAGGGCATTGATGTCCCCCGTGTAGCGGGCGATCAGATCCCAGTTGAAGGCGGCGGGCGCAGCGGCCAGACCGATGGCCAGGAAGGCCAGCCCGCCTTGCCCGGCCAGACCAGGCAGGCCATTGACGATGGCGACGATGAAGGTGGCACTGATCACATAGCCGAAACCGGCACAGAAGTAGGCTGCCATGAAGATGCGCAGGAACAGCGGGCTCGGCGGATTGTCGTGCATGGTGACGCCGCTCTTCGTCACCGGACTGGTATCGGGCGCCGGCAACCAGGCCATGGCCGGCACAATGAGCAGACAAGCAATGGCCGAAAAGGCGAACCACTGCTCGCGCCAGTCCAGCCAGCCGCCCATCAGCCACACCGCCACGGCACAACCGGAAATGCCCAGCCCGATGCCGGCAAAGTGGATGCCCAACTCCGGCCGGTGGTTGTGGCGAATCAGCCAGTTGAGGATCAGCCCGGTGCCGAGCAGCATGCCGGCCGCGCTGGAGAGGCCGGCGATGAAGCGCGAGGCCATCCAGAGCAGCGGGTCGGTGGTCAGCCCCATCATCACCGTGCTCAGGATGGCGACCACCAGGCCGATCCGGTACAGCTTGTCCTTGAGCACCAGGTTGCTGATCAGCGAGGCAATCAGTGCGCCACTGAGATAACCGGCGTAGTTGAGCGCCGCCAGCCAGCCGGCTTCGGCCAGCCCCAGCCCGGCCTGCTGCTGCATGATCGGCAGCAAGGGCGTGTAGGCAAAGCGGGCCACGCCAAAGGTCAGCAGCAGGCTGAATATCCCGGCGCTCAGCACCTTGAGGCGTTCTCTCTGTGAGTTCATGGGATGTTCCTTTTGTTATTGATAGGCGAACAATAAACAGGGTAAAGTATCTCTACAAGTGATTTATTTAGAACACACCATTCGTTTTTTGAGATAGCCATGGAACTCGTCGCCCTGCGCACCTTTCAGACGGTTGTCGAAGAAGGTGGCATTCTCGCCGCCTCACGCAAGCTGAACACCGTGCAATCGAACGTCACCGGCCGCATCCGACGGCTGGAAGAGGAGCTCGGCACCGAACTGTTCTTCCGCAAGGGCCGCGGGCTGGAGCTTGCCCCGTCGGGCAAGGTGCTGCTCGACTACGCGCGGCGCATGCTGATGCTCGAACGCCAGACCAGCGCCGCCGTCCGCCAGGTCGGCGAAAGCGCCGGCGAACTGCGCATCGGTGCCATGGAAACCTTTGCCGCCCTGCATCTGCCGAGTGCGCTGAAAGCCGTGCGTAGCGAACACCCGGGCCTTGAGCTGCGCGTCTTCACCGACACCACCAGCACGCTGATGGACAAGGTGCTCGACCACAAGCTCGACTGCGCCTTCGTTGCCGGCCCGGTCATCCATCCCGACCTGCAGTTCGACGAACTGGTCGTCGAAGAATTGGTCCAGGTGCATGCTGCCGGCACCGACCCGGTCCTGCTGCCGCTGATCCTCTTCCGCGAAGGCTGCGCCTATCGGACCCGCGCCATCGCCTGGCAACGCGCCCAGGGCCACGCCGTGGCCGACGCCATGGAATTCGGCACACTGGAAGGCATCCTCGGCTGCGTCGCCGTCGGCCTCGGCTGGACACTGATGCCCCGCCGTGTTGCAGAGCAATCCAGCCATGCCGCCGATCTGGTCATCGAAACGGTACCGGACGAGTTCAGCCGGGTACCGACCGGCATGATCCATCTGCGCGAAGCGGCGCCGATGGCTGCCTTGAAAACCCTGTGCGACGGCATCACCGCCTCGGCCAATCGCATCAGGACTTGAGCAGTTCTTCCCGTGAGCCCAGCCAGCGCTTGAGATGGCGTTCAGCCAGCTCGAGATGCTCGGTCAGCATCTCCTCGGCCACGTCACGCGCCATCTCGACCAGATCGGCATCCATTTCCAGATCGGCATAGCGCAATAGCGGCACACCACTCTGCCGCGCGCCGACAAATTCACCGGGTCCGCGAATCTGCAAGTCCTGACGGGCGATCTCGAAGCCGTCGGTATTCTCGAAAATAATTTTCAAGCGCTGGCGGGCAATCTCGCCCAAGGGCCCGGCATAGATCAGCACGCAGCTCGACTCGTACTTGCCGCGTCCGACCCGCCCCCGCAACTGGTGAAGCTGGGAAAGACCAAAGCGCTCGGCATGTTCGATGACCATCAGGCTGGCATTCGGCACATCGACACCGACTTCGATCACCGTCGTCGCCACCAGCACATCGATGTCGCCCGCAGCAAAGGCGGCCATCACCGCCTGCTTCTCGTCGGCCTTCAGGCGGCCATGGACCAGCCCGATAACCAGCTCCGGCAAATCAATGGACAACTGCTCGTAGGTATCCTGCGCCGTCTGCAACTGCAACGCCTCAGATTCCTCGATCAGCGGGCAAACCCAATAAGCCTGCCGGCCTTCCTCGACAGATTTCTTGACGAAACCGACCACATCCTCACGCCGGTTATCGGCGACCAGCCGTGTCTTGATCGGCGTCCGGCCGGGCGGCAGTTCGTCGAGCACGGTTACGTCGAGGTCAGCGTAATAGCTCATGGCCAGCGTGCGGGGGATCGGCGTTGCCGACATCATCAACTGGTGCGGGTTGTTGCCTTTCTTGCGCAGAGCCAGCCGCTGGGCGACGCCGAAGCGGTGCTGTTCGTCGACAATGGCCAATCCCAGCCTGGCGAAATCGACACCGTCCTGAATCAGTGCATGCGTGCCAACCACCAGCTGTGCCTCGGCCGCCGTCGCCGCCAGCTGTTCGCGCTTGGCCTTGGTTTTCAGGCTGCCGGACAGCCAGGCCACTTTGACGCCCAAAGGTTCCAGCCAGTCCTTCAATTTCAAATAATGCTGCTCGGCCAGGATTTCGGTCGGCGCCATGAAAGCTGCCTGCCACCCAGCCGAGATCGCCTGACAGGCTGCCAGCGCAGCAACAATGGTCTTCCCAGCGCCTACATCGCCCTGCAGCAGACGCTGCATCGGATAGGGCTGGGCCAGATCGTCGGCAATCTCGGCCATCGCCCGTAACTGGGCGCCGGTCAGGCCAAACGGCAACTGGTCGAGCAGGCGGGCGCCGAGATCGTCCTGCGCCACCAGCACCGGCGCGCCCTGCTCGCGACGAGCCAGATAGGCGCGGCGCAGCGACAGTTGCTGGGCCAGCACCTCGTCGAACTTGACGCGCCGCCAGGCCGGATGGTTGCGGGCATGCAAGGTGTCAAGATCAGTGCCGGGCGGCGGCCGATGCAGGAAGTTCAGGCTGCGCGCCAAGCCCGGCAGCTTGAGGCGCTGGCGTAGTGTTTCAGGCAGGGTATCCGACAGATCCCCCACCGCCAGCGCCTTGCCGATCAGCTTTTGTAGCGCCGAATTGGCTAAGCCGGCGGTCGACGGGTAAATCGGCGTCATCTCTGTCGGCAGCGCTTCGTCGCCACCCACTTTGCGGAAACGCGGATGCACCATTTCAGCCCCGAAGAAACCGCCGCGCACTTCGCCAAATGCCCGCAGACGCGAACCTTCACTCAAGGCCGCCTGCTGACTGGGATAGAAACTGAAGAAGCGCAGCGTAATCTCGCCGCTATCGTCAGCCGCCCGCACGATCATCTGCCGGCGTGGCCGGAACTGCACTTCATTACTCTGGACGACCACTTCGATCTGCACCGCTTCGCCGCCAAAGGCACGCTTGACCGGTGTGATACGCGTTTCGTCCTCATAGCGCAGCGGCAGATGCACCAGCAAATCGGCCTCGCTATGGAGGCCGATCTTGGCGAGCTTCTTCTGCAGCGCTTCGGAAGCGCGAATCGGCGGAGAGGCCGGAGCCGAAGCCCCGCTCGTCGTCATCAGTCCTTGATCAGCCGCTTAGTTGCCGATGACCATGACTGCATCGGCCTCGACCAGCGCGCCGCGCGGCAGTTCCTTGACGCCGACGGCGGCCCGGGCCGGGAACGGCTCGCTGAAATACTTGGCCATCGTCTCGTTAACCTTGGCGAAGTTGGCCAGGTCGGTCAGGAAAACATTCAGCTTGACCACATCGGCCAGCGAACCGCCGGCGGCTTCGGCCACCGCCTTCAGATTGTCGAAAACGCGAACGATTTGCGCATCGATTCCGTCTACCATCTGCATGGAAGCGGGATCGAGCCCGATCTGCCCGGACATGTAAACGGTGTCGCCGACGCGCACGGCCTGCGAATAGGTGCCGATGGCGGCCGGGGCGTTCGGGGTGGCGATGATGGTCTTGGCCATGAGTAACTTCCTGTATCCGGATTGCAAAACCCTATTTTAGCCTTGGTAGCCCATGAACCCACGTATCGAATCCCTGGAAAAAATGCTCGGCGGCCCACGCGACGGCGCCCTGCTCCGCTTCTCGCTCGGCAACGAATACCTGAAAGCCGGCGATCCAGCGAAAGCCGCCGTCAGCTTCAAAGACGCCGTCGACCGCGACCCGCAATATTCAGCCGCCTGGAAAGCGCTCGGCAAGGCGCGCGCCGAAGCCGGCGACAACATCGGCTGCCTGGCCGCTTACGAACAAGGCATCGCTGTCGCCGAAGCCAAAGGCGACATTCAGGCCGCCAGGGAAATGACCGTCTTTGCCAACCGGGTACGCAAGGCGCTGGCCGACTAGCCAGCAGAAAAGTCCGAAACCCCTTGCCGATCCTGAGTACTAACGATTTGTTACAAACCAGTCCGGGATCGCCGTATGCCAAACAGGGAGTGTCCGCGTTATTTACTTACCTAAGCACCGGAATCCCTGCCCAATGAAACTCTCGCCAACCCTTATCCGCCTCAGCCTCGCCACTGCCCTGCTCGGCAGCCTTGGCGCCTGCACGGTGGTTCCGGCCTATCCGGTGGGTTATCACCGCGCACCGCCGGTCTATGTCGAGAGCTATCCGGCCTATGGTTATGGCTATCCGAGGGCGAATATCTATTACGAATCCGATCGTCGGCACTACGATGATCGCGGTGGCCGGTATTACGACAATCAGCGCTATGAGATGCCCTTGCCGCCCCCCTTGCAGTTGCACCGCGATGTCCGGCGCAGCCTGGGTCTGCCACGCCTGCCGGGCATGCCCTGATCCGCTAGTTCTTGCCTCGGGGAGGAACGAGAATGGCCTCGACGCCCAGTTCCTTCAGTTTGGCCTGGGCCAGCTCGGCTTCGTGCCGGGTTCGGAACGGGCCAACCTGAACCCGGGTTTCCAGCGTCGAGGGAACGCCGCTCAACGTCAGTCGGGCGTGCAGCTCTTCAGCACGCTGGGTGCTGGAAAACACACCAGCCTGTAGCAGGAAGCCTGAAAACAGACGCGGTGCGCTCGGTGGCACCACCGCAGGCGCAGGCGCCGGGGCCGGAGCTGGTTTAGCCTCAATGATGCGCACCGAAGGCTTGGCCGGCGCAGCCTCCGCCGGTGTGGCAGCACGTTGCGGCGCCAGCCTGTTCGAAGGTGCTGTCGTCGCTTCAGGCACGGCTTGCGGTGCAGGTGGTGGTGGTACCGAAACCGCAGGTTTCACATTGGCGGCCGGTAACTTGGCCGCGACATGGGCCTCGGGCTTGGCCTCAACCACCGCTGATGCTGGCGCGTCCACCGTCGGCGGTGGCGGCGCCTCGGCAGGAGCCTCAACTTTTTCCGGAACCGGAGGTTCGGGCAAGTTCTCGGCCGGCGTCACCGGTTGTGAAACTTCCTTCTTGGGCGCCACGGGAACCGGCTGGGTAAAAACCTGCTGGTCTGCCTCATCAGGCGGATTAGCCAGATAGTCAAAAAACGCCAGCACCCCCAGCAAGAGGGCCACCAACACACCGGCAACCGCCAGACGGGCAATCAACTTGCCGCGCAATTCGCGGGCATGTTCTTCATTCTCGGAAACTTCTGGTTGGTCCGCCATTCCCTACCTCAACGTTCCTGACTCTTGGCCAACGCAACGACCAGTTCCGCTTCGGCCCGGGCGATACCGCATCGCTCGGCTATCGCCACCGGATCATAGCCGGAGACGGCCATCTGCATGGCATCGCCGTAAATCGGGGAAACCGTCTGGCTGGCCCGCAAATGTGCCAACTCCTGCAGCATGTCTTCGCGCAAGGCCGCCAGTTCGCCACGCATGGCATCGACTTCATCGCGCAACTGGACCAGGTCCCGCTCCAGCCCTTGGCGCAAAATCTCCTCACCCAGGCCCGCCGGAGTCTTCTCCCAGCTTTCGTCGCCGTCGGCCATCGCTGCCGTCAACGGGCTCACCGACTGCGCCTCCGGGGCGAGCCTTTCGGACGAAGCAACGGGCGTCTCGATGGGCTTGTTTCGCAAGCGGCGCATGCGAAACAGCACGAAGAGCATGTAGACCGCGACCAGCGCGATCAACATGATCACCCCTTCACGCAGCCCCAGCGTCATCCCGCCCAGTTCCAGCGCCGGCACGTTGGCCCCTTGCTCAAGAAATTAGAAACCCACCGAGTATTGCGCGCCAACGATATGGGCACTGGCGTTGTAATCGCCACGCAATTCGTGGGCTACTCCCACCACCTTGGACTGCTGGATAGACGGGTCCTTGACGTAAAGATAGGAGTAGCCGACATCGACCTTGCCATAGCGACCGGCATTCCACTGTCCGCCCAGCGACAACCACAAACGATCGTTGTCGGGCACGCGAGCCGAACGGTATTCATCGCGCACCGGCGTCCGGTCATAGGCAATACCGAATTTCACCTTGAGTGCATCACTGGCCTTGTAGGCAGCACCCCAGGCAAGTCGCCAGGAGTTTTCATAGTTGAAGATCTCGGTATCAACGCCAGCGGAGCTGCGAACATCCAGACGATCCAGGGTGCTCCAGCGCGTGTAGGACAAATCGCCCATCGCTTCCCAACGATCCGAAACCTGTTGCCAGACCGACAGGATAAAAGTATCTGGCAGCTTGATGTCCGCCTTGGCGGCAACGGAATTAGCCCCGACCGAACGGGTTCCTTCCAGCGTGTAATTCACTGCCGAGCGGTAAGACACACCAACGCGCATGGCGGGAGAAAGTGTAAACAAAGCACCGGCATTCCATCCCCAGGTCGAATCGTCACCCTTGACCCGGTAGAGACCAGCCGGGGTGTAACTGGTAATTTCAGCATCCAGTTGCTGATAATTGATGCCAAAACCCAGCGAAACCTTGTCGTTGACGCGATAGGCAAGCGACGGGTTGTAGTTGACGGTCTTGATCTCTGACTTGATCGCCTGAACACGCCCGACCCAGTTGCTGTCGTATTCAGTCGCCAGCCCAAATGGGGCCGAAACGCCAAAGCCGATCGAAAGATTATCGGTCAGATGCCCGGACAAATAGAGATTGGGAACGGCATTCCAGCCGCCCGCGTCACCGCCGTTGCCGCTACCCTTGAATGCTCCGGTCGAGCCATTGTCACGAAACTCATAGCTCGGCCCAACCCCGGTTACCCCAGCAGAGAACTGGAAGCCTGACAGTTGCGTCATCCCCGCCGGATTGAAGAAAACCGTACTGGCGTTATCCGCCACCGCTGCCGAGCCCGCATAAGCATTCCCCAGGCCGCTGGCATTTTGCTCCCAAAGCTGGAAGGCAGCAGCCGAGGCGGTGCCGGAAAAGATAGCCAACAGCAGTGCTGGGACGATACGCAGGTTCATCTTATTCATGGGAGTGCTCGCTTGCAGGCGGGGTAATTGTTTAACTGCCGGATTTTAGACCATTTCCGGTCATTTTTCGGTCGGAACATTGCGCTTCATCCCGGCGCCATCAATCGCCACATAGGTCAGCTCAGCCTCAGTCACCTTGACGATAATTGGTGCGGCGTAATTCCGTTCGGCATAGACCTCGACTCGAACGGTAATCGAGGTCGTGCCGACCCGCACGATATCGGCGTACAGGCTGACAATGTCGCCGACCGAAACCGGCTGCTTGAACAGGAAGGAATTAACCGAAACGGTGGCTACTCTGCCGCAAGCCCGACGCATTGCCGGGATGGCGCCAGCCACGTCGACCTGGGCCATGACCCAGCCGCCGAAGACATCGCCATTCTGGTTGAGGTCGGCCGGCATCGGGACGACACGCAGCGTGCAGTGCTTGTTTGGAAGAACGAGGGGATCAATGGTCATGGTCAGTCCGGATTGCGAATTGTTTCCGGATTTTCCCGGAAAGGCGGCAGTTTTCATATACTCGGCAGAGATTCTTCCAACGGATACCCACCAGACACATGCGTCGCGCCACTGCTCTCCCCAAACCGCCCGCTGGCCAAGCCCTGCCCCAAACCCATGTCTGGCTGACGCTGCGCACGCTGTTCCCTTATCTGTGGTCCTATCGGCTACGTGTGCTGGCCGCCATGGCTTGCCTGATCGGTGCCAAGATCGCCAATGTCAGCGTACCGTTGATCTTCAAGGAAATGATCGACGGCCTTTCCGGTAGCCAGCAGTTGCTGGCCCTGCCCATCCTGCTGCTGGTCCTGTACGGCGCCCTGCGCTTCTCGACTTCGCTGTTTACCGAATTGCGCGAAATCCTGTTTGCCCGGGTGACCCAACGCGCCGTTCGCCAGGTATCGCTGGAGGTATTCCGGCACCTGCATGCCTTGTCGCTGCGCTTCCACCTGGAGCGTCAGACCGGTGGCGTCTCCCGCGATATCGAACGCGGCAGCCGCTCGATCTCCAGTCTCATTTCCTACACGCTGTACTCAATCCTGCCGACGCTGGTCGAAATTGGACTGGTCCTCGGCATCCTGTTCGTCAAATACGATGTCGGCTTTGTCGTCATTACCGTCATATCACTGATCGTCTACATTGTATTTACCGTCAAGGTCAGTAACTGGCGCATCGACATCCGTCGGGCTGTCAATGAAAACGACTCAGCCGCCAATACCCGCGCCATCGACAGCCTGCTCAACTACGAGACGGTCAAATATTTTAATAATGAAGCGTGGGAAGCCCGTCGTTACGACGAACAACTGATCAAATGGGAAGAGGCTGCCACGCGCAGTCAGACTACGCTGGCCTTCCTCAACCTCGGCCAGGCAGCGATCATCGCCCTCGGCGTCACGGCGATGATGTGGCGCGCCGCCAGCGGGGTCGTTGCAGGCGAGATGACAATTGGCGATCTGGTGCTGGTCAATGCCTTCCTGATCCAGCTCTATATTCCGCTCAATTTCCTTGGCATCGTCTATCGCGAAATCCGGCAGGCCCTGACCGATATCGAACGCATGTTCAACCTGCTCAAGGAAAACCGTGAAATTGCCGATGCACCCGATGCTCGCGAGCTTCCGAACAGCCCCTTGCAGATCAATTTTGAAACCGTCGATTTCGCCTACGATCCGGATCGCCAGATCCTGAAGAATCTCAGTTTGGCCATTCCTCCAGGAAAAACAGTCGCTGTTGTCGGACACTCCGGTGCCGGCAAATCTACGCTGGCCCGGCTGCTCTATCGTTTCTATGACGTCACTGGTGGCGCCATCCGGATCAATGGCCACGATCTCCGTGCGCTTAAGCAAAGCAGTCTTCGAGCAGCAATCGGCATCGTGCCGCAGGACACAGTACTGTTTAACGACAGTATTTTCTACAACATCAACTACGGCCGCCCGGAAGCAAGCCGGGAAGAGGTTTTCGCCGCAGCCCGCGCCGCCCAGTTGCACGAATTCATCGAGTCCTTGCCGCAAAAATACGAAACACGCGTCGGCGAACGCGGCTTAAAACTGTCTGGTGGAGAAAAACAACGCGTCGCCATCGCCCGGGCCTTATTGAAAAACCCGCCCATCCTGATTTTTGACGAAGCCACCTCCGCCCTCGACTCAGCCACCGAACGAGCTATTCAGACCCAGCTTGAACAAGTCGCCGTTGGCCACACAACGCTGATCATCGCGCACCGCCTGTCCACCGTCATGAATGCCGACGAAATCCTCGTCATGAGCGAAGGCCACATCATCGAGCGCGGCTCACACGCCGCCCTCCTCGCAGCAGGCGCCACTTATGCGCGGATGTGGACCTTGCAACAACAGGAAGAACACGAGCACCCGGCAAGACACGGCTAAGCGGCGAGACGGCTCAAGATCGCTCATCGATTCAGCAAAGCTGATTGACTGCCGGGTTGATTGCCAAGTTTCGACAGCAACAGGGACGAAGGTTGGTAATATCGCAGCTAGCGATATTTAGCGCTTCAACGCGGATATCCCGCATTCGTCGATCATGATTCCAATAATGAACAAAATGAAGGTACTGGCGGTTGATGACAACCGCACCAACCTGCACATTCTCCAGGTCTTCCTGAAGAAGCTTGGGCATGAAGTCGTTCTTGCTGAGAACGGCGAGGAGGCGGTACGTCGATTTGAGACCGACGCTCCGGACCTGGTTCTCCTCGACATCATGATGCCGGTTATGGATGGCTTTGAAGCAGCTCGTCGTATCAAGGCCATGACCCGTGATCGCTGGACGCCAGTCATCTTCCTTTCCGCCCTGAATCGCGACGAAAACCTCGTTGAAGGGTTGGATGCAGGCGCCGACGACTACCTTACCAAGCCGATCAATTTTGTCGTTCTGGAAGCCAAGTTGCGTTCGATGCAACGTTCGCTGACCATGCAGCAGCAGTCTATCGATTCGCTGCGCCGGGTTCAGGCAATTTCCGACAACGTGCTGGATGCCATCGTTACAACCAACGAAGAAGGAATGATCGTCTCGGTAAATCAATCCACCGAACGTATTTTTGGTTGGTCCACGGCAGAGCTGCTTGGACAGAATGCCTCGCTACTAATGCCAGTCCCGGCGAGCGCATCGGGTGACATAATGCTCAGCCCGGGTGACGCGGCAAGGCCCTTGCCGGGGGCTGGACAAGAACAGGAAATAAATGCCCGGCACAAGGATGGGCATATATTCCCGGCAACCATCTCAATCAGTCAGGTCGAGCTCGACAATCAACGCATGATCATCAGTGTGATCCGCGACATTTCCGAGCGGAAAGAAACCGAACAAAAGCTGCGCGAAAACGCCCAGCAGCTGCAGGACTACTACGACCAAACCCAGACCGAACAACAACTTGCCCTGCGCCTGATGGAAAAGCAACTCCACCGCAGCGGTCTTCGCGACAAACGCCTCCGCTACAAAGTCATTCCAGCCGAACATTTCAGCGGTGACATTGTCGCCGCCTCCCGCTCCCCGGATGGACTCTTGTACGCGTTACTGGCCGATGCAACCGGCCATGGATTGACCGCCGCGATCAGTGTCCTGCCGGTATTGGCCCTGTTTTATCGGATGACCAAACTCAACCGGTCAATCCAGGAAATAGTGCTGGAATTAAATCAACAACTAAAGGAATCCATGCCGGTCGGGCGTTTTGTCGCCGTGACGCTGGTCTGCCTAGATGAAAAGAACAGAAAAGGCGAAATATGGGTCGGCGGTACGCCCGAAGCCTTCCTTTTTGATCGCTGGGGGCGGGTTGCCAGCACATTCCCTTCCGACAACCTGCCGCTCGGCATCGTTGGCAGCAATGAACTAGGCGGCCACCCACGACTATTTTCGTGGGAACCGGAAAGCCAACTCGCGCTATGCTCCGATGGCCTTCTGGAAGCGACCGACACCGAAGGTAAACAGTTTGGAAATTCGGGCCTGATCAACTCCGCATCAAACACCTCGCCAAGCGACCGCTTTGCCAAGATAGAAACTGCGCTGAAAGAGCATCAGAATGGCTGCGCCGCCAGCGACGATGTATCACTAATGCTGATCGACTGCCCTTAATAAGAAATTGGCAGCCAAAGAAAAAGGCCGGAGAACCGGCCTTTTTTCTATTTGAGAATTTCTCAGCTTACTCAGCTGCATCCTCAATCTCAACCGCTTCGGTCACTTCCGGGCGATCAAGCAATTCGACGAATGCCATCGGAGCATTGTCGCCGACACGGAAGCCACACTTCAGAATGCGAAGGTAGCCGCCCGGACGGGTTGCGTAACGCGGGCCAATTTCTGCGAACAGCTTGACCACGATATCGCGGTCGCGCAGACGGTCGAAAGCCAGACGCTTGTTAGCCAGCGTCGGGTTCTTGCCCAGGGTAATGATCGGTTCGACAACGCGGCGCAGTTCCTTGGCTTTCGGCACGGTGGTCTTGATAGCCTCGTGCTTGAGCAGGGAAACGGTCATGTTGCGCAGCATCGCCAGGCGATGGCTGCTGGTGCGGTTAAGTTTGCGAAGTCCATTGCGGTGACGCATGGTTAATCCTTTCTATGTTCTGCAGGCGTCCCTTGACAACCCGGGTTGAAAAAGGCTTACGCCTTTTCCAGACCGGCGGGCGGCCAATTTTCCAGTTTCATGCCGAGCGTCAAACCGCGTGCGGCCAAAACTTCCTTGATCTCATTCAGTGACTTACGACCCAGATTCGGGGTCTTGAGAAGTTCATTCTCGGTACGCTGGATCAGATCGCCGATGTAGTAGATATTCTCGGCCTTCAGGCAGTTCGCGGAACGAACCGTCAGCTCGAGGTCATCAACCGGGCGGAGCAGAACCGGATCAACCTGAGCCGGCTTGGAAGCCTCGGCCACAGGAGCGGTACCCTCCAGGTCGGCAAACACGGAAAGTTGTTCCATCAGCACGCGAGCAGCGTAGCGAATGGCTTCTTCCGGCTCGACAACACCATTGGTTTCGATATCAACAATCAGCTTGTCCAGATCGGTACGCTGTTCAACGCGGGCACTTTCGACCGCGTAAGCAACGCGACGGATCGGGCTGAACGAAGCGTCCAGAACCAGCTTGCCGATGGTCTTGGCATCGCCCAGGTTACGGACGTTACCCGGCACGTAGCCGCGACCCTTCTCGACCTTGATCTCCATGGCAAGCTTGCCACCAGGAGAGAGGTGAGCGATCACATGTTCCGGATTGATGATCTCGACGTCGTGGGGCAACTCGATATCGCCAGCACGGACGGCGCCTTCGCCTTCCTTGACCAGCTTGAGGTTAACCACGTCACGGTTGTGCAATTTGAAGACGACACCCTTCAGATTGAGAAGGATATCAACGACATCTTCCTGCACGCCATCAACGGTGGAGTACTCGTGGAGCACGCCGTCGATGCCGACTTCGGTCGGTGCATAACCGACCATCGAGGAGAGCAGAATGCGGCGCAGTGCGTTGCCGAGGGTATGGCCATAGCCGCGTTCGAACGGCTCCATGACCACCTTGGCTTGCACAGGCGACACGCTCTGCACGTCGATAATGCGGGGTTTGAGAAGTCCACTGCTTTGCATGGGCTAGATCCTCTGCTCAGTGCTTACTTCGAGTAAAGTTCGATGACGAGACCTTCGTTCAGGGTCGCCGGCAATTCGGAGCGCTGCGGCATGGCCTTGAACGTGCCCTTGCCTTCCTTGACGTCCACGGAGATCCACTCCGGGAAACCGCGGGACTCGGCAGCTTCGAGAGCGGCCTTGCAACGCAGGGAAGCACGTGCGCGATCGGTCAGCTGGACAACATCACCCGGCTTGACGATGAACGACGGAATGTTAACGCGCTTGCCGTTAACCAGAATGCCGTTATGACGAACAACCTGGCGCGACTCGGAGCGGGAAGCACCGAAACCCATGCGGTAGGCAACGGAATCCAGGCGAGCTTCGAGCAACTGCAGGAGGTTTTCACCGGTCTGGCCCTTGCGGCGATCAGCTTCGGCAAAGGTTTTGCGGAACTGGCCTTCAAGAACGCCGTAAACGCGGCGGATCTTCTGTTTGGCACGCAGGTGAACGCCGTAGTCGGACAAACGGGCACCTGACTTTTGACCGTGCTGGCCCGGCGCGTAAGAACGACGCTCAATGGCACACTTGTCGGTAAAACACTTTTCGCCCTTCAGGAACAGCTTTTCGCCTTCGCGGCGGCACTGACGGCATTTCGGATCGAGATTACGAGCCACTTGTCTTTCTCCTTAGATGCGGCGCTTTTTAGGCGGACGGCAACCGTTGTGCGGTACCGGCGTCACGTCCGAAATGGAAGTGATCTTCATGCCCAGCGCATTGAGCGCACGGACAGAGGATTCACGACCAGGACCAGGGCCCTTGATACGGACTTCGACATTCTTGACGCCACATTCCTGAGCAGCCTTGCCGGCGGCTTCGGCGGCAACCTGGGCAGCGAACGGGGTGGACTTACGCGAACCGCGGAAGCCGGCACCACCGGAGGTAGCCCACGACAGAGCGTTGCCCTGACGGTCGGTAATGGTGATGATGGTATTGTTGAACGATGCGTGGATGTGGGCAATGCCCTCAGCAACGTTCTTCTTGACCTTTTTGCGAACTTTCGTAGCAGTCTTTGCCATGTTCTGTCCCTATTACTTCTTGCCAGCGATGGCCTTGCGCGGGCCCTTGCGGGTACGAGCATTGGTACGGGTGCGCTGACCACGGCAAGGCAGACCCTTGCGATGGCGCAGGCCACGGTAGCAACCGAGGTCCATCAGGCGCTTGATATTCATGGTGACTTCGCGGCGCAGATCACCTTCGACGGTGAACTTGCCTACTTCGTCACGCAGACGATCCATGTCCGAATCGGACAGGTCTTTCATTTTTACGTTACGACCAACGCCGGCTGCGTCACAGATCTTCTGTGCGCGGGTACGGCCGATGCCGAAGATCGCGGTCAGAGCGATTTCTGCATGCTGATGGTTCGGAATGTTTACCCCTGCAATACGGGCCATTGAATCACTCCACTATTTCGAAAATTAACGAATGCCGAACTGGACAGGGGATTAACCCTGGCGCTGTTTGTGACGCGGATCCTTGCAAATGATGCGCACGACACCTTTGCGGCGGATAACTTTGCAGTTGCGGCAGATGCGCTTCACTGAAGGTTGGACTTTCATGTT
This sequence comes from Dechloromonas aromatica RCB, assembly GCF_000012425.1. Classification (NCBI taxonomy): domain Bacteria; kingdom Pseudomonadati; phylum Pseudomonadota; class Betaproteobacteria; order Rhodocyclales; family Azonexaceae; genus Dechloromonas; species Dechloromonas aromatica (nom. nud.). The sequence continues at coordinate 376,528 of NC_007298.1, read as the reverse complement.
TCACTCCTCGTCTGCGAGAGCTTGGAAGCAGCCGTGTTTCCTTGCCCTGCGGTTTATTGCGTAGAGAACTTTTTACTTGGTCCGGAAAACGATCCGGGCCTTGGTTAAATCATACGGCGTCAGTTGCACAGTCACTTTGTCTCCGGGAAGGATACGGATGTAATGCATCCGCATTTTTCCGGAAATGAACCCATGCACGATGTGTCCGTTTTCCAGCCTGACTTTGAAGGTCGCATTTGGGAGGTTCTCAACAACCTCACCCAGCATCTCAATGTAATCTTCTTTTGCCATGCTGATTACTACTTGATCATAGGTGCGCCCTTGAAGTTTGCTTTCTTCAGCAGGCTTTCATATTGATGCGACATCACATAGGCCTGAACCTGGGACATGAAGTCCATGGTCACGACTACGATAATCAACAGCGACGTTCCACCGAAATAGAACGGAACGTTCCACTTCAGGATCAAAAATTCGGGTAACAAACAAACAACCGTGATGTAAGCAGCCCCAATCAGGGTCAGGCGCATCAGGATCTTGTCAATATAACGGGCAGTTTGCTCACCAGGACGAATACCCGGGACAAAAGCACCACTCTTTTTCAGGTTATCGGCCGTTTCCTTGGAATTAAACACAAGGGCGGTATAGAAGAAGCAGAAAAAGACGATGGCTGACGCGTACAGCATCACGTAGATCGGCTGCCCAGGAGACAAGGTACCCGCAACATCCTTCAACCAATGCATCGACTCGCTGGAACCAAACCAGTTGGCCACTGTTGCCGGGAACAAAATGATCGATGAAGCAAAAATCGGGGGGATTACACCAGACATGTTCAGCTTCAGTGGCAGGTGCGAGCTCTGTCCACCATAAATCTTGTTACCTACTTGGCGCTTGGCGTAATTGACCAGAATTTTCCGTTGGCCACGTTCGACAAAGACCACGAAGCCAGTAACCGCAACGACGAGAATACAAATGATCAGGGCCGTCAGGGGGTGCATCGCTCCGGTACGGACCAGCTCAAGCAGGCCGCCAATTGCGTTCGGCAAGCCAGCGGCAATACCAGCGAAAATAATGATCGAAATACCATTACCAAGACCACGCTCGGTAATCTGTTCACCCAGCCACATCAGGAACATGGTGCCGGTCAGCAGCGTGGAAACGGTTGTCAGGCGGAACATAAAGCCTGGATCATTAACCAGACCGGCCTGCGCTTCAAGTGCGACGGCAATACCCAGCCCCTGAAACAGTGCAAGAATCACCGTGCCGTAGCGGGTGTATTGAGTGATCTTCCGACGCCCGGCCTCGCCCTCTTTCTTGAGAGCTTCCAGTTGCGGGCTAGCGACACTCATCAACTGCATGATGATCGACGCCGAAATATACGGCATGATCCCCAACGCAAAAATCGTAAATCGCGACAGGGCGCCACCCGAGAACATGTTGAACATGCCCAGGATGCCACCCTTCTGCGAATTGAAGAGATCGGCCAGAGCGTTGGGGTCAATCCCCGGAACCGGGATATGGGCGCCAATGCGGTACACAACCAGTGCGCCCAAAAGGAACCAAAGCCGGCGCTTGAGATCGCCGAACTTGCCACCTTTGCCAACGGTATTGGGATTTGCAGCCAACGTTCTAACCTTTCCCTGTCTTACTCAGCGATCGAGCCGCCGACTGCTTCAATAGCAGCCTTCGCACCCTTGGTCGCGCCAACACCCTTCAGGACAACCTTGCGGCTGATCGCACCGGACAAGATAACCTTGGCGGAGAGTGCGTCACCCGGAACGATACCGGCCACTTGCAGCGCAAGCAGGTCAATTTCGTCAACCGGCAGGCGGTCCAGATCAGTCAGGCGAACTTCATAGTTGCGCGCACGGGTCAGCGAGTTGAAGCCACGCTTCGGAAGGCGACGCTGCAACGGCATTTGACCGCCCTCGAAGCCTACCTTGTGGAAGCCACCGGAACGGGACTTCTGGCCTTTATGGCCGCGACCGCAGGTCTTGCCCAGGCCGGAACCAATACCGCGGCCAACACGCTTGGCGGTCTTCTTGGAGCCTTCGCCCGGCTTGATAGTATTCAGACGCATGGCTTAACCCTCAACCTTAACGAGATACTGAACCTTCTGGATCATGCCGCGGACAGCCGGCGTATCGATCAGCTCAGACGAACTATTCAGCTTGCGCAGACCAAGGCCCTTGACGGTAGCCCGGTGATCTTGCTTGGTGCCGATAACGCTCTTGACGAGCGTCACTTTGATTTTCTTGTCAGCCATGACTTACCCCTGGATCTGATCAACCGAAAGACCGCGCTTGGCGGCGATTTCGGCTGGCGTATTCACCTTCGACAGACCGTCGATGGTGGCACGCACGATGTTGTAGGGATTGGTCGAGCCGTGAGCCTTGGCAACAACATTGGTCACGCCAACGACTTCGAAAACAGCACGCATTGCGCCACCCGCGATGATCCCGGTACCTTCCGGAGCCGGTTGAATCATCACGGTAGTAGCGCCATGACGACCCATCACAGTGTGATGAACGGTACCGCTCTTCAAGCTGACCTTGGCCATCTTGCGACGTGCCTCTTCCATTGCCTTTTGAACGGCAACCGGCACTTCGCGGGACTTGCCCTTGCCCATGCCGATGCTACCGTCACCGTCGCCGACCACGGTCAGGGCTGCAAAACCGAGAATCCGGCCGCCCTTTACAACCTTGGTAACGCGATTGACCGCAACCATCTTTTCGCGCATGCCATCATCGCGCTCTTCAGCCTGTTGCGGCTTTTTGTTTCTTTCAGGTTTAGCCATTTCTTAACCTCGTCCTTTTGCCGTCGGTTAGAACTTCAGGCCGCCTTCACGCGCGGCTTCCGCCAACGCCTGAATACGTCCGTGGTACTGGAGACCGGAACGGTCAAAGGCTACCTGCTCGATACCGGCGGCCTTGGCGCGCTCGGCAATCAGCTTGCCAATAGTAGTGGCAGCAGCCTTGTTTCCGCCGTTCGCGAGGTCCTTACGGACATCGGTATCCAGCGTGGAAGCCGAAGCCAGAACCTTACCGCCGCAAGGCGAAATGATCTGGGCGTAAATGTGGCAGTTGGTGCGGTTAACGCACAAACGGACAGCTTTGAGCTCGGCGATTTTGGCCCGGGTTTTGCGGGCACGGCGCAGACGCGCTTGCTTCTTGTTAAACATATGCCACCCTTACTTCTTCTTGGTTTCCTTGATAACCACCACTTCATCGGCATAACGAACGCCCTTACCCTTGTAGGGCTCCGGCTTGCGATATGCACGAATCTCGGCGGCAACCTGACCGACTTGCTGCTTGTCCGAACCCTTGATCAGGATTTCGGTCTGGGTCGGACACTCAACTTTCACACCAGCAGGCATCTTATGCGCCACCGGATGAGAGAAGCCAAGCGACAGATTCAGGGTGTCACCCTGAGCCTGGGCACGATAGCCCACGCCAACCAGTTGCAGCTTACGCTCGAAGCCCTTCGAAACACCGGTTACCATGTTATTCAGGTTGGCGCGCATGGTGCCCCACATGGCGGCAGCATTTGCTGCGCCAGCAACCTTGGATACGGTAACGTTCTGGCCTTCGACGGCAACATTGACTGCTGAATGAGCAGCCGTCTTCAGGGACCCCAAAGGCCCCTTGACGACGATCTGCTCACCGACGGTGACTTCAACACCGGCGGGCAGCACTACGGGATTTTTACCAATACGAGACATGCTTCGCTCCTTACGCCACGATGCAAAGGACTTCGCCGCCAACCTTGCTGGCGCGAGCCTTGCGGTCAGTCATGACGCCCTTCGGGGTAGAAACGATGGCCACACCAAGACCATTCATGACACGCGGAATATCGTCGCAGCCCTTGTAGATACGCAGACCAGGCTTGGAAATACGCTCAATACGCTCAATGACCGGACGACCGGCGTAATACTTGAGTGCGATTTCGAGATTTGCCTTGCCATCAGCCTGACGAACTGCAAAATCTTCGACGTAGCCTTCATCCTTGAGCACAGCAGCAATAGCCACCTTTACCTTGGACGAGGGCATGGAGACAGACGCCTTTTCGGCGAGCTGGGCGTTGCGGATGCGAGTCAGCATGTCCGCGATCGGATCGCTCATAGCCATTTCTGAATCTCCTTGTTACCAGCTGGCTTTAACAACACCCGGAACTTCGCCGTTGAAGGCGAGTTCGCGGATCTTGTGACGGCACAGACCGAATTTACGGAAAACACCACGCGGACGGCCGGTCAGCTGGCAACGATTGCGCAGACGGGACGGGCTGGAATTGCGCGGCAGGGCCTGCATCTTCAGACGGGCTTCATAACGCTCCTCGTCAGACAGGCTCACGTTGGTGATGATCGCCTCCAGGGCCGCACGCTTCTTTGCGTACTGAGCCACCAGCTTGCGGCGCTTCTCTTCACGGTTGATCAGAGCAAGTTTTGCCATGATTGCCTCAATTCTTGAACGGGAACTTGAAGGCCACCAGCAGAGCTTTAGCTTCTGCATCGGTCTTCGCGGTCGTGGTGATACTGATGTTCATACCCCGCAGAGCATCGATCTTGTCGTACTCGATTTCCGGGAAAATAATCTGTTCTTTGACGCCCATGTTGTAGTTGCCCTGGCCGTCAAAACCCTTGCCAGAAATACCACGGAAGTCGCGAACGCGCGGCAAAGCGATGGTCACCAGACGATCAAGGAATTCGAACATGCGAGGACCACGCAGGGTGACCATGCAACCGATCGGATAACCATCACGAATCTTGAAGCCGGCAATGGACTTGCGGGCTTTCGTGGTAACCGGCTTTTGACCTGCAATCTTCTGCATGTCGCCAACGGCGTTTTCCAGAACTTTCTTATCAGCTACCGCCTCGCCAACACCCATGTTCAAGGTGATCTTGGTGATACGCGGAACTTCCATCACGGATTTGTAACCAAACTGCTTAACCAGATCGGAAACAATCGTTTCTTTGTAAAACTGTTGCAAACGCGCCATGACCACCCCTTATGCGTTTACCAGTTCGCCGTTCGACTTGAACACGCGAACCTTGCGGCCATCATCAAGCGCCTTGAAGCCGACACGATCGGCCTTCTTGGTCGCCGGATTGAACAGCGCAACATTGGAGATATGGATAGGCATGTCTTTATCTACGATGCCACCAGCCACACCCTTGACCGGGTTCGGCTTAACGTGCTTTTTAGCACGATTGACACCCTCGACAAGCACATGCTCATCATCGACACGGCGCAGCACTGTGCCGCGTTTGCCCTTGTCTTTACCGGTGATGACGACGATTTCGTCACCTTTGCGAATTTTTTCCATCATCCGTTCCTTACAGCACTTCAGGAGCCAGCGACACGATCTTCATGAAGCGCTCGGTACGCAGTTCGCGGGTTACCGGGCCAAAGATGCGCGTGCCAATCGGCTCGAGCTTGTTGTTGAGAAGGACTGCGGCATTGCCATCAAAGCGCACCAGCGAGCCATCCGGACGACGAACACCCTTGGCAGTGCGAACCACCACGGCGTTGTAAACGTCACCCTTTTTGACACGGCCACGCGGAGCAGCATCCTTGATGCTGACCTTGATGATGTCACCAATGCCCGCATAACGGCGCCTGGACCCACCCAGCACTTTGATACACATTACTGAACGTGCGCCGGTGTTATCGGCGACATCCAGAGTCGTCTGCATCTGAATCATTTAAATAAACTCCAACTTAATCCGCCCAGGCGGTCAGTCTTGGAACCCGTACGGGTCGAACAACTTCGCAACCACCAGGACGGCAGTTGCAAAAAAGAAGCCGGATTATACCGGCTTCTTTGATCACTGCGCAAGCGTTTTTAAAAACTTTCGTTATACAACGATCGCCTTTTCAAGAACGCTGGTGACAGCCCAAGTCTTGGTACGGGAAACCGGACGGGTTTCGACGATCTCGACGAGATCGCCAGCCTTGGCCGAATTGCCTTCGTTATGGGCATGGTACTTCTTCGAACGAACCATCACCTTGCCATACATAGGGTGCTTGACCTTACGCTCGACGAGGACGGTGACCGTCTTATCCATCTTGTCGCTGACAACACGACCGATGAGAGTACGCTTGATACTGGAGGATTCGCTCATTGCTGCACCGCCTTTTCACGGATAAGCGTGCGAACGCGAGCGATGTCGCGACGCACCTTGGACATTTGGCTGGTATTGGACAACTGCTGGGTAGCGAGTTGCATACGCAGACCGAACTGGGCCTTCAACAGGTCCAGCAATTCCTTTTTGAGCTCGTCCACGCTCTTGGTTCTCAGTTCACTAGCTTTCATGATTACCCCAGATGACGAGTCACGAAGGTGGTGGGAATCGGCAGCTTGGCAGCAGCAAGGGCAAACGCCTCGCGAGCCAGCGCTTCATTGACACCATCCATCTCGTAGAGGACCTTGCCCGGCTGGATTTCGGCAACCCAATATTCCGGGTTACCCTTACCGTTACCCATACGAACTTCAGCCGGCTTCTTGGAAATCGGCTTGTCCGGGAAGATACGGATCCAGATGCGACCACCCCGCTTGATATGACGGGTCATGGCGCGACGAGCAGCTTCGATCTGACGAGCCGTCAGACGACCGCGACCGATGGCCTTGAGGCCCCACTCGCCGAAGGAAACCTTCGTGCCACGAGTCGCCAGACCTTCATTGCGGCCCTTGTGCTCCTTACGGAACTTGCGACGGTTAGGTTGCAGCATGTTAAGCACCTGCCTTTCTTACGCGCTTGGCCGGATCAGCTGCACCGTCAACTTTCTTGACGGTACGGGTACGCGGCTTGTCACCATCGGGCCTGCCCGGGGTACGACGCGGACGACGGTCATCGGCAGCCGGTTCTTCTGCCACCGGTTGCTCATTACGATCAAGCATGTCGCCCTTGTAAACCCAGACCTTGATACCGATAATGCCGTAAGTGGTCAGCGCTTCAGAGGTTGCATAGTCGATGTCGGCGCGCAGGGTGTGCAACGGCACACGACCTTCGCGATACCACTCGCTACGGGCAATTTCTGCACCGTTCAGACGACCAGCGCTCATCACCTTGATACCTTGAGCACCAAGACGCATGGCGTTCTGCATCGCGCGCTTCATGGCACGACGGAACATGATGCGCTTTTCGAGTTGTTGCGCAATCGAATCAGCGATCAACTGCGCATCGATTTCCGGCTTGCGGATTTCTTCGATCGACACATGGACGGGAACGCCCATGATGCGCTGAAGGTCCGTACGCAGTTGCTCGATATCTTCGCCCTTCTTACCGATAACGACACCCGGACGGGCGGAGTAAACGGTGACGCGGGCATTCTTTGCCGGACGTTCGATCAGGACACGACCAACTGAAGCGTGCGCGAGCTTGCGCTTCAGATATTCACGAACCTTGATGTCTTCGTTCAACATGCCAGGGAAGTCTTTGCTGTTAGCGTACCAGCGCGAACTCCAGTTTTTGGTGACTGCCAGGCGGAAGCCAGTCGGATGAATTTTCTGTCCCATGGCTCTTCCTTAGTTACCAACGGTCAGATAGATATGGCAGGTCGGCTTGATGATCCGATTACCACGACCCTTGGCGCGGGCAGTAAAACGCTTCAGCACCATGCCTTTTTCGACGTAGATGGTTTTCACCGTCAGTTCGTCGATATCAGCACCATCATTGTGCTCGGCGTTGGCGATTGCCGACTCCAGCACCTTCTTGACGATACCGGCGCCCTTTTTGGGGCAGAAAGCCAGGATGTTTAGAGCCTGACCAACCGGCTTGCCGCGCACCAGATCCGCAACCAAGCGGCCCTTTTGCGCAGAGAGGCGTACGCCTCGCAGACTTGCACGAGTTTCCATGTCAGCTCCTTACTTCTTGGCCTTCTTGCCGGCGGTGTGACCCTTGAACGTACGGGTCAGCGAGAACTCGCCGAGCTTGTGACCGACCATATTTTCGGTGACGAACACCGGAATATGCTGCTTGCCATTGTGGACCGCAATCGTCAGGCCGATGAACTCGGGGAGGATCGTCGAACGACGCGACCAGGTCTTGATCGGGCGCTTGTCGCTGGTAGCGCGAACTGCTTCGACTTTGTCGATCAGATGCGCATCAACAAACGGGCCCTTTTTGAGAGAACGTCCCATTTCCTACCCCTTAACGCTTATGACGGCGCTGAACGATCATGCTGTTCGTGCGCTTGTTGCTGCGGGTGCGGTAACCCTTGGTGGGCTGACCCCACGGATTGACCGGTACGCGGCCTTCGCCAGTGCGGCCTTCGCCACCACCGTGCGGGTGATCCACCGGGTTCATGGCTGTACCACGAACGGTCGGACGCACACCGCGCCAACGCATCGCACCAGCCTTGCCGATCTTGCGCAGGTTATGCTCTTCGTTACCAACCTCACCGATGGTGGCGCGGCACTCAACGTGCACACGACGCACTTCACCGGAGCGGAGGCGAATCTGAGCATACGTACCTTCGCGAGCCAGCAGCTGAACGGAAGTACCGGCCGAGCGAGCCAATTGCGCGCCCTTGCCCGGCAGCATCTCAACGCAGCAAATCGTCGTACCAACCGGAATATTACGGATCGGCAGCGCATTACCAGACTTGATCGGCGCTTCGGAGCCACTCATGATCGGCTGACCAACCACCATCCCCTTGTTGGCGATGATGTAGCGACGCTCACCGTCGGCATAACAAAGCAGCGCGATGTTGGCCGTGCGGTTGGGATCGTATTCCAGACGTTCAACCTTGGCCGGAATACCGTCCTTGTTGCGCTTGAAATCGATGACACGATAGGCCTGCTTGTGACCGCCGCCTTGATGGCGAACAGTGATGCGACCGTTATTGTTACGGCCGGCGTTGCCAGACTTGGCTTCAACCAGTGCCGCAAACGGCTTGCCCTTGTGAAGGCTGGCGTTGACGACCTGAACTACGCCGCGACGCCCCGGGGAAGTCGGTTTGACTTTAACGAGTGCCATTACGCATTCCCCCCTTCAACAAAATTGATTTCCTGACCCGGCTTGAGGCTCACGTAGGCTTTTTTCCAGCCCTTGCGACGACCGGTTGCACCCTTGAAGCGCTTAACCTTGCCCTTCACGTTGGCAACCTGAACACCTTCGACTTCAACCTTGAACAGCAACTCGACAGCAGCCTTGATTTCCGGCTTGGTTGCATCAGATGCAACACGGAAAATCACTTGCTCATACTTGTCAGCAACATAGGTTGCCTTCTCGGAGATTTGCGGTGCCAGCAGCACCTGCATCAGACGCTCTTGATTCATCCCCACATCTCCTCGAACTTGGCCACGGCGTTCTTGGTAACCAGAACCTTGGCGAAGCGGACCAGAGAAACCGGATCGGCTTCCTGAGCTTCGAGAACCAGAACGTTAGGCAGGTTGCGCGACGAGAGGTACAGATTTTCGTTCAGCTCGTCGGTGATGACCAGAAGATTGCCTTCAAGACCCATGCTCTTCAGCTTCTGCGTGAACAGCTTGGTTTTGGGCGCATCGACAGACAGATCGTCGATAACGACGAGACGGTCCTGACGGGCCAACTCGGAGAGGATCGCAGCCATACCGGCGCGGAACATCTTCTTGTTAACCTTCTGGCTGAAGTTTTCTTCAGGAGAGTTCGGAAAAATCCGACCGCCTCCGCGCCACAGCGGGCTGCCATTGGAACCAGCACGAGCACGACCGGTGCCCTTCTGACGCCACGGCTTGGTGGTGGTGTGACGGACTTCGGAGCGATCCTTTTGCTGACGGTCGCCAGAACGAGCATTCGCCTGATAGGCGACAACGATCTGGTGCACCAACGCTTCATTGAAATCGCGACCGAACAGTACATCGGAAGCCTGCAGCTTGGCAGCTTCCTGACCTTGTTCGTTAATAACCTTGAGTTCCATGTCGCCCCCTTAAGCCTTGACCGCCGGACGCACAACGACGTCGGAACCCTTGGCACCAGGAACGGCGCCCTTGACCAGCAAAAGCTGGCGATCGGCATCAACACGGACAATCGTCAACCCCTGCATCGTGGACTGAACATCGCCCAGATGACCGGCCATGCGCTTACCCGGGAAAACACGACCCGGATCTTGCGCCATACCGATGGAACCCGGCGCGTTATGCGACAGCGAATTACCATGGGAAGCACGGTTGGAACTGAAGTTGTGGCGCTTGATACCACCCTGGAAACCCTTACCGATCGAGGTGCCGGTCACATCAACTTTTTGCCCTTCGGCAAAGATAGTGACAGCAACCTGATCACCGGCCTTGAAACTAGCCAACTGATCAGCTTCGATCTGGAATTCCTTGAGCACATGCCCGGCTTCCACACCCGCCTTGGCCAGATGGCCTGCAAGGGGCTTGGAAACGCGCGAGGCACGGCGCTTGCCGAATGCGACCTGAATGGCTGCGTAGCCATCGATCTCCGGCGTTTTGACTTGGGTCACGCGGTTGTTTGACACGTCAAGCACAGTTACCGGAATGGACGCGCCATCCTCGGCAAAAATGCGAGTCATGCCAACCTTGCGACCAACAAGGCCTAGACTCATGGTTATTCTCCTCACCGCCGGCTGCGATTGGCCGGTCGATGTAAAACAACAAATGGGCAGCCGTCGCCGGCCACCCCCGAAAGGCGCGGATTATATCCGCGAACTGCTATTACTGCAACTTGATTTCGACGTCGACACCTGCCGGCAGATCCAGCTTCATCAGCGCATCAACCGTCTTGTCGGTCGGATCAACGATATCCATCAGACGCAGATGGGTACGGATTTCGAGCTGATCACGGGAAGCCTTGTTGACGTGCGGCGAACGCAGGATGTCGAAACGCTGCTTACGGGTCGGCAGCGGAACAGGACCACGAACAACAGCACCGGTACGCTTGGCGGTCTCAACAATTTCCTGAGCGGATTGATCGATCAGGCGATAATCGAAGGCCTTGAGACGGATACGGATTTTCTGGTTTGCCATTTTGGTTTCCAAAGAGCGATGGGGTGAAGTCTTCTTCACCCCGGATTTTTAAAAAGAACGATTACTCGATGATCTTGGCGACGACGCCGGCGCCGACGGTACGACCGCCTTCACGGATGGCGAAGCGCAGACCTTCTTCCATGGCGATCGGCGCAATCAGCTTGATCGTCATGGCGATGTTGTCGCCCGGCATAACCATTTCGGTGCCTTCCGGCAGCTCGATGGAGCCAGTCACGTCGGTCGTGCGGAAGTAGAACTGCGGACGGTAGCCGTTGAAGAACGGGGTGTGACGGCCACCCTCATCCTTGGACAGGATGTACACTTCAGAGGTGAAGTGGGTGTGCGGCTTGACAGAACCCGGCTTGCACAGCACCTGACCACGCTCGACGTCTTCACGCTTGGTACCACGCAGCAGGGCGCCAATGTTGTCGCCAGCCTGACCTTGGTCGAGCAGCTTGCGGAACATTTCAACACCGGTACAGATGGTCTTGACGGTCGGGCGGATACCAACGATTTCGATTTCTTCGCCAACCTTGACGATGCCGCGCTCAACACGACCGGTCACCACGGTACCGCGACCAGAGATGGAGAAGACGTCTTCAACCGGCATCAGGAACGGCTGATCGATGGCACGCTCCGGATCAGGGATGTAGGAGTCCAGGGCGTCGGCCAGACGGAAGATCGACGGTTCGCCGATTTCGGATTGGTCGCCTTCGAGGGCCTTCAGGGCGGAGCCGTGAATGATCGGGGTGTCGTCGCCCGGGAAGTCGTACTTGGAGAGCAGCTCGCGCAGTTCCATTTCGACCAGTTCGAGCAGCTCGGCGTCGTCAACCATATCGCACTTGTTCATGAACACCAGAACGTACGGCACACCAACCTGGCGAGCCAGCAGGATGTGTTCGCGGGTTTGCGGCATCGGGCCGTCAGCGGCGGAACAGACCAGGATCGCGCCGTCCATCTGGGCAGCACCGGTAATCATGTTCTTGACGTAGTCAGCGTGGCCCGGGCAGTCAACGTGGGCGTAGTGACGGTTGGCGGTTTCGTATTCGACGTGGGCGGTATTAATCGTAATACCGCGGGCCTTTTCTTCCGGCGCAGCGTCAATTTCATCATATTTCTTGGCAGCGCCACCGAACTTGGCGGACAGCACCGTCGTGATCGCAGCCGTCAGCGTGGTCTTGCCGTGGTCAACGTGACCAATCGTGCCAACGTTTACGTGCGGTTTCGTACGCGCGAATTTTTCCTTAGCCATTATCAGCTCTCCAGATTACTTCTTGTTAATGACGGCCTCAGCGACGTTCTTCGGCGCTTCGGTGTAGTGCTTGAATTCCATCGAGTAGGTAGCCCTACCTTGCGACAACGAGCGCACGGAGGTCGAGTAACCAAACATCTCGGACAGCGGGACTTCAGCCTTGACGACCTTGATGCCGCCAACCTGATCTTCCATACCCTGAACGATGCCGCGGCGGGACGAAAGATCGCCCATCACGTTACCCATGTACTCCTCAGGCGTTTCAACTTCAACCGCCATCATCGGCTCAAGCAACGTCGGACTGGCCTTCTTCATACCTTCCTTGAAGGCCATCGAAGCAGCCATACGGAACGCATTTTCGTTGGAGTCAACGTCGTGATAGGAACCGTCGAACAGCGTGAACTTCACGTCCACCACCGGGAAGCCAGCCAAAACGCCGCTGGTCACTGCATCACGCAGCCCCTTGTCAACCGCCGGGATGAATTCACGGGGAACCACACCGCCCTTGATGGCGTCGATGAATTCGTAGCCCTTGCCGGCTTCGTTCGGCTCGATCTTGAGCCAGACGTGACCGAACTGACCACGACCACCGGACTGCTTGACGAACTTGCCTTCCTGTTCGACCGACTTCTTGATGCATTCGCGATAGGCAACCTGAGGTGCACCAACAGAAGCATCAACGTTAAATTCGCGACGCATACGATCGACCAGGATTTCCAGGTGCAATTCGCCCATACCGGAAATAATGGTTTGACCGGATTCTTCGTCAGTGCGGACGCGGAAGGACGGATCCTCCTGAGCCAAACGACCCAACGCCAGCCCCATCTTTTCCTGGTCAGCCTTGGTCTTCGGCTCGACGGCAACGTGAATCACCGGCTCCGGGAAGACCATGCGCTCAAGGGTGATGACCTTGGCCGGATCACACAGCGTATCACCAGTGGTGGCTTCCTTCAGACCCACGGCAGCAGCGATGTCGCCAGCGCGCACTTCCTTGATTTCTTCACGCTGATTGGCGTGCATCTGCAGGATGCGACCCAGACGCTCCTTACGACCCTTGACCGGGTTGTAGACGGTATCGCCGGAATTGATCACGCCGGAATAAACACGGAAGAAGATCAGCTGACCAACAAACGGGTCGGTCATGATCTTGAAGGCCAGAGCCGAGAAAGCCTCGTCATCAGCAGCACGGCGCTCGCCCTCGGACTCGTTTTCGAGAATACCCTTGACCGGCGGGATATCTACCGGCGACGGCAACAACTCGATAACGGCGTCGAGCATCTTCTGCACGCCCTTGTTCTTGAAGGCGGTACCACAGAGCATCGGCTGGATTTCACAGGCGATGGTGCGGGTACGCAGACCAAGAATGATGTCAGCCTCAGACAGATCACCTTCTTCAAGGTACTTGTTCATCAGCTCTTCAGAGGCTTCAGCGGCTGCTTCAACCATCTGCTCACGCCAAGTGGCGGCATCATCAGCCAGCTCCGCCGGGATTTCACGGGCATCGTACTTCATGCCCTGCGAAGCCTCATCCCAGTAGATGGCTTTCATCTTGATCAGATCAACCACACCTTCGAACTTGTCTTCAGCACCGATAGGAATGACGATGGGCACCGGGTTGGCCTTCAGACGCAGCTTGAGCTGATCAACGACCTTGAAGAAGTTGGCACCGGAACGGTCCATCTTGTTCACGAAGGCCAGACGTGGCACGCCGTACTTGTTGGCTTGACGCCAAACAGTTTCCGACTGGGGCTGAACACCACCCACGGCACAGTAAACCATGCAAGCAGCGTCGAGAACACGCATAGAACGTTCAACTTCAATAGTGAAGTCAACGTGACCCGGGGTGTCGATGATGTTGATGTGGTGCGGCTGGAACTGTTTGTCCATACCACTCCAGAAACAGGTGGTCGCAGCAGAGGTAATGGTGATACCACGCTCCTGCTCCTGCTCCATCCAGTCCATGGTGGCGGCGCCATCATGAACTTCACCGATCTTGTGATTAACACCGGTGTAGTAAAGGATACGTTCAGTCGTCGTCGTCTTGCCGGCGTCGATGTGCGCGCTGATACCGATATTGCGGTAGCGCTCGATGGGAGTTTTACGTGCCACGTTAAAGCCCTTTGAAAATTAGAAGCGGAAGTGGGCGAAGGCCTTGTTGGCTTCAGCCATACGGTGCACTTCGTCGCGCTTCTTGACAGCGCCACCACGGTTTTCGGCAGCCTCAAGCATTTCAGCAGCCAGACGCTGACCCATGGACTTTTCCGAACGCTTGCGAGCGGACTCACGCAGCCAGCGCATTGCCAGCGCGGCGCGACGAGCCGGGCGCACTTCAACCGGCACCTGATAGTTTGCACCACCGACACGACGGGACTTGACTTCGACCATCGGCTTCACGTTGCTCATGGCAGCGCTAAAGACTTCGAGAGGATCCTTGCCACCCTTGGTGGTGATGATATCGAAAGCACCATAAACAATGCGCTCGGCTACAGACTTCTTGCCGCTTTGCATGATGGCGTTAACGAACTTGGAGACTTCAACGTTGCCGAACTTCGGATCCGGCAGAATGTCACGCTTGGGTACTTCACGACGACGGGGCATATTAACCTCAATTAAACACGATTCAGTTGAAAAGCCGGGAAGGGGTTTTCACCCACCCGGCCCTCTCGGCCGCCCAACTGAGCGACCACTTACTTAAGCCACTTAAGGAATTAAGCAGCCTTCGGACGCTTGGCGCCGTACTTGGAGCGCGACTGCTTGCGATCCTTGACGCCTTGCGTATCCAAGGAACCACGCACGGTGTGGTAACGCACACCCGGCAAGTCCTTGACACGACCACCACGAATCAGGACCACAGAGTGCTCCTGCAGGTTGTGGCCTTCACCGCCGATGTATGAAATGACTTCGAAGCCATTCGTCAGACGAACCTTGCAAACCTTACGGAGCGCGGAGTTCGGCTTCTTCGGGGTGGTAGTATAAACACGGGTGCAGACGCCACGCTTCTGCGGGCACTTTTCCAGAGCAGGAACCTTGCTCTTGGCCTTTTCGGCTACGCGCGGCTTGCGCACGAGCTGGTTGATGGTCGGCATATCAAACTTCCTTCAACAGCCGGGCACCGAAATATGATGCACGACGGCAATTTTGTTATCCAAAGCAGAGACAATGATTAGCCTCTGCCGACAAAGACCATAAATTCTATGGCTGATCAACCCCCGTGTCAACGTGACACGGGGGTTGCTAGACAGATCACAGGCCCTGATCGGCTTCCTGTGTTGTGTTTTCGGCAGTTGCCTCTTCGATCTGACGGGAGGCCGCGATATCTTCACCTGCCAGCTGAGCCTTGCGGCTCCGATGGAAGGCCAGACCGGTACCCGCCGGAATGAGACGACCGACGATGACATTTTCCTTGAGACCACGCAATTCATCGCGCTTGCCCATGATGGCAGCCTCGGTGAGTACGCGAGTGGTTTCCTGGAAGGATGCAGCAGAGATGAACGAATCGGTCGACAAGGATGCCTTGGTAATACCGAGCAACATGTGTTCGATTGTTGCCGGGATCTTCCCTTCGGCATTGGCACGATCATTCTCAGCCAGCAGTTCAGCGCGTTCGACCTGCTCGGACTTGATGAACTTGGTGTCGCCCGGTTCAACAATGGTCACCCGACGCAGCATCTGACGGACGATCACTTCAATGTGCTTGTCGTTGATCTTCACGCCCTGCAAGCGGTAAACGTCCTGGACTTCGTCGGTAATGTAGCGGGCCAGAGCTTCGATACCCTGCAGACGCAGAATATCGTGCGGATCCGGTTCGCCTTCGACGATCTTTTCGCCCTTGTTAACCACCTGGCCATCGTGCACCAGAACATGCTTGTCCTTGGAAATCAGGAACTCGTGAACGTTGCCTTCGAGATCGGTGATAACCAGGCGCTGCTTGCCCTTGGTGTCCTTACCAAAGCTGATCGTGCCAGTGACTTCAGCCAGCACGGATGCATCCTTCGGCGTACGAGCTTCGAACAGTTCGGCAACGCGCGGCAGACCGCCGGTAATGTCGCGAGTCTTGGCAGACTCTTGCGGCATACGGGCCAGCACATCGCCCACACCAACCTGCTGACCATCGACCACAGAAATAATCGAGCCAACCTGGAAGGCGATCGAAACAGTGTGATCACTGCCGTGCACGCGTACTTCCTGCCCGCTCTCATCAAGGAGCTTGACCACCGGGCGAACACCCTTGACCGCAGCCTTGCCACCGCGCTTGTGGTCGATAACTACCAGCGTGGACAAGCCAGTCACATCATCGACCTGCTTGGCGACGGTAACGCCTTCCTCGACATTCTCGAAGCGAACGGTACCCGCGTATTCGGTAATGATCGGACGGGTATGCGGATCCCAGGTTGCCAGCTTGGCACCTGCCTTGACTGATTTATCTTCATCGACCGACAGCATGGCGCCGTACGGCACCTTGTGACGTTCGCGCTCACGACCATGATCGTCGACGATAAGCACTTCGCCAGAACGGGAAATGACAACCTTTTCGCCCTTGGCGCTGGTGACATAACGCATGTTCGAGGTATAGCGCACGGTACCAGCCGACTTGCCTTCGACCTTGTCAGCCACGGCAGCACGGGAAGCCGCACCACCGACGTGGAAGGTACGCATGGTAAGCTGAGTACCCGGCTCGCCAATCGACTGGGCAGCGATCACGCCGACTGCCTCACCGGCGTTGACCATCGTGCCACGGCCAAGATCACGGCCATAACACTGGGCGCACAGGCCATAGCGCGTGTCACAGGTCAGCGGCGTGCGGACTTTGACTTCATCGATACCCAGCTTGTCGATCAAATCAACCAGGTCTTCATCCAGCATCGTGCCAGCGAAGATGACCGTTTCCTGGGTTTCCGGATCGATCAAGTCATCAACGGTGACACGACCCAGAATACGTTCGCGCAGTGCTTCGATCACTTCACCGCCTTCGACCAGCGCCTTTACAACGAAGCCGTTCTTGGTGCCGCAGTCATCTTCGGTGATCACCAGATCCTGGGTCACATCGACCAGACGACGGGTCAGGTAACCGGAGTTTGCGGTCTTCAGCGCGGTATCGGCCAGACCCTTACGGGCGCCGTGGGTCGAGATGAAGTACTGGAGAACGTTCAGGCCTTCGCGGAAGTTGGTGGTAATCGGGGTCTCGATAATCGAGCCGTCCGGCTTGGCCATCAGACCGCGCATACCAGCCAGCTGACGAATCTGTGCGGCGGAACCGCGAGCACCTGAGTCAGCCATCATGTAGATGGAGTTGAAGGAGTCCTGCTTGACCTTCTTGCCGTGGCGGTCGATGACTTCCTCGTGGCCGAGTTCTTCCATCATCACCTTGGCAACCTGGTCACCGGTGCGGCCCCAGATATCAACGACCTTGTTGTAACGCTCGCCCTGGGTAACCAGACCGTTCGTGTATTGCGTCTCGATTTCCTTGACCTCGGCTTCGGCTGAGGAAATGATTTCGTACTTCTTGGCCGGCACCAGCATGTCGTCCGAGCAGAAAGAAATACCGGCCCGCGTTGCGAGCGCGTAGCCGTTCTGCATCAGTTTGTCAGCGAAGATGACTGTTTCCTTCAGACCGCAACGGCGGAAGGACTCGTCGATCAGCTTGGAGATTTCCTTCTTCTTCAGGGCACGATCAATTGCCTTGAAGGGCAGACCCTTCGGCAGAATCTTGGCGAGCAGCGCACGACCGGCCGTGGTTTCGACACGAACGGTCTTCTCTTCCCATTCGCCATCGACGGCCGCCGGTTCGTACTGCTTCAGGCGGACCGAAATACGGGAGTGCACATCCAGCTGACCAGCAGCCATGGCGCGTTCGATTTCGGCAGTATCGGCAAAGTACATGCCTTCACCCTTGCCGTTGATCTTCTCGCGGGTCGCATAGTACAGACCCAACACGATATCCTGCGACGGCACGATGATCGGCTGGCCGTTAGCCGGCGACAGCACGTTATTGGAGGCCAGCATCAGGGTGCGGGCTTCCATCTGCGCTTCGAGCGACAGCGGGACGTGAACAGCCATCTGGTCACCGTCGAAGTCGGCGTTGAACGCCGCGCAAACGAGCGGGTGCAGCTGGATGGCCTTGCCTTCGATCAGGGTCGGTTCGAACGCCTGGATACCCAGACGGTGCAGGGTCGGCGCACGGTTCAGCATGACCGGATGTTCGCGGATGACATCTTCAAGGATGTCCCACACCACCGGTTCCTGACCTTCGACCATCTTCTTGGCTTGCTTGATGGTGGTGGCGTAGCCGAGCACTTCCAGCTTGTGGAAGATGAAGGGCTTGAACAGCTCCAGGGCCATCAGCTTGGGCAGGCCGCACTGATGCAGCTTGAGCTGCGGACCAACCACGATGACCGAACGGCCGGAGTAGTCGACGCGCTTACCCAGCAAGTTTTGACGGAAACGACCGCCCTTGCCCTTGATCATGTCAGCCAGCGACTTCAGCGGACGCTTGTTGGCACCGGTCATCGCCTTGCCGCGACGGCCGTTGTCAAGCAGGGAATCGACCGACTCCTGCAGCATGCGCTTTTCGTTACGGACGATGATTTCCGGAGCCTTCAACTCGAGCAAGCGCTTCAAGCGATTGTTCCGGTTGATGACACGACGATAAAGATCGTTCAGGTCGGAGGTCGCAAAGCGGCCGCCATCCAGCGGAACCAGCGGACGCAGGTCCGGCGGCAGAACCGGCAGAACTTCGAGGATCATCCAGTCCGGCTTGATGCCCGACTTCTGGAACCCCTCAAGGATCTTCAGACGCTTGGCCAGCTTCTTGTTCTTGGCTTCAGAACCGGTCACTTCGAGTTCAGCGTGCAGAGACTCGACTTCGCTATCCAGTTCGAGGTTGCGCAACAGTTCGCGAATACCTTCAGCGCCCATCAGGGCCTGGAATTCATCACCGTGCTCTTCGACCATTTCCAGATACTGGTCTTCCGTCAGCAACTGAGCGCGCTGAAGGTTGCTGACCATGCCCGGATCGGTCACGACGTATGCTTCGAAGTACAGGACGCGTTCGATATCGCGCAGCGTCATGTCGAGCACCATGCCGAGACGGGACGGCAGCGACTTCAGGAACCAGATGTGGGCGGTCGGCGAGGCCAGTTCGATGTGACCCATGCGGTCGCGACGAACCTTGGCCAGCGTCACTTCAACGCCGCACTTCTCGCAGATCACGCCACGATGCTTCAGGCGCTTGTACTTGCCGCACAGGCATTCGTAATCCTTGATCGGACCAAAGATTTTGGCACAGAACAGGCCATCACGCTCCGGCTTGAAGGTGCGGTAGTTGATGGTTTCCGGCTTCTTGACTTCACCATAGGACCAGGAACGGATCTTGTCGGGCGAAGCGAGGCCAATGGTAATCGCGTCGAATTCTTCCTCGGCGGTTACCTGCTTGAATAGATCGAGCAATGCTTTCATCGTTTAACTCCCAGCCCTAAATCAGTAACGTTCCAGATCGATATCGATCGCCAGCGAACGGATTTCCTTGACCAGCACATTGAAGGATTCCGGCATGCCGGCTTCGATGCGATGCTCGCCCTTGACGATGTTTTCGTAAACCTTGGTACGGCCGTTCACATCGTCGGACTTCACGGTCAACATTTCCTGCAGCACGTAGGACGCGCCATACGCCTCCAGTGCCCACACTTCCATTTCACCGAAGCGCTGACCACCGAACTGCGCCTTGCCGCCCAGCGGCTGCTGGGTAACCAGGGAGTACGGACCAGTCGAACGGGCATGCATCTTGTCATCGACCAGATGGTGCAGCTTCAGGTAGTGCATGTAACCAACCGTCACCTTGCGCTCGAAAGCTTCGCCAGTGCGACCGTCAAACAAGGTCATCTGGCCGGAAGAGGGCATACCGGCCATCGCCAGCATCGCCTTGATTTCTTCTTCCTTGGCACCATCGAACACCGGCGTCGCGAACGGCACGCCACCCTTCAGATTTTCTGCCATTTCCAGAACTTCGACATCGTTCAACTCGTCAAGGTTCTCGGACTTGCCGCTGGAGTTGTAAATCTGGTCAAGGAAGCCGCGAACTTCCTTGGCGCTGGACTGGGCCCGGAGCATCGCACCAATCTTGTGGCCAAGGCCCTTGGCGGCGAGGCCGAGGTGAACTTCCAGAATCTGACCAACGTTCATCCGGGACGGCACGCCGAGCGGGTTCAGAACGATGTCGACCGGGCTGCCATCTTCCATGTGCGGCATGTCTTCGACCGGCAGGATGCGCGATACAACACCCTTGTTACCGTGACGACCGGCCATCTTGTCACCTGGCTGCAGGCGACGCTTGACCGCAACATAGACCTTGACCATCTTCTGGACGCCCGGCGGCAATTCGTCGCCCTGCGTCAGCTTCTTGCGCTTGCCTTCGAAGGCAATGTCGAAGTCTTTGCGCGCCTGCTCCAGGCCATCTTTGACCTGTTCCAGTTGCTGGGCAGCTTCGTCATCGGCCAGACGGATATCGAACCAGTGGTGCGGATCCATGCTGTCGAGGTACACCTTGTCGATCACCGTGCCCTTGGCCAGTTTCTTCGGACCGCCATTCGCTTTCTTGCCGGTAATCAGGCGCTCAACACGAGCAAAAGCATCGCGCTCAACGATACGCATCTGGTCAGCGAGGTCCAGCTTGTAATGGCGCAGGTGCTCGTCAATGATGGCCTGAGCGCGCTTGTCACGCTCGATGCCTTCGCGGGTAAAGACCTGGACGTCGATGACGGTACCGGCGATGCCGGACGGCACGCGCAGCGAGGTGTCTTTAACGTCCGATGCCTTCTCGCCGAAAATGGCGCGCAGCAGCTTCTCTTCCGGGGTCAGCTGGGTTTCGCCCTTCGGCGTGACCTTGCCCACCAGCACGTCACCGGCTTCGACTTCGGCGCCGATATAGACGATGCCGGAATCATCCAGACGGGACAGCTGAGCCTCACCCAGCGACGCGATGTCACGGGTGATTTCCTCAGGGCCGAGCTTGGTGTCACGAGCGACCACCGTCAGTTCCTCGATGTGAATCGAGGTGTAACGGTCTTCTGCAACGACGCGCTCGGAGATCAGGATCGAGTCTTCGAAGTTGTAGCCATTCCACGGCATGAAGGCGATCAGCATGTTCTGACCGAGAGCCAGTTCGCCCTTGTCAGTAGATGCGCCGTCAGCCACCACGTCGCCCTTGGCGATGTGGTCACCCACACGCACCATCGGACGCTGATTGATGTTGGTGTTCTGGTTGGAACGGGTGTACTTGACCAGGTTGTAGATATCGACACCAACTTCACCAGCGATGGTTTCGTCGTCATTGACGCGAACCACGACACGTGCGGCATCGACGTAATCGACCATACCACCGCGCAGGGCGACTACAGCAGTACCCGAGTCAACAGCAACGGTGCGCTCGATGCCGGTGCCGACCAGCGGCTTTTCCGGACGCAGACAAGGCACAGCCTGACGCTGCATGTTGGCGCCCATCAATGCGCGGTTTGCGTCATCGTGCTCAAGGAATGGAATCAGCGAGGCAGCAACCGATACGATCTGGCCCGGTGCCACGTCCATGTACTGAACACGGCCCGGTTCGGCCAGAATGGTTTCGCCTTTTTCGCGGCAGGTCACCAGATCGTCGGACAAACGGCCATTCGCATCCAGCGAGGCGTTAGCCTGGGCAACCACATAGTTGCCTTCTTCGATCGCCGAGAGGTATTCGATGTCGCTGGTCACCTGACCGTTATTTACCTTGCGGTAAGCGGTTTCGATGAAGCCGTAGCTATTGACCTGTGCAAACAACGCCAGGGAGTTGATCAGGCCGATGTTCGGGCCTTCCGGTGTTTCGATCGGGCAAACACGACCGTAGTGCGTCGGATGCACGTCGCGCACTTCGAAGCCAGCACGTTCGCGCGTCAGACCGCCAGGGCCCAGTGCGGAAACACGACGCTTGTGCGTAATTTCCGACAGCGGGTTGGTCTGGTCCATAAACTGCGACAGCTGGCTCGATCCGAAGAATTCCTTGATGGCGGCACTGATCGGCTTGGCGTTGATCAGGTCATGCGGCATCAGATTGTCGGATTCGGCTTGCGACAGACGTTCCTTGACGGCACGCTCGACACGGACCAGACCGGCACGGAACTGGTTCTCGGCCAATTCACCGACTGAACGGACGCGGCGGTTACCGAGGTGATCGATGTCGTCGATTTCGCCACGGCCATTACGCAGTTCGACGAGAATCTTGATGACTTCAACGATATCGCGCGGCGACAGCGTCAACTGTTCGCGGACTTCGACATTGGCACCCAGCGGCTTCAGTTTGGCAGCCAGTGCTTCGACTTCGCTCAGGGTCGAGTTTTCGACCATGGCACGAGCACCGAACGGCATCAGGCTGACCAGATCCTGAATGGCCGACAGGGCAAAACCAGAAGCTTCAGCAAGATTCTTCAGCGCCGCTTCAGCCTTGGAGGCCAAGCCCTTGACCATCAGCTTGTATTCAATGACATCCTGACGCGCCAGACGGCGGTTGAACTTCATCCGGCCAACGCCGGACAAATCGTAACGCTCGTCGGAATAGAACAGGCCGTTAAACAGGATTTCAACCGCTTCTTCCGTCGGCGGTTCGCCCGGACGCATCATGCGATAAATCGCGACACGAGCTGCCTGACGCGTTGCCGTTTCATCCGCACGCAGCGTATTGGAGATGAAAGCACCGCGATCAAGTTCGTTGGTATACAGCGTCTCGACCGTCGTAATTTCGGCCTCACGCAGCTTGGCCAACAAGGTCTCGGTGATTTCGTCGTTGGCATTGGCGACAACTTCACCCGTGGCCTTGTCGACAATATTCTTGGCAACCACACGGCCAATCAGGAAATCTTCAGGCACAACGATCTGCTTGATCGCAGCGGCACCGATGTCGCGAATGTGCTTGGCGGTGATGCGCTTGTCCTTCGGAACAATCAAGACACCATCCGGACCCACGAAATCAAAGCGAGCTACTTCACCGCGCAGACGCTCCGGAACCAGCGTAAATTCGACCTTGTCCTTGGACAGCAGGAAAGTATCAAAATCGAAGAACTGGTCGAGAATCTCCTCGGACGACATGCCGATGGCCTTCAACAACGTGGTGACCGGCATCTTGCGACGACGGTCTACGCGGAAGAAGAGCGTGTCCTTGGGATCAAACTCGAAATCCAGCCAGGAGCCACGGTAAGGAATTACGCGCGCCGAGAACAGCAACTTGCCTGAACTGTGCGTCTTGCCGCGGTCGTGTTCGAAAAACACGCCTGGGGAACGGTGGAGCTGGGAAACGATGACACGCTCGGTACCATTAATCACGAAGGAGCCATTGGTTGTCATCAGGGGAATTTCACCCATGTAGACTTCCTGCTCTTTCACTTCCTTTACCGTGTCGGGCGCTTCGCGGTCCATGATGACCAGGCGAACCCGCGCGCGCAGCGAAGAAGCAAAGGTCAAACCACGCTGCTGACATTCGGTAACGTCGAACGCCGGCTCGCCCAGCATGTAGCTGACGAATTCCAGACGGGCATTGCCGGAATGCGAAACAATCGGGAAGATCGAGGTGAACGCAGCCTGCAAACCCTCGTTTTTCCGCTTCTCGGGAGCCACTTCGTCTTGCAAAAAGTCCTTGAAGGACTGCAGTTGAGTGGCCAACAAGTAGGGAACGTCCAGCACGCTGGCGCGCTTGGCGAAGCTCTTGCGGATGCGTTTCTTCTCGGTGAAGGAGTAAGTCATGGTAACTCCGTGAGGATGAAATCAAACGTTGAACCTGAGAAAACAGGCAAACGCAAACAAACTCCCTTCCCCGCCGGGGAAAAGGAAAGCCTTGTTTGCGTTTGCCAGTTGGCGATATTCAAGTTCGTTTTCTGGATCAATGAAACCTGTCGTACAAAGCACAAAAGGGCTGGCGGAAAACCGCCAGCCCACACACCAAAAGTCGATTACTTAACTTCGACCTTGGCGCCAGCTGCTTCCAGCTGAGCCTTGAGGGCTTCAGCATCGGCCTTGGAAACGCCTTCCTTGACAGCCTTCGGAGCGCCATCAACCAGGTCCTTGGCTTCCTTGAGGCCCAGACCGGTAGCTGCACGAACGACCTTGATGACTTCAACCTTCTTGTCACCAGCACCGGTCAGCATGACGGTGAATTCGGTCTGTTCTTCAGCAGCAGCAGCACCGGCACCGGCCGGGCCAGCAACGGCGACAGCAGCAGCGGAAACGCCAAACTTCTCTTCGAATGCCTTGACCAGGTCATTCAGTTCCATAACGGTCAGGGAGCCAACGGCTTCCAGGATGTCTTCTTTGCTAATTGCCATTTCAATAAACTCCTAAATCAGTTCGTATGCGGTAAGGATCAAGCGGCAGCTTCTTCGCGCTGCGCAGCCAGTGCGGCCAGGCCGCGGACAAAGCCGGCAACCGGAGCCTGCATGACGTACAGCAGCTTGGAGAGCAGCTCTTCGCGGCTCGGTACGGAGGCAAGCGCCTGCACACCAGCTTTGTCGAGCACCTTGCCGGCATAGGAACCGGCCTTGAGCACCAATTTGTCGTTGGATTTTGCGAAGTCGCTCAGCACCTTCGCGGCAGCCACCGGATCAGCGGAGACGCTATATATCAGCGGTCCAACCATGTGGTCAGCCAGGGCAGCGAACGCAGTGTCCGCGACCGCGCGACGCACCAAGGTGTTCTTCAACACACGCAGATACACACCAGACTCGCGCGCCTTCTTGCGCAGCACGGTGAGGTCGGTAACCTCAATGCCACGATACTCGGCAATCACGATGGTCTGTGCGTTGGCCACTTGTGCCGACACCTCAGCTACAACCGCTTTTTTGTCGTTCAGATTGAGACCCACGGGTCCTTCCTCCTTTCAAGTCATAACACGACGGGAAAATTCCCGCCGCACCTACGGCGACCTGAACTAGAAGTTAAGCCATCCATTGCGGACAACTAGAAATCTTGTTCGGGGACACCGTCTGCGCAGGCTACTTACGCGATTAAGTTCCGTTACCGAAACACCTGCGGTCTTTGACGATCCGCCGGCAGTCACCGAAGTGACCACCAACGGCCCAAAGTTCTGTTAAGCCACCACCGTGGACTGGTCGACGCGAACGCCGGGGCCCATCGTGGCAGAAACTGCAATTTTCTTCAGGTACTGACCCTTGGACGAAGCCGGCTTGGCCTTGGCCAAGGCATCGATCAGCGCCTTCAGGTTGCTTTCCAGGCTCTCAACGGAGAAGGAAGCACGACCGATCGTGGCGTGAATGATGCCAGCCTTGTCGGTACGGTACTGCACCTGACCAGCCTTGGCGTTCTTCACTGCGGTGACAACGTCCATGGTCACGGTACCAACCTTCGGATTCGGCATCAGGCCACGGGGCCCGAGGATCTGGCCGAGTTGACCAACAACCTTCATGGCATCCGGAGTGGCGATAACGACATCGAAATTCAGGTTACCGGCTTTGACTTCGGCAGCCAGATCATCGAAACCGACGACTTCAGCGCCTGCAGCCTTGGCGGCTTCGGCCTTTTCGCCCTGGGCGAAAACGGCAACGCGAACCGACTTGCCGGTACCCGCCGGCAGAACGACGGAACCGCGAACGACCTGATCCGATTTACGTGCGTCAACACCGAGGTTGACCGCGACGTCGATCGATTCGTCGAACTTGGCGATTGCCGTTTCCTTGGCCAGGGTCAGCGCTTCTTGCAGCGGATACAGCTTCTGCGCGACAACCTTGCTGGCAAGGGCTTTTTGCTTTTTCGTGAGCTTAGCCATGATTACAGACCCTCTACCGTGATACCCATCGAACGGGCGGAGCCGGCGATGGTGCGAATTGCTGCTTCCATATCGGCAGCGGTCAAGTCAGGCGACTTGGTCTTGGCGATTTCTTCGCACTGGGCGCGGGTGATCTTGCCAACCTTGTCGGTGTGCGGCTTGGCCGAACCGGACTTGATACCAGCAGCCTTCTTGATCAGGATGGTGGCCGGCGGGGTCTTCATCACGAACGTGAAAGACTTGTCCGCAAAGGCGGTAATTACGACAGGAATCGGCAGACCCGGTTCAACGCCTTGAGTCTGGGCATTGAAGGCCTTGCAGAATTCCATGATGTTCAGACCGCGCTGACCGAGGGCTGGGCCGATCGGGGGCGACGGGTTTGCTTTGCCGGCTGGCACTTGCAGCTTGATGTAGCCAATAATTTTCTTGGCCATAGTTTGCTCCTAATAAATGAGTCGTAACGCGCGTTGGCTGCAACACTGCCAGCTACTGACGCTCCTCTTGCCGAAATCCGGGCTTTCGGCGAACCCTGAAACCTAGATCAGGCCTTTTCGACCTGAGCGAACTCCAACTCAACCGGCGTGGCGCGACCGAAGATGGTCACCGAAACGCGCAGGCGATTCTTTTCGTAGTTGACGTCTTCGACCGAGCCATGGAAGTCGGTAAACGGACCTTCCTTGACGCGAACCACTTCACCAACTTCGAACAACACTTTCGGACGGGGTTTCTCAACGCCCTCCTGCATTTGCTGCATGATCTTCTCGACTTCCTTTTCGGAAATCGGAGTCGGCTTGGTCGCTGTGCCACCGACAAAACCGGTGACTTTCGGCGTGTTCTTGACCAAATGCCACGAGTCGTCGTCCATCTCCATTTCGCAGAGGACGTAGCCAGGGAAGAACTTGCGCTCAGAAATAGCTTTCTGACCGCCTTTCATTTCGACGACCTCTTCAACCGGCACCAGAATCCGGCCGAACTTTTCTTCCATGCCCAAACGGGTAATGCGCTCCTGAATGGCGCGCATCACACTTTTTTCGAAGCCGGAGTAGGCATGTACGACGTACCAGCGTTTGCTCATGATTTCTTCCAGCCCAGCACCCAGTCGTAAAGAACCACTTCAAGGCTCTTGTCAGTCAGATACAGGAAAATTGCCATGACCACGACAAAGGCGAATACTGCGCCCGTGGTTTGCATGGTTTCCTTGCGAGTCGGCCAAACAACCTTCTTGGCCTCGACAACCGCCTCATTACCAAACAGGAAAAAACGCTGACCCGGCTCGGTTTTCCAAGCCACTGCAACTGCCAGCGCCAAACCAACGAGGACCGCCAGGACGCGCAAAATCATTGCCTGCTCGGAGAGCAGGTAGAAGCCAGCCACGCCAGCCGCCAGAATAATCAGCGCCAGCGCAAACTTGATCTTGTCAGCCATTACGTTCGCGATCTTTAAAGAGAGTGGCAGGGGCGGAGGGAATCGAACCCCCGACCTACGGTTTTGGAAACCGTTGCTCTACCAATTGAGCTACACCCCTGCTGCAGAAACATCAAAGCGCTTCGGTTTCCCGAAGCGCCTTAATTACTGAAAGACTATCGATTACTCGATGATCTTGGCGACGACGCCGGCGCCGACGGTACGACCGCCTTCACGGATGGCGAAGCGCAGACCTTCTTCCATGGCGATCGGCGCAATCAGCTTGATCGTCATGGCGATGTTGTCGCCCGGCATAACCATTTCGGTGCCTTCCGGCAGCTCGATGGAGCCAGTCACGTCCGTCGTGCGGAAGTAGAACTGCGGACGGTAGCCGTTGAAGAACGGGGTGTGACGACCGCCTTCATCCTTGGACAGGATGTACACTTCGGAGGTGAAGTGGGTGTGCGGCTTGACCGAACCCGGCTTGCACAGCACCTGGCCACGCTCGACGTCTTCACGCTTGGTACCACGCAGCAGGGCGCCAATGTTGTCGCCAGCCTGACCTTGGTCGAGCAGCTTGCGGAACATTTCAACACCGGTACAGATGGTCTTGACGGTCGGGCGGATACCAACGATTTCGATTTCTTCGCCAACCTTGACGATGCCGCGCTCAACACGACCGGTCACCACGGTACCGCGACCAGAGATGGAGAAGACGTCTTCAACCGGCATCAGGAACGGCTGATCGATAGCACGCTCCGGATCAGGGATGTAGGAGTCCAGGGCGTCGGCCAGACGGAAGATCGACGGTTCGCCGATTTCGGACTGGTCGCCTTCGAGGGCCTTCAGGGCGGAGCCGTGAATGATCGGGGTGTCGTCGCCCGGGAAGTCGTACTTGGAGAGCAGCTCGCGCAGTTCCATTTCGACCAGCTCGAGCAGCTCGGCGTCGTCAACCATGTCGCACTTGTTCATGAACACCAGAACGTACGGCACACCAACCTGGCGAGCCAGCAGGATGTGTTCGCGGGTTTGCGGCATCGGGCCGTCAGCGGCGGAACAGACCAGGATCGCGCCGTCCATCTGGGCAGCACCGGTAATCATGTTCTTGACGTAGTCAGCGTGGCCCGGGCAGTCAACGTGGGCGTAGTGACGGTTGGCGGTTTCGTATTCGACGTGGGCGGTGTTAATCGTGATACCGCGAGCCTTTTCTTCCGGCGCAGCGTCAATTTCATCATATTTCTTGGCAGCGCCACCGAACTTGGCGGACAGCACCGTCGTGATCGCAGCCGTCAGCGTGGTCTTGCCGTGGTCAACGTGACCAATCGTGCCAACGTTTACGTGCGGTTTCGTACGCGCGAATTTTTCCTTAGCCATTCCAGTTCCTCAATAATCAAATAAAGTAAAAAATCCAGAATCCAAGCTAATCGGTGGTGCCCATGGGCAGGATCGAACTGCCGACCTCTCCCTTACCAAGGGAGTGCTCTACCACTGAGCCACATGGGCCTACCTTAAAACTCCAGCCGTACTGCATCTTGGAGCGGGTGAAGGGAATCGAACCCTCGTCTTAAGCTTGGAAGGCTTCAGCTCTACCATTGAGCTACACCCGCTTATTACGCCCGCATCACAGGCTGCTACAGCATTCAATCTGGTGGAGGGGGAAGGATTCGAACCTTCGAAGGCAGAGCCGACAGATTTACAGTCTGTTCCCGTTGACCGCTTGGGTACCCCTCCGGAAGAACCCGAGATTATCCGGACGAGACCAGGACCTGTCAACACCTAAAAACAGAAAAGCCGGCATATAGCCGGCTTTTGCGCTTTCGAAGCTTGAATTACTTCTGGGAGAGTACCCAGGCAACCAGCTTCTTGGCTTCGTCTTCGGTGACGTTGTTGGGAGGCATCGGAATCTGACCCCAGGTACCCTTGCCACCGGCCTTGACCTTGGCAGCCAGCATGGCCGGAGCCTTGGCATCGCCCTTGTACTTGGCGGCAACATCCTTGTAAGCCGGACCAACCAGCTTCTTGTCGATAGCGTGGCAGGACATGCAGTTCTTGGCCTTGGCCAGCGCCTCATCGGCCTGGGCCTGACCAGCCATCACAACACCAGCAGCAATCATGGCAACGTAAACAGCTTTCATTCTCTTGCTCCGTTCTTCGAGTTGGAAGGTAAATCAGCTGGGGATGATAAAACCCTTTTCTGTCCCTTGCAAACAAGGAGAACGGCAAGTCTGGTCTTTCGCATCCGCATGCTATTAACGCACGAAAGAAGCGCTACGTTGACAGCAAACGCTAAGGCTTCGACGAGATGGCCAACAACGCACCGGCCGACACGAAAAGGCCGCCGAACGCACGATTCTGCAGGCGAATGGCTTCAGGATCATGCAACCAGCGCCCCAGGCGAGTGCCCGCCAACGCATAACCGGACATCACCGTCATGTCCGTAAGACAGAGCGTAGCGGCGATCAGGAGGTATTGCGGAATTTGCGGCAAGGCTGGACTGACGAACTGCGGGACCAGGGCGCCAACGAAGATGATCGCTTTCGGATTGGTCAGATTAACCAGCACACCTTGCAGAAAGAGCCCCTTGCGGCGAACCAGAGGGACATTGGCATCCACCGGAACGGCAGGTGCTCGCCACTTCTGAATACCGAGCCAAACCAGATAGGCAGCACCGAGAAATTTGACCAGCGTAAACGCCGCTTCCGAAGCGGCCAGCAAGGCACCGAGGCCGAGGGCAACGATCAGCAGATGCAGAAGGATGGCTGCCTGAAGTCCGAGGATCGCAGTCAGTGCCGACCAGTAGCCATGCCGCATACCGGTGCTCATGCTGATGACGGCACCCGGCCCGGGGGTGACGGCGATCAATATCGATGCCGCCAGAAACCCGAGCCAGACAGTCAGTGTCACTTGCGGCGCTGGATCTGTTTGACGTCGCGCACGGCACCCTTGTCGGCCGACGTCGCCATCAGGGCGTAGGCTTGCAAGGCAGGCGAAATGACCCGTTCGCGACTAACCGGCTGCCAGGCGGCTTCGCCCTTGGCTTCCATCGCGGCGCGACGCTGGGCCAGCTCGCCATCGGTGACCGCCAGATGGATGCGACGATTCGGGATGTCGATTTCGATGGTATCGCCCTCCTCCACCAGACCGATGGCGCCGCCATCGGCCGCCTCGGGCGAGGCATGACCAATGGAGAGACCGGAAGTGCCCCCGGAGAAACGACCATCGGTGAGCAGCGCACATTCCTTGCCGAGACCCATCGATTTCAGATAAGACGTCGGGTAGAGCATTTCCTGCATGCCGGGGCCGCCCTTCGGGCCTTCGTAGCGGATAACGACAACGTCGCCGGCGACGATTTTCTCGCCCAGGATGGCTTCGACCGCAGCATCCTGGCTTTCAAAAACGCGGGCCTTGCCGGTGAATTTCCAGATCGACTCGTCGACACCGGCTGTCTTGACGATACAACCATCCAGCGCGATGTTGCCGTAGAGCACAGCCAGACCACCTTCCTGCGAATAGGCGTTGGCCTTGTTGCGGATACAGCCGTGGGTACGATCAATATCCAGTTCGTTGAAGCGGCGATCCTGCGAGAAAGCGACTTGCGTTGGCACGCCACCGGGCGCTGCCTTGAAGAATTCGTGCACCTTGACGTCGTGCTGGCGCACCACATCCCAACGGTCGATTGCTTCACCGAGGTTTTTTGCATAGACGTTCGGGACGTCACGATTGATCAGACCAGCCCGGTCGAGTTCGCCGAGGATGCCCATGATGCCACCAGCGCGATGGACGTCTTCAATGTGATACTTGTCAGTCATCGGCGCGACCTTGCACAGGCACGGCACCGAGCGCGAAATGCGGTCGATGTCGGCCATCGTGAAGTCAACACCGGCCTCCTGCGCCGTAGCCAGGATATGCAGCACGGTGTTGGTCGAGCCACCCATGGCGACATCGAGGGTCATGGCATTTTCGAAGGCGGCCTTGGTGGCGATCGCACGCGGCAGGACCGAGGCATCATCCTGCTCGTAGTAGCGCTTGCACAGCTCGACGATCTGGCGACCGGCACGCAGGAAGAGTTGCTTGCGGTCGGCGTGCGTGGCGACGACGGTACCGTTGCCGGGCAGGCTGAGGCCAAAGGCTTCGGTCAGGCAGTTCATCGAATTGGCGGTAAACATGCCGGAGCAGGAGCCACAGGTCGGGCAGGCCGAACGCTCGACATCATCCAGTTCAGCTTGGGAAACCGAGTGATCTGCAGCCTTGACCATGGCATCAATGAGGTCGAGATGGATAACTTGCCCCTGAATCTTGACCTTGCCGGCTTCCATCGGGCCACCGGACACGAAGATGACCGGGATGTTGAGGCGCATGGCGGCCATCAGCATGCCCGGGGTGATCTTGTCGCAGTTGGAGATGCAGACCATGGCGTCGGCACAGTGGGCGTTGACCATGTATTCGACCGAGTCGGCGATCAGGTCGCGGCTGGGCAGCGAATACAGCATACCGCTGTGGCCCATGGCGATGCCGTCGTCGATGGCGATGGTGTTGAATTCCTTGGCGACGCCGCCAGCGGCTTCGATTTCGCGCGCCACCAGCTGCCCCATGTCCTTCAGATGGACGTGGCCCGGCACGAACTGGGTGAAGCTATTGACCACGGCGATGATCGGCTTGCCGAAGTCACCATCCTTCATGCCGGTGGCGCGCCACAAGGAGCGGGCACCAGCCATGTTGCGGCCGTGGGTCGAGGTGTGGGAGCGGTATTGGGGCATGAAAATCTCCGTCTGAATCTGGCGCCGACGTTTTGTCATGGCGCGCGAACTATAATCGGCTAATTCTAGCCCACTCTGCGCCTTCGATGCTTCTTCACCCACAGTTCGACCCCGTCGCTTTCTCTGTCGGCCCGCTCTCCGTGCGCTGGTACGGTTTGATGTATCTGGTGGCCTTCGTTCAGTTTATTTTTCTTGGCCGCTACCGGATCAAAACCCGGCCAGGCTTCCTGAGCGTAGAACAGTTGGACGACCTGCTGTTCTACGGCATGCTCGGCGTGATTCTTGGCGGTCGGCTGGGACAGGTCCTGTTTTACGAACCAGCCTATTTCCTGGCCAATCCGCTGGAAATATTCGCGGTGTGGAAAGGCGGCATGAGTTTTCATGGCGGCTTCCTCGGCGTTCTGGTCGCCATGGGCCTCTGGACGCGCAAACACCACCTGAACTGGTTCGAGGTGATGGATTTCGTGGCGCCGCTGGTGCCGCTAGGCCTGGCCGCCGGACGCGTTGGCAATTTCATCAACGGCGAGCTGTGGGGCCGCGTGGCCGATGCCAGCCTGCCGTGGGCAATGATCTTCCCGCAGTCGGGCGACATGCAGCCGCGCCACCCATCGCAGCTCTACCACGTTGGACTGGAAGGCCTCGCGCTGTTCGTGATCCTCTGGTGGTTCACCGCCAAGCCGCGCCCGCGCGCTGCTGCCTCGGGTGCCTTCCTGATCGGTTACGGCGCCTTCCGTTTCATTACCGAGTATTTTCGCGAGCCGGATCACGGTATTTTCGGGCAGTCCTACACAATCAGCATGGGACAGTGGCTGTCGTTGCCGATGATCCTGATCGGGGTGGCCATGGTGGTCTTTGCCTACCGGAAGAAATCCCTATAATTATGGATTACGTTATTCAATCCAACACAGGAATCCAGTCATGACTCGTCCCTTCAAGGTTCTCGGCATCCAGCAAATCGCCATCGGCGGTCCGTCCAAGGAAAAACTGCGCACCCTGTGGGTCGAGAAATTCGGTCTGGAAATCACCAGCACCTTCGTTTCCGAGCGCGAAAATGTCGATGAAGACATCTGCGCCATGGGCACCGGCCCGTTCAAGGTCGAAGTCGACCTGATGCAGCCACTCGATCCGGAAAAGAAGCCGGCCGTGCATACCACGCCGCTCAACCACGTCGGTCTGTGGATCGACGACCTGCCGAAGGCTGTCGAATGGCTGTCGGCCAACGGTGTTCGTTTTGCTCCGGGCGGCATTCGCAAGGGCGCGGCTGGTTTCGACATCACCTTCCTGCACCCGAAGGGCAATGACGAATTCCCGATCGGCGGCGAAGGCGTGTTGATCGAACTGGTGCAGGCGCCGCCGGAAGTCGTTGCGGCCTTCGCCAAGCTGGCGGCTCAATAAGCCTTTCATGGCTGACATCCCCGAGGAAGATCTCGAGGAAACCCGGGCGGCGCTCGCTCCAACGCTGGCAGCGACTGCCGCCATCCTGCCCTGGGTCAGCAAACCCCGGCAATTACGCTTCGATGCAAAGCTCAATGAGCGCTGGGTCGCTGCCGGAAAGCGTCTGGCTGCCGCGTGGTCAGACCGTCACGGCGCGGGGGCTGAAGACATCCGGCCCGCCATCTTCAGTCTCTACGCCATCGCCATTGAAGCTGCCGATGGCGACTCTCTCCGACTGGGCGAAGCCCTGGCCAGTGCGGCCGACCGCCTGGAGAATGCGAGCCCGTCGCCGCGCCTGATCGCTGCCATCACCGGGGCCATCGAATGCCTTGGCGAAGCGGACGGTCTGGAGCATGAGGCCTTTGCCGACCGCGCCCAGCATTTCTCAATGCGCCTCGAAGCGGCAGCCTCAGCGCCCGACAACGCCGAACGCTCGGCCGTTCTCGACCGTCTTTTTGTCGACGAGGCTTGCGAGCAGATCGAGTTGATGCGCGATGCACTGGCCGCCCTGCCGCCTGATGCCTATGCGCTGACGACCGAAGCGATGAAACTGGCGCAGCAGGCCGAATTGCTGGAACTCTGGGGCATCATGCATCTTGCCCGGCATTTGACCGACTATATTGGCCGCAACGCGGCCGAGCTGGACTCAGATGAGCACCGGGAGGAAATTGAGCGGCTGGTGCACGCGCTAGCCACGGCAATCGCTGCCGTCGCGGCCTAGACCGGCCGAAAAACACTCAAGGCGAGCCGTCGGCCATCACTCAGATCGGCAACCTCGGCGGTTATCTCGACCGGAAGCTTGCGGCCGTCGCTGTGCTGCACCTGGCTGGCCAAAGTCAGAGACTGGCAGCCATCGAACATCTGGCGAAACTCACCGAGCATGCTTTTCTGAAACTCGGCCGGATGCAGGCTTCCCTGGTGACGACCAAGCAATTCATTGCGCGTCCGCCCGACCAGGGCTTCGGCCTGACGATTGACATCCAGAATCTCGCCACTATCGCGATCCGCCAGGAAAAGCGCATCCCTTGATGCATCAAACACGGCGCGCAGGCGCTCGCTGGCTTCCTTGGCGGCCCGCCGCGCTTCTTCCGCTTCGTATTCGACCAAGGCGAGAGTCACGAGATTGGCGACGGCCTGAGCAAAAAGCTGATGCGCCGCGGTCCAGGGCTGACGGGAAGCAACCTGTTCGAGACAGAGCACTCCTTGCAATTCACCGCGAATGTGGATCGGCGTATCGAGCATTGCCGTAACCTTGTGGCGCGGCAAATAATCGCTGGCAAATTCGGCCGTCAACGGGTGCAGATAGGCGTCATCGGCCGTAATGGCCGTACCGGCCTGAAGGGCGCGGAAATAGACGGGATACCCTCCGGCATCAATGCTCGCGCCCTTGCTGTGCTGCCCGGAGGCTTGTTCATAGAGATCGAGGCATGTCAGTTCGCTCTGACTATTGGTCAAAGCCCAGATGCTGACGCGCTCAACCCCGGACATTTGTGCAGCCGATTCGGTCAGGATGCTGAGCATCATGCTCAGGGAGGCCTCCCTGAAATAGACCCCGCGCGACAGGCTGGCGATGCCTTCCTGTAACGCAGCTGGTGACATCAGGGTTGCCCCACTCGCGGGTTGATGCAGTTTTCCCATTTGACTTCGAACCACCTCTGCCCTTTCGAGCATTAACATAGTTCGAATTTTACAAAATCATCAAAAACGCAATGTGAAATCCTCCACACATGACTAAAGTAATAGGCGATTTTTCCAGTTAATCCGGCCCGGGGGTCGTTTTAAAAACGAAGGCCACCTTTTCGATGTCGGTGATCCAGACCAGACCATCTCCGTAATGCCCGGTCTGCGCCACTTCGGTAATGCGTAGGAAGATGGTCTCGGCGACTTCGTCGGGCGCGACGATTTCGATGCGTACCTTGGACGTGTAATCGGTCAGTTCATCCTTGATTTTGGTCCGCGCCGGCACATGGCGCGACGGGGCGCTGCACCCCTCAACCTTGGAGACCGTCATCCCTGGAAAGTCCGGCAAGGCGACCAGCGCATCGCGCAAAAGCGGCAGTTTGTTGGGGCGAATGATCGCCTTGATTTCTTTCATGCTTCGACCTCATCTTCGTCAAACCAGCGGTAAATCGTGGGTAAAACCAGCAGCGTCAGCAAGGTGCAGGTAATCAGCCCACCAATGACCACGATGGCCAGCGGTCGCTGCACCTCAGACCCCGGCCCGCTGGAAAACAGGAAGGGAATCAGGCCGAGCATGGCGACTGTCGCCGTCATCATGACTGGCCTGAAACGCAGCGTTGCGCCTTCGATCACGGCCTGACGCACACTCCGCCCCTGATCGCGCAGACCACGAATGTAGGAGACCAGCACCACGCCGTTGAGCACGGCGATCCCCCACAGCGCGATGAAGCCGACCGAGGCGGGTACCGACAGATATTCCCCGGTCACGAACAAGCCGACAATACCGCCGATGGAAGCAAAGGGCAGCACGGTGATGATCAGCGTAGCGAAACGCAGCGAATTAAAAAGCAGGAAGAGCAGGAAGAAGATCGCTGCGATGGTGATCGGGATAATGATCTTCAGATGGCCAAGCGCCCGCTCCATGTTCTGGAACTGCCCCCCCCACTCCAGGTAGTAGCCTTCCGGCAGCGTGATCTGGCTTTCAACCTTCTGCTGCAACTCGGCGACGAAGCTGCCCAAGTCGCGATCCTTGACGTTGACCCCGATCACGATGCGGCGCTTGCCAAGTTCGCGCGAAATCTGTGCTGGGCCATCCATGACGCTGATTTTGGCCACGTCGGCCAACCGGGCCTGCGCCCCGTTGCGCGAAGTGAGCAGGATGTTCGAGATCGCCTCGACGTTATTGCGGAAACGTTCCGGCAAGCGCACCACGCCAGGGAAGCGCCGTTCGCCTTCGAAAATCTCGGTCGCCACCTTGCCGCCAACGGCCGTTTCCAGCACGTCATTGACGTCAGAGACATTCAGGCCAAGGCGGGCAATCGCCTGACGGTCGATTTCGATCGACAGGTATTGCTGGCCGCTGATCCGCTCGATGCGCAGATCCTGTGCCCCCTGCAAGGATTGGGCGACCTTGCCGATCTGGCCGGCGACCCTCTTCAGTTGATCGAGATCATCGCCGAAGACCTTGACCGCGATATCGGAACGCACGCCGGTGACCATTTCATCAACCCGGTCAGAAATCGGCTGGGCCATGACAATCTGCACGCCCGGCAAGGCTTTCAGCTTTTCCCGCATGGCATCCTGAATATCGTCCTGCGTCCAGCCGGATGGCCACTCGCTGCGCGGCTTCAGACTGACGATGGGCGTCGACTCGTTTGGCCCCTGTGGGTCGGCCGGCGATTCGCCGCGCCCGACGCCGGATACGGCCGACTTGACGCCGGGCACCTGCATGACCAGGCGCATGGCCTCCATTTCCATCTTGATCGACTCGTCGAGCGAGATGTTGGGCACGCGGTTAATACCGGGCACCACGGAGCCCTCTTTCATTTCCGGAATGAAGGCCGTGCCGAGGAAAGGCAGCAGGCTGACGGTGACGACAAAGGCAATGATCGCCAGGGTCACCGTCTTTTTTTCGTTGCCGAGCGCCCAGTGCAACATTTTCAGATAGCGCTGCTTCATGACCGCGATCAGTCGGGTGTCGTGGTCACCGTCATGGGCCGGCGGCTTGAGCAGATAAGTCGACATCACCGGCGTCAGCGACAGCGACAGGATCAGCGAAATCGCCAGCGCAATGGCAATGGTGTAGGCGAGCGGTGCAAACATCTTGCCTTCCATGCCCTGTAGCGTCATCAAGGGCAGAAAGACCAGGATGATGATACCCACCCCGAAGATGACCGGCGTCGCCACCTCGACCACGGCGCGCAGGATCACCCGGGTCGAACTTTCACCGGACTTGAGCATCCGCCCCAGTTGCAGGTAGGCGTTTTCGACGACGACCACCGAGCCGTCGACCATCAGGCCGATGGCGATGGCCAGGCCGCCCAGC
Organism: Dechloromonas aromatica RCB; assembly: GCF_000012425.1. NCBI lineage: Bacteria > Pseudomonadati > Pseudomonadota > Betaproteobacteria > Rhodocyclales > Azonexaceae > Dechloromonas > Dechloromonas aromatica (nom. nud.). Next base: position 338,915 of record NC_007298.1, on the reverse strand, counting down.
GACATCAGGTTGGCCGAAATGCCCAGCTTGTTCATCGCAATGAAGGTCAGCAACGGCGTCAGCACCAGCGTGCCGACGACGATCAGCGAGGAACGGACATCGCCAAGGAACAGGAAGAGCACGACAACAACCAGCGCCACGCCTTCGAGCAGCACCTTGGTGACCGTCCACAGCGCCGCATCGACCAGCTCGGAGCGGTCGTAATAAGGCTCTATCTTCAAGCCATCGGGCAACATGCCCTTACGGTTGATCTCCTCGACCCGCGCCTTGATGCGGCCGACCACTTCCTTGGCGTTGCCGCCGGCGATCATCATGACCACGCCGCCGACCGCCTCGGTCACGCCATTCTTGATCACGGCGCCCTGGCGGACGTCATGGCCGATCTGCACGTCAGCCACATCGCGCACATAAACCGGGACGCCATCCCTCTCACGAAGAACGATGGCCCGCAGGTCTTCGATATCGCGCACCAGACCAATGCCGCGGATCAGGTATTGCTCGGCATACTGCGGCAACACCCCACCACCGGCGTTGGCATTGTTGCGCCCGACCGCCTGATAGACATCGGCCACCGACAGCCCGAAGTGGCGCAATTTGTCCGGATTGACCAGCACGTGATACTGCTTGGCATAACCACCTTGCGAATTGATTTCCGCCACGCCCGGAATCGAACGCAGCAGCGGACGAACCACCCAGTCCTGGGCGATCCGGCGCTTCATCAATTCCTCTTCGCTCAGAGTCCGGTCACCATCATCTGCCCGCTCCAGCGTGTATTGATAGACCTCGCCCAAGCCAGTCGATACCGGCCCCAGCACCGGCGTGATGCCCTGCGGCAGGCGCGAGCCGACTTCCAGCAGGCGCTCCATGACCAGTTGACGAGCAAAATAGACATCGGTCTTGTCATTGAATACCAGGGTAATCAGCGACAGGCCTGGCTTATTCAGCGAGCGCATTTCTTCCAGCCCTGGCAGGCCAGTCATGGCGACCTCCAGCGGCACGGTGGCGAAGCGTTCGACCTCTTCCGGCGAACGGCCAGTGGCCTCGGTCGCAATCTGGACCTGGACATTGGTCACGTCTGGGAAGGCGTCGACCGACAGCTTGCGCGCCGCATCCAGCCCGAAGAAAAAGAGAACGGCCGCGATGACCGCGACGATCAGGCGCTGCTTAAGCGCACTACGGACGAGGGACTCGATCACGATCCCTCCATTTCCTTGCGATTACGCTCGTTGTTCAGGTGGAATGCTCCGTCAACCACCAGTTTTTCGCCGCCTTTGAGCCCGGATAACAGCACGCGGATACCGCCTTGCTCCGGCCCCAGCTTGACCTTGAGCAGACGGAAAATCCCATCGCCCTCGGCAACGAAAACATGATCCTCGTCGTTTTCACGCACGACGGCACTGGCCGGCACGACCAGGCGTTCAACCGGCTTGGCTTCGATCAGCATTGAGGCCAGCATGGCCGGCTTGAGGCGCCCCTCGCGGTTGTCCAGTTCAGTACGGACCAGTACCGTGCGCGTCTCCGGATCGATGGTCTGGCCGACAAAAATCAGTTTGCCGACCAGCTTCTCATTGCCCAGCGCCGGAACTTCAATGCTGACCGATTGCCCGCTCTTGACTTGGCTCACCTGCTGTTCCGGCACCTGAGCCACGGCCCACAGGCGCGACAAGTCGGCGACGACGAACAGCGCATCCGCCGGCTGCACCACCTGCCCTTGGGCCAGTTTGCGCTCGACCACGACCCCGTTCAACGTTGCCGTGACAGGCGTCACCGAATCAACCGCCCCCTGCTTGCCGAGACGATCGATTGCCGCGCGGCTGACCCCGAGCAATTGCAACTGGTCGGAGGCGGCGCGGGTTTCGGCCACGGAAATCTGGAATTCGCTTTCCCTTCGCTGCAACTCGGCAGCGCCGATCACGTCGGCGTCGAACAAGGCCTTGGCTCGCTCAGCGTTGCGGCGGTTCAGCTCCAGCTGAGCCCGTGCTTTCAGGTAAGCCAGTTGCTGGCTGGACAACTCGCTGCTGTTCAGACGGGCCAGGACTTCGCCTTTTTTGACGCTTTGCCCGAGCAGGGCATCAATGTCGGTGACGCGACCGGTCACCGTGGCGCCGATGCGCGCCAGACGCTGCTCGTCGAAATCGATCCGCCCCGCCACGCGCAGGGTTTCAGCCACCGCCTTCGTTTCCAGATCCGCCAGCTTGAGTTGAGCCAGCAACTCCGGGGAGGGGTGAACGATGCTCGGATCCTGCGCCTGCTTGGCAGCTGCCGGGTTGTTTTCCTTGTTGCAGCCGAGCAGCAATGCCGAGCTCAAGGCCAAAATCAGGGCTATTTTCATTGTCTTGTTTCTCCGGGAATCGCCCGCAATCTTTCAATTTCCACCCACGCCGCCGCCAATTCGTAGCGCGCTGCAATCAACTCGGCGCGAGCCGCACGGAATACCCGTTGCGCATCGAGCACTTCGAGGAAGCCGCGTTCGCCAAAGCGATAAGCCGCCTCGGAGACCTTCAGTGCAGCTTCGGCTTGCCTGACGATGCCGCCTTCCAGCGCCGTCACCTGCGACTGGGCGATTTCATACTGCTGGACAGCAACGTCCAGCTGCTGGGCCAGCGAAAACTCCTGCGCCGCGAATTCGTGGCGCGTCCGCGACAATTGCGCCGCCGCCTCGCCGATGGGGCCGCTACGCCGGTCCCACAAGGGTATCGAGACCACCACGCCGACTTTCGAAGCCCGCGTCTCAGGATCCTCATCCATGCTGGCTTTCAAGGCGATGCTCGGCCAGCGTTGCCGTTTTTCCAGATCAAGCTGATGCTGGGCGCGCACCATTTCGGCGCGGGCCCGCGCCAAATCCGGGCTCGTTTCACCCAGTTGTTTGCGCAGCCCATCCAGCGGCGGCAGCTCCGGTACATCACGTAATCGGCCCTGCAAACCGAACTCAGGCGGCAGCGCACCACCAACCGCCTGGCGCAGCAACGAACGCGCCTGTTCGACCCTGAATCCGGCGGCCTGAGCGCTCTTCTGCGCGTTGAGCGCTTCGGCATCGGCCTTGATCAACTCGAAACGCGGCGCTTCACCGGTTTCGACCCGAAGTGCGATACGTGAGCGCACACTCTCCATCAAGCTCATGTCTTCGCGGGCATTTTTCAACTCGGCATCGCGACGTAGAACTTCGAAATAGCGCAGGCGAAGACGGGCCAGCGAGTCCGCTTCGAAAGCGCGCACCGCCGCACTGGTCGCCGCCAATCCCGCCTCCGCCGCACCGATCCGGGCAGCTCGGCGCCACGGCATATCCAACGGCTGAGTCAGCGCGACGCTGCGTGCATCGCCAAGATTGCCCCCCACGCCGCGAGAACGCGCAGTGCCACCGAGGTATTCCAGTTCCGGATTGGGAAAGGCACCCGCACTTTCGACGGCATGGCGGGCAGCCGTGATCTGCTCCCGCGCCGCCAGTACGGAGCGGCTGGACTCCATGGCCAGCGCTTCCAGCTTCGGCAGATCGTATTCGGGCTGCGCGACGGCCAGCGTCGCACTCATGCCCAACAGGAGAATCAACAGGTTTGTGCGTTGCATCATGAACATTGAGTTAGCAAACCGCATGCCACGAACGGCAGCGATCAACGGCCTCCCAATGCGGCAATCCGTTCTTCCAGCGGCGGGTGGGTGGAAAACAGCGCCATGAAGCCCCCCTTGCCACCGGCAATACCTGAAGCGGCCATGTTTTGCGGCAAGGCTTCGGTATGCAGGTTGCCCAGACGACGCAAGGCGTTCTGCATCGGCACCGGCGAGCCCATCAAGCCAGCCGCCCCCGCATCGGCACGGAATTCACGCTGACGCGAGAACCAGGCCACAACGATGCTGGCCAGCAGGCCGAAGATGACTTCACAAATCATGCTGGTCACCATGTAACCAATCCCCGGGCCACTGTTTTCGCTGTCGCCACGACGCAGGAAGCCATCGACCACGTAGCCGACGATGCGCGACAGGAAGACGACGAAGGTGTTCACCACGCCCTGGATCAGCGTCAGCGTGACCATGTCGCCGTTGGCGATGTGGGCCACCTCATGGGCCAGCACGGCTTCGGCTTCATCGCGGGTCATGCTCTGCAGCAGGCCGGTCGAGACGGCAACCAGCGACTTGTTCTTGGTCGCGCCGGTCGCGAAGGCATTCGGCTCGCCATCGTAGATAGCCACTTCCGGCATCGGCAGGTTGGCGCGCTTGGCCAGCTTGGCCACCGTATCGACCAGCCACATCTCCGTCGATGAACTCGGTGACTCGATGACCCGAGCGCCAGTGCTCCACTTGGCCATGGTCTTGGACACCAGCAGCGAAATGAAGGCGCCACCGAAACCGATCACTGCGGCAAAGACAAACAACATGCCGACGTTCAGGCCATTGGCTGTCAGGAACTTGTTAACGCCCAACAGGCTGGTGGCCACACTGAGAACCAGCATGACCGCCAGGTTGGTGGCGAGAAACAGGATGATGCGTTTCATGTCGAACTCCTCAAAAGACAAACGGGCCAATGGTATGGCGTTGCACAAAATTAAAAAACAGGAGCAAAATTGACTATTACTTCGATTTTTCCTGACAAACCAATGACGCCACTTAACTACAAGCATCTTCATTACTTCTGGGTCGTCGCCCAGGAAGGCAGCATCACCCGAGCCGCCGAGCGACTCGATGTCGCCGTTCAGACCATCAGCGGCCAGCTTTCCCTGCTTGAACGCCATCTGGGCAAAGCGCTGTTCAACAGCCAGGGACGCGGCCTGGTACTGAGCGAGGCCGGCCGCGTCGCACTCGGTTACGCCGACCAGATATTCCAGCTCGGCGACGCGCTGGTCGACGCCGTGGAGCACAGCAACAGCGAGTCCACGCTTCGCCTGCGCGCCGGCATTTCCGACGGCATTCCCAAGCTGCTAGCCTATCGACTGCTGTCGACGGTGACCGACATGCCGGCCGATGTCCGCTTGATTTGCGATGAAGGCGAATTCGAAACCCTGTTGGCCGATCTCGCCCTGCACCGCCTCGATGTGGTGCTGACCGATCGCTCTGCCCCGGTCGGTGGCAATCTGAAGGTGTTCAGCACCCGGCTGGGCGAATTCGCCACCGGACTATTCGCCACACCGGCCCTCGTCGAGCGTTATCAGCCGGACTTCCCGAACAGCCTCGACGGTGCGCCGATGCTGTTGCCGACTCGCCACAACGCCCTGCGTGGCCGGATTGATCGCTGGCTGGAGAACACCAACATTCGTCCGAAGATCGTCGGCGAATTTGAAGACAGCGCGCTACTCAACACCTTCGGCCGCGGCGGCCTGGGGATATTCCCGGCCCCGCTCGGCCTGGCCGAACAGATTGCCTCGCAACTCGATGCCCAGCCACTGGGCGCCATGGCCGGCGTCAGCGAACAGATCTACGCGATCTCCAGCGAACGGCGCATCCGCCACCCGGCCGTCGAGGCGCTCTGCGCCGCAGCGCCGCAGGCCGGCGCGGAGCCGAGGGTATAATGTCCTCCCCCAACGCAAAACAAAGTACAAACCCCATGTCGCTGTTCCGCAAGACCGCTTTCATCCTCCTCAGTATTGTCACCGCTGGCCAGGCCATGGCCCAACAGCTTCCCGTCCCGCCTGCATTGGCCGCCAAATCCTGGCTGCTGCTGGAAGTCGGTTCGAACCAGGTTTTGACCGCCGAAAAATCTGACGAGCGCCTCGAACCGGCCTCGCTAACCAAACTGATGACGGCCTACCTGACTTTCGCCGCCATCCGCCAGAAAACCATCGGCCTGAGCCAGACCCTGCCCGTCTCCGAAAAGGCCTGGCGCACCGGCGGTTCGAAGATGTTCGTCCGGGTCGACACGCAAGTGCCGGTGGAAGACCTGATCAAGGGCATGATCGTCCAGTCCGGCAACGACGCCTGCGTCACGCTGGCCGAAGGCATCGCCGGCAGCGAAGAGAATTTCGCCCAGATGATGAACCGCGAAGCACAGCGCCTGGGCATGACCAACAGTCACTTCATCAACTCGACCGGCCTGCCCGATCCGCAGCACTACACCACCGCCCGCGACCTCTCCCTGCTCGCCTCCGCACTGATCCGCGACTTCCCCGAGGACTACAAGAAGTACTACTCGATGAAGGAATTCCGCTACAACAACATCACCCAGCCGAACCGCAACCGCCTGCTCTTCATCGATCCGACGGTTGATGGCGTCAAGACCGGCCACACCGAAGCCGCCGGCTATTGCCTGATTTCCTCGGCCCTGCGCGACAAGCGCCGCCTGCTGTCGGTGGTGCTCGGCACGACCTCGGACAGCGCCCGCGCGACCGAATCGCAAAAGCTCTTGAACTGGGGCTTTATCTCCTACGACTCCGTGGCACTTTTTGCCAAGGATCAGGCTGTCGCCACCCTGCGCGTCTGGAAGGGCGCCCAGAGCGAGGTCAAGGCCGGCTTCACCAGTGATCTCGGCATTGCGGTTCCGAAGGGCTATGCCGACAAGGTCAAGAGCGATTTCATCGCCGAGCCGCGCCTGATCGCCCCGGTCGAAGCGGGCCAGAAAATCGGCACGCTGAAGGTCAGTATCGACGGCAAGCCGTACAACGAATATCCGGTCGTCGCTCTTGAAAATATCGCACTCGGCAATATCTTCATTCGTATCATCGATACCATCCGACTCTGGTTCAACTAAACCCATGACACCCTACGTCGCCGATCCCGTCTACCTGAATGGCCGTTTCCTGCCGTTGGCGGAAGCGGGTATTTCCCCACTCGACCGGGGTTTTCTATACGGCGACGGCGTCTATGAAGTGATCCCGGTCTATTCCCGCCGGGCTTTCCGCATCGACGAACATGTCAAGCGTCTGCAAGCGACACTGGACGGCATCAAGCTGGCCAACCCGCTGACCGCCGACGGCTGGAAGGAAGTCATTGCCAAGCTGATCGAAACTGCCCCCTGGGACGACCAGTCGATCTATCTGCAAGTCACCCGCGGCGCCGACGACAAGCGTGACCACGCCTTCCCGCCGGCCTCGATACCATCGACAGCCTTTGCCTTCGCTTCGCCGCTGGTCACCACGCCCGCCGAGGTCCGCGCCAAGGGCGTCGCCGCGATCACCGTGCCCGATCTTCGCTGGTCGCGCTGCGACCTCAAGGTCATCTCGCTGCTCGCCAACGTGCTGGCCCGCCAGCAAGCCGTCGATCAAGGCTGTGCCGAGGCACTGTTGATTCGCGACGGTTTCATGAAAGAAGGCGCTGCCTCCAACATCTTCATCGTCAAGGACGGCGTGCTGGTCGCCCCGCCCAAGACGCACCTGATGCTGCCGGGCATTACCTACGACGTGATCCTCGAACTGGCGGCGACCCACCAGCAGGCTTTGGCAGTACGCGAAATCAGCGAAACTGAACTTCGTGGCGCCGACGAGGTCTGGATGACCTCATCGACCAAGGAAATCCTGGCAATCACGACGCTCGATGGCGAGCCAGTCGGCACCGGCAAACCCGGCCCGTTCGGCGAGCAGATGTGGCAGTGGTATCAGGATTTCAAGAACACCGTAATGCGTAAAGGCTGAGATGGCTTCGTACAAGGACACCCTCCTCGAATTCCCGTGTGAATTCCCCCTGAAGATCATGGGCAAGGCTGATGACAGCCTGGCTCAGGTCGTCCTCGACATCGTCACCGTGCACGCCCCGGATTTCGACGGCGCCAGCATGGAAATGCGCGCCAGCTCTGGCGGCAACTACCTGAGCCTGACGTGCACCGTGATTGCCCGCTCCAAGCCACAACTCGACGCGCTCTACACCGACCTCAGTGGTCATCCGATGATCAAGGTCGTCCTCTAAGTGCCTCCTGTCGTCAAACGCCTGGGCCGGGTCGATTACCAACCCACGTTCCAGGCCATGCAGGACTTCACGGCCAGCCGTACGGCCGAAACCCCGGACGAAATCTGGATCGTCGAGCATCCGCCGGTCTACACCCTCGGCCAGGCCGGCAAGCCGGAACACATCCTGCGCGATGTCGGCATTCCGCTGGTTAAGATCGACCGCGGCGGCCAGGTGACCTACCACGGCCCCGGCCAGGTCGTGATCTACCTCTTGCTCGACCTTTCACGCCTGAAGATCAAGGTCCGTGAGCTGGTCACCGCCATCGAACAGTCGGTGATCGACCTGCTGGCCGAGTACGGCATCACTGCAGAGCGGCGTGACGGTGCTCCCGGCGTCTATGTCGGCGAAGCCAAGATCGCGGCCCTCGGCCTGCGCATTCGCAATGGTTGCAGCTACCACGGGGTCTCACTCAATGTCGATATGGATCTTTCCCCCTTTGCGGCGATCAATCCCTGCGGCTATGCTGGCCTGAAGGTCATCCAGACCAAAGACTTCAATATTCCGCTCACCGCTCACGAGGCTGGCGAGCAACTCTCGCAACACTTGCTACAGCAACTGGACCAGAAAAATGGCTGAAAAAGGCGTCAAACAAAAAGGCGAACTGAAAACCGCGCGCATCCCCATCAAGATCGTGCCGGTCGATACGCCGCTACGCAAACCGGAGTGGATTCGCGTCAAGGCCGGCAACAGCGCCGGGCGATTCGGCGAGATCAAGTCCATGCTGCGCGAGAAAAAGCTGCACACCGTCTGCGAAGAAGCGGCCTGCCCCAACATCGGCGAATGCTTCGGCCGCGGCACGGCGACCTTCATGATCCTTGGCGACATCTGCACCCGCCGCTGCCCTTTCTGCGACGTTGGCCACGGCCAGCCGCTGCCGCCCAACCCGAACGAACCGGCCGAGCTGGCTGATTCGGTGTCGTCGCTAAAGCTGCAGTACGTGGTAATCACCAGCGTCGACCGCGACGACCTGCGCGATGGCGGCGCCCAGCATTTCGTCGATGTCGTCCGTGCCGTACGCGAGGCCTCGCCCAAGACGACCATCGAAACCCTGGTCCCCGACTTCCGTGGCCGCATGGACATCGCCATCGACATTCTCGGCAATGGCCTGCCCGATGTGCTGAACCACAACATGGAAACCGTGCCCCGCCTGTACAAGCAAGCCCGTCCCGGTGCCGACTACGCCCATTCGCTGGCCCTGATGAAGCAGTTCAAGGCACGCTACCCCGACGTCAAGACCAAGTCCGGCCTGATGGTCGGCCTCGGCGAGACCGACGAGGAAATCCTCGAAGTCATGCGTGACCTGCGGGCCAACGATGTCGAAATGCTGACTATCGGCCAATACCTGGCCCCGTCAGGCCACCACCTGCCGGTCAGCCGCTACGTCCATCCCGACACTTTCAAAATGTTCGAGGAAGAAGCCAAAAAGATGGGCTTCTCCGGTGCGGCCTGCGCCCCGATGGTGCGCTCGAGCTACTGGGCTGACCAGCAGGCCCATAGCGCTGGCGTCGCCTGATCACAGCGCAACCCCCAAAAGCAAAGGGCAGCACCGAAAGGTGCTGCCCTTTTTGTATTAGCCGACCTTACCTGACATTGGCTGGCGGGGGCGGTGGAGACCCCGGCGGCGGCGGGGGAATATTGGCATCCTGGGGTTGCATTTGTTGCTGTTGCGAACGCACAGGGGCCGAATAGCTCATGTTGGCGGGCACCGGAACGCGATGCCCCTTGCTGTACATGCACTGAATGTAGGCATTGTCGTACTGGCGCTGGGTGCCGACCGTGGATGCCCGTGAAGCATCGGCTCCGGTGGCACTGCCCATCAACAATCCTGCGCCGGCACCAATGGCAGCCCCCTTGCTGTTGCCACCAATGGCCGCACCGGCCAGAGCGCCAACCGCCGTACCGACCGCCGCGCTGGTGACAGCCGATTCCTTGGCGGCGTCACCGGCCGTCTTGCCACCCACTTGATACTGGGCGAACTGGCGGCAATCCATATCGTCAGCCCGGAAACGCTCAAAGGTTTGCCCAGTTCCCGGCAAGACCATAACGCTCGGCCCGGTTGGAATGACGGTACAGGCGCCGAGCAATAGTGCCGCACCCAGCAAGGTCAAACGCGGCATGAGTTTACTGTTGGACATCAATCATCACCTCTCTGGTTGCGGCAATACCTTCTGCCAGCCCTCTGGGCATTCCTTGACGTAAGGGTAGTAACCCTTGGCCCTTGCGCAGTAATACCAATATTGCTGCGATGACTGCGGTTCCGGCTGTGCCTGTTCAATGTACACCGGCGGCGGCGCTGGCGGCGGCACCACGATGACCTGCGGCGGATAATAGTAAGGGGGCGGGTACCACACCGGCCCCCAGACCGGTCCACCAACATAGACCCCCAGGCGAACTCGCCCACCGTGGGCCCATGCGCTGGAACCAAGGCCAGCCATGACCAAGGCAAGCAATACGACAAGTAGTTTTCGGAAATTCATGGCAGCACTCGATTAGCCAATAGCTCACTTACAAGATAGCGAATTATCGGCCAATCCTGGAGAACTAAATTGCTACAGTTTGTAAGCGCTGACCGAATCCTCGGCCAGGCGCTTCAAATATCTCGCTCGATAGCCTCTGACAGCTTTCGGCGCAAGCCTTCGGGCATTTTCAGCGTTGTCCGGTCCCAGCCTTCCATCGTCAGAATCTGGTCCAGACACTCCTCCATCATGGCGTGCGCCCTGATGGTTACTTCGGCAATGGCCTGGTGAACCGCAGGATCATTGCCAGGATCGATTTCACAACTGAGCTGATAGCGAAACAGTTCGCGCAGTCCTCGAATCTGGACGACCACCTGAGCCGGGCAGGCGCACATGTAAATGGTCGCCTCCTCGATAATCTGCTCGAGCTCTTGATCCGAGAACCGCTTCTGCAACATGACGCCTCCTTAAAGCAGCTTGAGCTTCTTCGCTGCCTCACGCAGTTCACCACGGAAATTCGGGTGAGCGATGCCGATCAGCGCTTCGGTGCGCTGTTTTGCCGTCTTGCCGCGCAGTTGTGCCACACCAAACTCGGTCACCACGTAATTGATGTCGTTCTTGCTGGTCGACACGTGGGTACCGGCCGACAGGGTCGGTACGATACGTGAGATGGTGTCGTCCTTGGCCGTCGATGGCAGCACGATGAAAGCCTTGCCACCGTTCGAGCGGTTGGCGGCACGGACGAAGTCGGACTGGCCGCCGGTACCGGAATAAGGAATCGAGCCGAGGCTTTCCGAACCGCACTGGCCCAGGAAATCAATCTGCATCGTGGCATTGATCGCGTGCAGGTTGTCGTTCCGGCCGGCCAGATACGGGTCGTTGGTAAAGTCGACCGGGTGCATTTCGAGTGCCGGGTTGCGGTGCATGAACTGGTAGAGTTTCTTCGAGCCGAGCGCAAAGGTCGCCAGCATCTTGCCCTGGTGGTAATTCTTCTTGCGGTTGGTAACGACGCCCGCCTCGACCAGCGACATGATGCCGTCGCCGACCATTTCGGTATGGATGCCTAGGTCGTGCTTGTCGGTCAATTGCATGACCACGGCGTCAGGAATACCGCCGTAGCCGATCTGCAGCGTCGCGCCATCGGGAATCATGTCGGCGACGTACTTGCCGATCGCCTCTTGCACCGGACCGATCTTGGGCAGACCAACTTCGAGGATGGGCTCGTCGCTCTCACACAGCGCGGCAACCCGAGAAATATGGATATGGCAGTCGCCATTGGCGAATGGCACGTTCGGATTAATTTCCAGCACGATGACCCGTGCCCGCTCGATCGCGGCCATCGTATAGTCGGCAGCCAGAGACAGCGAGAAGAAACCGTGCTCGTCCATCGGCGAGGCCATGCTGAAGACCACATCAGCCGGCATCAGGCCGCGGTTGATCAGTTGGGGCATTTCGGAGAAATAGGCCGGAATGAAATCGACCCAGCCATCCTTGCCGCCTTGACGCGTGGCGCCGCTGTAGAAGTAGGCCGTATGACGGACATTCTCAACGGTCTCCGGATCCAGATAGCCATATTTGCGCACCGCCAGGATTTGGCAGACCTGTACATCGCGAAAATCACGACGCGCTTCGGAGAGGGCCGTCAGCAGGCTGGGTGGCTCACCGACCGCCGTCGGAACAACGATGGTATCGCCGTTCTTGACGACACGAATGGCGTCAGCGGCAGGCATGCGTTTTTGTTGATACAGGGCCCGAATGGACATGCACTATCTCCTAGTTTTATTTTTAAAAACCTTGATGCTCGCATAGCGGTCAGACCAATAGGCTGACCAAGATCAAATTCGAATGCTTATTGCATCGCAACAATCACAGCTTGCGATTACTCCCCGCCACCATGCGAATCTCGAACAAGCGACACTCCAGCGGCCCGTTGAACAGTGGCGTCTTGCGGCTGGGGCGCAGGCCGACCAGCTTGGGCAAACGCATGTCAGCGGTAAAGAAGAAACAGTTCCAGCCCGCCCAGTGACGCTTCAGTGCCGTACCGAGTTGCGGATAGAGAGCGGCCAGTTCGTCCTGCTCGCCGATACGTTCGCCGTAGGGCGGGTTGGTCACCAGAATGCCATGATCGGTCAGCGGCTGCGTTTCCAGCACATCACTATTATCGACCATCACTGCGGCGCCGAAGCCGGCCTCCTGCAGATTGCGTCGGGTGGCGCGCACGGCCTTGTCGTCGTTGTCGTAGCCGCGAATATCCATCGGCTCGACCGGTTTGACGCGCGCCTCGGCGGCAGCGCGAATATTCGCCCAATTCATCGCCTCGAAGCTTTTCAGCAGTTCGAAAGCAAAGCCGCGATCCAGCCCCGGTGCCCGATCAAGCGCCATCTGCACCGCTTCGAGCAGGAAGGTGCCGCTGCCGCACATCGGATCAATCAGCGGGGTGCCAGGCTGCCAGCCAGTCATTTTCAGGATGCCGGCCGCCAGATTTTCCTTCAGCGGCGCATCGACGCTAGCCTTGCGAAAGCCGCGCTGCCACAACGGCTGACCAGAAGTATCGAGGTATAGCGTGCATTCGTTTTCGCTGAGGAAGACGTGAACGCTGACATCCGGGTGGCGCGTTTCGATGTTCGGACGCTCGCCGAGATCCTCGCGGAAACGGTCACAGATGGCATCTTTGACGCGTAGCGTGACGAAATCGAGCGATTTCAGCGGACATTTGATCGCCGTGGTCACCACGCGCATCGTCCGGCTGACCGAGAAATGGTTCGGCCACAACTGGCGGACAGCCAGCCGATAGATATCCTCTTCCTTGGCGTACGGCCCCTTGACGATGTGCCACAGGATACGGGTGGCCAGCCGGGATTCCAGGTTGGCCCGGTAACAGACTGACCAGTCACCGGAGAAAAAGACACCGCCATGCGTGGCCCGCAGTTCCTCTGCGCCGACCGCCCGTAGTTCCTCGACCAGCAGTTCTTCCAGCCCGCGCGGGCAAATTGCGAAATATTTGTTCATGTCAGAAAGGCTTCAGGACGACGAGGAATAGGACAACCAGCAGAATGATGACCGGCAGTTCGTTGTAGAAACGGAACCAGACGTGCGATTTGGCATTGTCGCCCAACTGGAAGCGTTTGAGCACCCTGCCACAGTGCCAATGATAGCCGGCCAGCACGGCAACCAGCGTGGTCTTGGCATGCAACCAGCCACCGGAAAAACCATAGCCAAACCATAGCCAGAAACCAAGCACGATGGCCAGCACGCCGAGCGGCGTCATGAACTTGTAGAGCTTGCCGGCCATCAGCAGCAGGCGGTCACGCTCGGCGTGACTGTCGGCCGGCACCATGGCCAGATTGACGAAAATGCGCGGCAGGTAGAACAGGCCGGCGAACCACGAAATAACCATCCAGATATGCAATGTCTTTACGACGAGCATGCGTTTCTCCTTGCAAGCGATTCGGCGATCCCGACATCAACGGTCGGGTATGCGAGACGCAGTTTTAATTCTTTTTTCAGACGCTGATTGCCAATGCGCCGCGATTCGCGCATGAAGGACATCTGCACCGGCGACAAGGTCTTTTCCGCCTCTCGCCGCGAGATACGTGGCGGACGAGGCAACGCAAAGGCATCGGCAACGCGGTCGAAATATTCGGCCATCTTCAGATCGGAATCATCGACGACATTGTAGACGCGGTTGCCCCGGCCGTTACGCAGCGCAGCGATGCACGCAGCCGCCAGATCGTTGGCATGAATGTGGTTGGTGTAGCCATCGTCTTCGCCAAGCAGCGCCGGCGTCCCTTTTTGCAGGCGCTCCAACGGCAGACGGTCGGCAGCATAGATACCCGGAGCACGGAGGATGGACACCAGCACGCCAGTCCGTGCGCCCCAGTCGCGCAGACAGCGCTCGGCATCGACCCGCCGGCCAGCCCGGGCACTTTCGGGATTCAAACGGCGGGTTTCATCGATCTGAGCCCCGCCACAGTCGCCGTAAACCCCTGTCGTGCTTACGTAAATCAACTGTCGTGGTAGACTTTTGGCCTTGCCCAAGGCGGCCAGCAGGTTGCGGGTACGCGTGTCGCGACGGCCTTCGCCGGGCGGTGGCGCCAGATGCAGCACGACGTCGGCCAGGCCGGCAATGCGTTGCAGGCTGCCCCGGTCGTCGAGGTCGGCGAGCACCGGCACGGCGCCGGCCGCCCGCCACTCGGCCGCCCGCGCCGCATCGCGCAGCAGTGCATAGACGCAGGCGCGGCGGGCAAGGCGGGAGAGAATGCGGCGGGCAACGTCCCCGCTGCCGACAATCAGGATTTTTTGCACGGCTGCATTGTAGCCGACCAGTTAGGGGAACCGATGAGCTACCAAGTCACAGTCCAGCCGAGCGGCAAGCAATTTGCTGCCGAAGCCGACGAAACCCTGCTTGACGCCGCGCTGCGTCAGGGCCTGACCCTGCCCTACGGCTGCAAGGATGGCGCTTGCGGCGCTTGCAAGGGCAAAGTCGTCAGCGGTACCGTCGATCACGGCAAGGCCCAGGCCCATGCCTTGAAAGACGATGAGAAAGCTGCCGGCCAGACGCTCTACTGCTGCGCCAAAGCGCAATCCGATCTGGTCATTGAGTGCAAGCAGGTCAGCTCGGCGGGTGATATTCCGGTCAAGACCCTGCCTTCACGGATCGAAAAACTGGAAAAGCTGGCGCCGGATGTCATCGAACTGCAGCTGCGCCTGCCGGCCAGCGAGCGTTTGCAATTCTGGGCCGGCCAGTACATCGACATCCTGCTCAAGGACGGCAAGAAGCGCAGCTATTCGCTGGCCAATGCCCCGCACGACGATGCCCTGCTCCAGCTGCATATTCGCCACGTCCCCGGTGGCCTGTTCACCGACCAGGTGTTCTCGACCATGAAGGTCCGCGACATCCTGCGCTTCAATGGCCCGCACGGGACTTTTTACCTGCGTGAAGACTCGAAGA
This sequence comes from Dechloromonas aromatica RCB, assembly GCF_000012425.1. Classification (NCBI taxonomy): domain Bacteria; kingdom Pseudomonadati; phylum Pseudomonadota; class Betaproteobacteria; order Rhodocyclales; family Azonexaceae; genus Dechloromonas; species Dechloromonas aromatica (nom. nud.). The sequence continues at coordinate 323,642 of NC_007298.1, read as the reverse complement.
AACCGATGATCCTGCTCGCCGGTGGCACTGGTTTCGCGCCGATCAAGGCTATCGTCGAACACGCCATCGCGGAGCAGTGTGAACGGCCAATGTTTATCTACTGGGGTGCCAAGGCGCGCGTCGATCTCTATCAGAATGCCCTGCCGGAGCAATGGACAGCGGAACACGGCAGTATCAAGTACGTGCCGGTACTGTCTGAACCGGCCTCCGGCGAATGGGCCGGTCGCTCCGGTTTTGTGCATCAGGCCGTGCTGGCAGACTTTGCCGACCTGTCGGGCTATCAGGTCTATGCTTGCGGCGCACCGGTGATGATCGAAGCTGCCAAGCGTGACTTCATGGCGCGAGGCCTGCCGGAAGAAGAGTTCTTCGCCGACGCCTTCACCTTTTCTACAAACTGATTATTGGCTGCGCCAGCCAGGCCTGGCTGGCGCTTTCCAGCCAAGTTCTAGCGCGCCCAGGCGCAGCCCTTGAGCACCTGCCCATTCAGGTCAAGCGTTGCGGTCCAGCCGAAAACGCCATTCGCCGCAGCGTCACGACAAAGCGTCTTTTCAAAGCGAACGGACAGCTTGTTGTTGTCCTTGGCACCGTCGTAGCGGGTCAGGTTTCCTTCGGTACGGAATTCCGTATAGGGTAGAACCACCTCCGGCTTGCCATAGCGCTGCAACTGGACATATTCGCTACCGGCAACCAGCGCCCAGGCCGGATCGTTACCGGCCGCCCGCCACGACTCTTCCTTGCCGCCCGGCATCTGGCAGCGCCCTTCAATGCGCGCCATGTTGACCGACGACGCCTTCAGCTGGGCGCCCTCGAGCACACCAAGCAATTCGACGTACAGGCGCTTGCCGGCATCCAGACCAAGGCTGTTCAGGACCTTGGTCACACTGCCATCGGCCGAGACATCCTCGACATAGGCGTAGCTGCGGTCGCGGCAGGGCGAGAAAATCAGCTTGTCACCCTGCTTCAGCATCAGGCCGTAGGCCATCCGTGGCGTGGTATCGACCGGCTTGGCTTCTTCGGCATGGAGCGCGGTCGCCAGCAAGATGGCAGCCAGAGCAGAAAAGGAGTGACGAATGTTCATGGCAGCGGAATCCTGAAAAAGACAATGCCGGCATTGTGACCTGCCGGCATGGCAAAACGTTTGATGCATCTCAGCAAACGAACTTCGAGCGATCTGAGCCCCAAGGCCGCTTGCCGAGTTGTCCCGGCGTGCCCTAGCCCTTTTCGGGCAGGACGATATTGACTTCGAGGACTTCGTAGTTGCCCTGTTTTTCGAGGGAAACGCGGATGTCCTCGGTGTTCACCTTGACGTACTTGGAGATCACGGCGATCAGTTCGCGTTGCAGGTCAGGCAGGAAATTGGCGCTGCTGCCGCCACCATCGCGTTCGTGGGCGATGATCAGCTGCAGGCGCTCCTTGGCCAGATGGGCGGTTTTCGGCTTATTGCCGAAGAGCATCGAAAGCAGCGACATCTCACTTGCCTCCGAACAGGCGCTTCAGCAGGCCCGGCTTGACGTAATCAACGAAGCGCAGCGGCTTGTCCTCACCGAGAAAGCGACCGATCACATCGTGGTAGGCCTCGGCGGCGTCGGTTTCTTTCTGGTGAATGACTGGCGAGCCCTGGTTGGAGGCCTGCAGCACTTCTTCGGATTCCGGAATGACACCGATGATCGGCACCCGCAGAATTTCCTGGATATCCTTGTACGACAGCATTTCACCGGCTTCAACGCGGGTCGGGTTGTAGCGGGTGATCAGCAGATGTTCCTTGACCGGCTCGCGGCCCTCGATGGCGCGACGCGACTTGGCCTGCAGGATGCCGAGGATGCGGTCTGAGTCGCGCACCGAAGAGACTTCCGGGTTGGTCACGACCAGCGCCTCGTCAGCGAAGGTCAGCGCCATCACGGCACCGGACTCGATGCCGGCCGGCGAATCGCAGACGATGTAGTCAAAGCCCTGGTGCTCCAGCTCCTTGATGACTTTCTCGACGCCCTCTTCGGACAGCGCATCCTTGTCGCGCGTCTGCGAAGCTGGCAGCACGTAGAGATTGTCAGTGTGCTTGTCCTTGATCAGGGCCTGGGTCAGCGTCGCTTCGCCGTTGATGACGTTGATCAGGTCATAAACGACACGGCGCTCGCAGCCCATGATCAGGTCGAGGTTGCGCAGGCCGACGTCGAAGTCGATGACGGCCGTCTTGAAGCCGCGCATGGCGAGGCCGGAGGAGAAGCTGGCGCTGGTGGTGGTCTTGCCGACCCCGCCTTTGCCGGAAGTTACGACGACGATTCTGGTCACGGTGAGTTCTCGTTGGAAGGTTATAGGAATAAGGTCTAGCGCAACGCCAGCGGCACGATGCTGAGGCCATCCTCGATCAGGCTGACGGTGGCTGGTTGACGCAGCAATTCAGCCGGCACGCCGGCTTCGAAAGTACGGTACAGACCGGCGATGGAGAGCAGTTCAGCCTCCAGGCTGGTGGTAAAAATGCGAGCGGCCTTGTCGCCGCTGGCGCCGGCCAGGGCGCGGCCACGCAGCGGGGCATAGACATGGATATTGCCGTCGGCAATCACTTCCGCGCCGGCGCTGACCATGGCCGTGACGATCAGGTCACAACCCTTGGCATAGAAGCGCTGGCCGGAACGCAGCGGCTTGTCGAGGATGATGGTGCGCGGGGCAGGCTCAGGTGCCGTAGCGGCCACAGGTGGCGGGGCAGGTTCAGGCGCAACAACCGGCGGCGCTTTAGGTGCTTCCTCGACCTTGGCACGCTGGCGGCCAAGGGCATCGACGCCGACAACCGGCAAGCCGGCCGCCGCAGCCGAAGTCGCCAAGTCATCGGGCAGTCCGCAAGTCGCCACGGCATTCAGGCCGGACTGCCTGAGCAAATTGACGATACCGGCCCAATCAGCGGACTCCGGCAAGGCCTGGGCCTGGCTGAAATCGAGGACAGCCAGCTCGTTCTCGAAAAAGTCCGGGCTGTTGCCGGTCAATTCGGTGAGGGCTTGATGCAGCGCGGCGTGATCGGTGGTGCGGAGTTGCGTCTGGATGATCTTGAGCGTGGTGCCCTTGAACTGAATCGGTGAATCTTTGGCCATGCCTGCGACGTGTGTTGCGAAAGGATCACGATTATCCCACAGGCTCGCCCCGGCCAGATGAGGGATGCATGACACAAGGCCGGCCACTCACTCGCCGAGATAGGCGGCGCGCACTTTCGGATCGTCCAGCAACATCGCCGATTCGCCATTCAGCGTGATTTCACCGCTTTCCATGACATAGCCGCGCTGGCTGGATTGCAGTGCCAGCCGGGCATTCTGTTCGATCAGCAGGATGGTCATGCCATTGGCGGCCACTGCACGGACCACTTCGAAAATTTTCTGGACCATGATGGGCGCCAGACCCATCGAGGGTTCGTCGAGCAGCAGCATTTTCGGGCGGCTCATCAGCGCACGGCCGATGGCCAGCATCTGCTGTTCGCCGCCGGACAAGGTACCGCCGAGCTGGCTTTCGCGCTCCCTGAGACGGGGAAAGTATTCGAAGACCATTTGCAGGTCTTTGTCGACATCGGCGTCGGCATCCCGCACATAGGCCCCCATGTGCAGGTTTTCCAGCACCGTCAGCCGCGGGAAAACGCCACGCCCCTCCGGGACCAGCGCAATGCCCTTGCGAATGATGTCGTGCGGTGCCAGGCGGGTGATTTCTTCGCCACAGAAGTGCACATCGCCACCGACGGCATCAAGCACCCGCGAGATGGCTTTCAGCGTGCTGGTCTTGCCGGCCCCGTTGGCACCAATCAGGGCGACCGTCTCGCCGGCATTGACGTGAAAGGTGATGCTGCGCACCGCCTGGATGCCGCCATAGGCGACGTGGAGTCCGGTTACTTCAAGCACCTAGGTAAGCCTCAATGACGCGTTGATCTTTCAGCACGACGGCGGGTACATCCTCGATGACCAGCGCGCCGTAATCGAGCACCGCCACCCGGTCGCACAGGCCCATGACCAGCTTGACGTCGTGTTCGATCAGCAGGATGGTCGTCCCGTCACGCCGGATGCCCTCAATCAGCTCGCGCAGCTCGGCCGTTTCCGTCGCGTTCATGCCGGCCGCCGGCTCATCCAGACAGAGCAGCTTGGGTTCGGTGGCCAGCGCGCGGGCAATCTCCAGCCGGCGCTGGTCACCGTAGGACAGGTTCTTGGCCAGATCATCGGCGCGCTCCTCGATCCGCACGTAATGCAGCAAGTCGCTGGCCCGCTGGCGGATCGCCGCTTCCTCGGCCTTGGTTGCGGCATTCTGGAACATGGCGCCGAGTACGCCGGCCTTCGTCCGCACGTGGCGGCCAACCATGACGTTTTCCAGCGCCGTCATGTTGCCGAACAGCCGGATATTCTGGAAGGTGCGGGCAATGCCACGCTCGGCGGCCTGATGCGGCGCATCGGCAATCAGCGGCGCACCATCGAAGACGAAGCCGCCGCCATCCGGCACATACAGCCCGGTCATGCAGTTGAAGAAGGTCGTCTTGCCGGCGCCGTTCGGGCCGATCAGGCCGTAGATTTCGCCACGGCGGATGGTCAGCGAGACCTCCTGCAGCGCCTTGACGCCGCCGAAGTGCTTGGCGACCGCTTCGGCCTTGAGAAGCACCTCGCTCATTGCCCCGCCTCCTGCAACTCGCGTTTTCGTTCCGGTGACGGCCACAGCCCGGCCGGCTTGAAGCGCATGACCAACACCAGCGCCAGACCAAAGACCAGCATGCGCAGGCTTTCCGGATCGACCAGCATCTTGCCGAAGAGCGCCATTTGGGCAGGCCCGACGCCGTAGCGCAGGACTTCGGGCAGGATGCTGAGCAGCACGGCACCAAGGATGACGCCCGGGATGTGGCCCATGCCGCCGAGGACGACCATGGCCAGGATCATGATCGACTCCATCAGCGAGAAACTCTCCGGAGAGACGAAGCCTTGCATCGCTGCGAACACGCCGCCGGCGATGCCGCCGAAGCTGGCCCCCATCGCGAAGGCGAGCAACTTGATATTGCGGGCATTGATGCCGACCGCCTTGGCGGCGATCTCATCCTCGCGAATGGCCTGCCAGGCCCGGCCGATGCGCGAATGCTGCAGGCGCAGGTTGATGACGATGACCAGGATGGCCAGTGCGACCAGCAGGTAGTAATACTTGATCGGCCCGCTCACGCTCAGCCCAAAGAGCTGAGAGGTACCGGAAAACCTGAAATCGCCGAAAGCCACCGGATCGATCAGGGTGATGCCCTGTGGTCCGTTGGTGATGTTGACCGGCGCATTCAGGTTGTTCATGAAGATGCGGACGATTTCGCCGAAGCCCAGCGTGACGATGGCCAGGTAATCGCCACGTAACTTCAGGGTCGGAGAGCCGAGCAGCACCCCGGCAAAGCAGGCCAGCCCGGCCCCGATCGGCAGGATGACCCAGATTGGCAGATGCAGGCCGAAATGCGGGCTGGCCAGCAAGGCCCAGGTGTAGGCGCCGACCGCGTAGAAAGCGATATAACCGAGATCGAGCAGGCCGGCAAAACCGACCACGATGTTCAGACCGAGGGCGAGAAAAACATAGAGGATCGCGAAGTCAAGAATGCGCACCCAGGCCTGGCCGCCCATGGCAGCGACGAAAGGCAGACCGAGCAGCGCCACGGCAATCAGCGCGATACCAAAGGCGGAACGGGGATTCAGCCACTTGCTCATGCGCGATCCCCTGTCTTTTCGCCAAATAGACCGCTCGGCTTGAACATCAGCACGACGATCAGCACGATGAAGGCGAAGATGTCCTGATAATGGCTGCCCAGGAAACCGCCGGTCAGGTCGCCGATGTAGCCGGCGCCCAGCGCCTCAATGATACCGAGCAGGATGCCGCCCAGCATTGCCCCCCCGAGATTGCCGATACCGCCCAGCACAGCCGCGGTGAAGGCTTTCAGGCCGAGCATGAAACCCATCTGATAGTGGGCGATTTCATAGTAGCCACCGACCATGACGCCAGCCAGCGCACCAAGCGCCGAACCGATCACGAAGGCGGCGGCGATGACGCGGTTGATATTGACGCCCATCAGACTGGCGACGGCTGGATTCTGCGCCGTGGCGCGCATCGCCATGCCCAGCTTGGTGCGATAGACCAGGAGCAGCAACCCGCCCATGGTCGCCGCGGAAACCAGAACGATGATGACCTGAATGGCCGTGAAATTGGCGCCGGCGAATTCAAAATCCATCTTCGGCAGCAGCGGGGGGAAAGTCAGGTAATTCCGCCCCCAGATCATCATGGCCAGATTCTGCAGCACGATGGACATACCGATCGCCGTGATCAGCGGCGTCAGGCGCGGCGCGTTGCGCAGCGGGCGATAGGCAATGCGCTCCAGCCCCCAGCCCAGCGCCATGCAGACCAGTACCGAAGCACTAACCCCAGCCAGCCCGGCCAAAGCCACCGGCATGCCCGCCTTGATCAGCGAACCGGCCACGGTAATCGTCACCAGGGTGCCGATCATCACCACCTCGCCATGCGCGAAGTTGATCAGCCCCATGATTCCGTAGACCATCGTGTAACCCAAGGCGACCAGGGCGTAGATGCTGCCTTGTACTAGGCCATTGATGATCTGCTGGAGAAAAATATCCATTTCGTCTTTTTCTTTTAAGGCATAAGGAAACGGCACCTTGCGGTGCCGTTTCCAGTCAGCGGAACATCAGTTTACTTCTTTTCGACAGCCGCCTTGGTGGCATCGGCCGCATTCTTGACAGCCTCGGCCCCCGCCTTCACAACGTCCTTGGCCGCCTCCTTGGCGTCACCCACCGCTTCCTTGCCCACGGCCGTTGCCGCGCCAGCCACGGCCTTGGCGGCATCCTTGACACTATCAACGGCTTCCTTGACCTCAGCCTTTGCTGTCGCAACCGAACTGCCGCCCAGGGTCTCGACATACTCGAGTTTGCCGCCCTTGTACTGATAAATGGAGATAGCGCCGCCCTTCAGGTCACCCTGCGGGTCGAATTCGATCAGTGCGGTCACGCCATCGTATTTCGTCTGGCCAATGGCCGGCAGAAACTTGACGGGATCGACGGAATCGGCGCGCTTCATCGAATCGGCCATGACCATCACGGCATCATAGACATACGGGGCGTACAGCTGAATCTCGGCATTGAATTTCTTGGTGAATTTTTCGCGGAATTCCGGCCCCTTGGCCAGTTTCTCCAGCGGCTGGCCCGGCAGCGAACAGAAATTGCCTTCCGTGGCCTCGCCACCCAGCTTCATGAACTCCGGCGTACAGACACCATCGCCACCGAGGAACTTGGCCTTGATGCCCAGTTCCTTCATCTGCTTGGCCATCGGGCCACCCTGCGCATCCATGCCGCCGTAGAAGACCAGTTCGGCCTTGGTCGACTTGATCTTGGTCAGGATCGCCTTGAAATCAGTGGCCTTGTCGTTGGTGTATTCAGTAGCGACCACCTTGAGACCAGACGCTTCGGCGGCCTTCTTGAATTCATCAGCCAGGCCCTGGCCGTAAGCAGTGCGGTCGTCAACGACTGCCACCGTCTTGACCCCCTGCTTGGCGGCGAACTCACCGAGCGCCCGGCCCTGCTGAACGTCGTTGGCCATCACGCGGAACGCCGTCTTGAAACCCTGCTGCGTATATTTCGGATTGGTCGCCGAGCCGGAAATCTGCGGGATGCCAGCATCGGAATACAGCTTGGAAGCCGGGATGGTGGTGCCTGAGTTCAGGTGGCCGATCACGCCGTTAACCTTGGCATCAACCAGCTTCTGGGCAACGATGGCACCCTGCTTCGGGTCGGCCGCATCATCTTCGGCCAGCAACTGGAATTTGACCTTGGCACCACCGATTTCCAGTCCCTTGGCATTGAGTTCTTCGATGGCCAGTGCGGCGCCGTTTTCATTGTCCTTGCCAAGGTGGGCCTGCGGGCCGGTCATCGGCGCGACATGGCCAAGCTTGACGACGACTTCGGGCTTGCCGGCCGGCGCGGCGGGTGCCGCAGCCTTCGGCTCTTCCTTCTGGCCGCAGGCGGACAGGGCAAAGGCGGCAGCAACGGAAAGGGCGACTACGGAAAGCTTCGCGTGCATCGATATTTCTCCTGGTCTCTGGGGATAAAAGGCTTCCGTCGATTGTCCGGAGGCGCCGAATACATGTCAATAATAAGGTGCTATGATGAATTCGTAGTCATTTTCGATAGGGCGCCTTGATGCCGGTCATTGCCAAGTTGCGGTTCCTGGTCAACCAGACGGCTCGCAAGCTGTTTTCAATGCTGCCGCAGAAGAGCCGGCATAACGTTTATCGTTCGCTCGTCGACTGCAACCCGGACCCTAACAAGCGCCTGGTTCTGAAGATTGCCGAAAGCAAGGAAGAACTGGAAGCCTGCTTCAAGCTGTTGCATGACGCCTATGTCAGCAGCGGCTTCATGACGCCGGACCCGTCGGGCATGCGGGTCACCATTTACCACGCGCTGCCGACAACAACGACCCTCTGCGCCAAGTACGACGACCAGGTCGTCGGCACCTTGTCTCTGATCCGCGAAAGCGCCATCGGTTTCCCGCTACAGCGCATTTTCGACCTGACTGGGGTCCGCGAAAAGGAAGGCCAGATCGCCGAAGTTTCGGCGCTTGCCGTGCATCCGCGCTTCCGGCGAACCGGCGGGACCATCCTCTTCCCGTTGATGAAGTTCATGTACGAGTACTGCACGACCTTCTTTGACACCCGCCATCTGGTCATTGCGGTCAATCCGCGCCATATCGAGATGTACGAGTCGCTGCTCTTCTTCAAGCGACTGACCGCCAACGTCGTCGAGAACTATGATTTCGTCAATGGCGCCCCCGCTGTTGGCGCCACGCTCGATCTCAAGCACGCGCCCGAAATCCTGCGCAAAGCCTACGCCGGCAAAGCGCCGAACCGCAATCTTTACCACTACTTCCTCGAAACCAAGCTGGCCAACATCCAGATCCCGCACCGTCGCTTCTTCACCACGAACGACCCCGTGCTGACGCCCGAACTGATCGATTACTTCTTCAACAAGAAGACCTCCGTCTTTGCCGACCTGAGCGATCGCAAGAAGGCCTTGTTGCATCTGATCTACGACCTGCCGGAATATCGCAAGATACTTCCCGCCATTCCGGACAAGGGCGAAGGGGTGGTGCAGCAGATTCGCCAACACCGCCGTTTCTCGGTCAAATGCCCGGCCAAGCTTGCCAACTCAACGGCCTTTATCGACAAACCCATTTCGGTCGAGGTTAACGAAGTCTCGCGTTATGGTTTCCGTGCCAGGGTCGCCCAGCAAATCCCGGCCGAAGTATGGCTTAATGCCACGGTTCAACTTGGCCTTAACGAGATTTCCCGACTGACCGTGCAGGCCGTGCAGGAAACGGATGTCGATGACCAGCATTACTGCGGTTTCCGTATCGGCGAACCAGATCTGGTTTGGCGAAAATTCGTCACCGCGCTCTATGAAGGGCATACTCACACGGATCTCGACCAAGCCACCCGATTCCTCCCGTGACCAGAAAAGCCCTCCCCGAAGCACTGCAGCAAGCCCTCCAGCAACAATTCCAGCAACGTTTTTCGCAAGGCGAATCGACCCGCCTGCAGCATGGCCGCGACGAATCCGTTCATGCGCCTGAACTGCCCGACGGCGTCGTCCTGGCCGAAAGCACCGACGAAGTGGCACAGGTTGTCCGCCTGTGCGCCGAACATGGCGTCCCGGTCATCCCCTATGGCGTCGGCAGTTCGGTCGAGGGCCACGTGCTGGCGACCAGCGGCGGCATTTCGCTCGATCTTTCCGGCATGAACCAGGTGATCGCCATCCACGCCGAAGATGGCGACGCCACGGTGCAGGCCGGCGTCACCCGCAAGCAGCTGAACGATGCCCTGAAGGGCAGCGGCCTGTTCTTTCCGATCGACCCCGGCGCCGACGCAACAATTGGCGGCATGGCCGCCACCCGGGCTTCCGGCACCAATGCTGTCCGTTACGGCACGATGCGTGAAAACGTGCTGGCTACCACCACGGTGCTGGCCGATGGCCGCGTGATGAAAACCGGCGGCCGCGCCCGCAAGTCCTCCGCCGGTTACGACCTGACCCGCTTGCTGGTCGGATCCGAAGGCACGCTCGGCATCATGACCGAACTGACGGTCAAGCTCTACCCGATCCCGGAGGCCATTTCGGCCGCCGTGTGCACCTTCCCGAGCATCGAAGCGGCGGTGCAGACGGTGATCCAGACCATCCAGCTCGGCGTGCCGGTCGCCCGCATCGAACTGCTCGACGCGCTTTCGCTGAAGGCCATCAACCTGTTCAGCAAGACCACGCTGGCCGAGGCGCCGACGCTGTTCTTCGAATTTCATGGCAGCCCATCCTCCGCCACCGAGCAGGCCGAAACCGTGCAGGCCATTGCCGACGAACTGGGCGGCACCAATTTCGAATGGGCCGCCCGGCCGGAAGACCGCAGCCGCCTGTGGCAGGCCCGTCATGATGCCTATTTCGCCTGCCTGCAATTGAAGCCGGGCTGCCGCTGCTTCCCGACCGATGTCTGCGTGCCGATCTCGCGACTGGCCGAATGCATTGCCGAAACGCAGGCCGACATTGCGCAGGTCAGCATTCCCATCGCGCTGTTCGGCCATGTCGGCGATGGCAATTTCCATCTTGTCGTGCTGGTTGATACCGACAACGCGAAAGAGATGAAAGAAGCCGCCTGGATCAGCCAGCGGGTGGTCGAACGGGCCATTGCCATGGAAGGCACCTGCACCGGCGAGCATGGGATTGGGCTGGGCAAGCGCAAATACCTGCCGCTTGAACACGGCGACGTTGCCGTCGACGTGATGCGGACGATCAAACAGGCGCTCGATCCAAACAATCTGTTGAACCCGGGCAAAATCCTGCCCCCGGGTTAACCCGCCTTGGCCGGAACGTTCTGTTTCGGCCAAACTCAAATCTCCAAAGTGCCCGTTGTCACCACCCCCGACGACAGGGCGAACCACCACCGGCCCACAAGGCCGAAACAATGGAGACAAAAATGAGCAACCTCGCTCTGCCGGCAGGCCTCGCCGCGACGCTGGACGACAAATACACCCGCAGTTCCGGCCGCGTCTTCCTGACCGGCACCCAGGCCCTGATCCGCCTGCCCATGCTGCAACGCGAACGCGATCTGGCGGCCGGGCTGAACACCGCCGGTTTCATCTCCGGCTATCGCGGCAGCCCGCTTGGCAACCTCGATCTCGGCCTATGGAAAGCCAAAGCGCACCTCGCCGAGCATCACATCACCTTCCAGCCCGGCATCAATGAAGACCTTGCCGCCACAGCCGTCTGGGGCAGCCAGCAGGTCAATCTCTTTCCCGGAGCGCAATACGATGGCGTGTTCGGCCTGTGGTACGGCAAGGGGCCAGGCGTGGACCGCTGCGGCGATGTCTTTCGCCATGCCAACGCGGCCGGCTCATCGAAATTCGGCGGCGTGCTGGTCATCGCCGGCGACGACCACGCCGCCAAGTCCTCGACCCTGCCGCACCAGACCGAGCATGTTTTCAAGGCACTGATGATGCCGGTGCTCTACCCGGCCAATGTGCAGGAATACCTCGATTTCGGCCTGCACGGCTGGGCGATGAGCCGCTATTCCGGCTGCTGGGTCGCATTCAAGGCGCTGGCCGACACGGTGGAAACCTCGGCCTCGGTCACTATCGACCCGGCTGCGCTTACCCCGATTATTCCGCCAGATTTCAAATTGCCACCGGATGGCCTGAATATCCGCTGGCCCGACCCGCCGCTGGTTCAGGAAGCCCGGTTGCTCAACCACAAGCTCTACGCCGCGCTGGCCTATTGCCGGACCAACGGGCTAAACAAGCTGATCATCGATTCGCCGACCCCCAAGCTGGGAATCCTGACCGCCGGCAAGAGCTATCTCGACGTCCGGCAGGCGCTGGATGAACTGGGCATCGATGACCAACTGGCCGCCGAAATCGGCATCCGACTGTACAAGGTCGGCATGGTCTGGCCGCTGGAACCGGAAGGCGTGCGGCAGTTTGCCGAGGGGCTGGAGGAAATCCTCGTTGTCGAGGAAAAACGCCAGCTGCTCGAATACCAGCTCAAGGAAGAGCTCTACAACTGGCGTGATGATGTCCGCCCCCGCGTCATCGGCAAGTTCGACGAAATCGGCGAGTGGTCGGAAGGCAACTGGCTGCTGCCGGCCGCCGGCGAGCTACCGGTCGCCACCATCGCCCGCGTCATCGCCGAGCGCATCGGCCGCTTCTTCACCTCGCCAACCATCGCTGCCCGCCTGAAAGTCATCGCCGACAAGCAGAAAGCCGCCCAGACGCCCATCGTGCTCGCCGAGCGCAAGCCGCACTTCTGCTCCGGCTGCCCGCACAACAGTTCGACCAAGGTGCCGGAGGGCTCGCGCGCCGTCGCCGGTATCGGCTGCCATTACATGGTGACGTGGATGGATCGCAGCACCTCGACCTTCACCCACATGGGCGGCGAAGGCGTGCCCTGGGTCGGTCAGGCGCCCTTCACCAGCGAAAAGCACATCTTCGCCAACCTCGGCGACGGCACCTATTTCCACTCCGGCCTGCTCGCCATCCGGCAATCCATCGCCGCCAAGGTGCCGATCACCTACAAGATCCTCTACAACGATGCCGTGGCGATGACCGGCGGCCAGCCGGTCGACGGCATCCTCAGCGTCGCCCGCATCACCCGCCAGCTGGAGGCCGAGGGCATAGCAAAGATGGTCATCGTCGCGGCCGAACCGGAGAAGTACGCCGAGATCGTCGACCTCGCCCCCAATGTGCCGATCCGCCACCGCGATGAACTGGACGCCGTGCAGCGCGAACTGCGCGACTATCCCGGCGTCTCGATCCTGATCTACGACCAGGTCTGCGCCACCGAAGCCCGCCGCCGGCGCAAGCGCGGCAAGATGCCGGCCATCAGCCAGCGCGTCTTCATCAACGAAGCCGTTTGCGAAGGCTGTGGCGATTGCTCGGTGCAATCCAACTGCCTGTCCGTCGTGCCGGTCGAAACAGCCTTTGGCACCAAGCGGCAGATTGATCAATCGTCGTGCAATCAGGACTTTTCCTGCCTGAAAGGCTTCTGCCCCAGCTTCGTCACCGTCGAAGGCGGCAAGTTGAAAAAAGGCAAGGCCGCCCAGCCGGATTCGGTGGATGCCGAAGACTGGCCGCTTTTGCCGGCCCCCGTTCTGCCTTCGACGGCCCAGCCCTACAACCTGCTGATCACCGGCGTCGGCGGCATGGGCGTCATCACCCTCGGCGCCCTGGTCGGCATGGCCGCCCACCTCGACGGCAAGGGCATCTCGACGCTCGACATGACCGGACTGGCGCAGAAGTACGGTGCCGTCTTTTCCCACCTGCGCATCGCCGACCGGCCGGAAGACATCCACGCTGCCCGCATCGCCACCGGTGAGGCACATGCCGTTCTTGGCGGCGATCTGGTCGTCAGCGCCGGCAGCGAGGCGCTGTCCAAGATGCTCGAAGGACGCACCCGAGCTGTCGTCAGTTGTACCGACACGCCGACCGCCGACTTCACCCGCAACCGCGACTGGCACTTTCCGCTGCCCGGGCTGCAAAAAAGCCTGACCGAAACGCTGGGCAGCGCAGCGGTCGATTTCATCGATGCCCAGCATCTTGCCACCCGGCTGATGGGCGACGCGCTCTACGCCAACATGCTGCTCCTCGGCTACGCCTGGCAAAAAGGTCTGGTACCGGTTTCCGCCGCCGCACTCGAGCAGGCCATCGAACTCAATGGCGCCGCAGTCACCGCCAACCGCGAAGCCTTCCTGTGGGGGCGGCGGGCAGCAGTCGCCCCGGAGAAAGTGGCCAAAATTGCTGGTCCGCTCGGCGGCCAACCCTTCGTCGAACTCACACTGGACGAGCTGATCGCCAGCCGCATCGCCCATCTCACGGCCTATCAGGATGCCAGCCTGGCCCACCGCTACGAAAACCGGCTGGCCAGCATCCGCGCCATCGGCAACGAGACTCTGACGCGCACGGTCGCCACGCAATACGCCCGCCTGCTCGCCCCCAAGGACGAATATGAAGTCGCACGCCTGTATGCCGCCAGCGATTTCCGGCAACGGCTGGCCGACACTTTCGATGGCGACGTCCAGCTTGCCTTCCACCTCGCACCACCACTTTTTTCCAAACCCGGCAGTGACGGCCGACCAAAGAAAATCCGCTTCGGCCCCTGGCTGATGCCAGTGCTCGGCCTTCTGGCCAAGGCAAGAAGGCTGCGCGGCAGTTGGCTCGATCCTTTCCGGTTTGGCCACGAAAAAGCCGCAGAGCGCAGCCTGTTAGCCGACTACGAAGCCGATCTTGATCTGATCAGCAGCCACCATAGCGCCGACAGTACATTGGCACTGGCCACGTGGCCGGCCGAGGTCAGAGGCTTCGGCCCGGTCCGCGCCGCGGCCGAGAGACAAGCCAGACAGGCAAGAGAAAGGGCGAGAACGGCCTTGATGGCATAAAATTCGGGGATGACCTCACCCCCACTTCGCCAATTCGCCCTGCAAGGGGCGGCGGCCATTCTTGTTCTCTCGCTGGCGTGGCCCTACTACGGACTGAATGACGAAGTCATGCCCTGGCTGCAGACCAGCCTGGCGATCGGTGGCGTCGCCCTGATCTTCGCCACGCTTTCCCGCCAGCCCTGGTGGTGGCGGGTCATCCACGCCGGTTTCATGCCGCTCGTCTGGTTCACCCACACGCTGGCCATCGATCCGGGCTGGTTCCTGCTCGCTGCCATCCTGCTGCTGCTCGTCTTTCGCGGCGCACTATCTGGACAGGTGCCGCTCTATCTATCCAACAAGCAGACCGTCGCCGCCTTGGCCGAACTGCTGGCCGCACGCGGCCCGACCCGCTTTCTCGATCTCGGCGCCGGTCTCGGCAGCACCACGGTGCCACTGGCCGACGCCCTCCCCGACAGCCATTTCACCGGCTACGAAAACGCCCCGCTGACCTGGCTGGTCGGCCGTTTTTTCAGCCTGGGCCGACCCAATATCCGTTGGCGCTGGGATGATCTCTGGATGGCAAAACTCGGTGACTACGACGTGGTCTATGCCTTCCTGTCGCCGGCTCCGATGCCTCGACTCTGGGAAAAGGTAAAAGCCGAAATGCAGCCAGGCAGCCTGTTCATCAGCAACAGTTTTCCAGTACCCGGCATGACGCCCGAGCGGGTCATTGAGGTCGACTGCACGCCACCTCGGCCGCTCTATTGCTACCAGCTGTAGCCCGCATGCCCAGCAGAAAGCCCGAAACTCTCGCCCTGAGCATTGCACTGGTCGGCACGCTGGTGGTTTTGCTTGTTTTTCTGGCCGACCTCGCCCTGGCACGACACCGCGACCTGGAATCCGGCGAACGTCGGCTCCAGCATTTCGGTCTGATGATGGCCGAGCATACCGCCCGGACTTTCGAAGCCGTCGACGTGCTGCTTCGCGAGACGGCAACCGATCTCTCGCACAGCCGCCGCGACTGGGAAACGTGGGATACCAGCAAGGGCTGGGAATACATTGCCCAGCGCCATTCGCGGGCCATGCCGCAGCTGCGGGACCTGATCATTTTTGATCGGTATGGCAACCAGCGCTTTATCTCGACCTTCTTCCCGGCCCCCCACATCAACGTCAAGGACCGCCCCTATTTCATCGCGCTTGAGGATGGAGCTGAGTCCTCCACCTTCGGCCCCTATATCGGCCGCAACAGCGGGCGTTACACCTACGCCATCGCCCGCCGCCTGACCGGTGACAACGGACATTTTGCTGGCGTCGTCTTTGCGGCCATGGAGCCGGCCTATCTCCAGGACTTCTGCTGGTCGAACCGGCTGTCCGACGATTTCGAAACCGTCCTCATCAACCAGAAAAGCGAAATCATCGCCTCCTGCCGCCCCTCCGACCTCAGCCGGCAATCGCCGATTCTCGGCGCCCAGGCCGCAGCAGTCTTGTACGGTGGCCAACTAAAGGGTTTCATTCCGGAGAATGGCTTGACCAGCGGCAACGGTTACCTGATCGCCGTATCCCAAGTCCCCGGCTTTACCGACCTGCGAGTTCTCAGCGTGATCCCGGAAAAGACACTGCTGGCCGCCTGGCACAACCGCCTGTTCGAACTGGGTACGCTGGCTCTGCTCGTCAGCATCGTCCTGCTCGTCACCGGACTGCTGGTTCGCCGCCAGGTTCGCGACATGGCGGCCATGACCGAGGAACTGGCGGCCAGCCACGATCTGCTCGAAGAACGCGTCCGCGAAGCTACCCAAGAGCTGGCCGGACAGAAGAATGCCGCCGAACGCGCCAACACGGCAAAGAGTCGCTTTCTCGCGGCGGCCAGTCACGACTTGCGCCAACCCTTGCATGCACTATCACTGTTCGCCACTGACCTGCAGCGCCAGATTCGCAGCGGCACCCCGCAGGAGCTGCCCCGGCTGGCCGAACAAATATCAGCCTCGACGACCATTCTTGGCGAACTGCTCGATTCGCTGCTTGATATCTCCCGACTCGACGTCGCCGGCATCAAGCCCGATAGCCGCCCAACCCCGTTGCAGCCGATCTTCGAGCGCCTCGCCAATTCCTTCCGGCGCGCCGCGACCGACCGCAATATGAGCTTGCGTTTCCATCCGACCACGCGATGGGTGGAAACCGATCCGATCATGCTCGAACGCATGATCGCCAATCTGGTATCCAATGCCTTGCGCTATACCCCGCCCGGCGGCAGCGTGCTGGTTGCCGCCCGCAACAGGGGCGACAGGGTGCTGATCGAAATCAGGGATAACGGTATCGGCATTGCCCCCCAACACCAGGCCGCCATTTTTGCCGAGTTCTACCAGGTCGGAAACACGGCCCGGGAACAGAACAAGGGGCTGGGATTGGGCCTGTCCATCGTCGATCGACTGGCCAAAGCGCTGGGGATCGAGGTAAAGCTCAACTCAAGGCAGGGGGAAGGAACCAAGTTCACGCTCAGCGTAGCGAGCAGCCAGCCAGTTGTTGCCGGGCCGGCCGCAAGCGACAAACCGCCACAAGCCGGCAAGGTTCACTGCATCGGCACCTCGGAAGAGATGCTGTCCTGCATCGAACTGATGAAACGCTGGGACTATGCCGTCAGCAGCGATGATGGCAGCCGGACCGAGCGCCGGCCCGAAGATGCCGTATTGATCGCTGAACCCGAACTCGCCGCCGCCGCCAGTGCCGAACTGGTGACCGGCATGCCCTTGGTTGTCCTGGTCCGTGACCCGGGCGCAAGCCTGCCGGCCGGGGCTCACGCGCTGCCCGTACCAGTGCGCCCAGCCAAGCTGCGGGCGCTACTGAACCAGCTTCAGAAGACGCTTTCGAAATCGATGCCGTAACGGGCAACGGCAACCAGCGCTTGCGTCCGGCTGCTGACGCCTAGCGCCTTGAATACCGCCGTCGCATGGATCTTGACCGTCCCCTCCGACAAGCCAAGCTGATCGGCAATGTCCCGGTTCGACAAGCCACGCACCATCAAGGCAAGCACCTGTCCCTGACGGTCAGTCAAGCCAATCTCGTCGGGACGCACCCCGTTTTTCGGCGGCGGCGGCACCGGCGTAGCGTCGTCCAGCCGTGCTGCCGACTGGCCGTTCGGCCGGAAGATGTTGCCGGCCAATACTTCGCGCACCGCCGAGAGCAAGGCCTCACCGGAGAAGGCCTTGGGAATGAATCCGGAAGCGCCCAGATTCAGCACGCGCGTAATGGTCGGCGTATCGTCGAAGGCCGACACGACAGCAACCGGCATGGCCGGGTAGCGGCGGCGCAGGATATCGAGACCGGCAAAGCCGTCGATTCCCGGCAGCGCCAGGTCGAGCAAGACCAGATCGAACTCACCTTCATTCTCGAGCACATTCAGCGCCGATTCGAAGTCCGCACTCTCCAGGACCTTTGCGCCAGCTTCGATCTGCCCAAGCAGGCGAACCAGACCTTCGCGAACCAGCGCATGATCTTCAACCACCAACAGCTTCAACATACCGTCCCCTTATTCAACAGGCCGCTAATTTATCATTTTGCATTACGAAGTGGTTTAAGATGATGTTATCCAACCGGAGGAGAAGAACATGGCCGAAGAACAGGTACACGACCCGCTCAATTTCATGCGCAACATGTGGGGCAATATGGGTTTCTCGCTCCCCGGCATGGTGGCGCCGACTTTCGATCTCGACGAACTCGACAAGCGCATCAAGGACATGAAGGCCGTCGAGGGCTGGCTGCGCATGAACCTGTCGATGCTGCAGATGACCATTCAGGGCCTGGAAATGCAGCGCACCACAGTCGGTGCGGTGCAGGCCATGGGCAAGATGGCCTCGGAAAGTGTCAAGGCCATGTCGCCGGAAGCCGCCGAAGCCGCACCGGCCGAAGCGCAGCCCAATGCCTTTTCCGATGCAGCCATGTGGCCATGGCAGATGATGCAGCAGATGCGCGACCAGATGCAGCAGTCGGCCGAAGCTGTTGCCCAGGCAGCCGCCGAAGAAGCAGAAGAGACAAAACCAAAGGCCAGGCGGCCCGCCGCCACCAAGAAGTAATCAGAGTCGAGCCAGCCACGCTGCCCACAGCGGCAGCGTGAGCATCGACCCCAGCGTGGTCGCCGAAATCAGCCAGGCAACACTACGGCCGTCGCCACCCATGCGCATGGCCAGAATATAGGCCGACGACGCCGTCGGTAGCGCCGCGAACAGCACCACCACCTGATAGTTGAGTCCGGACAGACCAAGTAGACTCCCCACGCCAAGCGCCACCAGCGGTAGTGCCAGCAGTTTCACCAGCACCAGCCACAACGAAAAACCCCGCACCCCCGGCGTACTTTCCAGCCGCAAGGCCGCGCCGACCGTGATCAGCCCGAGGGCAATCGAGGCATCGGCCAGGCGTCCGAGAAAGGCCTGCAACGGCGCCGGAGGCACGAAGCCGGCGAGGTTGAGCAGGAAGCCGGTCGCTGTTCCCCAGATCAGCGGATTGCGCGCCACTTCGCGCCACAGGCCAGCGTCGCCATGACGGGCCAGCATCCACACCGAGACCAGATTGGCGAACGGGACGGCGGCCCCGACGATCAAGCCCATGGTTGCAATGCCCGGCGAACCGAACAGCATGCCGGCCACGGCCAGCGCAATGTAGGAGTTGAAGCGGTAGGCGCACTGGAACATCGAGGCATAGGTCAGCGCCGGCAAGCGACTGAACAGCTTGGGCACAATGCCGAGCAGCATGCCGCCGGCCATCGCCGCCAAGGCCGTGGCGAGCAGCGGCAAGGCGGCGCCCAGATCGAGTCGGGTCTTGATGATGGCGTTGATCAGCAGTGCCGGAAACAGGATGAAATAGACCAGCTTCTCGACGCCGTTCCAGAAATGGTCGCCCAGATGCATCCAGCGGCGGATGGCCGCACCGAGCAGGATCAATGAAAAATCGGGAAGGAGCAGCAAGGCGGTATTCATCGCTCCATTTTAGAGGCTTGCCGCCCCGTCCCCAACTGTGGCCAACCACAGCTTGGTTGACCTGCTCAGGCAAACCCTAAATACTCGCCGGAACAAGGAGAAGAAAATGCATCCTGAATGGTGGCACTGGGTTGTCGGCGGCATCGTGCTGGTTCTCGCCGAACTGATCATCCCCTCGTTCTTCATCGTCTGGTTTGGTTTGGGCGCCCTGCTCGTCGGACTTCTGGCCCTGGCTTTCGACCTCTCGCTGACTGCCCAGCTGGCGACCTGGACCATTGCTTCGCTGGCCATGGTCGTGCTGTGGTTCCGCGTCTTCAAGCAAAGTTTCGTCAAGACCCGCTCGGGTACGGCCGATGGTGAGGCCATCGGCGAAATCGGTCTGCTGGTCAGTGCCGTCGCTCCTTTCGAGCGCGGCAAGGTTCGTTTTCAACGGCCGATCCTCGGCTCCGAGGAATGGGTTTGCCTGTCGGACACCGCCATCGCGGCGGGCGAGCGGGTCAAGGTGACGGCCGTCGAGGGTAGTTTCGTCAAGGTCAGCAAGGCTTAGAGGGATAGCAAAATGGATATGAATGCAGGATTTGTCGTCACACTGGCCATTCTGGTCTTTGTCGTCGTCACCATCGCCAAGGGCGTGCGCATCGTGCCGCAGGGCGAGGAGTGGATCGTCGAGCGGCTGGGCAAGTACCACGGCACGCTGAAACCGGGCCTCAACATCGTCATTCCCTACCTTGACAAGGTGTCTTACCAATTGGTGACCAAGGACATCATCCTCGACGTCCAGGAGCAGGAGGTCATTACCCGCGACAACGCGGTGATCCTGACCAATGCCATTGCCTTCATCAAGGTCACCGACCCGGTCAAGGCGGTCTATGGCGTCACCGACTTCTCCGAAGCCATCCGCAACCTGATCATGACCACGCTGCGCTCGATTGTGGGCGAAATGGAACTCGACGAAGCGCTGTCGTCGCGCGACAAGATCAAGGCCCGGCTGCGCGAAAGCATCGCCGACGAAGCGGTCGACTGGGGCCTGACCGTCAAATCGGTCGAAATCCAGGACATCAAGCCCTCGCAATCGATGCAGAAAGCCATGGAAATGCAGGCGGCGGCCGAGCGCGAGCGCAAAGCCGTCGTCACCCGCTCGGAGGGTGCCAAGCAGTCGGCCATTCTCGAAGCCGAAGCCCGCCTCGAATCGGCCAAGCGCGACGCCAACGCCCAGGTCATGCTGGCCGAGGCTTCAGCCGAGGCGATCCGGCGCATCACGGCCGCCATCGGCGACCAGACCGGCCCGATGTCCTACATGCTCGGCGAAAAATACATCGCGGCACTGGAACGCATGGGCGAAAAAGACAACGCCAAGCTTGTCGTCCTGCCGGCTGACCTTCAGGAGGCAGTACGCGGACTGTTTGGACGAAAAGGCTGATCCGGAAGCCGGGCATGAAAGGCCGGACCCGTCGCACTGAGCGATCACCGGTTCACCCGGGCCTACATCCGCTTTCAATACCTATACAAAACTTTGCATACAAATCTGCGGCAAGTGCTAACCTTCTGTCGCTCTTGTCATTTTCGGAACTTTCCGAAGATAAGGCTGCCCCACTGTTAAACCATAACCACATCTGAAGATTGGCCCCATCGCGGCATGATTGCACCGGCAAATGCCGGCGCCGATTCAGCCAGAAAAGAAAGCCATGCAGGAAAAAACGACTCGCCGTAGCCCTCAAGATAAGCCGGCGCCCCAGGCGATCAATCACGCCTATCTGGTGCACGGCGCAGTACACGAAATTTCAGGCCAAAGCGCGACACTTGACGAGGCTCTGCTCGGCAAGCTGTTTCGCCGCCGCCTGAAACGACTGGAGCGAGTCCTCGCTGCA
Organism: Dechloromonas aromatica RCB; assembly: GCF_000012425.1. NCBI lineage: Bacteria > Pseudomonadati > Pseudomonadota > Betaproteobacteria > Rhodocyclales > Azonexaceae > Dechloromonas > Dechloromonas aromatica (nom. nud.). The sequence goes on along the minus strand of NC_007298.1, from coordinate 302,383 downwards.
CATGGCGGGTCGATCATTCGGCAGATGCCACAAAGCCTGCTGGCATCGTTCGAGACCGCTGAAGCTGCCTTGTTCGGGTCTTGCGAAATGCAGCGCCGCTGCGCCGTGATCCCCCAAATTGCCGACACCCAGATCGCGCTCAAGATTGGCATTCACCTCGCCACGGCCGGAAGAGTTTCAACAAGTCCCGTCGATCCGGCCGAGGCCACCGCCAGCAAACTTTCTTCCCTGCTTGATGAAGCGAGCATCGTGATTTCCGAAAGCGTGGCGCAAGCACTGCCTGCCAACCTGCGGGACAAAACGGTAGCGGTTGCCAATGAAGGCTCGGAAATACCGGCTTATTCCATCGACTGGAATGCACTTCCGATGTTGCGCGCGACTCCCCAAAGAAAAGAAAGCATCCCTGAATCCAGTCCGACTCCCGATACTCAACGATCTGGAATAATCATTCGCCAGGGTGAGCGCACCCTCCGTTTCTCGACCGATCATCCGATGCTGACAATCGGCCGGGATCCCGCCAGCGATATTGCAATCAATTGCCCGAAAGCCTCTCGGCAGCATTGCCGCATCATCTATCGCCAGGGCAACTATGTGCTGGTAGACCTGAGCACGAACGGCACCTACGTTACCGCACACAACGCACCGGAAACGCTGATCCGTAAAGAAATGGTCACGCTCAACGGCAATGGCCGGATCAGCTTTGGCCAATCATGGCAACAGGGCAGCGACCACGCATTCGAGTTTGAGGTCAGCCTGATCGAGCCTTGATCCAGACCGGGAAGGCGAACTACTTCCCGCCATCCCCGTATTGCTTGCGCAACCGGTTCAAGCCCTGCTGGAATGCCGCAGCATCACCATAATCGAAGAAATTCGGATAGCGGTCATGCGAAGCCTTGATTCGTCGGGCATGCTTGATCGGGCACCAGTACTGTTCGGTGCGCGCCGCCACTTCCCGCGTATATGCCGCCACCCCGTTGCCGTATGAGCAGTAGAAGCAGTTGAATTTCTCGATGATGTTCAGGTAAGGCAGATCCTGGCGATCGAAAACCAGATAATCGGAACGCCGCACCTTGGGGATTCGGTAGATCGGAAAGCAGATCGCCTGATAAATACTGACAAACAGGTCCATCAGCAGAAAAGGCAACCAGCCCAGATAGATGATGGGAGCAGTCAGCACAACCAGGAAACGGGAGCGCAGCATGAAACGGAACAGGCCGGTCTTGTAGCGACGCTGCTGGCGAAGAAGCTCATCGGCCAGTTCCTGTTTCTTCTGCGCCCACTCCTCGCGCGTCTTTCGGTATTCCTCCTCAAGCTCATCCTGCAGACCATGGATTCGCTCCAGCAACTCGTCGATATTCTTGTTCATGATTTCTGACCTTTTGCCTGATTGGCCTGCTATCCCCGCAATTGATCGAGTGTGCCTGATCAAAGCGCCAGCGTCACGCCCGACAGCGGCCAATCTGGGCTTTTCCTGGAGACACCTGAGACTGGATAATAAGGGACATCCACTGGACTTAGCCGCCAACCGGCATCAACCCAAACTCTCCTCCGGAAAATCAATGCAAAACGCCCCAGAAACGAAAGCACGTGGCCCATTGGCCGGTATCAAGGTCATCGAATTCGCCGGTATCGGCCCCGGGCCTTTCTGCGGCATGCTGCTCGCCGACATGGGCGCCGAAGTCACCTTGCTCGAACGAGCCGGTGGCACCTTTGCCTCGCAACTGTTTGGCGGTGGGCGCAAGGCCGTGGCCAATCGCGGCAAAAAATCGCTGTGCATCGACCTCAAGCACCCGGAAGCCAAAAACCTGGTTTTCAAGCTGATTGCCGAGGCCGATGTGCTGATCGAGGGGTTCCGGCCCGGTGTCATGGAACGCCTTGGCTATGGCCCTAAGGTTTGTCTGAGCCTCAATCCGCGGCTGATCTATGGCCGCATGACCGGCTGGGGCCAAACCGGCCCGCTGGCTCCGCGTGCCGGTCACGATGCCAACTACGCCGCGATTGCCGGCGTGCTCGATACCGGCCGCCGCCATGGCGGCGCCCCCTGGGCCCCACCCACCCTGGTCGGCGACATGGGCGGTGGCGGCCTGATGCTCGCCTGGGGCATCGCCTGCGCGCTGCTTGAGGCTCAACGCAGCGGCAAAGGCCAGGTCATCGATGCTGCGATGTGCGAAGGCGCTGCCGTTCTCGCCCACGGACTGTTCAATCTCGAAGCGCTGGGCGAATGGGAAGGCCACTGCGCCATCGATTCGAGCGCGCCCTTCTACGACGTCTATGAATGCGCCGATGGCCTGTGGATCAGCGTTTGCCCACTTGAACCCCAGTTTTACGCGACCTTTGTCGAGCGCCTCGGACTGAGCGGTGATCCCGACTTTACTGGCCAGCAATATGACAAGACACGCTGGCCACTCATGCAGCAGCGGCTGGTCGAAATTTTCAAACGGGAACCACGCAAGCACTGGGAAGCGCTGTTCGATGACACGGACGATTGCGTGTGGCCGGTGCTGAGCATGAAGGAAGCCCCGGCTCACCCGCACAATCTGGACAGAGAGGCTTTTGTCGACGTCGCGGGGGTCAGGCAACCCGCCCCGGCCCCTCGCCTTTCGCGCACACCGGGAGCAATTCAGGCCCCGCCGCCGCTATTGGGGGAACATAGCCGTGAAGTTTTGACTTCGTTAGGGCTGTCCGACGTCGAAGTCGAACAGCTGGCGGCCAATGGCGTGGTCAGCGAGAAACGATAAACTCGAGTGCGAACAGGCTCACTGCTCGCAAACCCCGAGCAGATCGGCCTCCAGTTCGATTTCCATACCTTTTTCCAGCTTCCGGTCGAGGAACATGCCGCGATACAGCCGGCCGGCATTTTCAGCCTTCTTGGCATGCGGTGTTTCCCAATCGCTGACCCGGACACGAACGACACCAATCTGCTCGTCACGCTCCGCCACGTCCTGCGCCACGCAGGGGTAGGCAATGGCGTGGCGGTTGAATTCATCGCGGCTGTATTGCTCGATATTCTTGCCGGCTACCACCGGGCACTTGGCCAGGTGGCGCGACTGAACTTCCGCCGTAATCACTTCACCTTTGAGGTAGAAAATGGGATCGGTGACGATAAAACCGGCCCCGCCCTCTTCATAACGCACGCACTGCCCCGCCCTCAGCATCTCCGGCTGTTTGAACAGCAGCCGCGCGGATGGACGCAGGACAGGCTCGGCGGCCTGCGCCGAGAGCGCCAGCCAGGCCAGCGCAAGTACGAAAATTCGCATGAAAGATATCCGGATCAGTAGACCCGGCTATCTTCGATCACCTTCCCGTCGTTGGGCAAGCCCCCCGGTGCCGAAAAAGCAACTTCACCGCGCAACTTGGTCACTTCACGCAAGCTGCTGACCACGGCCTTGTCCAGAACCTCATTACCGGCTTCGATCTCGCAATACAGGACCATGCGATCCTGGCCGCCAGGATTATCAACCACCAGCCGCATGCGATAAATTTCCGGGTGACGTTCAGCGATCTCGGCCACCTGCTCCGGATGCACGAACATGCCCTTGACCTTGGTCGTCTGGTCGGCCCGACCGAGCCAGCCCCTGAGGCGGATATTGCTGCGCCCGCAAGGTGAGCGCCCCGGCAGGATGGCCGACAGGTCGCCGGTGGCGAAACGGATCAGCGGGTAATCCGGGCTGAAGGTGGTCACCACCACCTCGCCGACCTCACCGGGCTCGACCGGATCACCGGTGCCGGGACGGACGATCTCGACCAGCAACTCCTCTTCGACGACCAGTCCTTCCTCAGCCTCGGTTTCATAGGCGATGGCTCCGATATCGGCTGTGGCATAGCACTGACGAACCTTGATGCCACGCTCGTTGAGCCAATTGCGGGTGATACCCGGCAAGGCTTCGCCGGAAACCAGCGCCTTCTTCAGTGATGAAATGTCGGCACCGAGTTCCTCGGCCTTCTCGACGATGATGCGCAAAAAGGACGGTGTGCCAACATAGCCATCCGGCTTCAGGTCGACCATGGCCTGAACCTGCTGCTCGGTCTGGCCGACGCCCCCCGGGAAGACGGCACAGCCCAGCTTGCGTGCCCCGCCTTCCATCAGGAAAGCCCCCGGCGTGAAGTGATAGGAAAAACAGTTGTGCACCAGATCACCATGACGAAAACCAGCGGCATACAGCACCCGCGCCATGCGCCAATGATCCATGTCCATGCCCTGCAGCTCATAGATCGGCCCGGGCGAAGCAAATACCCGCTTGGCCTTGTGACGCGCCAAGGCGTTGAGTCCGCCAAACGGCGGATGCTTTTTCTGCAATTCGATCAGGTCACGCTTGCGGGTCAGCGGCAGCTTGGCCAGCGCCTCGCGCGTGATGCAGTCGAACGGATTGATGCCGGCCAGCGTCTGGAAATAATAGGACGTCGTTTCCTTGGCATGCGCCACCTGACGGGCCAGCTTGTCCATCAGATCGGCTTCGCGCTCATCCGGATCGCGGGTTTCGAGCGGATCGTAATAGCTCATTTCAAATTTCTCCGTTTTTTCCGGTTGACCGTGGCATTCGGCTTTTTAGCGAAACACCGAGACAGCCCGAGGGTTGCAAAGTAGCCCCGCAGGGCAAGGCGGAGGCCGGCGCCGTTGGCTCCTGCCAACAAGCCGGCCGACAACGCCGCCATGCGCGGCGCACTGCAACCCGTTAAGACAGCCAGCGTTTGCGGCGTCGATAGTGCTTTACGTCCTTGAAGGATTTTCGGCCAGCTGAACTCAGCCCCAGATAGAACTCCTTAACATCCTCATTGGTCCGCAGATCTTCCGCGTCCCCTTCCATCACCACCCGGCCGTTTTCCAAGATGTACCCGAAGTCGGCATAACGCAGCGCCACCATGGTGTTCTGCTCAGCCAGCAGGAAACTGACGTTCTCTCGGGTGTTCAGGTCCTTCACGATCTCGAAGATTTCCTCGACGATCTGCGGTGCCAGGCCCATCGACGGTTCGTCGAGCAGGATCATTTCCGGCTTGGCCATCAGCGCCCGGCCGATCGCGCACATCTGCTGCTCGCCACCGGAGGTATAGCCGGCCTGCGAGGTGCGTCGCGTCTTCAGGCGCGGGAAGTAGTGATAGACCTTTTCCAGGCTGTCTTTCAACTCGCCGCGCGAAATCGAGCGGGTGTAGGCGCCGGTCAGCAGGTTTTCCTCGATGGTCAGGTGGCCGAAACAATGGCGCCCTTCCATGACCTGAATGACACCGCGCTTGACCAGTTCGTTCGGAGTCAGCTGGTCGATACGATTACCTTTGTATTCGACCGAACCCTTGGTCACATCGCCGCGTTCGGCATGCAGCAGGTTGGAAATCGCCTTCAGGGTCGTCGATTTGCCGGCACCGTTGGCACCGAGCAAGGCGACGATCTTGCCTTTCGGCACGTTCAGCGACACGCCCTTGAGCACCAGGATCACGTGGTCGTAGATGACCTCAATGTTGTTGATGCTCAGGTAGTTGTCGGGCACGGCAGCGGCAGTTTGTGTATTCATCATCGTTTCCGATTCATGGGACGGAGAGAAAGAGCGAGGGCTCATGCCCCCACTCCCTCCTCCTGCCGTCTCATTTTTCCTTGGAGCAATCGCGCGGCGTGATGCCCTTTTCCTTGGCGTACTGCTTGGCAGAGGCCTGGAACAACGGGTGGATCAGCGATTTATTACCTTCAATCCAACCGGATACCGGCACCCACTTGGCACCATCCCACTGCTGGATCTTCACCTTGCCGGAACCTTCGTGGTTGTCGCAGGAGGTCTTGATTTCCGGCAGCAGGTCAGTGGCGCCCAAAGCCTTCAGGCGGGCATCGTTGATGTTCAGGTTTTCCAGCGCCCAGCGAGTCTGCTCGCCGTTCAGCGCCTTGCCCTTGCCATACTTCTCCTGACCCTTGCGGATCGCCTCGACCGACAGCACGGCGGCAGAAACACCACGGTTGTAGAGGACGGTGCCGATCTTGGCGACATCCTGCAGGTTGCCCTTGCCGGCGCCGTAGACCACCTTCTCGATGTCGGCGATAACCGGTACCTGCTTGCCGGCGACGTTCCAGGTCGCGGCCATGTAGCCCTTGGCGGCATCGCCGGCCGGGATGACGTCTTCCTCCGAACCGGTCCACCACGAGCCGATCATCTTGTCACGCGGGAAGCCGACCTTCTGGGCCGCCTTCAGCGCCGTCTGGTTCATCACGCCCCAGCCCCAGAACACCACGTAGTCCGGCTTTTCCTGGCGGATCTTCAGCCACTGGGCGCCCTGCTCGTTGCCTGGGTGGGCGACCGGAATCTGGACCAGCGTGAATTTGTTCAGCGATGCCTCGGCTTCCATCGCGATGATGGCTTCCTTGCCGTAGGCGGAGTCGTGATACAGATAAACGATCTTCTTGCCAGCCAGGTTGCCACCGTTCTTGTCCTTGATGAACTTGACGATGGCCGAGGCCTGCATCTGGTAGGTGGTGACCAGCGGGAAGGCATAGGGGAAGACCGAGCCATCGACCGCATCGGTCCGGCCGTAGCCCATCATGGCCAGTGGCAGCTTGTCCTGGGCCGACTTGTCGACCAGGGCGTAGGAGATGCCGGTCGACATCGTGTGGATCGGGCCGGCCGACTTGGCGGCCTTGCTCTTCAGGCGCTCATAGCACTCGACGCCCTTGGCGTTGTTGTATTCCGTTTCGCACTCTTCCCAGGTCATCTGAACGCCATTGACGCCCTTTTCCTTGATGTTGACGTAGTTCAGGTAGTCGATGAAGCCGCCGTAGAAGGCCTGGCCGTTCGAGCCATAGGGGCCGACGCGGTAGTCGATCAGCGGGAAGAATTGTTCTTCGGCGGCAGCTGCACCTTGAGACAGCATCGCCAGGGAAAGCGCAACAGCACTCAGGGCAGGTTTGAAGCTTTTAATCATGGTTTTGTCTCCTCTAGTTATAAAGTTGCGGCAAACCCGGCTTAGTGCGGGAACGGCCACAGGCGCAGCTTTTCCTTGGCGATTTGCCACAGACGGGCCAGCCCGTGCGGCTCAACGATCAGGAAGAACATGATCAGCGCACCGAACACCGTAATCTGGATGTGCGAGACGGTAGCGCTGGAAAACGGCAGACCGAACAGGTCGGCAAAAAACGGCAATGCGATATCGAGAAAGATCGGCAGCAAGAGAATGAAGGCCGCCCCCAGGAAACTGCCCATGATCGAGCCAACACCGCCGATGATGATCATGAACAGAATCTTGAACGACATTTCCAGCGAGAAGCCGTCCGGCTCGACCGAGCCGAGGTAGCAGAAGGCGTACATCGCACCGGCTACGCCGCAGTAAAACGAACTGACGGCAAAAGCGAGCAGTTTAGTCGGCATCAACTTGATGCCAATCACCGAGGCTGCCACGTCCATGTCGCGCACTGCCATCCAGGCCCGACCGGTGGTCGAACGGACCATGTTCTTGGCGGCCAGCGCCATGACGACGACGATGGAGAGGACCAGCAGGTATTTCTCGACCGGGGTCTTCAGCTCATGGCCAAAGAAGATCAGTTGCTGCGTCGAAATCACGCCGGAAGACGAGTTATTCGACAACCAAGGGAATTTGGTCAGGCACCAGACGATGAAGAACTGCGCTGCCAGCGTCGCCACAGCCAGATAAAACCCCTTGATGCGCAGCGATGGCAAACCGAACAGGATGCCGACACCGGCTGCGGTCAACCCGGCCAACGCGAAGGAGACCAGAATCGGGATGCCTTCGATGCGCAACTGGAAGTTGTAGGCCGCATAGGCGCCGACCGCCATGAAGGCAGCCGAGCCAAGCGACAACTGGCCGGCGTAGCCGGTCAGGATGTTCAGGCCCAAGGCCGCCAGCGCAAAGATCAGGAAGGGGATCAGGATGGCCGAGAACCAGTATTCGCTGGCAAAGAACGGCACGCCGAGAAAGGCGACGACAAGCAGGGTGATGACACCGATCCGGTCCTGTCTGATCGGGAAGAGCTGCTGGTCGGCGGCGTAGGTGGTCTTGAATTGACCGGCTTCACGATAAAGCATGTTGTTCTATCCTCTCTTACACGCGGTCGATGTGCTTCTCGCCGAACAAGCCTTCCGGCCGGACGAGAAGGAACAAAAGAGCCAGCACATAAGGGAACCAGCCCTCGATGCCGCCGAAGTTGCCGCCGAACAGATCCTGCATGACCGGTGGGATGTAGATTTCAGCCAGTTTCTCGGAGGCGCCGATGATCAGGCCGCCGACGATGGCACCCGGCACCGAGGTAAAGCCACCGAGGATCAATACCGGCAAGGCCTTGAGTGCCGTGAAAGTGAGCGCAAACTGCACACCGTTGCGAGCCCCCCACATCATGCCTGCCACCAGCGCGACGAAACCGGCGACGCCCCAGACGATGGCCCAGATGTGCTGCAGCGGTATGCCGATCGACAGTGCGGCCTGATGGTCATCGGCCACGGCACGCAGGGCGCGGCCGATCCTGGTGTATTGGAAGAACAGGGCGAGCGTCGCGACCAGTACAGCTGCGACACCTGCGGCGACCAGATCGAACTTGGAAATCACCATGTTCCAGTTATCGAGAATCCATGGAATCGGCTCATCGACGATGCCCAGTTCCAGCGCCCGCGGCTCGCTGCCAAAAATCATCGGCGCGACACCTTCGATGAAGAACGCCAGGCCGATGGTCGCCATGAACAGCGCGATGGGCGGCTGGTTGACCAGCTTGCGCAGCACGAACTTTTCGGTGGCGATACCGAACACCGTCATGATCGCGAAGGCGAGGATGATGGCCAGCCAGAGTGGCGCGCCCTTCTCCATGCAACCAACGACCGACAGTGCAGCCAGATAGACCATCGCCCCCTGGGCAAAGTTGAACACCCCGGACGCCTTGTAGATCATCACGAAACCGAGGGCCACCAGCGCATACATCACGCCGGAAAGCAGGCCACCGATCAATACCTCTAAAAAGAAATTCATCTCGCCCGCTCCTTAATGGCCAGCACCGAGGTACGCCTTGATGACGTCTTCGTTGTTCTTAACTTCGTCAGGGACGCCATCGCCGATCTTCTTGCCGTAGTCGAGCACGACGACGCGGTCGGAGATATCCATCACCACGCCCATGTCGTGCTCGATCAGCACGATGGTGGTGCCGAACTGGTCGTTCACATCAAGGATGAAACGGCACATGTCCTGTTTCTCCTCGACGTTCATGCCGGCCATCGGCTCATCGAGCAGCAACATTGAGGGCTCGGCAGCCAGGGCGCGACCGAGTTCGACGCGCTTTTGCAGGCCATAGGGCAGGCGGCCGACCGGCGTCTTGCGGATGTGCTGGATTTCGAGGAAATCGATCACCTCCTCGACTTTCTTGCGATGCTCCAGTTCCTCGTTCTTGGCCCGGCCGAACCACAGCGCATGCTCGATGAAGTTGGCCTTCATCTTGGTGATGCGCCCGGTCATGATGTTGTCGAGTACGCTCATGCCCTTGAAGAGCGCGATATTCTGGAAGGTGCGCGCAATGTTCTGCTGGGCCGCCATGTGCGGCTCCATGCGCTTGCGCTCGTTACCGTGCCAGAAAATCTTGCCCTCCTGCGGGTGATACACACCGTTGATGACGTTGAGCATCGAGCTCTTGCCGGCACCGTTCGGGCCGATGATGGCGCGAATTTCGTGCTGGCGGACGTTGAAGGAAATGTCGGTCAGCGCCTTGACGCCACCGAAGCGCAGGGAAATGTTCTGCAGGTCGAGAATGACGTCGCCTATTTTTTTGCTCATGTTCAGGCAGCCTTTTTCACGATCGGGAAGGTCTTGGCATCGATGATCCTCAGGTCGGCGGACACCTTGCCACGCCGGCCATCCTCGAACTTGACCTCGGTTTCGATGAACTGGTTGGACTTGCCCGAATAGAGCGCGTCGATCAGCACCTTGTATTTTTCGGCAACGAAGTTGCGGCGCACCTTGCGGGTCCGGGTCAGCTCGTCATCGTCCGGATCCAGTTCCTTGTGCAGGACCAGGAAACGATGGATCTGCGAATCGGCCACCATCGTGTCATTGACCAGATCGGCGTTGATCTGCTCGACGCACTCGCGGATCAGCTCCAGCACCTCCGGCTTGCCGGCCAGATCGGCATAGCCCGAGTAGGCGATACCGCGCCGTTCAGCCCAGTTGCCGACCGCACCAACGTCGATATTGACGAAGGCGCAGACCATGTCACGCTCGTGGCCGAAGCAGACCACTTCCTTGATGTGCTGGAAGAACTTCAGCTTGTTTTCGATGTAGTTCGGCGCAAACATCGCACCGTTCGACAGCTTGCCGACGTCCTTGGCACGGTCGATGATCTTCAGGTGGCCGTCTTCATCGAGGAAGCCGGCGTCGCCGGTCATGAACCAGCCGTCAGCGTTGATCGTCTCTGCGGTGGCATCCGGGCGCTTGTAGTATTCCTTGAGCAGCATCGGCCCCTTGACCAGCACCTCGCCGTTGTCGGCAATCTTGATCTCGACGCCCGGCGCCGGCTGACCGACCGAGTCGAACTTGATCGCGCCATCCGGCTGCAGGCAAACATAGGCACAGGTTTCGGTCTGGCCGTAGAACTGCTTGAGATTGATGCCCATCGAACGGTAGAAACGGAACAGTTCCGGACCAATCGCCGCGCCGGCCGTGTAGGCCACGCGGATCCGGCTCATGCCGAGCACGTTGCGCAACGGGCCGTAGACCAGCAGGTTGCCTAGCCAGTACTGCAGGCGGTCGCCGAGGCCGACCGATTTGCCGTCCAGAATGTCCGAGCCACAGCGCTTGGCCACCGCCATGAAGTGGTGGAACATTTTCTGTTTGAGCTTGCCGGCGTCTTCCATGCGGATCATCACGGAGGTCAGCAGGCTTTCGAAAACGCGCGGCGGGGCGAAGTAGCAGGTCGGTCCGATTTCGCGCAGGTCGCTCATCACCGTTTCGCCGGATTCCGGGCAGTTGATCGTGAAACCTGCCACCAGCGCCTGGGCGTAGGAGAACAGGTGATCGCCAACCCAGGCCATGGGCAGGTAGGACAGGATGTCGCCATCCGGCCCCAGCTTGTCGACCTGCACCCCGCCTTGGGCAGCGGCGATGAAGGCAGCGTGCGTCTGGCAGACGCCCTTCGGCTTGCCGGTGGTACCCGAGGTGTAGAGCATGACCGAGGTGTCGTCGAAGTGCCCTTGCTCGACCTCGGCATTCAGGAAGTCCGAATGATTGCGGTCATGAATCCGGCCCATCTCCATCAACTCGTGGATATCGTGCAGGAAGGGCTGGGAGTAGTGGCGCATGCCGCGCGGGTCGTCATAGACGATGTGCTCCAGCGTCGGCACCTGATCCTGGATTTCCAGCATCTTGTCGACCTGCTCCTGATCTTCGACGACCACGAAGCGGATGCCGGCATCCTGCAGCACGAAGAGCATTTCGTTGGCCACGGCGTCCTGATAGAGCGGCACCGGTACGCCACCCAGACACTGGGCAGCGGTCATCATCATGTAGAGATGCGGACGGTTGTCGCCGATGATGGCCAGATTGTCGCCGCGCTTGAAACCGAGCGAGGCCAGACCACAAGCCAGGGCGCGAACGCGCTCGGCGACATCCAGCCAGGTCCACGTTTGCCAGATGCCGAGATACTTCTCGCGCATGGCCGGGGCATTGGGACGCGTCTGGGCGTGATGAAACAGCAACCGCGGGAAGGTATGCAAACCATCCACCGCGGCGAAATTCGCCTGCGTGGGCATTCTTTAGTCTCCTCATCGCCGCGTTTTTGGGCACGCGGTCTAACGTTCGTTTGAATCATTGTGGGCTGCACTGCCTTACACAAACCTTGCGCCGCACCACGACAATCTCTCACAGTTGCGGCTCAGTGTATGCACACCCCGAGCTTATAATTGTCATCCGGCAGACATTCCAGGAAATAAATTGAAGAACGCTGAGGAACTGCTTCGCACCTCCCTCTGGGGCCAGTCGCTGACAGCCGAGGAAATGGATCGCGCCCTGGCCGGCACGATCGAGCGTTCTTTCGCGCCCGGCGCCTTCATCTGCATGAAGGGCGAGCCGGTCGATTACTGGATGGGCATCATCGACGGGCTGGGCAAGATGGCCAGCCACTGGACGACCGGCAAGACCACGTCGCTGACCGGCATCAGTGTCGGCGGCTGGTTCGGCGAAGGCTCACTGATGAAGAAGGAGCCGCGGCGCTATGACGTGATGGCCCTGCGTGAAACCCGGGTCGCCTTCATGAGCCGCAACACCTTCAACTGGCTGCTCGACCACAGCATTCCGTTCAACCGCTACATGATCGCCCAGTTGAACGAGCGCCTCGGCCAGTTCATCGGCATGATCGAGAACGAGCGCATGCTCGATACCGACGCCCGCATTGCCCGGGGCCTGGCGGCCCTGTTCAACCCGGTGCTTTACCCCGGTACCAATCGCCTGCTGCAGATTTCTCAGGAAGAACTCGGCTACCTGGCCGGCGTCTCCCGCCAGCGCGCCAACCAGGCGCTCAAGGTGCTGGAGGATGCCGGGCTGGTGCGCAGCGAATACGGCGGCATCCACATTGTCGATCTGGAAGGCTTGCGCAGTTTCGGCGACTAGTTTTTCAAAAACAGGCCTCATGACGTTGCAATAACGTCAAATCGATATCACCAAATTCCCTGATCCACGCGGAACTGCTTTGCCCGAATAGTTCATTGTCATATATTCCCAGGGCTTAGGACAACGCGCTTATCGCGCATCTTCCAGCCTCAAAAAATGTCTCTAACGCTGGGAGGTGTCTCATAACCAGGATCAGGAGAACCTCATGAACATCAATCCATTCGCCAAGCACCTTGCGCAATTGACGTGCGCTCTCGGGCTGGCGTTCGGCATCCAGTCAGCACACGCCGCCCCGGACTGGCAGATCAACCCGGAAGGCCTCGGTGCGGGCGGGGCGACCACCGTATCAGCGGCCAATGTCGGCGGCGTCGGCTTCGTGCAAGTAGTGCCGAGCCCCACCAACCCGGGCGCGTTCACCTTCATCGAGCACGGCGCCTACCAGCTCCTGCAGACAGGGAGCACGAACCCGTTCGGCACCAGCGACATTACCGTGACCTACGAGGTGAGCGGCTCGGGGAACTGGTTCAATCCTGCCGCGCTACATTTCAGCTCGGGAAGCATCAAGCTGTTCAGCGACATAAACTTCGATTTCGGCAGTGCCAACGGGACCTATGGTGCCGACAATGGCAAGGCGATCGGCAGTTTTAGCGTCTTCGACGGCGGCCTCTTGAATGGCGGACTGGTTAATGTCCAGGCACAACTCGACGCCGGTAGCCTGCTCCCCGGCTACCTGTTCGATGCCGACGGCAATGACATGACCAAGGCCGGCAAGGTGTTGCTGCAACTGGGCATTTACAACCAGACCACCAACCCGGATGCGCTGCTGGTCTCGGAAATCATCTGCGGCATGGCCGGCTATGGTGGCGCAGGCTGCGATGGCACGGCTTTCATCAACTCGCCGCAGGCCTATGCGGTCAGTGATGGCGGCTCAGTGACACTATCGGCCGTGCCGGAGCCAGCGTCCATTGCTCTACTGGGTATCGCATTGGGTGCAATACCCGTTTCCACCCGCCGCCGCTCGAAAAAAGCAGCCTGAGTCTGACTTGCCAGACACCACTGCCGCCCACGCGGTAGTGGCATTCACCGGGCAGGCAGCTATTTCACATAGCCCCAGCTCTGCAGCCGGCTGTAGGAATACTCTGCCGCCTTGCCCTTCTGGGTCCGCTTCAGATAAGCGGCATACTGGTTGGCCGCCTCCTGCTGGCGCCCCAGCCCTTCCAGTGAGACGCCCTTGAGGAAGGTCACCCCGGCATCCCCCGGCATCAGGCGATCGTAGCGGTCGAGATGCTCGTAGGCCTTGGCCGGATCCTTCTGGCCGAGCGCCAGGATGCCGACCATCTTCTGGGCCTGCGCCTCCTGCGGATAAATCTTCGTCGCCGTCTGGGCGTATTCCATGGCCTGCGCATCCTTGTCCTGAACAGACAGACACTTGGCCATCAGCACATTGGCCGCATAGTCACGCGGCGTTGCCTTCAAGGCCGTACGAAACTGCTCCTCGGCCTTGCCGTAGGCTTTGCCGGCCATGGCCACTTCACCCTTCTGGCAGGCATCGATGGTCGGTTTGATGCGGCGCAGTGAAGCAGTGTTGTCCAGGAAGCGGTCGCGCCCGGCATCGCGCGTGTTGCTCGCCGCATACTTGCTCTCGGCCAGTTGCCGCGCAGTGTCGCGCCGTTCGCTGCTCATCGGGTGGGTCGAGAACATGGTTTTCAGCATACCCGGCGATTCCTTCTGCTGATCGACCAGCAATTGCTGCAGGCCGACCATGCCGCTGGCCGGATAGCCGGCCCGCACCATGTATTCCTGCCCCAGCGAATCAGCTTCGCGCTCGTTGTCGCGGGAATAGCTGGCGAGCAGCACACTGGCGCCGAGCTGGGTACCGATATCGGTCAGGCTGCCAACCCCGGCCACCGCCCCGATGATATTCACGCCCGTCATCGCCACCTGCGTCACCATCGCCGTACCCTGCCGCTGCGCGGCGTGACGGGCATTGACGTGACCCAGCTCGTGACCGAGCAAGGCCGCCAGCTCGGCCTCGTTGTCGAGATCGACCAGAATGCCGCGCGTCACCCCCATCGCCCCGCCAGGGAAGGTGTAGGCATTGACGTAGTTGGCGTTCAGCACACGATACGAATAGGGCATCTGCGGCCGGTGCGACTTGCTGTGCAAACGTTGGCCGACTTCCGTCAGGTACTGGTTGATCGGCGCATCCTGCACCGCCCCCAGATCCTGCGAAAACTGCTGTGGGGCTACCTTCTGATCGACAGCCTTTTCCTCGTCCTCGCTCATGCCGACCAGGATGGCGCCCCCACCGATCGGCGACGAGGCACAGCCGGACAAGGCACTGGCGCCAATCAGCCAGAGCATCTGGCGGCGGGTGATGCTGTTATGGAGCAGATTGTCTGCCAGTGATTGATGCTGACTCATGCCAGTTTTCTCCGGGTTATCGCCACATTTGAAATCGTAGGGGAAGGCGCCGGCCAGTCAAGTCGGCGGTGCTGGCAATCGCCTCAGTTGCGCGAGGGGACCTTCCCTATTTAGTAACAAAAACATCAAACAAACCCAAACAAAGTCATTTAACTAACATATTTTACATTCAAATCCGGATGTAACAATTTAGTTAAATATCTTTTCCAACAATGACTTACGAGAATTTTCTTCTGTTAATTTCAGCATTCCACCCTATAGTAAAAATGGATATTTGAACTAAAAAGAACAGTCGGAACAGGGAGGCTTCATCATGTCTGCGCACCCGTGTCCAATCTCCCACAAGCATCTTCGTGGAGTGGCAAACTCCTTGGCTGCCCGAGCAGCCACTTCAAGCGCAGCGCATCGTGAACGCGCCACTGTCCAAGCGCTGATTCGGCAGATGCTGATCAGCCTCGCCATTGCGCAGCTTTTCCTTCCGTTGCCGGGGAAGCTCCATGCCGAACCCGACCCCTGTAGCCTGCAAACACCCAGCAGCGTGCTCTGCAACGGTAATCAGTCCGGCGGCATTGCGACAGGCCGCACGCTGCTGATCGACGGCAGCACCCTGCAATCGCCACCGGTCACAAGCATCGACGTCAATACACTCAACGCTGCGGTCGCCCCCGGTAGCGGCTTGCCGGGCATCTACCTGCATAACGAAGCCGGCAATGCCGTGACCATCAATGCTGGAACCTCCCTGGCGCCGATTTCCATCACGGCAAACGGCGACAACACAGGCGGTATCGTGGTGAACGGTTTCGGAACGCCAACCCAGACCAACAACTTCTTCGGCCTGCCTTTGCCGTCCGGAAGCGGCGGAACGGGCGGCAACGTGACAGTTAACAGCTTTGCAACGATCAGCACGGATGGCGATCAAAGCCCCGGTATCAGCGCCCGCAGCCGGGCGGGCGGTTATTCCGATGCTGTCGTCAACACGTACAAGCAGCTCCTCGGCACCAACCAGGGGGCCACCTTCGGCATCAGCACGGTGCAAGGCGACAGCGCCAAGATCGGCCAGGCAGTCACCGGCTCCAACGGCGGCACATTTACCCTGAAGAACAACCTCCTGGGACTCGCCCCCGCCTACACCTACAACCTCAGCGGCATGGCGCTCAATAATCTGGCGCCAGGGCAGCACATCGACACCTCGGTGTCCTATACCGTGACCTCGATCATCGGTTATGCCCCATCCAACGCCGTACTCACGTTGCGCGTCACGCGCCTGGCCGATGGGTCGCTGAGCGTCTTGCCGGCAACGTATTTCGACGTGTACGGGCGCGCCTACGAGGCACCGCAGGCCATTGCCTACGTCGACGGCGCAACGCCCCTGTCGGGCCAGATTTCGCTGGCGCCCAACTTCGATGCCTACATGACCCGCCTGCTGGAAGATTCCGCCATCGGCGGGGCCGGCGGCAATGTCAGCGTAACGACCAGCGGCTCGATCACGACGAAGAACGCGCTCTCGTTCGGCCAGGCGTCGTACGGCATCCTGGCTCAAAGCAAGGGCGGCACCGGGCTACCCGGTGGTGGCGGCGTTTTCAGTGGTGACACCGGCAATGCCGGCTCGTCGGGTGGCAGCGTCATGGTCAACAACACAGCGACCATCCACACCTTTGGCGAAGGCGCCCACGGCATCGTTGCTTCCAGTGCCGGCGGCAACGGTGGGCGCGGCGGCGGTGCCAGCTTTGCCGGCAACGGCGGCGCGGGTGGCACGGGCGCCAAGGGTGGCGAAGTCACTGTCATCAACTACGGCAACATCACCACCGAGTCGACCAACGCCTTCGGCATCCTGGCCCAGACGCTCGGTGGCCAGGGCGGACAGGGCGGCGGCGGCGGCTGGCTGGGAGGTGGCGGCGGCGCAGGCGGCGCGGGGACGGTGAACGATCCGGTCATCGTCGGCAACGCGGGAACGATCACGACCTTCGGTGACGATTCGCATGGCATTCTGGTCCAGAGCATTGGCGGATTCGGTGGTGGAGGCGGCGGCGCAGGGGGTATCGTGGCCCTGGGCAGCACCGGCGGCAATGCCGGGACGGGAGGCATCGCAACGATACTTAACCTCGGCAAGGTAAGCACCGCGGGCTGGAACGCCAACGCGCTGATGGCCCAGAGCATCGGCGGCGGGGGCGGCAGCGCCGGCGGGACGGGCGGGCTCGTCGCGCTGGGTGGCGACGGAACGGCAGGCGGCAACGGCGGGATGGCCTCGGTGTACAACTACGGCGAACTGAACGCCACCGGTGTCGGCGCACGCGGCATCGTTGCCCAAAGTATCGGTGGTGGCGGCGGCCATGGCGGCGACTCGGGCGGACTTGTGGCCATCGGAGGTGACGGCGCCACCACCAGCGATGGCGGCGCCGTCATTGTCGGCAACACGGGCAAGATCACCTCGGCCTCCAACGCCATCCTCGCCGAAAGCATCGGCGGCGGCGGCGGCACCGGCGGATCGAGCGGCGGCTGGTTCGGCGTCGGCGGATCCGGCGGCGGGGGTGGGAATGGCGGCACGGTCACGGTCGCCAATAGTGGCGACCTGACGACCTCCGGGCGCAACGCAGCGGCGCTTTTCGCGCAGAGCGTCGGCGGCGGCGGCGGCAACGGCGGCAATGTCGTCGCCGTCGGGGCGTTTGCATCGGTTGCCATCGGCGGCGCTGGCGGCAATGGTGGCGACAGCGACAAAGTCGTGGCGAAGAGCACCGGCGGAAGCATCGAGACATGGGGTGTCCAGTCGCATGGCATCTATGCCCAGAGCGTGGGTGGACGCGGCGGCAATGGTGGCTTTGCGGCCGCTGCCTCGGCCGGCAAAGGCCTTTCTCTCTCGCTGTCCGTCGGACGTAGCGGTGGTGGTGGCGGGGATGGAGGAGAGGTACAGGTCGAAAGCCAGAGCACGATCACGACGCACGAACAGGACGCATACGGCATCTATGCCCAGAGCGTCGGTGGTGGCGGCGGTAACGGCGGGTTCTCCGTAGCTGCCAGCGCAGCCGTTCAGGGCGTGGCGGTTTCCTTCTCGGTGGGTGGCAAGGGCGGTGTGGCAGGCGACGGCAAGAAGGTGGAGGTCGGCAAGGACGCCCCGATCACCGGAAAGATCACCACGAACGGCGCGAATGCTTACGGTATCGTTGCCCAAAGCGTCGGTGGTGGCGGCGGACATGGCGGCCTGGCCGTGGCAGCCACGCTTTCGGCCGGCACGAACGGCAGTGGCAGCCTTGGCCTCGCGCTCGGCGGCGAGGGTGGGTCCGGAGGGGCCGGTGGGGCTGTCGTTGTCAATAGCGCAGCCACCATCAGCACGCAGGGTGAGAAAGCCTACGGGATCAAGGCGCAGAGCGTCGGCGGCGGCGGCGGTGATGGTGGCCTTGCCGTCGCAGGTGGCGTGGGCGGCGGCTTGGGCTCGGATTCGCTCAAGCTCAATGTCGCCGTGGGCGGCTCGGGGGGCGCGGGCAGTATGGCCAGCACGGTTGATGTCGACATCAGCGGTGGCAGCATCGAAACCTGGGGCAAGAATGCGCATGGCGTGTTCGCCCAGAGCGTCGGCGGTGGTGGCGGCGATGGTGGCATCGCCATCGCCGGGACACTCGGACTGGGTGGCAAGAACACGAACGTCAGTATTTCCGCCGGTGGCGTTGGTGGCACAGGCAGCATCGGCGACACCGTCACCGTGAGCAACGCCGCGACGATCAAAACGCACGGCGAAGCTGCATTCGGCATCTTCGCGCAGAGCCTGGGCGGGGGCGGCGGGATTGGCGGAGCCGCGTTCAGTGGCGCCGGAGACCTGAACATCGGTCAGGAAGGCTATAACGTCAATATCGATTTCGCCTTCGGCGGCAAGGGCGGCTCAGGCAACAAGGGCGGCATGGTCGATATCACCAACACGGGAACGATCGAGACATTTGGCACTGCTTCGCACGGCATTTTTGCCGAAAGCGTCGGTGGCGGTGGCGGACAGGGCGGCAGTGCGCGCACCATGTCAATCAATGCCGCCGTAATGCCGGTCAGCACGCTAGGCAAATATGCGTCGTTCAGCCTTAACCTCGGTGGCAAAGGCGGTTCAGGCAGCGATGGCAATACGGTCGACATTGATAACCAGGGCACGATCATCACGCATGGCGCCGACTCCCACGGCATTTACGCGCAAAGTGTGGGCGGAGGCGGCGGCACCGGTGGCGAAGGAGCGCATGGTTTCTTCGGCATTCCGGCCTTGATGTTCGACAAGACACCGATGTACCAGCAGGTATCCATCTCGATGGGCGGCAGTGGCGGCGCAGCGGGTAGTGGCGGCGCGGTCAATGTCATTCAGCACGGCAACATCACCGCCCATGAGCAAGGATCAGATGGCATCTTCGCGCAGAGTATCGGCGGCGGCGGCGGCACGGGCGGTGTCGGGGCCATCGGCTTTACCGGCACGGTCGGGATCGGCGGCTCAGGCGGCGCCTCCGGCAATGGCGGCAAGGTCGATGTGATCGTCGATGGCAACATCAACACCTACGGCGGTGCCGGCTATGGCGTTTTTGCCCAAAGTATCGGCGGCGGCGGCGGCATCGGCGGCAATATCGACCGGGGCCTCGCCACCAGCTGGAACGTGGGGCTCGGGATTGGCGTCATTCGCAATTCACAGAATGGCGGCAACGGAGGTGAGGTGACGGTATCCGGTAGCGGCCTGATCCACACCCGGGAACTCGGCGCCACGGGTATTTTCGCGCAGAGTGTTGGTGGCGGCGGCGGCGTGGCCGGCTACCAGAATCAAAGCTGGTGGGGTTTTGCCGGAAGTGCCGGCGGCAACGGTTCAGGGGATCGTGTCACGGTCGACTGGCGTGGCAGCATCTGGACTGACGGCGAAAACGCTCACGGCATCTATGCCCAGAGCGCTGGCGGCGAGGCTGTCGACGTGGTCGTTTACGATGAAAACGGAAATCCTACGGCGAAGACGCTGCAGGGCTATCAGAACCTCGGGAAGGATGTCAGCGTCACTGTCAGGGGCAACGTGATCACGAGCGGGGTACGGTCGAATGCCATCTACGCGGAGAGTTCGGGCGCCGAAGGCAAAGGCAACATCACCGTGAAGATTCTTGAGCAGGGCACAGTGAAAGGGGGATCGGGAGCGGACGCTGCCGGTGTTCACCTCGTGGGTGGCACCCAGAACCTGATTGAGAATACCGGGTACATCGGCACGGTCAGCGGCATCAGCGGGCTCGCGATTGCCGGCGACACCGGCAACGACGTAGTGAGCAGCAGCGGCACGGTGACTGGCTCCGTATCTCTGGGCACAGGCACCAACGCTTTCACGAATGCGTTGGGTGGTCTCTTCAACAGCGGGCCACTCGTCGACCTCGGTGCTGGCAACCAACTGATCAACAGCGGCACGCTGGCCCCCGGCGGCCTAGGTTCGGCTGCGACGACGACACTGACCGGCAACCTGCGGCAGAACAGCAGTGGTTCCTTGGCAGTCGACCTCAGTCTGGCCGGACGGGCCAGCGACCTGCTGAATATCGTCGGCGCCGCGCAGGTCGACGGCAAGTTGAGCGTGCGTCCGGTAGATACCGGGTTTGCCCGCCCCGGCACCCTGCGCAGCGTGGTGCTGACCGCCAGCGACGGTGTATCTGCCGCCGATCTGACGCTTGCCGCACCGCACTCCTTGCTGACCAGTTATGTGCTGCTCTATCCGAGCGCCAACGAGATCGCCGTTACCCGCAGCATCGATTTCGCGCCCCGCTCGCTCAATCCGAATGCTCAGCGCATCGGTGCCCACCTGAACGCCATCCAGGCAACAGGTGGTACCGCCAGCCTGGCCCCTTACATCGCCGCACTGTTCGCCCAGCCAGACGACCAGAGTCTCGCGACGGCCTACGAAAAGCTCGGTCCGGGCGCGCTAGGGACGTTGACCAAGTCATCAACTGCATCCAGCCTGGAATTCAACGACGCGATGCATAGTTGCCGTCAGCGCGATGGCGACTATCGTTTCATCCGGGAAGGGGAATGTAGCTGGATTCGTTTCGGCGGCAGCATTCGCGATCAGGAAAGGGATGATCAGAATCCGGGCTACAGGCAGGATATGGTCACGATGGCCGGCGGCTTCCAGAAGGCGGTACGCGAAAACCTGCACCTCGGCCTCGGCGTCTCCTACCAGCAATCTGCGCTCAACTCGGTCTTTTCCGATGTCAATGGCGAACGCTTCGAGGGCGGCATGATCGTCAAGCAACGCTTCGACGCGACCCGCCTGTCCCTGTCCTTCAGCGCCGGCTATGGTCACTACAACACCCGGCGCCTGGTCGACATCGCTGCACCGGGCACCTATGCCCAGGCCAGGCCAACCTTGTGGTCGGGCGCCCTGCACGGCCGGATCAGCCATGACATCATGGCCAGCGAAAACGCCTACATCCGCCCGATGCTCGGCCTGGGGGTCTCCTACGTATCACGCGATGCGTATGACGAAACCGGGGCCGGCGGTGCCAATCTGCGTGTCGAAAAGGCCAGCGATACCTTCGTCTCACTGCATCCGGCCATCGAGTTCGGCGGTGAAAACAGTATCGGCGGCGAGGGAACCCTGCTCCGCCATTTCGTACGCGTCGGCATGACCCAGTTCATCGGCAGCAGCGAACACCACGTCACCGCCAGCCTGGAAGGTGCGCCATCCGGCGTCCAGCCTTTCACGGTCACGACAACGAGCGACAAGACCTATGCCGATCTGGTCATTGGCGTCGATATCCTGCGCAAGAGCGGGACCACCGTTCGCCTGGAATATAGCGGTCAGTTCTCGAACAACAGTTCGACCAATGCGATCGGCGTGAAGGTGGCGATGCCGTTCTGACCATTCCCCAGGAATTCCCGGCATCAGCGCGGAAGCCCCAATGAAAACGGCGAGGTTCATGGCCTCGCCGTCGTTTTTGACAGAAACAGTCAGCGCTCAGCCGTGCGCCAGCCAGCGCAGCAGGCTGGCATATAACAGGTCGGGATCGACCGGTTTGCCAATGTGATCGTTCATGCCAGCATCCAGGCAAGCCTGGCGGTCTTCGTCGAAGGCGTTGGCGGTCATCGCCAATACGGGCAGCACAGCCTTGCCGGGTAGCTGGCGGATCAGACGGGTCGCCTCCAGGCCACCCATGACCGGCATCTGCATGTCCATCAAGACTAGGGCATAGGTGCCATGGCGCACCCGCTCGACCGCCTCTGCTCCATTGACGGCAACCTCGACGACCAGCCCGGCCAGGCTTAGAAGCTCCGCCGCCACTTCCTGGTTGATCGGCTCATCCTCGACCAGCAGCACACGGCGGCCGCCGTACAGGCGGGCGATCTGGCTCTCCGGGGCAACGGCCGCGGCATCGGCGGCGAGCGCTTCTGGCTGGCGGGTCGCCACGGCGAGGCAGACCGTCATCCAGAAGGTGCTACCGACCCCGAGAGCACTGTCGACACCGACATCGCCGCCCATCATCCGGGCCAGATGCCGGTTGATCGCCAGGCCGAGGCCGGTACCGCCGTATTTGCGGGTCGTCGAATCGTCGGCCTGGGAAAAGGACTGGAACAGCCGGGCCTGCTGCCCGGCATCCATGCCGATCCCCTGATCCTGAACCTCGAAGCGCAGCATCACCTGCTCGCCATCCCGGCGGTCGACCCTGGCCCGCAGGGCAATTTCGCCCCGTTCGGAAAACTTGATGGCATTGCCGACGAAGTTGAGCAGGGCCTGGCCGATACGCACCGCATCACCGCACAGCAAGGCGGGCACGTCACTGGCCAGATGGCTGGTCAGGCGCAGGCCCTGGGCGGCGGCGCGTTCGTCGAGCATGCTGATCGTCTGCCGGAGCACTGCTTCCGGCGAGAATTCGCGAATTTCCAGGGCCAGGCGCCCGGCCTCGATCTTGGAGAGATCGAGAATGTCGTTGATGACGTTGAGCAGATGATTGGCCGACTCGCCGATCTTGCCCAGACGCTCGCGGGCTCGCGAGTCGAGCACATCTTTTTGCAGCAGATGGGTCAGGCCCATGATGGCGTTCATCGGCGTCCGGATTTCATGGCTCATGTTGGCCAGGAAGGAACTCTTCGCCCGGTTGGCCGCCTCGGCCGCATCCTTGGCCCGGGCGAGTTCGACGGTACGCGACTGGACCAGGGTTTCGAGATGCTGGCGGTAGTGTTCCAGTTCGGCCTCGGCCTGCTTACGCACCGTGATATCGGTTGAAATGCCACACAACGCGTAGATCTGACCATCCTGGTCGCGCAGCGGAATCTTGATCGACAGGAAAGCGCTGGTGATCTGGCCGTCCACCGTCCGATTGACCTCCTCCTCGACCACCCGCTCGCCTTGTTCGATGACCCGCCGGTCGTTGCGGCGCAGGTTGGCGCAAGTCGCCGGGTCGAAGAACTCGGTGTCCTGGTGGCCGACAATGCCGTTCATCTCCCGCGCGAACAGTTCGCAAACCCGACGGTTGGCGTACTGGTAGCAGTAATCCGTGCCCTTGATGTAGATGTAGGCCTCGACACTATCGAGGATGGTCGCCATCTTGTACTCGCTGACCCGCAAGGCTTCCTCGATCTGCTTGTGTTCGCTGATGTCTTCCTTGACCGCCAGGAAATGCAGGATCTGCCCCTGCTCGTCGATGATCGGCGAAATCGAGGCCCGCTCCCAGAACAGCGAACCATCCTGGCGCCGGTTGTGAAACTCGCCTTGCCAGGTCTGGCCGGACTTGATCGTCCGCCACAACTCCCGGTATTCGTCCGGCGATTTTTCGCCGGAACTGAGGATGCGCGGATTCTGACCGAGCACCTGCTGGCTGGTATAGCCGGTGACCTGCTCGAATTTCGGATTAACGTAGCGGATGCAACCACCGGTATCGGTGATGACAATCGAGACCGGACTCTGTTCGATCGCCCGCGACAGCACCTTCAGTTCGTCGGCCTGGACGCGCAGCGCCGCCTCCTGGGCGAGCCGCTGCTGGTGGTAGTCGGCAAACAGCCGTTTCGACCAGCGCGAAAACAACAGCGAACTGAGCAGCCCCAGGCCCAGCGCGGCGACGATGGCGATCAGCAGATTGAGCAGGCGCTGGTCATGGCCGGCCTCGTGCTTGCGCAGCTCCTCGCCGAGCAGGCTCTGGAAATCATCATCAAAGGTGGTGGCAACGACAAACCAGTTCCACGGCTTGACGACGTTGACCAGCGCCGTTTTATTGACCAGCTGGCCGTTCTCCGGATTGAGCCATTGATAACGGACAAAGCCGCCGCCGCGCTCGCCTGCCGCCAACAGCTTTTCGAGGGCAGCCTTTTCCGGTGCCGCCATGTCGTGGATCAGCATGCCATCCAGCGCCCTGTCGCTCGGCGACAGCAGATTGCGCCCGCTACCATCGAGCACGCCAAAACGGCCGCTCTGTCCGAAATGCAGGGCGCGCAGGCGGGCCAGCGCCTCCTTTTGCTGTAGCGCCTCCCACTTGTAGGTGTAGTCGCCAGTGCCGATCAGCCAGTCGTAGGGGGCGAAATGCCTGACGTATGCCAGTTTGTCGGCCATCTGCGTTGCATCGTCGGGCCGGTACCAGCGATAACGTGAGAAACCTTCGTCGCGCGGCTGGCGTGCCGCCTCGATCAGGCCACGCATGATGTAGTGGCCGGTGTCGTCCCGGTTGTCGAGGATGGTCTTGCCTTCCAGCTGCGGCGCGGTCGGCAGCAGGATGAACTGGCCCTGCATGTCGTCGATGAAGTAATAACCGCGCCCTTCGTAAAACCGGGCCGGGCGCAGTGCCTCGATGATCAGGCGCTTGACCTCGGCCGGCGGCCGACGCCGTGCCTCCTGGGCATAGATGGATTCGACGATCTGGTAGGCAGTATCGACCTGTTCGGTCAGGCTGCGGCGCAGCACATCCTCGGTCCGCGAACGGGTGAATTCGATGAAATTGGTCACCCCGTCCATCTCGGCCTGCAGGCGGGCTTCCAGCTGCTGGGTAGCAGCCAGTTCGACACGGGCGAAGGCGGCGCGCTGCTCACTCAGACTTTGCCATGAAAAAAAGCCGCCGAGCGCCAGGGTCAGAACCAGCACGGTCAGCAAAGTGCCAATCAGATGAATACGCGGGACCGTCTTTTCGTCAGCCGTCAGCCTCACTCTCCTGCGCCCCTTTATCAAATTCATCAAATATAGCGGCGCATTGTAGCCCTCTTCCCTGCCTGCTGCTCCCCCCCGCCAAGCCAGTCCTGGCAAGGAAAACCGACGTCATACGACAATGGAAAATAAAACGGCGAGGTACTTAGCCTCGCCGTCGTTTTGCTCCTCCGCCCTATCGGGTTCGGGTTGCTGTTCGCCTTTTCAATTGGCCTTTACATGCTGCGCCGGTACTGGCCGCCGACTTCATACAGCGCCGAGCTGATCTGACCGAGTGAACAGCACTTGACGGCATCGACCAGCACGGCGAAGACGTTGCCGTCTTCAATGACCGTCTGCTTCAGCTTGGCCAGCATGGCCGGCGACTTGTCGGCATTGCGGGCCTGGAAGTCGCGCAGGCGCTTGATCTGCGACTGCTTTTCTTCATCGCTTGAACGGGCCAGTTCGATTTCCTGCTGGGCCATGCCCTTCGGATTCAGGAAGGTATTGACGCCGATGATCGGGTACGAGCCGTCATGCTTCTTGTGCTCGTAGTACATCGACTCTTCCTGAATCTTGCCGCGCTGGTAGCCGGTTTCCATGGCACCCAGCACGCCGCCGCGCGAGGCGATGGCTTCGAATTCCTTCATCACGGCTTCTTCGACCAGATCGGTCAATTCGTCGATGACGAAGGCGCCCTGGTTCGGGTTCTCGTTCTTGGCAACGCCCCATTCGCGGTTGATGATCAGCTGGATGGCCATCGCCCGGCGCACGGATTCCTCGGTCGGCGTGGTGATCGCTTCGTCGTAGGCATTGGTGTGCAGCGAGTTGCAGTTGTCGTAGATGGCAATCAGCGCCTGCAGCGTCGTACGGATGTCGTTGAAGTCCATTTCCTGGGCGTGCAGCGAACGACCGGAGGTCTGGATGTGGTACTTCAGCTTCTGGCTGCGCTCGTTGGCGCCGTACTTGTTCTTCATGGCAATCGCCCAGATGCGGCGGGCAACGCGGCCGATGACCGAGTATTCCGGGTCCATGCCGTTGGAGAAGAAGAAGGACAGGTTGGGCGCAAAATCGTCGATGTGCATGCCGCGCGCCAGGTAGGACTCAACGTAGGTAAAGCCGTTGGACAGCGTGAAGGCGAGCTGCGAGATCGGGTTGGCACCGGCTTCGGCGATGTGATAGCCGGAGATCGACACAGAATAGAAATTTTGCACCTGGTTATGGACGAAGAATTCCTGAATGTCGCCCATCATCTTCAGTGCGAATTCAGTCGAGAAGATGCAGGTATTCTGGCCCTGGTCTTCCTTCAGGATGTCGGCCTGGACCGTGCCGCGCACGCTCTTCAGAACCCACTCGCGAATCTTTTCAGCTTCGTCTTCGGTCGGCTGACGGCTATTTTCCTTCTCGAACTTGACCATCTGCTGGTCGATCGCGGTATTGAAGAAACAGGCCAGGATGATCGGGGCCGGGCCGTTGATGGTCATCGACACGGAGGTGGTCGGCGCCAGCAGGTCGAAACCGTCGTAGAGCACTTTCAGGTCATCGAGCGTGGCGATCGACACGCCAGAGTTGCCGATCTTGCCGTAGATGTCCGGACGCTCGTCGGGGTCGCAGCCGTACAGGGTCACCGAGTCGAAGGCGGTGGACAAGCGGTGGGCCGGCATGCCTTCGGAGACGCGCTTGAAGCGGCGGTTGGTGCGGAAGGCATCGCCTTCGCCAGCGAACATCCGGGTCGGATCTTCACCTTCGCGCTTGAAGGCGAAGACGCCGGCGGTGTAGGGGAAAGAACCGGGGACATTCTCGCGCATCAGGAAGCGCAGGGTTTCGCCGTCGTCGCCGAACTTCGGCAGGATGACCTTCTTGATCTTGGTGCCGGACAACGATTCGGAAACCAGCTTGGTACGGATTTCCTTGTCGCGGATTTTCACGACGTACTCGTCGCCCGAATAGGCTTCGACAGTCGCCGGCCACATGTCGAGCAGCTTCTTGGCTTTCGGGTCCTGCTCGGCATCCTTGAAGGCCTGCATTTCGTCGAAATCGGCCACGTTCTTGTCACAGCCAGCGAAAACACCCTTGGCGATGCGCAGCGACTGGCGTTCGCGGGCAATCTTGACCTGCTCTTCGGTATGGGCGTGGTAGCCGCGTACGGTGTCGGCAATTTCGGCCAGATAACGGACGCGCTGGGCCGGCACAATGGCGCGCTGGGTCGAGGACTGCTTGACGGTCACGATCGGCAATTGGCCTGGCTTCAGGTTCAAGCCCTTTTCGGTCAGGGCCGGGACCAGCGCCTGATACAAAGCGGTGACGCCATCGTCGTTGAAGCGAGCAGCCTGCGTGCCAAACACCGGCATGTCATCGGTCGGCGTCGTGAAGGCTTCGCGGTTGCGCTGGTACTGCTTGCGCACATCGCGCAGCGCATCCTCGGCGCCCTTGCGGTCGAACTTGTTGATCGCCACGAAATCAGCGAAGTCGAGCATGTCGATCTTTTCGAGCTGCGAGGCAGCGCCGAACTCCGGCGTCATCACGTACAGCGACAGATCGACGAAAGGCACGATGGCCGCATTGCCCTGGCCGATACCGGAGGTCTCGACGACCACCAGATCGAAGCCGGCCAGCTTGCAGGCAGCAATGACTTCCGGCAGCGCAACGGAGATTTCCGAACCGGTATCGCGAGTCGCCAGCGAACGCATGAAGATATTCGGATGCTCGATGGCGTTCATCCGGATACGGTCGCCCAACAAGGCGCCACCAGTGCGCTTGCGCGACGGGTCGATCGAGATCAGGCCAATCTTGACGCTGTCGTTCTGGTCGAGGCGGAAGCGACGGACCAGCTCGTCGGTCAGCGACGACTTGCCGGCGCCACCGGTGCCGGTAATCCCGAGTACCGGAATATTCGTTTCAGCGGCAGCCTTGAGCAGCGGTTCCTTGAGCGCCGGGGCTTCGCCGTTTTCGAGCAGGGTGATGACCCGGGCCAGCAAGCGCTTGTCACCGGCCTTCAGGCCAGCCAGCACTTGCTCGACGGTCGGCACGCCTTCATCGGCCACGTCGAAGTCGGACTTCTGCACGACTTCGTTGATCATGCCCTGCAGACCCATATGGACGCCGTCTTCCGGGGCATAGATGCGGGTCACGCCGTAGTCGTGCAGTTCCTTGATTTCGGACGGCACGATCACACCGCCGCCACCGCCGAAGACCTTGATATTGGCACCGCCGTTGGCCTTGAGCAGGTCGATCATGTACTTGAAGAATTCGACGTGGCCGCCTTGGTAAGACGTGATGCAGATGCCCTGCACGTCTTCCTGCAGCGCGGCATTGACGATTTCCTGCACCGAGCGGTTGTGGCCAAGGTGGATCACTTCGGAACCGGTCGATTGCAGGATGCGACGCATGATGTTGATCGATGCATCGTGGCCGTCGAACAGCGAGGCGGCCGTCACGAAACGTACCTTGTTCTTGGGTTTGTACGGGGACAACTTCTTGGCAACGGACAAATCGGTCATGACGTCAGCCTCATCGGAAAAGATGGAAAGGCGCCTATGGTAGGCCGCTTTATCCCTCGCACCATTGTGGCGATAGACGACAATCATGCAAATTCAGCCAAGGTGATAGACTGGGAATCCACGCTTTAAAATCCAATCAAAAATGGTGCACCGCACGATCGGAAATTCGTCACCTCGCTCGCAAGCCACTGTCGCAATGGGATTTGTGACCGGCATGCTGGCTGGCATAGCGCATCGACAAATCGACCTGTCGCCACTGCTGGCGGCACTGGAGATTGATATTGCAGACACAGCCAGCCGCATCCCGATCGACCGCTATGCCGAGCTCTACAACCGGCTGAACCGGCAACTGGACGACGAGGCCTTTGCCCTTTTCGCCCAGCCGATGCGCGTCGGCAGCTTTGAATTTCTGTGCCGAGGCTGTCTGAGTGCCGCAACGCTGGCCGATGCGCTGACTCGCGCCGCCCGTTTCCTGCATGTCGTGTTGCCTGACCTGGCGGTCAGCGTTCGTCGTTCGCATGGCCATGCCGAACTGGTCATCGCCGAAACCCGGCGGCTTGCCGACAATCCGGAAGACCCCGGCCGCATCTTCGCCTTCGAGTGGCTACTCCGCCTGCTGCATGGCCTGTCCTGCTGGTTGGCCGGGCGTGGCATCGGCCTCGACAGCGTGATCTTTCCCTACCGCAAGCCGGCCCACTTCGGCGACTACGCCCTGATCTTCACCGAGGACTCACGCTTCGCGCCAACCGTGCCAGGCGGCATGGGCACGCTGGTCGCCAGCTTCAACGCCAACCTGCTCGATCTCCCCATCCGTCGCGACGAGGCGGCGCTGGCCAGCTTTCTCGATGGCGCGCCGGGCAAGATCACCATGCTCTACCGGCGCGACCGGGAAATGGTCATCCGGGTCCGCGACCTGTTACGCGCTGCGCTGCCTGAAACCCTGAGCCTGGACGACATCGCCGACCGACTGCACCTGTCGCCACGCACCGTCCACCGCCGGCTGGAAGAAGAAGGATCGAGCTTCCGCGGCATCAAGGACGCCCTGCGTCGCGACATGGCACTGGCCCGCCTGACCAAGACCCGCGACTCCATCGCCAAGGTCGCCGCCGACCTCGGCTACGCGGACACCTCGGCCTTCTATCGCGCCTTCGTCGAATGGACCGGCATGGCGCCCGTTCGTTACCGCCGCCAATGGGCAGCCAAGGGATGAAATAGCCATTTCCTGCAAATATCCTTAGTACTTGCAGGGCCTTTTGGCGCATACTTTTAAACGCCAAAATCACAAATAGTGAGGCAACCTGTGCGCACACCCAGCCATCTATTAAAAATAGCAAGCCTGCTCATCGCAGTGCTTATCGGCAGCGCGAGTCATGCTGCCGGCGCCTACAGCTTCGCGGTCGTTCCACAATTTGACCAGCGCAAGCTTTTCGCCACTTGGAAACCGATCGTCGACAACATCAGCAAGCGAACCGGCATTCAGCTCAATCTGGTGGCCACCCTGACCGTTCCTGAATTCGAACGCGAACTCTCCAAGGGCAGTTTCGATTTCGTCTATGCCAACCCCTACCATATCCTGCGCGAAGAAGACCGCCAGGGCTACGTTCCGCTGATTCGCGACAAGACCCCGCTGCGTGGCATCCTGGTCGTAGCCAAGGATAGCCCGCTCAAATCTCCGGCCGATCTGGATGGCCAGCAAATGGCGATTCCATCGTTCAACGCCCTTGGCGCCAGCCTGTTGCTGCGGGCCGATCTCGCTCAGATATTCAAGATCAAGGTCACGCCGGTCAATGTCAAAACCCACAGCTCGGTCTACCTGTATGTCGCCAACGGCTTGATACCCGCCGGTGGCGGGGTCGAAAAGACCTTCCAGGAACAGGAACCTGCCGTCCGCGATCTGTTGCGGGTGCTGTACACCACCCGCGAAATGCCATCCCATCCCATCGCCGCCCACCCACGTGTACCTGCCAAGGTTCAAGCCGCCATCAAGCAAGCCTTCCTTGAACTGGCCGCCACTGACGAGGGCCGCCGACTACTGCAGGAAATTCCGATGACCGATGCGGTCGCCGCATCGATGAAGGATTACGCGCCGATGCGCGCCTGGGGGCTGGCAAGCTACTGGGTCGATCCGTAACGTCATGGGCCTGCGCCAGAAATTCCTGCTGCCGCTGTTCCTGATCAGCCTGCTGGTTGGCGGCCTGCTGCATTTTGTCTGGATTCCGGCGTCGATCCGCAGCGCCGAAGAGACCCACCTGCGACTGATCGAGCGGCATCTCGACAGTGTCGTCGAAGGCTTGATCCCGCTTTTACTGTCCGATCAGTTGGCGAACATTTACGAAAACCTCGGGGCCCTCGAAAAACGCAACGGCGAATGGCACCAGGTCAAACTATCAAACGTCAAGGGGCAGCAACTCTATCCGCTGAAAGGAGCGAACGCAGGCGCTAGCGGCCCGGTGCCATCCCCCGCCGAACGGCAATTGAGGCGTCCGATTCGCTATATCGACATCGATCTCGGGCAGTTGGAAGTCACCATCGATTTGCGCCCCTTCATCGCCGACAACCTGGCTCACCACCGTGATTTGGCGGCCCTGCTGTTGGCCATGCTCCTCGGCCTGAGCGGCGTCATGGCTGCCCTTCTGGAATTGGCCGTCATCCGGCCGACGCACCGCCTGGCAATCGCCGCGCACGAACTGGCGCAAGGCCATTTCGACACCCCGCTGCCACACACGAGTCATGACGAAATCGGCAATCTGGTCGACAGTTTCGCCAGCATGCGCTCCGAACTGCAGGTATCGCGTAGCGAGTTGCTCCTTGAAATAGACGAACGCAAAAAAGCGGCCAATGCCTTGCAGGAACATCAGGAACAACTCGAGCAGATTGTCAGCGAGCGGACTCGCGAACTGGTCATCGCCAAGGATGCGGCCGAATCAGCCAGCCGGACAAAAAGCGCCTTCCTGGCCAACATGAGCCACGAAATTCGTACGCCGATGAATGCCATCGTCGGCCTGACCCACCTGTTGCGCCGAGATACCACTACCCCCAAGGATGCCAAGCATCTCGACAAGATCAACCTGGCCGCCCAGCACCTGCTCAGCATCATCAACGACATTCTCGACTTCTCGAAGATCGAAGCCGACAAGCTGATCATCGATGAAGCCGATTTCGAGTTCGAACAGATTTTCCAGCAGCTGAACACCCTGATTACCCCGCAGGCCATGGACAAGGGACTCGAAGTCGTCGATCGCATCGATCCTGAAATCCCGGCTGTCGTCCATGGCGATGCCATGCGCCTGGGCCAGATACTGGCTAACTTCGCCAGCAACGCGGTGAAATTTACCGAACACGGCAGCATCGTCTTTCGGGCCCGCCTGCTTGAACAAATAGGCAATCTGCTGCGTATCCGGTTTGAAATTACCGATACCGGCATCGGGCTGGCACCGGAGCAGCGTGATCGCCTGTTCCTGCCTTTCGAGCAGGCCGACACCTCCACGACGCGGAAATTTGGTGGCACCGGCCTCGGGCTGGCCATCAGCAAGCGCCTGACGGAATTGATGAACGGCCGCATCGGCGTCGATAGCACGCCGGGGCAAGGCAGTACCTTCTGGTGCGAACTACCCTTGCAATGCGCGCATAGCCAGCACGAGCGACCACGCCGCAACAGGCTGCCGGAAACGATCAATATCCTGCTCATCGACGATGATCCGAATGCGCTTGAGGCCATCAGCCACATGCTGAAGGCCTACGATGCCCGGATTACGACGGCCGACTCCGGAGAAGCCGGCCTGAACTGTGTGCACAGCGCGCTGGCCGAAGGGCGCCATTTCGATCTGGTACTCACCGACTGGGCAATGCCCGGCATGGACGGGATCGAAACCAGCCGACGGATCCGGGAAATCCTGCCGCAAGCGCCGCGCATCGTGCTGGTGACGGCCTACGGCCGCGAATGGCCGATGGAACGACTGCGCGAAGCCGGTATCGTTTACCAGATCAACAAGCCGGTCATTCCCTCGGAACTCGAAAGCGCCCTGCTCGAGGCCCTGCTCGGCGAACACACCGCTGAATCGGACCACATCAAGCACCATGCAGAAACGAATCTCGCGCCGTTGAGCGGACACCGCGTACTGCTCGCCGAGGACAATCCGATCAACCAGGAAGTGGCACTGGAACTACTCAAGGACGTCGGGCTGCGGGTCGATATTGCCGAAGATGGCCGACAAGCAGTTGAGCTCGCAGCCGCCAACGACTACGACCTGATCCTGATGGATATCCAGATGCCGAACATGGACGGCATCGAGGCCACACACGCCATCCGTCACCTGCCGCAACGTACGGCCACCCCCATCCTGGCGATGACGGCCAACGCCTTCAACGAAGACCGCGATGCCTGCCTGGGGGCAGGCATGAACGACCACATCGCCAAGCCGGTTGATCCACAGAAACTCTACGAAGCCCTGCTGCGCTGGATACGTATTCCCCTACCGGCCCAGATAGCCCCCGTCGAGCCAGAGCGTACCCAGAACGACGAGCAATTCCGCCGGGAACTTGCGCATGTCGAGGGTCTGGATGCCGAGGCCGGCCTGCATGTCGTCTCCGGCAAAGTGCCGCTTTACCGCCGTCTGCTGGCGCTGTACATCACCGTCCACGGCAGCGATGCCGGCAAGATCATCGAGGCGCTGGACAATGCCCAACTGGCTGAAGCACGCAATATCGCCCATTCGCTGAAAGGTGCCTCCGCCAATATCGGCGCCCTGAATGTACAAAAAATCGCCGCCGCCATTGAGCTGCCGCTTAAGCAGCAACAAATCAACGCCCCGGCTGTCGCACGCCCCCTCCTGCCTTATCTGCAAACCACGCTGGAAACGCTGACCGCCCAACTCGAGGCACTCCTGCACAAACCCGGGAACGGCGCGCCGCCCCCAAATTTTGTCGCCGACTTCGATCCCGCTCCGCTGATCGAAACCCTGCGCCAGCAACTGACCACCGCAGAGATGACCTCCCAGCGCTATTTCGTCGAACACCGCAGCGATTTCGAGCAAAGCCTGGGCCGTGAAACAACGGGCAAGCTCGCGCTACTGATTGGCAGCTTCGAATTCGAAAAAGCACTCTCCCTGCTGCCTGCGGTAGACTCACAAGCCTCACCATCATCCCCGCCCTAAACGCGATGAAACTCAAGTCAGTCCTGTTTGCAGCCAGCCTGCTGGCCGCCAATGCCTGCTGGAGCGTCGGCCTGCTCGAAAAGGAAATCTACTTTTCCGAAGCCGATATCCAGGCCCAGGTCGAGAAGAGCGGCACCATGCAGAAAAGTTACGGCAACGGCATGATCGTCGTCGCCTTCATCGAACCGCCGAAAATCCAGCTCGGCAACCCGGAAGGCAAGGCTGCACTGTCTGCGCGCATCAAGGTCTCGCTCCTCGGCAACCCGCCGATTCCGGTGGACGTCCAGGGCACCTCCGGCCTGCGCTACGACGACAACGCCAAGGCCTTCTTCCTCGAAAACCCGGTGGCCAATTCGGTGCAGTCGCAAGCCCTGTCCCGCGAAAGCGAACCGATGGCCCGCCAGGCGATCACCCAGCTGATGACCGCCTATTTCCGCAGCAAGCCGGTCTATGTGCTGCGCGAAGACGGTTCGCTGCAGGAAAAGGCGGCTCGCTGGTTGCTGCGCTCCATCCGCATCGAGCCAGGTCGCGTCGCCGCCGTTCTCTCACCTGCCTGAGGCCGCTCAGTCGGCCCCGAACTCACGGGCATACGGCTCGCGCAAATCGACTGGCCGGACGGCCTTCTTGCGCATGCGGATGTTGAGCATCTCGACACCGACCGAGAAGGCCATCGCGAAGTAGATGTAGCCCTTCGGCACGTGATGGCCGAAACCATCGGCAATCAGCACCACGCCAACAACGACCAGGAAGGACAGCGCCAGCATCTTGATGGTCGGGTGATTCGACACGAAGTCACCAATCGACTTGGCGAACAGCATCATTAGGCCGACCGAAGCGACCACGGCAGCGATCATCACACCGACCTGGCTGACCATGCCGACCGCCGTGATGATCGAATCGAGCGAAAACACCAGGTCGATAACCATGATCTGGGCAATCACGCCGACGAAGCTCGACGCCACCTTGGCCGATTCGCTGCCCTCCTCGCCTTCCAGTAACTGGTGCACCTCGCCGGTGCTCTTCCAAATCAGGAACAGGCCGCCGGCGATCAGGATCAGGTCGCGCCCGGAGATGCCGTAGCCGAACAGCGTCAGCACCGGCTCTGTCAGGCCAACGATCCACGACAGCACCAGCAACAGCCCGATGCGCATGAACATGGCAAGAAACAGGCCGATCTTGCGGGCCAGCTCCTGTTTTTCCTTCGGCAGCTTGTCGACCAGGATGGAAATGAAAATGATGTTGTCGATGCCGAGCACCAGTTCCAGCGCGGTCAGCGTGAAAAAGGCGATCCAGATTTCGGGGGAGAGCAGGAATTCGAGCATGATATGAGTCGTTTCGAATGATCAGAGGGCGATTTTAAGAAGACTGCCAACAAGGAACCACCCCGCTCACCGTCAACAACCATTCGAAAAACCCGAAGTGTTCCAGCGCCCATCGTTCGTCATCTCAACGTCATAGACGATTCATGACATCGGACTATTCTTGAGCCTCCCCCACAAAAGGAGCTCGACATGCGCATGACACTGCCAACACTCGCCACGCTGCTGGTCGCGGGTGCCCTGAATCTGGCCGGCAGCACACCGGCACAGGCCCATGACCACCACGGCGGACTCGACAACCGGGGGCCGCTGGTGGTCGGCCATCGGGGCACCGCAGGCTACCTGCCCGACCACACGCTCGAAGGCTACACGCTGGCCATCGAACTCGGCGCCGACTTCATCGAGCCAGACCTCGTTTCCACCAAGGATGGTTACCTGATCGCCCGCCACGAACCGAACATCATCGCCACCACCGACGTCGCCAGCCGCCCCGAATTCGCTGCCCGCAAGCGCACCCGCCTGGTCGATGGCGCGGCCGAGACCGGATTCTTCGCCTCCGACTTCACACTGGCCGAAATCAAGACCCTGCGGGCAAAGCAGCCGATCCCGGCCGACCGGCCGACGCAATTTGACGGCAAATTCCAGATTCCGACCTTCGATGAAGTGATCGAACTGGCCAAGCGCAAATCTGCTGAAACCGGCCGCACCATCGGCATCTATCCGGAAACCAAGCACCCGACCTACCACCAGTCCATTGGCCTGCCGCTGGAAGGCAAACTGCTCGCAGCGCTGACCCGAGCCGGCTGGAACAACCGCCACGCTCCGGTCTTCATCCAGAGTTTCGAGCAGGCCAACCTGAAAGCGCTGAGCAAACTGACCAAGGTCCGCCTGATCCAGCTGGTCGACGCCGACGACGTCAACGCGGATGGCAGCCTGGCCTACAACGCACCGTTCGACCGCCCGTACGACTGGACGGCCTCCGGCAAGCCGGAACTGCTGGCCCGCACCTTCGGCTGGTTCGCCACCGATGCCGGCCTCGATGAAGTCGCCACCTACGCCTACGGTATCAGCCCCTGGAAGCGCTACATCGTCAGCACCGTTGATGCCGGCGCCAGCGGCCCAGGTGAAGCAAGTCGCACCCTGAGCACGCCGACCGACCTGATCGAACGTGCCCACGCCCGCGGCCTCAAGGTGCACACCTGGACCTTCCGTAACGAGCAGCGCCGCCTGGCCAGCGACTACACCGGCAACCCGGTCAATGAGTACCTGCAGTTCTACCGTCTCGGTATCGATGGCGTCTTTTCTGATTTTGCCGATACCGCTGTTGCCGCCCGCACGCTGTTCAAGCTGGAACAGGACGGCTACAACAAATGCTTTACCGGCAGCGGTCTGAACCGCGCCGAACTGCGCGCCTGCGCCGCTGGCGAGTAATCGCCGAAAGCCGGACGCCATTGCCATCCGGGTACTGGGCCGCCTCGTTTCGGGCGGCCATTTTGGTTTCAATTCAGTGCAGCAATCGCCTCTCCAGCACACGCTCATCCTTTGCGCACCTTGCCATAAGCAGCGCCTTTGGCGTACATCTGCGACGCAAACGGCTATCCTTGCAGCAGCAGCCTCGCAAGCAACCAAGGACAATGGCGCATGGACAGCAAGACCCTACTGGGCCAGGAGTGGCAAACCCTGCAGAACAATCACGAACAGCATGAGCGCAACGCCCTGTGCATCAAGCTGGTCTGCCTCGCGCTTTGCCTCGTGGGCCTGGCGCTCCGGGCGCCCCCGGTGTGGATCGGCATTACGGTGCTACTCTGCTGGGCGCAGGAAGGCATCTACAAAACCTACCAAGCCAGACTCGCCGAACGTCTGCTGCGCGTCGAATCGCTGCTCGGGCAAGCGGAAGCAACGCAAGCGAGCATGCAACTCCATACCGAGTGGACAGCCAGCCGCCCCGGCTGCACCGGCCTGATCGGCAGCTACGCGATCAGCGCCTGCCGGCCGACCGTGGCCTTTCCCTACCTGCCCATCGTCCTGATGCTATTGGTCGGCCGCTGGCTGACCTGGTTCTGAATGACAACACCACCAAGGAAGCCTTGAATGAGCCATGCCAAATCGCGCGAAGTAACGCTCCCGCTCAAGATCACTGAAGAACTGGGACTAAGCCTCGACAAGCTTCGTCAGGCGTGGAAGGAGAACCCGGCCAGCGTACCGAAGGGCCTGTCCTGCTCAGAGTCCAAGGAGGGGCAGTTCGTGCTGGTCGCCGCCGAATCGGCTTTTGTCACCCTGCCCGGCGCCTGCGTGATCAAGGGCATTGGTGCCATTGAAATGCTCGGCGAGGAACCCTTGTTTGAGGCAGGGGCCAATTCGAAATCCCTGCTGCTCAAGGCCAGTCCGGACGGCTGGAAGTTCTCAGTCAAATTCGTGCCGCCCATCGTTCGCGAGCGGAACGCCAAGTAATCAGGCAGAGGAGTTGTCGTCCAGCAACTCGTACTCGGCGATCACCTGCGCGCCGAGCAGTAGCAGCGTGGCCCCGAGTTCCATGCAGAACAAGGCCACCACCGCCGTGGTCAATGAGCCATAGACGACGCTGACCCGCGACAGGCTGGTCAGGTACCAGACCAACACATGACGGAGCGCCTCCCACAGCAAGGCGGCCGAAAAACCACCGATCAGCGCGTGGCTCAGCAACGTCCGCCCGACCGGAATGATCAGGTAGAGCGAGGTCAGCACGGCAGTCTCCATGAGCAGTCCGAGCAGATAGAACAACAAGCCAGAGACACCGCGCAGCGGCCATTCCCAGCCAAGAAAATAGATGCTTTCGTGCGCCATTGCCTGCAGGCTGGCCGAGGCAAAGGTGACGGCCAGCAAGGCGATGCCCAGCACGAAGACGAAACAATAGGGTAGGACGGCGGAGACCAGAAAATGCCGCTTTTTTTGGCGGCCACGGTGGAAAAAAATGATCGCCATCGCCTTTTCCAGCCCGGAAAACGCCAGTGAACTGAAAAAAAGCATGGTTCCCAGCAACAAGGCACCGATCCCGATACCGTTTTGCAGAAAGCCGGAGACGTCGGCCAGCACGGCCTGTGACTGACTGGGCACCAGCCATTCCAGATAGCGCCCGAGGACATCGAGCAACTCCACCTGACTGACCAGATGCGAGAGGACAAAGACAGAAAGGATCAGCAGGGGTACCACCGAGAGCAAGGCGTAGTACGCGATGGCCCCGGCCAGCAACAATCCCTGGTTGCCACTGAATCCGCGCAGTATCCGCAGCACGAAGGCCAGCGGATGCTTCAGCACCTGCATGGCGGGCGGCTCGCCGCGCAGGGCGAGGAAGGGATCCGTCACCTCGCCCTCCCTGGCAGGCCAGCCAACAGATGCCGCTCCGGCATCCGGGCATCCGTTGTCGCCGGCCAGCGCACCTTAGCGGATTTCCAGCAGGCTTTCGTCCCAGGCCGCATGCTTCTCCAACCCGAGCAGGTTGGCCACCGTGGCCGCGATGTTCGACAGGCCGGCCGTCTCGGTCTGCTTCAGGCCCAGCTTGCCACCACTGACGTTGTCGTAGAGGATCAGCGGCACCGGGTTCAGCGTGTGCGCCGTCTTGGCCTTGAACGAGCCATCCTTGTTCATCGCCGGCTGCTTCGTTTTCTTGTCCAGTTCGAACATTTCATCGGCATTGCCGTGGTCGGCCGTGATCAGGGCGACACCACCAGCCGCATCGATGGCCTGCAGCACACGGGCCAGCGACAGGTCGACGGCCTCGACGGCCAGCGTCGCGGCGCTGAAATTGCCGGTGTGGCCAACCATGTCGCCGTTGGCGAAATTGCAGCGCAGGGTCCGGTACTGGCCGCTCTGCAGCGCGGCGATCATCGCGTCGGCGATTTCGGCCGCCTTCATCCACGGCCGCTGCTCGAAGGGCACGACGTCGCTCGGCACTTCCTGCCAGGTTTCGCCGTCGAACTTGCCGGAGCGGTTGCCGTTCCAGAAATAGGTGACGTGACCGAATTTCTGCGTTTCCGAACAGGCGAACTGGGCAATACCGGACTTGGCGAACCATTCGCCGGTCGTATCCTTGATCGCCGGCGGGGCGACCAGGAAGCGGGCCGGCAATTTCAGGTCGCCGTCGTATTGCAACATGCCGGCGTAGGTCACTTTCGGGAAGCGAACGCGGTCGAACTTGTCGAAGGCTGCCTCTTCGAAAGCCCGGGTGATCTCGATGGCGCGGTCGCCGCGGAAATTGAAGAAGACGACCGAATCGCCATCCTCGATGGTGCCGATGGCCTTGCCGTTCTCGGCAACGACGAATTCCGGCAGATCCTGGTCGATGGTGCCCGGATTCTGCTCGCGCAGGCCGTTGACTGCCGCCGTGGCGTTGGCGAACTGCGTGCCTCGGCCGAGGACATGGGTCTGCCAGCCCTTGTCGACCATCGCCCAGTTGGCGTCGTAGCGGTCCATCGTAATGTACTGGCGACCACCGCCGGAAGCGATGCGGGCATCAAAGCCGTCGCTGCTGATCTCGGCCAGGAAGGCTTCGAACGGAACAACGTAATCGAGGGCGCTGGTTTCCGGCACATCACGGCCATCGAGCAAGGCATGAATGCGCACGGTCTTGATGCCCTCGGCCTTGGCCTGAACGACCATCGCCTTCAGGTGATCGATGTGGCTATGCACGTTGCCGTCGGAGAACAGGCCCATGAAATGCACGACGCCACGACCAGCCTTGGCGCCAGCAACGATCTGCTGCCATGCCTCACCCTGCCAGATGGCGCCGGACGCAATGGCGTTGGACACCAGCGAGGCGCCCTGGCTGTAAACCTGCCCGGCGCCGATGGCGTTATGGCCGACTTCGGAATTGCCCATGTCGTCATCGGAAGGCATGCCGACCGCAGTGCCGTGGGCCCGCAGCCGAACATTCGGGTAGCTGGCAAACAGACGGTCGAGGGTCGGTTTCCTGGCGGCAGCGATGGCGCTGCCGACGTCGGTCTTGGGCAGGCCGTAACCGTCCATCACGATAATGACGACCGGGCCTTGAACGCCGGGGAAGGAAGAGAGCTTCGGTAGCATGAAGGGATTCCTGCAGGAAAATGAAGTCGGGCGAGGCGGATTTGGCGCGGCTGGATGGCCGCTGCCGATCACACAGTCAATCCGCTATTTTACCCTCTGGACAGCTCTGCGACAGGCTAACTAGGCCTCACCGTGGCTGGTGCCCCGCGCAACCCCATCCATTTACCCAGCATCTTTTCCAGGTCATTCAGATTGACTGGCTTGGACATGAAATCATCCATCCCGGCGACCAGGCAGTGCTGCCTATCCTCATCGAAAGCGCCGGCGGTCAGGGCAACGATAGGCAGGCGTGGCAGCCCCGTTTCAGCCTCCCGCTGACGGATCAGCATCGTCGCCTGGATTCCGTCCATCACCGGCATCTGGACATCCATCAGCACCAGATCAGGGCGCATCCCCTGCTCCAGGGTATCGACTGCCGCTCGCCCGTTGTCCACACTGTCGCTCCGGATATGCAATTTCCGGAGCATGGCCTCGATGACCTTGCGATTGGTCGGATTGTCTTCAACGACCAGCACATGCCCCGAGATGGCCGGTTCGACAGGTGCCGGCGCCACGACAGGTCGTTCGATACTGCGGCTTTCTTCATTTTCATGCAGACACTCGGCCCTGATCCGCACCCAGAAGCGCGCCCCCTGGCCGGGCTGACTTTCGACGCCGGCCTCGCCCCCCATCAGTTCCGCCAGGCTGCGAACAATGGACAGCCCAAGCCCGGTACCGCCGTACTGGCGCGTCGCCGAGCTATCCAGTTGCGAAAATGGTTTGAACAGCAAGGCCCGTTTCTCCGGTGCGATGCCAATTCCGCTGTCGATCACTGCAAATTCCAGCCTCGCCCATCCGTCTTCACGCTCGATTTCGCGCGCTTCGATCCGGATAGCGCCCTCCTTGGTAAATTTGACGGCGTTGCTCAGCAGATTCGTCAATATCTGGCGCAAGCGAATCTGATCGGCCCGGTAACGCTGAACGGCCGGCCCATGCCACTGCGCGGTAATACTTAATCCCTTGGCTTCTGCCTGGGCGAAAAACAGCCCGACGACTTCCTCGATGACTCCCTGCGGCGCGAAGACGGCCGGCTTCAATTCAAGCTTGCCGGCCTCGACCTTGGAGATATCCAGAATGTCGTTGAGCAAGGAGAGCAGCGTCTGGCCTGAATTCAGAATGGTTCGGACGTATTCGTGACGTTCGTCTTCAGCGCTTCCGGACATCAACAGCAACTGCGCCATACCGAGTATCCCGTTCATCGGCGTCCGGATTTCATGGCTCATGGTGGCCAGAAAACTGGACTTGGCCAGGTTTGCCGCCTCGGCTGCCAGCTTCAGTTGCTCCATCTCCGCCATATCCGCTTCGCGTTGCCGCAGGTTGCGAACCAGAATGAGAAGAACGATCAGCAAGCTCATCGCACCGACGAGACTGACCCCGGCAATCAGCCAGGCCGAGCGGCGCCAACCGGCCAGAAACAGGTCATCGGTCGCCACGATGGCAAGCACCAGGGGATAACGATCAATCTTGCGGACTGCAGCCACCCGCAGCTCCCGCTTGCCGGTCGAAAAGCGTGGCGTATCGCGCAGCACCACGCCCTCGTCCTGCTTGAGTACCGCGATCACGTCGTAGGCGGTACCACTCCGATTGACGGTACCGATTACCTCATCCCTGTGCGGCCAGCGCGTCAGCAAGGTCAGATCGTCACGAAACAGGCTGATGCTGGCGCCCTCGCCCAGGTTGTGGGCCACACGCTGGTAAAAGTTGGTAAACACTTCAACCGAGATGCCGACCAGGACCAGTCCGAGAAACTCCCCTTTGGCATCATTGAGCCGGCGGCTGATGTAGAAGGTCCACTTGCCGTTGCCCTTGTTGCGCACCGGCTGACTGATGAAATCACCAAGGCCGGGGTTGCTCAGGTGCGCCTTGAAATAGTCGCGCTCGGCCAGGTTGATCGCTGGGATCGGGTAGGCGCGACTGAAATTGATGTTGTCACCATTGGCGGCAACAATCGATGCGACATCGACCTGGGGCAGGCCACGGATCTGGTCACGCAACATCTGAAACATTTCGGGCGTCGCCAGTCGGGCGCGGAAACTCGCCTGATCCGTCACTTTGGCCTGTCGGACACGCTCAGTGACGGAATCGAGCACGACATAGGCCGACAGAATGGTCTGCGAAGTATGCTCGGCAAGGATCAGCGACATATTGCCCATCTGCTGACGCCAGTCGTCGATTTCCTGGTCGCGCATCGCCTTGACGGCGACGGCGACCGCAGCCAGCATGGCAATCAGGATCACGATGCCAAACCAGCCGACCCGCCGGCTCATTTCCGCTTTGCTGTGAAATACACCCATCGTATCCGGCCACCTCCCTTGGAGCAGTCTAGCAGCCTGCTCCGAACTTCGGAAAACAGACTTGCGCCACCCTGCGCTTCGCACAGCGGACCACCGGGGCTCCTCAATGACCAGATCGAGCTTCCCGAAAACGCCCGGCACGACTAGCATCCAAACATACCGTCCGAGGAGTTGCCCAATGCCCACCTTGCTCAAGCCCAGCGAAATCGTCCGCCGCCTTTCCGACCACGTGATCGGCCAGGACGACGCCAAGAAAACACTGGCTGTCGCCATCTACGCCCATTTTCGCCGCATGGCGAATATCGCGGAAGACAGTGTTGAGCTGACCAAAAGCAACATCCTGCTGATTGGCCCGACCGGCACCGGCAAAACCCTGCTTTGCGAAACGCTGGCCCGCATCCTCGACGTCCCCTTCGTGACCGCCGATGCCACCTCGCTGGCCCAGACGCAATTTGTCGGCGACGAAATCGAAGCCATCCTGCATCGCCTACTCGACCGGGCCAACGACGACCTGGCACTCGCCCAGCGCGGCATCGTTTTCGTCGATGAAGTCGACAAGCTCAAGGCCGTCGGCGGCGAATCCCGCGCCACCTCCGGCGAAAGCGTCCAGCACGCCCTGCTCAAGATCATGGAAGGCGCGCCGGTCCGCCTGAAGGATGGCCGCCATATCGACACCACCAATATCCTGTTCATCTGCGGCGGCGCCTTTGTCGGGCTCGACCACATCCTGACCAAGACGCACACCTTTGGCTTTATCTCGACCGCCGAAGGCGACGACCAGAAAATCCTCGAACGCTTGAACGCCCGTGTCAAACCGACCGACCTGCTCGAATTCGGTCTGATCCCCGAATTTGCCGGCCGCCTGCCGATCGTCACCCGCCTGCATGATCTGTCGCAGGACATGCTGGTCCGCATCCTGACCGAGCCGAAAAACGCCATCTACAAGCAATTTCAGGCCATGCTGGCGGCCGATGGCGTCGACTTGCAGGTAGAACCCAACGTTTTCCGCCAGATGGCTGAACTCGCCATCGAATACAAGGCCGGCGCCCGCAGCCTGCGCGGCATTTTCGAGGAAATGATGGTCGACGTGATGTACGCCGTACCGGACAACCCGGCCATCGGGCGCGTCATCATCAGTTCGCTGTTCGAAAGGCCAAAACTGGCCGCCGCCGAACCAAAGGCGAGCTGAAGCGAAACCGCCGGGCGGGCACGGAATAATCAGCCGCCACGACAAAT
Source organism: Dechloromonas aromatica RCB (assembly GCF_000012425.1). Lineage (NCBI taxonomy): Bacteria > Pseudomonadati > Pseudomonadota > Betaproteobacteria > Rhodocyclales > Azonexaceae > Dechloromonas > Dechloromonas aromatica (nom. nud.). The sequence goes on along the minus strand of NC_007298.1, from coordinate 258,706 downwards.
TGACTGGTTCGCCAATGGCAACCAGTTTGCGCTATGACTCGCCACGATCAGCTATTGGTTCGCGATGCAGACCAGGTGACAGGGCTCCGCCTACCACCCTTTCGATGTTCAGAAGAATTCCACTTCGTCGTAAGTCTGGGGTTCGAAAACGCCAGATTCGACCAGTTCCTGATAGGCGTAAACACGATTTCGCCCATCCTGCTTGGCCTGATAAAGACTGCGATCGGCCCGGCTGAGCACTTCGACCGGCAGAATATCGAGTGAGACCTGGCTGTAGCCGATACTGACCGTCAGCTTATCGATACGAGGAAAGACATGCGCTTCAATGGCCAGACGGACGCGCTCAAAGACATTTCTGGCAATGGCCGCGTTCTCGGCAGCGATGATGGCGACGAATTCCTCGCCACCATAGCGGTAGAGCAGGTCTGAGCCGCGGAAAGTAGTGATCATCAGGCGCGAGGCCAGTAGCAAGATCTCATCGCCGACCATGTGGCCGAAGCGGTCGTTGATGCTCTTGAAGTGGTCGATATCGATCACCGCCAGCCAATAGTTCTCGCCCGGCGAACTACGCCGGCCATTTTCCCGCTCGGCAAAGTGATCTGGGCGACCGAGCGCCCGCCAGATGCGGTCAAAGCTGCTTTCCAGGGCTTGGCGGTTGAACAGGCCGGTTAGCCGGTCGCGCTGGCTGATGTCGAGCAGCGCATAGTAGTTCGAGAACACTTCGAGGACGCCTCGGATCATGGCATCCTCCGTGGCCTGCACCTCGCGGTCGCGCTGGAAGACGAAGTAGCCGCAAACGTCGTTCCCGCCAAATAGCGGGTAGGCAACGAGCAGTTCCTGGTCCAGCTTGCGGGTGCACGGTTTCCCTAGCAGGCGCACATTGTCGGTCAGGGCAATGACCTCAGGCGGCAGGTCATTCAGGCGTGAAACCTCCTCGACCCGCTCGACCATCCGAGCCACACCGTCGGCTTCGATGACCTTGGAGCGATGGTAGTTGATCACGCGAGCCATGTGCTGCTGCTCGTCGGTACGGTAAAGCGAAGTATCCAACACACCGAGCAACGGCCCCAGCGTGCGCAACAAACTTTGTTCGAGCACCTCCGTATCACGAATCGAGGTCATTTTTCCCAGCTTGCCCAGGAGACCGGGCAGACGGTTTGCTCCAGTGTCACTCATCAGCGTCCTTCAACATTCAAAATTAATACTTTAGTAATACACAAACGGTAAGCATAGCGCCGATTTAATGAACAATCGATAATTTTTGTAAAATCTACATAAATGTCATGCCAAGACAAAAAAAGGGAGCCCGAAGGCTCCCAAAAGGAATGAGACAACGGTTGCTGTTCTCCGAAGTCTCTCCCGCAGAGTACTTAGTGTTCCGTCGCAGCAGCGCCCCGGAACGGCAAGCAGATTATTTCGCGGGCCCCTTACGGATAAAGCCGAAGGGCTTGCCGAGAGGAATCAGCGTACGGCCGAAGTAACTATTGAGGAAAAGGCCGCCGGCTGTGTAAAAGCCAGCCAAGGAAATCAACAGTTCTGACCAGGCGGCCAGGGCCGAAAACAACGGTGGATTGACGCCAAGAATGGACAAGCCAAGCGAAGGCAACAGAACATTGATCAAAACCAGCATGAGGGCAAACATCTTGTTGACCTCAAACGCCGCCACCATGATGAACAAGGAGAAAAAGAAATACCCGAAACAAGCGTAGGCAAGCTGACGCGGGTCTGCCTTGGCGGGATCGACAGCACCAAGCCAACCCTGGCTGATCGCCCAATGCATGGCTACGGCAGACCAGAACAAGCCATAAGCCCCGAGTACGATGGAGCCGAAATAGTTGTTCTTCTTGAAGTCGATCGTCGAAGCCCAGATCTGAGCCAGCGACCCCAACAACAAGGCCCACGGAATGATGTAGGTCGCTCCTGTGGTCCAGCCCATTTTCTGGGATGCAGCAACGAAAGTGACCATCGATAAGCCGAACACCCCGAGCGCTGTCGGATCGGACATCATGATCTTGGTTTCGGTAACTGTCGCAGTTGATGCTGTCATGAATTACTCCCTGATTAGTATTATTTTGCAGCGATGACCTGGCAGAGAAAGCTGACTACATGTTTGGGTAATTCGGCCCGCCGCCCCCCTCTGGCACCGTCCAGTTGATATTCTGGGTCGGATCCTTGATGTCGCAGGTCTTGCAGTGCAGACAGTTCTGGCCATTGATCTGCAACCGTGGCTTGCCCTCTTCCTCGCCGAGGATTTCGTACACGCCGGCCGGGCAATAACGCGTTTCCGGTGCACCGTACTTGGCGTAATTGACTGAGATGGCCACCGACTCATCCTTCAGGCGCAGGTGCGTCTGCTGGTTTTCCTCGTGGTTGGTCGCCGACAGGAAAACCGAGGACAGGCGATCAAAGCTGATCTTGCCATCCGGCTTCGGGTAATCGATTTTCGGATAAGCGTTCTTGTCGCCCAGCTGGCTGTGGTCGTCGTGATGACGCATGGTCCACGGCGCCTTGCCGCCGAACAGGAAGGTGTCGATGGCGCCGTAGGCCAGGCCACCCAGCAAGCCCCACTTGAAGGCCGGACGGATATTGCGGACCTTGTACAACTCGGCCCACAGCCAGCTCTGCTTGATCTGTTCGCCATACTCGACGACCTCGGCCCCGGCGTTGTCCTTGCACAGGTGCTCGAACACCGCCTTGGCGGCAACGATGCCGGATTCCATGGCCATGTGCGTGCCCTTGATCTTCGGCACGTTGAGAAAGCCGGCGGTATCGCCAACCAGCAGGCCGCCCGGGAAATGCAGCTTGGGCACGGACTGGTAACCGCCTTCGGACAGCGCGCGGGCACCGTAGGAAATGCGCCGGCCGCCCTCGAAGAAGCCACGAATGGCCGGGTGCGTCTTGTAGCGCTGGAATTCCTCGTACGGCGACAGCCACGGGTTCTTGTAGTCGAGGCCGACGACATAGCCCACCGCCACCAGGTTGTTTTCCAGGTGGTAGAGGAAGGAACCGCCATAGGTGGCCGAATCCACCGGCCAGCCCACCGTATGCACGATCAGGCCGGGCTGGTGCTTGGCCGGGTCGATTTCCCACAGTTCCTTGATGCCGATGCCGTAGGTTTGCGGATCGACGCCGTCGCGCAGGTTGAACTGGCCAAACAATTCCTTGGTCAGCGAACCGCGACAGCCTTCAGCGAAGATGGTCTGTTTGGCATGCAACTCCATGCCCGGCTGGAAGTTATGGCCCGGCTGGCCATCCTTGCCGATGCCCAGGTCGCCGGTAGCGACGCCCTTGACCGAACCGTCCTCGTGATAGAGCACCTCGGCGGCGGCGAAGCCCGGGTAGATCTCGACACCCAGCGCCTCGGCCTGCTCACCCAGCCAGCGGCAGAGGTTGCCCAGGCTGATGATGTAGTTGCCGTGGTTGGACATCTGCGGCGGCGTCGGCAGCTTGAACGAACCGCCTTCAGTCAGGAACAGGAAGCGATCCTCGCCGGCCGGCGTGTTCAGGGGCGCACCGCGCTCCTTCCAGTCCGGGAACAGTTCGTTCAGGGCATGCGGTTCCAGCACGGCGCCCGACAAGATATGGGCGCCGATTTCGGAGCCCTTCTCCAGCAGGCAGACCGACACTTCCTTGCCAGCCTGTTCGGCCAGCTGCTTGATGCGGATCGCCGCCGACAGCCCCGAAGGGCCGCCGCCGATGATCACGACATCGTATTCCATCGCATCGCGATCGGTACGCATGGTCATTTTCAGAACAGGGTTTCGGCCAGGCCGAGCGTCGAGGCCGCACCACCGGTGACTTCGGCAGCGTAGGCAGCGGCGAACGGCAGCTGGTGGGTGGCGAAGTACTCGGCGGTCGCCAGCTTGGCCTTGTAGAAGTCGTCGGTGCTACCGTCAGCCAGATGCTTGGCGGCAATGGCGGCGGACTTGGCCATCAGCCAGCCGCCGACCACGATGCCGGTCTGCTTCAGGAAAGGCACGGAACCGGCATGGACCGCCTGCGGGGCGCTTTCGTAGTTGGCGAGAATCCAGTCGACGGCCTTCTGCTGGGCGGCGATAGCGGCCTTCAGGTTGGCGGCGATATTGGCCAGCTGGGCATTGCCGGCGAGTTCTTCGGCCGTGGCGGTCATCTCGGCGATCAACGTCTTCATCGCAGCGCCCGGCACCTTCTCGCGAGCCAGCTTGCGGCCGACCAGGTCATTGGCCTGGATGGCGGTCGTGCCTTCGTAGATGGTGGTGATGCGCGAATCGCGGTAGTACTGGGCCGCGCCGGTTTCCTCGACGAAGCCGACACCACCGAAGACCTGCAGGGCCGTCGACGACAGCTCGACGCCCTGCTCGGTGCTCCAGCCCTTGATGACCGGGGTCAGCAGATCGATGCGGGCCTGCGCGGCGGCATCGCCGGCATGCGCCTTGTCGATGTTGGCGGCGCCGTAATAGGCCAGCGTGCGCATGGCTTCGGTGCGGGCCTTGCAGTCCATCAGCAGACGACGGACGTCCGGGTGATGCAGGATGGGCTTCTTCTCGCCGGACTTGTCACCGATGATGCCGCCCTGAACACGTTCGCGGGCATACCACAGGGCGTGCTGGTAGGCGCGCTCGGCGATGCCAACGCCTTCCAGACCAACATTGACGCGGGCGTGGTTCATCATCGTGAACATGTAGCCAATGCCCTTGTTCTCTTCGCCGACCAGGTAGCCGATGGCGCCTTCCTTCTCGCCGTAGGACATGACGGCGGTCGGGCTGCCGTGGATGCCCAGCTTGTGTTCGATCGAGGCGCAGATCAGGTCGTTGCGGGCGCCAAGGGAACCGTCGTCATTGACCAGGAACTTCGGCACCAGGAACAGCGAGATGCCCTTCAGTCCCGGCGGTGCGTCCGGCAGGCGGGCCAGCACGAGGTGGATGATGTTCTCGGCGACATCATGCTCGCCCCAGGTGATGAAGATCTTGGTACCGCTCACCAGATAGGTGCCGTCACCAACGGCCTTGGCCTTGGAGGAGATGGCGGCCAGATCGGAACCGGCGTTCGGCTCGGTCAGGTTCATCGTGCCGGTCCAGGTGCCTTCGACCATCTTCGGCAGGTACTTCTGCTTCAGTTCGTCGGACGCGTGGTGAGCGATGGCTTCGATGGCACCGCCAGTCAGCATCGGGCACAGGCCGAAGGCCATGTTGGCGCCCTTCCACATTTCATTGACGGCCATCGAAACGACGGCCGGCAGACCCTGGCCACCGAATTCCGGATCGAACGGCATGGACATCCAGCCGGTCTCGGCGAACAGCTTGTAGGCTTCCTTGAAGCCTGGCGCCGTGGTGACGACGCCGTCCTTGCAGACGTGACCGGTGCGGTCACCGACCTTGTTGATCGGGTCGAGCACGCCGGTGGCGAACTTGGAAGCTTCGTCGAGAATGGATTCGACCAGTTCGACCGAACATTCCTCATTACCGGGCAGGGCACAGATTTCTTCCAGGCCGGCCACTTCGTTGAGGACGAACTGCATGTCGCGAATCGGGGCGATGTAGGTACTCATAGATTTATTCCTTTGAAAAACCAGGGGGCATCACCCCGCCTCGACGGGGTGCGGCGAAGCCTCCCGCCAAGGCGGGAAGCGCAGCAAGACTTACTCGATGGCCAGCGCCGAATTGGCGTGCTGACGCAGGACGTACTTCTGGATTTTACCGGTCGAGGTCTTCGGCAGTTCACCGAACACCACCTGCTTGGGCACCTTGAAGCGAGCCAGGTGAGCGCGGCAGTGCTCAATGATCTCGGCTTCGGTGCACTTGGCATCGGTCTTCAATTCGATGAAGGCCGCCGGCACCTCTCCCCATTTCTCGTCGGGCTTGGCCACCACGGCAGCGGCGATCACGGCCGGGTGTCGGTAGAGCACGTCCTCGACCTCCAGCGAAGAAATGTTCTCGCCACCGGAGATGATCACATCCTTGGAGCGATCCTTGATCTTGACGTAGCCATCGCTATGCACGACGGCCAGGTCGCCAGTATGGAACCACCCTCCCGCAAAGGCCTCTTCGGAAGCCTTCTCGTTCTTCAGGTAGCCCTTCATGACCAGGTTGCCGCGGAACATGATTTCGCCCATGGTTTCACCGTCCCAGGGCACTGGCTCCATGGAAACCGGATCGAGCACGGCGATGGCTTCCTGCATGTGATAGCGCACACCCTGACGGCCGTTGCGGGCAGCCTGCAGGTCAATCGGCAAACGATCCCATTCCGGTTGCTTGGCACAGACCGAGGCCGGGCCGTAGGTTTCGGTCAGGCCATAAACGTGGGTAATGTTGAAGCCCATGCGCTGGGCGCCTTCGATAATGGCAGCCGGAGGCGCAGCACCGGCGATCAGGCCATTGACGGTGTGGGCGATGCCTTCGCGCAGCGTTTCCGGCGCGTTGATCATCATGCCGTACACAATTGGCGCACCGCACATGTGACTGACCTTGTGCTCCTTGATCAGACCGAAGATCAGCACCGGGTCGACGCGGCGCAGACAAACGCTGGTCCCGGCATTGGCCGCCAGCGTCCATGGGAAGCACCAGCCGTTGCAGTGGAACATCGGCAGCGTCCACAGATAAACCGAGTGCGGCGGCATGCCCCAGGAAATGATGTTCGACGCCGAATTCAGGTAGGCGCCGCGATGGTGATAAACGACACCTTTCGGGTTGCCGGTGGTGCCGGAGGTGTAGTTCAGCGCGATGGCATCCCACTCGTCTTCCGGCAGTTGCCAGGCAAAGTCAGGCTCGCCTTCGTTGAGGAAGGACTCGTAGTCCTTTTCACCCAGGGACTCGCCTTCGGTGTAGTCGGGATCGAGGCTATCGATGACCAGTGGCTTCGGCCCTTCAAGCAGTTCCAGCGCGGGCTTCACCACCTTGGAAAACTCGGGATCGGTGATCAATACTTTGGCTTCGCCGTGGGCCAGCATGAAGGCAATGGCTTCGGCGTCAAGGCGGGTATTCAGCGTATTGAGCACGGCGCCGATCATCGGGATGCCGAAGTGACACTCGAACATCGAAGCCGTATTCGGCAACATCACGGCCACCGTATCGCCCTTGCCAATGCCACGACTCTTCAGCGCTGAAGCCAGCTGGCGAGCGCGGTCGTAGCTTTCCTTCCAGGTATATTGGCGGGCACCCTGGATAACCGAAATACGCTTGGGATAGATGAATGCCGAGCGTTCAAGGAACGACAGCGGCGACAGCGGAACATAGTTGGCCGGATTACGCTCCAGCCCAACGGTATACGGATTTACCACAGTGAATCTCCTCACGTTTCTTGCCGAATGTGCTGTTCTCGTTGGGGCAAGGTTTTTATATTTTTCTTGAGAATGACAAAATACTTTTGCTGAACTATTGGCAGAATGTAACGAATCGTTACACCATGAAGTCAGCCGTGCCGCCTGAACTAGAATCGCCCGATGCTTCTTGAAGACGCCTCTTCACCCACCACACCGCGCCACGAAATGTTGCAGGCCGGGCTGGACCTTCTCGACCAGGGCATTACCGTATTCGATGCCGATTTGCGGCTGGTCGCCTGGAACCGCAACTTCCTCAAGCTGCTCGATTTTCCGGAATCGCTGGCCTACATCGGCGCCCCTTTCGAGAGCTTTATCCGTTACAACGCCGAACGCGGCGAGTATGGTCCCGGCGATATCGAGTCCCAGATTACCGAGCGCGTGGCAGCCGCCCGGAATTTCACCCCCCACCTCACCGAGCGCCAGCGTCCGAATGGCCGGGTCCTGCTGCTGCGCGGCGAACCCTTGCCGCACAAGGGGCTGGTCACCCTGTACAGCGATATCACCGAACAACGCTATATCGAGCACCTGACCGAACATCAGAACATGCAGCTCGAGGAGCGCGTGCTCCGGCGTACCGCCCAGCTCGAGAACGCCAATGCCAACCTGCGCCTGGCCAACGAAGACAACGTCCGCATTGCCGCCGCACTGGGTCGCAGCGAGGCCCGCCTGCGGCTGATCAACGACACCATCCCCATCCTGATCGGCTACGTGGACCAGCATGAGGTTTACCAGTACGCCAACAAGGGTTATGCGGACTGGTATGGCCATCCGGAAGGCGGGGTCACCGGTCGGGGCGTACTCGATGTGATCGGCCCGCAGGTCTACGCCCAGGTTCGCGACTTCGTGCACCGGGCCTTGGCCGGTCAGCAGGTCACTTACGAATACGAGATGGAACGCCAGGGCCAGAGCGTTTTTGCCCGCAGCACGCTGGTTCCGGAAATCAGCAGCGATGGCGAAACGCTGGGTTTCTTTGTCTTCTCGCACGAAATCACCGAACAGAAACGCATGCAGGCCGCGCTGGTCCAGGCCCAGAAAATGGAAGCCATCGGCCAACTGACCGGCGGCCTGGCCCACGACTTCAACAACCTGCTGACCGTCATCATCGGCAACCTGGCTGCCTTGCAGGATCACCGGCCGGACGATGCCGGCGTCAATGAGTTCGTCGAACCGGCCCTGCAATCGGCCCGGCGCGGCGTACAGCTGATCAAGCGCCTGCTCACCTTCTCGCGTCAACAGCCGCTGGAACCGCAGGCCGTCGACATTGGCCGCCTGATTGGCAGCCTGGCCAAGCTGGTCCGTCGCTCGCTACCAGAATCGATTGCCGTGTCGACCGATCTGGCCGGCGCCTCGATCCATGCCCTGGTTGATCCGGGACAGCTGGAAAGCGCCCTGCTCAACTTTGCCCTGAACTCGCGCGATGCCATGCCTGACGGTGGCCGACTGCACATCGCGGCGCGCGCCGTCGAGCTAACGACCGACGCCACCGCTTTCGATGTCTCGCCCGGCCATTACGTGCTGATCGAAGTCGCCGACAACGGTTGCGGCATGGATGCCGCCACCCTCTCCCGTGCCTGCGAACCCTTCTTCACGACCAAGCGCTTCGGGCTGGGCAGCGGCCTTGGCCTAGCCATGGCCTACGGCTTCGCCAAGCAGTCAGGCGGCGGCATTTCGATCCAGAGCCAGCCCGACCAGGGAACCTCGGTACTGATGGCGCTGCCGCTGGCTGCCCGGGAACCGGACATCGACCTGCCGGGCGAAGAGGCTGCCCTGCCTCACGGCGGCGAGCTGGTCCTGCTCGTCGAGGATGATCCGAATGTCCGCCGCGTCGTTCGCCAGCAACTGATCGACCTGGGCCACCCGGTCATCGAGGCAGAAGATGGCTCCCAGGCGCTCGACATGATCGATCAGATCCACGATATCGCCGTCGTCGTCAGCGATGTAATCATGCCCGGCGGCCTCAATGGCCGGCAACTGGCGGAACAAACGCTGGCCCGGCGTCCGGAAATGCGCATCGTGCTGATGAGCGGTTATACCGATGAAGCCGAAACAGATGGCACCAGTGCGCTGCCCATTCTCGCCAAACCATTCGACCGCCAGGATCTGGCTCGCGCCCTGCAAAGCGCACACCGAGGCACGCCATGAAAGACAACGAATCCGCCAAGCTGATCGCCATTGTCGAGGACGATCCCGATGTCGCCAAGATCATTGAGCAGGTGCTCGGCGACTTCGGTTTCCGCACCTGCTGGTGTCGCAGCGCCGGCGACCTGCTGCGCCGCCTGCGCACCCTGGCGCCGGACTTGTGCATTATCGATCTCGGACTGCCGGACATGGATGGCCTCGAAGCCATGCAGCGGGTACGCGCCCAGTCTGGCTGCGGCATCCTGATCCTGACCGGACGGGCCCACGTCAGCGACCGCGTCATGGGCCTTGAACTCGGGGCTGACGATTACGTTCTGAAACCGTTCGAGCCGCGCGAACTGGTCGCCCGGGTGCGCAGCATCGTACGCCGGCGTGAGAGCAGCGAAACACCCGCCCGCCAGATTGCCGAGTTCGGCGGCTGGCGCTTCAACCTGAGCAACAATCGGCTCACCGCACCAAACGGCGACGAACTTGCCCTCAGCACGGCCGAATCCGAATTGCTGAAGGTCTTCGTCAGCCATCCGAACCGCATCCTGCAACGCGAAAAACTGATGGGATCGCGCGACCTTGCCCCCAGCGACCGCGCCATCGATGTCCGCATCTCGCGCCTGCGCCGCAAGCTCGAACCCGATCCGCAAAGCCCGGCTTTTCTCAAGACGGTCTACGGCGCTGGCTATCTGTTTCTGGCCGCGGTCTCCTGGTCCGGTGAACCCGGCGCTAGCCAGCACTGAGTACCCGCAACGCGCCTTTCCTCGGTTTTCTGTCTGCACTTTTTCCCGACAAAGTATTGAAGCCCCCTGTCGCAATAAAACATTGATATATTTGTGTTTTCTGATATATTTAACCAAGACCTTTCGAAGATAGGGGTCACGAAGCATTAACTTCAACGGCAGACCTGTGTAGTCTTGTTTCTGTCACGAAACTGGACAGCAAAAACACGGTCAGTTCTATCTGTGACGGGGTGAGCCTCCTCCCAATTGAAGCTCACTTTTGTAATCATTGATTGATCGGCCACCTTGGAAACTAGGTTGGACGCTCTCGGATTTGGGTCGAATGCGCAATAACGGTGCGGTAAGCGGCAAAGAGATCGAACTACGGGATGATCAACTGATCATTTCCCGGACGGACAATCAAGGCCGCATCGTTTACGTCAATCCCGACTTCATCGAAATCAGTGGCTTCTCCGAGGCGGAACTCATCGGTCAGCCCCACAATATGATTCGGCATCCTGACATGCCGCCCGAAGTCTTTGCCGATCTGTGGCGAGACCTCAGGGCGGGGCGCCCCTGGATCGGCCTGATCAAAAATCGCTGCAAGAATGGCGATGCCTACTGGGTCGAAGCCCATGTTTCCCCAATATGGGACAAGGATGAAATATCCGGCTACATGTCCATGCGCCGAAAGGCCAGCAGAGGCGAGATTCAGGCGGCTGAACAGACCTATGCGGCAATGCAAAAGGATGCCGACAATGCACCGATTTTTGAACACGGCGCAGCGAGCCAGCGCAAACCCTGGCGATCCCTGCACAACGCTTTCAGCAATGCCCCGCTCGCCATCAAGTTCATCCTCGCGTCGCTGACCGCAGCGGCGCTGGTTCTTGGCCTGACCACTTATTTCCTGGCCAGCCATGTCTCCCGTACGCTGGATGAAAATGCCCGAAATCAGCTGAAACACGACGTCAGCCTGCTTCGTGCGGCAGTTTCCGCTCGCGTTGAAGGCGCCAATATAGAAGCCGTTGAATACTCCAAGGTGCTGGCCAAACGAGTCTACGCCGCCATCGGTGGCCAGAAGAATGCCAGTCGCCAGTCCCTCGAGGCCATGATCGAGAAAATGAGCGCCTCCCCCGGCAATCCGATTGATATCTTCCTGCACGACTTGCGCGGTGTCGGCACCATCTTCATCCTGACCCCAGAGGGCTTCCAGCGTCGCATGACAACCGCGGTTGACGACCATGGCGGCTCCCCGGTTGGCTCCTACCTCACCACCGACCACCCAGCCTATCTGCAGCTGTCTGCTGGCCAAACCTTTGTCGGTCCGGCCCGGGTTTTTAACCGCCAGTATGTCACCCGCTACACGCCCATCCTCGATGCCCAAGGGACAGTGGTGGGCGCCACCGTCATCGGTATCGACATCGGTGAGCAACTGGACACCCTGAAGCGACAAATACGCTCGATGCAGGTGGGTGAAACCGGTTATTACTACATTGTCGATACCACGCCGGGAGCAAATTTCGGCACTCTGATCCTCCACCCTTACAAGGAAGGGCAAGGCCTCGCGAATTTCCGCATGGATAACGGCAAGGGACTGATTGAGGAAATGGCCAGAATCGGCACCGGCGAAATTTCGTACCGCTGGAAAAATGAAGAGGCGGGAGAGGTCGTTGCCCGAAAGAAACTGGTCATCTTCGAAACCCTGGATGAGCCCAAGTGGACCGTTGCTGGTGGCACTTCCGTCGATGAGTTCACCGCCCTGTCCGACCGTATCGTCTGGCTGGTCATCGCTGGAGGACTGGCCATGGCCACCACTATTTTCGTCATTATCCTGATTTTGCTCCGCAAGTTGATTCTGAACCCGCTGAACAGCCAGGTACTACCCACATTTCACGCCATTTCAGCCGGGCATTTCGACACCGCGCTCGATGTTCGTGGCAATGATGAAATGGCCCAGGTTGTCCAGGGGCTGGAATCCCTGCGCAACCGCCTGGCCTACAACAACGAACGTGAGCGCACACTCTCTGCCATGCGCGAACTTGCTCGCCAGGAAGCAGAAGGCCTTGCCCGGGCCCGAGCAGAATTCCTGGCCAACATGAGCCACGAAATCCGCACGCCGTTGAACGCCGTGATCGGACTTGCCTATCTGCTGCTGCAGAACAAATTGGGCGAGCGCGAGATGGAGTACGTCAAACGCATTGAAGGGGCTGGCAAACTGCTGCTGGCCATCGTCAATGACGTGCTGGATTTCTCAAAAATCGACGCCGGTAAAATGCAGTTGGAGGAAAGCTCATTCCAACTCGATGACTTGCTCGACAACCTGTCGAGCCTGGTCCGTACCCGAGCCCAGGAAAAAAATCTGGTCCTCGAATATGTCGTTGCCCCTGACGCCACACAGAATCTCCGTGGCGATGCCCTTCGTCTGTCGCAGATACTGATTAACCTGGTCAGCAACGCCATCAAGTTCACGGCCGAAGGTTCGATCACCGTATTCATTGATGTCGCATCGAATAAGGACAACCGGATTGAACTCGAGTTCCGCATCCAGGATACCGGCATCGGCATGTCGGCCGAACAAACTGATAACCTGTTCCGGGCTTTTTCGCAGGCGGATAGTTCCGTTACCCGAAAATTTGGCGGTACCGGGCTTGGCTTGGCCATCAGCAAGCGACTGATCGAAATGATGGGTGGCACCATCTGGGCCCACAGCGTCCCGCAAGTTGGCTCCACTTTCTCGTTCCGCGTCTGGCTGGGGATCGATGAAACGAAACCGGAAGTACTCCGAAAAGTCGGCTATCACGTCCTGGTCGTCGACGACAACAACCTGGCGAGGAGCGTCCTGAGCAGCCTGCTGAAAAAACATGGCTGCACCGTTCTGGCTGCGGAATCTGGAGAAGCAGCCCTCGCCGCGCTTCATGCATCGGCCATGACATCGTTCGACTGCATCATGGTCGATCTGAACATGCCGGATATGGACGGCCTGGCTCTAGCCCAGCACATCCGCTCTGAACGAGGGCAATCGACAAAGCTGATCATGGTCACCGGAGAAAACGTACACAGCTCCCGTTATCGCCATGCTCTGGGAGATTTTGACGCCATTGTTGAAAAACCGGTCACCGCCGCGCGGATCGGCGAAGTGCTGGCCCATCTGGAAGACGACGCACCACCCCGGCGACCAGCCACACTGCTTCCGGTCCCTGCCGCACCACTCTCCGGCTTGCGCATTCTGGTCGCCGAAGACGTGCCGACCAACCAGTTGATCATGCGCGACCTGCTCGAATCACTGGGCGCCACTGTCGAGATGGCAGACAATGGCGAACAGGCCATCGAGCAGCTTGCTGCAGCGGGCGACGACATCGACCTGATCCTGATGGATATCCAGATGCCGGAAATGGACGGCCTGGAAGCCACCCACCGCATCCGGACCGGGCAGAAACGCGCCAACATTCCGATTATCGCCCTGACCGCGCACGCCCTTGAAGAAGAACGACAACGCGCCGCCGCCTCGGGTATGAACGACTTCCTGACCAAACCCATAGAGCCAGCCAACCTGATCAATGTGATCCAGCGCTGGCGACCAACGCCGGTCAGGGCTGAAACAACCGCTCCCGCTCCGCTCCAGGCGGTGAAGCCGATCCAGATTCCGGACATTCCCGGCATAGATGTGACGGCCGGCCTGCACCGCATGCTCAATCGGCCAGCCTTGTACGAAAAAGTGCTGCGCGACTTCCATACCCGCTTCATCGGCGAGGCTGATCGCATACGCTCCGCACTGGCTTCAGAAGAAACGGTCAGCGCCGCCCGCGGCGCACATAGCCTGAAGGGCACCGGCGGCATGATAGGCGCCAATACGCTGGCCGCCATTGCAGCAGAACTGGAACAGGCCATCACGACGGGCAGCCCTGATATCTCAGCGGACCTGGAGCGCTTCGAGAAAGAACTGAACCGCGTCCTCGACGGGGTCAAGTCGGCATTCAATATTGCTTAGCACGGCGTTCTCTCGGCCAATCACCGAAGAAAAAAGGGGCTGAAAATCAGCCCCTTTTGCTACCTACGTCGCGCCCGGGAAAACTCGCCCGAGCAACAGGATCATTCGTCTTCGTCGTGCAACTGGAACTTGCTCGCCAACTGCTGCTGGATGTTCGGCGGCACGGCAGCGTAGCGTGCGAACTCGATGGTGTAGCTGCCCTGGCCGCCGGTCAGCGACTTCAGGCGTGACTGGTAGTCGTTCAACTCAGCCAGCGGCACTTCGCCACTGATCGCCGCCAGCCCATGACCACGGCCATCGGTGCCGGTAATATGGCCGCGACGCCCCGAAAGATCGCCGGTCAGATCGCCGATCGCGTTCTCCGGAACCACGATCTCAATATTGACGATGGGCTCCAGAACAATCGGCTTGGCGGCGCGAATGGCTTCAATCACCGCCTTGCGCCCGGCCACCACGAAGGCGACTTCCTTGCCGTCAACGGCGTGGGTCTTGCCATCGAATACCGTCACTTTCAGGTCATCAACTGCGTAACCCGCTACCACGCCACCTTCCAGGCCCTGACGAATGCCCTTTTCGACCGCCGCCATGAAGACACCGGGGATGACGCCGCCCTTGACCGCATCGACAAACTCGAAGCCCTCGCCCCGGCCTTTCGGCTCGATGCGCAGATGCACTTCGCCGAACTGCCCGGCGCCACCGGACTGCTTCTTGTGGCGGTACATCGCCTCGGCGGAGCCGGTAATGGTTTCGCAGTAAGGAATGCGCGGCGGCTTGGTATCGACTTCCAGCTTGTACTGACCAGACATGCGCGCCAGCTTGGCTTTCAGATGGATTTCGCCCAGACCACGAATCACGGTTTCGTTGCTGGTCGGATGACGCTCGACGACGAAGGTCGGATCTTCCATGGCCAGCTTGGCCAGCGTTTCGAACAAACGCTGCTCGTCGCCCTTCTTCTTGGTTTCGACCGCCAGACCAGCCATCGGCTTCGGAAATTCGAGTGGCACCAGATGAATATGGTCCTCATCGTGCGAGTCGTGCAGCACGCAGTCGAAATCGATTTCATCGACCTTGGCGATGGCGCCAATATCGCCCGGCAGCAGTTCATCGACCTCGACGCTGTCCTTGCCCTGCAACTGGTACAGGTGCGCGACCTTGAATGGGCGCTTGCTGTCGCCGACGAAGAGCTGCATGTCCTTTTTCATCGTTCCCTGATGCACGCGGAAGACCCCGATCTTGCCCATGTAGGGATCGGCCACGATCTTGAAAACGTGGGCCAGCACATGCTTGGCGGCATCCGGCTCGGCATGGAAGGGCTCGGTCACGTCGCCCGGTTCGCCCTTGTAGAACGGCGGCGGGTTGCCTTCAGCCGGGTTCGGCGCCAGCGAGGCCAGCACATGCAGCAATTCCTTGATACCGGCGCCCGTCTTGGCCGAGGTGAACAGGATAGGGATCAGATGCCCTTCGCGCAGCGCCTTCTCGAACGGCGCATGCAAGGCAGCGCTACTCGGATCGGCACCATCTTCGAGGTATTGGGCGAGCAGGTTCTCGTCTTCCTCGACGACCTGGTCGATCAGCGCGCGGTGAGCGGCGGCGACGGATTCGAAATCGGCATCGCCAGCCTCGTGCTCCAGCACCTCCACGACATCGGCGGCGCCATGCGCGGGCAGATCGAGCAGCATGCATTGCTTGCCGAAACGCTCACGGATATCCGCGACCAGGCCGGGCAAATCGAGGTTATCGGCATCAATCTTGTTGATGACGATCATCCGGCACAGCTTGCGGTCGGCAGCGTAGCGCATCATGCGCTCGGTCATCAATTCGACACCGGTCTGCGCGTTGACCACGATCAGCGCCGTATCGACGCCAGCCAACGCGGCAATCGCCTGCCCGGAGAAGTCCGGGTAACCCGGGGTATCGATCAGGTGAACGTGCGTGTCCTCGTAGCCGAAATTGACCACGGCAGAAGTCAGGGAATGGCCGGCTTCCTTTTCTTGGGCATCGAAGTCGGCAACGGTACTGCCCTTGTCGACACTGCCCTTGGCAGCGATTGCTCCGGTAGCAAACAGCAAGGCCTCGGCCAGGCTGGTCTTGCCGGCAGCACCGTGACCGACCAGGGCGACAGAACGAAGGGAATCAGTTGTGTATCTGGACATCTTTTTCTCCCTGAACAAATAAAAATCAACGGCGAATCAGCGGTTCTTGGCCGCCTCAACCATTTCGCCAACCAGCTTGTCGGCAAAGTACGGACCCAGCCCCATGATCAGGGCGGTCGCCAGCGCCAGCAGCGCAACGCCGACGATCAGCTGAATCGCCGGACGACGGAACTCGGCCCCGCGGCTCAAAGCAAACCAGACCGGGCCGATCACTGGCAGCAGCAATACGGGCAAACCGGTCTTCCAGCCGAAACTGAAGGAGGCTGGCAAGGTACCAATGTAGCCAACGAGCAGGAGCAACCCGCCCGCCGCCAGCGATAGCGTCGAGCCGATGGCAAAGGCAGTAAATCCCCAATCCATTATTTCTTCACCTTTTTCGGACGCTCCCAACCCGGCAGTGTCATCTGCCTGGGGCGCGAGAAGGTCAAGGCATCGGGCGGGGCATCCTTGGTCAGCGTCGTGCCAGCCCCCAGCGTTGCCCCGCGACCCACAGTAACAGGAGCGACCAGTTGGGTATCGGAACCAATGAAGACATCGTCTTCGATAACGGTCTTGAACTTGTTGGCCCCATCGTAATTACAGGTAATGGTCCCGGCACCAACATTGACACGCTGACCGATCTCGGCATCGCCGATATAGGCCAGATGGTTCGCCTTGGACTGGGCACCGATGATGCTCTTCTTGACCTCGACGAAGTTGCCGATGTGCACTTCCGGGCCAAGTTCGGTACCCGGCCGCAGGCGGGCATAAGGACCGAGCACGCCATCCGGACCAATGACCGCATCCTCGAAATGGCAAAACGCCGCAATCCTCGTTCCGGCGCCAACCTTGACGTTCTTCAGCACGCAGTAAGGACCGACCTCGACAGCGTCAGCCAGTTCAACCTTGCCTTCGAAGACGCAACCGACATCGATCGCCACATCGCGACCGTGCGTCAGTTCGCCGCGGATATCGATACGGGCCGGATCGGCCAGTCTGACGCCAGCGACCAGTAACTCACCGGCCAGATTGAGCTGATGCTGGCGCTCCAGTTCGGCCAACTGGACCTTGCTATTGACGCCGAGCACTTCCCATTCGCCCTCCGGCTGCGCCGTGCGCACAGGCATGCCCTCGGCCACCGCCAGCGCGATGATGTCGGTCAGGTAATACTCGCCCTGCGCATTGTCATTCTTCAACTTGCCCAACCAGTCGGCGAGACGGGCCGTCGGCACGGCCATGATCCCGGTGTTCACTTCTCGAATCGCCTTCTGCTCGGCACTCGCATCCTTTTCCTCGACGATGCTGATCATGTTGCCGGCGCCATCGCGCACGATACGGCCATAGCCGCTCGGATTGGCAAGATCGACGGTCAGCACCGACAAGGCATCCTTGCCTGCCTGCAGCAGACGTTTCAGTGTCGCCACCGTGGTCAACGGCACATCGCCGTAAAGTACCAGCGTCTGGGCGGCACTACCCAATTCGGACAAGGCCTGCGCCACCGCATGGCCGGTGCCCAGTTGCTGTGCCTGCTCGGCCCAGGAAAGATCAGGGGCAGCCAGCGTGGAGCGAACCACTTCGCCGCCATGACCATAGACCACAATCAGCTTTTCCGGTGACAACTGGCGCGCCGTATCGATCACATGCTGGGCCAGCGGCTTGCCAGCGATCGGATGCAACACTTTGGGGAGGTTGGAATGCATGCGCTTGCCTTGACCGGCAGCGAGAATAACGATGTTCATGTTTTTTCTTCGGATAATGGCCGGCAAGCACCGGCGAAATTCATGCGGTCTTCTTCTGTTCCTGTCCGCCCAGGATGTCGCCCAGCACCGCCTTGCCGCGAGCCGAAACAAACCAGTGCAGGACATTCTTGTCGTTGATCCGTGTTTCGATAACCCCCAGCGCCTTCATGACCGTCAATCGCTGACTGACAAAATCCCTGGCCAGTCCGGTGCTGTCACAGATGGCGGCAAGGTTGCCGTAAACAAAACTCTCTTCGGACAAGGCGCGCAGAATTTCCACGTCATTGTAGGAAAGGACTTCCTTGGGATCGGGTTCCGCCACCTTGGCTGGCTCTGCCTCAAACCTGGTCGGCGCCATGATCGGCTCGTCTCGCCTCTGCTGCTTGATTTGACCAACATCGCGACGAACCTGATCTATCTGCCCCATCAGCAGTTGCACCATGTTTTCGAATAGGCGACGAGAGGCCACCACGTAAATCAGGCAAAAGCCGGCAAAAACGTAGAAATCAATCGGTTTCGTCCGCGCGCCCTCAAGCAGGGTGCTGGAAATCATGTTCAGGAAGAGTGGCACGGTCAGTGCCGCCACGACACCGAAAACCGGATATTTCAGCCAGTCGCGGCGTGCCGGTTCGCCATGGCGGTCAGCCAGGAAATAATTCGCGGCACCGCCCAAAATGCCGGCCACGACCATGATGGCCAGAATGAGCAGCATGTGCCCGTCAAGCGCTCCACTTGGAGCCGTCACCTGCAGGGCAGGTTGCAGTTCAGCCGACATGTATCCCCCTTATGTTTGTTCATCATTTTCACACGATTGTAGCGGGCTGTCGAAGTCTGTCAGCCCGGACAGCCGAAGTTTTCACACGATCACAGTCCGCCTTTGGCCATCGCGCTCCGACATCGTCAACCAGCAATAAAAAGCCCCGCGATCTTTTCAGATGGCGGGGCTTTTCGGGACCTGCTTCGGCTTAACGCGGCAGCGTCGTCGAACCCATCAGGAATGCGTCGACCTCACGAGCCGCCTGACGACCTTCGCGAATTGCCCAAACCACCAGCGACTGGCCGCGGCGCACGTCACCAGCGGCGTAAACCTTGTCGACGTTGGTCTTGTAGCAACCCTCGCCATCGGTCGTTGCCTTGGCATTCTGGCGCGCATCCTTCTCGACGCCAAAGGCATCCAGCAGACCGCCAACCGGATTGGTGAAGCCCATGGCCAGGAAGGCGTTGTCGCACGGCAGCTCGAATTCCGAACCGGCAACTTCGCTCATCTTGCCGTCCTTCCAGTCCAGACGAACGGCCTTCAGCGCCTTGACGTTACCCTTGCCATCATCGATAAAACCCTTGGTCGCAACAGCAAAGTCACGGCTGCAGCCTTCGTCGTGCGAAGAAGAGGTACGCAACTTGTACGGCCAGTATGGCCAAGTCAGCGCCTTGTTCTCTTCTTCCGGCGGCATCGGCATCAGTTCGAACTGGGTGACTGAGGCAGCACCATGGCGGTTTGAGGTTCCGACACAGTCAGAGCCAGTGTCGCCGCCACCGATAACGATGACGTGCTTGCCCTTGACGTTGATCGGGTTGGCCTTGCCCTGCTGGACTTCCTTGTTCTGCGGAATCAGGAATTCCAGCGCAGCGTAGATGCCCTTCAGCTCACGGCCCGGCACCGGCAGATCGCGCGGCACTTCGGAACCTGCAGCCAGAATCACCGCATCGAAATCCTTCTTCAACTGGTCAGCTGAAACGAACTCGATCGCGTCGTTGTTGATGCCGGCCGGCACGGCCTTGTCGCCAACCACGACCTTCGTCTTGAAGGTAACGCCTTCGGCTTCCATCTGGGCAACACGGCGATCAATCACCGTCTTTTCCAGCTTGAAGTCAGGAATGCCGTAACCGAGCAAGCCGCCGATGCGGTCGCTCTTCTCGAAAACCGTCACATCATGACCAACACGCGCCAGTTGCTGAGCGGCTGCCAGACCCGCCGGGCCGGAACCCACGACGGCAACCTTCTTGCCGGTCTTGGCTTTCGGCGGCTGCGGCACGACCCAGCCAGATTCCCAGCCCTTGTCGATGATGAAATGCTCAATCGACTTGATACCGACCGGTGCTGCGTTGATGCCCAGCGTACAAGCAGCTTCGCAGGGCGCCGGACAGATGCGGCCAGTGAAATCCGGGAAGTTGTTGGTGGAGTGCAGCACATCCAGCGCCTGCTTCCAGTTACCGCGGTAAACCAGGTCATTCCAGTCCGGAATGATGTTGTTCACCGGGCAGCCGTTGTTGCAGAACGGAATGCCACAGTCCATGCAGCGGGCGCCCTGAATCTTTGCATCCTCGTCGTTCAGCGTATGCACGAACTCCTTGTAATGCTTCAGGCGTTGTTCAACCGGGTCGTAGCTCTCGTTGAGACGCTCGAACTCCATGAATCCAGTCGGCTTGCCCATTATGCGGCCTCCTTCTGTGCAGCAGCCATCTCGGTGAGGGCGCGCTTGTACTCGTGCGGATAGACTTTGACAAACTTCTCGCGGCAGGCATCCCAGTTGGCCAGGATGGCCTTGGCGGTCGCGCTGCCGGTAAATTCGGCGTGACGAGTCACCAGTTCCTTGAGTTGCGTTTCGTCGGCGATACCACGGTGCAGCGGCTCACTGGCCGCTTGACGCGTTGCTGGCAACACTTTCTCCAGAGCCACCTGAGCCAGGTTGCAACGGTTCTTGAAGCTGCCATCCTCGTCCAGCACGTAGGCAATGCCGCCCGACATACCGGCCGCAAAGTTGCGTCCGGTCATACCCAGCACCGCGACCGTACCGCCGGTCATGTATTCGCAGCCATGGTCGCCGACGCCTTCGACAACCGCCGTGGCACCGGAGTTGCGGACGCAGAAGCGCTCGCCACCGACGCCAGCCAGGTAGGCTTCGCCATCGGTTGCACCGTACATGACGGTATTGCCGCAAATGATGTTCTGCTGCGTATCGCCACGGAAATCGGGGCTCGGCTTGATGATCAGACGACCGCCCGACAAGCCCTTGCCAACGTAGTCATTGCCTTCGCCGGTCAATTCCAGCGTCACGCCCTTGGCCAGGAAAGCACCGAAGGCCTGGCCGGCAGTACCGGTCAGCTTGACGTGAATGGTGTCGTCCGGCAGGCCGTCATTGCCATAGCGGCGGGCAACCTCACCTGACAGCATGGTGCCGCAGGTGCGGTTCACGTTGATGATCTTGGTCTCGATCTGGACCTTCTGGCCCTTTTCGAGGGCCGGCTTGGCCTGCTCGATCAACTTGTGATCAAGCGCCTTTTCCAGACCGTGATCCTGAGTCTCGGTATGACGGCGCGAAACTTCGGCCGGAACGCTCGGCTGATAGAACACTTTGGAGAAGTCCAGGCCCTTGGCCTTCCAGTGCTCGATACCGGCGCGGGTGTCGAGCAGATCGGCACGACCGACCAGATCGTCAAACTTGCGGATACCCAGCTGAGCCATGATTTCCCGTACTTCTTCGGCGACGAAGAAGAAGAAGTTGACCACGTGCTCCGGCTGGCCGGAGAAGCGCTGACGGAGCACCGGATCCTGGGTGGCGACGCCAACCGGGCAGGTATTCAGATGGCACTTGCGCATCATGATGCAGCCTTCGACCACCAGCGGTGCGGTGGCGAAGCCGAACTCGTCGGCGCCAAGCAGCGCACCGACGACGACGTCGCGACCGGTCTTCATCTGACCATCGACCTGAACACGAATGCGCGAACGCAGACGGTTCAGCACCAACGTCTGCTGCGTCTCGGACAGGCCGAGTTCCCACGGCGTACCGGCATGCTTGATCGAAGATTGCGGCGAAGCACCCGTGCCGCCGTCGAAACCGGCGATCACGACGTGGTCAGCCTTGGCCTTGGCCACACCGGCAGCCACGGTACCAACTCCGACTTCGGAAACCAGCTTGACGGAGATCGAAGCACGCGAGTTGGCGTTCTTCAGGTCGTGAATCAGCTGTGCCAGATCCTCAATCGAGTAGATGTCGTGGTGCGGTGGCGGTGAAATCAGGCCGACGCCCGGTACGGAGTGACGCAGGAAGCCAATGTACTCGGACACCTTGTGACCTGGCAGCTGACCACCTTCACCTGGCTTGGCGCCCTGGGCCATCTTGATCTGGATCTGGTCAGCATTGACCAGATACTCGGCAGTAACGCCGAAACGACCGGAGGCCACCTGCTTGATCGCCGAACGCAGTGAATCACCGTCCTTGAATTCATAGTCGCGCTCGATACGCGAGGCACCGATGACTTCGGACAGTTTCTGACCGGCTTTCAGCGGCAGGAAACGCTTGGCATCCTCGCCACCTTCGCCGGTATTCGACTTGCCGCCGATCCGGTTCATGGCAATTGCCAGCGTGGTGTGCGCTTCGGTCGAGATCGAACCGAGCGACATGGCGCCCGTGGCAAAACGCTTGACGATTTCCTTGGCCGGCTCGACTTCTTCCAGCGGAATTGCCGTGCCTTGCGGCTTGAATTCGAACAGGCCGCGCAAGGTCAGATGACGCTTGGTCTGATCGTTGATCAGCTTGGCGTACTCCTTGTACGTCTCGTACTTGCCGGAGCGGGTCGAATGCTGCAGCTTGGCGATGGAGTCCGGGGTCCACACGTGCTCTTCACCACGGATACGGTAAGCGTATTCGCCACCGGCGTCCAGCATGTTGGCCAGCACGGGGTCCGAGGAAAACGCTTCGTCGTGCAGACGAATGGACTCTTCAGCCACCTCGAAAACCCCAATACCTTCGATATTGGACGGCGTCCCGGTGAAGTACTTTTCGACAAATGCCTTCTGCAGACCGATTGCTTCGAAAATCTGGGCACCGGTATAGGACATGTAGGTCGAAATGCCCATCTTGGACATGACCTTGTTCAGGCCCTTGCCAATTGCCTTGATGAAGTTCTTGGTGAACTTCTCGGCTTTCTCGGCATCGCCCTTGGCGAAACTTTCGATGGTTTCGAGGGCCAGATACGGGTGAACCGCTTCGGCGCCGTAACCACCCAGCAAGGCAAAGTGATGCGTCTCGCGGGCCGAACCGGTCTCGACAACCAAACCGGCGCTGGTGCGCAGGCCCTTCTTGACCAGATGCTGATGAATCGCGGAAGTCGCGAGCAGCGCCGGAATGGCGACATGCCCGGCATCAACCTTGCGA
The DNA here is from genome assembly GCF_000012425.1 of Dechloromonas aromatica RCB. Lineage (NCBI taxonomy): Bacteria > Pseudomonadati > Pseudomonadota > Betaproteobacteria > Rhodocyclales > Azonexaceae > Dechloromonas > Dechloromonas aromatica (nom. nud.). Next base: position 235,545 of record NC_007298.1, on the reverse strand, counting down.
TCGGAGACGATCAGGATATTGGCACCAGAGCGAACAGCATCCTCGGCATCCGCCGCCAGCGAAGCCAGACGCGCTTCAATGCCGTCCTTGCCCCAGGCGACCGGGTAGCAGATATCCAGTTCGAGAGAGCGGAACTTGCCGGACGTGTACTTCTCGATGTTGCGCAGCTTTTCCATGTCGGCGAAGGACAGGACCGGTTGCGACACTTCAAGACGGATCGGCGGGTTGATGTCGTTGGTATTCAGCAGGTTCGGCTTCGGACCGATGAAGGACACCAGGGACATGACCAGCTCTTCGCGGATCGGATCGATCGGCGGGTTGGTCACCTGGGCAAACAACTGCTTGAAATAGGTGTAGAGCGTCTTGTTCTTGCTGGACAGGACCGGCAAAGCCGAATCGGTACCCATCGAACCAGTCGCCTCTTCGCCGTTCTGCACCATCGGCTCAAGAATGACCTTGACGTCTTCCTGCGTGTAACCAAAGGCTTGCTGACGATCGAGCAGGGAAGCAGCGGACTCGGCACACTTTTCGGCAGCGGCCGGCACTTCGTCGAGCTTGATGCGAATCTTTTCGATCCACTCGCGGTAAGGCTTGGCGTTGGCCAGCGAGTTCTTCAACTCCTGGTCATCGATGATGCGGCCCTGCTCCATGTCGATCAGGAACATCTTGCCCGGTTGCAGGCGCCACTTCTTGACAATCTTCTTTTCCGGAATCGGCAGCACGCCGGATTCGGAAGCCATGACGACGAGGTCATCGTCGGTCACCAGGTAGCGGGCCGGACGCAGACCGTTACGATCCAGCGTCGCGCCAATCTGACGGCCATCGGTGAAGGCCACGGCGGCGGGGCCGTCCCACGGCTCCATCATCGCAGCGTGATATTCGTAGAAGGCACGACGGTTTTCGTCCATCGTCGTGTGCTTTTCCCAGGCTTCCGGAATCATCAGCATGACGGCTTGGGCCAGCGAGTAGCCGCCGCCCATGACCAGCAATTCGAGCGCATTGTCGAAAGAAGCAGAGTCAGACTGGCCTGGGTAATGCAGCGGCCAGACCTTCTTCAGGTCATCACCGAGAATCGGCGAGGAAATCGCCTGTTCACGAGCCTTGAACCAATTGACGTTACCGCGGACCGTATTGATTTCGCCATTGTGGGCGATATAGCGGAACGGGTGTGCCAAGTCCCAAGTCGGGAATGTATTGGTCGAGAATCGCTGGTGCACAAGCGCAAGCGCGGAAACAGTGCGCTTGTCCTGCAAGTCGGCGTAGTACACACCGACTTGGTCGGCCAGCAGCAAACCTTTGTAGTTGACCGTGCGCGCCGAGAAAGACGGCACATAGAATTCCTGGCCATGCTTCAGCTTCAGCGATTTGATGGCGTTGGCGGCACGACGGCGAATGATGTACAGCTTGCGTTCGAGCGCGTCGGTCACGAAGACGTCCGGACCACGACCAACGAAGATCTGGCGAATCACCGGTTCCTTGGCCTTGACGGTCGGCGACATTGGCATGTCGGCGTTGACCGGCACATCGCGCCAGCCGAGAACGACTTGCCCCTCAGCCTTGACGGAACGCTCAATCTCTTCGACGCAGGCGTGGCGCGAAGCGGCTTCCTGCGGCAGGAAAACCATGCCGACACCGTATTCGCCATTTGGCGGCAGCTCAACGCCCTGCTTGGCCATCTCCTCGCGATAGAACTGATCCGGAATCTGAATCAGAATACCGGCACCGTCACCTTGCAAAGGATCGGCACCAACGGCACCGCGGTGATCCAGATTCTTCAGGATCAACAAACCCTGCTCGACGATGCTATGACTTTTCTGGCCTTTAAAGTGGGCAACAAAGCCCACGCCGCAAGCGTCGTGCTCGTTGGCTGGGTCGTACAAACCCTGCCGCTCAGGTACTGCCGGTTCCATCACACGCGTTCCTTCAAATAACTTGGCCGGTGAATAAAGGCCAATGATGAAAAAAGCCGAACGTCATATTTAACGCTGCGGCCTGTACGAAAATTAGAGGCAACCATCAAATATACTGGTAAACCCCTGTCAATTCAAGATGCTGCGACGCACCAATCCCGCCCCTCAACGGTCACGTTTTCCCAGTTTAGGTGCATCGCGCCTCAATTGCATCAACCATCTGCGCCGTCGTGGCCGCATCTGAAACCACCGCCTTGCCGATCTCCCGAAGCAGAACCAGGCGCAATTTTCCATCCTGCACCTTCTTGTCGTGGCTCATCAGTTCGAGATAACGAGCAGCGCCAAGATCAGGAGCCTTTACCGGCAGACCCGAGCGGACGAAAATTTTTTCTATCCGCGCCACCGAATCAGCATCAATCCAGCCCAACCGGCAAGACAGTTCAGCAGCAATTAATGTGCCGGCAGCAACAGCCTCGCCATGCAACCACTCGCCGTAGCCCAATCCGGTCTCAATGGCATGACCAAAGGTATGCCCCAGATTCAGCAAAGCGCGCTCGCCACTCTCACGCTCGTCGGCTGCAACAACCTCCGCCTTATTGGCACAAGAGCGATGTACCGCGTAGGCCAAGGCAGACTTATCCCGGACCAGTAATTTTTCCAGGTTAGCTTCCAGCCACACAAAGAAATCCGGATCGCGAATCAGACCATATTTGATGACTTCAGCCAGACCGGCTTTCAATTCCCGGTCAGGCAAAGTATCGAGCGTCGACAGATCGGCCAGTACAAGCCTGGGCTGATAGAACGCACCGACCATGTTTTTGCCCATCGGATGATTAATAGCGGTCTTGCCGCCCACCGAAGAATCCACTTGTGACAAAAGCGTGGTTGGAACCTGAATAAATGGCATTCCTCGCTGATAGCAAGCCGCAGCAAATCCGCCCATATCACCGATAACCCCACCACCAAGAGCAATCAACGTGGTGTTACGCTCGCACCTGGCGGCAAGCAAAGCGTCAAAGATCAGATTAAGCGTTTCCCACGTCTTGTACTGCTCTCCGTCAGGCAGCACAACCGGTAGTGTTTCTATTCCGCATTTTTCCAACCCGGAACGAAGCTCGTCGAGATAGAGCGGCGCGACACTCGTGTTAGTTACCACAACCACTCTTTTCTGGGAGAGAAAGGGCAGAATCAATTCCGGCCGGGACAAGACATCCGTTCCGATATGTATTGGATAAGAACGCTCACCCAACGCAACATTGAGCGTTTGAGTCACGGTTTTCATAAACGGTTGAACTCCCTCAACAGATACTGAACGATGCCCGAGGCAACCAAATGGGAGCCATCAACCACAATGTGAGCCACCTCCCGATACAGAGGGTCCCGGATCGAATGAAGTTCCTCCAACTTTGCCAAAGGGTCTTCGACGCGAAGCAGAGGGCGGTTTCGATCATGGCGTGTACGTTCATACAACAACACCGGCGATACATTCAGATATACAACCCAGCCGGTATCGTGCAATCGCCGACGATTCTCAGGGTTGATCACCACGCCGCCGCCAGTTGCCAAAACAATATTATTCTCGGCCGTAAGATCATAAATCGTCTGCGCTTCTCGGCGCCGGAATCCCTCTTCCCCCTCAATTTCGAAAATTGTCGGGATCGGCACGCCCGTTCGTTCAACGATCTCATGATCGGTATCGAAAAATGGGCGGGAGAGTCGCCTCGCCAGTTGGCGCCCGACAGTAGTTTTACCTGCCCCCATCAGACCGACAAGATATATGTTTCGACGATGTTCCACGGTCGTGATTTTAGCTGAGTCTTGAGTTGACACAAAAAAAGGGCCGGCATCGCCGGCCCTTCATCAATCGATTACGTCGCATCAATCAAAACGCATCTTGTCTGAAATGACTCGCGGCGTAATGAACACCAACAACTCGCGGCGTTTGCCAATATCATTTTTATACTTGAATAGCCAGCCAAAGAACGGGATGTCACCCAACAGAGGCACTTTTTCAACCGAGTTCTGCGTATCTGTAATGAACACACCACCGATGACAACGGTACCACCATTCTCAACTACAACGTTGGTTTCAACCACTGAACTCTTGATTGGAGGATTGGCATAACCGTTCAGCACGACAGCCTTGGTCCAGTCAGCCTCCTCTTTCTTGACAACCAAGTTCATCCGCACAGTCCCCTCCGGGGTAATCTGCGGAGTCACTTCCAAAGAAAGCTTTGCCGGCTTGAAGCTAACGGTTGCAGTGGTGGTACCACCACTGCTCTGGGTCGTTACGTAGGGAATTTCCGTCCCGTCCTCAATCTTAGCCTTGACGTTGTTCGCAGTAATCACTCGCGGACTAGAAACAATCTTGCCCAAGCCGTCAGACTCAAGCGCCGCAAGTTCAAGGTTTAGAATGCGTGAGAACGATGCGGTGAATAAAGATAATGCAAGCGACCCTCCTGTCGACGGGGAGGGCAGATTGACCCCCACCATCGGGGTCGATGTCGATTGCCCAGCAGTTGTTGAACTACCGCCAGCAACATTAATTCCACTTCCTGCTGGCTGAACCGCTTGCTTATTAAGGAATCCAAACTTTCCACCAAGAGCACGATTAAAGCTATCTTGCGCTTCCACCACTCGGGCTTCGATCAAGACCTGACGAGCACCGGTATCGATCGCAGCAATGAATGAACGGATTTCTTCCAGCTTTGATGGAATATCGTTAATGAAAATAATGTTGGATTGAGGATCGGCCACGGCACTGCCACGTTTGCTCAGAATCCTTTGTGCTGCAACATTTGTCCCTGGCGCCGGAGCTGCAGCAGCTCCCGCAGCGCCCAGTGGCGGCAAGCCAGCCAGCAAACGCGCAACATCAGCCGCCTTCTGGTAATTCAACTGAAACTGCTCGAGTTTGAGCGGCTCCAACTCGCTTATCTGCTGCTTCGATTCAAACTCAAGCTTTTCGCGAGTGGCTATCTCATCGCGCGGGGCAATCATGATGATGTTGCCCTTCTTCCGCATGTCCAACCCTTTTTGCTGGAAGATGATGTCAATTACCTGATCCGCAGGAACATCCTTCAACACCAAGGTCGTGGTTCCAGTAACAGTTTCACTGATTACCGCGTTAAGCCCTAGTTCCTCTGCCATCAGGCGCAACAGGGCACGGACATCACCATTTTGATAGTTGATACTAACTCTGGGACCTTGGTAGCCAATCTTTGAGCCCTGTACCAGCTTATTGGGATCCTCAACGACTCGTTTCACTTCAACGATGAATTGGTTGTCGCTTTGATAGGCATTGTGCTCCCACAAACCCATCGGCGTAATGACCATCCGTACATTATCGCCAAAGGCCTTGGTCTCAACGCTGGTCACCGGAGTAGCGAAATCTGTGACGTCCAGTTTCCGACGCAAACGATCAGGAACCGTGGTTTTCATAAAGTCGACGATCAGGTTCGATCCTTGTTGTCGAATATCGATACCTGTCCCTGTATCACTTAGATCGACTACTATCCGGCCCTCCCCGCCCTTACCACGACGAAACACGACATCATTGACCGCGTGCTTGCCACCAACCAAGCTTTCTTCCGCAAATCGAGTGGTACGTTGGGCGGACGATTCAGCCAAGCGCTCAATCGGAGTAAGCGTCACATAGAGCGCTTTTCCATCCAGACGAGTCTTGTAATTCATGTTCCGGACGAGGTTAAGGACCACACGCGTGCGGTCACCTACCTGAACGACGTTCATGCTACGCAGATCACCTTGGTTAAAAGCCTGACTATTTTTACCCAAGCCGTTTGCAGTCGACTGAAAATCCAAGGCAATTTTCGCTGGATTGGCAACACTAAACCCTGGCGGAGGGGAAGCAAGTGCTTCTTTCAAGTCAATTCGAAGTGCTATTTCATTACCCTGTTGCGCAACATTAACCGCCTCGATCGCATTTGACGGCAATGTTTCCGCGCGAGCAGAAGACACTACAGCAAGGCAGGTTAAGGCAGCAGCCATCGCATAGTTAATAAATTTCATTTCTTGCTTCCCTCCTTGCTCTGCAGGTAGAGAGAACTCTTGCGTTCAGTCCAATCCCCTGCAGAATCCTGAATCAATTCGCGCAATTGCACTTCCGTATCGGAAATCTGCGTCACCATACCGAAATCAAGCCCCATATAGTCCCCAACCTTTACTTGCTTGACCTTATCTTCAACTTGTATCACCGCCATTGGGTGCTTATTGACATTCATGTAGCCAATCATTTTCAAGGACTCGACCGGATATTTCTCAAGTAGGCTGTTACGCACTTCGCGCGCTTCAAAATCAGGCTGGAAAGCGCCACCTTTTCCAGCCACCTGTTTGTACTTGGATTCCGGCTCAATCTTGCTGGGTTTAAATGGGTCAAGCGTTCCCTCCACATCGTAGGGAACGGGCTCATAGGGCTTCACCTCAGGCAGCTTGGGGATATTGCCCCGCATATCCTTGGAGTTTTCTGCCATCCATTGCTTCAAATCTTCATGGTCTGCCCCGGAGCATGCCCCGAGGATGCCACACAGGGCGATGAGCAATATCCGTTTCACTTCTTCGCTCCTTGCTCGGCCTTCTTCTGCTGCTCGGCTTTTTTCTGCTTGGCGATTTCTTCGTCGTCCAGATAGCGGAATGTCTTGGTTGTAGCATCAAGGGAGAGTTGACCGCCGTCTTTGGCCGAGGTAATCGAGATATTGTTCAATGTAACGATGCGAGGCAGCTTCGCAATATCAGCAGCAAACGCCCCGAAATCGTGATAACCGCCATTGATTTTCACGGTAATCGGCAACTCGGCATAAAAATCCTTGACCTGCTCCTGGCCCGGTTTAAACAGCTCAAACTGCAGACCACGACCCAAACCAGCTTGATTGACCTCAATCAACAACGCCTCAATCTCTGACTTATCCGGCAACTGCTTCAACAAGGCGCCAAATGATCGGTCTATTTCTGCCAACTGCTGGACATAAAGATCCAGATTTACGGCTTGACGCTTCTTATCCAGAAACTGCTGTTTCAAAGATTGTTCTTCTCGCTCTTTGGAGTCCAATTCAGTCAATTGGTCGTTCCAGACAAACCACCATCCAGCCAGAAGAATTGCCGCAAACAAGCCAACAAGCGCAGTTGCTTTAGGAATCAGCGGCCATGAACCTGGATCATTCGGATTAATGAAGCGGAAATCATCAGCTATTGATTGAAAATCAAATTTTGGGAGGGATATGGATTTGGCGTTCATTTTTTACCCTTCCCTTCGTCAGGCTTCACTCGGGTCAAGATGAAATTCATCCCAAACTCATAAACCCTGCGTCCATTGACGACCACGGCCTTGCTTTCGACCAGTTGGGGCTGCTCCAGCCACGGGGAGGCTTCCAGATTGCGCATCAGCGCTGAAATCCGGGCATTCGACTGGGCATTACCAGTGATATTGATTTTCAGGCCATCCTGCTTGACTGCTTTGAGATAAATCCCCTCTGGAACCTGCTTGACGAGTTCACTGAGAAGATAAACAGTCTCACCGCGATCACGTTGCAAGTTTTCAATAACCTGCTTACGAGACAACAACGCCTGCGTCTGTTCCTTGAGTCGCTTGATCTGATCCAGCTGCTTGTCGAGAACCGCTATTTCCTTCTTGAGAAAGTCATTTGCGCTCTCTTGATTAGTGATCGCACCACCAATCAGGGTGTAGCCCGCAAATACGATCAGAGCCCCCAAGACCGAAACCAATCCGACCAATACAAAAAACTGTTCGCGCCGAGCTTTTTTCGCCTCTTCGCGATGAGGCAGAAGATTGATGCGAATCATGATGGATCAAACCTCCGCAAAGCCAAGCCACAGGCCACCATCAAGGATGATGCATCAGCCAAAAGGCTCTTCGCTCGCACACGATCGGAGAGCACCATGTTGGCAAACGGATTGGCAATAAGGGTATTGACCTGCGTACGGGTAGCGACGACTTCGTCAATCCCGGGGATCACCGCACATCCCCCAGCAAGGACAATGTGGTCGACTTGATTGTATTGGGTCGAAGTAAAGAAGAACTGCAAGGCGCGCGAGACTTCAAGCGCCAAATTCTCCATAAACGGGTTCAACAACTCCACCTCGTAACCTTCCGGCAGGTTTCCCGCTCTTTTGGCCGCCTCGGCGTCTTCAAAGCTCATTCCGTAGTGACGCGCAATATCTTGTGTTAATTGACCGCCGCCAAAAGCTTGTTCGCGAGCATATACCTGCTGGCCATTTCTAAGCACAGTCAAGTTCATCACATTGGCGCCGGCATCGATCATGGCCACAACCTGATTTTTACCGGAATCCGGCAATTGACGCTCAATCAGCTCAAATGCGGCCAGCACGGCAAAAGACTCGACATCCACGACGAGCGCCTTGAGGCCAGCTGCATCGGCAACTGCGACACGATCCTCGACACGTTCTTTTTTCGACGCAGCAATCAAAACCTCAAGCTCATCCGGCACAGCTGGCGCCGGCCCGATTACTTGATAATCCAAGTTCACTTCATCGATCGAAAACGGAATGTACTGATTAGCCTCCGTTTCGACCTGAGCCTCAAGCTCGTCGTCCCTCAAACCTGCCGGAACGATGATTTTCTTGGTGATAACCGCAGAACCTGGCAAAGCCATGGCGACATTACGTGTCGACGTACCCATGCGCTTCCACGCACGCTTTACGCAATCGACAACGCCATCCAAGTTGGCGATATTGCCATCGGACACCGCATCCTTCGGCAACACCTCAATGGTGTAGCGCTCAACGCGATAGCCGTCTTTCCCATTTGCGGTCAGCTCAACCATTTTTACGGCGGACGAACTTATGTCCAACCCGAACAAGGGACGCGCCTTGGGATTTAACAACGCTGAGATATCGAAGCCCACCAGACCCCCAAAAAGTCCTTACAGATTACTAAGTTACGAAAATAACCAATAATTCACTTCAGATGCTAACAACAACCTATAGGCATGTAAAGCAATTTCACGAGCGAAAAATTGCCCGGCGTATAATCTGCGCAACTTCAATTTCACCTCCCCGCTCCCCGTGCCTTCAACCCACTCAGCGCTGCGTCTGATCCTTTACCCTGTCATTTTTCTGCTCGGACTTCTGGCCATCGGAATAGCGATAGCATTGATTGTCCTCGTTCTGGCCTACCCGAACCTCCCCTCGCTTGAGGTGCTGACCGACTATCGCCCAAAGATACCTTTACGCGTGTATACCGCTGACGGCTTCCTGATTGGCGAATACGGCGAAGAGCGTCGCGCCGTGGTTGCGATCAAGGACGTTCCGCCGATCATGAAGCAGGCCATTCTCGCCGCTGAAGACGATCGCTTCTATCAACACGGCGGTATCGACTACACCGGGATACTGCGTGCGGCGGGAGCCAACCTGATTGGCGGCGGAAAACGCCAAGGCGCATCGACTATCACTCAACAAGTTGCCAGGAACTTCTTTCTGACCGGAGAGAAAACCTACACGCGCAAACTTTATGAGGCTCTTCTCTCTTTCAAGATAGAAAGCAATCTGACGAAAGACCAGATTTTCGAGTTATACATCAATCAGATATTCCTCGGCCAGCGCGCCTATGGATTTGCTGCGGCCGCCCAGATTTATTTCGGCAAGCCGCTAAAAGACATCTCGATTGCCGAAGCCGCCATGCTGGCCGGCCTGCCAAAAGCACCATCGGCCTACAACCCGGTCGTGAACCCGACTCGCGCCAAGCAACGCCAACAGTACGTACTGCGCCGTATGCATGAATTGGGGCATATCTCGGATACCCAATATGCCGCAGCCCTGAAGGAACCTCTGATCGTCAAGCGCGAACTGGCTGGCTATGCCGTTCATGCCGAGTATGTGGCCGAAATGGCGCGCCAGATCACCGCCGAACGCTTTCCGGAAGAAGTTTATTCACGCGGCATGAAGGTTTATACGACACTGATCAAGGCCGAACAGGAAGCCGCCTATATCAGCCTGCGCAAAGGCGTCATGGACTATGACCGACGGCATGGTTATCGAGGCGCCGAATCCTATCTGGACATGAAGGACATCAAGTCCGATCAGGACGAAGCTATCGACGAAGCCCTTCAGGACATTCCCGATACCGGCGATCTTATTCCGGCTTTGGTCCTGTCGGCAGATCCAAAACAGATCAAGGTCTACCGCAAGGGTGGCGAAGTGGTGACGCTGACCGGTGATGCCATGAAATTTGCGGCCAAGATGCTCGACGACAAGGCACCGCCAAACAAACGCCTGAAGCGCAGCGCCATCGTTCGCCTGCAGAAGGACGACAAGGGCAACTGGCAGATCAGCCAACTGCCAGAGGTTGAATCCGCATTTGTCGCGGTAGACCCGAAGGACGGCGCCATTCGCGCCTTGGTTGGCGGTTTCGATTTCAATCGCAACAAGTTCAACCATGTCACGCAGGCCTGGCGGCAACCGGGTTCCAGCTTTAAACCATTCATCTACTCCGCATCGCTGGAAAAAGGTTTCAGCCCGAACAGCGTGATCGCCGACGAACCAATCGTCATTCCGGCCAGCCAGACCGGCACCCAGGCTTGGGAGCCGCACAACTACGATGGCAAGTATGAAGGCCCGATGAAGATGCGTACCGCGCTGGCCAAGTCCAAGAACATGGTATCGATCCGCATTCTGCAGGCTATCGGGACGCAATATGCTCAGGACTACGCCGGGCGCTTCGGTTTTGATCCCGCCAAGCACCCGCCTTACCTGACCATGGCCCTCGGCGCCGGTTCGGTCACCCCGTGGCAAATGGTTACCGCGTACTCCGTGTTCGCCAACGGTGGTTTCAAGGTCAGCCCATTCGTCGTCCGCGAAATTCGTGACGAACGCGAGCAGATATTGGCCCACTCTGCGGAGATCGAAGCCGGCAGTGACAATATCCGGGTCATCGACCCGCGCAACGCCTTCATGATGGACACCATGTTGCGCGACGTCGCCATCTACGGCACGGCGGCCAAGGCATCGGCAATCCTGAAACGTCAGGATCTGGCCGGGAAGACGGGTACGACAAACGAGTATGTCGACGCCTGGTTCTGCGGCTACCAAATGACGGTTGCCGGCTGTGCCTGGATTGGCTTCGACCAACCGAGAAAACTGGGCGACAAGGAAACCGGTGGCGCGGCCGCACTGCCGATCTGGATTGGCTACATGGCCCGTGCCCTGAAGGATGTACCGATGCAGGTGCCGCAAGCACCGGAAGGCCTCATCGCCTATGGCGAAGGTCGTGACCGGAGCTATATCTATGCCGAGAATGCCGCCAAGGAACGTACGCCTGAAGAAGAAAGCCAGGATGCGACGCCTCTGCCCAAACCGGACCTGAGTACGCCACCCAGCGACTAATCAGCGCAGAACGATAGCCTCGCCAGCCTGCTGACTGGCGAGCGTCGATAATTTTTCCATCAATTCGGCGTTATCGCGAGTATCGCGCCAACTGGCACCATCCCAGCGGAAATGGAAGCCACCGGCGCGGGCAGCCACCCAGATTTCCTTGGCAATGCTGTGGCGATTGACGATGATCTTGCTGCGATCTGCAAACTCGATTTCCAGCACGCCACCCGGCGCCAATTCGAAATCGAGATCGGCATCGCAAGCCTCAAGAGCTGCATCGATCCGGGCTAATGCCTGTTCGGCCAATGCGTTGAATTCGCTGTCATCCATCGTGTGCTACCATCCCGTTCTTCGCTGACAGCGCCCCAAACATGTCCAGAATCGCTGCCTTACTGATCATCCTGAGCCTCACTGCCTGCGGCATGAAAGGCCAACTAGAACGGCCTTCCGGCCCGGCGCCGGAACCGCTGCTCGGCAGCGGAAAAACAACGCCCAAGGATGTTAGCACGACCACCAGCCCCAAAGCCCAATGACCCACTTTGCCCTGAATAACGGCGTCCTGCACGCCGAATCCGTTGCCCTGCCCGCTATCGCCGACCAGTTCGGCACTCCGGCCTACGTTTACTCCCGCGCTGCGCTGGAAGCTTCGTTGCGCGAATTCCACGATGTCCTCGGCGGCCACGTCGCCGGCCAGGGAGCCTTGGTTTGCTATGCAGTTAAAGCCAATTCCAATTTAGCCATCCTGAACGTTTTCGCCCGCCTTGGCGCTGGTTTCGATATTGTCTCCGGCGGCGAACTGCAGCGCGTGCTGGCTGCTGGTGCCGATCCGAAGAAGGTCGTTTTCTCCGGCGTCGGCAAGACGGCTGATGAAATGAAGCTGGCACTGGACGTCGGCATTTTTTGCTTCAATGTCGAATCTGCCGCCGAACTGGAACGGCTGAATGAGGTCGCCAGCCAGTGCGGCAAGAAGGCGCCGATCAGTCTGCGCGTCAATCCAAACGTCGATCCGAAAACCCACCCCTACATTTCGACGGGTCTCAAGGGTGCCAAGTTCGGCGTGGCCTACGACAATGCGCTAGACTTGTACCGCCGCGCTGCTGCGCTACCGAGCATAGAAGTCACTGGCATCGACTGCCATATCGGCTCGCAATTGCTCGACCCGTCGCCTTTCGTCGAAGCGCTCGATCGCATTCTGGCCCTGGTCGATCAGATGGCTGCCGAAGGCATCCACATTCATCACCTCGACCTCGGCGGCGGCCTTGGCATCAAGTACAACGCCGAACAGGCGCAACCAACTGTCGCCTCCTACCTGACGCCGCTGCTCGACAAGCTCGCCGGTCGCGGCCTGCAGGTCGTTCTCGAACCGGGTCGCCGGCTGGTTGGTAATGCTGGCCTGCTGCTCACCCGCATCGAATACCTCAAGCAGGGCGAGGCCAAGAATTTTGCCATCATCGACGCCGCCATGAACGACCTGATGCGCCCTGCGCTCTATGAAGCGTGGCACGACATCAATCCGGTAGTGCCACGCTCAGGTGTGGCCACGGAGTACGACGTCGTTGGTCCGGTCTGCGAAACCGGCGATTTTCTCGGCCAGGCCCGCCCGCTGGTGGTTGAAGCAGGGGATTTGCTGGCTGTGATGTCAGCCGGCGCTTATGGCATGGCCATGGCCTCGAACTACAACACCCGGCCACGGGCGGTTGAAGTGATGGTCGATGGCGACAAGATTCACGTCATCCGCCAGCGTGAAACCGTCGAACAGCTGTACGCCGGTGAGTCCATCCTGCCGCAGTGAACGGTTTGCGCGTCGATAAATGGCTGTGGGCAGCGCGATTCTTCAAGACGCGCTCCCTGGCCAGCGATGCCGTCAGTGGCGGCAAGGTGAAGGTCAATGGCGCTACGATCAAACCAGCCCGCGACATCAAGATCGGTGACCGACTCAACATCATTAACAGTGAAACGCGCTGGGAAGTGACCGTCCAAGCCCCGTCGGACAAGCGCGGCCCGGCACCGGAAGCCCGCCTGCTCTACGAGGAAACACCCGAAAGCATCGCTGCCCGTGAAGCCGCGAGAGATAGCCGACAGTTCGTGCAAGATCCAGCAGCGGACATCCACGGCCGACCGACCAAGCGCGACCGCCGCCAGCTTGGCCGCTTCAGCGGCTCATAACACCCAGACCAGCGCCAGCGGAAGGTAGACCAGCGCCGCCAAATTGCCGATCAGCACAATCGAGGCAACGCGTTGCGGCTCCTGCTTGTAGCGCTCGGCAAACAGGAAATTCAGCACCGCCGGAGGCAGAGCACCGAAGACGAACAGCATCGCCGCATCTCGGCCCTGCAAGCCAAGCAGTTGAATGACACCTGCGGCGATCAGCATGCCGGCCAGTGGCCGTAGCACAGCACTGCCGACCGCCACCTTCCATTCGCTGAAATTCACATCCGTCATCCGCACGCCGAGTGAAAAGAGCAACAGCGGCACCGACACGTCGCCAAGCATCTTGATCGCGATAACCAATGGCGTCCAGATGGGAATTTTGACCAGCGCCACGGTCAAACCGGCGATGGCGGCGAAAAGCACGGGGATACGCCACAGCGTCAACAGCCGCGTCTTTGGGTCAAGCAGACGGGCACCGAAGGAGAAATGCAGCGTGTTTTCAACCATGAACAGGATCACCGCTGCCGGCAGAGCGCTTTCGCCCCAAGCCAAAACGGCGAGCGGCAGGCCGATGTTGCCAGAGTTATTGAACAGCATGGGCGGAACCAGCGTTCTCGGCTGGATGCCAGCCAGGCGGGCAATTGGCCAGGCAAGCAGCCCACAGGCGGCAAGGACCAGAAAACCGCCCACTGCCAGCGGGGCGTAGGCGGCCAGATCGAAGGACTTGCCGGCCATCGCGGCAAAGACCAGGGCCGGCACGAAGACATCCATGTTCAGCCGGTTGGCGACAGCCATCTCCGGCTTGTGCTTGCGTCCATAGAAATAGCCGGCCGCCACGATCCCGAAAATGGGGAACAGGATGGCCAACAGGCGAAAACTCAGGCTTTGGTCTTCCAATCAGAACCCCGGGGAATGGTCTGCAACGTGGCAGACATTGTGCGTGGCTGGCCGATCAGGGCGCAATAGGGAAAGTCCCTGAGGCCTGCTGGCCAGCCGTACTTTTACAGAACGTAACGCGACAGGTCTTCGTCGGCAGCCAGTTCGCCCAGCTTGGTATTGACGTAGGCTGCATCGATCAGAACCTTGTCGAGGCCTACCTTGCCTGCATCGAAGGACACCTCTTCAAGCAGCTTTTCCATGACCGTATGCAGACGACGGGCACCGATGTTCTCGGTTTTTTCATTCACCTGGAAGGCGATTTCAGCGAGACGCCGGATACCGTCCTCAACAAACTCAAGCTGGACTCCCTCCGTCTCGAGCAGCGCCTGGTATTGACGCGTCAGACAGGCATCAGTCTGCGTCAGGATGCACTCAAAATCGGCTACTGACAGCGAATCCAGCTCGACCCGAATCGGAAAGCGGCCCTGCAGTTCGGGAATCAGGTCGGACGGTTTGGATAGGTGGAAGGCACCGGAGGCAATAAACAGGATGTGGTCGGTCTTGATCATCCCGTACTTGGTCGACACCGTCGTCCCTTCGACCAGCGGCAGCAAGTCGCGCTGCACGCCTTGGCGCGAAACATCGGCGCCGTGCATCTCGGAGCGACTGGCGATCTTGTCCAGCTCGTCGAGAAAAACGATGCCGTTCTGCTCGACCGCCTTGACCGCCTCCTGCTTGACGTCGTCATCATTGACCAACTTGGCAGCTTCCTCGTCGGTCAGCAGCTTTAATGCCTCCTTGATCGACAGCTTGCGTGACTTTTTCTTGCCGCCGCCGACGCTTTGAAACATGCCCTGGATCTGCTGGGTCAGCTCTTCCATCCCCGGCGGGGCAAATATCTCGGCCTGGAGACTTGGCGCAGCCACTTCAATGTCAACTTCCTTGTCGTCCAGTTCGCCTTCGCGCAGTTTTTTGCGGAATTTCTGGCGCGTCGTGTTTTCCGCTGCGGTCGACTCGGAATTCTCGGCAAAAAAGTTTGGACCGCGCACCGTTGGCAGCAACACATCGAGAATGCGCTCCTCGGCCGCGTCTTCGGCCCGAGCACGCATTGCCTTCATGGCCCGTTCGCGATGCGATTTGATGGCCATTTCGACCAAATCGCGGATGATCGTCTCGACGTCACGACCGACGTAGCCGACTTCGGTAAACTTGGTCGCCTCGATCTTGATGAACGGCGCATTGGCCAGACGGGCCAGGCGGCGAGCAATCTCGGTCTTGCCGACACCTGTCGGGCCGATCATCAGGATATTCTTCGGCGTAATTTCCTGGCGCAAGGGCTCGGCCACTTGCGAACGGCGCCAACGATTACGCAAGGCAATGGCAACAGCCTTCTTGGCATTTTTCTGGCCGACGATGTGCTTGTCGAGTTCGGAAACGATTTCCTGCGGCGTCATCGTCGTCATTCCAGCACCTCCAGCGTGAAATTACGGTTGGTGTAAATGCAGATGTCGCCAGCGATTTCCAGTGATTTGGTAACGATGTCGCGCGGCGCCAACTCGGTATTTTCCAGCAAGGCACGCGCCGCACTCTGGGCATAGGAACCGCCAGAGCCGATGGCGACGATACCCTGCTCGGGCTCCAGCACATCACCGTTGCCGGTAATGATCAGCGATACCTCGCGATCAGCCACCGAAAGCATTGCCTCCAGCCGGCGCAGGGCGCGGTCAGAACGCCAGTCCTTGGCCAGTTCGACGGCTGAGCGCAGCAGGTTGCCCTGATGTTTATCCAGCTTGGCCTCGAAACGCTCGAACAGCGTGAAGGCATCGGCCGTGCCGCCGGCAAAACCGGCCAGGATGCGGCCGTTGTAGAGGCGACGCACCTTTCTGGCGGTGGCCTTGATGACGATATTGCCCAGCGTGACCTGTCCGTCGCCGCCCATGGCAACGGAATTGCCCCGGCGCACCGACAAGATCGTCGTGCCGTGATATTGCTCCATGATTTTTCCTGAATTAAGACTTGGGAACGACGATGCGTGCCTGTTTATTGAGTCCAACCACAGCCATTAGTTCGGCGACGAGGTGATTCGGGCTGCGGATGATGATGTCCCGCCCGGCCGCCTTGTAGGGCGCAAGACGGTTAACCAGTTGCCCGGCCGACACGAAGTCCAGCCGACTGACGCCGGAAAAATCCAGGATCGGTTGCTCGTGGGCTTCGATGACCTGGCCCAGATCTTCAAAACGACATCCCTTCAGGTCGCCGCTCAGATAATGGGCATCGTCACTCGTTTTCGGCGTCATGGCTGAAGCCTGGACGCTAGGCGCCAAGGGCTCCCAGGAGGGCGGCGACAACTCGAAGGTGATCGCGTAATCGACTGCTCTTTCCTCAAATTTATCCTGGGTGCCGTGTCGCTGCAGCAACTCGAGCAAAAGCCGCCACGCCGACTCATGCTCAGCAACGCCAGCCACCAGCCGGTCATTCAAGCGGTCCATAAAGGCCTCGGGACCAAGCAGTGTTACCGCCAGTCGCATCTTGCGAGCCCGGCTCAACAGATCAGCCAGTTCGCTGGCGATCTCATCATCACAACCGATCAACTTGCCACAATCAACCGTAGCCGCTTCTTTCTGCCCGATGATCTTGGCCAACTCGGTAACCGGCAAAGCGCCTTCCGTGGTCAATACGCCCTGCAGAAATACCTTGCGCGGCCCGACACTACCGGTGGGCTGTTGCGCAATCGAAGATTTCTGGCACCAGGTTGGTGGCGATGTCTCACAAGCCTCAGCATAGTCCGCCCCCAGTTTTTCGAATGCTGCCCGGTCGCCGCTGATCTGCAGCAGGTCGAACAAAAGCAGCCAGAATCGCTTGCCCTCGGTGCCATGATAAGAGCGGACAAAGGTCTCAAGTAGCGAACGTGCAGCCCCCTCCTGGCCATTGGCATAGAGCACGACCACCTGCTCGACACAGGCTTGCAGTGGGTCGACATCTTGGTCGACATCGATCCCCATCACGCTGGAGTCGGTAAAGTCGCGGTCAAAATCGTCAAAGCTGAAATCTGTCTCTTCTACCGGCGGCTTGATCTGGCTGGACGAAAGATTCGCAGTCTCCACTGCAGCCTTGGGCTTTGCAGCGACGCCAGCAGCAGGCGCTGATGATTTACCCGAGGTAAATTCCAGATCAGGCAATGGTTGCGGAAGCGGCCTAGGCGCCTCACCGACAACAGGCTTGGGCAGATCGGGCTCAGGTAGCGGTTCCGCCACGCGTGGACGCGCGGCCGGACGCTCCGGCATCTTGTTAGGCTGCTTCTTGAAAAACGAAAAGACCATGACAACTCCGCATGCAGAATGCGAGTTTTAGCACGGCGCCTGCGTTCATGCAACGACCAACCCAACAGCGACCAGCAGAATTGCCAGCACCGGACCGAACGGTTGATCCAGCCCAAGCGCCAGCAAGAAAGCGCCGACGTAGCCCAGAACGCCAAGAACCAAGGCCCAGCGCAGGCCGGAATACCAATTTCCGGCCCGCCGAAAGGCCAGCCACGGCGGAATGAAAACCAGGGCAAAGGCTCCCATCACCCCCAGACTCATCGTCGCCAGCGCCAGGCTCAAGGCGGCAAGAAGATCGAAGCCGATCTGCGTCGGCCATGCCTTCAGCCCTCGGATGCGAAACAGGTCCGGATAGGTGTGCGCCAGCAGCAGGTGGCGAGACAACAGGCGAAGAATGATCATGGCCACCGGAACACCGGCCGCGACGAGCCAAAGTTCATCTGGACCTGCGAAATAGAGCTGCCCGTCAAATAATGCATGGCCAAGACGCTCCGCCATCGGCTGGTTGGCCGCCATCAGCACGGCCACGGCCCAGCCGCCGAGCAACAGCATTGCGTAGCTGGCCCCGCCGACCAGACGGCGGGCAAACAAGCGTTTGCCCGCCCCGGCCAGACCTGCTGCGCTGATGCCGCCAATAACAGGCGGCAGACCACCGACCAGTGCCAGCAAGGCGCCTGCTGCCGCGACGTGCGAATAGGCCAGTGCCGCCAGCCACTCGTCACGCAACCTGAGGTAGCAACCGAGCAGCGGCAGCAAAACGGCCAGGCCCAAACCGGTCAGAAACGGGATCAGAAAAAGCTCATTCCCCATCACACGCCTCCAGAACGACGACACGGTCACAGGCAGCTTCAACAAAAGCCGCATCGTGACTGACCACGATGATGCCCGTTCCGCCTTTCGAACGCTCGTGCAGATGCGCCGTCAGGTGCCGGACACCAGCGGCATCGAGATTGTTGGTCGGTTCATCGAGCAGGATCAGATCGGCCGGCGCCTGCAGGACCGCCCATAGCGCCAAATAGTGCCGCTGGCCGCCGGACAGGCGGTCCAGCCGGATGTCGATGCGCTCGGCTAGCCAAGGGGGCAAGCCTTTCGGGCTGGCGCCGGTCAGCGCCAACAGTTCGCGACCGGACAGCGGCAGGCCGTCGACCGGCGGCACATCCTGCGTCTGCAAGGCCAGGCGCAACCCCGGTTGCAGTTGGATGCGGCCGGAAAAAATCCGGGCCCGCCCGGCCAGGGCGGCGAGCAAGGTGCTCTTTCCGACGCCGTTGGGACCGGTCAGGCCAACAATTTCACCAGCCGCCAGTGACAGATCGATGGCTTGGGTCGCCGGCTTTTGCCAGCCAGCGACGAGCGCTTCAGTCCGCAGCATTTCAGCGTATCCCCTTGAGCAAACGCTGGATCGTGTCATCGTACAGTCCGAACAGATCCTTGGCCTCCGGCGTCCCGCCCACGGTATAAGGCAGCAGCACCGCGGGAATCCCCGTTTTGCCGGCAATCCACTGACTCGGCCCTTCCTGCTGATAGGCACCCCGCAGCACCATCCTGGCGGGAACAGTTTGCTGACGGGTCAGAAGGCCTGTCAAATGGCCACTGGTCGGCTCAATACCGGGCTTCGGCTCGAGCGAGCCAATTTCCTTCAAGCCCAGCCAATTATCGAGATAGACGAAGGATTGGTGATGCACCAGTACCGGCAGTCCTCTGAGCGGCGCCGCCTCTTTTTCCCAACGGGCGATGGCCACCTGCCACTTGCTAGCAAAGGCCTTGAAAGTCGCCTGATAGCTGGCCGCATTGGCCGCATCCAGTTCGGCCATGCGTGCCGTCAGCGCTTCGCCAACCTTCAGCACATTGCGCGGATCAAGGTGAATATGCGGGTTGCCTGCCGCATGGATATCGCCGTGGGAGCGATCCAGCGTGGTTGGCACATCCAATCGATTGACGAAGGCGGAGGCCTCGAAATATCCAGGCCGGCCGGTCTGAATGGCCGAATTCCCGGAGTCACGCAGGACCAAGGGCAACCAGCCGATTTCCAGATCGGCCCCGGCCGCGATAACCAGCTGTGCCTGCCGTGCCTGAGCGAGCAACGACGGCTTGGCCTCGATGCGATGCGGATCCTGGAAGGCGTTGGTGGCGGTATAGACGCGCACCTTGTCGCCCCCAATCTCCTTGGCCAGGGCGCCCCACTCCGGCACCGTCGCGAAGATATTGAGATTGGCCCAGGCTGGCAGCGAGGCCAGCGTCAGCAGCACCGTTGAAATGATCTTGTTCATCGTCTGCTCCTAGAACTTGTGGGCGCCGTGAGCCCCCAGGCTCATGACGTACTGCAAGGTCAACTGATGGTCGGTAATGCCCGGCATCGACTTGTCCTGCGCCAACTGCAGGCGAACGCGCGAAAACTCGCTCCAACTGTAATCGATCATCGCCGTCGCCTTCTTCGGACGATAGTTGTCGATCACCAGATTGGCGGCATTGGCACCGAAATCGCGGACACCACTGTCGAGCTGCTCATAGCGCAAGCCCGCCCGCCAGTTGGCCATCAACTGATAGACGCCCTGCATGTACCAGCCGGACTGTCGGGTTCGGTAACTGCTGTCTGCCGGCATGCCGCACAGGCTGGTCGCATCGTCCGAGCTACAACTCAGATTCCCCTTTTCCTCGCGCACAAAATACTCGCTCTGGAACTTGAAACTCTGCTGCGTCGAATTGCCATTCGGCGCCCACTTCCAGACGAAATCAGCCAGCCAGGTCGTCGAATCGCCAGCAAACCTGCCCTGCGCCGCCACTCCACCAAGATCAACAAAATCCGCACTACGCTCGCTGGCTCTCGTTTTCAGCCAGGATGCCCCAAGTCGCCAGCTGTTGGAAAAACCGACATCGTCGCCGACATGGACATACAGTGCGCCCCCCCCCGCCCCGTTACGATTGCGGTCGGTTCCGGGAAAGTTGGCGCCACGCCCGACTTCGCCACCCAGTTCAACAAATAGCGGCGTCGGCGCCAGCCATTTCAACTGCACACCATCCTGAGCATAGCTGTCACCGAACATGGCCTGATACATCAATGGCGCATCGGAAAAGTCACGAGCATGCGGATGCTGTTCGTTGAGGTAGCCAATACCCGAACGGAAGCGGCCAATTTTCAGGCCGACGCCTTGGCCAATGGCCAGCGACTGGAACCACGCCTCTTCGATATTGGCCTGACCATCGGCCATGGCGACAATCGCCTGACCACGCCAGTAGGGATCGATATTGGCCGCCAGCACCAGCTCGGTTTCATCGACGGAGAAACCTCGGTTATTAAGGCCCTCCCCGCCGGCCGAAACGAACCCGCCGATGACGCGCCCCGGAATATCCTTCATGTTCCGGTACTGCCCCTGCAGGATCAAAGATACCTCGGGATTGAAACCATTGGCAGCGGCCGATGGCGACGAGCTGGCGACCGGCGCGGAGGCTACTTGCTGCGGCTCTTGCCGTGACTTCGTCTCGGCCTGGGCCAGTTTCTGCTCGAGCGCGGCAATACGCTGCTCGTAGGTTTTTTTCATCTCATCGATCTGACTGCGGATGGCAGCAAGGTCGGCATCGGTGGCGGCCTGAACGCCGCACGAGGCGGCCAGCAAGGCCGCCATGGCAAATGATTTTTGCATGGAATTTCCCTGAAAATGCGTAGAAATCGACCATCAGCATGAACGCGGCGGTCGACCGTCAAATACGGCAAATTTCAGAGAAGAGGTGGACCGCGCTGCGTTGCGAGCGGTGCCGGGAAAGCGCTGCGGCCATGAGCCGACAAGGCTTCCGGAACAGACTGGACAGCCACCACCGGCGGCAAAGCCACCAGCGATGGCAGCGCTGCGCCAAGATCATGTGCCGCCAGGCAAAGCTGGCAGGCATGGGTCGGCAAGCCTTTCTCGTCGCCAGCCGCATGCTCGACCGCATGCGCCCCCGTCGCCAGCTGGGCGAAGAAGAGGATGGCAACGAGAAGGAAGTGACGCAACTGAAGCATCTGTTCAGTCTATCAGGGCTGCATTACGTTCAGATGGCAAAGATACTGGCTCAGTCTACCTGGACCAGCAGGCCCTTCAAATACTCGCCTTCCGGAAAGTTCAGTGCCACCGGATGGTCGGCAGCACCCGACAGCCGACGCACGATGCGCGCACTGCGTTCCGCGTCCAGCGCCGAATCGGCAATGATTTTCTGGAACATTTCCAGGCCAACACCGCCCGAACACGAATAGGTCATCAGCAGACCACCCGGCTTAAGCAGACGGCAACCGAGAATATTGATGTCCTTGTAGGCCTTGGCTGCCCGATCGGCATGAGCGGCAGAAGGTGCGAACTTGGGCGGATCGAGCACGATCAGGTCGAACAACTTGCCGGCCTTGCGGAAATCGCGCAGCGCCTGGAATACATCAGCCTCTTGCCATTCGGCACGATCTGCCGGCAGTTGTGGATTGAGCGCCAGATTGGCCTTGGCCTGCGCCAACGCCGGACCGGAGGAGTCAATCGACAATACACTCTTCGCGCCGCCAGCCATGGCCTGCAGGGAAAAACCGCCGGTGTAGCAGAAGCAGTTCAGGACATCCTTGCCGGCCGACAATTGGCCGAGCAAAGCGCGGTTCTCGCGCTGGTCGAGATAGAAACCGGTCTTGTGCCCACCGGCGATATCAATCGCCAGACGAACGCCGTTCTCATCAATCGACAACGGCGTTGCCGGCGCCTCGCCGTGCAGCCAGCCAGTCGTCGGACCGAGTCCTTCCAATCCGCGAACATCGGAATCTGAACGCTCATAGACCCGAGCACAACCAGTCGCCTTGACCAGCCCTGCAACGATGGCATTGCGCCACTTGTCGGCACCGGCCGAAGTCAGCTGAATGACCACCGTATCGCCATACTGATCGGCAATGACCCCCGGCAAACCATCCGACTCAGCATGAATCAGGCGCAGCCCCTGCTGACCACGGAGCTCCGGCAGGGCCTGGCGAAGCGCCACGGCAGCAGCGATGCGGCGCTTGAAAAAGGCGTCATCGATCGACTCTTCGGCATCGAAGGTCCAGAACCTGGCGCGAATCTGCGATTTAGGACTGTAGGCAGCCCGCCCCAGCGGACGCAGATTGTCGGCCAGGACCTCGACGGTATCGCCCGGCCGGGCCCGACCCTCCAGACGACCGACCGAACCGGCGAACAACCAGGGGTGATGCTTGAAAGCAGAACGCTCCTTGCCCGGAAGCAGAATCAGCTGAGCCATGTTTTTCCCGATCTATAAAGCAAGAAGCCCCGGTCACCTTGCGGCAACCGGGGCTCAGAATACTGGCGAAAACTTAAGCGCCCAGAGCCTTGCGGTTACGCTGATGGCACTCGGCAGCGTACATGACCTTGAACATGGTCTTGCCGGTGCTCTTGAACAGACGCTTGGTGGACTTGGAAACGCAGCGGCGCTCCAGGGACGAACGGCGATTACGGTTGATGGCCATGAATAACTCCTTGATTCCGGCTATTTTTCGAAACCGCCAATCATAGAGGCTGGTAGGAGAATCGTCAACGAAGCCTTGATTTTTCGCCAATTTCGACGGCCAGTCGTTCAGACCATGGCGCATCTGCCAATATTGGATTACTTGCTCTTCGCCCTTGGGTGAGCTGCGTCGTAAACCTTCGCCAGATGCTGGAAATCAAGATGCGTATAGACCTGCGTTGATGCGATGCTGGCATGTCCGAGCATCTCCTGCACCGCCCGCAAGTCACCCGACGATTGCAGGACATGCGAGGCGAAGGAATGCCGCAGCATATGGGGATGCACGTGCGTCGGCAAACCCAGCAGCACAGCTCGGCGCGCCAGTCGGGCCTCGACCATGCGCGGGCTGATGCGCCCCCCCCGCTGGCCGACGAACAAGGCCTTTTCCTCGGGCTTAGCCAGCTCATTTCGCACTGCCGCCCATGCGGCAAGCGCTTCCCGCGCCTTGCTGCCAACCGGCACCAAGCGCAACTTGTTGCGCTTGCCCAATACACGAACCTCACTTTCGTGGGCAATGTCGTCCAGTGCCTCGCAATCAAGGGCAACCAGTTCGGCCAGGCGCAAACCTGATGAATAGAATAGTTCGAACATCGCCAGGTCGCGGGCCGCCTGGACGGGATCATCGTCGTCGACAGGCATCAGCAGGCGTGAGGTTTCGTCGACCGACAAGGCCTTGGGCAGCATCCGGGGCGATTTGGGCGGGCGGATACCGTCGCAGGGATTGGCCTTCACCATGCCCCGCTCGCCCAACCAGTGAAAGAAACCACGCCAGGCCGACAAGGCCCGCGCCAAAGAACGACCGGCCAGCCCCTGACCATGCAGTTGCGCGACGAAGCGGCGGAGGTGATGCACCTGCAGGCTGGCGAGCGGTATATCTCCCGCTGCTGCCAGCAGCTTCTGCAGATCACGCCGATAGTTGGAAACGGTGTGCGCCGATAGGCGTCGCTGGTCCGAAAGTTCGGCCAGCCACGTGTCGACGGCAAGCACCGGGGTCACAGCACGCTCTTGGTCACCCGGGCCAGCGCGGCAGAAACCATTTCGCCAAGACGCTCAAGATAGAGCGTACCCATATCGGCGTAGAAACGCTGCGCGTCCTCGCTGCCCAGCGCGATCATGCCGATCGTGCCACCGCCATTGCGCAACGCGATCAAGGCCTGCGAACGAATATGCGAGGCATGCTCGCCAAACCAGGAAGCCGTACCGAAGCCGGCGGTCGAACCACAATAAGGCCGGGCCAGCGTTTCGGCAAAAACCTGCAACTCTTCGCTGACTGCCGCAAATTCCGGCAAGCCTTCGATTTCTTCCGGCTTGTCCCACAGGCGCAGTGCCACATGCGGCACGGAGAAGTCATCGCGCAGATGGAAGTTGAGCAGATGGATCACGGCCTGGAAGGTTTCAGCGGCAATCAGCGCCACCGAAAGACGGTGCACCTTCTCGCTGATCTGGTCGTTTTCTTCGCCAAAGGCGATCAACTCGGCCAGCTTGCTTTCGGTGCTCCGGTTTTTTTCGCGCAACGTCAGCATCTGGCGTTCGGCCAGCGACACGGCGCGACCACCGTGCGGGTGCGGCACGAAAATCTGCGCCATCAAGTCCGCGTACTGCTCGAAGAAACTCGGATTGTTCTTCAGATACTCCGCGATTTCCTCGGGGAACATGGCGCTCATAATTCGATTTCTCCAGTAAATACCGTCACTGCCGGGCCGGTCATCAGCACCGGCCGCTCGTCGCCACCCCAGGCAATCGTCAGATCGCCGCCACGGGTGGTCACCCGCACCGGCGAATCGAGCAACCCGCGACGAATGCCGGCCACCACGGCCGCACAGGCGCCCGTGCCACAAGCCATCGTTTCGCCCGAACCTCGTTCGTAAACACGCAGCTTGATGGCATGCCGGTCGACAATCTGCATGAAGCCAGCGTTGACCCGCAGCGGGAAGCGCGGATGCTTTTCGATCAATGGCCCGTGCTCACCGACCGGTGCCGTATCGACACTATCCACCACCTGCACGGCGTGCGGATTACCCATCGAGACGACACTGGTTTCCAGCGTTTCGTCGGCGACGTCAAGCAGGTGAATGATCACGTCGTCTTCGGCCAGGAAGGGAATTTCAGCCGGTAAAAACCGGGGAATGCCCATGTCGACCGTGACATTGCCATCGCCTTCAAGGCGCGGCGAAATGATGCCTCGCATCGTCTCGACGCGAATCTCGCGTTTGTCGGTCAGGCCTTCGTCATGAACAAAGCGGACGAAACAGCGAGCCCCGTTGCCACATTGCTCGACCTCTCCGCCATCGGCGTTGAAAATCCGATAGCGAAAATCGATCCCCGGCTGGCTCGCCTTTTCGACCAGCAGAATCTGGTCACAGCCGACGCCAAAGTGACGATCGGCCAGGTAGCACAACTGTTCCGGGGACAGGGAAACCGACTGGCGAACACCGTCAAGGACAACGAAATCGTTGCCCAGACCGTGCATCTTGGAGAATTTGAGTTTCACGCACTGCTCCGCTGAATGGTTAGGAAAAGCATAGCAGAGACAGGGGCTTGCCTCAAATTGTTAAAGTTTCTTCTCCATCACGAAATCGTCCATCACGTAGCCGTGACCGATGTCGTCTACCGTCGCCGTGCGGACCACAAAACCGTACTTCTTGTACGAATTGATGGCATTCACGTTGCGCTTGTTCACTTGCAGGATCACACAAGGGTAGCCCTGTTTTTTGGCGCGCTCAGCGACATGGGCGATCAACTGACCGCCAACCCCCTGGCGCTGCACGTCGGGGTGAATGTAGAGCTTGTCCAGCTTGAACTCGTCGTTGTAAATCTCGCTGAACGCAAAGCCGACACGACGATCGCCATGGAACGCCTGATCCAGCCACTTGTGCAGGTCTTCCAGGTCATCGTAAAGACGCTCATGGCCGTAACGTTGCTCGAGCATGAAATCGATCTGTTCCTGCGTGATGATGCCAGGATAGGTCGCCTGCCAGATTTCACGAGCGAGGGCCGCGATCGCCGGCACATCGGGCGGCGTCACGGGGCGGATTTCCACTTTCAGGCTGCTGTTCATTTATAAAACCTCTGCTCTCCGGGTGGCCGGGTTTTGAAGCGTTTGTGCAACCAGAAATACTGCTCCGGCATGCGCAGCACCTGGCTTTCGATAAACTTGTTCATGAATTCGGTATCGGCTTCGACGCTCTCGCCGGGGAAGTTTTCCCAGGGCGGCATGACTTCGACCTCATAGCCGTCCGGAACCTGCCGGGCGATACACGGGACGACCCGCGCACCAGTCAAACGCACTAGCCGGGACAAGGCGGGAATCGTTGCCGCCTGGACACCAAAAAAAGGCACGAAGATCGACTCCTTGGGACCGAAATCCATATCGGGCAGGTAGTAAAAGCGGTAACCATCTTTCATGGCCTTGATGATCTTGCGCATGCCGTCCTGCCGGGAGAGCAGGACCGCATCCCTGAAACGCACCCGGCCATCATAAAGGAGTTTATTGAGGACCGGATTCTTCTGGTTGGAATAGACGCTGCAACCCGGCACGTACATCGAGATGCGGGTCGCCTGGGCATCCAGCCCGACGAAGTGAGGCGAGAGGAGGATCACCGGGCGACCTTCTGGATCGGTCAGGTGTTCGACGCCATGAATACGAAACAAACGCTCCAGACGCTCCCGGGACCCCCACCAGCAGAGCGTACGGTCGAGCACAGCCTGGGCGAAGGCGACGAAATGCCGCTTAGCCAGTTCCTCTCGCTCCGCTTCCGTTTTTTCCGGAAAGCACAAACGCAGGTTGATCAGCGCAACCTTCCGCCGCTCCCGGCCAACGGCGTAAAGCAAACGCCCAAGGCCGGCGCCAAGGGCACGCAGAATGGGTAGCGGCAGCCAGTGCAGCAGCCACAGAAATCCGACCAGAATCCAGGTGAGAAATATCTTCACGACACCTTACTCCGCCGGCGGTGGCTCAGCGCCACCCGGTCGCTTGTATCGGTTGTAGCCCCAGAGGTATTGAGCCGGACATTGGCGGATCAGGGCTTCGACCTCATCATTGATTTGCTGCGCCCGTTCGACGGTGGAACCACTCAGGGGATTGTGCGGCAGCTGGAAATGTACACGGTAACCGCGCCCGCCGGGAAGACGCTCCCCCCAGGTCAGCAGCGAGACAGCGCCAGTCTCGGTCAGGCGTGCCGCCAGGGTCATGGTGTAGGCGTAGCGCCCGAAGAACTTGAGCCAGACGCCCTCTCCGGTCTTGGGTGCCTGATCCGGCAACATGCCAACCATCTCGCCCTTCTTCAGCGCCTTGATCAATGCCCGAACGCCAGAGAGGTCGGCCGGAGCCAGATGCAGGTGCTCACGTTTGCGGCCCATCAGGATCAACTCCTGAGCGGAGGCAGACTTGGGGGCACGATAGAGCACCGTGATATCACCGAAAGAGGAGAGGTACTGGGCAGTAATCTCGAAGCAACCGAGATGCGGCGTCAGAAAGACGATGCCCTTGCCGGCCTGCCGCGCTGCCTCGACATGCTCCCAGCCAACGACCTCGGCGACCAGTGGCACGGCCTCTTCCAGCGGACGCATCCAGATTCGTGCCAGCTCAATCATCTGCTTGCCGGTTTCGGCCGCGACAGCACCGCGCAGCGATGGGTCAATCCCGGCCTGTGCCAGGTTTTCCTGCAGGTGATGCCGATAGGTCGGCGAAAGCCAGTAGATCAGGCGGCCGAATCCACCGCCCAGCACATGCAGCAAGCCCAGCGGCAAAAAGGAAAAAATGCGAAAAAGAAAAACCATGACGCCCCGGGGGTTGAATCCCCCTGAGAAAAGTTTAATATTATCCGTTCGCCGAGTTAAACAGACAACTTGCGGGGCGACTAATAAATTCTGCTAAAGCGTCACCTGCTCGTGGTCCAAAGCTGGTAGCGCCGGATCAAAGGACCACTGGAGCACTCCATGAGCGATTACCTCTTCACTTCGGAATCTGTCGGCGAAGGCCATCCCGACAAGGTTGCCGACCAGATTTCCGATGCTATCCTCGACGCCATCCTGGCGCAGGACAAGCATTCCCGCGTTGCCGCCGAAACCCTGTGCAATACCGGTCTCGTTGTGCTGGCCGGTGAAATCACCACCAACGCCAATGTCGACTACATCCAAGTCGCCCGCGACACCATCAAGCGCATCGGCTACGACAACACCGAATACGGCATCGACTACAAAGGCTGTGCCGTGCTCGTCGCCTACGACAAGCAGAGCCCGGATATCGCCCAGGGCGTCAATGCCGCCTATGACGACAACCTCGGACAGGGCGCCGGCGACCAGGGCCTGATGTTCGGCTACGCCTGCGATGAAACCCCGTCGCTGATGCCGCTGCCAATCTACCTGTCGCACCGTATGGTCGAGCGCCAGGCCATGCTGCGCAAGGACGGCCGTCTGCCGTGGGCTCGCCCGGACGCCAAGTCGCAGGTCACCATCCGCTACGTCGATGGCAAGCCGCACTCGATCGACACCGTCGTGCTGTCCACCCAGCACTCGCCGGACATCAGCCTGGAAGACCTGCGCGAAGCCACCATCGAGCAGATCATCAAACCGGTGCTGCCGAAGGAACTGATCAAGGGCGACATCAAGTACCTGGTCAACCCGACCGGCCGCTTCGTCGTCGGCGGCCCGCAGGGCGACTGTGGCCTGACCGGCCGCAAGATCATCGTCGACACCTACGGTGGTGCCGCGCCGCACGGCGGTGGCGCCTTCTCCGGCAAGGATCCCTCCAAGGTCGACCGTTCGGCTGCCTACGCCACCCGTTACGTCGCCAAGAACATTGTCGCCGCCGGTCTGGCCTCACGCTGCCTGGTCCAGGTTTCCTACGCCATCGGCGTCGCTGAGCCAACCTCGATCATGGTCGAGACCTACGGCACCGGCAAGGTCAGCAACGAAACCCTGACGGCGCTCGTTCGCAAGCACTTCGACCTGCGTCCGAAGGGCATCGTCAACATGCTCGACCTGCTCCGTCCGATCTACCAGAAGACCGCCGCCTACGGCCATTTCGGTCGCGACGAGCCGGAATTCACCTGGGAAGCGACCGACCGTGCCAACCTGCTGAAGAGTGACGCCGGCCTGTAAATCCTACATTTCTTCGCATTAAACAAGGGGGCGCGCAGCCCCCTTTTTGTTAGAATTGCGAAATATGTTGAAGAAAATACCAGTCGAAAAACTGACGCTCGGCATGCACCTCCAGGCTTTCTGCGGCGCCTGGCTGGATCATCCGTTCTGGCGGACCAAGTTCGTCCTGACCGACCCAAACGATCTGTGCCTGATCAAGGAAAGCTCGATCAGGGAAGTCTGGATCGACGCGTCCAAAGGTAGCGACGTAGCAACAGATGAGGTTGCCGGCACGACAGAAATCGTCACCGCAGAGGAAATTCCCGAACCACCTCCCGTTGTGCAGGAAAAGGCTTCGTTCAACGACGAAGTCAAACGCGCCGCCAAGATTTGCGCCAAAGGCAAGGAAGCCGTCGTTTCGATGTTCCAGGAAGCGCGCATGGGAAAGGCCATCGAGGCCGAAGCCGCCGCACCGCTGGTCGAGGAAATTTCCAACTCCGTAATGCGCAATCCGGGTGCCCTGATCAGCCTGGCCCGCCTGAAGACGGCTGACGACTACACCTTCATGCATTCGGTGGCCGTCTGCGCCCTGATGATCGCCCTCGCCCGCCAGCTTGGCCTCGATGATCGACAGGTCCGCGATGCCGGCATGGCCGGACTGCTGCACGACCTGGGCAAGGCGATGATTCCGCTTGAAGTGCTGAACAAGCCCAGCAAGCTGACCGACGAGGAATTCGACTTGGTCAAAACCCACCCTGAAGCGGGCTACAAGTTGCTGCTCGAGGGCAACGGCATCAGCGAAATGACCAAGGATGTCTGCCTGCACCACCATGAAAAAATCGATGGCAGCGGCTACCCGAAAGGACTGAACAGCGACACGATGAGTCTGTTCGCCAAGATGGGGGCTGTCTGCGACGTTTACGACGCGGTCACCTCCAACCGTCCCTACAAGGCGGGCTGGGATCCGGCTGAGTCGATCAAACGGATGGCGGAATGGAAGGGGCATTTCGACCCATCCGTCTTCCAGGCCTTCGTCAAGAGCCTGGGCATCTACCCGATCGGCTCCTTCGTTCGCCTGGAGTCTGGCAAGCTCGGCGTGGTCATCGAACAAGGCGAGCAATCGCTGCTCAAACCCAAGGTCAAAGTCTTTTTCTCGACCAAATCGCAAGCCTACATCCGCCCGGAAACCATCGATCTCGCCCGCAGCCCCGAGAAAATTGCCGGCCGCGAAGATGCCGCCAAATGGGGCATCAAGGATGTCGACCGCTACTGGGCTGGCGACAAGGCTTGAAAACGCATTTATAATCCGTCACCTACCGAGGGGCGCTGCAGGAGATTCCTCCCAGGCTCGGTTTAAAACGGCGCTCACTGATCAACCCTGCCGGGCGCAGGGGGCCGCCGGTGAGCAACAACGCCGTTATTCCCCTCCCCGTCACAGTTATTTAGGAGCTTACTGTGGCTGAATTCAAAGACTACGTTATCGCCGATCTTTCCCTTGCCGACTGGGGTCGCAAGGAAATCCTCATTGCCGAAACCGAAATGCCGGGCCTGATGGCCATTCGCGAAGAGTTCGCGAAGACCCAGCCGCTCAAGGGCGCCCGCATCACCGGTTCGCTGCACATGACCATCCAGACCGCCGTGCTGATCGAGACGCTGACCGCGCTCGGCGCCGAAGTCCGCTGGGCCTCGTGCAACATCTTCTCGACCCAGGACCACGCAGCCGCCGCCATCGCCGCGCAGAACATCCCGGTCTTCGCCGTCAAGGGCGAAACTCTGGTCGATTACTGGGATTACACCCACCGCATCTTCGAATGGGCTGACGGCGGTTATTCGAACATGATTCTCGACGACGGCGGCGATGCCACCCTGCTGCTGCACCTCGGCGCCCGTGCCGAAAAGGACATCTCCCTGCTGGCCAAGCCGGGCTCCGAAGAAGAAACCATCCTCTTCGCCGCCATCAAGGCCAAGCTGGCCGTCGATCCGACCTGGTACTCCGTGCGCCTGGCCCAGATCAAGGGCGTCACCGAGGAAACCACCACCGGCGTGCATCGCCTGTACCAGATGCATCAGCGTGGCGAGCTCAAGTTCCCGGGCATCAACGTTAACGATTCCGTCACCAAGTCCAAATTCGACAACCTTTACGGCTGCCGCGAATCGCTGGTCGATGGCATTAAGCGCGCCACCGACGTGATGATCGCCGGCAAGGTTGCCGTCATCGCCGGTTACGGCGACGTGGGCAAGGGTTCGGCCCAAGCCATGCGCGCCCTGTCGGCACAAGTCTGGGTCACCGAAATCGACCCGATCTGCGCCCTGCAGGCCGCGATGGAAGGCTATCGCGTCGTCACCATGGAATACGCCGCCGACAAGGCCGACATCTTCGTCACCACGACCGGCAACTTCCACGTCATCACCCATGACCACATGGCTGCGATGAAGAACAACGCCATCGTCTGCAACATCGGTCACTTCGACAACGAAATCGACGTCGCCTCGATCGAGAAGTACCAGTGGGAAGAGATCAAGCCGCAAGTCGATCACGTCATCTTCCCGGACGGCAAGCGCATCATCCTGCTCGCCAAGGGCCGTCTGGTGAACCTCGGCTGCGGCACGGGCCACCCGTCCTACGTGATGTCGTCGTCCTTCGCCAACCAGACCATCGCCCAGATCGAGCTGTGGACGGAGGCAGTCAAGGGTTCCAACAAGTACCCGGTCGGCGTCTACACGCTTCCCAAGCACCTGGACGAAAAGGTAGCCCGTCTGCAACTGAAGACGCTGAACGCCCAATTGTCCGAGCTGACCGACGAACAGGCCGCCTACATCAGCGTGCCGAAGGAAGGCCCGTACAAGGCCGACCACTACCGCTACTAAGCGATCACCATGCTGAACCTGCTCGCTGTCTGGATCGTCAATGCGCTAGCCCTGCTGGCGCTACCCTATGTCGTTCCGTCGGTCCAGATAGCCGGGTTTGGCACCGCCCTGCTGGTCGCCGTCGTGCTGGGCCTGATCAACACGCTGCTCAAGCCGCTGCTGATCCTGCTCACGCTGCCGGTCACACTGCTGACGCTGGGTCTGTTCATTTTCGTGATAAATGCCCTGCTGTTCATGCTGGCCGATAACCTGGTTGACGGCTTTCAGGTCGCTGGATTCTGGTCGGCGCTATTCGGTTCGATTGGCTACAGTCTGATTTCCTGGGCACTTAGTGTGATCTTCCTGCGCAAAAGCTAGGCTTCCACGATGAGCATGAACTCCTTCCACGCGCGGCAAAAAAAGCCGCGCCCAACCCCTCAGCCAGCCCACGAACGGCCGGCCGGGGTGTTGCGGGCGGATGCCCTGCTCGTCGCCCAGAAACTGGCCCCCTCCCGCACCGCGGCGCAATGGATGATCAAATCCGGACGCGTCAGCTGGGCTGGTGGCGCAATCAGCAAGCCTGCGCTGGAATTACCCGAAGATACACCGCTGACCGTCACCGCCGACCCCGAAGCTCATTACGTCTCGCGCGGCGGCAACAAGCTGGCCGGCGCTTTATCTGAAACCGGCCTCACGGTCGCAGGCAAGGTCTGCCTTGATGTTGGCCAATCAACGGGCGGTTTCACCGACTGCCTGCTGCAGGCCGGTGCCAAACACGTCGTTGGCGTCGATGTCGGCCACGGCCAACTGCACTCGCAATTGCGTCATGACTCTGCGGTCACGGCCATCGAAGGCGTTAACTGCCGCGCCCTGACGGCCGCCGATCTCGGCAAGGCTTTTCCCGAAAGCGGTTTCGAGCTGATCGTTGGCGACGTTTCCTTCATCTCCATGACCCTGGTTCTGCCGCAATTGCCTGCGTTACTCGCAGAACACGGCGACCTGCTGCTGCTCGTCAAGCCTCAGTTCGAAGTCGGCCCCGACAACATTGGCAAGGGTGGGATTGTGCGTGACATAGCGCTTTACAAGGACGTAGAGACAAAGTTCCGAACCTGCGCCGCAAGCCTTGGCCTGAAAGTCCGCGCCTGGCTGGATAGTCCGATTACCGGCGGTGATGGCAACCGCGAATTCTTCATCTGGTTGAACAAATGAAACCTGAAATCTCCATCGAGTTTTTCCCGCCCCAAACACCGGAAGGCATCGAAAAGCTGCGAACCGTTCGGGCCGAACTGGCCAAGCTGAACCCGCATTTCTTCTCGGTCACCTACGGCGCCGGTGGCTCGACCCGCGAACGCACCTTCGCCGTGGTCAAGGAAATCGCGGCCGAAGGCTTCGACGCGGCACCACACCTGTCATGTATCGGATCGACCCGTGAGTCGATCCGCGAAATCCTCGCCGAATACAAGTCCGCCGGCATCAAACGCACCGTCGCCCTGCGCGGCGATCTGCCTTCCGGCATGGCCGAGGCCGGCGAATTCCGCTACGCCAACGAACTCGTCGAATTCATCCGGGCCGAAACCGGCGACTGGTTCAGCATCGAAGTGGCCGCCTACCCGGAATGGCATCCGCAGGCCCGTAGTCCAAAGGACGACCTCGAAGCTTTCGCCCGCAAGGTCAAGGCTGGCGCCAATTCGGCCATCACTCAGTACTTCTACAACGCCGATGCCTACTTCCACTTTGTTGATGAAGCCAAGGCCCTCGGCGTCGATGTACCCATCATCCCCGGCATCAT
This sequence comes from Dechloromonas aromatica RCB, assembly GCF_000012425.1. NCBI lineage: Bacteria > Pseudomonadati > Pseudomonadota > Betaproteobacteria > Rhodocyclales > Azonexaceae > Dechloromonas > Dechloromonas aromatica (nom. nud.). The sequence continues at coordinate 201,709 of NC_007298.1, read as the reverse complement.
GCCGATCGCTGGCTTCACCAAACTGGCCCGCTTCTCGGATGCCTGCGGCGCCGACATTCCGCGCTGGATGCGCAAGAAATTTGAGAGTTTCGGCGACGATGCCGACTCCATTCGCGCCTTCGGCCTCGATGTCGTCACTGAACTGTGCGAACGCCTGCTCAAAGGCGGGGCCCCCGGTCTGCATTTCTATGCCATGAATCAGAGCGCGCTAACCACGGAAATCTGCCGCCGGCTGGGCTAAATCTGCCTCTCTCCATCGTCGATCAAGCCTGCTTTCGTGGACTTGGTCGACGGTGGAGCTCCACTGAACAACATATATTGTCAAATCGCTTCTGTTCGTTGACGCTCCTGAGCTGTCTCTATATAATGCGCGCTCCCTTTAAGTCGGGTCGGTAGCTCAGTCGGTAGAGCAGCGGACTTTTAATCCGTTGGTCCCGAGTTCGAATCTCGGCCGACCCACCAGTCATTTTCGGGGAATGTGGGGCGCTAGCTCAGTTGGTAGAGCAGCGGACTCTTAATCCGTAGGTCGACAGTTCGAATCTGTCGCGCCCCACCAGAATTACCAAAACACTGAGCCTCGGCCTAGCGTCGAGGTTTTTTGTTTCAAGAGTTGTCGTAGCAAATCTCAGGTGAAATCGCCTGATCGGACGCGGGGTGGAGCAGTTGGCAGCTCGTCGGGCTCATAACCCGAAGGTCGCAGGTTCAAGTCCTGCCCCCGCAACCACCGGATTCCAGCAAAAAGGCCAGTCAATCGACTGGCCTTTTTCATTACAGCCTGTTCGAAGCTTATTTGCGTCCGAACTTCTCAGCCAGTTGATTCAGCTTTTCGACGCGACGCTGCTCTGCCTTGGCTTCCGCCTCAGCTGCCTTGCGCTGCTCAGCCTGTTTCTTGAAGCGCTCACGCAACAGTTCAGCCGCATGCTGCCGGTTTTCATCGGTGACTTCACCGGCTGGCGTGCCATCGAGATTCAGGCGTACCGTGCCTTTTTCCATTTCCTTCAGATAGCGCGTTGAAATGGTGTGGCTACGCATGGCCAGACGTAGTGCCTTCTTGCTGACCTCAGGCAACTGGGCGAAGACCTGTTTATCAATGCCGATGGCCAGCGGGCTGAAATTGCGGAATACATCGAATTGCGTCTGCAAGCCCTTGAGCAGGGCTCGCGCGTCAATCGGCTTTTCGGTAATGGCTTCGGTAGTCGTCATGATGTAACAGGATCTGGTTAAGGCGCGAAGGTTAGCACGAAGGCACGCCCTTGCAGGCGCGAAATCGGTTTTCAGACACCGTTTTTGCGGAACCAGGCCAGCATGCGTTTCCAGCCATCCTCGGCCTCCTCCTTGCGGTAACTGGGGCGGTAGTCAGCATGGAAGGCATGCGGCGCATTGTCGTAAACGTGGATTTCCGACGCCTTGGCCGCTGAACTACCTTGCTGCAAGGCCTTTTCCATGGCTTCGACGGTTTCCAGCGGAATGCCGGCGTCCAGACCGCCATAGAGACCAAGCACCGGGGCCTTGAGCTGCCCCACCAAATCGGTCGGGTGTTTGGGTGTGATCTCGTTGGCGGGACCAACCAGTTTTCCGTACCAGGCCACGCCCGCTTTGACGCTCGGGTTGTGGGCACTGTACAACCAGGCGATACGACCGCCCCAGCAGAAACCGGTGACCGCCAAACGGTTCGTATCCGCCCCCTTCGCAGCGGCCCATGCCACGCAGGCATCGAGGTCGCTCAACACCTGGGCGTCCGGTGTCTTGCTGGTAATCTTTTCGAGAATTTCGGGAATGCTGGCAATCTGCCGGGGATCCCCCCGGCGAGCAAAGAGGTCGGGGCCGATGGCGCAATAGCCGAGCTTGGCTAGGCGGCGACAGGTATCGCGGATGTATTCGTGGGCACCAAAAATCTCGGACACCACCAACACCACAGGCGGCTTGGTCAAACCACCCGGCACAGCGCGGTAGGCGACCATCTCGCCATCCTTGACCGGGACTTTGATTTCGCCGGCAATCAAACCAACTTCGTCGGTCTTGATCGCGGTTTGCGCCATAACCGGCTGAGTGGCGAGGGCGAAACCAGCCCCCAGACTGGTCACCAGAAAGCTGCGGCGATCAAAGGTCTGCGGCGGAACAAGACTGTCGAACTCGGGTTCGGTTTTCATGATGGATCTCCTCGGTGGGCATTACATCAGGACAATGTCGTACTGCTCTGGTGAATAGCTGGGTTCGGATTGTAATGAAACAGATTTGCCGATGAAGTCGGAAAGCATGGCCAGCGCCTGAGACTCTTCGTCGAGAAACAGATCGACGACATCAGGACCGGCCAGGATGCGGTATTCACGGGCATTGAACTGGCGCGCTTCACGCAGCAGCTCACGGAGGATTTCGTAGGCCACGGTGCGGGCCGTCTTGACTTCGCCACGCCCAGTGCAGGTTGGACAGGGGTGGCATAGCACGTGAGCCAGTGACTCGCGAGTGCGCTTGCGAGTCATCTCGACCAAGCCCAGTTGAGTGAAGCCGTTGACCGTCAGTCGCGTATGGTCATGCGCCAGCGCCCGGTTGAATTCGTCCAACACGGCCTTTTTGTGCTCCTCGTTCTCCATGTCGATGAAGTCGACAATGATGATGCCGCCAAGGTTCCGCAGGCGCAGCTGACGAGCGATGGTGACCGCCGCCTCGAGGTTGGTCTTGAAGATGGTGTCGTCGAAATTGCGCACACCAACGAAACCGCCAGTATTGACGTCGATGGTCGTCATCGCCTCGGTCTGGTCAATGATCAGGTAGCCACCGGATTTCAGATCGACACGACGGGCCAGTGCTTTCTGGATTTCCTCCTCGACACCATGCAGATCGAACAAGGGACGCTGGCCGGTGTAGTGCTCGAGCAACGGCAGGACGGCTGGCGTGTATTCCTCGGCGAAACCGGTCAGCTTCTGGAAATTCTCCCGCGAGTCGATGAAAATGCGCGTCGTTTCCGGATTGACGAAATCGCGCAGCACCCGCTGCCCGAGCGAGAGTTCCTGATAGAGCAGGGTCGGCGGCCCTGAGGTCCGGGCCTTGTCGCGGATATCGGCCCAGGTCTTGCGCAGATAGGCGATGTCGGTGGCGAATTCTTCGTCGCTGGCGCTCTCCGCCATGGTCCGGACGATGAAACCGCCCGGTTCGTCACTGGGCACCAGCCGGGTGATCTTTTCGCGCAGAACTTCGCGCTCGGCCTCGGACTCGATGCGCTGCGAGATGCCGATATGTTTTTCCTGCGGCAAATAAACCAGCATGCGGCCGGCGATGGACACCTGCGTCGACAGCCGGGCGCCCTTGGTACCGATTGGATCCTTGACGACCTGGACGAGAATGCTTTGCCCGTCGTGCAGAATCTTCTCGATTGGCCGTTCGGTGGCCGTTTCGCGCGGCTGCCAGATATCGGCGACATGCAGGAAGGCGGTGCGATCCAGTCCGACGTCGATGAACGCCGACTGCATGCCAGGCAGGATGCGGACGACACGCCCGAGATAGACGTTACCGACCAGCCCGCGGCTCGCCGTCCGTTCGATGTGCAGTTCCTGGACGACCCCTTGTTGCATGACAGCAACGCGAGTCTCCTGCGGCGTGAAATTGATCAGTATCTCTTCGGTCATGGGGCGTAGAATGCACGGTTTTGCTGCATTCTACTATGCCCAAAGCTCCCGAACTCCTCGCGCCTGCCGGCTCACTCGACATGATGCGCACCGCCTTCGATTTTGGCGCCGATGCGATCTATGCCGGTCAACCACGCTACAGCCTGCGCGTCCGCAACAACGAGTTCGGCAGCATGGAGAAACTGGGCGAAGGCATCGACGAAGCGCATGCCCGCGGCAAGCAGTTTTTCGTCGTCAGCAACATCATTCCGCACAACGCCAAGCTGACCACCTATCTAGCCGACATGGCGCCGGTCATCGCCCTGAAGCCGGACGCCCTGATCATGTCCGACCCGGGCCTGATCGACATGGTGCGCGAAACCTGGCCGGAACAGGTCATCCATCTGTCGGTGCAGGCCAACACGGTCAACTGGGCTTCGGTGCGTTTCTGGCAGAAGATGGGCGTCCAGCGCATCATCCTGTCGCGCGAACTGTCGCTTGATGAAGTCGCCGAAATCCGCCAGCGCTGCCCGGATATCGAACTCGAAGTCTTCGTTCATGGCGCGCTGTGCATCGCCTATTCCGGCCGTTGCCTGCTGTCCGGCTACTTCAATCACCGCGACCCGAACCAGGGCACCTGCACCAACTCCTGCCGCTGGGATTACAAGGTCAGCACCTCCGACGGGCAGCCGGCGCAAATGATCCGGCAGGAGCAGGAAATCCTGATCGAGGAGAAGATGCGGCCCGGCGAGTTGATGCCGATCGAAGAAGACGAGCACGGCACCTACATCCTGAACTCCAAGGACCTGCGCGCCATCGAACACGTGCATCGACTGGTCGAGATCGGTGTTGACTCCCTGAAGATCGAAGGCCGCACCAAGAGCCCCTACTACGTTGCCCGGACCAGCCAGGCCTACCGCCAGGCCATCGACGATGCCGTCGCCGGAAAACCGCTCGACCCGGCCCTGTTGCGCGAACTGGAAGGCCTGGCTAACCGTGGCTATACCGACGGCTTCCTGCAGCGCCACCACGATGCCGATTATCAGAACTACCTGCGCGGCAGTTCCGAGTCGGACCGCAGCCTGTACGTCGGCGATGCCGTAGGTTTCGATACGGCGCGCGGCCTGATGGAAATCGAGGTCAAGAACCGCTTCTCGGTGGGCGACCGCCTGGAATGCGTCCACCCCTCCGGCAACTATGTTTTGTCGCTGGACCGCATGGAAGACAAGGCCGGCCAGCCCGTCACTGTCGCCCCCGGCAGCGGCCACCGGGTCTGGATTAATTTGCCGGCCATGTACACCAATTCCTTTGTCGCGCGTTTTGTCTAACAAACGCCATACAAATCAACAACAAATCATCTTTGTGCACCGCAGCAAAACGTGTAACATTCAAGTCATGAGCCAAAACGCCTCCCGCATGCCGCTAATCGACGCCTTGAAGGCGGTTGCGGCACTGCTCGTCCTGATGAATCACTTTTCATCCTATGGACCGCTGGCTGAGGCTGCGCGCGAGGCATTCCCGGGGATTTTTGGCTGGTTTTTTGAATATGGCCGCATGGCCGTTCAGGTTTTCCTGGTCATTGCCGGCTTCCTCGCGGCGCGCGGCCTGTCGTCCGAAGGGCAGGCACTCGGCATTTCGCCCTTGCCGCTGATCTGGAAACGCTATCTGCGGCTGGTCGTGCCTTATCTGGCCGCCATTGGCCTGGCAATTATCGCCGCCGCCATCGCCAACCAGTGGCTGGATGACGAGGCCATTCCGGCCCGCGCCACCTTCTCGCAGTGGCTGGCCCATGCCTTCCTGGTCCATAGCCTGCTGGGTTTCGACGCACTGTCCGCTGGTGTCTGGTACATCGCCATCGATTTTCAGCTCTTCGCGCTGATGGTCATCCTGCTCTGGTCTGGCCGGGCGCGCCTGATTGCACCGGCGCTGGTCCTGGCCGTAGCCACGGCCTCGCTATTCTGGTTCAACCGTGATGCCAGCTGGGATAACTGGGCGATTTACTTCTTCGGCTCCTATGGCCTCGGCGCTGCCGCCTGGTGGGCCTCCGACCGCAAGCAGATGTCGGCCTGGCTGGGTGTCATGCTGACCATCGCGGTGGCTGCACTGATCGTCGACTTCCGCCTGCGCATCGCACTGGCCCTATCGGTCGCCCTGTTGCTTGGTTTCGGCCGCCGCACCGGCCTGCTGGCGCAATGGCCGAACGCTAAACCTTTGGCCTTCCTCGGCCAGATTTCCTACTCGATTTTCCTGGTGCATTTTCCGGTCTTGCTGATTGCCAACAGCCTGTATGCCCGGTTCAATCTGGATTCAACCCTGTCGGCCATGATCGCGCTGGTACTGGCCTGGGCAACCAGCATTGCCGCAGCGACCTTGTTCTATCGCTGGATCGAAAGTCCGGAAGCCAGCCGACGCATCACCAGTGCCCTTGGCTGGCTGCTTGGCAATACCCTTGAGATTGCCCGCAAGGTGCCTGTCATCGGCACCCTGCTGCCACGCCGCACCTAGTACCGCAGACCCAAAGGCTGGCCCTAGTCCGCAAGTTCCGGGCGCCCCCGAAAGAATTCCAGCGCCTCGGGGTTAGCCAATGCCTCGACATTCTTGACCGGCTGCTCGCTCACCACGTTGCGCACCGCGAGTTCGACGATCTTGCCCGACTTGGTGCGCGGAATGTCCTGCACCTGAACCACCTTGGCCGGTACGTGGCGCGGCGTGGTGTTATCCCTGATCTGCCGCTTGATGCGGTCGACCAGTGAAGCATCCAGCACATCACCTTCCCGTAGCCTGACAAAGAGCACGACGCGCACGTCGTCATTTCGACCGGGGGGCCACTCCTGGCCGATGACCAATGACTCCAGGACTTCCGGCAGCTGCTCGACCTGGCGGTAGATTTCCGCCGTACCGATCCGCACGCCGCCGGGATTCAACGTGGCATCAGAGCGGCCATAGATGATCATGCCGTCGTGAGCGGTCAGTTCCGAAAAATCGCCATGGCACCAGATGTTGTCGAAGCGCTCGAAATAAGCTGCCTTGTACTTCTCCCCCGCCGGATCGTTCCAGAAACCGACCGGCATCACCGGGAAAGGCTTGGTACAAACCAGTTCACCCTTTTCGCCGCGCACCGGTTGACCGGCATCGTCGAAGACATCGACCGCCATGCCCAGACCGCGACACTGGATTTCGCCGCGATAAACCGGCAGCACGGGATTGCCCAGCACAAAGCAGGAAACGATATCGGTACCACCGGATATTGAGGCGAGCAGGATGTCCTGCTTGATTTCGCGATAAACCCAGTCAAAGCCTTCCGGCGACAGGGGGCTACCTGTCGAAAACATGGCGCGCAAGGCCGTCAGGTCGTGCGTCTTGCCCGGCGTCAGACCGAGCTTGGCAGCGGCATCGATGAATTTGGCCGAGGTGCCGAAGTGGGTCATCTTTTCAGTGGCCGCATAGTCGAACAACACCGTGCCCTTCGCGGCAAATGGCGAGCCGTCGTAAAGCAACAGCGTCGCGCCACAGGCCAGACCGGACACCAGCCAGTTCCACATCATCCAGCCGCAGGTGGTGAAGTAGAACAGCCGGTCGCCCGGCCGGACATCGCTGTGCAGCTGATGCTCTTTCAGGTGCTGCAACAGCACGCCACCGTGGCAATGGACGATGCACTTCGGTACGCCGGTCGTCCCCGAGGAGAACATGATGAACAGCGGGTGGTCGAAAGCAACGCGATTGAAAACGACTTCCTTGCCCTCGGCAGGCAGAATATCGTTCCAGCCAACCGCGTTGGAAATGTTGCCAAGCGCCGGCCTAGCGTTCAGGTAGGGAACCACCACCGCCTTGAGTAGCGATGGCATTTTGCTCACCACCTCGGCATTCTTCTCCAGGCAATCCACCGGTTTGCCGTTGTACCAGTAGCCATCGACACAGATCAGCACCTTGGGCTCGATCTGGCCGAAACGGTCGAGCACGCCCTGTACGCCGAAGTCCGGCGAAGCGGAAGACCAGATGGCACCGAGCGACGTTGCAGCCAGCATGGCGACCAAGGTTTCCGGCAGATTGGGCAGATAACCCGCCACCCGATCGCCTTCGCCCACCCCGGCCGCAATCAGGAATTGCTGGAAGCGGGCCACTTCGGCATACAGTTCGCCGCGGCTCATCCGCCGCTTGACCTTGTCTTCGCCCCAGAAGACCAGTGCCTCACCGGCATCGCGTTGCTGCAGCAGGTTCTCGGCGTAATTCAGGCGCGCCTCAGGAAACCAGCGAGCCCCCGGCATCCGGTCTCGGTCGACGAGGATTTTCGTGCCTTTCTCACCGACCACGCCGCAGTAGTTCCACAGCGAAGACCAAAAGACTTCCGGCATATCAATCGACCACTGCCACAGGTCGGCATAGCTTTCGTAGCCTTCCGAGCGCATGAATTGCGCCATGCGAGTCTTGTCCACGGTTTGCGGATTGGGTTGCCAGAGCGGCTTCGCTTCGATCGCGTAGGTCATGTGGTCTCCGTTTTATGGTGTTCAACGTAAAGGTTAACAGCTTAGCGGCGGCCAAGACTGTCGTCAGGCGGACAAACCGGGATTTAGCTGCTGCTAATATCGTGGTTTGTCGCCATCAATAAAATCCCACAGGCAAGGAGAGCCAGCATGACCCAAGTAGTCCTCACCGAAGTGATCGGCAAGGTCGGCCTGATCCGCATCAACCGTCCGGAAGCGATGAACGCACTGAACAACGACGTCGTCGACGGCATCGGTGCCGCCATCGACATCTACGAAGCCGACGAGAACATCGGCTGCATCGTCATCACCGGCAATGAGAAAGCCTTCGCCGCCGGAGCCGACATCGGCTTCATGAAGGATTTCGACTACATGCACGCCTACAAGACCGACTTCATCACCCGCAACTGGGAACGCATCAAGACCACCCGCAAGCCGGTCATCGCCGCAGTGTCCGGCTTTGCCCTCGGTGGTGGCTGCGAAATGGCGATGATGTGCGACATGATCTTCGCCGCCGATACCGCCAAGTTCGGCCAACCGGAAATTCGCCTTGGCACCATGCCCGGGGCCGGTGGCACCCAGAGATTGCCCCGCGCCGTCGGCAAGGCCAAGGCGATGGACATGTGCCTGACGGCCCGCATGATGGATGCGGCCGAAGCTGAAAAGGCCGGCCTGGTCGCCCGCATCATCCCGGCCGACCAATTGCTCGACGAAACCCTGAAAGCCGCCCAGACCATTGCCGGCTATTCGCTGCCGGTGGTCATGATGATCAAGGAGTCGGTCAATCGCGCCTATGAATCCTCGCTGAACGAAGGCCTGCTCTTTGAGCGCCGCGTCTTCCATTCGGCCTTCGCCCTCGAGGACCAGAAGGAAGGCATGGCTGCCTTTGTCGAGAAGCGCAAGCCCGTATTCAAGAACCGCTGAGATCAGCCTTCCCAAGAAATCCGGCCGATGCATCTATTCGTCGACATTTCCAGCCACGGCTTCGGGCACCTCGCCATCACGGCGCCGGTGCTCAACGCCCTGGCGGAAATCGCTCCGAATTTCCGGCTGACCATCAGAAGCGCGCTGCCTCCAGCCAAACTGCAGCAGCGGATCAAGCCACCCTATATGCTGATCGCCGAAGCCAGCGATTTTGGCTATGCCATGATCGATGCCACCCGCGTTGATCTGGCGGCCAGCGCTTCCGCCTATCGCCTGGCGCACGACAACTGGGCAAGCCGCGTCACCCAGGAAGCCCGCTTTCTGGCCGGCCTCAAGCCTGACCTGGTGCTCACCAACGTCAGCTACCTGCCACTGGCCGGCGCGGCGGCGGCAGGCATTCCGGCCATCAGCCTGTGCTCACTGAACTGGGCGGACCTGTTTGATCACTTCTTCGGCAACCAGACCTGGGCCCGGCCCATTCACTCAGAAATCCTCGCCGCCTACCGCTCGGCACAGGCCTTTCTACGGGTCACGCCGGGCATGGCGATGGGTGCGCTGGGCAATGTCCAGCTGGTCGGCCCGATCGCTGCCCTTGGTACGCAACACGATCTTGGCCTGAATGGCGACAAAGCCATTCTGATCGCCATGGGCGGCATCGCCCACCGCCTGCCAGTAGAAAACTGGCCCCGGCTACCTGGCGTGCGCTGGTTGACTCCCGCCAATTGGAACTGCCAGCATCCCGATGCCATTGCCAACGAATCCTTTGGCCTCAGCTTCACCGATCTGCTGTGCTCCGTCGATGCGATTATCACCAAGCCCGGCTACGGCACCTTTACCGAAGCCGCCTGCAACGGCACGCCGGTCATCTACCAGCGGCGCGAAGACTGGCCGGAGCAGGATTGCCTGATCGAATGGCTGACAGGCAACGCCCGTTGCCTTGAGATCAACGCGGAAGCACTGGAACGCGGGAGGCTTGCCGATGTCATTAAAGACGTTCTGCCCCCAAAGCCATCCGCCGTTCCGGTAGCGGACGGCATTATCCAGGCGGCAAAAGCCATCATTCACCACGCCAGTGCACAAATCTTTGCCTTAAAAGGCGCCTAAACACCCCATTTTTCGCGGGATTTGGCACAATTCGGCATGCTCGAAACCAGCCCCCCGTCCTGCCCGACCAGCCGCCTGTGCGGCCCGGAATCCCCTGAACTGATTCGCCAGGAAATCCTGGCTGACCTTTTCGAGGCCACGGCAGCGCGAACACCGGAAAATATCGCACTGATTTTCGCAGAGCGCGAGCTCAGTTACGGCGAGCTGAATGCCGCGGCCGACCGTGTTGCCTCGCGCCTGATCGCGGATGGCGTGCGCCCCGGACAAATCGTCGGCCTCTGGCTGCCGCGTGGCATCGACCTGCTCATCATGCAACTCGGCATCGCCAAGACCGGTGCTGCCTGGCTGCCTTTTGACGCCGATACACCGATTGACCGGATCAAAGTCTGCCTCGATGACGCCGAAAGCGCCGGCCTCATCACGACTGTCGACATCGCCGATCTCGGCCGCCGCTGCTGGCTGGCCGACGACCTGCAAACCGGCCACCCTGGCCCGCTCAATCACCGCCACGACGCCCGCCCAAGCGACCCGGCCTATGTCATCTACACCTCCGGTTCAACCGGTAAGCCCAAGGGCATCCTGATCAACCAAGGCGCCATCTGCCATTTCCTGCGCAGTGAAAATGCCATTCTCGGCATCCGCGAGCACGACCGTGTTTATCAGGGGTTCTCGGTCGCTTTCGACATGTCCTTCGAGGAAATCTGGATCAGCTACCTGGTCGGCGCCACGCTGTGGATCGCCCCCAAGGAGGTGGCGACCGATCCAGAAGCCCTGCCCATCGCGCTGATCGACAACCGGATCAGCGTCCTGCATGCCGTACCGACGCTGCTCGCGCTGTTCAACTGCGATGTGCCCGGCCTGCGCCTGATCAACCTGGGCGGCGAAGCTTGTCCGCAAGCCATCGTCGAGCGCTGGGCCCGCCTGGGCCGCCAGGTATTCAACACCTATGGCCCAACCGAAGCGACGGTGTCGGCCAGCTTGGCTGAACTGCATCCCGGCCAGCCGGTCACCATCGGTCGCCCGCTGCCCAACTACGGCCTGTTGGTCATCGACGCCGCCGTCGAAAACGGCTTGCGCCTACTGCCGCAAGGCGAAACGGGGGAACTCTGCATCACCGGCCCCGGCGTGGCCGCTGGCTACCTCGGCCGGCCGGATCTGACAGCAGAGAAATTCCTCGCCAATCCGTGGGCCACCAATGAACATGAAGGCCGCCTGTACCGCACCGGCGACCTCGCCCGCATCGATGAAGCCGGGCAAATCCACTGCCTGGGCCGTACCGACGATCAGGTCAAGATTCGTGGCTTCCGCGTTGAGCTGGGCGAGATCGAGGCCGCCTTGACCCGCCAGCCCGGGGTTGGCACCGCCGCTGTCATCCTGCGTCAGGACGAAGGCATCGAGCGACTGGTTGCCTACCTGATCGTCGACGACGCCGAAGCAACCACTGGCGCCGCGCTGCGTGCCACGCTGGCCACCAGCTTGCCGCCCTACATGGTGCCGTCGCATGTCGAAATGCTGGACGAAATGCCGCGCCTGACCTCGGGCAAGATCGACCGCAAGGCCCTACGTGCCCGGCCGCTGGAACTGCCTGCCGGCGCCCCCGGCGACTCGGACACACCGGAAAACCCGGCCGAGGAAATTCTCTTCGCCGCCCTCGCCCGCCTCTTCCCGGGCCAGGCCATCAAGCGTGAAGCCGACTTCTTTGCCGATCTTGGCGGTCATTCCCTGTTCGCCGCCCGGCTCGCCTCGTTGCTGCGCCAGGAGGCACGCTTTGCCGGTTTCTCGGTGCGCGACATCTATATCCATCGTCGCGTCGGCCTGATTGCCAACGCGCTGAGTGCCACCGTCGAAGTTGCCATCGACGCCAGCGCCACGGAATGGACGCCACCGCCAGCCCATCGCCGCTGGTTATGCGCCATCGCCCAAGGCTGCGTCCTGCCGCCACTGGTCGGCCTGCGCATGGGGCAATGGCTGGCCCCCTTCTTCACTTATCACTTTTTCACCGGCGACCCCGGCGACTCGATCACCCTCGCCGTCGCCATCTCGGTGGGCGTTTTCCTGATCGCCACCGTGCTCAGTTTCGTCTTCGCCATTGTCGGCAAATGGCTGATTGCCGGGCGTCTGAAAGCCGGCAGCTACCCGCTGTGGGGGCTGACCTATTTTCGCTGGTGGTGCGCCAACCGACTGATCGAAGGCGCACCGGTCTACATGCTGAGCAGTTCGCCGCTCAATATCTGGTGGCTGCGGGCGCTCGGTGCGCGGATCGGCAACGAAGCGATCATCGGCAACATTACCTTGCGCGCCCACGATTTGCTGCAGGTTGGTGACGGCGTCAGCATCGGCAATGCCGCGAATCTGGAAAATGCCCGGGTCGAACGCGGCCAGCTTCATCTCGGCACCATCTCCATCGAGGACAACGCCTGTATCGGCTCCTATGCGGTCATCGAAGGCAACACCAAAATTGGCGCCTACGCTCATCTGGAAGGCCAATCTGCCCTGGGTGAAGGGCAAGCGCTTCCGGCAGGACGGATCTGGCTCGGCTCACCGGCCCGCGACATTGGCGAGTTTGACCCGGCATCGCTCCCGCCCCGCCCGGATGTCTCCGAAACAGGCCTGGCCCGCGAAGGCGCGTTCTACATGCTGGGCATGCTGGCCACTGCCGCACTCTTCTTCATGCCGGTCTTTCCCAGTTTCATGCTGGTGGACTGGCTGGACGGCGACCCAAGCCCGGAAATTCTGAATATTCCGCTCGCGCTTCAGCTTTTCAAGTACTTCGCCCTCGCGTTTCCGGGAACTGCCGTGCTGATCGTCGGCACCGTCCTCAGCTCGGCCATCTTGCGCTGGACGCTGATGCCCAGGCTGCAGGCGGGCAGTTGGCCGATCCACAGCCGCGTTTATTGCAGCCGCTGGTTGGTGAACCAGATTCAGGAATCCAGCCTGAACATCCTGCATGGCATCTACGCCACGGTTTATGCGCCCTTCTGGTATCGCCTGCTCGGTGCCAAGGTCGGCCGTGACGCTGAAATTTCCACCGCCCAGGGACTGGTCCCCGACCTGCTGACGCTGGGCGACGAAACCTTCATCGCCGATGCAGTGATGCTGGGGGATGAGGAGGTCGATGGCGGCTGGCTAACCCTGAAGCCAACCGTCATCTCAAGGCGCAGCTTCGTCGGTAATGGCGCCTACATCCCGGATGGCACCGTGCTGCCGGAAAATGTGCTGATCGGCGTCCAGTCCCGCGCCCCGGCCAATGAACGCATGCAGCCCGGCGACACCTGGCTCGGGTCACCACCGATCAACCTGCCGGCCCGTGAACAGACGGCCGGCTATCCGGAGGCACTCACCTTCCACCCCTCCAAACTGCGCCGGCTGGGCCGGGCACTGGTTGAAGCCTTCCGCATCATCTCGCCGCACGCCTTGGTCATTGCCGTCGGCTACACCGTCGTCCTCAACGTCATGCCACTGGCCGAAGCCGGCCGCTGGCGCGAAGTTTTTGCCGCGCTGACGGTGGCCGGGGTGCTGTTCGGCCTGAGCACCATTCTCTTTGTCGCCGCCCTCAAATGGCTGTGCATCTGGCGCTACAAAAAGCACTCGGTGCCGATGTGGACACCCTTCGTGTGGACTTCCGAAGCGATCACCAGCCTGTATGTCGGCATGGCAGTACCCAATCTGATGAACTACCTGCGCGGCACGCCCTGGCTGCCGCTGGCCCTCAATCTGCTGGGTTGCCGCATCGGTCGCGGCGTCTATCTCGACACCACCGACGTGACGGAATTTGATTGTGTTGAAATTGGCGACTACAGCGAACTGAATGGTCTGGCCTGCCCGCAAACCCACCTCTTTGAAGATCGTGTCATGAAAATCGACCTGGTCAGCATCGGCCGGCGGGTTTACATCGGCCCACGCACTACCGTTTTGTATGGTGCCGTGGTTGGTGACAACGTTCGCCTCGGTCCACTTTCGCTGGTCATGAAGGGCGAAAGCCTGCCGGCCGGATCAAGCTGGAGCGGGTGTCCCGCTGCTCCGGCCAGTCGGTGAAATGATGGATAGGCCGCCGGCTGTCCTGCGCTGGCCGGCATCGTTCGATAAAGCGCAAAATCTGCTGATTTTTGCGCTGGCCACGCCACCCACGCCAATTCGCGACACGGCCCGCCAACTTGTCCGTCGCGTACTGCGCGAAATATTGGGCAACGTCGAACTGATCTCCGTCCCCGGCCAGGCAATCCGCCTCGCCCGGCCAGACGGCCGGGTCGGTATTTCAGTCAGCCATGAAAGCGGGCTATCGCTGCTTGCCATCAACTTTTCCGGCCCGGTCGGTATCGACCTGCTAAAAACGCCGGACAGTCGGGACTGGGAGTCACAAATTCCGGCACTGGCCAGCGACTATCTCGGCCCAACGATTGCCCGACAACTCGCCGATCAAGCACCGCAGGAACGGATGGCAAGTTTCGCTCAAGCCTGGACCGCGCAGGAAGCCCGCCTGAAATGCCAGGGCTTGGCTTTGGTAGAGTGGAGTTCGGCGCTGGAAGTATCTTTGGCCGAATGCTGCGCTCAGCCGCTAACCCTGCCCGCCGGCTACGTTGGTGCCGTAGCGACTAAAGCGGCCTGAAGCCGAGGCGCTTGAGCAGTTCGCCCGTTTCACAGACCGGCAGACCCATGACGCCAGTAAAACTGCCGGCCAGATGCTTGACGAACAACCCGGCCCGCCCCTGGATACCGTAGGCGCCAGCCTTGTCCATCGGCTCGCCACTCATCACGTAGTGACGGATCTCTTCATCATCAATCTCGCGAAAAGTGACTTCGCTGGACGACAGCACGTATTCGGTGTGGCCCATGTGATTGATCGCAACGCCGGTCAGCACCCGGTGCGTTTGTCCGGAAAGGCGGCGCAGGATGGCGGCGGCATCGGCCCGATCGACCGGTTTGCCGATAATCTCGCCATTGAATTCCAGTGTCGTGTCGGCCGACAGTACCGGACGCATCGGCAGCTTGCGCTCCTCGACGATCTTCAGGCCATGGATTGCCTTGGCCCGGGCCACCCGTTCGACATAGGCGACCGGTTTCTCACCGGGCAGCGGCGTTTCGTCGGTTTCACTATCCGCCCGCATGCCATCGCGAAAAACGACGGTATCGAAATCGATACCGATCTGGTTCAGCAATTCGCGCCGGCGCGGACTGCGCGAGGCAAGATAGAGACGCATTATCCCTCCCGGTGATAAGGATGATTTTTCAGAACGCTAACCGCACGATAAAGCTGTTCGCATAATAGCAGGCGTGCCATGCCATGCGGCAGCGTCAGACTGGACAAGCGCAGCCGGTCATCAGCCTGCTGCTTGAATTCCTCATCCAGCCCGTCAGCACCACCGATCAGCAGCGCCACATCGCGACCATCCTGCATCCAGGTTTCCAGCCGCTTGGCCAGTTTCAGCGTAGTCAGGTCGTCGCCCTTCTCGTCGAGCACGACAAGACGGCTGCCAGCGGCCATGGCATCGCGAATTCGCGACTTCTCGGCCGCCAGCAATTGCTCCCGGGTCTTGGAGCCGCGGGCTTCAGGCTTGATTTCGGTCACGCTGGCCGCCAGTTCGCGCGGCATGCGCTTGAGGTACTCGGCACAGCCTTCGTTGACCCAGTCGGGCTGGCGATGACCGACGGCGAGTACGGCAAGTTTCATCCTTCCCGAACCTGCTCCACGGCCTTGCGACGCTGGGCAGGGGTGGCTGACCAGAGTTCTTCGAGGTTGTAGTACTGGCGCACGTTGGCCTGCATGACATGGACAACGATGTCACCCAGGTCGACCAGCACCCATTCACCGCCATCTTCACCTTCGGTCGAGATCACCTCGGCGCCGGCTTCCTTGACCTTTTCCTGGACGTTATTGGCCAGCGATTTGACCTGGCGATTGGAATCACCAGTTGCGATGATGATTCGATCAAACATCGAAGTCAGCTTGCTGGTGTTGATGACTTCGATATCCTTGCCTTTGATGTCTTCGAGGGCGGAAACGACGATTTTTTGCAGCTTGCGGATGTCCATCAGGAGTTTCTATAAAGAGAATGGGTTTGAATATAGTCGAGAACACTATCCGGCAGCAAATAGCGGGCCGATAGTTCGTTGGCCAGCAACTTGCGGATTTGCGTCGCCGAAATGGCCAGCTGGGTCATCGCAAAAGTCACGATTCCGCCAGCTGGTGAGGCTTTCAGGCCCCTCACATCGGCCCGCCGACGATCGGTGAATTCACTGGCCAGTTCGTGCGGCAGGCTGGAAATTTCCACCGGAAATCCCGGCCGATGTGAAACAGCAACATGGGCCAGCGCAAAAATGTCCCGCCAGCGGTGCCAGGTGGCCAGCCCGGCAAAGGCATCGGCACCGACCAGCAGGACCAGCGATTGCAGCGGGCCCAGTTCCCGGCGCAGGCGTTCCAGCGTATGAACGGTGTAACTCGGTGCCTCGGCCTCGACTTCGCTGGGGTCCAGCGAAAATCGGGCATTGTTGGCCATCGCCAGACGCACCATTTCCAGACGCTGCTGCGCCGTTACCTGCGGGACACCACGATGCGGCGGCTGGCCAGCCGGAATCCAGCGCACACCGCCGAGACCGAGATGGGCAATGGACTCCTCGGCCAGGCGCAGGTGGCCAAAATGAACCGGATCGAAAGTGCCGCCAAACAGGCCAAGCGGTTCAGACAATTTCGGAAATGCCGAAGATGTCACGATAGCAGGCGTAGAAGCTGGCGAAAATGGTTGGCGCAATGACCAGCACCATCGGGATGATCACGATGCCAGTGATGAAACTCGCCGCACCGGGAAAGAGCAGCAGCAACAGGCCGAGCACAACGCCGGGCAGAATGCCGGCGACCACCACCAGCCCGATGCCATAGGCCACAAAAGGTCGCCAGTTCATCCAGCACGCAACAAAGCTGAAAAACAGTGAGCGACCAAGCGTCAACCGATGCCAGGCCGCCAACACCGGAGCGAACCAGTAAGCCATCAGCACCGGCGTCATCAGGATGGTGATGAACAGGGCCGGCAAGATGAAATCGGCATCTTCGACAGCCGCCCTTTCGGCGCGACTGCTCGACAGCATGAACTTCAGAAAATCTCCACCATCAACCAGCGATGAGAGGCCAAGGATACCCAGCGTGCAGGCCAGATAGAGCGCACCAAGCGCGAGCAGCGTCCTGGCGTTTTCCTTCAGGCTGCCATAAAGGGTTTGTAGCCCGATGGGCTGTCCGCGTTCCAGATTGCGCGCTGCCTGCATCAGACCAACCGAGAGACCAGGAATGGCCAGCGATGCAACAACGACACCAATCACCGGCACGACATTGAGGAAGAGCACGGTAAACCAGTAGGAAACGACGAGCATCCCCAGCATCAGTGGGTTGCGCCGGAAGATGACAAAGCCACCGAGGATCCATTGCCAACCTGCTGCGGCCGGCAGAGTTTGGGCACGCACGCTCAGCTACCCGAGAAAATATCGCGGTAGGAAGCGTAGACCGCGCCGGAAAAGACCGGCAACAGCAACAACAGCCCCATACCAACCGGCAACATGGCAAAAAACAGCGCGACGACCAGAAACACGCCGAAGATCGCCATCGGCAGGAAATTTTTGGCCCCCGCGGCGAAACTCGCCTTCATCGCATCGAGCGGCTTCATGTCATGGAAAAACACCAGCGCCGGGGCAAACCAGGTGGCCATGATGACTGGCACCGACAGCACCATGACCAGCAGTCCAGCCAGCATGACACCGCCGAGCGCGATGCCGAAACCGGCGACCTTGCCGGTGACGCCGCCGCCAAGAATGCCACCACTGACCAGCAGAAAGGCCAGGAAGGCGATACCGAAAATGCCAGCGGCAAAGAAAACGCCGACCATGACCAGTTGCCCGGCGTTATGGTGGAACCCCGCAAAGAGATCGGCAATTTCCGGCTCTTCACCCTCCCCCAGGCGACGGCAGAGTTTGATCATGCCGGCGCCGAACAGGGGCACGAGCAGGTGGGCGGCAATTTGCCCAAACAGGGGAACGATGGAAATAGCCATCAGGATGACCAGCAGCAGAACCGTACTACCGATCCAGACGCCAGGATTGACGAGAAACATCGCCCACCCTTGGCGCAGCCAGTCAAAGCAGGCACCGGGATCGACTTCGCGGCTTTCGCCGGTAAACCGGGCTGGCGCCATCGGAAAAACAGGAGTTTCGTTCATGCGCGGATGCTAACGGGGGAGGGCTTCTGGAGCAAGGCGAAAACGGGCCAGCAGGTGCCGAAAGTCATCCGGATTCTTGATCGTTACCACTTCTCCGGCCCGTGGCTGGTGCCTCACCTCCAAACGGAGCAGCCAGAAACGCAAGGCGGCTGCCCGCCGCATGGCGGGCCAGGCGGCCCTTTCTGCCTCGATCAAGGGGCGCTGGGTGGTATAACCCGCCAGCAATGTGGCCAGTGTCGTTTCGTCAAAACACCAGTCGTTGGCCACGACGGCCAGATCAAACAGCCAGGCGTCCTCGCCGGCAAAATAAAAATCCAGCACGCCGGTCAGTCGGCCCGTCGAGTCCCAGAGCACGTTGTCGCGGAAAAGGTCGGCGTGAATGACACCCCTTGGCAGCTTCGACCAGTCCTGCAACGCCTGATAGGCCAGCTCATCGGCCAGCAGGTCATGCTCTTCAGCCGATACTAGCGGCAACAAGGCTGCGCCGACGGTCTGGCGCCAATTGGCGCCGCAGGGGTTGGGCAGTGGATTTGGCATGTTGGCCGCCGCCAGATGCAAGTGGGCCAGCATTGCGCCGACGGCGTGACAATGGGCGGCGCCGGGTGTTTCAAGTGCCGCGCCTGACAAACAGGTGAGCAGGGCGGCGGGCTTGTCGCACAGCATTCGCCAGTAACGCCCACCACCATCGGCCAGCGGCTGCGGACAAGGGATGCCGCGCTGGGCCAGCGTGTCCTGCAAGGCCAGATAAAAATCCAGCGCCGAGAGGTCGACACGTTCGAACAGCGTGAGCACGAAACGACCGCTGGTGGTCGTCACGAAGTAATTGGAGTTCTGCATGCCGGCGGCAATGCCGGCATGGTCGATCAACTCGCCCAGCCCTAGCGGCTGGAGCCAGGCGGCGAGTTCATCCCGCCCGACCTTGGTATAGACGGACAAGGCTTACCAGCTATGAATGACCCACATCGGCGGCTTGACCGGCTTCTGGTTGATATCCGCCTCGATGAACTGGCCGTCACCCTGGCGATCGACCAGATAGTAGGCTGGGCCAACGGCCGGCGTCACCTTGACCATGTAGAGCTTGCCCTTGACCCGGAATTCCTCGCGGGTTTCCGTGTCTTTCTTGACAATGGTCACTTGCGGCTCAAGCGCTTCGTCAAAGGCTTCCATGCCCGGCGGCGGTGGCGGTACGGCCGGCAGGGGCTGGAGATCGCCCTTCTGCGCCCAGACAGGCAGGGCAGCAAAAAGCAGAATGGGTAGAAGGCGGCGCATGGTCAAATCCTCGGGTTCGATGACCTGATTTTACAGGTTGAGCAGCATCTCGTGTTCGTTCGGCAAGGGGCCGAACGGGCGAGATTCGTAATGCTTGAAGATGGCTTCGACGACCTTTTCCGGTTCGTCGATCAACTGGATCAGGTTCATGTCTTCCGGGTCGACCATACCCTCAGCCACCAGACGGTCCTTGAACCAGGCAATCATGCCGCCCCAGAAGGCCGAACCGACCAGAATCAGCGGTATCTTGCGGCCCTTGCCGGTCTGGATCAGCGTCAGCGCCTCCATCAGCTCGTCCAGTGTGCCGAAGCCGCCCGGCATCACCACATAGGCGCTGGCGAAGCGGACGAACATGTATTTGCGGGCAAAAAAGTGCCGGAAAGTCTGCGAGATGTCCTGATACGGGTTGTTCTTTTGCTCGTGTGGCAACTGGATATTCAGGCCGACCGACGGCGACTTGCCAAAGAAGGCTCCCTTGTTGGCCGCTTCCATGATGCCGGGACCGCCACCAGAAATGACCGAAAAGCCGGAGTCGGACAGCAACCGGGCCGTTTGCTCGGTCAGCATGTAATAGGGAGACTCCGGGCGAACGCGGGCGCTGCCGAAAATGGTCACCGCCGGCTTGATGGCCGCCAGGCGCTCTGTCGCCTCGACGAACTCTGACATAATGCCGAAAATCCGCCACGACTCGCGGGCCGTCGTACTTTTCAGGATGGCCTCAGTCTCCACCCCTGTTACCAATTTATCGCTTTCCGTCACTTCTCATGCCTCTCTTGTTGTTAGTGGACGGTTCGTCCTATCTCTACCGCGCTTTCCATGCCCTGCCCGACCTGCGCAACAAGGCCGGCGAGCCGACGGGCGCCATCTACGGCGTTCTGAACATGCTACGTCGTCTCGAGAGCGACTACAAGGCAGAGTACAAGGCCGTCGTCTTCGACGCCAAGGGCAAGACTTTCCGTGACGACTGGTATCCCGAATACAAGGCGCATCGCCCGCCGATGCCCGACGACCTGGTCCAGCAGATCGAACCTCTGCATGCGGCGATCAAGGCGGCTGGGTGGCCGCTGCTGATGGTCGATGGCGTCGAAGCCGACGACGTGATCGGCACGCTGGCCACCAACGCCACTGCCGACGGGATCGAGACGCTGATATCCACCGGCGACAAGGATCTGACCCAACTGGTCAGCTCGCATGTCCGCTGGTACAACACGATGAGCAATGAACTGCTCGACGAAGCCGGCGTTGAAGCCAAGTTCGGCGTGCCGCCAGGCAAGATCGTCGATTATCTGGCGCTGGTCGGCGATACCGTCGACGGCGTACCGGGTGTCGCCAAATGCGGCCCGAAGACCGCTCTGAAATGGCTGGCGCAATATGGCTCGCTCGATGAAGTCGTCGCCCATGCCAACGAGATCGGCGGCGTGGTCGGCCAGAACCTGCGCGATCACCTCGGTTTCCTGCCGCTCGGCAAGCGGCTGGTCACCGTGGCTTGTGACCTCAGCAACCTGCCGGCGCCGAGCACCTTGACCACCACCGCGCGAGACACGGCAACCTTGCGCGAACTCTATACCCGCTACCAGTTCCGTACCTGGCTGGGCGAAATCGACGGGCCGGAAGCGGCGGCGGCCGTGCCGGCGCGCGAAGTATCGGAGACACCCGCCGCAGCACCGACCGCTGCCATCGCAGTCCATTACGAAACCGTGTTGAGCTGGCCGCAATTTGATGCCTGGCTCGCGAAGATCGAAGCGGCGGAACTGACGGCGCTCGATACCGAAACGACCAGCCTCGACTCCTTCGCCGCCCGCATCGTCGGCATCTCGCTGTCGGTCACGCCTGGCGAAGCCTGCTACATCCCGCTCGCTCACACCGCCCCCGGGGTCGCCGACCAGCTGCCACGCGAGGAAGTGCTGGCCAGACTGAAATCCTGGCTGGAGTCAGCCGCACACAAGAAGGTGCTGCAGAACGCCAAGTACGACCAGCACGTCTTCGCCAACCATGGCATCGCGCTGTCCGGCATCGCCCACGACACCATGCTGCAAAGCTACGTCATCGAGTCCGACAAGGGCCACGACCTCGGCCAGCTATGCACCCGCCACCTCGGGCTCGCCACTATCGCTTACGAAGACCTGTGCGGCAAGGGCGCCAAGCAGATCACCTTCGATCAGGTCGACATCGAACGCGCTGCCACTTACGCTGCCGAAGATTCCGACGTCACGCTGCGCGTGCACAACGTACTGCATCCGCAGTTCGCCAGCGAACCCGGGCTGTCACGCATCTACCACGAGATCGAAATGCCGGCCCGTCAGGTCATCTGGCAGATCGAGCGCAACGGCATTCTGATCGACAGCGACGTTCTAAGCCGACAAAGTCACGAGATGGGCCAGAAGATCATGGCCCTCGAAGCGCAGGCCTACGAACTGGCCGGCCAGCCATTCAACCTCGCCTCACCCAAGCAACTGGCCGACATCCTGTTCGAGAAGCAGGGCCTGCCGGTCAAGAAGAAAACCCCCTCCGGCGGCCCGTCGACCGACGAGGAAGTGCTCTCCGAACTGGCCCTCGACTACCCGCTGCCCAAGCTGCTGCTCGAACACCGCAGCCTGTCCAAGCTGAAAGGGACCTACACCGACAAGCTGCCGCGCATGGTCAATCCGCAGACAGGAAGAGTGCATACTCACTTCTCCCAGGCAGCTGTTGTGACTGGCCGGCTCGCTTCCAGCGACCCCAATCTGCAGAACATCCCGGTACGCAGCGAGGAAGGCCGGAAGATTCGTACGGCATTCATTGCCCCGGCGGGTAGCAGCATCGTCTCGGCCGACTATTCGCAGATCGAACTGCGCATCATGGCCCATCTGTCGGGCGACGAACGCCTGCTCGACGCCTTCGCCCACGGCGAGGACGTGCACAAGGCCACAGCCGGCGAAATCTTCGGCGTCACGCCGCTTGAAGTCGGCCCCGACCAGCGCCGTGTCGCCAAGAGCATCAACTTCGGGCTGATCTACGGCATGAGCGCCTTCGGCCTGGCCCGCCAGCTCGGGCTGGAACGCAGCGCGGCGCAGACCTACATCGACCGCTACTTCGCCCGCTACCCCGGCGTGGCCCGTTACATGGAAGAAGCCCGCGAATCAGCCCGCCAGCACGGCTACGTCGAAACCGCCTTCGGCCGCCGCCTGTGGTTCCCGGATATCCGCTCGAGCAACGGCAACCGCCGCCAGGGCGCCGAGCGCGCCGCGATCAACGCGCCAATGCAGGGTACGGCCGCCGACCTGATCAAGCTGGCCATGATCGCCGTGCAAAACTGGCTGGAAAAATCAGCGCTGAAATCACGTCTCATCCTGCAGGTACACGACGAACTGCTGCTCGAAGTACCGGACGGCGAACTGATGGACGTCCGCACCCACCTGCCGCGCCTGATGGGACAAGTGGCCGAACTGAAGGTACCGCTGGTCGTCGAAGTCGGCGTCGGGCCGAACTGGGAAGCGGCGCACTAGTCGGACTAGTCGCCTTCCAGCGCCCGCACGGCGGCTTCCACCGCATCAACTGAGATATCGGCCACCGCAAAGGTCGAAGGCTGCAACAGCACATGCCGCGCGCCCCACGGATACCAACGGGTGCGCTTGGCTTCGGAGTTTTCGAACAGCGCGGCCGTCTTCAAATTGAGCGCTGCCGCGAGGTGCATGGCGCCGCCATCGGCACCGACGAACCCGTCGCACAGCGACAGCGCGGCAATCAGTTCCTCCAGGCGCTCGGTGACGACAGGTACCGCCCCCTTGTCCTTGCAGGCGGCCAGCACCTGTGCCGCCTTCTCGTCATCGCCCGGATGCGCCGGGTGATCAGCTGCGCCCGGTGACCAGAACAAGGCAAAACCCCGCTCCGGAGAAGCCAGGCGCTCGATCAGCTCGATATATTTTCCGGCCGGCCAGCGCCGGCTTTTTTCGCGAGCACTGAGGTGGATGGCCCAGATCTTCCGGCCGGCCAGTTCGGCCAGTTTCGGGCGCATGGCGCTTACGACTTCAGGCAACGGGCTCAGCTGCAACGGGCCAAGTTCAGGCTGGATACCTAGCGGCGCCAACAGCTTGCCGACCGCCTCGACCTCATGAAAAGGTGCGCCTGGCTTGTCGGCAATGATCCGACGAGCGCCAACCAGGCGCGCGTAACGATCCCCACCCGGCGACGCCACGATCGCCACATCAATGCCCTTGCGGCGCAGTTTCCACAGCAGCCCGGCCGTCTCCAGCCAGATCGCCAGCTTGCTCTCGCCCGGGCCACGGTGCTTGGCCTTGCGGTAGGCAAATACTTCATCGACATCCGGATTGCCGCGCATCACGGCAACGTTGTACTGATTGACCAGCACGCCGATCCAGGCGTCGGGCATCGCCCGGCGCAAGGCTGCGAGCATCGGGGTGGTACACACCAGGTCGCCGATGTTGTCGCGACGAATGACCAGGATATTCATTGCTTCTCCACGGCAGGGGCAGGTTGTTCCGAAATGGCCAGGCCGACCAGAATGCCGACCAGCGCACAGGCCATGTTGGCCAGCCCGCCGACCCAGAAGCCGTTGGCCAGATTGCTCAGCAGGTAGGCGAGCAGCGTCGTCAGGATAACCACCCGCAAGCGCCGATACTCGACCGGTCCGCGCACCAGGCCTTTCAAACCCTGCCAGAAGACGGCCAGCCAGAAAGCCAGCACCAGCAACAGGCCGGGAATGCCGATCTCGAAGGCCACCTGCAGGAAATAGTTGTGCGGATTGACCTTGCCATAACTGGCCTGCTCCTCTTCGCCGAGGAAATAAGCCGCCTTGCCCGGATCGTTCGCCTTCCAGCGTTCGGCGTAACCGCCATCGTTGATCGCCCAGGCCAGCTTTTTCCAGCCATAGCCGTAGCCGAGCAGCGGCCGGGCTTCGATCAGTTCGACGACACCGGACCAGACATCAAGTCGCAGGCTCAAACCCTGGTTAGTCACATACGTATCGGTTTGCGCCAGAGAGCGGTATTTTTCGAGATAGCCGAGATTGCTCTGCGAGGCGACCCAGCCAGCACCGAGCGCCATGACCAGGAACACGGCGGCCAGCGCTTTCCAGGCACGCAGCAGAGCGAACAGGACGATCACCGAGATGGCGACGACCAGCAACGGACTACGCGACCCGTACAAGCCGGTCAGCACCACGCCAAGTACGACGAGCACGCCGAGCAGCAGTCGTTGCCGCAGGTCGGCTGCAGTCGATACCGCAAACGCGATGATCAATGGCAGGCAAAAACTGGCCATGGTCGCGTAGCCACCCCAGAACGAGCGGTGGGAGCGCGGAATCTGTCCCTCGCTCAGTGCATGCCCCGCCAGATAGGAGCCAACTTCGAATCCGGACAGCACACTGACCGCCGCGAAACCGGCCATGATCATCCACAAGGCCGTTCGTGCCTGGCTGGCGCTATTCACCAGCAGGCAACCGACCAGCAGCAACTCGGCCTGCAACAGCAGGTCGCGCGACAGTGAATGCAAGCTGTCGGCGGCATAGGGGCTGGCCGCTGATACCGTCATGCACCAGATGACGATGGCCATCCCCAAACCGAGCAAGATGTTCCGGCTGCGCAAGCGCTGGCGAATCTCGGCGCGCAGGGCAAGCGGAATCGCCAGCACGATCAGGCCAACCATCAGCAAGTACTTCACAGCCACGAATTTCTCGAAAGGCTGGATGAAAAGCAGCCCCCACCACATGCCCAAGGCCAGTTGCACCAGCCGGTCCGGCTTGCCAGCGATCGTTTCTGCAGCGCCGCTCATTGCCCCTGCTCCATCTTTTCCAGCACCGCCTTCAGCGCCAGTCCATTCTGGCGCGCATCGTAATGGGTCCGCGCGTGGTTCAGGCAATGCGCCCCCAGCTCGGCCGCCAGTTCGCGCGAGGCGTGGATGGCCCGCAGCTTGGCGGCCAGATCCCAAAAATCGCCCGGCGTGAAAATCAGCTCGTCGCGTTCGCCGACGACCTCGGGCAAACCGCCAACTCGCGACACCACGGTGGGCAGCCCGCAGGCCATCGCCTCGGCGACGACGAAGCCGAACTGCTCGGCCAGGTTGATCGCCGGCAACGCCGGCAGCACGAAGGCATCGGATTGCGCGTAGATGTCGGGCAAGGCGTCGTATTTCAGGAAACCGGTGAACTTCACCCGGTCCTTGATGCCGAGCAGTTCGGCCGCCTGCTCCAACCCCTGGCGCTGGGCGCCCTGGCCAACGAACATCAGTTCCAGATTGGGAATTTCCGAAAGAAGCTCCTTGGCCGCGTAGAGCAAGGTGTAGCAACCCTTCCAACTGACCAGCTTGCCGACGAACAGGATACGGAACACATCATCCTTCGCCGGCGGCGGACGCGGCTGGAAGACCTCGGTATCGACGCCGGGATAGACGTGGACGATCTTCTCTGCGGGTATCCCTTCGAGCAGCAGCACGCGGCGGCAGGTATCGGTGATCGCCACGAACAGGTCGACCTGCGGAAAGGCCGCCTGGCGGATGGCCAGCGAACGCGGATCGAACATGTCGACGAAGGGGATGGTGAAGGGAATCCAGTACACCAGCTTGAACTGGTGGCCCTTGGCCTTCAGCGAAGCCAGCGTGTGCAACGAGCGATCCGACCCGGTCAGCGCGACATCGAACTCGCCGCCGGCGGCCGAGCGTTCGACTTCCAGGTAGAAGAAATCGCGTTTCTTGTCGTTGTCGTTTTCCTTCAGGCGGCGCCAGGCCTTGAGCGGCGACTTCAGGTAGTCGCGCAGCTGCTGTTTCTTGGTCAGCAGATGCACCCGGTGCGGCGTGATGTTGAGTCCGGACTTGTTCTTTTCGGACAGGAAGAAGGTCGTATTCGGGATCGAATCGAACAACTGGGCAAAATAGCGCCCTACCCCATAGTCCTTGAATACGGCTAGTTTCATTGTCGATGCTCGGCAACGGAATTTCGGGAAACCAATATCGTCTCGACCGCCTGTACGACGGCCGCAATTGGCATATTGGCAATGCACGCCCGGGTACCCAGATGGCAGGAATAAGGCGCATCGAAGGCGTGCGAACAGGGGGCGCAGGGTTCGGCGCTGCGAATCACGACCGCCCGACGACCGATCGGCCGCTGGTCTTCGGCATCGGCCGGGCCCATGAAATCGACGACCGGCACGCCCAGCGCATCGGCCATGTAGGTGGCGCCGGAGTCGACGCCGACGAAGCAATCGAGGGCGCCGAGCAGCACTGGCAACTCGTCGAGCCCCCATTGGCCGGTGGTATCGATGGCACGCCCCGCGGGCAGTTGGGCCAGCACGGTTTCGGCAGCAGCCCGGTCGGCATCGGTACCGATCAAGACTAGCGTGGCCGGAGTATGGTTGACGATCTGGCCGGCCAGCGCAGCCACTTGCGCCGCATCGAGCGCCTTCATGCGGTTACCGGCGCCCAGCCCGAAACCGACCAGCGGGCGCTGACAAATTGGCGACCAGGCGTTCAGCTTGGCTTGTCCACTCTCCGCCCCGCGGACCTCGTTGGGCAAGGCGAGCAAAACAGCATCCACCTTGATTCCCAAACCGGCGATGGCTCGCAGGGCCGTCTCGCGGAACAGCTGTCCCCGTCGGTGCGGCTCGCCATAGGTCAGGAAGGGCCAGGCCAGGCGGGAACTTCCCTGGCGCCGGTCGGCGAGCACCGACACCCGCTTTGGCACACCAGCCCAGAACGGGACCAGCAGATTGCTCAGATTCGGGCTGAGGATCAGCACCCCATCGTAGCCTTCGGCCAGCAGGTCGAGCAGCCAGCGCTTGCCGGCCCAGCCCTTGAAGCCTTGCTTGGGCAAGACGATGATCCGATCGATGCTGTCCAGCCCCTTGGCCAGCGGCACATTGACCGGATGCAGCAAAGCAACAATCTCGACTTCCGGCAAGCGGCGGCGCAAGGCACGGAAGACCGGTGTCGTTGCCACGAAATCGCCGATCTTGGCAGTCTGGATGACCAGGATGCGGTTATTGACGGACGAACGGCGCAGGGCGGCCCGCAACCAAAGCAACGGCGAAGCCAGCCAGGTCAGCAGCAGGTAGATCACCGGGCCGCCTCGTCCAGAACCTGCATCACGCCGGCCACGTAGGCCTCGATCGAATAGCGTTCGGCCACCCGCTGGCAACCCGCCGCGCCCATTCTCCGGCGCAGTTCGGCATCGGACAACAGCCGGCGCAATGATGCGGTCAGCGCCGCCACGTCGCCATAGGCGTAGAGCAAACCGGTTTCCTCGTGAACGATCAGTTCGCGGGTGCCGGTCACGTCGGAGCCGACCACCGGCTTGCCCGCCAACATGGCTTCGAGCACGACGCGTGGCAGGCCTTCCTTGCTCGAACAGAGGACACAGACGTCCATTACCTGCACCCAGGCCAGCGGCACGGACTGGAAGCCGACAAAACTGACCTGATCGAGCAGCCCCAGACGACCGACGGCACTTTCCAGTTCAGTCCGCTGTGGCCCCTCGCCCAGAATCAGGCAAGTCACCGGCAAGCCTTCTGCCTTCAGGTTGGCCACGGCCTGCAGCAGGTGCAGCACACCCTTGCGCGCCGTCAACTGGCCGACCGTACCAATGACCAGGTCCTTGGTCGTCGGCGGCAGTCTGACCGGGGCGGGCAAGGCAATGCGGCTGTCGATGGCGTTATAGACCACGCGCAGCCGGTTTTCAGCGACATGCTGTGCCGCCAGCACATCGGCCACCCCCTGCGAGACGCAGATGATGCGCGTCGCCGTGCGGTTGACCACGGCGGCCTCGTTGGCCTGCAGGGTCGGCTCGATGCGGCAGTGCTGGACGACCGGCAGGCTGGCTGCCTCGGCAGCGAGATAGCCCTCCAGGTTCGACGACGGCTGGTTGTTCATGTACAGCAGATCGTAAGCGCCTTCTTGGAGTAGCAGCTTCAGCGCGGCAACGCGCGGTTTGATGCGCCACTGCATTTCGATGGCCAGCACCGCCCGCTTCTTCAGCCGGCCGGACCACGACAACAGGCCGCGCGCGATCTCCTTCGCCAGCTTGGCCCACAGCGGCTGCTTGCGGCTGGGCAGCACGATCAGCGGAATACCGATATCGGCCAACTCCTCGGAGAGCAGCCGGCCGTGCCTGCCCTTGCGATAATCCTTGTAGAAGCAGCAGGTGACGGCAAAGCGCGAGTGGTCGATGCGCTTCAGCAGTTCAAACATGCTGTTGGTGCCGCCGCCCCATTCGTTACCGGTATCGAGCAGCAGGACGCGCTTGGGGGAAGTCATGCTTGCCCCCGACTCAGGATTGTATTGACGGCTGAAACCACTTCATCGACCGCGATGTTGTCCATGCAGATCGGCTCGGCATAGGGACAGTTTTTCGAGAAGCAGGGGTCGCAGGTCCGCCACTTGCGAATGATGATGTGCTTGTCCAGATCGTAACCCGGGCCGGATCGGGCCGGATCGGACACCGCGAACAGCGCGACGACGGGCGTCTCGACCGTCACCGCCAGGTGCATCGGCCCGGTATCGCCGGTCACCAGCAGGCTGGCACGGCGCAACAGGTCGGGCAAGGCGATCAGCGGCAACTGTCCGGCCGAGGCCCAGGCCCGCGACCCGCCGGCGAACGGCGCCGCCGCCTCGATGCCGGCTGCCACTTCCTGGCACAGCGCCGCTTCGGCCGGCGAACCGGTGACGACGAAACGCAAATCTGGCCGCGCCTTGAGCATTTCAACTGCCGCCGCAATGAAGCGCGAACGCGGCCAGCGCCGGCTCATCGTCGACGCGCCAGGCTGGAAGGCGACGATGGTCGCCTCCTGCCAGCCGCGATCAGCCAGCGCCTTGTCCACGGCGGCCCGGCCTTTGGCGTGGGCCGGCACGCTCATGCGGCGGTCGAATTCGCCCGTTGCACCGGCCAGTTTGGCCACCGCCAGACGCTGCCCGATGCCATGCCCGAGATCGTCCCAGCCGAACACTGGCTCATGGTTGCTGAGCAGGAAATTCCAGCAGTTGTTGTTGGGCAGTTTGAAGATGTGGCGGGCCCCGGACAGATAGGCCAGCGGCGTCGCCTGCGGCTCGTTGCCGTGCAGGATGACGGCCAGGTCGTAACCCTTGAGCTGGCTGGCCGCACGGCGGAAGCCACGCCATTTGCCGTCGTAGGGAATCAGCTCGTCGACATCGGCCAGGCCGGTAAAGAGCTGTTGCAGCGATGGATGCACCAGCAGCGTGATGTAGGCTTGCGGATAGGTCTGGCGCAACGCCCGCAGACCGGGTGTGGACAGCAGCGTATCGCCGAGCGCCGTACAGGAAATGGCGAGAATTCGATGGATGGCCGGCGTCCCGAGCTCTTCGGCCGGCCGCGACCGCTTGTCGAGCGCCCGCTTCAGGCGCAGCCAGCGGTAGAGCAGCGGTTCGCGCAGGCGCAGACGCATCAGTGGCCTTTCCCGCCCGACTTCAGGCCGAGATAGAGCGCCGACAGCAGCGGCCGGCCGTAGATGCCCATGCGCCCGCCGAACCACTTGGCCGGCTTGTCCTTGATGACCAGACGCGGAATCCGCCCCGGATCAACTTCTCGGCGCACCACACCATGCTCGGTGGTGTAAAGATGGGTGAAACCTGCCGCCCGCGCCACGCGCTGGTAGGCAGCATCAAAATAGCCCTGCGGCCAGCACAGATGCGGGCTGTCCACGCCAAGCCGGGCGGCCAGCGTGGCACGCGAGGCCGCCAGATCGTCGGCCAGCGCCTGATCGCGCGCGGACTGATCGGCAATCGTGCGATCCCAACGAGTATGGGTGTGGGTGTGCGAGTGGAAATCGAAGGTGCCAGCATCCCGCATGGCCTCAACTTCCGACCAGCGCAGAAAGGCGTCATCCAGCTTGCCCTCGGCGGCGGCAGCCATCGCCTGAGCATGGGTCGGCACGTCCGGCACGTCGGGTTGGCCAGCATGCGGACGGACCTCGCCTTCGCCCATCCAGCCAGTGATCAGGAACAACGTGGCGCGCTGGCCAAACTCCTTGAGTACTGGGTGGGCGTAGACCCAGTTGTCGAGATAGCCGTCGTCGAAGGTGACCAGCACGCTTTTCTTTGGCACCTCGCCGGTCGCCAGAATCCGGGTGAATTCATCGGTAGACAGGGTTTTCCAGCCATTTTCGGCCAGCCACTGCATGTGCGCCCGGAAATTTTCCGGCGAGCAGGTCACCAGCCCGGGTTTCGGGCTGATGTGGTGGTACATCAGCACGGGCAGCGGCTGCCCGAAGCTCATTTCGCCCCCAACAGGCGCTGGTACAAAGCTTCCATACCTTGCGCCATCACTTCGCGGGCGAACTTGCGGCGCACGAATTCGGTAGCGTTGGCGCCCATCGACTGGCGCAGCACCGGGTCGGCGAGCAGGCGGCTGATCGGTTCGATCAATGCCTTGCCATCGTGCGCCGGCACCAGATAGCCGGTTTTTCCGTCGAGGATGACCTCGGGCACGCCATCGACGTTCGACGCCACGGCCGGCAGGCCCATGGCACCGGCCTCGATGAAAGCGGTGCCCAGTGCTTCCTGATGCGTCGGCAGGACGAAAACATCGAGCGAGGCGAGCACGTTGGTCACGTCGCGGCGCAGGCCGAGCAGGTGGATGCGTCCTTGCAGCCCATCGGCGGCAATGCGCGCCTTCAGGTTGTCGGTCTGCGGCCCATCGCCGGCAAAGACAAAATGGGCATTCGGGAAGCGCTTCAGCACTTCCGGTGCCGCATCAAGAATATCGGCATGCCCCTTCTTGGCGCGCAGGATGGCAACCGTGCCGACCAGCAGCGACTCGGCCGGCAGCCCCAGTTCCTGGCGCAGGTTGCCCTGCACGGTGCTCCGGTCGTAGCGGGAGAAATCAACACCGGTCGGGATGGTCGTAATCCCCTCACGCGGCACGCCGGCCTCGACCAGGTAGTTCTCGACGTACTTGCTGACCGTCACGACATGGTCGGGCAGCACGCTGTAGGTAAATCG
Organism: Dechloromonas aromatica RCB; assembly: GCF_000012425.1. Classification (NCBI taxonomy): domain Bacteria; kingdom Pseudomonadati; phylum Pseudomonadota; class Betaproteobacteria; order Rhodocyclales; family Azonexaceae; genus Dechloromonas; species Dechloromonas aromatica (nom. nud.). The sequence goes on along the minus strand of NC_007298.1, from coordinate 170,191 downwards.
CGAGGTGATCGGCAACGCCAGGTGGCGGGTGCGAACAATGCGCGGGCGCTTGAACATCGTCCGTGCGGCCATGCCGGCCAACTGCGTGTCGCGGCCGCTGTGGGTATTGACGACATCGGCCTGGAAACGCTTGATGACGCTACGCAACCGGAACACGGCAGGAAAGTCGATCGCGCCACGCATGTCGACGACGAAAGTCTCGAACCCGGCTTCCTTGGCCCGGTCGAGAATGCGAGCCCCGGGCCGGCCGACAACGGCCAGCACATGCCCCCGGTCGCGCATGGTGACCAGTTCGTTCAGCGTGCGGTTTTCCTGGCCGCCCCAACCTTTGGACGATTCGGTGTGCAGGATACGCATCAGACCGCGACCTCTTCCGCCTTCTGCATGCGGTACAGGCGGGCGTACAGGCCATCGTGGGCGAGCAGTTCGGCATGCGAGCCCTCTTCCTGCTTGTGGCCGTGGGCCAAGGCGATAATGCGGTCGGCGCGTTCGATGGTCGACAACCGGTGCGCAATGACCAAGGTGCTGCGGCCACGCATCAGTTCGTCGAGAGCGGCCTGGACATGGCGTTCGGATTCGGTATCGAGGGCCGAGGTTGCTTCGTCGAGAATCAGGATCGGCGCGTCCTTCAGAATGGCACGGGCAATAGCCAGACGCTGGCGCTGGCCGCCGGAAAGCTTGACGCCATTTTCGCCGATCATGGTGTTCAAACCCTCTGGCAGGGCATCGATGAATTCCAGCGCATGCGCTGCCTTGGCCGCCGCGCGGATTTCGTCGAGGGTCGCGTCGCGCTTGCCACCGTAGGCGATGTTGGCGCCAATAGTGTCGTTGAACAGCACGACATCCTGGCTGACCAGCGCGATGTTGTCGCGCAGGCTGTTCAGGCGGATGTTCGGCAGCGCATGGCCGTCGACCCGGATTTCGCCGGCGTCGAGGGCGTAGAAACGGGGCAACAGATTGGCCGCCGTCGTCTTGCCACTGCCTGAGGGGCCGACCAGCGCCACGCACTCGCCGGGCCGCACGGTCAGCGACACACTGTCGAGCGCCGGACGTTCTGACCCCGGATAGGTGAAGGTCACCCCGTCGAATTCGACCAGCCCCTGGGCGCGACCCAGCTCTTCCTTGCCGCTATCCGGCTCGGTCTCTTCATCGACCAGCGAAAAGACGCTTTCCGCTGCGGCCAGACCACGCTGGATCGGCGCGTTGACGTCAGTGACCCGCTTCAGCGGCGCCATCAGCATCAGCATGGCGGTAACGAAGGAAACGAAACTGCCGACCGTCGTCTGGTCGCTGGAGGCCTGCTTGAGCGCAACGCCCATGATGATCGCCACACCGGAAGCGGCAAAGAACTGGACCAGCGGGCTTTGTGCGGCAGAAGCCAGCGTCGCGCGCATGGCCAAGCGGCGCTGCTCGCGGATCGATTCATAGAAACGATCTTCTTCGTAGGACTGACCGCCGAAAATCTTGACGACCTTGTGGCCCTCAATGGCCTCCTGCAGCACCTGGGTAATCTTGCCCATCGACTCCTGCTGCCCCCGGGCCACGCTGCGCAGGCGCTTGCTGAAGACACGCACGACGATGGCGATGAATGGCACGACGCTCAGGGTGATCAGCGTCAGCTGCCAATTCAGCCAGAGCAGCCAGACGAGCAGGCCGACAATGGATAGCGAATCCTTGATCAGCGAGGTCAGCGCATTGGTCGCCGCACCGGCCACGCCGGTCACGTCGTAGGCAATGCGCGACATCAGACGACCGGACAGGTTGTCGCTGTAGTAGCGGGTCGGCAGGCGGACCATGCGGGCAAACATGGCCTGGCGCAATTCAGCCACGACGTTGTTCGACACCCAGCTCATCAGGTAATCGCCAAGGAAGCCAAAAATGGCGCGGACCAGGAAGATGCCCATGATGGCCAGCGGATAGAACAACCAGTCCCATGGGCCATTTGCCTTGGAAAATCCGTCGTCGAGCAGCGATTTCATGATCGCCGGAAAGACCGGCTCCGCCAGCGAGGCCACCCCCATGCACGCCAGCGCGGCGAGAAAGGCCTTCCAGTATGGGCGGACATAAGTCAGCAGCCGGAGGTACAGCTCACGGCTGGTCATGTCATGAGACATGCAAATCCTTGAAGCGAAAAGTAGAACCCGAGATTATACCCGCGAGCGTCAACGGCGGCCGAGTGAGCGGTAGAGCGCCAGCAGGCGGTCGGCCATGGCAGGCAGCGTCAGCGGTTCGGCAACCGCCCGCGCCGCTTCCCGGGCCTTAACATTCCCGGCGAGACCGGCCAGATCGTCCAGCCGGCGGGCCAGACCATTGATATCGACCGCATCGACCACCCAGCCGTTTTCGCCGGAGCGCACCCATTCCTGCGCCCCGCAGGTCGTCGAAGTCACCACCGGCAGGCCGCAGGCAAAAGCCTCGAGCGCCGCATTCGGGCAAGGATCGTACAGCGTCGGCAGCACGAAGCCGTCGGCCGCCCCGTACCAGGGACGAACATCCTTGAGCGGCCCGGTGAAGAGCACGCGCCTGGTCAGTCTGAGCAGCTCGGACAACTTCTGCATCGCCTTCAGCTTGCGGTCGGCACCGACGATGACGATCCGCGCATCGGTCCGCTGCATGCGCGCCACCGCCCGCAGCAGCTGGGGGATTCCCTTGCGTTCGAAGCCGCTGCCGACGAAGAGCAGCAGCGGCGCATTTTCGGAAATGCCGTTGGCAGCCCGCATTGAGGCCCGGAATTCATCGGCCAGCCCGGGGTGGAAAACCTCGGTATCAACCCCGTTATAGATCACCTGCAATTTGCTGCGCGCGACTCCGTAATAGCGCTCGACTTCGTCGGCCACCATCTGCGAGTTGCAGATCACTGCCTGCAGGGCCGGGTCGGCGAACATCGCCTTTTCCGCCCCCAGCACGTAGCGGTGATACGGCGACCAGCGCTGCGTCAGCCGCTGCAGTGGGCCGAGAATGCGGGCGCGATGGTCGAGCCAGGCGGCATGCACACCGTCGCCAGCCCGGAAAATCATGCAGCCGGGAATCCGTTCGTGTGACTGCGTGATATCAAACTCACCCCTGGCCATTTCGGCCTGCGCCGCTTCGGCAAAACTGCGGTCACGCGCCGCCCGGCCGCCCAGTAGCCGGGAATAAGCCGGGTCGCAGGTAATCTGCCGGAAACCCTCGCGCGGTGCGCCATCCCAGTTGCGGGTAATCAGCGTGACCTCGGCCCCTTCGCCGGCCAGCGCCCCAAGCGCGCGCTCGACAAAACGCTCGGCACCGCCGAACGGGTTGTAGCGCTGACGGATGATCGCGATCTTCACGCGCCGAGCAATTCCTGCGCCGCGGCCATCACTTCGTCGACCGCGATACTCACCAGGCAATCGCTGACCTTGCCGCCGCCGCAACCATCGGCGCCGCAAGGCCGGCACGGATGCACCGTACTGGCCACGACGCGGCTGGGCACGCCCCACGGCCCCCACTGCTTGTCGCCGGAAGGTCCGAACAAGGCCACCGTCGGCGTACCGACGGCCGCCGCGATATGCATGGGCGCCGAATCGACGCCGATGAACAGCTTCGAGGCCTGCGTCAAAGCCGCCAGTTCCTTCAGCGACAGCTGGCCGGACAGACTGAACGCCGGCTTGGCCAGACGCGCCTGAATGGCCGCCAGCATGTTCTTTTCATCCTGACTCGGCGCGGCCGTCAGCACCACGACATGTCCGGCAGCCTGCAGGCGATCGACCAGCGCCGCCATGCGTTCGACCGGCCAGCACTTGAAGAACCAACGCGAGGCCGGATGGACATGAATGAAATCCTTGCCGCGCAAGCCAAAGCCAGCCAGATGGGCTGCCACAGCCCCCTCGGCAGCCGCCCCCGGCACCAGCGTCAGGCGCCGCTCGTCCGGGCCTGGTTGAATGCCGATGCGGCGCAGCGAGTCCAGATTGCTCTCCGCCATATGGCGCAAGGGATTATGCATGGTCTGGATATGGGTAAAACTCTGCTTCCAGCGCTTGCTCCGCCCGCGCACGGCCGGACCGACCGCCCAGCGCGGCTTCAACAGCCGGCACAGCCAGGCGCCGCGCCAATGCTCGGTCAGATGGATGATCAGGTCGTAGCCGCGCGCCTTCAGAGTGTTGTAGAGCGCCAGTTCAGCCTTGAGCTGGCCGACGGCACCCAACTGCTTCCACTTGCGGTCGATGGTGTGCACCTCGGCGATGGCCGGATGCAGCGTCACCATCTCGGCCGTATCGGCATAGACCAGCGCATCGATCTCGATCTGCGGCGCATGCGCCTTGAGCACCGAAAAGACCGGCGAACTGACCAGCACATCGCCATGGTGGCGCAGCTTGATGACCAGCGCCCGCTTGATTTCACCGAGCGGCACCGCGTCGCGCAGAGGATTGAAAGTTTCCATGCCCGGCATTTTACCGGGGGATGTCGATCACCGTGCAGGAACCATAAGCGAAGTTCAGTTCCGTCCAGCGCTCCGGCGGCAACCCCTGCCAGTGCGCCAGCAAGGTGCGGATCACCCCGGCATGGGTGACGATCACCACCTCAGGCACAGCCAGCGAATCAACCAAGCCCAGGGCCCGCTGCTGCAACTGACGTGGTGATTCCCCGCCCGGCGGAGCATAGCCGGCCACATCGGCGGCCCAGGCATCCAGTTCGGCCCGTGGGATATCGTCCCAGCGCCGTCCCTCCCAGCGGCCGAAATCCATCTCGGCCAAGCGCTCGTCGATGATCGGCCGCGCGTGCAGTTGCTCCGCCAAGGCTCGACAGCGGCGCAAGGGACTGCTCCACACTGGCAACCCGGACGGCAGTTCGCGCAGCAAGGCAGCGGCCACTGACAGCACATCCAGGGCCGGGCAATCATGTCGGCCATAGCAGATGCCGGCGTCGATCATGGGCTTGGGATGTCGAATCAGATGAAGGCGCATTGTGATTTTCGAAACGAATGGACTATCGTGAGGATGGTGGAGCATAGCTTCAAAATTTTGCTTCAAGCAGCATTCAAGAGCACCTGATCATTGATAAACCATGTCTTTTGCCACCAGTCTGCGCATCCTTGGCCTCATTTTGATGCTTGGTCTGACCGGATGTGCCGTTCAGGAGCGATCTCCCCCCACTTCTCCGGCGCCTCCGGTCTCGGCGAACACGTGGCAGCAAGTCGACCGTGACATTGTTAGCGGATCGTTGGCAGCCAAGGGGGCAGCGAAAAGTTTCGTGCGCCACCAAATGGAGCATTGGCGCTCACTGGTTACTGAAAAAGCCGAGGCAGATTTCATTCCGTGGTTTTCAAGCTATGTGACCCAGCAGTGGCTGACCGTCAAAGTGGCCTGGTACCACCTGAGCGCCGAAGAAGAGAACGCCCTTCCCGCCGACCGGCTGGCCGCCTACATGCAAGAGCAATATTACGATCGCGTGCTGGCGCCGGTCGCCCGGGAAATTGACCCTGCGTCCCTCGCCGAACAAGCGGTACAGCACTACATCCGCGGCCTGCGCGGGTACCTTCGGCAAATTCCTCAACGCCATGACGTTCCTGAAGATCAGTTCAAGCGACGGCTTGCCAGCATCCCGGCGATCAAGCTCGCTCCCCCGGCCACCCACGACGCTTCCCTTGAGCAGATTGCCTATCACGATCAGATTGAGGCATTACCGGCCTACAGCGCCTTGCTTCAAAGCATTCGGGATGAGGGAGGAAATGACGGCGTTGGATTATCGAAAACGCGAATCTCCCCGGTAGCCAGAAATATCAGTGAAAAACTGTTGAATAAACTGGCCATCAGCGGTGGCACGAGTGCAGCATCGGCGCTGGTCGGGGGAATTACTGGATCGGTGATTTCACTGGGCGCAGCCGCTGTTGGCATGATCTGGCATGAGGCCGGGCGTAAGGAAATCGAGACGGAACTCCGAGCAACCTTGACCGACTCAGTCGCCGACATGTGGACGTCCTTGATGGACGATCCCGATACAGGCGTGGCGGCAGGCATTCATCACATCTCCGATCAGATCGAAAATCACCTCCCGCAAACCTTCACCAAACCGGTCCCGCTGGATAACCCGCCGCCCGAAATACCCCTGCCGGAAAAGTCCCCCGCTTCGGAAACCAGCGATATCGAGGCGCAGTTCGACAATGGCGGGGATGAATAACCGAGCTTTATTCGGTCGGCGATTCCGCCCGCATCAAGGATTCTGTGCGAATAGATTCGCCATCAATCCCAGATAGAACACAATCTCGGCAAACTGTTGCGTTGCGCCCAAACAATCCCCGGTATAACCACCCAGCCAGCGCTGGAATTTGCGGGCAAGCCACAGGGTGGCCAAGGCAGCCAGCGCCAAGCCCGCGGCAGCCTTGAACCAGGGCAGTGCCAGCAGCGGCGCGACGGCGAAGCACAGCGCCACCACTATGGCTCCGGCGGACATGCGGTTGGCGAGCGGCTTGGCCTTGCTCAGCTGATCGTCACGAACGTAGTCCATGGTCGCCAGCAAGACCGTCGCGCAGAAGCGGGAAACAGCATGTCCGGCGAGCAGCGCGAATGGAACGAGCGCCGGCGCCAGCGACGAGAGCAGCACGAACTTGCCGAGCAGCGCCAGCACCATGGCGACGACGCCGTAGCTACCGACGCGCGAGTCCTTCATGATGTCGAGAATGCGCGCCTTTTCCCAGCCACCGCCGAGGCCGTCGACCGTATCGGAAAGGCCGTCCTCGTGGAAGGCACCGGTGGCGTAGATGGTGGCTGCCATCGAGAGCAGGACGGCGACCGGCTGCGGCCACAGGTACAGGGCCAGCCAATAGACCAGCGCCCCGATGCCGCCAACCAGCAGGCCGACGGCGGGGAAATATCGAGCCGAGTGATTCAGCGCCTCGGCCGAATGCCCGACCCAGCCGGGCACCGGCAGCCGCGTGAAGAAGCGGATCGCGCCGAAGAAGTACTCGAGCTCGCGGCGGATCATTCTTTATCTGACACGCCGGCCGATTCGAAGCTGGCCATCTCGTTGAGGAAGCTCACCGCCGACTGGACCAGCGGGTAGGCCAGCGCGGCGCCGGTGCCTTCGCCAAGGCGCAACCCGAGGTCGAGCAGCGGTTCGGCGCCCATGGCGAGCAATTGGGTGCGATGGCCGGCCTCGGCGGAACGGTGGCAGAAGACGCAGTAGTCGAGCAGCGCTGGCGCCAGACGGGAAGCGATCAGGGCGGCCGAACCGACAATGAAACCATCGATCAGCAGCACCATCTTCGCTTCGGCTGCCGCCAGCATGGCGCCAACCATGGTGGCGATTTCAAAGCCGCCGAATTCGGCCAGCACAGCGCCGGCATCGTTGTTGCCACCGGCGTTACGGTAGCGGATCAGGGCCTGTTCGAGCAGATCCTGCTTGCGGGCCAGGCCGGCATCATCCAGCCCGGTGCCGCGACCGACACATTCGGCCAGCGGCAGGCCGGTCAGACAGTGCGTCAGCAACGAAGCGGAGGCGGTATTGCCGATGCCCATTTCACCGAAACCGACGACATTGCAGCCCTTTGCTGCCAGCTGGCGGACGATGGCGGCGCCATTCTGGATTGCCTGCGCGCACTGGGCAGGCGTCATCGCTGCCTGCTCGATGTAATTGGCCGTGCCAGCCGCGACCTTGGCATCGATCAAGCCGGTGCGCTGGCCGAAATCGTGAGCGACGCCGGCATCGACAACCGACAGGCCGAGGCCGTTCTGCCGGGCGAAGACGTTGATCGCGGCGCCGCCGGCCAGGAAGTTCTCGACCATCTGCCAGGTTACGTCCTGCGGGTAGGCCGATACACCGGCCTTGGCTGCGCCATGGTCGCCGGCGAAGACGAGCATTTGCGGATTGTTCAGTTGCGGGGTCAGCGTTTGCTGGACCAGGCCGATTTTTTTGGCGGTCTTTTCGAGCAGCCCGAGCGCTCCGAGCGGCTTGGTCTTGCGGTCGATCTTGTTTTGCAGGGCGGTTTCAAGTCCGCTGTCCGGGATAGAAATTTCAAACGAATGCATCCGATTCTCCAAAAGTAAAAGGGCCTCGCGGCAACGTTTGGCCAACGCTGCCGCGAAACCCTGTCCACAGGCTTCGAAATGAAGTTTCGACACGTCTTCTGGCTTCCGGATCGTCCCTTGGCCGCGCCTTCCCGCCGGGTCTGTTTCCCCGTTTGCAGTGGCTGTTGCGGCATCGGTCCCCGGTTACAGCGGCGGGCCCGCCCCGGAATTGAGTCAGACTCGCACCGGGTTCCGTATTGTCGAAGGCGAAATTATACCGGTTGCCGCCGGGCCGGCCTTCACCCAAAATGCCGCCCATGAAAGAACTGATTCTCGGCGGTGCCCGGTCGGGCAAGAGCCTGCTGGCCGAACAACGCGCCCACGACTCCGGACTGAAGGTGACCTACCTCGCCACGGCCCAGGCGCTCGATGGCGAAATGGCCCGCCGCGTGGCCCATCATCGCGAACGCCGGCCGGTCGAGTGGGGCTGCATCGAAGAAACACTGCATCTGGCGGCCTGCCTGCGCGAGTTGGCAGCGGCGGATACCTGCGTGCTGGTCGACTGCCTGACCCTGTGGCTGTCCAACCTGTTGTTCGCCGGCCAGGCCGCGGCACAGGCTGAAGCAGGCGAAGCCATCGACTGCCCGCTGTTCCGCGCGGAAACCAGCGCGCTGATCGAACTGCTGCCGCAGCTGCCCGGCCGCATCATTCTGGTTTCCAATGAGGTCGGCTGGGGCATCGTGCCGATGCATCCGGTATCGCGCCTCTTCGCCGATGAACAGGGACGCCTGAACCAGCGCGTCGCCGCCGTTTGCGACCAGGTCACGCTGGTCGCCGCCGGACTGCCACTCAGCCTCAAGTCCACCGCGGGCTGATCGGACTGCCAATTCGGAATGCATTTCTCCGAAGGCAGGCATCTCGACAAAAAGATCGGTATCCTTGTTGCAGATAGACACGCAAGATGTCTTTGGAGGGGACTAAACATGCATAAATTGCTCGACATCCTGGCTTCAGGCGTACATGACGCGAAGAACCAGCTGTTCATCGCCGAATCGCTGATTGCCGCCGCCGAAGCAAAACATGGCCTGAAAATGAGCGAAGCCCGTTACGCCATCGAAGCGGCAGGCAACCGCCTGTCCCGCACCTTGGCGGCTTACGGCATTCTTCGCCACGACGCCGCACTGGGTGTCACCCCGGTGCTCGTTGGCGACCTCTGCGAAGAAGTGGTACTTGCCCAGAAAAGCCATCTAGCCGGCCAGGATATCGCCTTGACGGTCGATTGCCAGGTGTTCGACGAATGGCCGCTGGATCGCGACCTGGTCACTGACATGCTGAACAATGCCGTGCAAAACGCCGGACGCTTTGCCCGCAGCCGGATCAGCCTCAGCGCCAGGGAAGATGGCGGCTGGCTCGTCCTCAGCGTCGAGGACGACGGCCCCGGTTTTGCCACGCTGCCCCCGACGCACGGCACCGGCCTGATGGTCGCCGACCGACTGGCCGCGCTACACGCCCGCAAGGGGCAACAGGGCAGCCTGCACTTAAGCAACGGCAGCAGCCTCGGCGGCGCCCGTTTTGAATTGCGCCTGCCCTGATGAGCGAATACAACAAAAAGCGTTTTCTCGTCATCGACGACCAGCCGCAGGCGCGCGATGCGCTGCGCACCATCGCCCAGACCATCGGTGCCTTCGCCGTCGAATTTGCCTCCAATTATCAGGATGCCATCTATCGCATCCGCAACAATTCACCGGACATCATCCTCTGCGACTACGTGCTGGGCGAAGGCCGCTCCGGGCAGCAGTTGCTGGAGGAGTTGCGGCGCTTCAACCTGCTGCCGGACGAGACCATTTTCATGATGGTCACCGGCGAACAATCCTACGAGCAGGTGGTTTCAGCCGTCGAACTGGTCCCGGACGACTACATCATCAAGCCGTTCTCGCCAGACAAGCTGGTCCTGCGACTGGATCGGATCATCGCCAAGAAAAATTTCTTCGCTGCTTATTATCAGGAAAAGCGCAAGCAGGAGTACGCCAGAGCGCTGGCCATCCTTGAGGCACAACGCACCAGCGAGACGGGACGGCCGTATCGTTTCGAGATTCAGCGCCAGCAAGCGGAAGTGCTGCTCGCCAGCGGCGACGCCGAGGCCTCTGAAAAGGCCTATCGCAGCATCCTTGAAAATTACGAATTCCCCTGGGCCAGGGCCGGTGTTGCCCGCTCCCTGCACAAGCAGAACCGCCTGACCGAAGCCCGCGCCGAAATCGACAAGGTGGTAGACAGCACGCCGCATTTCTTCGATGCCTCCGACCTCAAAGCCAGCATCTGCATGGCGCAGGGTGAGCACGCCGAAGCCCAGAAAGTGCTCGACGAAGTGGCCAAGAAAACCCCCCGCAACTATCTACGCAAGCGGATGCTGGCCGAAGCCGCCACCTTGAACGGCGACAGTGAAACGGCGCGTGCCACGATGGCCGACGTCATTGCCAACGACACGATGCCCGGCGCCATATCGCCGGAAGACCGGCTGACCATGGCGCGCAGCCACCTTGATGGCAACGACAAGATCTCGGCCGAAAAAGTCCTGGTCGGCCTGCGCGATGTCGAAATCCAGGCCATGAATCTGGCCGAGCAGGCCAGTTTTGCCGCCCTGCTCGCCATCAGCTCACCGGAAAAGGGCAAGGCCCGCTTTGCCGGCCTGCGCCCCGCCCTGTTGGCCAGCGAATTGGGCCCAACCACCAGCCTCGACGTGATGCGGGCGGCTCTTTCGGTCAGCGATCATGAACTGGCCGATCTGCATGCCGAACAGTTGATGGCCGGCATCGAGGCCAAGAAGGTTTTTGGCGCTATCCGCAAGCAATATGCGCTGTACGGCCGCGAGACCGACTTCCGCGAAATCCAGAAACAGGTGGCGCTCAAGCGCATCCACCACGAAGAGAAACCGCCGGCCTGAAACACTCAGCCCGGCAGCAGCGCCGACAGTTTTTCCCAGTCCAGTGCGGCTTCGACCGAATCGGCCAGACGATCCAGGTCCGCCTCGCGGCGCGCCGCGAAATCGACCTGTTCGCTCTCGCTCATGCCGGCCCAGGCCAGCAGCGCAGTCAGTGCTTCGGGATGATCCAAAACACCATGGCAGTAAGTCGCGAAGACCTGATCGTCGGCTGAAATGGCACCATCGTGAACGCCATCCGCCAGTTCGACGGCCCCCTTGGCCAAGCCCTCGCCGCGTGTCACGCCAAGATGGATCTCGTAACCGGTCATCGCCGGCCGGCCAGGCAGCGACAAGTGACCACTCACATTCCGCAGCTGCTTCTCGGCTTCCAGCGTCGTTTCCACCGCCAGAACGCCGAGCCCCGGCGTACTGCCAGGCTGCCCCTCCAGCCCCTGCGGGTCGTGAATCATCCGGCCCAGCATCTGGTAGCCGCCACACAGGCCGATGAGCTTGCCGCCATAGCGCAGGTGCTTGTGGATTGCCTTATCCCAGCCTTGGGCACGCAACCAGTCGAGGTCGGCCCGCACCGCCTTGGAACCCGGCAGCACGATCAGATCGGCCGCCGGCGGGGTTTCGCCCGGCCCGATCCAGCGAAAATCGACTTCCGGATGCAGGCGTAGCGGATCGAGATCGTTGTGGTTGGAAACACGAGGATAGGCCGGGGCCACGACTTTCAGTTTTGCGGCCTTCTTGCCACCCACTGCCGCCGTCGCAATGGCGTCCTCGGCATCGAGCATCAGGCCATGCAGATAGGGCAGAACACCGAGCACCGGCTTGCCGGTGCGCGCTTCCAGCCAGGTCAGGCCCGATTCAAGCAGGCCGATGTCGCCACGAAAACGATTGATGACGAAACCCTTGACCCGGTTTTTCTCGGATGGCGACAGCAACTCCAGCGTGCCGACCAGATGCGCGAAAACCCCACCCCGGTCGATGTCGGCGACAATGATCACCGGACAATCCACCGCCTCGGCAAAGCCCATGTTGGCGATATCGCGATCGCGCAGGTTGATTTCGGCCGGTGACCCGGCGCCTTCGACCACCACGCACTCGTACTCTGCCGTCAGCCGCGCCCAGGATTCGAGTACCGCCCCCATCGCCCGCGGTTTGTAGGCGTGATAGGCCTTGGCGTCGAGATCGATCGCCACCTTGCCGTGGATGATGACCTGCGCCTTCTTGTCAGTGGTCGGCTTGAGCAGCACCGGATTGAAGTCGGTATGCGGCGCCAGCCCACAGGCCAGCGCCTGCAGGGCCTGCGCCCGGCCAATCTCGCCGCCATCCACGGTCACCGCCGAATTCAGCGCCATGTTCTGCGGCTTGAACGGCGCCACGCGCACCCCCCGGCGCTTCAGGATGCGGCACAGCGCCGCGACCAGTGTCGATTTACCGGCATCGGAGGTGGTGCCTTGGACCATCAGGGAATAGCAGGGCATGGCTGAAAACTCGGGAAAACCTCAATTATCCCGGAGGCCGGGGTGCAAGAAACAGCCACGACCTCGAAATAAGCCAATCACGAATCTTCCGGCAGCCACGTTTGGTGGCCCAGCCCAGCGCTGCTGAGCTGTCGCGAATTGAAGCAGGCGCTCTGTTTTCGCACAGCCGATGAAGCAATTCCCCGGCATTTCCCTATTGAAATGGCATTGCACGTTCCTTGCTGTGTCGCCCCGGACCTATTTCAACGAACATCAAGGAGACACCATGAACCCCGAGGACTGGCTGCACAAGGCGCTTGGCATCAACCCTCCGTGGCAAATCAGCCATCTGATCGAAAACCTTTCCACCAGCCGTCTCGATGTCTGGGTCTCGCTGGAGCGCCCGAAGAGCGGGTGGTTTTTCAGCCAGCGCCCCAGTGCGCCGGACCATACCCTGCCGGTCTGGCGCCACCTGAATATCGGCAACTTCAAATGCCATATCCATGCCAACCCGCTCGAAGCCGGTCGCCACAACAATCTGGGCTGGATCGGTGACGACGGGCAGCCCTTTACCCGCGCCATGGTGCAACTGATTGGCGCCCATTTCCTGGCCGGCCTGAGCATCCAGGCCGTTTGCCCGCTGCTCGACATCCCGGCGGCGGACGTCTGGAAACTCAAGCACAACCTGGACAACGGACGGACCAGCCTGAACGCCCCGGCGCCCCTGGGCGACTCCCCGGCGGTCGATCACATCATCCCCGAGGCAAGCCACGCCGTCTGGCAGCAATTGCTCAGCGGGGAATTCAACCTCGACATCCGCGTGCTCAGCCTGAAGCTCCTGATGACCAAGCTGCGCGAGCAGGTACTGCGCATTCAGGACAGCGAAGTGCATGCGCTGAAAGCCCATGAACTGCAGCGCTACTTCGTCCGCCATGCCCATCTGCTGGCTCACGAACTCGAACAAATCAACCGAATCTGACCAGGAGCCCATCAATGAACCCACAAAACGGCCTGCTGACCATCACCGAAGCCAGCGCCCTGATCGAAAGCGGCCATTTCATGAGCATTGCCGGCGATGAAACAGCGCTGCGACAACTGCCACCCGGACACTGGATCGGCGGCACCATCCCCTACTTCATTGGCAGCGAAGGTGGCATCACCACCAAGGATCGCGTTTACGTCCAGCTGATCGAATGCTTTGCCCAGCCACCCCGCCTGTCTTTGCGCGCCACAGATGAGCTACCAGCGATCTGCCACGAGGCGCCCGACAACGGCTACACTTTGCTGATCATCCCGGCCTTCAGCGAGGCCCACCGCCTGTTTGCGGAAAATGCGCCAAACTACGAAGAGATGTACATGAAGCCGCTGGTCGGCTGGATTGCCGGCGTCCATCTGGCCGAACTCGGCACCCGCAAGCCCTTGGTCGTGCTGGGCGAAACCCTGGAGTTTTCCGACGACAAGGCGGCAGTCATCGATGTCGCCCTGCCGGACCATCGCTATGCTCAGGTCGAGATCGTGAATCCGTTCCGGGCGGCGCCCACGCCGATCCTCCGCTTCCCGACGTCAGGATTTTCGGCCGGCGCCTGCGAAATCGACGGCCAAGCCCGGAATTTTGCCGAATACCTGGTCAGCCATCAGCTCGATAGCCGTCTGCCGCTGGTGGCCGACTACTGCGGCGCCCTGATCAACGTCAGCATCCGCAACATCGATCTTGAAAACGGGCAGGTGGACTTCTACGCACCGGTGTTTGCCGGCACCGAATACCGGATGGCCAGCCCACTGACCGACTACGTCCAGACCTTTGCCGCCGCCCTACCCGGCGGCCTTGGCCAACCGGAATTTGCCTGCAACTGCGTGCTCAATTTCCTGTACTCGGAACTGGAGGGCAAGCAGGCCGGTGCGATCGGCGGCCCGATGACGTTTGGCGAAATTGGCTATCAACTGCTCAACCAGACCATGGCGCTTCTGACGATAGGCGAATGAACGGCAGCGGCACTTTCATTGGGAAAGCAGCTCGCTTCTCCATGACTTGCCTGCCAGCCTAGGGTCGCTTAGCATCCGGCCTTTATGTCTCTCGGTGCCCGGCCGATTTATCGGCGGGAGAATCGGGAAGGCGGTGCAAATCCGCCGCGTGCCCAACGCTGTAAGGAGGACGGGCGATGCGAAAAGCCACTGGTCAGGGAAAACCCGGCCGGGAAGGCGCATCGGCCGGGTGAATCCGAGTCAGAAGACCGGCCGGGAGACGAAACCGGGCTGCATGGACAAGCAGTCATCGTTTTTCCACAAGGGGAATTCATGGAAAACCAGATTGACCATTCGTTTTCGGACGCCGAGCGCGCCGCCATCTATCGCACCATTTTCAATCGCCGCGACGTGCGCGGCCAGTTCCTGCCGGATCCGGTGCCGGACGAGGTGCTCAGCCGCGTACTGATGGCCGCCCACCATGCGCCATCGGTCGGTTTCATGCAACCGTGGAACTTTCTGCTCGTCCGCTCGCCCGAGGTCAAGCAGCGGGTCCGCGACATCTTCGCCAAGGCGCATGCGGAAGCCGCGATGATGTTCCCGGAGGGCAAGCGGGAAACCTACAACCAGCTCAAGCTCGAAGGCATCGTCGAATCGCCGATTAACCTGTGCATCACCTGCGACCGCGAACGGACCGGCCCGGTCGTCGTCGGCCGCACCCATATCAAGACGATGGACCTCTACTCCAGCGTCTGCGCCGTGCAAAACCTGTGGCTGGCCGCCCGCGCCGAAGGACTGGGCGTCGGCTGGGTCAGCATTTTCAACCAGCCGGAACTGCAGGCAGCGCTTGGTATCCCGAGCGAGATCGTGCCCATTGCCTACCTGTGCATCGGTTACGTCAGCCATTTCCACGACAAGCCGGAACTGGAAAAGACCGGCTGGCTGCCCCGCCTGCCGATTGCCGATCTGCTCTACTACGACCAGTGGGGCCAGGCCGATGTCGCCCGGAATGAGTCGCTGACCAACACGCTCGCCACCATGCAGGACGATATCCAGCAACGGGGCATCTTCCCGAAATGATGATGCCCGAGGGTGCCCTTGCCATGCCGGCCGCCGCCCTGGTCGCCGTGCTGCTCGACCGCCTGCTCGGCGAAGTGCGCCGTTTCCATCCGCTCGTTGGCTTTGGCAATCTGGCAGCCGCTATCGAAAAGCGCCTGAACAACCACCGTCTTGCCTCCGGCCTGTTTGCCTGGGCGCTGGCTGTCCTGCCGTTTGTCGGACTGGCCTGGCTGGTACGCCCCGTCACTCCCTTGACCGTCGACGTCGTTCTCCTCTACTTCGCACTCGGCGCCCAGAGCCTGTGCGAACACGCTGAAGCCATCGCCAAACCCTTGCGGGAAGGGCATCTTGACGAGGCACGGCAGCGCGTCAGCTGGATTGTTTCTCGCGAGACATCGACGCTGGATGAATCCGGCATCGCCAAGGCCGGCGTCGAGTCGATACTGGAAAATGGCAACGATGCCATCTTCGGCACGCTGTTCTGGTTTGCCCTGCTCGGCGGCCCCGGCGCCCTGCTCTTCCGGCTGGCCAATACGCTGGATGCAATGTGGGGCTACCGCACCGAGCGCTTCAACCTGTTCGGCCGTTTTGCCGCCCGTTTTGACGACGCCTTGAACTGGGTTCCGGCCCGCCTGACGGCCCTGACTTATGCCTTGCTCGGCCAGACCCGCAACGCCCTGGCCTGCTGGCGAACCCAGGCGCCGGGTTGGGACAGTCCGAATGCCGGGCCGGTAATGTCGGCCGGGGCCGGCAGCCTTGGCGTGCAACTCGGCGGGGCGGCGATCTATCACGGGCAAGTGGAAAGCCGCCCACCACTCGGTTCCGGTCCGCCCCCAGCGGCCGCCGACCTTGGCCGGGCGATCTCCCTGATCAGGCACAGCCTGTGGTTATGGTTGGCCGTACTTTTTGCGATTGGACTCCTGCATGCTTGAACACGGCGGCCGCCTGCGTGAAGCCGCGGCACACTACAACATCCCGCTGGAAAACTGGCTCGACTTGTCCACCGGCATCAATCCTGAGGCGTGGCCCGTCCCGGCGCTACCGCCGAGCGTCTGGCACCGCCTGCCGGAAAATCATGATGGACTGGAAGCTGCTGCCGCCGCCTATTACGGCAACGCCAACCTGCTGCCCGTCGCCGGCTCGCAAGCCGCCATCCAGTGGCTGCCGACCCTGCTGCCCCGCGGCGTCGTCGCCTGCATTTCACCGATCTACGCCGAGCATCCGCAAGCCTGGCAGCACGCCGGCCACAAGATTCGTTTCCTGCAAAATGCCCTGTTACCACGCGCACTTGCCGCAGCAACGCCCTACGTGCTGCTGTGCAATCCAAACAATCCGACCGCCGACCGCCATCCGCACGACGTCGCTCTGGATGCGGCCCGGCAACTGAAGAAACGTGGCGGCTGGCTGATTGTCGATGAGGCCTTCATCGACGCGACGCCGGAGGACAGCCTGACCCCGCTGGCCGGTAGCGAAGAAGCGCCGAACCTGATCGTCTTCCGTTCAATTGGCAAATTCTTCGGCCTGGCGGGCATCCGCGTCGGCTTCCTGTTCGCCGCCCCCGAACTGCTCGGTCGGATGAGCGAGGCCATGGGCCCGTGGACGATCAGTGGCCCGTCACGTGAAGCGGCCAAACTGGCCCTGCAGGATATCGCCTGGCAAGACGCTTCCCGCCCCCGCCTGCTGTCCGCCGGCGAGCGTTTGCACCAGATGCTTTCCCCCCTCGGCGAGGTCAAGTTCACTGCCTTGTTCGCGACGCTGACCTCGCACCACGCCAGTGAATTGCACGAAGCCCTCGCCCGCCAAGGCATCCTGACCCGTCGCTTCGACCAGCAGCCACTACTGCGCTTTGGCCTGCCCTGCAGCGAAGACCAATGGCAACGTCTGGGCAAGGCGCTTGCCGAATGGAAACCCGCATGAAAATCCGCTTGCTTTCAGCCTTGGCGACCGCCTTCGTCGTTTCCACCAACGCCCACGCCGACCTCGTCATCAAGGATGACATCGGCCAGGAAATCCGTCTCAAGGCCCCGGCCAAACGCATCGTTGCCCTCGCCCCCCACATCGCCGAGAGCCTGTATGCCGCGGGTGCCGGCGACCGGCTGGTCGGTACCGTCGAATACAGCGACTACCCGCCGGAAGCCAAGAAAGTGCCGCGGGTCGGCGGCTACTCGCGCGTCGACCTTGAGGCCATCGCGGCCCTCAAGCCTGATCTGGTCCTGGCCTGGGAGAGCGGCAACAACATGCCGCAGGTCGACAAACTGAAGGGGCTTGGCCTGACGGTCTATGTCTCACAGCCAAACAAGATCGAAAACGTGGCCGACCAGCTGGTTCGCCTGGGCCAGCTGGCCGGCACCGAGCCCGCCGCCAATGCGGCCGCCGAACGTTTCCGTAAACGGCTGGACGGCCTGCGCGCTGCCAACGTCGGCAAGCCGAAAGTACGCGTCTTTTATCAAATCTGGAAAACCCCGCTGATGACGGTCGGCGGCCCGCAGATCATCAGCGATGCGATCAAGCTATGCGGTGGCGACAATATATTCGGCCACCTCGCCAAGATGGCGCCAACGGTCAGTGTTGAAGCCGTGCTCGAAGCCGACCCCGAGGCCATCATTGCCACCGGCATGGGCGACGCCAAGCCGGAATGGCTGCACGACTGGGATAAATGGACACGGATGACGGCGGTCAAACGCGACAACCTGTTCCACATCAATCCGGACATCATGCAGCGCCATACGCCGCGCATCCTGGACGGCACCGAGAAACTTTGCGCCCACCTCGATGTCGCAAGAAGCCACCGCCCCGCCAAATAAAACCATGCCCCGCCTGCCCCAACGCATCGTCTGCCTGACCACCGAAACTGTCGAAGTGCTCTACGCCCTTGGCGAGCAGGACCGCATCGTCGGCATTTCCGGCTATACCGTTCGACCGCCCGAAGCCCGCAAGGAAAAACCGAAGGTCTTTGCCTTCACCAGCGGCGACATCGACAAGATTCTCGCCACCCAGCCCGATCTGGTGCTGACCTTTTCCGATCTGCAAAGCGAGATTTCGCGCGACCTGATCAAAGCAGGCATCCCGGTCTATGCCTTCAACACCCGCAGCATCGAGGACATCCTCGGCATGGTCGAAACCGTCGGCCGGCTGGTCGGGGCCGAGGCCAAAGCGCTGAAAATCGTCGCCGGACTGGAAGCAGAAATTGAAAAAGCCCGCGCCATCGCCGCCGAACGCTTCGCCCGCACCGGCAAAAAGCCACGCGTCTATTTCGAGGAATGGGACGAGCCGCTGATCAGCAGCATCCGCTGGGCCTCGGAGCTGATCGAAATCGCCGGCGGTGAGGATATTTTCGCCGAACAGGCCCGCTCACCGCTGGCCAAGGATCGCCGCCCAGCGCCTGAAGCGGTCATTGCCGCAGCGCCGGACATCATCATCGGCTCATGGTGCGGCAAGCACTTCCGCCCTGAACGCGTTGCCGCCCGCCCTGGCTGGGAAAGCATTCCGGCCGTCCGCAATGGGAAAATGCACGAAATCAAATCGGCAATTATTCTGACCCCAGGCCCCGTTGCAATCAGCGAAGGCCTGCCGCAATTGCTCGACATTTTTGATCTGTGAAAAGGCCGTGACCGGCCCATTGCCTATAATCGTCGTCCAAACTAAAGGATTCCGACCATGAAGATCGTTGCTCCGCTCCTCGCCCTGATCCTTGCTACTTTTGCCAATACCGGCTCGGCTGCCGATGCCGGTACCGAGGCTGTCGAAGCGCTCGGCCGCCTCAACGGCGTCGCCCTCGCCTGCCAGCAACCAGCCCTGGTCGCCCGCGCCCGCAATGCCGTGATCACCACCGCGCCAAAAACCCGCGGCTACGGTGAAGCCTTTGAGACCGCCACTAACGCTTCCTATCTCGAACAAGGCAAGGGTTCTGCTTGCCCCGATGCGGCAACGCTGGCCAGCAATATGGCCGCGGCTGAACAACGCCTGAAGTCGGCCTTCGCCGGCAGCCAATGATCCGTCTCCTCGCTTTTCTCTTCATCCTTTTAATCACCGGCCCTGCTGCCGCGCAGGCAACCCATAGTCTTGAGTTACTCAAGGAAGGGAGCACCGAGGGGATAAATCCACGCTACCTGCTACAGGACCCGAACGGACGTTCCGTGACCAGCGAGGATTTTCGCGGACGCTATCAACTGATCGCCTTCGGCTACACCTATTGCCCAGACATCTGCCCGACCACACTGGTCGAAATGGCCGAAATCCTGAAACAGCTGGGCAAAGAGGCAAAAAACATCCAGGCCATTTTTATTTCCGTCGACCCGGAACGCGACACCGGCAAGATTCTCAAGACCTATACCGAGTTCTTCGACCCCCGCATTCTCGGCCTCACCGCTTCACCGGCGCTCGTCCGGCGCACTGCCGAGAATTTCAAGGTACGCTACGCCAAAGTTCAGGAACCCGGAGCCACTTCAGACCGTTACGCCGTCGACCATTCTGCCGGCATGATCCTGCTTGGTCCGGATGGCAACTTCATCAAGAAGTTCGCATTTGCCATGCCTGTGTCGGAAATCACGGAACAGATCAGCAATCTGATCAACAATCGTTAACCTGTGTAATACCCTCATTGCATTGGCATAGCCGCCATGCGATATTCCGCTGATGCTCAGGTTGCCCCGCTTTATCCTGATTTTACTGATTGCCCTTGCCACGCCGGCTTGGGGCGGCAGCATTGCGCTCGTTCTCAGCGAAAATGGCGGCATGTATGGCGAATTCGCCAACACCCTTGATGAGTCGCTGAGCGGTACTGCCTGGAATATTGTCTCCACCAGCGCCGGTGATTCGCCAGCAACGGCAGCCAGACCACCCGATCTGGTCGTCACGGTCGGCAGCGAAGCGCTGCGCCGGACATTGAGCCGCGGCGAGAGCACCCCGATCATCGCGACCCTGTTGCCGCGGCAGACTTACGAAAAAATCCTGACCGAGCATCGGCGGACTTCCGGGCGCATCACCGCCATCTATCTCGACCAACCCGCCAACCGCCAGGCCGTTTTCTTGCGCCATCTCCTGCCGGATCAGAAGCGATTCGGCATACTTTTCAGCAGTGAAACAAGAAACTCGGCCAGCCAGTACCGCCAGGCATTCGCGTGGGCCGGCCTGGTGCTGGACAGCGAGGACAGCGATACCGAAAAGACACTCCTGCCGGCCCTGAATGCCCTGCTCACGAGAAGCGGCGCCCTGGTCGCGCTTCCCGATGCCAGCATCTACCATCGCAACAATATCAAGGCCATTCTGATCACCGCGTTCCGCCTCCAGCGACCGGTTATCGGCTACTCCACGGCCTTTGTCACGGCCGGTGCGCTGGCCGCACTGCACAGTACCCCGAGCCAGATAGCCCGCCAGACGGCGGACATGATCGTCAATAGCGGCACCAACCTGACGCCCCCGACCGGGCCGACCCAGTTTGCCATTGCCATCAATCCAAATGTTGCACAGGCACTGGGACTCAACATTCCCGATGAAGCGTCGCTACGACGCGCCATCCTTGCTGACAGGGATGCACGATGAATCGTCTCACCCTCCGCCATCGCCTGCTGTTGCTAACGCTGCTCCCCAGCACGTTAATTGCCATCGCCCTGGTCACTTATTTCACCTTCAGCGGCATCAAGACGCTGGAAGGTGAACTTCGCCTCAAGGGCATGGCCACCGTCCGCTACCTGGCTCCGATCAGCGAATACGGAATCATCGCGGGTCAGGTTGAAGGGCTGCACGGGCTAGCCCAAGCTACCGTCCAGGAATCCGGCGTCAAGGCGGCCATCGTCGTTAATCAGAAAGGCCGCACTATCGCCGTTAGTGGCCGGGTTTCACTGGCGGCTGACGAGCTTCGCCAGATTCTGAGCGAACCCAAGCAAGTCGCCGAAACCGACCAATGGATCGCCTTTGGCGCACCGGTAAAACGCTCGATGAGCGACACCGACCAGCTCTTTGAAACCAATGCCGGCAAGCCCGCCATTCCCGAAGTCATCGGTCACGTCTTTGTCGAGTTCGACAAGACCGAGTTGGCCAACAAGCAACGCCAGCTCCTGCAGCGCGGCTTGGTCATCGTCCTCCTGGGTTTGCTCGTACTCGCTGCCATGGCCATCGCCATGGCGGACAATCTGGCCAAGCCCGTCATGCGCCTGGTTCAGGCCGTGAAAGACATGTCGTCCGGCCGGCTGGACACCCGTGTGCCAGCCAGCTCCAGTGGTGAACTCGGCGTCCTCGAAAATGGCTTCAACGAAATGGCGGCAAAGATCGAGGAAGTGCATCACTCGATGCAGACCCGGATCGAGGAGGCTACCGCCCAACTCGCCTTCCAGGCTCGCCACGACGCACTAACCGGCCTGCTCAACCGGCGAGAATTCGAGCACCGCCTGGAAAAAGCACTGGCCAGCGTTCAGGCCGGCGGTGACGAATTTGCCATCCTGTTCCTCGACCTCGACCGATTCAAGCAGGTCAATGACACCTGTGGCTATCTGGCCGGCGACGAACTGCTACGCCAGATGGCGCTGCTCTTCCAGGGCCGCTTGCGCGAGGAAGACACTTTGGCTCGACTGGGCGGTGACGAATTCAGCATCATGCTGGCCAACTGCACCGGCGCGCGCGCCTTGCAAGTCGCCGATGACATTTGCGGCCTTGCCGCCGCCTATCGCTTTATCTGGCAGGACAAGGTTTTCGCCATCGGCGCCAGCGTTGGCATCACCACGGTCAACCGCAAGGTGCGCAACATCAACGAAATCCTCGCCGCCGGCGATGCCGCCTGCCATCGCGCCAAAGAAAGCGGCCGCAACCGTGTCTGCGAACAAGAAGTGACCTTCAATCAGGAACGCCGCCATGAAGCCAGCAATTGGGCCAGTCGCATTGCCAATGCCCTCTCCGAGGACCGGTTGCTGGTCGAGGCAGTGCCCTTGCGCGCCCTCCAGCACGCTGCCAGCGGACATGTCGTCGAACTGACGGCTCGCCTCAACGAGCCTGGCCAGCCCCCAGTCGCCCTCGCCGCACTGATCGACGCAGCCGAACGCTATGACCTGGCGCCCGCCATCGACCGACGCCTGATCGATACCGCCATCGCGGCGCAGGCGCGCGCCAAACGTCAGCATCGCAACCTGTATTGCCTAGTGCCGCTCTCACGTAGCTCGATCAGCAGCCGGGAAACAATCGACTACATCGCCCGCAGCCTGTCCAGCCAGAACATGGCCGGCAACAAACTCTGCTTCATGTTTTCCGAAGACATCCTGACCCATCTGACCAGTCAGGCCATGGAATTCTCTCGCCAAGTACATACCCTTGGTTGCCAGATTGGTCTGGACGATTTTGGTGGGGGGCTATCGTCTTTCAGCCACCTGCGCAGCATCACCCCCAGCCACGTCAAGCTGAGCCGCAGCCTGACCCGGGATCTTGGTGGCAACCGGGCGTCTACCGCCTTGCTGCGGGCAGTTCAGGAAATTACGGCGGACCAGCACATCCGTTCGATCGCCGAAGACATCGACGATCTGGATACGCTGGAACAACTCAAGGATCTCGGGATCGATTACGCGCAGGGCAAGGCCATCGCGCCCAACGAGCCCTTCGAAGTCTGGTTTGAAGGCGCTGTCATGCGCTCAGGCTAGATCTGACTCAGGCCATCAGAAATCAAGCCGCAGACTGACCCACTGCCGCCGATCAACAATACGGTCAGACGGTTCTGCATTCCATTTGTACTCGTTGTGCGCCCCGTTCAATGACTGGACGGTGTAAGCAACTTCGCCGCCCTGCCCGCTCCAGCGGAACGGGTAGGCCAGACGAGCATCGAAGCGCCGGTATTTCTGCGACCATGAATTCGTCGACCATTTCATCCGGTCTTGCCAATACCCCGCCACCGAAAAATCCAGATTCCAGGGCAGTTTCTGCATCAGGAGCAGCGATGATGAACGGTGCGGCATCGAATACTCGGTCTGTTCACGAATCGCCACACTTTTATCGGCACTTCCCAAAGTGTTATTGGGATTGAGCAGCGCCGATTGCAAATAGCTACTGCCAATATTGGCAAATGTCTGATTCAGCACAATCCGGGTCGAATCGAACGCTTGCCACTTGTATTGATACTCGAAGCCACGAATCCAGACTTTCTGGATCGGCATGATCGTGTCCGGAATCAGATTGTTGCCGATGTTCTGATCAATCGACAGCAGGCGATCACGGATCGTTTCATTGAACACACGTAGATCAAGGCTCATCCGCCTTTCGCGCCAGTCTCCCAGATAACCGATTTCCAGCGTATCCATTCGCTCGGGCGGCATATTCGGGTTCGCCGCAAACTGGTACTTGGGCAAGCCGCCGCTAACGGTCCACCAATCCCCCCGGTAATTCAGGATGCTTCCGGTCCGATAAGCGCGCGAATAGCCGGTACGAATCGTGTTCTCCGGGCTCAGGTGAAAACTGCCGCTGACCCTGGGGGCCGTATGAAAGCCGGCCATCGAATCGTTCTCTCCGGAAATACCTGCATTGCCGGTGAACCAGTGTGCTGGCTTCCATTCAAGATTGCCAAAAATCCGTGCCAGATCCCGCTGCACAGCCCCCTGCCCAGGCAAGGTCCAGTCCGAACGCAAGCTGTCGGTACGCCAGCTTGCCCCCCAGACCAGCCGCGATGTGTCGACCAGCTTCAGGGTATTCTGGATCTCAAGCTCGTGCCTGGCACCTTCGTCACCGGACTGGTTAACCCGGTAGATTCGTCCTCCGAACGGAACGGAGAACTCATCAGACGAGCGGTCCACGACATACGAGTAGCGCAATTGCAGATCCGATGTTGGCGACAACACCCGGCGCCACAAGAACTGAACATAGACATCCGTCTGGCGCATGTCGCGAATCGGATCCTCCGGTTTCTGCTGCCATGTCGTCGTGTTCAACCGGCCCCGCTGCGTCACGCCCTCGACCTGCCCAATGCTGAACTGCAGACTGTCCCGGTCGCTCAACGAGAAATCGGAACGAAAATCGAACAGTCGTGACCGGAACGAATCGATCCAGTCCCAACGGTTATTCAAACCATCATCATTCTGCTGCTTGTAAGTGAAACGGAAATCGCCGACATCCCCGATCCGCCCACCAGCCCGCACAGCGTAATCACGAACATTCTGGCTACCGTAACTGGTGGACATTGAAAAACCGTGAGCCAGCGCCGGGTCAACAGTAATGATATTGACGACCCCGAGGAAGGCATTGCTGCCGTAAGACACCGCATTGGTGCCGCGTACGACCTCTATTCGTTCGATATCCTCGAGCGCCACCGGAATCGTGGCCCAATTGACCCCATTGCTGAACAATGGCGAATGCAACGAGCGTCCATCCACCAGAACCTGCAGGCGTGGCGAATACTCGCCATCCGACATGCCGTGATAAGTAACCTGGGCAGCCTCGGTATTGTTGGGAAAGGTCTGAAAACCCGGAACCAGCCGGAAAACATCACTCAGATCACGCGCCCCGGAAGCCTTGATCAACTCCCGATCAATAACGGTGACCGAAGTAGGCGCATCGGCAATCCGCTGCGGTAAACGACTGACCGAGGCAACTACCGGCAACTCACTGAAATAGACTGTCTCATCATCCGCCCAGGATGCATCGACCCACACCCCGGCCAAGGCCGTGAGCAGAAGGCTGCGCGAAACGCTATTCCAAGGTCTGGCCACGCCCTGGTGTCTCCGGTACCGAATCCCCGGGCACGGCTTGGGCAAACTTCCATGCCTCGGCAAAACACTGCGACTGAGCGCCAATGGTCACGCCATGCCGAGTGGTCGCCACCAGACATAGCGCCAGACCAGCCTGCTCAACAGCTGTCACGCTTTCAACATCGATTTCATCGACGCCCATCCGCGTCAGGGCATGCATGAAATCGTTACGCAATGCGCCGGAAAGCCCACCGGTGATACGCATGATTTTCTTGCCGCCCAATTCGTGGACGGAGAGAATCGACGCATTGCCATCAAGCAGCGCCTGATTGATCGCATCCTCAATCAGAATCTGGCTGATCGGCCCGGGTTGAAAACGCACCCCAAAGACATCACCGACCCGGCTCACTACGGCAGCAGGAACATCAATCAACGGCGACTGGAAAATACGAAACTCGCAGCCGACATTGTGTGAAATTTCCAGGGGCATGGAAGTCCGCACCATCAGCCCGGACAGCGACAGGTTCTCGATCACCCCTTCACCAACCGCCCCGCCGTAACCAAGGCTTATCGTCGGTAATGAAGCAAACCGAATTCGCAGATGCCGTCTTTGATCCAACATTTGGTCCAGATCTTTCTAAAAGTTTGTTTTTTGTGAGTTTAACAAAACTTGAAGCCCCCACCATCATTGCATAAATCATTCGTTTCATTGACTTTTAACGCCCTGCTGGGTATTGTCTGCAGACGCTGAAAGCACTTCAGCGGCGCCGATTTGAGCTCTGATTGCGGGCGCTTATAAATACAGCTAAAACGGGAACCACCCAGTTCGCGTTTTTCAGCCAACTGGGTTTTTGTTTTCAGGAACAGCATGCCAGGACAATCCGTCGGCGCCGTCCAGCCACAGCGCGCCCACTTCGACCAGCCACTGCATTTGCGCAGCGGCGGGGTTCTGCCGGCCTACGATCTGGTCTACGAGACCTACGGCACGCTCAATGCAGCCAAGTCGAATGCCATTCTCGTCTGCCACGCCCTTTCCGGTCATCATCATGTGGCCGGCCACTATGCGGATCAGCCCGACAACATCGGCTGGTGGGACAACATCGTCGGCCCCGGCCGACCACTCGATACCGATAAATTCTTCATTGTCGGCCTGAACAACCTCGGCGGCTGTCATGGCTCGACCGGTCCGTCATCGCTCAATCCAGCGACAGGCAAACCCTGGGGTGCCGACTTCCCGATCGTTGCCGTCAATGACTGGGTCCATGCCCAGGCAAGATTGGCTGACCTGCTCGGCATCGACAGCTGGGCTGCCGTCATGGGTGGCAGTCTGGGCGGCATGCAGGCCCTGCGCTGGAGCATCACCTTCCCGGAGCGGGTGCGCAACGCCATCGTGATTGCCGCTGCCCCCAAGCTCTCGGCGCAGAACATCGCCTTCAATGACGTCGCCCGCCAGGCCATCCTGACCGACCCTGATTTCCACGGCGGCCACTACTACGAACATAACACCCGACCAGTCCGTGGCTTGCGGCTGGCGCGCATGCTCGGCCATATCACCTACCTGTCCGATGACCAGATGGGCGAAAAATTTGGCCGTGAACTGCGCAACAGCGCCTTTTCCTTCGGCTATGGCGTCGAATTCGAGGTCGAATCGTATTTGCGCTACCAGGGCGACAAATTTGCCGGTTACTTCGACGCCAATACCTATCTCTTGATGACCAAGGCACTCGATTACTTCGATCCGTCCCGAGAAGATGATGGCAACCTGACTGCCACCATGGCACGTACGCAGGCCAATTTCCTGATTGCCTCATTCACCACCGACTGGCGATTCACCCCGGCACGCTCCAAGGAAATCGTCGCCGCGCTGCTCGCCAATGGACGCAATGTGTCCTACGCTGAAATTGACCTGAATTTCGGCCACGACTCTTTCCTGATGGAAGATGCCCACTATCACGGCGTCGTCGACGCCTATCTGCGGAACATCAAGCTATGACGCATACCTTGGGCCGCCCCGATTTTGAAGTCATTGCCGGCTGGGTTGAACCGGGCCATCGCGTCCTCGACCTCGGCTGCGGCGATGGCACGCTACTCAAGCACCTGATCGAGACCCGCGGCGTTCATGGCGTCGGCGTTGAAATCGACGACGCCAACATCCTGGCTGCCATCAAGAACGGTATCAACATCATCCAGGGTAATCTGGAGCGCGGCCTCGACGAATTCGCCGACCAGGCCTTCGACCATGTTGTGCTGTCGCGCACCCTGCAAACCGTTCGTCACACCGAAGGCATCCTGCGTGAAATGCTGCGCGTCGGCCGCGAAGCCGTCGTTTCCTTCCCGAACTTCGCTTACTGGAAAAACCTGCGTTCGGTCCTCGACGGCCGCATGCCGGTGTCCGAAGACCTGCCCTATCAATGGTACGACTCGCCCAATGTCCGCTTTTTCACACTGCTCGACTTCGAGGCATTGTGCGAGCAAATGGGACTGATCATCCGCGAACGCCATGTGCTGGATGAAGACGGCAATATCGTCCATAACACCGACAACCGCGAAATCAATTTCCTCGGCAGCCTGGCGGTCTATCGCCTGACGCAAAACCGCTGATGCCGCCCTGGCTTTCGGCCCTGCTCACCCGGAAGATGCTGATCTGCATCTTTACGGGATTTTCGTCCGGCCTGCCGCTCTACCTGCTCCTCAACCTGCTGCCTGCCTGGCTACGTAGCGAGGGCGTGGACCTCAAGACCATCGGCTTCTTCGCGCTGATCCAGTTTCCCTACACCTGGAAATTCCTCTGGTCGCCCCTGCTCGACCGCTACAGCCTGCCAGGCTTCGGCCGCCGCCGCGGCTGGATGCTGATCACGCAAATCGGCCTGCTGTTCTCGATCGGTTTCCTCGGCGGGTTCAATCCGAAGGAAAGCATCTGGCCGATCCTCTGGCTCGCTACCCTGCTTTCGCTGCTTTCAGCCACTCAGGACATCGCCGTGGATGCCTTTCGGCGGGAAATCCTGGGCGACAACGAACTTGGCCTGGGCAATGCCGTGCATGTCAATGCCTACCGGATCGCCGGCCTGATTCCCGGCTCGCTATCGCTGATTATTGCCGATCGCCTACCCTGGAACGAAGTCTTCTGGATTACCGGCGCCTTTATGATTCCGGGCATGGCCATGGCCTGGCTGGTCACGGAACCGACGATCAAGGGCGCACCCAAAACGCTGCGTCAGGCCGTCACCGAGCCTTTCCACGAATTCATAGGCCGCCAGGGCTGGCGGGGTGCCATCACGGTACTCGGCTTCATCTTCCTGTACAAACTGGGCGATAGTCTGAGTACCGCGCTGGCCACCCCGTTCTATCTGGACATGGGCTTCACCAAGACCGACATCGGCCTGATCGCCAAGCATGCGGGGCTATGGCCGGCAGTCATCGGCGCCCTGCTCGGCGGACTGTGGATGGTTCGGCTGGGCATTAACCGAGCCCTATGGCTATTCGGTGTAGTTCAACTGGTATCCATCTTCGGTTTCGCCTGGCTGTCCAGCCAGGGACACTACGACAGCATCGGGGCCAGCGAGCGGATTGCGCTGGCTTTCGTTATCGGCCTTGAGGCCCTTGGCGTCGGATTGGGAACGGCAGCCTTTGTTGCCTTCATTGCGCGTTCGACGCATCCGGCTTACACGGCCACGCAAATGGCCCTATTCACCAGCCTGGCTGCGGTGCCGCGCACCTTCATCAATGCCTCGGCAGGATGGCTGGTTGAAAACCTTGGCTGGTACGGTTTCTTTTGGCTGTGTGCCGGCCTGGCAGTACCGGGGATGGTCCTTCTACTGAAAGTCGCCCCGTGGAACGAGCGTCCAGACTCGGCTACTCGCCCCGTCTAAGACGGCGGCGATCCAACCACCACGCATACACCGGAAGCATCAGGACCGATCCCGGCAGAAGCAGCGCAATCAGATAGGGCGACAGGTGAGCCATCCGTCGAAGATGTGACAGAAGCGCTTCTTTCTCAGTCGGCGTCCAGCCTTCACCATTGCGAGCCTTCATCAACAACGGCATCATGCCGCGCGTCGAAACCAATTCAGCCAGTACTCGCCTTGCTTCGCGCCGTTGCAATGAAATGATTTGCCGCCACCAGCCAGGCAGCACAGCCTCTTCGGATGGGCCTGTGGCCATGCTTACCGCACGCCGGACAAGGAACTCTTGATGGCCTGCCAACCGCGCCACAGGAAAAAGCTGCGCCGAGCCCAGCGCCAGGCACGTTTCGGCCGGGCAATGACCGCGACAGCGACGGCGATCCCGATAGCTGCCGGGTGATGCTTCAGCCAATCAACGCCCTTCAGGACGGTATCGCCCTTGGCCAAGGCCGCCTCAAGAGGCTCGGCATGCCTGGTCAGCTGACGACGCTGCTCGTCGATACGTGCCTTCAGCGCACCATGCCGCGTTGCCAGCTCAAGCAGCTTAGGATTCATTCTGATTTGTTGCGATAGCGGCGCAGTTGCACCATATCTGCTTCCAGTTCGGACAGACTGGATTTGAACATTTTACTCGGCTGACTGGCTTGCCGCTTCAGCGACCCAACAAGGAGCGCACCGCCGCCAATGAACAGGACAGCAAAGATGCCGAAGACGACGACCCTTTGTTCCCAGAACGCCAGCGCAACACAGCAGACCGCCATGACGACACCCAAGGCCAGCAGAAACGCGGCACCGATGGCCTTGGCCCAGAGCGACATGAGGCGTAATTTCTCCTCCTCCAGCTCGGTAACCAGGAGTTCGGCCCGCGTCTTCCCTATCGCAATCAGCGTCGCGAGGATATTCTTCAAGGCGGCAAAGAGACCTTCGCGGCCTCCATCACCGCCTGACTGCTGTGTCATGCGCTTAACGACGACCGATCAGCACACCGAGGGCCAGGCCCAATGCGGCAGCAACGCCGACAGCCTTCCACGGCTCTTCGTGCACGAAATCATCGGTCGCACGGGCAGCAGCCTTGGTCTTGTCAACCAGCGCCACTTCAAGATCGATCACACGCTCTTTGGCATCGCGCAGACGAACACCCAAACGCTCACGCAGTTCGCCCACTTTGTCACCGGCTGCACCGGCAGTGGCACGCAGCAATTCTTCGGTATCGGAAATCACAATCTTGAGATCGGAGACCAGCTTTTCCTTGTTGGCAGCAGCGATTTGTTCAGACATTTTTCAACCTCGTTAGACAAGTAAGCAGAGCTACAGGTTATCCCGACGACGCAGCGAAATCAATGCACTTTGGATGCTTATTTGAAGTCGTAATCGATGATCAGCGGGGCATGATCGGAAAATCGCTCGTCCTTGTAGACCTCGGCCTGCACTGCCATTACTGCGATACCCGGGGTAGCGATCTGGTAGTCGATTCGCCAACCGACGTTCTTGGCCCAGGCCTGGCCGCGATTGCTCCACCACGTGTAGCAGGCATCCGTGGTTTCGGGGTGCAGGCGGCGATAAACATCAACCCAGCCCTGCTCCTCGAACAGCCGGGACAACCAGGCACGTTCTTCAGGCAAGAAACCGGAGTTTTTCTGGTTTGATTTCCAGTTTTTCAGATCGATGGCCTGATGGGCGATATTCCAGTCACCACACAGCACGATTTCACGGCCTTCGGCACGCAACGCCAGCATCTGCGGGAAGAAGACATCGAGAAAGCGAAACTTTGCCTCCTGGCGCTCGGGCGAAGAGGACCCCGAAGGCAGATAAAGAGAAATCACCGACAAATTGCCAAAATCGGCTCGGATGTAGCGCCCCTCGGCATCGAATTCACCGCCATCGAAGCCTTCGATCACCCGATCCGGTTTTTCCCTACTCCAGATACCAACGCCGCTGTAACCCTTCTTTTCGGCACAGTGATAGAAAGCCTGCATGCCATCCGGGGCCATCATTTCTGGCGTCAGGTCGGGTAACTGGGCCTTCAGTTCCTGCAGACAAATGACGTCCGCGTTCTGAGCCGCTACCCACGGCAAGACATTTTTACTCCATGCGGAGCGGATACCATTGAGATTCAGGGAGATGATGCGTAACATTGTGATCGAATCGGTCGTATTTTTCCGACCTGCAGGAATAGAGGATTATGGATTTTCGTCAGGATTTCATCGAATTTGCAGTTGGCTGCCAAGTATTGCGTTTTGGCGAATTCAAAACCAAGGCAGGAAGGCTTTCACCCTACTTTTTCAATGCCGGACTGTTCAACGACGGCAACTCGCTTGGACGTCTGGCCGAATTCTACGCCAAAGCAGCAGAAGCCGGCGGCGTCCAGTTCGACATGCTTTTCGGCCCGGCCTACAAGGGCATTCCGCTGGTGGCTGCCATTGCCATATCGCTTGCTCAGCGCGGCAAGAATTTCCCTTTTGCCTTCAACCGCAAGGAAGCCAAGGACCATGGCGAGGGCGGCAACATCGTCGGCTCGCCATTGACCGGACGTGTCCTGATCGTCGATGACGTTATTTCCGCCGGAACTTCCGTGCGCGAATCAGTCGAACTGATCCGCGCCGCCGGCGCCACCCCGGCAGGCGTATTGATTGCGCTGGATCGCCAGGAGCGCGGACAGGGCGAACTCTCGGCAGTGCAGGAAGTCCAGCGCGACTATGGCATCCCCGTCGTCGCCGTTGCCGGGCTCAAGGACCTGATGACCTTCCTAGCCGAGCGCCCGGATTTTGCCAACCATCGCGAGGCCGTTGCCCACTACCGTGAGCAGTACGGGGTCGATGCCTAAGCGGGCACTCCTTACCCTTCTCCTGTTGCTGGCCACTTCAGCACAGGCAGCCGGAGAGTTCTACTGCTGCCACGATCCGGTCAGCGGTCGCCGGGTCTGTGGCGACACGCTGCCCGAACAATGTCGTGGCCGTGCCTATCGGGTCCTCGACAGCGGCGGCAATATCATCAAGGAAGTGGGGCCACCGCTCACGCCTGAGCAAAAGGCCGAGCAAATCGTTGAAAACCGTCGCAAGAAACAGCTTGAAGATGCCAGCCGCGAGCAACGCCGCCGGGACCAGGCGCTGCTCGATACCTACACGACGCCTGAAGATATCGACCTGGCGCAACAAAAAGCCGAGGCCGACGTGAACTTCGCCATTCTGTCGACCATTGCCCGCATTGATGCTGCCCGCACCAAGCGCAAAAAGTTTGCTGATGAAGCCGAGTTTTACAAGAAAAAGGCACTCCCCGCCGAACTCGACAAGGAACTGCGCGCCATTGACCACGAAATCAGGCTGCAGCAGGAACTGCTCGATATCAAGAAGAAGGACTTCGAGTCAATCAAAGCCAAGTACGATGCGGACCGCAAGCGCTACTTCGAATTGACCCGCCGACCGCCGGCTGCGCCTTACAGTGGCGCGGCGCCAGCAACTCGCTGATTAACCCGCCAGTTTCTGCTTCAGCAGGTCATTGACCTGCTGCGGGTTGGCCTTGCCCTTGGCTGCTTTCATCACTTGGCCAACCAGCGCATTGAACGCCTTTTCCTTGCCAGCCTTGAATTCAGCCACGTTGGCAGCATTGGCAGCGAGCACTTCGTCCACCAAAGCTTCGATGGCGCCAGTATCGGTAATCTGCTTCAAGCCTTGCTTGTCGATGACCTCATCTGCCGTCGCCCCTTCGCCATTCCACAAGGCTTCGAAAACCTTCTTGGCGATGTTGTTGGAAATGGTGCTATCGGCAATCCGCTGGATCAGACCGGCCAGTTGAGCCGCTGAAACCGGCGAATCGGCAATATCCTTGCCATCCTTGTTGAGACGGGCCGCCAGATCGACCATCACCCAGTTGGCACAGGGCTTCGCATTGGCCTTGCCGGCAATCGCGACGACAGCCTCGAAATAATCGGCAATTTCCTGACTTGCCGTCAGCGCGCTGGCATCGTAGGCGGAAAGACCCAAGTCGCCGGCAAAACGCTCGCGTCTCTGCACTGGCAACTCTGGCATTTCACCTTGAACGCGGGCGATCCATTCGGCCGGAATCATCAACGGCAATAGATCGGGGTCTGGGAAGTAGCGGTAATCGTGCGCGTCTTCCTTGCTCCGCATCATGCGCGTCTCGCCGGTATCCGGGTCGAACAGCACTGTGGCCTGCTGAATCTTGCGGCCTTCCTCGATTTCATTGATTTGCCACTGGACTTCGAAATCGATGGCTTCCTTCATGAACCGGAAGGAGTTGAGATTCTTGATCTCGCGGCGAGTGCCAAATTCGGCCTGGCCTTTCGGGCGCACCGAAACATTGGCGTCACAGCGGAAGGAGCCTTCCTGCATGTTTCCGTCGCAGATGCCGATCCAGCGGACCAGCGCATGCAATGCCCGGGCATAGGCGACCGCTTCGTCGGACGAACGCATGTCCGGTTCGGAAACGATTTCGAGCAATGGCGTACCAGCCCGATTCAGGTCGATACCCGACTTGCCATGAAAATCTTCATGCAGCGACTTGCCGGCATCTTCTTCAAGATGGGCACGGGTCAGACGAACGATTTTTTCGTATGCCTTGTCGCCCTGCCCGACCTGCAGCGTGATGTTGCCGCCAACCACCACCGGCAGGTCCATCTGGCTGATCTGGTAGCCCTTGGGCAGATCCGGATAAAAGTAGTTTTTGCGGGCAAAAACGGACTTCTGCGCCACCTCGGCACCAATCGCCAAGCCAAAGCGGATGGCGCACTCGACTGCTTTCTTGTTCAACACTGGAAGAACGCCGGGCAGCGCGAGATCAACCGCGCAAGCCTGGGTATTCGGTTCGGCACCAAACGCCGTCGAGGCGCCGGAAAAAATCTTCGAAACCGTCGAGAGCTGCGCATGCGTCTCGATGCCGATTACCACTTCCCACTGAGTCATAGCTTCATCCGTTTTAGAAACATTGCCCGCTCTTCGCCTCGACCATGATCGGCCAGAGGTAGTCGAAAGCCTTTCCCTCGCAGGACTTGGGGCAACTGTTGAATGCAATCGTTACTTTGGGACCCTGCTCCCACATGCGAACCAGGCAATCCGACTGCTTCTTGTGGCGCAGCAGCGCCTGCGGCAGCTTCTCGACCTGCTCGAAGTCGTCCAAGTTGAAGCGACAGGTGCCGTAGCCCTTCATGCTGACCTGGGCATCGAATTTCTTGACATCGGCCTCCTTGACCAGCAGATCGAGCCGGGTCTGGGTGCCGATCGCGTCCTTGTGCGAGCAGCGCGAACGAACGTTGAGCGGGCGCGTCGGTTGCGGCTTGAGGTTGCGGTTAGCCAGGTACTTCAGGGTCGAATTCTTGAATTTCGGTGTCTCTTCGGCAGCCGCCGGCTTTTCGGCACTCGATTGCGCCGCAGGCTCCTCCGGAGTTTTGGGCGTTTCTGCGCAACTGACCAACATCAGCGCAGCCAGCAGAGTCCAAAGGAGGCGCATCTTATTCAATGCCACCCGGGCGACGTTGATGCCAATCGGTCGCCTGTTGATAGCGATGAGCGACATTGAGCAAGCGGTTCTCGGCAAAATAATTGCCGATCAGTTGCAGGCCAACCGGCAAACCACCGACAAAACCACAGGGAATCGACATGCCGGGCAGGCCAGCCAGATTAACCGCAATCGTATAGATGTCCGACAGGTACATCTGTACTGGATCAGCAGCCTTTTCACCGAGCTTGAAGGCGGTCGAAGGTGAGGTTGGGCTCATGATCACATCGCAATGCTTGAAAGCCTCGACGAAATCGTTGGCGATCAGACGGCGAATGCGCTGAGCCTGCAGATAATAGGCGTCGTAGTAGCCATGCGACAGCACATAGGCACCGATCAGGATGCGGCGCTTCACTTCTGCACCGAAGCCCTGGGCTCGGGTTTTCATGTACATGTCGTCCAGATTGCCGTACTCCGGGGCACGATAGCCATAGCGCACACCGTCGAAACGCGACAGGTTGGAACTGGCCTCGGCCGGTGCGATCACATAGTAGGCTGGCACCGACAAGTGGGAATTGGGCAGAGAAATTTCGACGCAGGTCGCACCGAGCTTCTCGTATTCGGCAATCGCAGCACGCACGGCGGCCATCACCTCGGCATCACAACCTTCGCCAAAGAATTCCTTGGGCAAACCGATGCGCAAACCATCAAGCGGCTTGTCGAGATCGCGGGCATAGTCTTCGACCGGACGCTCAAGCGAGGTCGAATCACGTTCGTCGAAACCGACCATCGTGTTGAGCAGCAGGGCGCAATCCTCAGCGCTGGCCGCCATCGGACCGCCCTGATCAAGCGACGAGGCAAAAGCGATCATCCCATAGCGGGAAACCACGCCATAAGTCGGCTTCAGACCGGTCAAGTTGCACAGCGCGGCTGGCTGGCGGATCGAGCCGCCAGTGTCGGTGCCGGTGGCCGCCGGAGCCAGACGGGCGGCAACTGCCGCGGCCGAACCACCAGACGAACCGCCCGGTACGCGTTGGGTATCCCAGGGGTTACGCACTGAACCGAAGAAAGAGGTTTCATTCGACGAACCCATGGCGAATTCGTCCATGTTCGTCTTGCCGAGCGACACCAATCCGGCTTCGGCGTGCATCTTGCGGATGACCGTCGCATCGTAGGGCGAGACGAAGTTGGCCAGCATTTTGGAGCCGCAGGTGCTCAGCCAGCCCTCGGCGCAGAAGATATCCTTCTGGGCGATGGGAATGCCGGTCAATGGGCCGGCCGTGCCGGCAGCGATGCGCGCATCCGCGTCGCGGGCCATTTGCAGGCTTTTCTCGCGATCAACCGTCACGAAGGCATTCAGAGTCGGATTCAGACGCTCGATGCGATCGAGGAACAACGACGACAATTCGACGCTGGAAACCTTCTTCGCGGCCAAGGCCAGCGACAATTCTTTCAGGCTGGCGTTGATCATTCGATCACCTTCGGCACAAGGTAGAGCCCTGCTTCGATTTCCGGGGCGACGGCCTGATAGGCGGCACGGCGATCACCCTCGGAAACTGCATCTTCACGCAGGCGCTGGCTGACATCCTGGGCATGCGCCATCGGCTCGATACCAGTGGTATCAACCGCCTGCATTTGTTCGATCAACTGGAAGATGCCGTTGAGGTGGCCCTGGGTGGTCAAGGCCTCGTCATCACTGATCTCGATTCGGGC
The DNA here is from genome assembly GCF_000012425.1 of Dechloromonas aromatica RCB. NCBI lineage: Bacteria > Pseudomonadati > Pseudomonadota > Betaproteobacteria > Rhodocyclales > Azonexaceae > Dechloromonas > Dechloromonas aromatica (nom. nud.). The sequence goes on along the minus strand of NC_007298.1, from coordinate 134,098 downwards.
GAGATGGGCGATGCGCTTAACCTGTTCTAATGTGAGCGACATGGGTGCCAAAGACTTTTTTGCAGTGCACAAAGTCTTAAAATGGAAAGCGTTATAAGGTATCATAAAAGTTTTCCCTACCGCACCCCCCAAGCGGAGCATACATGTTTGGTTTCCTCAGCAAATACTTCTCGAACGACCTCGCCATTGACCTTGGTACTGCCAACACGCTGATCTATGTGCGTGCTCGCGGCATCGTTCTGGACGAGCCGTCGGTCGTCGCCATCCGCCTCGAAGGCGGCCCCAATGCCAAAAAGACCATCCAGGCCGTCGGCCGGGAAGCCAAGGATATGCTTGGCAAGGCACCGGGTACCATCACTGTTATCCGCCCGATGAAGGACGGCGTGATTGCCGACTTCACCGTCACCGAGCAAATGCTCAAGCAATTCATCAAAAAGGTGCACGACTCGAAGCTGTTCAGCCCGAGCCCGCGCATCATCATCTGCGTTCCGTCCGGCTCGACCCAGGTCGAACGCCGCGCCATCCGCGAATCCGCCCTCGGCGCCGGTGCCAGCCAGGTTTACCTGATTGAGGAGCCGATGGCGGCTGCGATCGGTGCCGGCCTGCCGGTTTCCGATGCAACGGGCTCCATGGTCGTCGACATCGGCGGCGGCACCACCGAAGTTGGTGTCATCTCGCTCGGCGGCATGGTCTATGCCGGTTCCGTGCGCGTCGGCGGCGACAAGCTGGACGAAGCGATCATCAATTACATCAGCCGCAACTACGGCATGATGATCGGCGAGAACACCGCCGAAAACATCAAGAAGAACATCGGTTCCGCCTTCCCGGGCGCCGAGGTCAAGGAAATGGAAGTTTCCGGCATCAACAAGGCCGAAGGCATCCCGCGCAAGTTCACGATTTCGTCCAACGAAATCCTTGAGGCGCTGACCGACCCGCTGAACCAGATCGTTTCCGCCGTGAAGTCCGCGCTGGAAAAGACTCCGCCCGAACTCGGTGCCGACATTGCCGAAAAGGGCATGGTATTGACTGGCGGCGGCGCCCTGCTCCGCGACCTCGACCGTCTGCTGATGGAAGAAACCGGCCTCCCTGTGATCGTTGCCGATGAGCCCCTGACCTGTGTTGCCCGCGGTTGCGGCATGGCACTGGAAAAGATGGACAAGCTGGGCAGCATTTTTGCCTCGGACTAAACCTTGATCGCAGCAAGGCAGGATTGAACGATGGCCGGCCTCGACCACGCGCCTCCACCGTTCTTCAAGCGAGGGCCAGCACCGCTGGCCCTTCTGACTTTCTACATCGCCGTTTCATTGGCGATTTTTGTGCTCGACCTGCGCTTCAAGAGCCTTGAATTACTGCGCCAGAGCATCGCTCTGGTCATCGACCCGGTGCAGCGCGTTGCCCAGACACCGGGTAGCCTGGTCGACTACGCGGCCAGTTATCTGCAAGGCCTGCGCGCCCTGCAACTAGAAAATGGCGAGCTAAAACACAATCAGCTGACAACCGCGCCCAATCTGCAGCGCTTGGCCCAACTCGAAGTTGAGAATGAGCGGTTGCGCAAGCTGCTGGCGGTCAAGGAACGCGAAAAGGCCAACGGTCAGGTTACCCAGATTCTGTACACTGCCCGCGACCCGTTCTCGCGCAAGGTCATTGTGGACAAAGGCCAGCAGGCTGGTATTGTCGCCGGGCAACCCGCCATTGATGAGGCCGGGGTAGTCGGTCAGGTTACCCGCGTTTTCCCGTTCTCGGCTGAAATCACCCTGATTACCGACAAGGATCAGGTCGTGCCGGTCCAGGTTGTGCGTAGTGGCCAGCGCTCAGTCGTTTTCGGCCTCGGCAACGGCCAGCTGGAATTGCGTTACATGCCCGCCAACGCCGACATCCAGATTGGCGATATTCTGGTCACCTCCGGACTGGACGGCATCTACCTGGCCGGCTTCCCGGTCGCCAAGGTCGTCGATATCGAGCGCGACAGCGCCTATTCCTTCGCCCGTATCTTCTGCGTACCCATTGCTGGCGTCGAAAATTTTGGCGAAGTGATGGTGCTTGACCCGCGCAAGGCGCTGCCGCCGGCACCGCCAGAGTCATCCGGACGTCCGGGCAGTTCCGACAAACCAAGCCTGCGCAAGAAAAAGAAAACCGCTGGAAAAGAACACTGATGCAACCAACCTTTTCCTCATCCCGCATTCTGTTGCCGGTCCGGCCTTGGTTCATATTCTTCAGCCTGATCGCCGCCGCGCTCCTCAACTTCCTGCCAACGGCACACTGGCCAGGGATGCCGGACTGGATTGCACTGGTCCTGTGTTTCTGGAGCGTTCGAGAGTTCCGCAAGGTCGGCATGGGCTGGGGCTTCGCACTCGGTCTGCTGATGGATGTCGCCGATGGCGCGGTGCTTGGCCAGCATTGCTTCGCCTACGTGATACTGGCCTACACCGCGGCCTCGCTGTCACGGCGCATCCTCTGGTTCCCGCTCGTCCAGCAGGCCCTGCAAATCATGCCGCTCTTACTCGCGGCGCAGGTATTGCAGGCCTTGATGCGCCTTGCCGTGGGCGCCGACTTCCCCGGCTGGGGCTATTTCGTGGGCCCGTTGATCGCTACGCTGCTCTGGATTCCCGCCACCTTCATCCTGCTCCTGCCGCAGTACCGGCCGGTCGAGCAAGACCCCAACCGCCCGATTTGATGCTAAGGCAGGCTGCACGTGGGTGATTTCAATAATCCGGAAGCCGATCTCGACCGTTTTCGGTTTCGGATCGGTTTTGCGGCGGTAACCGTCCTGCTGGCCTTTGGCGTGCTGATTGGCCGCTTCGTCTGGCTACAGGTCATCCAGCACGATTTTTACCAGACCCGCGCCGAAGACAACCGTATTGCGCTGATCCCCATTGTGCCCAACCGTGGCGTCATCACCGACCGCAACGGTGTAGTGCTGGCCCACAACTATTCAGCCTTCACACTGGAAATCACGCCATCCCAAGCCGGTGACCTCGAGGCAACCATTGATTCGTTGGCAGAAGTCATCGATATCCAGCCCAAGGACCGCAAGCGCTTCAAGCGCCTGCTCGACGAAGCCAAGAATTTCGAATCGATCCCCATCCGCACCCGCCTGACCGATGGCGAAGTCGCCAAGTTTGCGGCACACCGCTATCGTTTCCCCGGTGTCGAGGTCAAAGCCCGACTGTTCCGGCAATACCCGTTGGCCAACATCGCCTCGCACGCCATTGGCTACATTGGGCGAATCACCGAACGCGACCTGAAATGGATCGAGGAGTCGGAAAAGCAGGCCAATTACAAGGGCACCGATCACGTCGGCAAGACAGGCCTCGAACAGCATTACGAATTTGAACTGCACGGCGAGACCGGCTACGAGGAAGTCGAAATCGATGCCGGTGGCCGGGCCCTGCGCAGCCTGAAACGAATTCCCCCGGTTTCCGGCAATAACCTGGCACTGACGCTCGATGCCAAATTGCAGGAAATCACCGAGCTAGCCTTCGGCGAGCGCAAAGGCTCTCTTGTGGCCATCGACCCGTCAACCGGCGGCATTCTCGCGCTCGTCTCCAATCCGACCTACGACCCCAACCTGTTCGTCGACGGTATTACACCGGACAACTGGAAGGAACTGAACGAGCACCCCAGCAAGCCAATGGTCAATCGAGCGATCAACGGAGCCTATCCGCCAGGCTCGACTTTCAAGCCCTTCCTTGCACTGGCTGCGCTGGAAATGGGCAAGCGCACGCCGAATCAAACAATCAACGACCCCGGCTATTTCAACTTCGGCAATCACCAGTTCCGCGACGACAAGAAGGGCGGCCACGGGAGCGTGGACATGTACAAATCCATCGTCCATTCCTGCGACACCTACTATTACATGCTGGCCAACGACATGGGGATCGACAACATCGCCAAGTTCATGGGCTCGCTCGGCCTCGGCCAGCGCACCGGCGTCGATCTCGGCAAGGATGATTCCGGTGAATCCAAAGGCGTCCTGCCCTCGCAGGAGTGGAAGAAGCAACGTTTCAAAAAGCCTGAACAGCAGAGATGGTATGCCGGCGAGACGATCTCGATCGGCATCGGCCAAGGCTACAACGCTTACACGCCGATCCAGCTGGCCCAGGCCACCGCGACTATCGCCAATAATGGCGTAATGTTCCGGCCGCACCTGGTGCATTACATCATAGACACCAAGACGGGCGAAAAGCGGCAGGTCGAACCAAAGCCGATCCGCGACCTCAATCTCAGGCCGCAGAATATCGATGTCATCCGCCGCGCCATGGTTGGCGTAAACAAGGAAGGCACGGGCGCCCGGGCCTTTGCCGGCGCACCTTACGAATCAGCCGGCAAGACCGGCACCGCGCAGGTCTTCTCGCTAAAGGGTGCCCAGTACAAAGAAGGCGGCATGAAAAAAGAACTGCGCGACCACGCGCTGTTCATCGCCTATGCCCCGGCCGACAAACCGAAAATCGCCTTGGCTGTACTGGTTGAGAACGGCGGCTTCGGCGCCCAGTCAGCCGCGCCTATCGCCCGCATGGTCATTGACTACTATCTGCTCGGCAAGTTGCCGGGCGGTGCCGCCAAAGATGACCCAGCCGCCATCGAAGAGGATAGCGAGGAATGATCGACATCGTTGGCACCCTCCGCCGCAGTTGGCAGCAGTTGATCGCCCACATCGATTTTCCGCTGCTCTTCATCACGCTGACCATCATGGCGGTCGGCCTCGCCACCGTCTATTCCGCGACCTTCGACGGCAACCAGCGAGTGCTCTCCCAGTTGGGCAACATGGGCGTGGCCATGACCATCATGTGGTTCGTTTCCCGACTACCGCCCCAGAAACTGATGCGCTTTGCCATTCCGCTCTACGTCCTGGGCGTTGTGCTGCTTGTCGCCGTCTTCCTGTTCGGGATCAAGGTCAATGGCGCCAAGCGCTGGCTACCACTTGGCTTCACACGCATCCAGCCATCCGAGATCATGAAGATCGCCATGCCGCTGATGCTGGCCTGGTATTTCCAGAAATATGAAGCAACCCTCAGGTTCAAGCACTACATTGGCGCAGGTCTTTTGCTGCTCATCCCTTTTGCCCTGATCGCCAAGCAACCCGACCTCGGCACGGCCTTACTCGTCGGTGCTGCCGGCTTCTACGTGATCTTCTTTGCCGGCCTGCCATGGAAGGTCATCGCCGGCCTGGTCATCGCCGCCGGGTCTGCCGCTCCCCTGATCTGGAGCATGATGCACGACTATCAACGTAAACGCATCCTGACCCTACTCGACCCGACCACCGACCCACTGGGTGCTGGCTATCACATCATCCAGGCCACCATCGCCATCGGTTCGGGCGGCGCCATTGGCAAAGGCTACTTGAATGGTACGCAGACGCATCTCGAATTCATCCCGGAAAAGCATACCGACTTCATCTTCGCCGTCTATTCCGAGGAATGGGGGCTGATCGGCAACGCGACGCTGGTTTTCCTCTACACCCTGCTCATCGGCCGCGGCCTGATCATCGCCTCGGCGGCCCCGACGCTATTCACACGCCTTCTGGCCGGCGCCATCACCCTTGGCTTCTTTACCTACGCCTTTATCAACATGGGCATGGTCAGCGGCATCCTGCCCGTCGTCGGTGTCCCGCTGCCCTTCATGAGCTACGGTGGCACGGCTTTGGTTACACTCTTCCTTGGCATTGGGATTCTGATGTCGATCCATACCCACCGGATGCTGGTCAAGAAATGAGTCGTTTTGTCGCCCCGTTGAGTCTTGCGCTGCTGCTTGCCGCCTGTGGCGGCCCCAGTCCGATTCGCGACACAACGGTTGACGGGCAAAAAGGATCTGTTTCAAAGTCGCCGACGCCGACCAGGAAGCCGACAGCCGTCCTCAAACGGGGTGGTGGTTTCTACAAGGATGACGGCCCGGCGGAAGACATTCCGGACGGCCTCGATGACATTCCCGACGCCGAACCGAAGTGGGAACCACTGCACAAGCCGGCGACCAAGCCCTATGTCGTGCTTGGCAAGGAATATGTTCCGAACACCACCGTCAAGCCCTACAAGGCACGCGGTATCGCCAGCTGGTATGGCAAGAAGTTCCATGGCCAGAAAACCTCGATCGGCGAACCTTATGACATGTTCGCGATGACCGCCGCCCACCCCTCGCTGGCCCTGCCGTCCTACGTGCGGGTAACCAGCGTACAGAGCGGCAAATCAGTGGTCGTCCGCATTACCGACCGCGGCCCTTTTCATGCCGACCGTGTCATCGACCTTTCCTACACTGCCGCCTACAAACTTGGATTGATCAACGGCGGCAGCGGCCAGGTCGAAGTCGAAGCGATTATTCCAGGCGACCTGGCCGGCACGACCTATGCCCAGACCACATCACCGCCCCGCGTCACCAGTACCACGAACGGGGACGATATCGAACAGCTGGCCAAACGCATGGCGCTCGAAGAACGGCCGGTCCAAACCGCAGTAATGGCTGGCATGAGTGGCGATACGGGCATACAAAAAGGGATTTATCTGCAGCTTGGCGCCTTCTCAAATGTCGAGAACGCCGAAAATCTGAAAAATCACCTGCTGCGCGAACTCGACTGGCTGACCGAAACGATGCGCGTCAATCCAGGCAGCGGCATACATCGCCTGCATCTCGGCCCTTATGCCAACCGCGGTGACGCTGACCGGGTGGCCGAAAAAATCAGCGCCGTACTAGGCTTCCGACCAACCGTCATTACCCGTTAAACGTCAGCAATTGACCTTGGCAACGACGATGTTGCCGCGCCCCTGGTAGTCGAGCGCCGAGAAACTCATCATCTTGGCCATGGCAATACCTCGACCGTTCGGGTCGAAGGCACGATCCGGGTCGAAGCTCAGGAATTTGTTCCATTCAAACCCATCGCCCTGATCGGTAATGGTAAACGCGACACTGTCGGCATTACGCTCGACCCTGACCGTGGCAAAACGATCACGGAACTGTGGCAGGGCAAGGCGACGTCTGATTTCCTCCTCCCAGTCCCCCTCCCACTTCAGCAGTGACTTTTCCTGATAGGTCACCCCCAGATTGCCGTGCTCGACCGCATTGACCATCAAATCGGACAAACCGGGTGCAGCGACATCCGGCACCGGGCACATGCTGGCCAGCACCGGAACCAGGCAACTGACATCCTCCAGCGTCACAAAGCGGTATTCGACACTCTGAATCAGCTTCTGGGTCTCTTCCAGACGAGCTGCACGGGTGCGTAGCTGACTGCGTCCCCGCCTATCCTCCATGGCGGCCCGGACGATGGAAATCAGCGCTTCGGGCTCGTAAGGCTTGGTCAAATAATAGTATGCCCCCGCCTCCAGACCTTCCCGAACCTGATCGGGAGAAGAAGCGGCCGTCTGCATGATGACCGGAATGTCGGCAAAGCGAGCTTCCCGCTTCATCCGGCGCAACAATTCCATGCCATCCAGTTCGGGCATCATCCGGTCGAGCACGACCAAGGAGAAATCACTGTCCGCTGCACTCAGGCTGGCCCAAGCCTCAAGCGGATTGCTGTGCATTTCCAGTTCGATGTCTTCCTGCTCGAGAAACTCCTCGATGATGAAGAGATTCAATTGCTCATCATCAACAACGAGGACACGTTCCTTGTTCATTCCTCAACCTTTCTCAATGGCCAGACACACGACTGGCGGGGCGCTTTTGGCGAAAGAGCAGTAAAACATGCCCCTCACTGTGGCCGATTACTGGCCACAATAATACCGTAATGAAGGCCAATGTAGCCTGGCACGAGCGATGGCTTTGACTAGGATCAATGGCGTTCCTGCAACGCTGGCTATACTCCGGCACTTGCTATTCAGGATGCCTCCCATGAGCTCCTTGCCCGATCTCGTTTGTCCGGCCGGCAGCCTGCCGGCACTCAAAGCCGCCGTCGATAACGGCGCCGACACTGTCTACCTCGGCTACAAAAACGACACCAATGCGCGCAACTTCGCTGGCCTGAACTTCGACACCAAGACCATGGCCGAAGGCATACGCTACGCCCATGCCAAGGGTCGCGAAGTACTGATGGCGATCAACACCTTCCCGCAGACCGGCCGGGTCGCCGATTGGCACAAGGCCGTCGACGGTGCCGTTGACCAGGGCGTGGACGCCATCATCCTGGCCGACATCGGCCTGCTCGACTACGCCCGCCAGCGCCATCCGCAACAGCGCCTGCATCTTTCCGTGCAGGGCTCGGCGACCAGCTACGAAGCGATCAACTTCTGCCAGCGTGAATTCGGCATTCGTCGCGCCGTATTGCCGCGCGTGCTGACGCTGGCCCAGGTCGAACATGTGATCAAGAACACCACAGTCGAAATCGAAGTCTTCGGCTTCGGCAGCCTGTGCGTGATGAATGAAGGCCGCTGCTGGCTGTCTTCCTACGCCTGCGGTGAATCCCCCAATACCGTCGGCGCCTGCTCGCCGGCCAAGTACGTCAAATGGGACAAGAAGCCGGGCACCATGGAAACCCGTCTCAACGGTGTCCTGATCGACCGTTTCGGCGACGACGAGCCAGCCGGCTACCCAACGCTGTGCAAAGGTCGCTTCGACGTGCAGGGAGACACCTATTACGCGCTGGAAGAACCGACCAGCCTGAACGTGCTGGAAATACTGCCGGACATCATCAAGATCGGGGTCAAGGCCATCAAGGTTGAAGGCCGGCAGCGTAGCCCGACTTATGTTGCACAAGTCACCCGTACGCTGCGTGCCGCGCTCGATTCGCTCCGCGATGGCAGCGAACGCTTCCACGTAAAACCAGCCTGGCAGGCGGAGCTGTCCAAGGTTTCCGAAGGCAGCCAGGCGACGCTCGGCGCCTACAGCCGGCCATGGCGCTAAAGGACAAAGCAGCATGAAACTTTCGCTTGGCCCCCTGCTCTATTTCTGGCCCAAGGGCGAGGTCATGGAGTTCTACGCCGAGATGGCTCAGAACCCCGCGCTCGACATCATCTACGTTGGCGAAGTGGTCTGCTCGCGTCGCCAGCAATTGCGCACCACTGACTGGATCGGCCTGGCCCGCGACCTGACCGATGCCGGCAAGCAGGTCGTCGTCTCGGCACAAGCCCTGCTCGAATCGGAAAGCGACCTCAAGGCCCTGCGCCGGCTGATCGACGACGCAGGCTGCTGGCTCGAAGCCAATGACCTTGGCGCCGTCAACCTCGTGCACGGCCAGGATTTCGTGGCCGGCCCGCATCTGAATATCTACAACGAGGCAACGCTGGCTTCCTTCGCCCGCTTTGGCCTGAAGCGCTGGGTGCCGCCACTGGAAGGCTCACGGAGCATGATCGAGGCGCTACACCGGAAAAAGCCGGCCGATGTCGAGACCGAGGTTTTCGCCTTCGGCAAGATTCCGCTCGCCTTCTCGGCCCGCTGCTTCACCGCCCGCCATTACGACCTGAACAAGGACGACTGCCAGTTCAAATGCCTTGATCATGCCGAAGGTTTGACGCTGAAAACCCGCGAAGGGCAAGATTTCCTGACCATCAACGGCATTCAGACCATGTCGGCGCAGAGTTACAATCTGCTGCACGAAATGCCAGAAATGCTGAAGATGGGTATCGACATCGTGCGCATCAGCCCGCAGAAGCAACACATCAACGAAATCATCGCGGCCTTCGATGCTGCCCGACTTGGCGAGGCGGTGCAGGTCGACAGTCGGGACTGGAGTACCAGCGGCCTGGTGGACGGCTACTGGTTTGGCGATGCCGGCATCGTCCAGCGCCATACGCAGGCCCTTGCCCAGTTGGGCGCATGAAACACGGAGCATGAACATGACCGGCAACTTCACCATTCCAAAATTCAAGCTGCCTGACTTCGTTGCCAACCTCGGCCAGAAGCTGCCGCAATGGCCCCACGCGCTGGTACTGGTGGGCGGCTTGAACGCAGCACTGAAAATGAAGTTGCTACCGGAAAGCGAGTTGGCGCTGCTGGAGGACAAGCTGTTCCGCGTTCGTGTGCTGGATACTGGCGGCGAAGCCTCCTATACCTACCGGGATGGCCTGTTCCGCCCGGTTTTCCGTCCTGAGCGCGAACCCGACCTGGCCTTTGCGGCCAATCTGTCGGCCTACCTGCAGTTGCTGGCCCGTCAGGAAGACCCGGATACGTTGTTCTTCAACCGCGAACTGGAGATCACTGGCGATACGGAGCTCGGACTGATCATCAAGAACATGCTGGATGCCGTGGAGTGGCCGAAGTTTTCAAGCCGGCTGCCACTCCTTCGCCACTAGTCACTTCCTGCCGGACAGTCGATGACCAGCATCGACATGTCGTCATGGGCGTTACTGCCCTTCAAATGCTGCTGCAAGGCCTGTTGCAATGCATCGGTCAATTCAACACCGGGTAGCCGCTGCTCGACGACCCGTATCAATTGCTTGTCACCAAAAGCGACGTCATCTGAGTTACAGGCCTCGACAATGCCATCCGAGACCAGCAGCAGCTGGCAGGCGTGAATCCAGTTGAAGCGCTCGATACCCTGAACACCGTCACTGGTCTTGACGATACCCAATGGCAAATTGCTCGACGCGATGCGCCGCTCCAGCCGACCGGCGCGGTCGAACATCAACACATCCGGCACCCCACCCACCCATATTTCCCCTTCTTTGGCAGCTTCGTCCAAAGTGACGAAGGCAGCGGCGACGAAGCGGCCGAGCGGCAAGGAATTGGCCAGCAGAAAATTGATCGACTCGATCAGCGTACTCAGCGGTGATGACAGTTCGACCAGACGATAAAATTCCTGGACCATAGGCAGGACGCTGACCGCAGCCGAAAGGCCATGGCCGGTCGCATCGGCCAGGATGGCGTACATGCGGCCGGATGGTGAGCGAGCAGCAAGGACCATGTCCCCCGAAAAATTGCTGGCAGGAATGACCGAATACTTGACCCCGGCCTGTTGCATCAGATCGCCACGAATCTGGTGGTCAAGAATACGTCGCGCCAGTTCCGTCTCGCGTTCCTGTTCGTCGAAATGGGCCTTCAGGATGCTGGCCTGCTCCTGCACCTTGATCTGGGCAATATGTCTTTCAGTGGTATCGCGCAGGGTCTCGACGACAGCAATCAGTTTGCCGGACTCGTCAAACACCGGCCCGGCATCAATTGCCAGATAAAGGTGCTGACGACGACGCGGCATCCAGCACCAATTCTCGGCATGCACGCCAAACGACGGGTGGCTCGGGTCGTCGGACGCAGTATATAGATCGGAAATCTGCTCAAGGCTGGAAGTGGCGAGCAGATCGGCCAGACAGGGCCTGGGCTCTTCATAGAAAGCGCGCCAGTGGTTACGTGTGCCAAGCACCTCCGCAGCGGGAATATCGGTCAGGCGCTCACAAGCCCGGTTCCAGATCAGTACATTTTGATCCGCATCGAGCACGAAGGTGGGAACCACCAAGTGTTCCATCAGCGTAATCGCAAATGAAATAGGGTTTTCGTTGTGCGCAAGCGCCTTGCTGATCTGGGAAACGATTTCTTCGGACATAAAACTCTCCCCACCTGGCGCCTATGGCCAACTATTTCGAAGAGAGCATACCCCAATGCCGTCCAATTCTGATTCCCGTGGCGCAGCGAAGCCTTTTCCGCTCACGGACGGAATCCCCGGGGCAAATAAGCAGAAACCCGCTTACTCCCCACCGATCGGCACGATACTAAGGACTTCCTCCAACTCGATCGGTGTCGCTAAGCCCTGCAATTCACCAATGCTGCGAGGACCAAGAAATACGGCCACACCAGGCAGTAAATCTCCACCCGACGACATCAGATAATCACGTATCGCCGGAAATTCATGGCCAACAGCGGCAAGAACCTCACCGACGGTGTCGCCACTGGCGGTAATTTCATCATGACCACCGGAAAAACTGCGGAGTGCCAACGGAATATGAACGGAAACAACGGGAGAGTCGAACATGGCAGGTCTCCTTTCTGTCTGTGTCCGTAAGACAGACGGAGTCAGGCATGGTTCAGGAAACGGGGTGACAGGAATCGGCCGATCCAGCGTATCCGTCGTTCCCCTAAAAAAACAGTCAATTCGTTCGTCAAATAAAAAAGGAGGCCGTAGCCTCCCTTTCTCCTTCAAGCAGAATCGCCTTTAGGCTTTCTTCTGGGTATCCAGACGGAACTTGACGTAAGAACCCGGTGCATCTTCGATGACCGCCAGCTTGCCGTCTTCCGGCTTGCGGGCCTTGACCTTGGCCGAGCCACCCGGCAGGCTGGTAACCCACTGATTCCAATGGGTCCACCACGAACCGGCGTTCTGCGTGGCACCGGCCAGGAAGTCTTCCGGGCTTTCCGGCAGGTTGCCATCGGTGGCGTCATTGGTCCAGAAACCGTACTTGTTGGCGGCCGGCGGATTGACGATACCGGCGATGTGGCCGGAACCACCCAGCACGAACTTGGTCGGGCCGGACGGCAGGCGGGCGCCCATGTAGGTGCTCTTCCACGGTGCGATGTGGTCTTCGATCGTGGAGATGAAGTAGCACGGCGTCTTGACCTTGCTGATGTCGATCTTGACGCCGCCCAGCGTGATGCCGCCCGGTTCCTTGAGCAGGTTGCCGAGGTACATGTTGCGCAGGTAGAAGCTGTGCATCGCGGCCGGCATGCGGGTGGAGTCGGAGTTCCAGTAGAGCAGGTCGAACGGGAACGGATCCTTGCCCATCAGGTAGTTGTTGACCACGAAGGACCAGATCAGGTCGTTGGCACGCAGCATGTTGAAGGTGCCGGCCATTTCCGAACCTTCGAGGAAGCCGCGTTCGGCCATCTTCTTTTCCAGACCGGCGACGGCGCCTTCATCGAGGAAGATGCCCAGTTCGCCCGGCTCGGAGAAATCGAGCATGGTGGTGAAGAAGGTGGCAGAAGCAGCACGCTTGTCCTTCTTGGCAGCCATGTAGGCCAGCGTGGTCATGGTCAGCGTGCCGCCCAGGCAGTAGCCGGCCAGATTGACGCTGTCTTCGCCGGTGTGGGCGCAGACCTGGTTGATGGCTTCCAGCGAACCTTCGAGCAGGTAGTTCTCGAAGGACTTCTTGGCCAGCTTTTCGTCCGGGTTGATCCAGGACATGATGAAGGTGGTGTGACCTTGGTCGGTCGCCCACTTGACCATGGAATTCTTCTCGCGCAGGTCGAGGATGTAGTACTTGTTGATCCACGGCGGGACGATCAGGAAGGGCTTCTTGTTCTGATCCGGGGTCGTCGGGTTGTACTGGATCAGCTGGAACAGTTCGTTCTGGAAGATCACCTTACCCGGCGTCGTGGCAACGTTCTTGCCCATTTCGAAGGCCGAGGTGTCGGTCATCCGGATGCGCAGCTGGCCATCGCCGGATTCGACGTCGTGCAGCAGGTTGTTCAGGCCCTTGATCAGGTTCTGGCCGTGGCTCTTGACGGTTTCGCGGAAGACTTCCGGATTGGTCAGGGCAAAATTGGACGGCGACAGCGCATCGATGTACTGGCGGGTGAAGAAGTTGACCTTCTGCTGGGTCGCTTCATCCAGACCTTCGGTACCGGCGACGGTGTCATGCAGGTGACGGGCGGTGATCAGGTAGGATTGCTTGACGAAGTCGAACAGGAAATGCTGTTCCCAGTCTTCGTCCCTGAAACGATTATCACCCTTTTTCGGGGCAGCGACGGGGCCAGAACCAGGCACGCCCATCATCTTCATCATGGAGCCCTGCCACAGGGAGAAGTAATCCCACATCATGTTCATCTGGGTCTGGGCCAGCTTGTACGGATTGGCCATCAGACGGGCGGAAAGGTCCATGAAGGCTTTGGCAACGCCCAACTCGTCGGCCGGCGCGTCAACGCCGTCCTTTGCCTTCTTTTCCATGAACTGGGTGATCAGCCGGGAGGCGCGCTGGGCGACTTCGGCATAGGTCTTAGCAATTTCGGCCGGGTTCGGCAGATTCATGCTCTGGTCTTCGGTTTGCTGCGACATCTTCAAACTCCCTCTGTCAGTGCGCGGCGGGTCAATACCGCAACCGCGAATAGCGAATTACCCCATCGGCGTCCATGCTACGCGACAACCGACCAGCTTGTTCAAGGTAGTTCAGATGGGCGATCGCTTCGCCCATCGCGAACATGGTTTGGTGTGTGTCGAGCGCCCGATTGAACAGGACATCCAGCAACTCGGCGGCGCTCTGTGGCGCTTGTTCACAGCTATTTTCCAGTGCTTGCAGTCGCTCTTCGTGATGCGCATGCAATGCCTGAACCCTCTCTTGCACCCCGGTGAAGGGCAACCCGTGCGAAGGCAGCACGAGCGTCTCTGCCGGAATATCTCTCGCCATTTCGTCCAGCGAATCCAGATACCAACGCAAAGCATCAGCTTCCGGGGTCGCCGCGAAAACGCTGACGTTAGTCGAAATTCTTGGCAATAGCATGTCGCCCGAAATTAACACGCCGAGTTCGGCGCAGTAAAGTGCCAAATGTTCGGGGGCATGACCATGACCAATTAGAATTTGCCATTTTTTACCATCAATGCGCACGATGCCCCCGGCCATCAGCCGATGGTAATACTCCGGCAAGGCTGGCACCGCGCGCCGATAGCCAGATCCGCGCTGCTCGAATTTGGCCAGATGCTCGGCATCCAAGCCATGCTGGCGGAATTGTTCGACCATGAAACGCGCCCCATGACCGCCAACTTCATGCCAGACGACATGGGCGGTCAGGAACTCCCCGGTCGTCATCGACAGCGGCGCACCGGTTTTTTCCATCAACCAGGTGGCCAGACCAAGATGATCGGGATGGAAATGGGTGACGATCAGGCGCGTCACCGGGCCATCGAGCCAGTCAAGAATCTGTGTCCACATCGCCCGAACTGCATCATCGGGAAAGCCCGTGTCGATGATCGTCCAGCCCTCGCCATCACGCAGCAGCCAGAGATTGATGTGATCGAGCTGGAAAGGCAACGGCATGCGCAGCCAGTAAACACCGGGCGCAACTTCGGTCAGCTCGCCAGCGGCGGGCGGATGGGCATGGGGAAAATGCAGGGACATGGGAAAACCCGGAAATAGGGGCAATCAACTTACCATACGGTAGCGGATTGAAAAAAGCCCCCGCTTCTGATTTACTCTGCCGCACTATCAGGAGACAAAATGAGCCAGACGGCCATCACCTTCGCTATTTCCGACCTGGCTCGGGAATTCGGCATCACGCCACGTACCATCCGCTTTTGGGAAGACCAGGGCATCCTGTCGCCGGAGCGTGAAGGCAGCAAACGCATCTTCAACCGCCGCGACCGGGCTCGCCTGAAGATGGCCCTGCGCGGCAAGCGTCTCGGCCTGTCGCTGGCCGAGATCAAGGATTTGATCGGCATGTACGCGTCGACCGAGGACGAAACGCCCCAATTGCTCGAATGCCTGCGCGTCATGGAAAAGCGCCGCGCCGCACTGGAACAGCAACGCGAGGACATCGAAGCGATGCTGGCCGAAATCAGCCAGTTCGAAAACCAGTGTCAAAAGGAACTGGCTCGCCGCAGTGGCAGCTGATAATTTTTGACGAGCCAGTTGACGTTAACGTAAACGTAAATACAATCCGCAACAGGAGGATTTTCCCAATGAGCATCCACGCCCACGATCCCGATTTCGCCGAACGCGTCCACGCCAGCTTCGCCAAGCAGCACGCCATGGACCTGATCCAGGCCACGCTGCCGGTGGTGGAACCGGGGCGCACGGAAATCCACCTGCCGCACTGGACCGGTGTCGAGCAGCAACACGGCTTCGTGCATGGCGGCGTGGTCGGCATGATCGCCGACTCGGCGGCGGGCTATGCGGCAATGACCCTGGTTTCGGCCAGCGCTTCGGTGCTGACGGTCGAATACAAGATGAACCTGGTCGCCCCGGCCGATGGCGAGAAGCTGATCGCCCGCGGCAAGGTGGTGCGCCCCGGCCGCACGCTGGTCGTCACGCAGGCGGAGGTTTTCGCGGTGAAAGACGGCAAGGAAACGCTTTGTGCGCTGATGCAGCAGACCATCATGGTCATGCATGGCAAAACCGAAAAGTAGTTCAAAAAATAAACCTGGAACGGAGACAAACCACATGAATATTCCCAGCCTCGACTTCGGCCTCGGCGAAGACATCAACCTGCTGCGCGATGCGGTGAAGGCCTTTGCCGATGCAGAAATCGCGCCGCGCGCCGCGGAAATCGACCGCGCTAACGAATTCCCGGCCGACCTCTGGAAGAAATTCGGCGATATGGGCCTGCTCGGCATGACGGCCGGCGAAGAGTACGGTGGCACCAACATGGGCTACCTGGCCCACATCGTGGCGCTGGAGGAAATCTCCCGCGCCTCGGCCTCGGTCGGTCTGTCCTACGGCGCCCACTCGAATCTGTGCGTTAACCAGATCCGCCGCAACGGCACCGAAGCCCAGCGCCAGAAATACCTGCCCAAGCTGATCTCCGGCGAACATGTCGGCGCCTTGGCCATGTCCGAACCAAATGCCGGCTCCGACGTCGTCTCGATGAAGCTGAAGGCCGAGAAGAAGGGCGACCGTTACGTCCTGAACGGTTCCAAGATGTGGATTACCAACGGCGGCGATGCCGACACACTGGTCGTCTACGCCAAGACCGACCTCAACGCCGGGGCCAAGGGCATGACTGCCTTCATCGTCGAAAAGGGCATGAAAGGCTTCACCCACGGCACGCACCTCGACAAGCTGGGCATGCGCGGCTCCAACACCTTCCCGTTGTTCTTCGACGATTGCGAAGTGCCGGAAGAAAACGTGCTGGGCGGTGTCGGCAACGGCACCAAGGTGCTGATGTCCGGCCTCGACTACGAACGTGCGGTCCTCTGCGGAGGCCCGCTCGGCATCATGGCCGCCTGCATGGACGTCGTCGTACCTTACCTGCACGAGCGCAAGCAGTTCGGCCAGGCGATCGGCGAATTCCAGCTGATGCAGGGCAAGGTCGCCGACCTCTATTCGACCTGGCAGGCTACCCGCGCCTACGTCTATGCCGTCGGCCGGGCCTGTGATGCGACGGACCATTCCCGCACCCTGCGCAAGGATGCCGCCGGCGCCATTCTCTACTCGGCTGAAAAGGCAACCTGGATGGCCGGCGAAGCGATCCAGACGCTGGGTGGCGTCGGCTACACCAACGAGTATCCAACCGGCCGCTTGTGGCGAGATGCCAAGCTCTATGAGATCGGGGCAGGCACCTCGGAAATCCGTAGAATGCTGATTGGTCGCGAACTCTTCGCTGAAACCGCATAACACGCTCCTGCCGGCGCTCCGGACAGGAGCGCCGCAACATGGAGCTAAACAGCATGACCGTTACCCTACGCACCCTCACCGCCAACGATAGCGAAGCCCTGGAGCAGGTTCGCCAGTACTTCCGCAACTATGCGGCCTGGCTGGGCGTCGACCTGTCGTACCAGAACTTCGATCAGGAAATGGCCTCGCTGCCCGGCACCTATGTCGCACCGCAGGGCCGCCTGTTCTTTGCCGAGGTTGATGGTCGCCCGGCCGGCTGTGTCGGCGTTCGCCCGCTGCCGGACAGCGATGGTGTCTGCGAAATGAAGCGCCTCTATGTCGATCCGGCCGAACGCGGCCACGGGATCGGTGCCGCGCTGGCGCTGGCCGCGATCAAGGCGGCCAAGGAAATCGGTTTCCGCAAGCTGATGATCGACACCCTGCCCAACATGCGTATGGCCGTGAAGCTCTACCGCGAACTGGGCTTCACCGAAGCACCGAACTATTACCAGACGCCAGTCGAAGGCACGATGTTCCTCGCCCTCGATCTGGAAAACTGGTCGGAAGAGGAAATCCGCAGCGAAAACCTGTCGCACCTGTTCGACTTCAACCGCGCCTGGGCCCGCCAGATGCAGGAAGTTGACCCAACCTACTTCGACCGCCTGTCCCACCTGCAGACACCGGAATTCCTGTGGATCGGCTGCTCCGATTCGCGCGTCCCGGCCAACCAGATCGTCGGCCTGCTACCGGGCGAGGTCTTCGTCCATCGCAACGTTGCCAATGTCGTCGTCCATACCGACCTCAACTGCCTGTCGGTCATCCAGTACGCAGTCGATGTGCTGAAGGTCAAGCACATCATGGTCGTCGGCCATTACGGCTGCGGCGGCGTCGGCGCAGCATTGCAACGGGACCGGGTCGGCATCGTCGACCTCTGGCTGCGTCACGTTCATGACGTGCATAACAAGCATCTGGCCAACGTCAACAGCCTGCCGGAAGCGCAACGCCACGACCGCCTTTGCGAGCTGAACGTACTGGAGCAGGTGGTCAATGTCTGCCACAACCCGGTCGTCCAGGATGCCTGGAGCCGCGGCCAGCAACTGACCGTCCACGGCTGGGTTTACGGCCTGAAGGACGGCCTGATCCACGACCTCGGCATCACGATCGATTGCCCACAGGATTTGCCTTCCCGCTACGACGCCGCACTCAAAGCGTTGGACGCCTAGTTACAACAACCACTCAGGAGAAATCAGCATGAATGACCCGATCGTTATCGTTTCCGCCGCCCGTACCGCCATGGGCGCCTTTCAGGGCGGCTTTGCCGGCCTGACCGCCGCCAATCTCGGCGCCGTGGCCATCAAGGCCGCTGTCGAGCGCGCCGGCATCGACGCCAACCTGATCGAAGAAGTGCTGATGGGCTGCGTGCTGCAAGCCGGCCAGGGCCAGGCTCCGGCCCGCCAGTCCGCGCTGCAGGCCGGCCTGCCCCTCTCCGCCGGTTGCGCCACCATCCACAAGGTTTGCGGCTCAGCCATGAAGGCGACCATGCTCGGCCACGACGGCATCCTGGCCGGTTCCTACGGTGCGGCCGTGGTGGGCGGCATGGAGTCGATGACCAATGCCCCCTACCTGCTGCCCAAGGCCCGCGGTGGTTACCGCCTCGGCCACGGCCAGCTGATGGACCACATGTTCCTCGATGGCCTGGAAGATTCTTACGGCAAGGAAACCCGCGGCCGCCTGATGGGCACCTTTGCCGAAGAATGCGCTGCCAGCTACGGCTTCACCCGTGAAGCGCAGGACGAATTTGCTGTCCGCTCGACCACCCGTGCCATCGAAGCCAGCAACAACGGCAGCTTCGCCTGGGAAATCGCCCCGACCACCGTCGCCGGCCGCAAAGGCGACGTCGTGATCGACAAGGACGAAGGCCCGTTTGCCGTCAATGTCGAAAAAATCCCGACCCTGAAGCCGGCTTTCAAGAAAGATGGCACGGTCACCGCCGCCAACTCCTCGTCGATTTCCGACGGCGCCGCCGCGATGGTCCTGATGCGCGCCTCGCAAGCCGCCAAGCTCGGCCTGCAACCGATTGCCCGCATCGTCGGCCATACGACGCATGCCGGTACGCCCGCCCTGTTCCCGTCGGCCCCGGTCGGCGCCATGCAGAAGCTGTTCGCCAAGACCGGCTGGACCGCTGAGTCGGTCGATCTGTATGAAATCAACGAAGCCTTCGCCGTCGTCACCATGGCCTCGCTGCATGACCTCAAGCTCGACCCGGCCAAGGTCAACATCCACGGTGGCGCCTGCGCGCTGGGCCACCCGATCGGCGCCTCCGGTGCCCGCATCGTCGTCACGCTGTTGGGCGCCCTGAAGAAGTACGGCAAGAAGCGCGGCGTGGCCAGCCTGTGCATCGGCGGTGGCGAAGCAACGGCTCTCGCGGTGGAAATGCTGTAATTGCCGCAAAAGGCCCTTTCGCTCACTTACGCCAAACTGGTCGCTGCGATGTTCATGTGGGGAGGCACCTGGATCGCCGGGCGCATCATCGCGCAGGAGCTATCGGCGCCGCTGGCTGTTGCCTCGATTCGCTTCGTGGTGACGGCGCTGGCGCTGGCCGGTTTCGCGCTACTCACGGGTAAAGGCGCTCCGGCGCCGAAAACTACCCGTGAGTGGGGCGTGGTGAGCGGTTTGGGCTTTTTCGGCATCTTCCTTTACGGCCTGTGCTTCTTCTTCGGCCTGCAGCACATCACGGCCGGACGCGGCGCGCTGGTCGTGGCGCTCAACCCGGTCGTCATCGTGCTGGCCGCCTGGCTGTTCGGGCATGAACGGATGAACCGGCGCAAGGCGCTGGGTAGCGCCATTGCCCTGGCCGGCTGCCTGACGGTGATCGGCAATGGCAATCCGCTGGCGCTGGTCGAAGGCACGGTCGGCATTGGCGAGTGGCTGATCGTCGGTTGCGTGATGAGCTGGACGGCCTACACCTTCATCGGCCGGATGGCGACCAGGACGCTGTCACCGCTGGCCACGACGCTCTACGCCAGCCTGATCGGCGCCCTGCTGCTCGGCCTCGCCGCCCTGGTCCAGGGCGATATCGCGCCGGCCAGCTGGTCATGGCGGGTGTGGACCGGCCTGTTTTTCCTCGCTATTTTCGGCACGGCCATCGCCTACACCTGGTTCACCGAAGCGGTGCACACGCTGGGCGCGGGGCATGCCTCGGTATTCATCAATCTGGTCCCCGTCTTTGCCGTGCTGCAGGCGGCGCTGCTGCTCGACGAGCGCCTTGGCCTGCCCGTGCTGTTCGGCGGCCTGCTGGTCATCGCCGGTGTCTGGCTGACCACGAAACAAAAGATTTCTTTGGAGATAAGCAAATGATTCTGACCCAAGAACAAGAAATGATCCGTGACTCGATGCGCGCCTTCGCGCAGGAGCGCCTCGCCCCCTTCGCCGCCGAATGGGACAAGAACCATACCTTTCCGGCCGAGGCCCTGAAGGAACTCGGCGAACTGGGCGCCATGGGCATGGTTGTGCCCGAGGAATGGGGCGGTGCCGGCATGGATTACATGTCGCTGGTGCTGACGCTGGAAGAAATCGCGGCTGGCGACGGCGCCACCTCGACCATCGTCTCGGTCCAGAATTCGCTGGCCTGCGGCATTACTGCCAAGTACGGCACCGACGCGCAGAAGGAAGAATGGCTGAAGCCGCTGGCCCGTGGCGAAAAACTGGGCTGTTTCTGCCTGACCGAGCCGCATACCGGCTCCGACGCCGCCGCGATCACCACGCGCGCCGACCGCGATGGCGACCATTTCGTGCTGAATGGCGTCAAGCAGTTCATCACCACTGGCAAGTACGCCCACATGGCCATCGTCTTTGCCGTCACCGACAAGGCCGCGGGCAAAAAGGGCATCTCCTGCTTCCTGATCCCGACCGATACCAAGGGCTTCATCGTCGGTCGCACCGAGGACAAGATGGGCCAGCACGCCTCCGACACCGTACAGATCATTTTTGAAGACTGTCGTGTGCCGGCTTCCGCCCTGCTCGGCAAGGAAGGCGAAGGCTACAAGATCGCCCTGTCCAATCTCGAAGCCGGCCGCATCGGCATCGCTTCGCAAAGCATCGGCATGGCCCGCGCCGCCTTCGAAGCAGCGGTGCGTTACGCCAAGGAACGGGTCACCTTCGGCGTGCCGATCATCGAGCACCAGGCCGTCAATTTCCGTTTGGCCGACATGAACACCTTGCTCGACGCGGCCCGCCTGATGGTCTGGCGCGCCGCCATGCTCAAGGATGCCGGCAAGCCCTGCCTGAAGGAAGCCTCGATGGCCAAGATGTTCGCCTCCGAAGCTGCCGAGAAGATCGCCTCCGACGCCATCCAGATCCACGGCGGCGTCGGCTACACCAGCGATTTCCCGGTCGAACGCATCTATCGTGATGTCCGCATCTGCCAGATCTATGAGGGCGCCAACGACATCCAGCGGCTGGTCATTGGCCGCAGCATCGCCAGCGAGTAACAAATTTGGGCGCTGGAGAATGGGCTCAGCACCCAATCTCCAGCGCTAGCACCTTCAGAAAATTCCGGAGAGCCAATGGCCAAATACGAAACAAACGATACCTCGCCCCGCCGACTCGCTGTATTAATCGATGCAGACAACGCGCAAGCTACCGTTATCGAAGGCTTATTGGCTGAGGTCGCCCGTTTTGGTGAGGCGACGGTTAAACGTATATATGGCGACTTCACTTCGCCTAGCAGTTCCCAATGGAAGAAGGTTCTGAACCAGCATGCGATCAAGCCAGTTCAGCAATTTGCCTATACAACAGGGAAAAATGCGACGGATAGCACGATGATTATCGATGCGATGGATTTGCTATATACGCGCCGATTCGATGGTTTTTGTCTTGTATCAAGCGATAGTGATTTTACCGGACTCGCACTGCGTATCCGCGAAGAAGGGCTGACTGTCCTGGGTTTTGGTGAGGAGAAAACCCCTGATGCTTTCCGCAACGCGTGCCACAAATTCATTTTCACCGAAATATTACGCCCACTTCCTGCTGTCGAGACCGTAGAGTCTTCAAGGCCAGCAGCCATCGAAAAACTCGACCCGCAAATCCCCCACCCACCATCGACTCCGGTCAAAAACAGTGCGGCCAAGAAGCCACTGCCTATCCAGTTCGTCGTACAGGCACTTGATCAGGCTGAAGATGATGATGGCTGGGCCAATTTGGGCGCTTTCGGCAGCTACCTGACAAAGCTGCAACCGGATTTCGATCCGCGACTATATGGCTTCAAAAAATTGAGCGATTTGGTTAAGTCCAAACCACACGTCTTCACGGTTGAAGAACGCCCCGTTGCCGGAAGCAACATCAAGGTTGTCTACGTTCGTCGAACACCAAGCAAATCAGGTCACTGATCCCAACAAAACAAACACTGTGAGACAAAGATATGTCAGAACCTATTGATTTCTACTTCGATTTTTCCAGCCCCTACGGCTACCTGATGAGCGAGAAGATCGATGCCGTGGCAGCAAAGCATGGCCGCAAGGTGCGCTGGCATCCTGTACTGCTCGGCGTGATTTTCCAGGCCACCGGCTCCCGCCCCCCGGCTGACGGTGTCAGCAGCAAGAGCACCTACATGTTCCACGATTTCCACCGCTCGGCCCGCCACATGGGCATCCCCTACAACCCGCCGAGCCGCTTCCCGCTGCCGACGCAGAACGCCGCCCGCGCCTACTACTGGCTGCACGGCCAGGACTGCGCGCTGGCCCGTCAGTTTGCCCACGCCGTCTATCGTGGCTTCTTCGTCGACGACCTCGATGTGTCCTCGCCGGACACCGTGCTCGACATTGCAGCCAAGCTCGGCATCGACCGTGCCCAACTGGCTACCGCGCTGCAGGCGCCCGAGATCAAGGCCCGCCTCAAGGACGAATGCGACAAGGCACTGGCCGCCGGCGTCTTCGGTTCGCCGCACGTGATCATCGACGGCGAAGCCTTCTTCGGCGCCGACCGTCTGCCGCAGATCGAACACTGGCTGGAAACAGGCGGTTTTTAAGCGGCAATTGTCCGAGACAACCATGAAACGAATCTGCGTCTTCTGTGGCTCCAACGCCGGCCACAACCCGCTCTACCGTACCGAGGCGGAAAAGCTCGGCCGCTTGCTGGCCGCGCGCGGCATCGAACTGGTCTATGGCGCCGGCAACATCGGCCTGATGGGCGCGGTGGCGGATGCCTGCCTGGAAGCCGGCGGCACGGTCATCGGCATCATTCCGGAAGCCCTGATGGGCAAGGAAGTGGCCGGGCGCGCTGTCGATCACCGGGCGCTGACGCGGATCGAAGTCGTCGATTCGATGCACACGCGCAAGGCCCGGATGGCCGAGTTGTCCGATGGCTTCATCGCCCTGCCCGGCGGCTTCGGCACCTTCGAGGAATTCTGCGAAATCCTGACCTGGGGCCAGCTCGGCTTCCACGTCAAGCCGATGGGCCTGCTCAACGTCAATGGCTTCTACGACCCGCTGCTCGGCCTGTTCGACCACGCGGTGCAGGAAGGCTTCCTGCGCGCCCAGAACCGGGCGATGGCGTTGGCCGATACCGATATCGAACACCTGCTCGACGCGATGGCCGCCTACCAGCCGGAGCCAGTCAGCAAATGGCTCAAAGAGGAAAAGCAGTTGTAGCGCTTTTCAGGAATTCAGAAATTCAGGCAAACGGAAACAAATAAAAGCGAGGAGACATGACCGTACTGAAAACCCAACTCAACCCGCGCTCAGCCGATTTTCAGGCCAACGCGGACGCCATGCGGACGGTGGTTGCCGACCTGCATGAAAAGGTCGACAAGATCGCCCTCGGTGGTCCGGAAGCTGCCCGCCAAAAACACCTGGCGCGCGGCAAGTTGCTGCCCCGCGAACGGGTCAGCGGCCTGCTCGATCCCGGCACGCCCTTCCTCGAAATCGGCCAGTTCGCTGCCTACGGCATGTACGGTGGCGATGTGCCGGCCGCCTCGGTGATCGCCGGCATTGGCCGCGTGCATGGGGTCGAATGCATGGTCGTCGCCAACGATGCGACCGTGAAGGGTGGCACCTACTATCCGCTGACGGTGAAAAAGCACTTGCGGGCGCAGGAAATTGCGCTCGAAAACCACCTGCCCTGCGTCTATCTGGTCGATTCCGGCGGTGCCTTCCTGCCGATGCAGGACGAGGTCTTCCCGGACAAGGAGCACTTCGGCCGCATCTTCTTCAACCAGGCCAATTTGTCGGCCAAGGGCATCCCGCAGATCGCCGCAGTGATGGGTTCCTGCACCGCCGGTGGCGCCTACGTGCCGGCCATGTGCGACGAGTCGATCATCGTCAAGAACCAGGGCACGATCTTTTTGGGCGGCCCGCCGCTAGTGAAGGCTGCGACCGGCGAAGTAGTGTCGGCCGAAGACCTCGGCGGCGCTGACGTGCATACGCGCATTTCCGGCGTCGTCGACCATCTGGCCGAGAACGATGCCCATGCGCTGGCCATCGCCCGCCGCATCATCAAGGACCTGAACTGGAAGAAGCAGCCACCAGTCACCCTGACCGCACCGGCCGAGCCGCTCTATTCGGCCGAGGAACTGTACGGCGTAATCCCGACCGACAGCAAGAAGCCTTTCGACGTGCGCGAAATCATCGGTCGCATCGTCGATGGCTCCGATTTCGACGAATTCAAGGCCCGTTACGGCACGACCTTGGTCTGCGGCTTTGCCCGCATCTACGGCTATCCGGTCGGCATCGTCGCCAACAACGGCATCCTGTTCAGCGAATCCGCCCTCAAAGGCGCGCATTTCATTGAACTCTGCGCTCAGCGCGGCATTCCGCTCGTTTTCCTGCAGAACATCACCGGTTTCATGGTTGGCCGCAAGTACGAAAATGGCGGCATCGCCCGTGACGGCGCCAAGATGGTGACGGCCGTCGCCACCGCCAAGGTGCCGAAATTCACCGTCGTCATCGGCGGCTCGTTCGGCGCCGGCAACTACGGCATGTGCGGCCGCGCCTACTCGCCGCGCTTTTTGTGGATGTGGCCGAACGCCCGCATCTCGGTGATGGGCGGCGAACAGGCGGCCGGCGTGCTGGCCACCGTCAAGCGCGACGGCATGGAAGCGACCGGCAAGACCTGGAGCGCCGAGGAAGAGGCCGCCTTCAAGGCACCGATCCGCGAACAGTACGAGACGCAGGGCCACCCCTACTACGCCTCGGCCCGCCTGTGGGACGACGGCATCATCGATCCGGCCGATACCCGCCGGGTGCTTGGCCTCGGTCTTTCCGCCTCGATGAATGCGCCAGCCGAAGAAACGAAGTTCGGCATTTTCCGGATGTAAGCGATGTACCTGCCCAAGCACTTCGCGGAAACCGACATTGGCACCCTGCACGCGCTGATGCGCGAGTATCCGCTCGCCACGCTGGTCAGTCATGGCCCGGACGGTCTGAACGCCAATCACATCCCGCTGCATCTGGATGCTGGCGCCAGCCCGAACGGAACCCTGCAAGGCCATATCGCCCGAGCCAATCCGCTGGCCAAGGCGTCGGCCGTCGACGGTGAAGTCCTGGTCATCTTCCAGGGACCCGAGGGTTATATCAGCCCTTCCGGCTACGCGACCAAGGCCGAGCACGGCAAGGTGGTGCCGACCTGGAACTACACGGCGGTCCATGCCTATGGCCAGTTGCGCCTGATCGACGATGCCGACTGGGTGCTGGCTCAGGTTTCAGCCCTGACCGCCGCCCACGAAGCCAGCCTGCCGCAGCCCTGGTCAGTCAGCGATGCGCCAGCCGATTACATCGAAAAAATGCTGGGTGCCATCGTTGGCATCGAAATCACGATTGACCGCCTGGTCGGCAAATGGAAAGTCAGCCAGAACCAGCCGGCGACCAATCAGGCCAGCCTGATCGCGGCAATGGAAGGCCAGCCGATGGCCGATCTGATCCGGCAACGACAACAATAATTGGAGCGAGACATGTTCACCGCACTAGAAATCGAACTGAACGGCCCGGTCGCCACGATCTGGATGAACCGGCCCGACCTGCACAACGCCTTTGACGAAACCCTGATCGCCGAACTGACCGCCGCCTGCGTCGCGCTGGATCAGGATGACGACGTCCGCGTCGTCGTCCTCGCCGGTCGCGGCAAGAGCTTCTCGGCCGGGGCCGACCTCAACTGGATGAAACGGGCCGCCAACAATGGTCTCGACGACAACCTGAACGATGCCCGGGCGCTGGCCAAGATGCTGCGCACGCTGGCTGAATTGAAGAAACCGACCATCGCCCGCATCCAGGGCGCCGCCCTCGGCGGCGGGATGGGACTGGCCGCCGCCTGCGACATTGCTGTCGCTTCGAGCAAAGCGGTTTTCGCTACCTCGGAGGTCAAGTTCGGCATCATCCCTTCGGCCATTTCGCCCTACGTGTTGCGCGCCATCGGCGCCCGCCAGGCAACCCGCTACTTCCAGTCGGCCGAGCGCATCGACGCTTTCCGTGCCCGTGAGCTGGGGCTGGTCCATGAAGCCGTCAGCCCGGAAGACCTGGATGCCAAGATTCAGGAAATCGTCGCCACGCTGCTGCAAGGCGGCCCGCTCGCCCAGGCTGCCGCCAAGGACCTGATCCGCGCCGTCGATAGCCGACCGATCAACGACAACCTGGTCGAGGACACCGCCCACCGCATCGCCCACCTGCGCGCCACGCCGGAAGCCCGCGAAGGCATCGCCGCCTTCCTCGACAAACGTCAGCCCAACTGGATTGGGGAATAAGCCATGTTCACCAAGATTCTGATCGCCAACCGCGGGGAAATCGCCTGCCGCGTCATCAAGACCGCCCACCGCATGGGCATCCGCACCGTCGCCGTCTATTCCGAAGCCGATGCCAATGCCCGCCACGTCCGCCTCGCTGACGAAGCTGTGCTGCTCGGCCCGGCCGCTGCCCGCGAGTCCTACCTCGTGGCCGACAAGATCATCGACGCCTGCAAGCGCACTGGTGCCCAGGCCGTGCATCCGGGTTACGGCTTCCTGTCCGAAAATGCCGACTTTGCCGATGCGCTGGCTGCCAGCGGCATCGCCTTCATCGGCCCGCCGGCTTCGGCCATCCGCGCCATGGGCTCCAAGTCAGAAGCCAAGAAACTGATGGGCAGTGCCGCCGTGCCGCTGACGCCGGGCTATCACGGCGATGATCAAACCCCCGCCCTGCTCCACAAGGAAGCCGACGCCATCGGCTACCCGGTGCTGATCAAGGCGGCCGCCGGCGGTGGCGGCAAGGGCATGCGCCTGGTCGAGAAATCGGAAGATTTCCCCGATGCGCTGGCCTCCTGCAAGCGCGAGGCGATTTCCAGCTTCGGCGACGACCATGTGCTGATCGAGAAGTACATCACCAAGCCGCGCCACATCGAAATCCAGGTCTTCGCCGACACGCTGGGTAACTGTGTTTACCTGTTTGAGCGCGACTGCTCGGTGCAGCGCCGTCACCAGAAGGTGTTGGAAGAAGCCCCAGCCCCGGGTATGCCGGAAGAACGCCGCCGCCAGATGGGCGAAGCCGCGGTCGCCGCAGCCAAGGCGGTCGGTTACGTTGGTGCCGGTACAGTCGAGTTCATTGCCAACCAGGATGGCTCGTTCTATTTCATGGAAATGAACACCCGCCTGCAGGTCGAACACCCGGTCACCGAAATGATCACCGGGCAGGATCTGGTCGAATGGCAGTTGCGCGTCGCTTCGGGCGAGCCGCTGCCGCTGCGCCAGGAACAACTGCAGATTCGCGGCCATGCGCTGGAAGCACGTATCTACGCCGAAGACGCCAGCAAGGGTTTCCTGCCCGCTACCGGCAAGCTGGTTCGCCTTGCCCCACCGGCCGAATCGCTGAATGTCCGCGTCGACACCGGCGTCGAAGAGGACGACGAGATCACGCCCTTCTACGACCCGATGATCGCCAAGCTGATCGTCTGGGACGAGCATCGCGACGCCGCGCTGGCCCGCATGCGCAAGGCGCTGGCCGACTATCAGGTGGCCGGCGTCACGACCAATATCGATTTCCTGTCTCGCCTTGTCGCCTGCCCGGCCTTCGCTGGCGCGGACCTCGATACCGGCCTGATCGAGCGCCAGAAGGAATTCCTCTTCCCCGAAACGCAAGCCGTGCCACGCGATGTGCTACTGGTCGCCACGGTCGGCGAACTGCTCTGGGAACAGCACGAGGCCAAGCAGGCCGCCAGAGCCAACGGCGATCCCTATTCCCCGTGGCATGCCCGTGACGGCTGGCGAATGAACCTGTCTTCAGCCCGCACCATCAGCTTCCGGGATGGCGAAGCGCTGGTCGACACCCAGGTCCGCTATCAGCGCGACCAGTGGCAGATCACGCTGAATGGCGAAACCACCCTGGCCCGCGGCAAGAAGCTCGACGGCGACCGCTTTGCCGTCGAATTCGACGACCGCCGCCTGATCGCCAGCGTCGTGGCTGTCGCCGACAAGCGCAGCATCTTCCTGCAAGGCACCACCTTCACGTTGCTTCGCGACGATCCGCTGCATCGCGTCGATGCCGGCGACAGCCATGGTGGCGGCCTGACCGCACCGATGCCCGGCAAGGTCGTCGCGATGCTCGCCCAGCCCGGCCAGAAGGTCGAAAAAGGCACGCCACTGCTGATCCTCGAAGCGATGAAGATGGAGCACACCATCACGGCACCGGCTGCCGGCACCGTCAAGGCCTTCTGCTACGCGGCCGGCGAACAGGTGACCGACGGCGCCGCGCTGGTCGAGTTCGAAAGCGAGGCATAATGACCCACGCTTACCGACCTCTCTCGCCAGCCTGACCATGAACGATCTGCGCAGAAAACTGATTCTTGTCGGCGGCATGGCCGCGATCCCGATGGCGACCGGCTGCTTCACCAGCGCCCTCGTCCAGGATGCGACCACCCCAGACCGTACGGTCTATGCCGAAACCGTGTCATCGATTCTGGTTTCCGGTGACGGCAAGGCGCTGGTCGTCGTGGGCGAGAAGTACCATTACATCTTCGATGCTCCGGAAACGGTCAAAGCGACGCTGCAATCGGATTTCCGCAAGATCGTTGAAGTCGGCTTCGACCGGTTTGTCGTCGATACCTCGCAGCGCATCACCGGCACTTACCGGCTACGCATCGACAAGAATGCGCCGGCCGAACAAAAGGAAAAGGCTTTGGCAGCCGGCTTCAAGGCGCTACCCACGGGCGAACTGGTCGCCAGCGGCAGCGTTACCGGCAAGCGCTACGCGGCCAATGGCATCCAGCCCACGGACGCCAGCCAGAGGCTGCAAAAGGAATACCAGGTTTCCATCGCCGAAGAGAAAGCCCTCGGGGCGAAACCGGCCAAGCTGCTGCTGACGCCGATTACCATCGCCGTCGACGGCGTCCTGTTCCTCGCCGCAATACCGCTGCTGGCGCTGGTTGCCTTCGCATCCCAGCGCTGAGCCCCTCCATCCGGCGTCACGTCGCGACCAAACGAATCATGATGCAACGAGTCGAACAACAGGCAGAAACCGGATTGCATACCCTGGAAGCAAGCTCCATCACCTTCGGGACACAGCTGCCGCAGATGGGCAACCGAAACCATCGGGGGCAGCCAAGCATTTACCACTTGATCCACTTGTCGTTACAGGAGCCGCGATGTCCAACCAAAGCCTAGTCGGCAAGCGAGTGCTCATTACCCAGGCCGATATGTTCATGGGGCCAGTGCTCTGCGAGGTATTTGCCCGGCATGGCGCAACGGTCATTGCCAATACGGATGCTCTGCTTGCGCCTGATGCCCCGGCCACCGTGGTCGCACAAGCAGGTCAGATTGATGCGCTGGTCGCCAATCTGGCCATGCCGGCACCGACGACAGCAGCCACGGAAGTCTCGGATGAGGAATGGCGTGACACCTTCGCCATCCTCGTCGATCCGCTGGCCCGATTGCTCCGTGCGGCCCTGCCAGCCATGATAGAGCGGCGGTCTGGCAAGATTCTGGTGATGGGCAGCGCGTCGGCCCTGCGCGGGATGAAGCGTGCGTCCACCTACAGCGCTGCACGCGGCGCCCAGCTGGCCTACGTTCAGGCGGTCGGTGTGGAAGTCGCGCCGCACAACGTTCAGGTCAATGCCATTGCGCAGAATTTCGTCGATAACCCGACTTATTTCCCGCCCGAAGTTCAGGCCAACCCGCGCTTCCAGGAGCGCCTGAAGCGTGAGGTTCCGCTCGGGCGTCTGGTCGGCGCCGATGAAGATGCCGAGTTTGCGGCTTATCTGTGCAGCGATTCGGCGAATTGTTTTGTCGGGCAGGTCTTTCCGGTTTGCGGCGGCTGGGTGATGCGCTAGCGAAGCCTGATCCCGCTGCTTTAAAACGAATAGCGCCTGCTTTTGTTTAACCAAACCTCTCAAAATCCACTGCCGAGCATTCGCCATGTCCCTCCCCGCCAAAGTCAAAATCGTCGAAGTCGGCCCGCGTGACGGACTGCAGAACGAAAAGCTGGTCGTCCCGACCGACATCAAGATCGAACTGATCAACCGACTGGCCGATGTCGGCCTGAGCGTCATCGAGGCCACCTCCTTCGTATCGCCGAAGTGGGTGCCGCAGATGGGCGACAACGCTGCCGTGATGCAGGGCATCAAGCGGAACCCGTCGACCATTTACACAGCCTTGACGCCAAATCTGCAGGGATTTGATGGTGCCGTACAGGCCGGCGCCAACGAAGTCGCCATTTTTGGTGCGGCATCGGAGAGTTTTTCCCGAAAAAACATCAATTGCTCGATCGCCGAGAGCCTGAAACGCTTCGAACCCGTCGTTTCAGCCGCTTCGGCACTGGAAATCCCGGTCCGCGGCTATGTATCCTGCGTTGTCGGCTGCCCCTACGAGGGTGCGATCGATCCGCACAAAGCCGCCGATGTGGCGAAAATCCTGTTCGACATGGGCTGCTACGAAGTCTCGCTCGGCGACACCATCGGTGTTGGCAATCCGGCCACCATCCAGCGCATGATCGAGGCCTGTGCAAAACATATCCCGATCAGCAAGCTGGCCGGGCACTATCACGATACCTACGGCATGGCCATCGCCAACATCTACGCTTCGCTGGAGATGGGCATGGCAGTTTTCGACAGTTCCATCGCCGGCCTCGGCGGCTGCCCCTACGCTAAAGGGGCCTCCGGCAATGTGGCGACCGAAGACGTCGTTTATTTATTACACGGCCTGGGCATTGAAACCGGCATCGATCTGGCTAAACTGGCAGGTATCGGCGACTGGATTTCCAGCGCCATCAATCGCCCGAATGGAGCCAAGGCCGGCCGGGCCCTTTGTACCGGGAACGAGTGAGCCTTTTTTCTGCTGTAAGCGATTTTCTCAAGCCTGACCCGCCACTGGATTCATCCGTCCAGAAAGCACTGGACCGGGTCGCCGAACTCGTCGACCCGCTGCTCAAGCTGGCCCCGGGCTTTGAAAAACACTTGAAGGGACCACTTCAGCATGCGCTCGGCTATTGCGATGGCCTGGTCGCCTCTTTGCCCGGCCCCATCGACATCAACCGACAGGCTTTCGCCAACGACCCGCTGGTCCACGCGCTGTTTGCCACGGCCAATGACATTGACCAGATGCTTGGGCGCAGCCAGGCGGTGCGCGACTTTCTGGCCACCCCCTGCAGTTGGGAGAGCGATCATTTCTACGCCATGTTCGCTGCCCGCCGTCAGCAGAAAACGCAACTCGGCATGGAACAGCAGGGCGAGGTCATTCGCAACGACGTACCGCAGTTAGTCCTTTACTTCTCCGGGCAAACGCTGATCGAGCCGAGCTGCCAACTCGAAACCACGCTCCATGGCTTGCGCTGCAAGGCACTCGAAAGCCTGCTGCATACTTTTCATTCCCACCTCGATGTTCTCCGCCGCGAACGCGAAGGCTTGCGTACCGATGTTTCAATCGAACGGGCGCATCTGACCACCTTCCGCAGTGCGATGGGCGGCCACGAGATCGAGGTCGGCACCCGACATCTGGCCGAACTCGACGCCAAGCTGCGGCACAGTGCAGAAGCCATGATGCCAGAGCATCTGCTCGCAGCGCTGGCCGACTATCTGCAATCGCCGGAACCCGCCCTGCGCCTGACTCCGGTCAGCATTACCGTCGACCGGCTGGGCATCGTCAAGGATGCGCCGACCGGGGACATCAACACCCACACCATCAACTTCCCGGAACTTACTGCCCGCGACCGGCGTCTGCATCTGGCCATGCTCGCCAGAATCAGCCGCGACGAAGCCCTCGAAGCGGTTGAGATGGTGCGCGATCAACAACACCGTTTCATGCTCATCTGATGGTTCCCTCGCCCTGCATCAACGTCTGCCAAATGGAGGCGAACAACGGCCTGTGTCGCGGCTGCTTGCGCACCATTGAAGAAATTACCGTCTGGTCGCGCCTCGACGACACGGCAAAAATAAACATCCTTGCCGCTGTCGCCAGGCGCCGGCAGGAGTACGATCCCTGTGAAAGCGAATTGCGCTGCGACTGCAATCGAAATGACTAGCGAACAAGAAGACCTCTATCAATGCGTCGGCGTCTGCATGTCGGATCCCGACTCCGGCTACTGCCTCGGCTGCGGCCGCCCGCCGCTCGGCGAACCCGGCATCGTGGCCGAATTGACCCAAGCCACAACGGCAGTGCCCAGCACGCATGGTGACCCGGACACACCTGAATGACCGTCAAGCTCCCTGGCAGCATGCAGGTTCTCGAACGTGGCTGGCTGTCGGCCAACAACATCCTGTTTTTCGATGGCGAGAAGGCGACGCTGGTCGACAGCGGCTATGTCACCCATGCCGGGCAAACCGTCGAGCTGGTCCGCCACTCGCTGGCCGGCCGGCAACTCAGCCGGTTGATCAACACCCATTCCCATTCCGACCACATTGGCGGCAATGCGGCCCTGAAGGCCGCCTTCGACTGCGAGATCATCGTTCCAGCCGGGCTGCACGCGGCGATTGCCGACTGGGATGAAGATGCCCTGCTTCTCTCACCGCTCGGCCAGCAGAATGCGCGCTTCCAGCACGACAGCCTGATCGGCCCCGACAACGAGATCGAGATGGGCGGCCTCAACTGGCAGGCCCTGGCTGTTCCCGGCCACGACATGGAAGCGTTGGCCTACTACAACCCGGAGCAGCGCATCCTGATCTCCGGCGACGCGCTGTGGGAAAACGGCTTCGGCGTCATTTTCCCGGAACTGCTCGGTGAAGCAGATGGCCTGGCTAGCACCCAGGCGACCCTGGAAATGCTTTCCCATCTGGCCATCGACACAGTCATCCCCGGTCACGGCCGACCGTTCTCCACCGTTGATGCTGCATTCGAGCGCGCTTTCCGGCGCCTCAACCAGTTCCAGAACAATATCGAACAGCTGGCCTGGCACGCCATCAAGGTCATCGTCGCCTTTGCCATGATGGAAAAACGGCGGATCGTGAAAAACGACTTTCCGGCCTTTGTCCTCGCCCTGCCCTTCGCCGTTGACGTCAATACCCGTTTTCTCAGCATGGCAGATGACGCCCTGGTCGCCAAGATCGAACGCGAATTGCTACTGGTTAACGCCCTTAGGCTTGAAGACGGCATGATCCTCGCCGGTTAAATCGGCTGGCTTGCCAAGAACCGACCAGCACAATCAAGCCCTTAATTAAACCAGGGGTTTTCCATCAGTTTCCGTCACCGCTTGTTGCTGGGGACCGCCCTGATCATGGCGGCCTTCATCTCGGCTGTTGTCGCGGCCAATAGTGGCCTGCGCAGCACGTGATGCGGCTGCCCGTTCCGCCACCACCCTCAACGAGTTTGGCGACGCGCTCTCCCGCCTTGGCCCGCTGGCCAAAACCCTGACCACAGCTCAGGCCGAGGTCATGATCGCCGTCAACGCCGGGAATGTCGATGAAGCCAAAGCACTGATCAACAGCAAGGAAACATCGGCCTGGCGAGGCATGAGAAAGGCGCGGTTCGACGATATCGATGGCGCCAGCAAGGCCGGACGCCTGGAGAACATGTCGGGAGCGCTGCCCCAGCATGTTTCCCGCTTCACGCTCTAAGCGATCCTTTAATTTCCCGCACAAGGGCTTGCGACGTTCACCTTCGCCAGCCTTTTTTGCGTGCAGTCCAGTCCGAGGGATAGGGGGCGTAAAAACTGCGCTTCCTTCCCGCTGAACCGGTGCCTCTCTGTTTGGTGCAGAAACAGATTCTGGCGGGAACAGTCCGTTGCACCCCAAAAGTGCAGCTGCACTAAATCAATGCAAGGCCCAAGGTGCCACCAACGAAAGCAGCAACAGATAATCCTCAGAAAATCAATGAACTAGACAGAACCTAACCACTGGCACCAATCATGCTCAGTAAAAAGCGGCAGTATTACTCAATGGAAATTTCGTAATACCAAACTTTGACAGGAGCTCATGATGAACACCCTCAAGTCCGCAAGTCGTACCCGGCGCTGGCTAACCCGACTGGTCCTACCCGTCGCTGCTGCCTTCAGCCTCACCGCCCAGGCGGCCCAACCCCTGAAAATTGGCTATAGCGACTGGCCGGGCTGGGTGGCCTGGCAGGTTGCCATCGACAAAGGCTGGTTCAAGGAAGCGGGCGTCGATGTCAAATTTGAGTGGTTCGACTATTCGGCCTCGATGGATGCCTTCGCCGCCGGGAAGATCGACGCCGTGACGATGACCAATGGCGACGCACTGGTGACTGGCGCTGGTGGTGCCAAGAGCGTGATGCTGATGCTGACCGACTACTCCAACGGCAACGACATGATCGTCGCCAAACCGGGCATCAAGTCGATCAAGGATCTCAAGGGCAAGAAGGTCGCCGTCGAGCAAGGTCTGGTCGAACACCTGCTGCTGCTCAATGGTCTGAAGAAGGCCGGCATGAAGGAATCGGACGTCACGCTGGTCAACGCCAAGACCAACGAAATGCCCCAGATGCTGACCGCCAAGGACATCGCCGCCATCGGCGCCTGGCAACCGGTATCCGGTGAGGCCATGAAGGCTGTACCGGGTTCGAAGCCGATCTATACCTCGGCCGACGAAGCCGGCCTGATTTACGACGTGCTCGCCGCCAACCCGGCCAGCGTCAAGGCCCGCCGCGCCGACTGGCAGAAGGTGGTCAAGGTTTGGGACAAGGTTGTCGCCTATATCGAGGACCCGAAAACCCAGCCCGACGCCGTGAAGATCATGGCCGCCCGCTCCGGCATCAGCCCGGTCGAGTACCTGCCGCTGCTCAAGGGCACCAAGCTGCTCTCCCTGGAAGAAGGCAAGAAGATCTACGTCAAGGGCGATGGCTTCAAGACGCTCTACGGCTCGACCAAGATCGTCGACTCGTTCAACGTGGCCAACCAGGTTTACAAGGCCCCGGAGAAGATCGACGGCTATCTGGATTCCTCCTTCACCAACGGCAAATAAGCCGGCATCCATCACCAGGACGGCACAGCAATGAGCGCTCCCACCCTCTGGCTTAATGCTCCACAACGACGACGGGCGTTGCTGACAGTGGGTTCATTCCTGCTGCCGATCCTGGTCTGGTGCCTGGTCAGCTACCTGCCGTTCGTCTGGCACCCGCAAGTCCTGATCGATGAACCCGGCGGCGTCGATTACTTTCAAACTGGCATGCGCGTCGACCGCAGCGACTTTGCCGACCAGCTGGCCGACATGGCACAACAGGGCCTCCCCCTGCCCAGCGGCTCGCCAGCCAACCCGATCTATCTGCCGGCGCCGCATGAAGTGGCCAAGGCCTTCTACAGCGGCTTCACCTCGCCGCCCGAACAAAAGAATGCACCCTGGCTGCATGAAAGCCTGTGGCACAGCATCCAGATCATTTTCTGGGGCTTCGTCATCTCGTCGATCGTCGGCGTACCGCTCGGCATCCTGGCTGGCACCTACGCCAGCCTCGGCCGCCTGAGCGAACCCTTCATCGAATTCTTCCGCTATCTGCCCGCCCCGGCCTTCGGCGCGCTGGCTGTCGCCGTACTCGGCATCTATGACGGCCCGAAAATCGCAATCATCGTCATCGGCACCTTCTTCCAGCAGGTGCTGATCATCGCCAACACCACCCGCAAACTCGAAGCGACGCTGATCGAAGCTGCCCGCACCCTCGGGTCGCGTGGCTGGCGCCTGATCGCCCGGGTGGTCGTTCCCGGCATCCTGCCCAACCTCTACCAGGACCAGCGCATCCTGCTCGGCTGGGCATGGACCTACCTGATCGTCGCCGAACTGATCGGCACCAGCAGCGGCATCACCTGGTACATCACTCAACAGGCGCGCTACCAGCATTTCGACAACGTTTACGCCGCCATCATCATCATCGGCATCATCGGCTTCGGCAGCGACCTGCTGCTCGCTCGCCTGGGCCGCAAGCTTTTCCCCTGGGATAGCGGCCGGGAAAAAGGCTGAGGACACGACCATGAACGCCCCCCAGAACAGCAGCCTGCCCAGCTATCTCGACCAGACCGCCGAGGTCCGCGAACGCTTCCAGCGCATTTACGAACGCGAAACGATTCTCGAGGTGCGCCAGCTGAGCAAACGCTACCAAACGCCCCAGGGCGAGACGGAAGCCCTGCGCGGCATCGACTTCAAGGTCCACCGCCGTGAGTTCGTCTGTGTCATCGGACCATCGGGCTGCGGCAAATCGACGCTGATCCGCATTCTGGCCGGTCTCGACAAGCACAGCGATGGCGATGTCCTGCTCGATGGCAAGCCGGTCAACGGCCCCGGACGCGACCGCGGCATGGTCTTCCAAGGCTATTCGCTGTTTCCCTGGCTGACCGTCAAGGAAAACGTCATGTTCGGCCCCGAAATGAGCGGTCACACCCGCAACACCGCGGATAACCAGGCGCGCCAGTGGCTCGACCTGGTCGGCCTGAGCAAGTTTGCCGATTCATACCCGCACCAGCTTTCGGGCGGCATGCGCCAACGCGTGGCAATTGCCCGGGCGCTGGTCAATGAGCCGCGCATCCTGCTCATGGACGAACCATTCGGCGCCCTCGACGCCCAGACGCGGGCCAAGATGCAGCATCACCTGCTCGACATCTGGAAGAACCTCGACATCACCATTCTCTTCATCACCCACGATCTCGACGAAGCAGTCTATCTCGCCGACCGCATCCTCGTTCTCAAGCCGCACCCTGGCGAAGTCCAGGAGATCATCGAGGTGCCGGTGCCCCGCCCGCGCACTCCCGGGCAGTTCGACAGCCCGGTGTTCCGGGCGACCAAGGCACGCATCGAAGCCCTGATCCACCCACCGGTCGAGTCCGGCGAAGACGAGGAAAACAACCCCGAGGCCGGCCCGATGATCCGCTTCACCAACGTCACTGACAACGTCGAGTAAACCCATGCTCTGGAACGACCTGACCTGGCAGGAACTGCCTGATGTCCTCGCCGCCTGTGGTCACGCCGCCATCCTGCCGGTCGGCGCCACCGAGCAGCACGGCCCCCACCTCGGCTGCGGCGTCGACACCGTGATCGCCGACCAACTGTGCCGCGCGGTGGCCAAACGGACCGGCGTGCCGATGCTGCCGCCCTTGCCCTACGGCTGCTCGCTCGGCCACAGCCGGCGCTGGCCGGGCACCATCGCCGTGACACCGGTGGTCCTGATTGAATTCGTCAAACAGATCGGCGATTGGGCCTACCACAGCGGCGTTCGCCGGCTGTTCATCGTCAATGCCCATGTGACCAACGCAGCA
The DNA here is from genome assembly GCF_000012425.1 of Dechloromonas aromatica RCB. NCBI lineage: Bacteria > Pseudomonadati > Pseudomonadota > Betaproteobacteria > Rhodocyclales > Azonexaceae > Dechloromonas > Dechloromonas aromatica (nom. nud.). Next base: position 96,318 of record NC_007298.1, on the reverse strand, counting down.
CCACTGCGCTGCGCGCTCGAAATGCTGCGGGCCGAGCACGACGACCTGATGGTGGCGGTCATCAACACCGCCAGCCTCAGCCAGCGCGTCCGCGAATTCCACGCCGCCGACGGCGACGACTGGCACGCCAACGATGCAGAAACCTCGTTGATGCTGGCCATTGCCCCCGAGGGAGTTCGCCCGGAAAAACTGCCCGAAGCCGACGATCCGGACCGCACCGGCTGCTGCGTCTTCGCCCATCCGGTCAACCGGACCAGCCGCAACGGCGTCACCGGTCAGCCAAGCGCCGCCACGGCCGCCAAGGGCGAACAATGGTTCGCCTGGCTGAGCGACGATCTGGCCGAACTGATCGCGCGCGGTTGCCAGGAAACACCTCCCCTCGATTTTTCCTATTTCAGTCAGGCCTGACGAAATACCTCTGCCCCCCATCGCTCTCAAGGATCGAACATGAACAGCAAAGAAGATCTCGCCCGCCTGCAGCAGGAACTGGAGGCCAAAGGCGTCAAATACTGCATCGGCGCCTACGTCGACATCCACGGCGTGCCCAAGGCCAAGGTGGTGCCCATCCACCATCTCCTGCACATGGCCAAAGGCTCCGAACGCTATACCGGTTATGCCCTCGACGGCCTCGGCCAGGCGCCGAACGACGATGAACTGACCTCCATCCCGGACTTTTCCCGGCTCATCCAGCTGCCCTGGGAACCGAAAATCGCCTGGATTCCGTCCGACAATCATTTTCAGGGCAAGCCCTACCCCCTGAACACGCGTGTTGCCCTGCAAAACCAGCTGGCCGAAGCCGCCAAACTGGGCTTCGGCATGAATCTCGGCATCGAATGCGAGATTTTCCTGCTCCGCCAGAACGCCGATGGCAGCCTGAGCGTACCCGACCCCGAAGACAAGCTGGCCAAGGCCTGCTATGACGTGCGCGGTTTCACCAACAATTTCAGCTGGCTCGACAAGGTGGCGACGGCGATCAACGATCTCGGCTGGGATCTCTATTCCTTCGACCACGAGGACGCCAACGGCCAGTTCGAGTTCGACTTCCAGTACGCCGACGCGCTGACCACCTGCGACCGCCTGACCTTCTTCCGCTACATGGCCAAGCACTATGCCCGCGAGGAAGGTCTGCTGGCGACGATGATGCCCAAGCCCTTCGCCGACAAGACCGGCAACGGCGCGCATTTCAACATGTCGCTCTATGATCTGCAGGATGGTCGCAACCTGTTTGCCTGCGATCCCAAGGACGACCCGAACGGCATCGGCCTGACCAAACTCGGCTACCACTTCGTCGCTGGCATCCTGAAGCATGGTCGGGCACTGTGCGCGGTCTTCGCGCCGACGGTCAACAGCTACAAGCGCCTGGTCCGCCGTGGCGCGATGAACTATTTCTCGTGGGCGCCGGTATTCAACTCCTACGGCTCGAACAACCGCACCAATTCGGTCCGCATTCCGTCCGGTGGCGGTCGTTGCGAGTCACGCAACGCCGACGGCGCGGTCAATCCCTACCTGGTGGCGACGCTGGTGCTGGCGGCCGGCCTCGAAGGCATCCGCGAAGGCCTCGATCCGGGCAAGCCGAACGAGGACAACCTGTATGCGATCAGCGAAGCCGAACGCCACGCCCGCGGCATCGAATTCCTGCCGCAGACACTGCAGGAGGCCGTCGCCGCCTTCGCCGCCGACCCGCTGGTCGAGCAGACCCTCGGCAAGGAGTTGCGTGACGAGTTCATCCGCTACAAGAGCGAAGAATGGGAGGCGTATCATCTGACCGTCAGCCAGTGGGAAATCGACCGCTACAGCTACATGTTCTGAGCCGCCACACCCACACAGGAGCCTGCCATGGCCGATGAGGATAAGAATACATCCGTCAGTCGCATCAGCATCTCGCTGCCCCCCGCCCTGCTCGACGAGCTGGACACGATGGTGGCGAGCCGCGGCTATGGCAGCCGCTCCCAGGCCATCGCTGACATGGTTCATTACCAGTTGGCCGAGCACAAGCGCAAGCTGGGCAACGACGTCATGGTCGGCACCATCACCCTGCTCTACGACCGCTCGACACGCGGTCTGCAAAAGGGCCTGTCCGACATCCAGTTCAAGTACATCGACGAAGTGATCAGTTCGCTGCACGTGCACCTCAGCCACGACCAGGTGATGGAAGTGATCCTCGTCCAGGGCCATGCCCACGATATCCAGGAAATCGCCAACGAACTGATCACCCAGCGCGGCGTGATCACCGGCCAGCTGCAGTTGATGGCGGCCGTCATTCCGCCGCTGCAGGCCCCGGGCGATTTATAGAAGCAGGCCAACTAGCCGGGCTAGACACACCGCCGGCACCATCCGGCAGCCGGCGGCATCGCGCCCTCTCAGGAATTCCGGCTGGCCAGCCAGGCCCGCCAGCCACCGAAGGCCGTAATATCCTCGGCGCTGGCCACGGCAGCCCCCTCGCAGATGAAGCCGCAGACCTCACTGCCGTCTTCGAGGCGTACTTTGCCGATGCCCAGCGGTGCCGGGATACCGGCGACGAAATCGCCGAAGCGCTCGCTCGGCAATTCCCAGACCTCCATGTCGATGGCGCTGCCGCCTTCATTGACCCGGACCATGCCCGGACGCAACGGCGGCCCGCCGGCCAGTGCGTAGAAACAGTAGTCCGGTGCCGAGCGGCAGACCGAGATCAGGCGCCCCCCGCGCTGCGTCAGCTGCCAGTTGAGCGGTAGCCCCGACAGGTGTGCCCCGCACACAGCGACACGAACGCGGCCACCGGCCGTCGGATCGACATCCAGCCCGGCCGCCACCTTTGCCGTTCCCTCCGAGGTGCCCAGTGGCAGGGCGCTGTCCGCCTGCCAGCGCGCCGCCAGTTCGAGCAACGGGATATCCTGATGCGCCGGGGCGAACAGGGTCACGCCAAAGGGTAGCCCGTCCGGCCGGAAGGCAGCCGGCACGGCCACCGCCGAGTAGTCGAGCAGGTTCATGAAATTGGTGTAGTAGCCGAGATCACTGTTCAGGCGGATCGGGTCGGCCTCGACCGCAGCAATGGTCGGGTGGAAGCCGGCGGTCGGCGTGATGATCAGATCCAGATCGGACCACACGGCATCGCAGCTTCGCTTCAGTTCGCGCAGTCGATAGGCGGCAGCGAAAGCCTCGACCGCCGTTGCCCGCCCGCCGGCCAGCGTGATCTCGCGGGTCACCGGGAAGAGTGATTCAGGCTGGCGCTCGATGAAATCCTTGATCGCGTGATAGCGCTCGGCCACCCAGGGGCCGCCGTAGAGCAGACGAGCCGTTTCGAGGAAGGGCGCGAAATCGATCTCGCAGCGCTGCCCGCCAAGTCGCTCCAGACGGGCAACGGCGGCCGCGAACAGGGCGGGATTGATGGTATCGCCGAAGAAGGCCAGTTGATCGTCCCGCGGCACGCCAAAACGGAAGGCATCGCCGGCCGGAAAGCCACGGCCATGCGGCTGCAGCGGCCGGCTGAAGGGATCGGCGGCATCGTAGCCGGCGGCGGCAGCAAAGACCTTGGCCGCATCCCCGGCACTCAGGGTGAAGATCGACACCGTATCGAGCGAACGGCAGGCCGGCACGACTCCGCGCGACGATAGCAGGCCGCAACTCGGTTTCAGGCCAACCAGATTATTGAAAGCCGCCGGCACCCGCCCAGAACCGGCCGTGTCGGTACCCAGCGCGAAGCTGACCTGGCCGAGCGCCACCGCGACCGCCGAACCGGAACTGGAACCACCAGAGATATAGGCCGGGTCGAAGGCATTGCGGCAAGCGCCAAAAGGCGATCGCGTGCCGTTCAAGCCAGTGGCGAACTGGTCGAGGTTGGTCTTGCCAAGGGGGATCGCCCCGGCCGCCATCAATTTGGCAACGACCACGGCGCTTTCGCCTGGCAAGTAGGCATAGTCAGGACAGCCGGCCGTCGTCGGCATTGCATCGAGATCAATGTTGTCCTTGACGGCAAAGGGAATGCCATAAAGCGGCAAAGTCGCCGGATCGCGGCCTTCCAGCGCATCGGCCAGGGCGAGCAGGCGCTCCTCAGGCAACAGGCTGATCCAGGCTTGGTGGGTGTCGTCCTGTGCAAGGCGCAACAGGTGGCGGAACAGGTCACGCGGTTTCAGGCCGGCCCGGTAGGCGGCGGCCAGGCTGGCGAAATCGAGTTGGGCGGGAATCATGATCTCTCCTCAGGTGGTCTTGAGAACCAGCAGATCCTGACCGGCGGCAACCGGGCTGGCCTCCTGGCAAAGCAGTTGCAGGACTTCACCGTCCTCCGGGGCGGGGACAGTGAATTCCATCTTCATCGACTCGACAATGACCAGCGGTTCGCCCGCCTTGACCCTCTGGCCGGGCGTCACCAGGATCTTCCAGACATTGCCGGGAACATGGTTCACCACCAGGCTGGCGCCCTCAGGCAGGTCGAGCTCGCTGTCGGTGCCGGCGGCAGCAATGTCGCTCTCGCTGATGTATTCCGCTTGCCCTGCCTCTTTCCAGCGCTCACGCTCGGCCTCGAAAGCCGCCTGCTGCCGGGCTTTGAAATCGCCGATGGAAGCTGCGTTATCGGTCAGGAATTGACGGTAGTCGGACAACCGGAAGCTGCCTTCCTCGATGCGAACACTGGCCCGGCCGGCCAGAAAGTCCTGGCGCCAGCGCACCAGTTCCTGTTCGCTGACCGGCGTGAAGCGTACCTGGTCGAAGAAGCGCAGCAGCCAGGGCTGGGCGAACTGCGCCGTACCCCGCGCCCCATGGTTCCAGCGATTCCACATCTGTACCGTACGGCCGACGAACTGGTAGCCGCCGGGCCCTTCCATGCCATAGACGCACATGTAGGCGCCACCGATGCCGACGGCGTTTTCCGGCGTCCACGTCCGGGCCGGGTTGTACTTGGTCGTCACCAGGCGATGCCGGGGATCGACCGGCGTCGCCACCGGCGCACCAAGGTAAACGTCACCAAGGCCGAGCACCAGATAGCTGGCCTCGAAGACCGTAGCATAGACCTGCTCGATCGACTCGAGACCATTGATACGGCGGATAAATTCGATGTTCGAGGGACACCACGGCGCATCCTTGCGCACCGACTGCATGTATTTTTCGATCGCCAGCTTGGTCGCCGGGTCGTCCCAGGACAGGGGCAGCCACACCGTCCGGCTCGGTACGACCATGTCGTCCACCGCCGGCAGCGCCTGTTCTGCCGCCAGCAGCATGGCAAGCAGCACAGCCCGATCACAACGACGGGCATCGAAATGCACCTGCAGCGAGCGGATACCAGGTGTCAGGTCGAGGATGCCCGGCTGCGGATTGGCCTTCAGCCAGTCCATCAGGGCCTGAACCCGGAAGCGCAACTCGATGTCGAGCACCAGCGGACCGTACTCAACCAGCAGATAGGCATCGCCGGCCTGACGGTAAACCACGCGCGGCCGGTCGCCAAGCGCCGGCAACTCGGCCAGGACAGGCGTGCCGAGCTCCGCCACGGCGCTTGGCAAGCGCGTCGTCAAAGGCGCAGCCAGGCTGGCCACGGCCTGATCGACTTCGCTCAGACGACATGCAGCACTGGCCGCACTGATCGGCAGGAAACGCACCGTATCGCCCGGCCGCAGCTGGCCGAGCTTCCACAATTCCGCCTGAACCACCACGGCCGGGCAGACAAAGCCGCCGAGGCTGGGGCCATCCGGCCCGAGAATGACCGGCATGTCGCCGGTGAAATCGATGGCACCAATGGCGTAGGCGTTGTCGTGAATGTTCGATGGATGCAGCCCGGCCTCGCCGCCGTCAGTCCTTGCCCACGCCGGTTTCGGACCGATCAGCCGGACGCCGGTGCGGCTGGAGTTGTAATGCACCTCCCAGTCAGTCGCGAAGAAGGTTCCGATATCGCCATCGGTGAAGAAATCCGGTGCCCCGTGCGGGCCGTAGAGCACCCCGATTTCCCAATGATGCTCATAGACCGGCGCCATTTCGGCCGGCAGCTCGACCATCGGCAAGGTTTCTGTCGCCTCGATGTGCAGCACATCGCCCAGCCGCAGCGTGCGTCCGCCGTGGCCGCCAAACTGGCCTAGCGTAAAGGTGGATTTGCTGCCCAGATAGTCGGGAACGTCGATACCGCCCGCCACCGCCAGATAACTGCGGCAACCGGCATCGCGGATGGCGCCGACCTTGAGGATACTGCCGGCCTTGACGGCATGCGCCTGCCAGAAGGCCAGCGGCTCGCCATCGAGGGTCGCGGCAGTTTCGGCCCCGCTCAGGGCAATCACCACCGGGCAATTGAACTTGAGCGTCGGGCCGGTCATAGTGCATTCCAGACCGGCCATGCCCTCCGGATTCCCAACCAGCCGGTTGGCCGCCCGCAAGGCCAGGTCATCCATCGGCCCTGAGGGCGGCACGCCGACATCCCAGTAGCCGACTCGACCCGGCCAGTCCTGTACCGAGGTCTGGACGCCGGGCTCCAGAACATCGATGCTCGCCGGCTGGTAATGGAAGGCATTGAGGTAGCGCGTCGTCTGTTCTCCGGCACGGAAAACACTGCCGGCCAGAATCTGGCGCAGGTACTCGCGATTGGTCTCGATGCCGGCGACTCGCGTCGCGGCCAGCGCTGCCGCCAGCTTGTCGACAGCAGCCTCGCGGCTTTCGGCATGAACAATCAGCTTGGCGACCATCGGGTCGTAATACGGCGGCACCTCGGAGCCGGTCTTGACCGCCGTCTCGACCCGCACGCCCTCGGGAAAAGTGACCTCGGTCAGCAGGCCGGAGGAAGGCTGGAAATTCTTGTTCGGATCTTCGGCATAGAGGCGCACCTGGATCGACGCACCCCGCGGCCTCGGTGCCGTGGCCGGCAATCGCAGGTCACCGGACGCGAGCAGCACCATCCAGGCAACGAGATCGACGCCGGTCACCTCTTCGGTCACGCCGTGTTCGACCTGCAGGCGGGTATTGACCTCGAGGAAGTAGAAGGCGCCGGTCGCCGCATCCATCACGAACTCGACCGTCCCGGCCGAGCGGTAGGACACCGAAGCCATCAGGCGTACCGCCGTTTCGGCCAGACCCTGGCGCTGGGCATCGTTCAGGCCGGGAGCCGGCGTTTCCTCGATCACCTTCTGGTTACGGCGCTGCACCGAACAATCCCGCTCGCCGAGGGCGAGCACCTTGCCCACCCCGTCGCCGAACACTTGCACTTCGATGTGCCGCGCCGATTCGACATATTTTTCGAGATAGATGCCGGCTTCCTTGAAATTTGCCCGGGCCAGCCGGTCAACCGAGGCGAAGGCTTCGGCCAGTTCATCCTCGGCCCAGATCAGGCGCATGCCGATCCCGCCGCCGCCCGCCGTACTCTTCAGCATCACCGGATAGCCAATGCGCGCCGCCTCGCCGCGGGCGTGGCCGACATCGCTCAGCAGGCCGCTGCCCGGCAGCAGCGGAACGCCAGCCGCCTCGGCCAGTTCGCGTGCCGTGTGCTTGAGGCCGAAAGCCAGCATCTGCGCCTTGGTCGGGCCAATGAAAGCGATGCCGGCAGCCTCGCAGGCATCCGAAAAATCGGGGTTCTCCGACAGGAAGCCGTAGCCAGGGTGGATCGCCTGAGCCCCGGTCTGCTGCGCTGCCTCAAGAATCCGCTCAGCCTTCAGGTAGCTCTCCGCGGCCGGAGCCGGGCCGATACATACGGACTCGTCGGCCAGCGTGACATGCAAGGAATTGGCATCAGCCTCGGAATAGACCGCGACCGAGGCAATCCCCAGCTTTTTCAGGGTACGGATGATCCGGCAGGCGATGGCGCCACGATTGGCGATAAGGACTTTGCTGAACATGTTGTCGTCTCTCGTTTGACGGGTCGTCCCGCCGGATTCTTTTGCCTCCGGGTCGTCCCGGAAGCTGTTGCCGGCTTCAGTCCCAGATCAGGAACTGCACGGGCGTCGGGTTGTAGGCGTTACAGGGGTTGTTCAGTTGCGGGCAGTTCGAAACCAGTACCAAGAGGTCCATTTCGGCGCGCAATTCGACGTACTTGCCAGGGCCGGACACGCCATCGTCGAACTTCAGATCGCCTTCGCCGGTCACCGGCACGTTCATGAAGAAATTGACGTTGGGCACCAGATCGGCCTTGCCGAGACCGCTGTCCGACTCCTGGATGCACAGCATGTAGTTGTCGCGACAGCTGTGCATGAATTTCTTCGCCAGCGCGTAGCGGACGGTATTGCTTTCGGCGGCGCAGGCTCCGCCAAGGGTGTCGTGACGGCCGCAGGTATCGGCCACGATGCTAAGCATCGGATTGCCATCGCTCGAATAGAGCACCGAATCGGTCGTCAGGTAGATGCCTCCCTGGCGCAGCATGGTTTCGGTCGCGCTGTAGTGCTCGTCGGTATCGTGGCGGTTGAAGAAAATCACGTCGGCGGCCTGATTGCCGTCAAGATCGACGATGCGCAGCGTCTGACCCCGCTTCAGTTCGTGCAGCCAGGGCTCGCCGGAAGGGAGGGTGACGTCGTGGATGGCATTGGCCGCTTGCAGCTCACTTTCCCGGACGCGGATGGCGGTAGTCGTCATGGTCATCTCCTCAAGCCAGGTATTGCAGGTCGCTGTTGTACAGGGCACGCGCATTCTCGGGACGAAAGGCGCGGCAATAGTCGTCGGCCGGCGCCACACCGCTGCGCCAGACAGCCACCCCGACGGGTGACGGGGCATACTCGGAACGCGGGTCGAGCGGGTGCGGTGCAGCCGAGACGGCAACGATGACGTCCATGTCCAGGCGCAGATCGACCGATGCCCCGGCTGGCGCATGTTGCGGCACGAAATGGAAGCAGCCGTCGTCATCGACCGTCACCTTGGAGAAGAAATTGACCGGAGCGATCAGGTCGCGGCGGCTCAGGCCATATTTGCCGATTTCGATCAGCAGGCCATCTCGACCCGAGCGGTACATGCCATTACGGAAGCTCTGGTAATCATGAGTGCCGTATTTTTCGTGCAGGCGTCGGGCATCGAGCAGCAGGCCGAGCGGGTCGTGCCAACCCAGACTGTCGCCGATGATTGAGGCCATTGAGCGCCCCATGTCGCTCATCAGCACATGGCCGCGGGTGTAGTGGGCAGTATGCTGGGCCTTCAGCGAATCGGGCATGTTGTAGCGCTCAAGCTTTTCGCGAGCGGCGTAGAGCACCAGCGACAGGTTGGCCCCGGGCTGCAGTGCCGTCAGGCGCAGTGCCGTGCCACGCGGCAAGGTCCACGACCAGTGGCAGCCGCCGGGAATCACCTCGGAAAACAGCAGCTTCGCCGGATCAAGATCGGGCGCGAACTGCTGCCAGCGGGTATCGACATCAACGGGCGAGTCAAGCATGGCCACACCCGGCGAAAGACGGAACGGTGTTGCTTGGAACGAGGATCATGACAGTCTCCATGTTGGGTTGCGACGCGAGAGGGCGCTTCGATAAGCGATCCTCCCGGGCTTTTATCCCTCCGTGGAGCTCTGACACACCGCGGCAATCACCCACGGCAGACAGAACCGGCAGCTCTTGGACCAGACATTTCCGACGAAACCGGAACCCTAGCCGCCCATTAAAGAAGCGAATGCCTTACTCATCCGCACCTCTCTAATGAGAATTAGCAAGGAGCGTTCCAGATGCTCAGCATCCGCCTTGAGACGCTTGGGAGCGGCTAACTTGCCAGCCTCTGATGACCAGGCCCCGTCGCCATGGCATGCCTGATGCCGCCTCAAGGTGCGGACAAGCTCAGAATGCACCAAAATCGTGCCCAAAACGACCGGTTGAAACATCCGGGCACCAAGGTGCGTCCCGAAGTGGCCTCGCTACGGCACATCACGCTTGAGTGCTGTACTACGTCACACGGTACGAAACTTGCTCAATTTCATTGTCACCAGCCACAGGAGGCAGAGATGAAATTTTGTCTAAGCGTGCTTCAGTATTTTCTTCGCGCCATGAGCCTCAGGCATCATGACACCATGTCGGGACGACTATCGACCATGCCCAGCGGCAATCACACGAATCGAAAATCAGCGTAGCCAGCGCCGAACCAGATTTACCCAGTAGCTCGTACCGAGCGTCAGCAGTTCGTCGTTGAAATCGTAGTGCGGGTTGTGCAGCGTGCAGCCGCCGGTACCCGGCCCATTGCCGAGCCAGACGTAGCAGCCGGGCTTTTCGTTCAGCATGTAGGCAAAATCCTCGGCGCCCATCGACGGCAGGATGTCGGTCAGCACCTTGTCCGACCCAAAAACCTCGGCGGCCACCTGCTGACAGAACTTCGCCTCGGCGAGGCTATTGACCGTCGGCGGGTAGCGATGATCAAAGCGGACACTGATCTGCGCCCCGTTGGCCGCTGCGATGCCGCTGCACAGACGCTCAATGGCCCGCTCGACGGCTTCCTGAACCTCCGGCTTGAAGGTGCGAATCGTACCGCGCAGCACCACTTCCTCGGGAATGATATTCCACGCCTCACCGGCATGGAACTGCGTTACGCTGACCACGGCAGACTCGCACGGATGCAGGGTACGCGCTACCACCGTCTGAAGCGCCTGGACCAATTGGGCTCCGGCGACGATGGAATCGACCCCCTGATGCGGCATGGCCGCATGGCAGCCATGGCCACGCACAAAAATCTCGAAAGCGCAGGTTCCCGCCATCACTGGCCCCGGCATAACCATCATTTCACCGACCGGGATGCCTGGCCAGTTGTGTAGACCGAACACTGCCTCAACCGGGAAGCGCTCAAACAGGCCATCCTCGATCATGACCGCCGCCCCGCCTTCCGACTCCTCGGCCGGCTGGAAAATGAACACGGCGATGCCGTCGAAATCGGGCTTTTCCGCCAGATAGCGCGCCGCGCCGAGCAGCGTCGCCGTATGGCCATCATGGCCACAGGCGTGCATCTTGCCGGCATGCTTCGAGTGGTGAGGGAACTCGTTCAACTCGGCGAGTGGTAGCGCGTCCATATCGGCGCGCAGGCCAATCATGCGCTGCGCAGTACCGGCTCGCAACACCCCGACGACGCCAGTTTTGGCGATACCGCGATGCACTTCCAGGCCGTAACGCTGAAGTTCGCGCGCCACGATATCGGCCGTCCGGTTCTCGTCAAAAGCCAGTTCCGGATGGGCATGAATATCGCGCCGCAGGGCAGTCAGTTCGGCCAGAAAAGGCAGATCGAGCAAAGGTGGGGTCGGGGGCATGATCGTCTCCTGTTTTCTTTATATTATGCCGTGGGTTGATACGATGCGCTGCGTTGATTATGCTCCGCTTCATGGAACTTATTCTGATTAGTGGCCTGTCCGGATCCGGCAAATCCGTCGCCCTGAATCTTCTGGAAGATTCAGGCTATTACTGTGTAGACAACCTGCCGGTCGTCATGCTGACCGTACTCATCGGCATGCTGAAGGAAGAACATGTCCATAAAGTAGCCGTTGCCATCGATGCCCGATCCGGCCACGGTATCGATCTGCTCCCCGGCAAGCTCGACAAGTTAAAAAGGTCGGGCATCAACCTGACCTTCCTGTTCCTTTTCTCCCACGAAGAAACCCTGCTCAAGCGTTATTCGGAATCCCGTCGACGGCACCCGCTGGCTACTAAAGGCCAGACGCTGGAAGAAGCCATCCGGGCCGAACGCGCGCTACTCGATCCGATTTCGGACCTCGGTCACCGGATCGATACCAGCGGCATGAAGGCTAATGCGCTACGTGAATGGGTCCGCCAATTCATCGAGGCCGAACCCGGGCAGGGCCTGACCCTGATGTTCGAATCCTTCGGCTTCAAATACGGCATTCCGCTCGATGCGGACCTGGTCTTCGATGTCCGCTGCCTGCCCAATCCGCACTATGATCCGGAGCTCCGTCCATTCAACGGCAAGGACAAACCAATCATCGATTTTCTCGAAGGCGAGGACGAGGTCTGCCGCATGCGTGACGACATCGCCCGCTTTGTCGACACCTGGCTGCCTTGCTACATCCGCGATAACCGCAACTACCTGACCGTCGCCATCGGCTGCACCGGCGGCCAGCACCGCTCGGTGTACATCGCTGAATGGCTGGCCGGAGAATTTGCCAACCGCGCCCGCGTTCTGGTTCGCCACCGCACCCTGGCCGGCACCTGATGTCTTGGCTGGCGCTGCTCCGGCCCGGTGACTGGCTGGTCATCCTCGGCAGCGCCGCGCTGGTCGGCAGCAGCATCCCCGTCTTCTGGCAAGGCGGCCTGGCCGACCGTGCCATCATCCGCCAGGAAGGCCGGGTTTTCGCCGAGATCGATCTCAAGGCCCGCAAGCAGTTCGAGGTGGGCGGACCACTGGGCACCACACTGGTTGCGGTCGAGCCGGGGCGGGCCCGCATCGTTTCCGACCCCAGCCCACGCCAGTATTGCGTCAAACAGGGCTGGCTGATGCGTCCCGGCGAAATCGCCATCTGCGCGCCCAACCGGGTTAGTGTCCAGATCATGGGCCGGACCAAGGTATATGACTCGATCAGTTATTGAGCTCAAGGTGAGCGACGAAGACCGCCGTGTCGCCTGGCTGGCAACAGCCGCCGTCGGTCTGTCGCTGGTCGACGCCGCGATCCCCTCGCCGCTGCCCGGCGTCAAGCCTGGGTTGGCCAATATTGTGACGCTGGTCGTCCTCGCCCGCTATGGCTGGGCCAGCGCCGTCTGGGTCAGCGGCCTGCGCGTACTGGCCGGCAGCCTGCTACTCGGCTACTTCCTTGCGCCCGGCTTCTTCCTGTCGCTAACCGGCACGATCCTCAGCCTGCTCGCCCTTGGGCTAGCCCGCCATTTGCCCCAACGCTGGTTTGGCCCGGTCAGCCTCTCCATACTCGCAGCCTTCGCGCACATCGGTGGCCAGTTGCTGCTTGCCCGCCTGTGGCTGATTCCACACGACGGTGTCTTTCTGCTCACGCCAGTTTTTGCCGGTGCCGCGCTGGTGTTCGGTACCATCAACGGCCTGATCGCGGCTAAACTGCTGGCTGAACCCGCGCCTTCGGAAATGCCCTGATGTCCAAGACTATCTGCCTCGCCCTGACCGGTGCCTCCGGGATGCCCTACGGCCTGCGCCTGCTCGAATGCCTGCTCAACGCCGGCTGCAAGGTACAGCTGCTCTATTCGCAGGCGTCACAGATCGTTGCCCGCCAGGAACTGGATTTCGAACTCCCCTCCCGCCCGGCCGATGCCAAAAGTGCGCTGCTCGCCCGCTTTCCGTCGATCTCCCCGGAAAACCTGACCGTCTTTGGCCGCGAGGAGTGGTTCGCCCCGGTTGCCTCGGGCTCCAACCCCCCCGATGCCATGATCATTTGCCCCTGTTCGATGGGAACGCTGGCCGCGATCGCCCAGGGCTTGGCCGACAACCTGATCGAACGTGCTGCCGATGTGGTCATGAAAGAAGGCCGAAAACTGGTGCTCGTGCCACGGGAAACGCCTTTCTCGGCCATCCACCTCGAAAACATGCTGCGCCTGTCGCGAGCAGGGGCTGTCATTCTGCCGCCCAGCCCCGGCTTCTATCACCACCCACAGAGCGTGCAGGACATTGTCGATTTCGTTGTCGCCCGCGCGCTCGACCAGATCGGCGTGGCGCACAAGTTGATGCAGCGCTGGGGCGAGGAGCGCTGACATGGGCTGGTTTGACTTTATCCGTTCCCCATCCGGCAATGCGGTCGAAACGCTGCGCATCCCCCTCTTCCCGCTCAGCACGGTACTCTTCCCTGGCAGCATGCTGCCGCTGAAAATCTTCGAGCAACGCTACCTCGACATGGCTGCCGCCTGCATGAAGATCAACAGCCCCTTCGGCATCTGTCTGATCGAAAAAGGTAGCGAAGTCGGTGAGACGGCCGTTCCCCACCCTATCGGCACGCTCGCAACAATCAGCAACTGGGAGATGGAG
>NC_007298.1:0-77500 GCF_000012425.1 Dechloromonas aromatica RCB | reverse complement strand
TGCCATACTCTAGCCTGCCAGTCATAAACGCAGTTCCCAGGTTGAGCCCGGGGATTTCACGCCTATCTTAACAAACCGCCTGCGCACGCTTTACGCCCAGTAATTCCGATTAACGCTCGCACCCTACGTATTACCGCGGCTGCTGGCACGTAGTTAGCCGGTGCTTCTTATTCCGGTACCGTCATCCACACAGGGTATTAACCCATGCGTTTTCTTCCCGGCTGAAAGAGCTTTACAACCCGAAGGCCTTCTTCACTCACGCGGCATGGCTGGATCAGGGTTGCCCCCATTGTCCAAAATTCCCCACTGCTGCCTCCCGTAGGAGTCTGGACCGTGTCTCAGTTCCAGTGTGGCGGATCATCCTCTCAGACCCGCTACAGATCGTCGCCTTGGTGAGCCTTTACCTCACCAACTAGCTAATCTGATATCGGCCGCTCAATCAGCGCAAGGTCTTGCGATCCCCTGCTTTCCTGCTCACAGAATATGCGGTATTAGCGTAACTTTCGCTACGTTATCCCCCACTGAAAGGTACGTTCCGATATATTACTCACCCGTTCGCCACTCGCCACCAGGATTGCTCCCGTGCTGCCGTTCGACTTGCATGTGTAAGGCATGCCGCCAGCGTTCAATCTGAGCCAGGATCAAACTCTTCAGTTTAATCCAACAAATAACTCGCATATTCACTGACGGTAGATTGCTCTACCTGAATGGATCTCTCCATCCTTACTTCAGTGCGTTTGCCTTAATACATTTTTGCAACCGTAGTTGCTGCATCAAGACACCCACACTTATCGGTTGTCCAATTTGTTAAAGATCAGTCGCCGCGCCGTTTCGTTAAATCCGTCAGCAGCGAAGGGGGCGAATTATCTAGATTTAAGAAGCCGCTGTCAAACCATTTTTGAAAAATAATTCACTCCACTCAAAAACCATGATTTCAGAATCACTTGAGAACTGCCTCAATGAGTGGAATTTACACCGATCACTTCGCCCCTCGGGCCGCTGCCTATTTGGCGCTCCCAACGGATGGCACACATACTCGGCAACGTTATGGAGTTGGTGCTGGATGCAGCTTGCGCTGACTCAATCCGCCAGCATCCAGAAATCTACGAGGTACGGAAAACAAAAAAGCCAACCCGCAGAGGTTGGCTTTCTCACTTGTTGATGACGATACGCCTGGATCAATGTGGAGCGGGCGAACGGAATCGAACCGTCGGCTCTTGCTTGGGAAGCAAGGGTATTACCATTATACGACGCCCGCTCTGGGCGAAAGGGTGCATTCTAAGCGCAGAAGGCGCCCGATTCAATCGTCCTGTTCGCTAGCCAGTGCGGCATAGCGACCGGCGTGGAAAAGTAGCGGGGCAAGATCTGCGGTTTCACTGAAACGTTCGACACGACCAACAAAAATGGTGTGATCTCCGGCTGAATGGGCAGTATCGTTAGCCACTTCAAAGGTCGCGCAACAATCCGGGAAAATTGGGGCACCGCCAGCACCACGCTGCCAGTGCAAGCCGACGAATCGGTCAGCAGGCCAGGTGGCAAAGCGGTTGGACAGATCCTGCTGCTCAGCTGAGAGGATATTGATGACGTGATGGCTGGCCCGGCGGAAGGGCTCAAGGTTGTGTGAATTGTTGTCCAAACACCAGAGGACAAGCGCCGGCTCAAGCGAAACCGCGGCAAACGAATTGACGGTCAGCCCGATCGGGTGGCCATCCGGGTCAATGGCCGTGACAACGGCGACGCCGGTGGCGAAGCGTCCGAGGGCATTGCGCAGGGCGCGGCTGTCGTGTTGCGGTTGGGTCATCGGGTTTGATTTGCGTCAAAAGGCCGTATTATCGGCGCTCCAGCAGCCCACGTCGAGGCAGAATTTGGCCACCCCGAACCCGTTCACCGAACAATTGATCGCCTGGCAGAAGATCGCCGGGCGCCATGACCTGCCCTGGCAGAATACCTGCGATCCTTACCGGGTCTGGCTTTCCGAAATTATGTTGCAGCAAACACAGGTCAGCACGGCGACCCCCTACTACCTGCGTTTCCTGAGCAGTTTTCCCGATGTAACAGCACTGGCTACCGCGCCGATCGAAGTCGTGATCGAGCACTGGGCCGGCCTTGGCTATTACGCAAGAGCACGCAACCTCCATCGCTGTGCTCAGCAGATTGTCACGGTCTATGCCGGGAGCTTTCCGGACTCTGTAGAAAAACTCGCAGAATTGCCTGGTATCGGCCGGTCAACTGCCGCTGCAATTGCGGCATTCTCATTCGGAAAACGGGCCGCAATCCTCGACGGTAACGTCAAACGGGTACTGTGTCGGCAATTCGGCATCGATGGCTTTCCCGGTTCGGTGACTATCGACCGCAAGCTGTGGACGCTGGCCGAAAGCCTGCTGCCAGAACGGGATATCGAGGTATACACACAGGGCTTGATGGATCTCGGTGCCACGTTATGTACCCGGAGCAAGCCACGTTGCGGCGACTGTCCTGTTGCTGCGGCCTGTATCGCCCGATGCGAAGGCAGGCAGGCTGAGCTGCCAACGGCAAAACCACGCACCAAGGTGCCTGAACGAACCGCGACCTACGTGTTGCTCAGCGATGGGCACCGTCTGCTACTTGAGCGACGCCCCCCAAGCGGTCTGTGGGGTGGCCTGCTGGTGCCGCCCGAGGGCGAGCCGGATCAAGTCGCCGCCCGCTTTGGCTTGCAACTGGGCGAGCAGTCGAAACTGCCTGCACTGAAGCATACCTTTACGCATTTCAAGCTGACGCTGGAACCGGTGCTGTGCCGCATTGAGCCGCGCACCGACCTGGGTGAGGCGGGACTCGAGTGGGTCAATATCGACAAAGCAGCCCAAGCCGGCGTACCGACCCCGATCCGGAAACTGATCAAGCAGGTTGCCAGCGCAGGGGGCTGATGCTCCAGTGCTCGAAGCTTTCGGCTCGCACGATCTGGCCGTAGTGATTGCCAATCTTGCGCGCCAAATCGACCTCGACCGGAACTGTGACGTATTGCTTGCGCCCGACGTGGTAAATGACGCGAACGATCGGCGTCAGCATGTTGTTGGGATGCATTTGCTCGACCACGGCAAGATGGCCGCTTTCAAGCAGGACCAAGGTGCCGACCGGATAGATGCCGACTGTCTTGACGAAAGCAGCAACCAGGGCAGGGTCGTATTGCGTCCCCCCCTCGTCGTAGAGCTGACGGAGTGCATGCGACGGCGATATTGCCGCCCGGTAGGGGCGCTCCGAGGTCATTGCATCGTAGGTATCGACAATCGCTGCCATCCGGCCGGCGACCGAAATTTCGTCGCCAGCCATACGGTAGGGGTAGCCGCAGCCGTTGTAGCGCTCATGATGTTCGAGGACAACCGCAACTGACATCTCCGAAAGTCGCGAAGTCGCCTCCAGGACCGCCAGTCCTTCCTCAACGTGACTCTGGACGATGGAATACTCTGCTCTGGACAGCATGCCTGGCTTGGAAACCAACCGGGCATCCAGGGCTGAGTTGCCGATATCCTTGACCATGGTACCGAGAGCCAATTTCTCGATTTCCGGCTCTGGCATGCCCTGCTGCCGGCCGAACGCAATGATCAGCGCCGCCGTCGCCACGGCATGATCGGTTGCGTAGGCCGCCTGCCGTTTCAAGCGGGCCAATGGAACCAGCGCATCGGGGTTGCGGATCACCGATTCCATCATCTTGCCGATCACCGGTTCGAGTTGCGCCGCATCGACACTCAGACCGGCCTTGGCTGCAACCATCAGCCCGTTTACCGTGCCACTCGCTTCGCTCAGCAGGCGGGTGGCACGTCGCCGCTCCTCACCCAACGAAACAGTGTGGTGCATAGCGGCCTTGATCTCGGCCAGCGACTTGAATTTTTGCTCGACTGCATTGATACGGGCAATCGGCGAAGGTGGCAGATCGATCCCTTTCTCGGTATCGATGCTGACTTCGGTGATTCCCTGCTCCTTGAGCTCCCAGACATGCGACTCGTCGCGCACCTTGAAGCGTTTAATCCAGATCGAGTGATCGAGCCAGCGCTTGTGCAAATCCACGACATACATGCCGGGCAACAACTGGTCGACGGAGAGTTTGCGGATCATGGCGCGACCAAGATTATTTTTTTTCCCCGTCCTCGGCTGCGCGACGCTCTGCTTCGAGCTTTTTGGCAGCAACCTTGGCATCGTGGGCTTCCTGCTTCTGGCGATGCTTTTCGGCCTGTTCAGCCTTGCGCTTTGCACCTTCCGCCGCTTTTTTCGCCTTGTCCGAACGTACCGCCTCGGTATGTAGCTCAGACGCCTGCCGGCTGGCCGCTGTCTCTGCTTCCCGCATCTGCATATCGGCTTCGCGACTAGGCGCCTCTTCGGCACGACGCTTGTCCCGGTCGGCTAACTGCTCTTTCTTGACCTCCCGTTCCAGAGCCTTGCCCTCGGCCTCCAGGCGCCGCGCTTCATGAGTGGTTTTCTGATATTCCCGATCGGCATCGATACGACACGAATTGACAAGAAATTTCTTCTCGCACTCGAGATACTTCTGCTCATTCCGCTTGAGACCTTCTTCTTTGAGCGCCTTGCTTTCAATCTGCAAAGCGCTCGCCTTGTCCAGACGCTCCCGCCAGGAGGCCTGCTGATCAGTCTCTGTGCCGGACTCCGCTGCCAATGCGGCAAGCGGCATCGCCAGCAGGGTAATCAGGCCGGCAACCACTGATAAGGATCGATTTTCCATTTATCGTAATTCTCGAAACAGGCGACTTTGTCCTGGACCTTGGAGAGATCGAGGATCTCTGACGAAATGTAATGTTGCGGATCGAAATGCTGCTTACCTCACTCAAGCAGCTTCTTCAATGCCGTGGCAACCGGTTTTTCGACCCGAATCTGCTTGATCATTGGGGAATTCTAGCAGGCGTTTACAGACCGTAGCCAAATTCCCGGAAAAGCGCGGTAAACGTTTGTAAAAATTGTGAATTTAGCCATTTCTCCGGTAAATCGCTGAAGGCCCCGCCAGACTCTCGGCACCAGTGCTTTTCGCCAGCGGACAGGGGCATCGTTATAATCCATCGCCTCATGATCGCCTTACGCCAAGTCACCTTCGCCCGCGCCGGCCGCCCTTTGGTCATTGACGCCTCCGTTCAACTGCACCCCGGCTGGAAAGTCGGCGTCGTCGGCGCCAACGGCTGCGGCAAATCCAGCCTGTTCGCACTGCTCGCCAACGAACTGCATGCCGAATCCGGCAATGTCGAAATCCCGGCCAGCTGGCACATTGCCCGCGTTGCCCAGGAAACCCCGGCCCTGCCCGACAGCGCGCTCGATTTCGTGCTCGACGGCGACATCGAACTGCGCCGCATCGAACGCGAACTGGTCGAAGCGGAAGCCAAGGGTGATGGCCTTGCCATCGGCCACCTGCACGCCCGCTACGGCGAAATCGGCGGCTATTCGGCCAAGGCGCGCGTTGCCGAAGTGCTGCATGGCCTGGGCTTCACCGACGCCGATTTCTCGCGCGCGGTGTCGGAATTCTCCGGCGGCTGGCGCGTTCGCCTCAACCTCGCCCGCGCCCTGTCCTGCCGTGCCGACCTGCTGCTGCTCGACGAACCGACCAACCACCTCGATCTCGACGCCGTTTTCTGGCTGGAAAACTGGCTGAAGAACACGCCGGCGACGCTGCTCCTCATTTCGCACGACCGCGACTTCCTCGATGCCGTGGTCGGCCAGATCATTGCCATCGACCTCCAGCGCTTGACGCTGACCAGCGGTGGCTATTCCGACTACGAACGGGCCCGTGCCGCCCGCCTCGCCACCCAGCAATCGGCTTTCGAAGCCCAGCAGCGTGAAATCGCCCATCTTTCCAGCTTCATTGAACGCTTCAAGGCCAAGGCGACCAAGGCCCGCCAGGCACAAAGCCGGATCAAGACGCTGGAACGCATGGAAATGGTCGCCGCCGCTCACGTCGATTCGCCCTTCCATTTCAGTTTCCGCGAACCCACCGCGTTGCCCGACCCGCTGCTGAGCATCGAAAAGGCCTCGGCCGGCTACGCCGATCACAGGATCATCGATAACGTCACACTGACGCTGCGCCCCGGATGCCGGATCGGCCTGCTTGGCCGCAACGGCGCCGGCAAATCGACGCTGATCAAGCTGTTGGCCAATGCCATCCCACAGCAAGGCGGCGAACGCAAGGAAGCCAAGGCGCTGAATATCGGCTACTTCGCCCAGCATCAGCTCGAACAGTTGCGCCCGGACGAATCGCCACTGCAACATCTGGTTCGCCTCGACCCGACAGCTACCGAACAGGAACTGCGCGACTACATCGGCGGCTTCGATTTCCGCGGCGACATGGCCACCCGCGCCATCGAACCCTTCTCCGGCGGCGAGAAGTCCCGCCTGGCGCTGGCGCTGATGATCCGCAACAAACCCAACCTGCTGCTGCTTGACGAACCGACCAACCACCTCGACCTCGAAATGCGCGAAGCGCTGACCTTCGCTTTGCAGGACTTTGAAGGTGGCGTCGTCTTCGTCTCGCACGACCGGCATTTGCTGCGCACCTGCGCCGACGAACTGCTGCTCGTCGCCGATGGCAAGGTCACTGAATTCGATGGCGACCTCGACGACTACGCAGCATGGCTCGCCGCCCAGCGCAATGCCGAGAAGGCACCGGAGCCGAATGCGGCAGCCGAAAAAAACGAGCGCCTAGCCCAACGTGCCGATGCAAAAGCGAACCGCCAAGCTTTGCTGGCCCAACGCCGACCTTTGGTCAAAGAGATCGAGCAACTTGAACGGAAGCTGGCCAAGTGGAATGAGGAAAAGGCTGCTCTCGATACGCAATTTGCCGATCCAAACTTCTACACCACGGTCGACCGCATCAAGAGCGAGGAAATGCATAAGCAGGCCGGGCTACTTGGCGAGCAGATCGATGAGGCCGAGATGCGCTGGCTGGAAGTTCACGAGGCGCTGGAGGCATTGCCACCGACTGATTGAGAAGGTGTTTTGAGCCTTCCCCTCCCCGGCAGTTACCTATCGACGCGCCATAAGGATGCCGAGCAGCAAACCAACGCCAGCCGCAATGCCGACAAATTGCCAAGGCTTGTCTCGAACACAGGTATCCGTGGCACAGGCCGCCGCCTTGGTTTTTGCCAAAATGGCTGCCTCAGCATCCGCAACTCGCACCTTGGCAGCACCCAAACGGTCGCTAATTCGCTGACGTACATCGAGCATCTTGTCGCCAGCGACGCCGGCCGTCTCGCGAAAAATCTCTTCAGCGTCAGAAACAACCGCTTTCATGTCGGCAACAATTTTTTGGCTGTTACCTAGATCGGTCACATTAGACATATCTCACCTCGGTAGATTAAACGGAACCTAGCCAGCACTTCCAGCATATAAGCAATTTGGCGCTGGCATGGTACAAGACTCGCCAAGCAAAACCCTGACCAGAATAGTTGGCGTTTTCAGCCTAGCCGATCGCTGGTTTGGGTTGCGGTTTTTTACCCTTTGATTCTTTCTTTTTGTCTTTGCTACCCATGAGTTTCTCTCCTGAATAGATTGCATGGGAACGACTCAATTTGCCCATTCATCGTAGTCTGTATATTCGATCTTGGCCAATTTCCTTTTGGTTATTGAAAATCCCAAACGCTGACGGGAGTCATGCCGCGAAAAACGCTCGTAATTATTGCGTTAGACGGTGACAATAATCAGGCAGTGCCACTGGATTTGAGGGGGATTCGGATGCGCTTGATAACAAAAATGATCGTGCTGGCGTTCAGCTTGCTGCTGTGCGCTTCAAGCTTGTCTCTGGCCGATGAAAAATTGGCCGAGAGGCGGCCGTTGACGGTCGGCCTGATGCCCTATCTGAGCACGCGCACACTGCTGGCCAATTATCAGCCGATTGCAGCAGCCCTTGAAGATGCTTTGAAGCAGCCGGTTCAGTTACTGACCGCACCGGATTTTGATACCTTCGTCAGGCGCGTGCTGGATGGCGAATACGACATTGCGCTCCTCGCTCCGCACTACGCCCGCCTGGCCATCAAGAGTTATGGCTATACGCCGTTACTGCTCCACAAGTCACCAATCCGAGGCGTTCTGGTCAGCAGTCGCGCCCAACCGCTGGCCAGCTTCAACGACCTGCGTGGCCAGAACATCGCTATCGTCGACCGCAGCGCACTGCTGGTCATCGCCGGGGCCATCACGCTCGGGGAGAATGGACTGACTGAGGGCAGCGACTATCACTTCATCGAAACGGTCAGTCACTCGAGCGCGCTGCATAACGCCATTTCAGGCAAGGCCCGGGCCGCGCTGGTGTCTTATTCGACCCTGGTTCTGGCCGCCCCCGAACTGCAACGCGATGCCCTGCTCTGGCGCGACATTGCCAGCATTCCCGGGCAGTTCTACATTGCTCACAGCCGGGTTCCGCCTGCCAGACAGCTGGCGGTAAAAGCGGCACTGCTGGCTTTCGAAAAAACCCCCGAAGGCCAGCTATTTTTTGAAAAAACCAAGCACGGCGGATTCCGCGAACCGACTGCCGAGGATTATGTGCTTCTCGACAAGATGATGCCGGAAACCCGTCGCCTGTTGGGCAACACCGTCCGCTGATGACCTTGATGAAACTCCCCCGTTCGCTGCGCACCCGCCTGATTACGCTGAGCATCATCGTCGAGATCGTGATGATCTCGGCCATCGTCTGGAACAGCCAGCGCCTGATCGAGGCGCATCTGGTCCGCCAGTTTGAACTGCGCCGTGCTGAAATCAGCTTGTTGCTGCAAGCCGCGCTGGGCGCGGCCATGGTCCAGCGCGACTATGCCGCAGTCAGCGAAACACTGACCAGCGCCCAGCAAATGCAGGGCATGGTCTACCTGATCATGTTCGATGAACGCGGCCAGCGTATTGCCGCTGCCAATGCCGAACATGACATAAAGCCGGCCGGGGTGCGTGATTTCCGCGTTCCGGTGAGCGTCGAAAAACGCCCCTACGGCGAGCTTCAGGTCGGTATCGATCTGCGCTTTCTCGAAGAGGCAAGACAGGAAATCCTGTTCCAGAATATCGCGCTCGCCCTGGTCGGCATCCTGACCTCGTCGGTCGTCCTTGGCGGCATTGCCTTGTGGCTGACGCGCCGCCTTGGCCGGCTGGTCAAGGCCAGCCACGATCTGGCTGATGGGCGGGGTTTCAAACCAATGCCTGCTAGCAGCAACGACGACATCGGCCAAGTCATCAGCGCCTTCAATGGCATGGCAAAAACACTCGACCGCCGGGTCAGGGATCTGCAGGAAGCCGAAGCTCGGCAAAGGGCACTGCTCGAAACGGTCGATGCGGAGCGTTCGCGACTCGACGCGCTGCTTTCGGCGATGCGTCTGGGACTGGTTTTTGTCGATCAGGACGAACGGATCTGCTATCTGAACCCGGCCTTCGCCAGCCTCTGGTCCGTCAGTCTGGACGGTCATCTCGCCAATCTGCCGCTGGCCGATCTGCGCCGCTGGCTGGATGCCGTACTGACCAACGGTGGCCAAAGCCAGCTGTTCAGGGGTGACGGCACCAGTGTGGAACTGGCCTTGCACGAAGGCCGAGTCATCACCCAGCAAGGGATAGCAGTCACCAGCGCCAGCGGTAGCGAGTTGGGACGTCTGTGGATTTTCGAGGACGTGACCAACGAGCGACAACTGGCCGAACATCTGCTGTTCATGGCCGAGCGTGACCCGCTGACCGGACTCGCCAACCGCGCCCGTTTTGCCGCCGAACTGGACAGGCTGGTCAGCCGCTTTCAGCGTGATGCGACGCAGAGCGGTGCCGTGCTGTATTTCGATATCGATGAATTCAAGACGATCAACGACACCTTCGGCCATCGGGTTGGCGACAACGTGCTGGTCCGGACGGCTGATGTCGTCAGCAAGTTGGTCCGTACTGGCGAGTTATTGGCCCGCCTGGGGGGGGACGAATTTGCCATTGTTGCGCCGGGGGCAGATCTGGACGGCGTCCAGGCGATGGCCGAACGGGTCGTCAAAGCACTGACCGGCCTCAGTTTCGAGTTCGACGGCAAGCGTTTCGGGCTGACCATCAGTCTCGGCATCGCGCTCTTGCCGGAGCACGCCGCCAGCGCCGAGGAACTGGTTGCCCACGCCGATGCCGCAATGTACCAGGCCAAGCGCAGCGGCAAGAACTGCTGGCGCATCTATCGGCCCGACCTCGACGAATCCTCGCACATGCTCAGCCAGCTCGGCTGGAACGACAAGATCCAGGCGGCACTGAACGAAAACCGTCTGGTTTTGCACTTCCAGGGCGTGCATGTAACGGCCACCCGAGCGATCAGCCACTACGAAGCCTTGGTTCGCATGATCGATCCCGACAACCCGGACGAATTGCTGCAACCAGGCAGCTTCATTCCGGCCGCCGAGCGCACCGGGCGCATTGTCGACATCGACCGCTGGGTGATCGGCACCGCCATTCACAAGCTGGCCGGCATGCCGAGTCTGCCTGCCCTCGCCATCAACGTGTCGGCCCGCTCCTTCGACGATCCGACGCTGGCCCGCACGATCAGCGACCTGCTCACCGAGTTTCACGTCAACCCACAGCGCCTGATCATCGAACTGACCGAAACGGCGGCGCTGGCCAACATCCGTGATTCAGAACGTTTCATCGACGACCTGCGCCGGCTCGGCTGCACTGTCTGCCTCGACGACTTCGGCGTCGGCTTCTCGTCCTTCGCCTATCTGAAGCACCTGTCGGCCGATGTCCTGAAAATCGACGGCATGTTCATTCGCAATCTGGTCAGCAATCGCGAGGATCAAGTCTTTGTCCGGGCCATTGTCGAAGTCGCCCGCGGCCTGGGCAAGAAGACCGTTGCCGAATTCGTCGGTGATGCCCCGACACTGGCCCTGCTTGGCGAACTCGGCGTCGATTACGCGCAGGGTTACTACCTTTCCTTCCCGATTGCCGAGATAAGCCCATCCTGATCGGGTAAAATGCTCCTTTTTTAGCCGCCGCAGGGAGTTCACCGTGCAAATCGTCTGTCTTGACCTCGAAGGGGTACTGGTCCCCGAAATCTGGATCGAATTCTCCAAGCGCACGGGTATCCCCGAGCTGATGCGGACCACTCGCGAAGAGCCGGACTACGACAAGCTGATGACCTACCGCCTGAATATCCTGCGCGAGCACAAGCTCGGCCTGCCGGACATCCAGAAGGTGATCGCCGAAATGGGCCCGATGCCTGGCGCCCGCGCCTTCCTCGACAAGCTGCGCGAGGATTACCAGGTTGTCATCCTGTCCGACACCTTCTACGAATTTGCTCATCCGCTGATGCGCCAACTGGGTTGGCCGACGCTGTTCTGCCACTCGCTGGAAGATGACGCCGAAGGCATGCTGGTCAATTACCACCTGCGCATGCCGGACCAGAAGCGCGAAGCCGTCAAGCGCTTCAAGGAACTGAATTTCAAGATCGTTGCGGCTGGCGACTCCTACAACGATACCGCCATGCTCGGCGAAGCCCACGGCGGCATCCTGTTCCACCCGCCGGAAAACGTCATTCGCGAATTCCCGCAGTACCCGGTCGTGCTGAACTACGACGATCTGCGCAGCGAAATCGACAAGGCTTTCGCCAAGGCAGCCTGAGCCCAATGACCATGCATCGCGACCGCTTCTACACGCTTTCCGCTTCCTGCCCCGATCAGGTAGGCATCATCGCCCGCGTTTCCGGCTTCATCGCCGGCAACGGCGGCTGGATTCTCGAATCGAGTTTCCATTCGGACGTGCTGACCGGTCGCTATTTCATGCGCATTGAAATCAAGGCCGATTCGCTGCCCTTCCTGCTCGCCGAATTCCGCGAACGCTTCCGCATTGAAGTCGCCGAACCGCTGTCGATGACCTGGCAAATCAACGACAGCGCGGTCAAGAAACGCGTTGTCGTGCTGGTTTCCAAGCAGGAGCATTGCCTCTATGACCTGCTGGCGCGCTGGCAGGCCAAGGAACTCGACATCGAGATCCCGTGCGTCATTTCCAACCACGACACTTTCCGTGGCTTTGTCGAATGGCACGGTATTCCGTTCCATCACGTACCGGTGACTGCCGACAACAAGGCCGCCGCCTACGCCGAGATTCAGCGCATCTTTGAAGACGTGCGCGGCGACTCGATGGTCCTTGCCCGCTACATGCAGGTCTTGTCGCCCGAATTGTGCGATGCGCTGACCGGCAAGATCATCAACATCCACCACAGCTTCCTGCCCAGCTTTGCCGGCGCCAAGCCCTACCATCAGGCCTACACCCGTGGCGTCAAGCTGATCGGCGCGACCTGCCATTACGTGACCAGCGAACTCGATGCCGGTCCGATCATCGAGCAGGACGTGATCCGCATCGACCATTCCGATTCGCCCGAAGATATGGTTCGCTACGGCAAGGACATCGAGAAGACGGTACTCGCTCGTGGCCTGCGCTATCACCTCGAGGATCGCGTCCTCGTTCACGGCAACAAGACGGTCGTTTTCCGCTGATGCTGATTCGACGTGACGATTCGCTGCTGCTGATCGTCGACATTCAGGAAAAATTGGCGCCGGCCATTCACGACAACGAGCGCGTTACGGCCAATTCGGCTCGCCTGCTTGAAGGTGCTCGCCTCCTGGACATCCCAGCCTTCGTGTCCGAGCAATACGTCAAAGGTCTGGGTTCCAGCGTCCAGGCCATCCGCGATGCAGCGGGTAGCGCCAGATTCTTCGAAAAAACGCACTTCTCCTGCGCGGCCGAACCCGGCATCGTCGACCTGTTGCTGGCAGCCAAACGGCCACAGGTCATCCTGACCGGTACCGAAACCCATGTCTGCGTGCTGCAAACGGCTTTCGGCCTGCAGGCTGCCGGGTTTGAGGTCTATCTGGTCGCCGATGCAGCCTCGTCGCGCACCCCGGAAAACCGCAGCGCCGCCATTGAGCGGATGCGGGCTGGCGGCATCCGTATCGTCACCACCGAAATGGTCCTTTTCGAGTGGCTGCATCAGGCCGGAACGAGTGAGTTCCGGACCCTGCTCCCGCTGATCAAGTAAGCAGCGCCGCCTCGCCCTTTCCACGGCGATCACCCGGAAACCACGGGCAAAAACAAATACCGCAAAAAAAACGGGCACCCGAAGGTGCCCGAAGGGAGAGAGACTACAGACCTGATTAGTGGTGGTAAGCGGTTTCACCGTGCGAGGTAAGGTCGAGACCTTCACGCTCTTCTTCTTCCGGCACACGCAGACCAATCACGATATCGACCAGCTTGTAGGCAACGATGGAGACGACGCCGGACCAGACGATCACGGTACCGACGCCCCAGGCCTGGGAGATCAACTGGGCAGTCATGTCGTAAGGACCAACGGCGTTGGCCACATAGTCATAGACGCCCGTGCCACCCAGGGCCGGATCAGCAAAGACACCGGTCAGCATGGCGCCAAGGATGCCGCCGACACCATGGACGCCGAACACGTCGAGGGAGTCGTCTGCGCCCAGCAGCTTCTTCAGGCCATTGACACCCCACAGGCAGACCACGCCAGCCAGCAGGCCGATGATGATGGAGCCCATCACACCGACGAAGCCGGCGGCCGGAGTGATCGCCACCAGACCGGCGACGGCACCGGAAGCAGCACCCAGCATGGAAGGCTTGCCCTTCAGGATCCATTCAGCAAACATCCAGGACAGTGCGGCGCAAGCCGTCGCAACCCAGGTGTTGACCATGGCCAGCGCAGCACCGCCAGAGGCTTCGAGGGCGGAGCCGGCGTTGAAGCCGAACCAGCCAAACCACAGCAAGGATGCACCAATCATCGTCAAGGTCAGGGAGTGCGGGGCCATCGAGACATTGCCCAGACCGCTACGCTTGCCCACCATGTAGGCACCAACCAGACCGGCAATGGCGGCGTTGATATGCACCACGGTACCGCCGGCGAAGTCGAGCGCACCCTTCTGGAACAGGAAGCCAGCCGTCTTGCCGGCCAACTCGCCAGCAGCAGCATCGATGTAGGCATCCGGACCCGCCCAGTACCAGACCATGTGAGCCATCGGGATGTAGGACAACGTGAACCAGATCACCATGAAGACCAGGATGGCGGCAAACTTGGCTCGTTCAGCGAAGGCGCCGACGATCAGGCCGCAGGTAATGGCCGCAAAGGCACCCTGGAAGATCACGTAGGCAAACTCGGAGATGTTCACACCCTTGGAGAAGGTGGCCGCCACGGAATCGACCGTCACGCCCTTCAGGAACAGCTTGTCGAGCACGCCGAAGAACTCGTTCCCCTCGGTGAAGGCGGCCGAGTAGCCATAGACCACCCAGAGGACCGAAATCAGCGAGAAAGTGACGAACACCTGCATCAGCACCGACAGCATGTTCTTGGTGCGAACCAGGCCACCGTAGAACAGGGCCAAACCCGGGATGGACATCAGGATGACCAGCGCAGCGCTGATCATCACCCAGGCGTTATCGCCCTTGTTCGGCGGGATCGGTGCCGCGGCAGGAGCAGCGGCAGGTGCGGCAGCAGCGGGTGCTGCGGCAGGCGCCGCCGCAGCCGGCGCTGCGGCCGGGGCGGTAGCTGCAACAGCTTCGGGCGCTGCAGCTTTTTCTTCGGCCCAGGCTGGGGCGCCGAAACCTACGGCGCCGACCAGGGCCAGCAATGCGAGTAAGCGTTTCATGGGTCGCTCCTTAGAGGGCATCGGTACCGGTTTCACCGGTCCGGATACGAATGACTTGTTCGACATCGAACACGAAGATCTTGCCGTCGCCGATCTTGCCGGTGGATGCCGACTTTTCGATGGCTTCGATGACCTGATCGAGCTGATCGTCCCTGACAGCGGCTTCGATCTTGACCTTGGGCAGGAAATCGACGACATATTCGGCGCCCCGATACAGCTCGGTATGCCCTTTCTGCCGGCCGAAACCCTTCACTTCAGTGACCGTGATGCCTTGCACGCCGATGGCGGACAACGCTTCACGCACTTCGTCAAGCTTGAACGGCTTGATGATGGCGGTAACGAATTTCATGATGAGTAAGTCCTCATAAAGGTTGAAATCTGTTTTCCCCCACCGGCGCCGGCCGGTGCACTGGCAGGGGAAGTTTTAAATTGGTTTAGAAAGTCTTGGTAAAGGACAGCAGGGCAGTACCCTTGGCGACATTCTTGTTGTTCCAGCAGTAAGCCGGGACAGCATCGCCACAGGTATTGGCATTGGTGTCGGTGTAAGCCAGACCGAACACGCCAAAGCCAACATCCTTGGTCACGCCCAGCTTCCAGTCAGTGTAGGAAGCATCGCTGTAGTGCTTGATCTTCTGATGACCGACGTGGGCGTTAACCCCCCAGCCTTCACCCAGATCGTAGTTCGCCGACAGATCGATATAGCCGGAACCACGGGTGTTTTCCATTTGCGTGCCAGTCCAGCCAACCATGTATTGCGAAATCGTCTGGTTGTACTTCAGGGTGATGAACTTCCAGCCGATGGCGCCATAGACTTCCATCGTGTCCGGCGTCACGCCACCCAGCGAGGTACCCGGGTAGTAGTACTTGATGACGCCGAGGTCGTAGGTGAAGTCATCAGCGAAACCACCCTTGAAGCCACCGTAGAAGTCAGTTTCCAGGCTGCTGTTGTCCTTATAGTGATTCACTTGCACCCAAGAGACGTTGGAGCCCCACACACCGACATACAGGCCGCTGGAGTGGTTGTAGTCGAAGCCGCCCTGCAGCGCCGGGTGGCCTTGGGTCTGGCTGATGCCGCGGAAGATGTAGTCGCTGACCACACCGATGTTGCCGGTCAAAGCAGGGGCGGGTGCCGGGGCAGCAGCTTCTTCGGCAAAGGCCGGGGCAACAAAGGCGGCAACGATGGCCAGGGTAAGCAGTGATTTCTTCATGGTTTCTCTCCAACAGAAGGTTTCAAGTGAAAAATATTTACAACACAGCAATAGCAGAAGCCGTGCCAGGTTGTTTTTTTGATACCAATCAAAGGATTTCCGGCTATTCCAAATGTAATGCACCAATTTGTCGCACCAAAACTGTGCGGTTACAGACAGTTACGCACCATCGCCGAGCGATCACTCAAAAGAGCGCTAAATTCCCCTGTGTTAAACTCGAGGCTCACGGAGGAACACCATGCTAGACCCCAAGACACTGGAAGAATTTGGCGCCAAGATGAGCGCCCTGTTTGCCAACTCGCCAGCCAAGGACATTGAAAAAAATGCCAAGGCCATGATGGGTGGCTTTTTCGCCAAACTCGATCTGGTGACGCGCGAAGAATTCGACGTTCAGGCGCAAGTACTGGCCCGCACCCGCGAAAAGCTGCAGGCGCTGGAAGCCCGCGTCGACGCGCTGGAAAAGGCCCGCTCGGGCCAGTAGCACAACATGGCGCTGGCCATCGCATACAGCCGCGGGCTGGATGGCCTGAACGCGCCACCAGTCATTGTCGAGGCGCACCTCGCCAGCGGCCTGCCCAGCTTCACGCTGGTTGGCCTGCCCGACACCGAGGTCAAGGAAGCGCGTGACCGTGTCCGCGCGGCCATCGTCAATTCCGGCTTCGAATTCCCCAGCAAACGCATTACCGTCAATCTGGCGCCAGCCGACCTGCCCAAGGAGTCCGGTCGCTTCGACCTGCCCATCGCGCTCGGCATCCTGGCAGCCAGCGGACAGATTCCAACGCCAGCGCTGGCCGATTACGAATTTGCCGGCGAATTGTCCTTGTCTGGCGAACTGCGTCCGATTCGCGGTGCCCTGGCCATGGCCCTGCAAAGCAGCGACAACGGCAAAACCTTCATCCTGCCTGAAGCCAGCGCCCAGGAAGCCGCACTGACCGGTTCGACCCACATTCTGGCGGCGCGTTCGCTGCTCGATGTCTGCGCCCACCTGGCTGATCGCGAATTGCTGCCGCCCGCAGTGGCCACAGCCAATACCGAAAACTGGCCAAAATTTCCAGATATTTCCGAGGTTCGAGGTCAGAGTCAGGCCAAGCGGGCGCTGGAAATTGCCGCGGCTGGAAACCATTCTCTATTGATGGTCGGCCCGCCCGGTTCGGGCAAATCGATGCTCGCCGCCCGTTTGCCAGGCCTGATGCCGCGCCTCGAAGGCGAAGCGGCCAAAGCCTCGGCCGCTGTCCTTTCGCTGGTCGGGCAATTCCAACCAGAGGCCTTTGGCGTTCGCCCTTACCGTCAGCCCCATCACACCGCTTCGGCGGTCGCTTTGGTCGGTGGTGGTAATCCGCCGCGGCCTGGCGAAATCAGCCTGGCTCACCAGGGCATCCTGTTCCTCGACGAATTGCCCGAGTTCGACCGCAAGGTACTCGAAACTCTGCGCGAACCACTGGAATCCGGGCGCATCCATATCGCCCGGGCAGCCCGCCATGCCGAATTCCCGGCCGAATTCCAGTTGATTGCGGCAATGAATCCCTGCCCCTGCGGATTTTTGGGACATGGCAATAATAAATGCCGTTGCACGCCGGACCAGATCGCCCGTTACCGAGGCAAGCTATCCGGCCCCTTTCTTGACCGCATCGACCTGATCATCGAAGTGCCGGCCCTGCCGTCCGACGCGCTGTCCGGCAAGGCCGACGGCGAATCATCGGAAACCGTGCGCACTCGCGTCGAGCAAGCCCAGGTGCGGCAACAAACCCGCCAGAGCAAGCCGAACGCCCGCCTGAACACCAAGGAAGTCGATGCCTGCTGTCAGCCCGACGAAACCGGCAGCAAGCTGTTGCAACAGGCGACGACGCAGCTCGACCTGTCGGCCCGGGCCTGGCACCGCATCCTGAAAGTCGCCCGAACCATTGCCGATCTGGCCGGCAACGACGACATCCGCGCCACCCACATCGCCGAGGCCATCCAGTACCGGCGCTTTGGCCGTGGCTGAGGTCAGCCGGCGCGAGACGCGCGGCATCGCCATCCTGCTCGCCTCTATGTCGGCGATCGGGCCATTTTCGATCGACACCTACCTGCCGTCCTTCCACGAGATCGGCGAAAAACTGCATGCGACCCCGCTTGAAGTCCAGCAGACGCTGTCCATTTACCTGTTCTCCTTCGCGCTGATGACGTTATGGCACGGCGCGATTGCCGACCGTTTCGGACGCCGCAAGGTCATCCTGATCGCCCTTGGCTTGTTTGCCATCGCCTCGGCGGGTTGCACTCTCGCCACGCGCATCGAGCACCTGTGGTTCTGGCGGGCCATGCAGGGCATCACGGCTGGCGCTGGCATCGTGCTCAGCCGCGCCATCGTGCGCGACCTGTTCGATGGCGCAGAAGCCCAGCGCCTGATGTCACAGATCACCATGATGTTTGCGCTGGCCCCGGCCATCGCCCCGGTCATTGGCGGCTGGCTGCAAACGCTGTTCGGCTGGCGTTCGGTCTTCGCCTTTCTCGTGCTGTCGACGACCGCATTGTGGCTGGCCTGCTGGAAACTGCTGCCCGAAACCTTGCCGCCGGAAAAACGCCAGTCGCTGCGCCCCGCCTATCTCGCTTCAACCTACTGGAAAGTGCTGACCTCGCCGCCTTTCCTGCTGGCTTGCGCCGCACTGTCGATGAATTTCGGCGGTTTCTTCCTGTACATCCTGTCCGCCCCGGTCTTCCTGATGCGGCACCTCGGTGTGGCTGAAACCGGCTTCCTCTGGCTGTTCGGGCCGGCGATGAGTGGCCTGGTGTGCGGCTCATGGTTATCTGGCCGACTGGCCGGCAGGGTTTCGCTACCCCGCACCATCGGACTTGGCTATGCGGTCATGGGCACCGCAGCCGCCATCAACCTGACGGTGAATGTTGCCTTGCCACCCGGCTTGCCATGGAGCGTGGCACCCATTTTCGTCTACACCATGGGCATGTCGCTGGCCATGCCCTGCCTGACCATCTTCGCGCTCGACCCCTTCCCGGCCCAGCGCGGCCTGGCCGCATCGTGCCAGACCTTCTTCCAGTCCAGCTTCAACGGTCTGGTTGCCGCGCTGATCGCCCCCGCCTTATGGGGCTCGACCCTGACACTGGCGCTCGGCATGGCCGGGCTGATGCTGACCGGTGGCCTCGCCGCCCTGCTCCACCAACGCCTAAGACTGGTACCACGGTAGTCCACGGCAGCGCCAGCCACCCAGCTTGCCGCGGTGATAGTCCTCGTCGAGCGGACCTTCGAAACCTTCCAGAACATTGATCACGTTGGTAAAACCGGCTGCCTCAAGGGCCAGCCCGGCATCGACCGAACGCCTTCCACTGCGACAAATGAGCAACAATGGTCGGGAAAGATCACCCCGCACCAGCCGCTTCACCTTGTCGGCAAATTTCGGATCAATCTCCCAGTCCGGCCCCTCCTGCCACGCCACATGCTCGGCACCGGCCGGGTGGCCGACGTACATATGCTCGATTTCCGTCCGGCAATCGACCAGCACGGCGAGCGGCTGGTGCTGCAGGAAGGCATGTGCGGCAAGGGGATCGAGGTGCTGCATCGGCATATCCGAAAATTAGAGTAATCCGATATTATGAAAGCAAGCTCGGGAAAGCGTAAACTGCCTTGCCCCCTCGTCATGGAGCCCACATGAAACTGCCTGCCTGGATCACCTCTGCCGCCACCGCCATCGTGGCCGCAGCCCTGCCGGCCTGCGATTACTTCAACCTGCAGGAAATCAAGCCCGGTGTCACGACCCAGGCCGAAGTGCGCAGCCGCATGGGCGAGCCCGGCTTCATCCACTGGAACGACGACGGCACGGCGACCTGGGAATACGCCCGCCAGCCGAACGGCAGCAGTTGCTACATGATCACCTTCGGCCTTGATCACGTGGTCGCCAAGGTCGAGCAGGTGCTGAACGACGCCAACTACGCCAAGGTCCGCGTCGGCATGAGCAAGGACGATATTCGCCGCCTGCTCGGCGCACCTGGCTCGAAACAGACCTTCAACAATCTGCGTGAAGAAATCTGGGAATGGCGCATCGAAGGTATGCCGCCGATGGACGAAACCTACTTCATGGTGCATTTCGACACGAACAGCGGCGGGGTCAAGAAGACCTCGAAGCGCGTCGCCGTGAAAGGCTAAACAAATCAATATCCTTGGCAGCTTGAGCGGCCCCCGGTAAACTAACGCTTCTGCCGAGGAGCGCTGCGACCCTTTAATTCGGGGGCCAGGCTCGGCAATGATCAACGGCGCTCGCAAACCCGCGTTTTCCTTGCCCCGGTTTGCGGCGCCGTTCGTTTTTGCGGCGTCCCCGGTGCAATTTCGCTTTGCCGAGGTGATCCATGCAGCCAAACCGTACCGCCGAACTCTCTTCCCTGCTCCAGCAACGCCTGCTCGTCCTCGATGGCGCCATGGGCACCATGATCCAGCGGCACGGCCTGCAGGAAGCTGATTACCGGGGTGAGCGCTTCAAGGATCACCCCCACGACCTGAAGGGCAATAACGACCTGCTGGTCCTGACCCGGCCAGACATTATCGGCGGCATCCACCGCGAATATCTGGAAGCCGGCGCCGACATTCTCGAGACCTGCACCTTCAACTCGACCGCGGTATCGCAGGCCGACTACAACCTGTCGGAACTCGTCTACGAACTGAATTTCGAAGGCGCCAAGCTGGCCCGTCAGTTGTGCGACGAATTCACCGCCGCCAATCCGGCCAAGCCGCGCTTCGTCGCCGGCGTGCTTGGCCCGACCAGCCGTACCGCCTCGATCTCGCCGGACGTCAATGATCCGGGCTACCGCAACGTCACGTTCGACGAACTGGTCGCCAACTACGTCGAGGCCATCACCGGTTTGGTCGAAGGCGGCGCCGACATCCTGCTCGTTGAAACGGTGTTCGACACGCTGAATGCCAAGGCCGCGCTATTTGCCATCGAGAAGTTTTTCGACATCGCCCAGCGTCGCTGGCCGGTGATGATCTCCGGCACGATTACCGACGCTTCCGGCCGCACGCTATCCGGCCAGACCGCTGAGGCCTTCTGGAATTCGCTGCGCCACGTCCAGCCGGTCAGTTTCGGCCTGAACTGCGCACTCGGCGCCAAGGAACTGCGCCAGTACGTCGAGGAACTGTCCCGCGTCTGCGACTGCTACGTCTCGGCCCACCCGAACGCCGGCCTGCCCAATGCCTTTGGCGGCTACGACGAAACGGCCGACATGCTGGCCGACGAAATCGAAAGCTGGGCAAAGGCCGGCATCGTCAATATTGTCGGCGGCTGCTGTGGCACCTCGCCGGAGCACATCGCTGCCATCGCCCAACGTGTTGCGACGGTCAGCCCGCGCCAGCGCCCCGCCATCGAACCGGCGCTGCGCCTGTCCGGTCTCGAAGCCTTCAACGTCACACCCGGCTCGCTCTACGTGAACGTCGGCGAACGGACCAACGTCACCGGCTCCAAGGCCTTCGCGCGCATGATCCTCGAAGGCCGTTTCGACGATGCGCTGGCCGTTGCCCGCCAACAGGTCGAGAACGGCGCCCAGATCATCGACATCAACATGGACGAGGCGATGCTCGATTCGCTGGCCGCCATGGACAAATTCCTCAAACTGATCGCCTCCGAGCCGGACATTTCGCGCGTGCCGATCATGATCGACTCGTCGAAATGGGAGGTCATCGAAGCGGGCCTGAAGTGCATCCAGGGCAAGGGCATCGTCAATTCGATCTCGATGAAGGAAGGCGAAGCCAAGTTCATCGAGCAGGCCAAGCTGGCCCGCCGCTACGGTGCGGCGGTCATTGTCATGGCTTTCGACGAGAAGGGCCAGGCCGACACGTTTGCCCGCAAGACCGAGATTTCCAAGCGCGCCTACGACCTGCTGCTGAGCATCGGCTTCCCGGCTGAAGACATCATCTTCGACCCGAACATTTTCGCCATCGCCACCGGTATCCCGGAACACGACAACTACGCGGTCGATTTCATCGAATCGGTGCGCTGGATCAAGCAGAACCTGCCGCACGCCCACATCTCCGGTGGCGTATCCAACGTCTCGTTCAGCTTCCGCGGCAACGACCCGGTGCGTGAGGCGATCCACACCGTCTTCCTCTACCACGCGATCAAGAACGGCATGACCATGGGCATCGTCAATGCCGGCATGCTTGGCATCTACGACGATCTGGAACCGGAATTGCGCCAGAAGGTCGAGGATGTGGTGCTCAACCGCAACCCGAATGCGGGCGAGGCGCTGGTCGATTTCGCCCAGACGGTCAAGGAAGGCAAAGCCAAGGACACCGGACCGGACCTCAGCTGGCGTGAGCAGAGCGTTGAGAAGCGCCTCGAACATGCCCTGATCAAGGGCATCACCGATTTCGTCGTGGCGGATACCGAGGAAGTCCGCGCCCAGCTCGAAGCTGAAGGCAAGCCACCGCTCGCCGTCATCGAAGGCCCGCTGATGGCCGGCATGAACCATGTTGGCGACCTGTTCGGCGCCGGCAAGATGTTCCTGCCGCAGGTGGTCAAATCGGCCCGCGTGATGAAACAGGCGGTCGCCCACCTACTGCCCTACATCGAAGCGGAAAAGACCCGCACCGGCCTGGGCAGCAAGGGCAAGATACTGATGGCGACGGTCAAGGGCGACGTGCACGACATCGGCAAGAACATCGTCGGCGTCGTGCTCGGCTGCAACGGCTACGACGTGATCGACCTCGGCGTCATGGTCTCCTGTGACAACATCCTGAAGGCGGCGCTCGAACACCGCGTCGACATCATCGGCCTGTCCGGCCTGATCACCCCGTCGCTTGAGGAAATGGCCCACGTCGCCAGCGAAATGCAGCGCCAAGGCATGAAGCAGCCGCTGCTGATCGGTGGCGCGACGACCAGCCGCGCCCACACCGCGATCAAGATCGCCCCCAACACCGAAGGCGCTGTCGTCTACGTGCCAGACGCCTCGCGCGCCGTTGGCGTCGCCACCAAGCTGCTCTCCACCGAGCAGCGCGATGGTTATATGGCTGAAATCGTCGCCGAATACGAGGCTGTTCGCGCCGAACACTCAGGCCGCAAGGGCGCGACGATGGTTACGCTGGCTGAAGCCCGCGCCAACCGTTTCACGTGGAACGAGCCGTTCACACCGGCCAAGCCGAAACAGCTCGGCCTGCAGACGCTCAACCCGAGCCTGAGCGATCTGGCGCTACTGATCGACTGGACACCGTTCTTCCAAAGCTGGGATCTGGCCGGTCGCTATCCAGCCATTCTCGACAACGAAACGGTCGGCGAAACCGCTCGCCAGTTGTTCACCGATGCCAAGGAAATGCTCGGCAAGATCATCAGCGAAAACTGGCTGAGCGCCCGTGCCGTCTTCGGCCTTTACCCGGCCAAGGCAGAGAACGAAGACATCATCATCTACAGCGATGAAAGCCGGACGACTGAACTGACCCGCTGGGTGGGCCTACGTCAACAACACAAGCAACCAAAAGGTCGCTTCAACATGGCGCTGGCTGATTTTATTGGTGAAAACGATTATGTCGGCGCCTTTGCCGTCACCGCCGGCCACCGCATCGAAGAGCGTGTCGCTGCATTTGAAGCCGCCCACGACGACTACTCCGCGATCATGCTCAAGTCGCTGGCCGACCGTCTGGCCGAAGCCGCCGCTGAATGGCTGCATCTGCAAGTACGTACCCAATACTGGGGCTACGCCCACGATGAAACCTTCACCAATGCCGAACTGATTGCCGAACAATACAAAGGTATCCGCCCCGCCCCCGGCTACCCGGCTTGTCCAGACCACACCGCCAAGCGCGAGTTGTTCGCCCTGCTCGATGCCCCGGCCAACGCCGGCATGCAGCTGACCGAGTCCTGCGCGATGACCCCGGCTGCGGCAGTATCCGGCTTCTACATTGCTCACCCGGCAGCGGCCTATTTCGCCATTCCGAAAATCGGGCGCGATCAACTGGAAGATTGGGCTGCCCGCAAAGGCATGTCACTCAAGGATGCCGAGTACTGGCTGGCACCCTTGCTGTAATGGCTGGTCGCGGCGCGCCTATGGTGCGTCGCGATCTTCCCTGAAGCCATATTCCTCAGCCGGATAAGCCTGCCACCGGCTGTCGCCCGTGAGTTCCAGCACCTGCTTGTGATACTTGAGGATGGCTGGACGATGCGTGACGCTGACCAGGGTCGTTTTCATTTCCTGAAGCAGCCGATAGAGGGCATCCTCGTTGGCGTTGTCCAGCGCACTGGTTGCTTCGTCGAGAATGGCGAAACGTGGCTTGCTGATCAGGATGCGGGCAAAAGCCAGGCGCTGCTGCTCGCCAACCGAGAGCACCTTCTGCCAGTCCATTTCAACATCCAGCCCCCCAAAACGGTTGGCCAGATCAGGCAGGTTGACCCGCTCCAGCACCTTCAGCAACTGCGCATCGGCAATCGACCGCTCCTTGTGCGGATAAAGCAGCTGGCTGCGCAAGGTGCCGAGCAGCATGTAGGGCTGTTGGGGCAGGAACAGGATGTCGTTCGGCTGCGGCCGGTAGATGGTGCCACTACCGGCATACCAGATACCGGCGATGGCGCGTAGCAACGAACTTTTACCGCTACCGCTCTCGCCGACAATCATCAGCCCCTCGCCTGGCTTGACCGCCAGCGACAGATCGCGGATCAGCGTCCGTTCGTAGTTCGGCGTCTGCAGGGTGAGGTTTTCCAGGGTCAGATGCGACGCATCCACCGACAAAATGGTACTGCCCCTGCCGACATGGCCCGCCGGATGGCCGGGCAGAAAGCGGGCCAGGGCATCGAGACGCTCGATACCGGCCGCAAAGCGACTCAGGCTTTCGAAATTCTCGACGATCAGTGAAAAGGCGCTGAGTATCGCAGCGAAAGCACCGGCCGCCTGTATCGCCCGGCCAACCTCCAGTTCCCCCGAGAGCACTCGCGAGGCGATGATGGCACTGGGCAGCACGATGGTCATCAGGCCATAGGCGTGCTGGAAGAAATTGAGTCCCATCTGGCTGCGGATTAGGCGCTTGAAGTTCTTGAAAGCAGCGGCAAAGCGCTGCCTGACCTGTTGCAGTTCCTGCGCCTCGCCC
The DNA here is from genome assembly GCF_000012425.1 of Dechloromonas aromatica RCB. NCBI lineage: Bacteria > Pseudomonadati > Pseudomonadota > Betaproteobacteria > Rhodocyclales > Azonexaceae > Dechloromonas > Dechloromonas aromatica (nom. nud.). The sequence goes on along the minus strand of NC_007298.1, from coordinate 52,637 downwards.
CGGTACAAGGCAATCGATTCGGCGTTTTCACGGACACGCACCAGACTGAAACGAAAATCCGCCTCCCGCCGCAACTGGTGGAAGTTCAGGTTCATCAGCCGGTTGCCGAAGACCAGGATCGTAATCAGCGTCCCCCCAATGGCGTAGAAAACCAGGAAATAGACCAGCTCATGGGAAATCGACCACAGCACGCGGCTAAAGGCAGCCAGTTGCAGGATGGACCCAATGAAGATCAGCAGGAAATACAGCGAACGCTGGGTGAAGGTATTGATATCTTCGGCCACCCGCTGGTCCGGGTTGTCGATTCCGGCATTGGCATTCAATTCATAGAAATGCCGGTGGCTGAAATAGCTTTCCAGAAAGTGGTGGGTCAGCCAGCGCCGCCAGTGGATGCCGAGTGTGTCCCGGACAAAGTAATACAGGGTGTAGATCGGCACCGCCGCAACCAGCAAGCCCAGACAGAACTTGATCGAATTCCAGAAACGCTCTTCGTCGCGGGCAGCGAGAGCGGAAGTAAATTCCCCGGTCTGCTCGTTGAACAACACGGCAAACTTGGTTTGCCCCAACAACAGCAGAATCAGCAGCGCCAGCAGCCCCCAGGCTTTCAGTCGTTCGTCCTGGCGCCAATATGGCGAGGCTATGGCCCAGAATCGCTGCCAGAGGTGTCGGTCGGCCGGCTTCATTATCGTGTCGCCATGGAGTTGTCCGGGGAGCCGAAAATCGGTCGCCACGTAGTGATCATGTTTTACTCCCCGGCCGCTGCCCGGGTCAAGCACCGATCTGCCCCCTGCCCGCCATAAACCAACAAGCAACTCCAAACCAGGTCAAAAATCGACGAAAATCCTGCCTATGAATCCCAGCACCAACGTCGACCTCACCCCATTCAACACCCTCGCCCTCCCCGGCCGCGCAGCGCGCTATCAAAAAGTCACCGCGCCCGAGGCGTTGACCGCGCCCGAGCTGGTCAAGGAAAAACGCTTCATTCTCGGCGGCGGCAGCAATCTGGTGCTGACCGGCGATTTCGATGGCCTGCTGCTGCACATGGCCATCCCCGGCAAACGACTGGTCAAGGAAGATGCCGAGGCGTGGTTTATCGAAGCCGGCGCCGGCGAGAACTGGCATGACTTCGTGCAATGGACACTGACCCGCGGCTGGCCGGGCCTGGAAAACCTGAGCCTGATTCCCGGCACAGTTGGTGCCGCACCGATCCAGAATATTGGGGCCTATGGGCTGGAAGTCGCCGATTGCCTGCATTCTGTCACCGGCTGGGATTTTGAAAAAAAAGCGCTGCTGACGATTGATCGGGACGATTGCCGTTTCGCCTACCGCGACAGCCTGTTCAAGCAGCAAGGCTGGCATTTGAACGGTAGGATCGCCATCACCTCGGTGATTTTTCGCCTGGCCAAGGCCTGGCAGCCGAACATGCGCTATGCCGACATCGCTCAGGAACTGGCGACACGAAAAATTGCCGCGCCAAGCGCTCAGGACATCGCCACGGCAGTCATCGCCGTCCGCCAGCGCAAGCTGCCCGACCCGGCAGTGACCCCCAATGCCGGCAGCTTCTTTCACAATCCGGTCGTTGAAGCCATACAGGCCGAAGCCCTGGCCGACGCTTACCCGACACTACCCCGCTACCCGCAGCCCGATGGTCGGGTCAAACTGGCCGCCGGCTGGCTGATCGAACAGGCCGGCTGGAAGGGCAAGGCGCTCGGTCCGGTCGGCATGTACGAAAAGCAGGCACTGGTATTGGTCAATCGCGGCGGCGCCACAGGCCAGGATGTGCAGCGAACCATGGCTGCCGTACAGGCTGCCGTGCGGGAAAAATTCGCGGTCGAACTGACGCCGGAACCGATATTTCTCTGAAGCAAGCTATTCAGCGGGTGTGTCGCTTGCCTTGACGAACAGACAGGCCGCGATGCCGGTGGCCACGGCATCGGCCATGCGCGCCTGGCGCTCAGGATCAAGCAACTCCAGCTCTTCGTCGCGATGCTTGATGACCCCGGCCTCGAACAGCACGGCCGGCAAGGTCGTCCGGTAAAGCACGACCAGATTGTCGTAATACCAGACACCATTCTCGGCATCGGCCGGGACATGCTTGCGGGCATGCCAGTCGGACGGCACGAAGCCGGCGCGGCGCATCATGGCGCCGATCGTGGAGGCGCAACGCAGGCTGGTTTCGAGATCCGGGTTCTGCGCCGAAACGAAGAGGCCGAAACCGCGCTTGACCTCGGTATAGCGCAGCGGCTGACCATTCCACTCCCAGTTAAGCAGCCACGGTTCGCCGACCGAGTCGTGATGAATGGCGATGAAGAAATCGCTGCCGATCGCCGCGGCCGGACGAGCGGCCAGACTGCCGATCTTGCCGTCGAAATTGACTTCCAGAACACCTAGCTCATGCTCGCGCAACGTTGCCGCCAGTCGCCCGGCAAAGTCCCGATTGAACTCGAATTCTGTTCGCCCACGGGCGCTGATCGCCCCCGTATCCTTGCCGCCATGGCCGACATCCACCGCAACCAGCGGTGGCGCGGCGATCACTGCCGTCGCCATCAGGAAGAAGGGGGATATCAGGAAGCGGACAAAACTCATGCACGAATTATCGCGGCAAATTAAGATATTTGCCCCAGCCCTGCCTAGCTCCTGATTTCCTGACCATGCCCAAGCTCACCGCTTTTTCGACCACCACCCCACCCCCATCCTATGACCGGCCCAGGCCGGACCGCCTGGTCAAGGGCAACCCGCTGCGCACCACCTGGGAACATTTCCTGACCGAAAACGGCGATCTGTCGGCCGGCATCTGGTCCTGCGAACCCGGCGCCTGGAATATCGCCTTTGCCCCAGGAAAAGATGAATTCTTCTGCATCATCGAGGGCCGTCTGCGGATCACCGACAGCGACCAGCAAGCCAGCGAATTCGGCCCCGGGGATGCCTGCATCATTCCAGCCGGCTTCACAGGCACCTTCGAAGTTCTCGAAGCCGTCCGCAAACACTATGTGCTGATAGAACGGCGGACATGAATTGCGCTATAGTTTGGCGGAAAAAGAGGGGAATACATGACTGTCGAGATAAACCAACCACGCGGTACTAGCGCCCATATGCCGGACCTCAACTGGAGCCAGGTCCGCGAGACCGTGCTGATGCTTGAGCTCTCTGCCGTGCAGATCGAAGCCGCGATGAAAGACAGCAACGCTTCCGTCGAAGTGCTGACCGACTCGTTCACCACCATGGCCGGTTACATGCGGATGATTTCCGATACCGTCCAGACCCTGCCCGACCAGGGTGAAGTCGGCGTCGCCAAACAGAATCTGACCGGCGTTTCCGAGCACGTCTCCGGCATGGTTCATCAAGCCATCATCGCCTTCCAGTTCTACGACAAGCTGGTTCAGCGCCTCGCCCACGTCGGGCTCAGCCTGGGCGACCTGAGCGATCTCGTTGCCGACAGCCGTCGTCTGTTCAATCCCGCCGAGTGGGTCGGCCTGCAGGACAAGATCAAGACCAAGTATTCCACCCGCGAAGAAATCGCCATGTTTGATGCCGTCATGAATGGCATGCCGGTTCAAGAAGCAGTCGACAAGTACATGGCCGAAATGAAGGAAAAGAGCGACGACATTGAGCTCTTTTAATCCCGACTCGCCCCCCCCTTGACCATGGCGCCTTCCAGCCAGATTCCGGCTGAAGCCCTGGAAGAAGCGCTAATGATCGCTGGGGTGGGGTGCTGGTCATGGCACACCGAAACCCGGCAGTTTAGGATCTCGCGCAATTTTCACAGCCTGCTGGGCTACAGTCCGGATGCGCTGCCGGAAACCCCTGAGGCCTGGCTAGCGCTGGCACATGCCGATGAGCGGCCGCAACTGAGCACGCTGTTCGCAAGACTGAGCGCGAATACCGCTCGCGGCTACCCACCCTTCACCTTGCGCCTGAAGCATACCAATGGCCTGTGGCACTGGTTCGAGGTACGAACCCCGTGCACTGGCACGGGAGATGGTGCCGCACCGCTTGTTATCACCTTCAACGAGATCACCCAGCAAAAGCAGGCCGAGGCTGCGCTACGCGACAGTCAGCTGCGCTTTCGGGCGCTCTACAACACCTCTCCCCTCGCCTTCATTCTGTGGGACCGGCAGGGCCATATTACCGAATGGAATCGCCGGGCCGAGCAGATGTTCGGCTGGAAGGCCGCTGAAGTCATCGGCAAGCAGGTACACCACCTTCTGCTATCAACCGAGCACCACGAGGCCTTTGCCGATACGGTTCGCGCGGTCATGCACGGCACCGGTACGGGTAAATTTACCGGCCCGGCGCATGGCAAGGACGGCGTGCTGCTTGTCTGCAACTGGTACAACGTTGCCTTGCGGACAGCACAAGGCAAGTTGGTCGGCATCCTGTCGCTGCTGCTCGACATCACCGAAGAGCGCCTGACTCACCAGCGCATCGAGAAAAGCGAGAAGATCTATCGGACGCTGGTGGAAACCTCGCCCGATGCCATCCTGCTCCTCGGCCTCGATGGCGGCCTGAAAACGGCCAACCAGCAAGCCCACCGCCTGTTCGGGCTCGACGAAATGCTTGATCTCGACTCAACCAATGTTCGCGACCTGCTGCCAGATAACGCAAGTACCGAGCACTTCCTCGACGACCCTGAAGATTTCAACGGCTTCATCGTCACCCGCCAGTTGTCGATGCAACGCCTAGATGGCGGTCGCTTCGATGCTGACACAGCATTTACCACGATCATGGACTCGACCGGGCAGCCCACCGGCATTGTCCTCTTCGCCCGCGACGTTACCGGAAAACTGCAAGCTGAACGCGAGCTGGAGGCGCATCGCGAAGACCTTGAACGTCTGGTTCAGGAGCGAACCTACGACCTCGAAAATGCCCACGACACCTTGGCCAAGATCATCGATGGCAGTCCGGTACCCACCCTGGTGCTCGACGCGGATCACAAGATCACGCACTGGAACGAAGCCTGCGAACAAATCATCGGCGTCAAGGCTGGCGATATCGTCGGAACAAGCAACCAGTGGAAGGCCTTCTATCCATCTCAGCGCCCGATCATGGCCGATCTCGTGCTCAACGGTGAAATGGCGCAGATTCAGGCACTGTATTCCGATAAATACCGGCGATCCAGGCTCGTACAGGGCGGTTACGAAGCGGAAGATTTCTTCCCCATGTTCAAGCGCTGGCTATTCTTCACCGCCGCCCCCTTGTACGACAAGCAGGGCAGGATCGTCGGCGCCATCGAAACCCTGCAAGACATCACGGAACGCAAACAGGCCGAAATTGCCCTGACAGAAGCCAAGCACGCAGCCGAAGCGGCCGCTGAAGCCAAAGCGGCATTCCTGGCCAACATGAGCCACGAAATCCGAACGCCGATGAATGCCGTCATCGGCCTCGCCCACTTGCTGCTCAAGGGCGACCTTTCGGGCAAGCAACGTGACTACATTTCCCGCATTCACGGTTCCGGGCAAATGCTGCTTGGGTTGATCAACGACATCCTCGATTTCTCGAAGATCGAAGCCGGACGGATGGTGCTGGAGGAAACCGAATTCGCGCTCGACGATGTGCTCGATAACGTCACCAGCGTTCTGCTGCATCGGGCCCAGGAAAAGGGCCTGATCATGCAATATGTGGTCGAACCCGATGTCCCGACAAATCTGCTTGGCGACCCGCTGCGCCTCGCCCAGATCCTGATCAACCTGCTCGGCAATGCCTTGAAATTCACCGCCAGCGGCTCGATCACCGTTTTCGTTCGCCGCCTGCCCGGAAATACCGCGCGCGCCGAACTGGAAATCGATGTCCAGGACACTGGAGTCGGCATGTCACAGGAGCAGCAGCAAGTCCTGTTTCAGGCCTTCAGCCAGGCCGACTCGTCAATTACCCGAAAATATGGCGGCACGGGCCTTGGCCTGACCATCTGCAAGCGGCTGGCCCAACTGATGCGGGGCGATATCTGGGTGACCAGCCAATCAGGTGTCGGCAGCACCTTCACGTTCACCGTAAACCTGGGCCTGAGTACGCTCGAAGCCAACCCGCCGCTCAGCGCGATGCGTCGCGCATTGGTCGTCGACGATAGCCCGCTGGCTCGCGCCATCCTCATCCGTCTACTCGAAAAACACGGCTATTCGGCGATTCCGGCCGAATCCGGAGCAGAGGCCTTGGGCCTGCTCGCCGATACGAGGACAGCCCCCTTCGAATTCGTCACCATCGATTTCAATATGCCGGGCATGGACGGCCTTGAACTGTCCGAGGCCATCCGCAACCAGATATCACCGTGCCCTCGACTGGTCATGGTCACCGCCAGCGATACGGCCGCCCTGGGTAGCGATGAACGCCTGCACTGCGTCGATGCCGTGCTCAGCAAGCCGGTAACGGCCGCCCAGATCGGCAAGCTGGTCAGGGACCGGGAATTGCAGAATCACGCCAAGCCAAATGCACCGGCACCACTGGCCGGCCTCCGTATCCTGCTGGTCGACGACATGCCGACCAATCTGCTGATCGCCGGTGAAATGCTTGAATCCTTCGGCATCACTGTCGATACTGCCGACAATGGCGTGCTTGCCTTGAAAAAAGTAATCGACGAAGGTAACGACTACGATATCGTGCTAATGGACATCCAGATGCCGGAAATGGACGGCCTGGAAGCCACCCGCCGCTTACGTGCCGTTGAGCGCAGCCAGAGTCTGCCGATCATCGCCATGACGGCAAATGCACAAGATTCCGAACGCCAACGCTGCCTGGCGGCTGGCATGAATGATTTTCTGACCAAACCGATCGATCCAGGCTTGCTGCAAGACACGCTTTTCCGCTGGCGCCCCCGGCAAGACACAACTGCTCCAACAAGAAAACAGGAGACGATTCCCATGACACCCGCCGATGGACTGCCGGATCTTCCTGGCATAAATACAGCAGAAGGCCTCAGACGAATGATGAACAAGCCTTCGCTTTACGAAAAGGTATTGCGCGATTTCCACGCCCGCTTCACTGACGAGGCCAAAGCCATCCGGGCAGCCATTTCGGCTGGTGATTTTTCGACGGCTGAACGCCGGGCCCACAGCACCAAGGGACTAGCCGGCACGATCGGCGCGGTGGGACTACAAAATGCTGCCCTGAACCTCGAACAGGCACTCCACAATGGCGAGGCGGCGCTGGAATCCATTTTTGATCAGTTCGAAAACGAACTGAGCATCGTCATCGGCAGTATCGCCCGCGCCTTCGGCATTGATCTGGCCGGTTGATCCAAGGTCAGAACGCTGCCGAGGCCTCCCAGACAATATTGGCCCTGGCCCCGCCCCGGCTTGTTCGATCAAGCATATCGATCAATGGCCAGGCACGCTGGCCGAGTGCGACCACCGGCTCCTTCTTCTTTCCCGTTTCATCGAACTCGTCATCCTGCGGCGGCGCCTCAGCCCGTTGCACTGCCTCGCGCAAGACCTGAGCTGCAGCAGCCATTTCGGCCTGGGTAAAAGCGCCACGAGCCGTGGTTTCCTTGCCAATGGCCTGCAAAAGCGGTCTGGCAGCCTCGGCAAACATCAGAATTTCCCCGGTTTCGCTGGATATAAAGCGGACTAGCATGATTTTCCCTTTCACTGCACCGATTCCATGTTGTCACATCGGCAGGCCTTCATGCACAATGAAGCAAAGCGGGGAGACAACACATGACAATGAATATTACCGCCAATCCTCTGGAGACAGGGGCTGACGAACTGGAGCGCTTCGCTCTTGAAGAATGCGTAAAACGACAACGGGTTGATCGTCGCGTCTCTGTCCTGATCATGTCGGACACGCGCTGTGAGATGGCGCTCAAGTTCGCCCGCCTCGGCGCGCAGGTCGTTGTTGCGGATGATGCCAGCCTCCAGACCGATATCGAGGGACGAATACTGGCCGCCGGACTGAACGAAGAAATTTCATTTAGCCCCTGTGCCCTGTCCAGGCTACCGGAAGAGATACCGGGCGAACCATTCGACATCATCATCATTCGCCGCGGCATGTGCTCCATGCCCTATGAGCAAGCCCGCCAGGTAGTTCGCCAACTACTGCTCAAGCTGAAAATCGGCGGCAAATTCTATCTCTCCGTTCTCGGCCTGCACTCGGAACTCAGCGAAGGCTACACCGCCGGAGAAGCGACCATCGACCAGCGCTTTGCCGAACTATCGCCTGTCCTCGCCGAGAAATACGACATCCGCCAACCCGTCTGCCTGTACACCGAGCGCAACCTGTTCATGCTCCTGCTCGAAGCCGGCGCCAGCGTCCTGCGCACCCTGACCACCACCTACGGCAACGTCAAGGGCATCGCCGTCCGGGTCTGATGCGCCTCGGCATCGACCTTGGTGGGACCAAGATAGAGATCATCGCACTAGCCAGCGACGGTCACGAGTTGCTGCGCCAGCGTATTGCAACGCCACAAGGTGATTACCTGGCCACCCTGATGGCCGTGGCTGGGCTGGTCGAGGCAAGCGAATCGAAACTCGGCCAGCGAGGCAGCGTCGGCGTCGGAATTCCCGGCGCCGAATCGCTGGCCACCGGGCTGATCAAGAATGCCAACTCGACCTGTCTGATCGGCAAGCCGCTCAAGCGCGACCTGCAGGCACTGTTGCGGCGAGAGGTCAGGCTGGCCAACGACGCCAACTGCTTTGCGCTGTCTGAAGCCATCGATGGCAGTGGTCGCGATGCCAATATCGTCTTCGGAATCATTCTTGGCACCGGCGTCGGCGGCGGCATTGTGGTCAATCAACAGGTACTGGCCGGTGCCAATGCGATTGCCGGGGAATGGGGGCACAACCCATTGCCCCTGGCAGCCGCTGACGATCTCCCCCTGCCCACCTGTTATTGCGGCCGGTCGGGGTGTATCGAAACCTATCTTTGCGGCCCGGCGCTGACGACCGATCATTATCGCCATACCGGTGAAACGCTGGCGGCAGCCGAGATCGAGAAGCGCGCCATAGCCGGCGATACGGCCTGCGAAGCCACGCTGCAGCGCTACGAGGACAGGCTGGGACGCGCCCTGGCTGGCGTCATCAACATCCTCGATCCACAGGTCATTGTCATCGGTGGCGGCTTGTCGAACCTGCAACGGCTGTATCGCAACCTGCCTGAACGTTGCACCCCGTACGTTTTCTCGGACGTCATCTACACGAAATTCCTGCCGCCCAGCCACGGGGATTCCTCGGGGGTCCGCGGGGCGGCGTGGCTGTGGAATTGATGGCAAAATCCGGAAACCATGGCAAACGTTTCCCTATTTATTGGCGGCATCCGGCCGCTCCCTGAATCCGGCCGACCAACCGGCATGTACAAGCAAGCGGTCACCACCGAACTTGTACTCGGCCCGGAAGGCTTCATCGGCGACCAACAAGCCGACCGGCGCGTCCATGGCGGCCCGGACAAGGCCGTTCATCTCTACCCGGCCCGCCACTATGCCAAACTGGCGGCTCGCTTCCCTGAAGCTGCCGCCCAACTGGTCATCGGTAGCCTGGGTGAGAATATCTCGACGGCCGATATTGACGAAAACGATGTCCGCATCGGCGATATCTGGCGCCTCGGTACGGCCCGCCTGCAACTTTGCCAGCCTCGCAACCCGTGCTGGAAAATTGACGAACGCTTCGCCAGTGAGGGCATGGCGGAATTCATCGCCAGGGAACGGCTGACCGGCTGGTACTGGCGGGTGCTCACCCCCGGAAATGTTGCCCTGGGCGATACCCTCGAGATCGAACGGGCAGCCTCCGCGGCCTTCACATTGGCCGAGGCGATGCAATGCTGGCAAGCGCATCGCCCGGCACTGGCCGATCTGGAAAGACTGGCTGCCACGCCGGGTATTGCCGAAAACTGGAAACAAAAGATCACGACGCGTCTCGAGTGGCTCCGCAAAAATCCACAAGTATTGCCACCACAGTCACCGGCGTTTCACGTGAAACCGGAGAATCCGTGACTCACCCCGACACCCGAAGCCTGTGGATCAGGCTATTCCTGCCTTTTGCCGCCGGCTACTTCCTCTCCTACCTGTTCCGCACCGTCAACGCGATCATCGGACCGGTTCTGGCGCGCGAACTTGGCCTTGGCGACAACGCGCTCGGCTTGCTGACCAGCACCTACTTTCTGGCCTTCGGCCTGGCGCAGTTGCCGCTCGGCATGCTGCTCGACCGCTTCGGGCCCCGTCGGGTCGAAGCCGGTCTGCTGGTCATCGCCGCCAGTGGTGCTGCCGTATTTTCAATATCGGATGGGCTGGGCGGGCTGGCCATCGGCCGGGCGCTGATCGGCCTAGGTGTTTCAGCCTGTCTGATGGCCTCGTTCAAAGCCTTTTCACAATGGTTCCCCCCTGAGCGCCAAGCCTCGCTGACCGGCTGGGTCATGGCCTCCGGCGGCTTGGGCGCGCTGGCTGCGACCAAGCCTCTGGAAATGCTGCTGGGGTTTACCGGCTGGCGGGAAATCGCCTTTGCGCTCGCTGTGGTTACCCTGATCGTTGCGGGCATCCTGTGGCTGAAAGTACCGGACAAGGCCACGGAACAGAAGGGCGCCGGCCTTGCCGAGCAGTTGGCGGGAGTCCGGACTATTTTTGCCAGCCGCCACTTCTGGCGCTATGCCCCGATGGGCTTCTTCTTCACCGGAGGCTTCTTGGCGGTGCAGGGCTTATGGGTCTCGCGCTGGATGACAGTGCTGGAAGGCATGGAACACACAGCCATTGCCACCCGCCTGACCTGGATCAGCGGCGCCATGCTGGCTGGCTTCCTGTTCATGGGCTTTTTCGCCACCACCCTCGTTCGACATGGATTGAAACTGGAACGAATTTATCTCGGCGCGATGAGCATAGCACTGGCCTGCTTTGCACTGATCAGCAGCCTGCCAACCGTCGCCGGTAATCTGTTTTGGCCGATACTCGGTATCTGTTTTTCGCTGTCCAATATTTCCTACTCGCTGGTTAGCCAGGCATTTCCACCCGCCGTCTCCGGTCGGGCCAACACCGCGCTCAATCTGCTGGTCTTCGCCGGGGCCTTTGGCCTGCAATGGGGCATCGGCAGTTCCGTCGATGCCCTCCAGGCCAATGGCTGGGCTGGCGATACGGCCTACCGTAGCGCCTTCTTTGCGCTGCTAGGCGGCCAGACTCTGGCCCTCGGCTGGCTTCTGCTGTCCGCCCGGCGCAACTGACACGGCAAGGTCGACCTGTTGCAGATGGCCGACCTCGCCGGCTTCGGTCAGATAGACGCCGGCCGCCCGGATTTGCCCCAGCAACTCGTTATCTTCAGTTTTTAACGCAAAAGGCGCCTCGACCGCACCGGTATAGAGCGCCCCAACCCCGCCCTGGCTCAGTGAGGTGTATGAATCACCCGACCAGATGGCGAGTTGTTTAAACGCAGCGTCGCCCTCGTCAATCCAGCCATTGTGGTCACCATCAAGCTTGGCGAGATCGGCAAACCCATTGCCGCTGACCGCGCCGAACAACTCGCTGCCGTTATCTGCCTTGCCGTTGCCATTGCGGTCAAAGACCAGAAATCCACGACCGGCGCCAAGGCCCGGAATTTCCTCCGGTAGGCCATCGGCGTTAAGGTCGAAGGCAATTCGCTCCGTCGTCAGTTCACTCGATTTGCCATCAAAATTGATGATCAATGGGTCGCGCAGTTCGACCGTACCGCTTTCATCCCGTGTTGAACTTTGATGATAATCACGCGCCAGATTGAGCGAGAAATCGAAGGCGATGTCGCGTCCATCGCTGGTCTTGACGCAGCCCTTACCGCAGACCGAGGTCTTTTCCGTCTCGCTCAGCTTCTCGGTCACATGCCTGCTCCAGGTCATCGCACGGCCGCGGGCCGCCGGCGGCAGTTCCTGCGGCAAGGTGTCGCCGGCGGCAATGTTTTCCTCGCACTTCTTGCCGTCAACGGCCGCGAGGATGGCATCGATCAGCGATTGCAGCAGCTTCTGGACGCGCTGCCGGACGGCAATCTGCTCGTCCGGTGCGCTGGTGGCCAAGGTGTCGAACATCTGCCGAAAGCCCATGCTGCCAGTGATTTCCATGCTCCGGCTAGTGCTTGCCTCATGGCTGGCCGAGAGTTGGACCGTTGAATCGAGGATTTTCATGATGCCCTCCTTGCTGTTGATGAATCATCACCACTGCAAGGTGCGTGCCGGTCAGAACTCCAGTGGATCGACCTCGATGTGCCAGCGCAGTTTGGACGGCGCCTTGATGCCCTCGATGGCTTCGCGCCAGAGCGGCAGAAAGACCTGTAGCGCCGGGCGGGAATACGACTCGGCCAGCAATTGGCCACGCTCCAGATTGGCCAGCCGGGCCAGCTTCATCGGCACCGGGTCGTAGATCATGATGTTCTCGTGTTCGCCGATCAGCGGCATGGCGGCGGCGGTCTTCAGGAAGGCGATGGCATCAGCCATTTCCGGCGCCTCGGCGCGCAAGACGGCCTGGAAGGCATAGGGCGGGAAGCCGGCTTGTTCGCGCTCCTTGAGCTGCAGGGCGGCAAAACCCGGATAGTCGTGTTTGACCAGCGAGGCGAACAGGGGGTGATCCGGGTATTGCGTCTGGATCTGCACCTCGCCCTTCAGTTCGGCCCGCCCGGCTCGCCCGGCGACCTGCATCAACTGGGCAAACAGGCGCTCCGGAGCCCGCCAGTCAGCGGCAAACAGTGCTGAATCGGCCCCCAGCACGCCGACCAGCGTCAGTTTGGGGAAGTCATGCCCCTTGGCCAGCATCTGCGTGCCGACCAGAATGTCGGCCTCACCACCGTGGATGCGGTCGAGCATCACCTCCCATTGCTTGCGGCTCTTCACCGAGTCACGGTCGACCCGGAGCACGCGGGCCTCAGGAAAGGCTTCCTGCAACCAGCCTTCCAGCCGCTGCGTGCCGCGCCCGAAGGGATGGATATCCTGGTTACCGCAGGTCGGGCAGGCTTTGGGAATACGATGCTCGCAACCGCAGTGATGGCAACGTAGCCGCTTATCAGCCAGATGCAGCACCATATTGGCGGCACAACGCGTGCAGCGTGACACCCAGCCGCAGGCCGGGCAGGCCAGCACCGGCGAATACCCCCGGCGATTCAGGAAGACCAGGCTCTGCTCACCACGGGCCAGGCGCTCCTTAATCGCGGCAATCAGCGGCTCACCGACGCCCTCCTGCAGCACCATCTTGCGGGTGTCGAGGATATGGATAGCCGGCAACGATGCTTCCGGGTTGGCCCGTTCGAGCAGGGTGATCAGGTTATAGCGCTTGCTCTGGGCATTGGCCCAGGTTTCCAGCGACGGGGTCGCTGAACCGAGCAGCACAGGAATGCCTAGCTGGTGGGCGCGAAACACCGCGACATCGCGCGCCGAGTAGCGCATGCCGTCCTGTTGCTTGAACGAAGCATCGTGTTCCTCATCGACGACAATCAGGCCAAGACGCGGCATGGGCGTGAAGATCGACAGGCGGGTCCCGAGCACAATGCTCGCCTCGCCGGAAAAGGCAGCCCGCCAGTTCCGCTCACGCGCCGCCTCGGCCAGTTCGCTATGCAGGGAAACCACTCCCGCCTCAGGAAACCGGGATCGCACCCGTCCCTCGAGCTGCGGCGTCAGGTTGATTTCCGGCACCAGCAGCAAGACCTGCTTGCCATCGGCCTGCGCTCTTTCTATCAGACGCAGGTAAACCTCGGTCTTGCCGCTGCCCGTCACCCCATGCAACAGATGGGCCGAAAACCCGGCCGCTGGATCCACCGCAGCCACGGCGATGGTTTGCTCTTCGGTCAGGGCGGGTGGCGCTATTGCGACCGACGAACGGCTCGCCCGGGCATTGCGACGGGTTGGCGGATCAAGGCGCTTGAGGCCGATCGGCAGGGCCTGCATGATCACTTCACCAAGCGCCGCCTGATAGTAAGCACTGGCAAACCGGCAAAGCCTGAAGAAATCGCCTGGCAAAGGCGGCAGATCGCGCAGCACTTCAATTGCCGGTTTCAGCTGTTCGAGTGGCCAGTCGCTTTCGGCCAGCACTTCGACAATCACCCCAAGTTTTTCGCCACGGCCGAAAGGCACCCGGACGCGCAAGCCGATATCCTCAGTCGACGCCGACTCGACGACATAATCAAAAAGTCGATGGAGCGGCAAATCGAGAGCAACGCGCAAAACTTGCATGGATTTAGCGGCTGACACCGTCATTTCTCCGAAAAAACTGGCTGGTCAGGATCAATTTTGGCCGCTTTTAAAGTTGTCCACAAAAACTGTGGATAACTTTGTGGATTTCTTTGGCGAATTGGCGCCAAGTCACGGTGCGGTAAGGTTTTTGTCACTCTGCCGAAATATTGAGCAACAGATAAAACCCTTTTAATTCAATATTTTAAATAAACACACTGGCGTCAAGGGTTTTCAAGCAATTTATTTCAGGTGGCGGCAAAGCTCTGTGCATAAGTCAAGCTTTGCCGCTCACTTATGCTATCACTTACGTGATAGCCGACTGTGCGAATGAACCGCTTCAACCAGCGCAGTCACGCTTTCCGGTGGTGTGAATTGCGAAATGCCGTGGCCGAGGTTGAAAACGTGGCCAGTATTGGCCGGGCCAAAGCTGTCGAGCACTTTTTTCGCTTCGGCAGCAACGATTTCCGGCTGAGCAAACAAGACGTTCGGATCCAGGTTGCCCTGCAAAGCCACTTTGTCACCGACGCGACGGCGAGCTTCGCCAATGTCGATCGTCCAGTCGAGGCCAACAGCATCGCAGCCGATATCGGCAATCTTTTCCAGCCACAGACCACCGTTCTTGGTGAACACGATGCTCGGAATGCGCTGACCGTCCTTTTCCTTCTTCAGGCCAGCCACGATGCGACGCATGTATTGCAGCGAGAACTCCTCGTAGGCGGCATTGGACAGCGAGCCTCCCCAGGTATCGAAGATCATCACCGCTTGCGCACCGCTATCGATCTGGGCATTCAGATAGGCGATCACGGAATCAGCGGTCACCGACAGGATGCGGTGCAGCAGGTCCGGCCGGTTGTAGAGCATGGCCTTGATGTTGCGGAAATCGCTGGAGCCCTCGCCTTCGACCATGTAACAGGCCAGCGTGTAGGGGCTGCCGGAGAAGCCGATCAGCGGAACGGAGTTGTCCAGCGCACGACGAATCTCTGACACGGCATCCATCACGTAGCCAAGATGCTCATAGGGATCGGTCACCGTCAGGTTGTTGATCGCCCATTCTTCGCGCAGCGGGCGCTCGAACTTGGGGCCCTCGCCTTCGGCGAAATACAGCCCAAGCCCCATTGCATCGGGCACGGTCAGGATGTCGGAGAACAGGATGGCGGCATCGAGGTCGTAGCGGGCCAACGGCTGCAGCGTGACCTCGCAGGCCATCGTCGGCGATTTGCACAAATTCAGGAAATTGCCAGCCCGTTTACGGGTTTCGCAGTACTCGGGCAGATAACGCCCCGCTTGGCGCATCAGCCACAGCGGTGTGTATTCGGTCGGCTCTTTGAGAAGGGCACGCAGGAAAGTATCGTTCTTGGGTCGGCTCACGTCGGACTCCGCCAGAAAATCGGAAAGGCGGAATTATCCGCCATTCCGACCGCCGGGTCACTGATACCGAATACCCGCAATCAAAATGCGCTCGCTCGGTGAGTGATGCGGCCCTACTCTTCGCCGCGCTTGCCGAGTTTGACGTCCAATTGCTTCAACTTGCGATAGAGATGCGTCCGCTCCAGCCCTGAACGTTCGGCCAGCTTGGTCATATTGCCGCCTTCCAGACGCAGGTGATGCTCAAAATACATTTTTTCGAAGGCATCCCGGGCTTCGCGCAGGGGCTGGTCGAACAAGGGCAGCAAGGAAAGAACTTCCGGACTTTCCCCTCCGTCGTGTGGCATGACCCGTGCCACATCGTCGGCGCTGATTTCTTCGTCGAGCGAGGTCACTGCCAGGTTACGAACCAAGGCGTAAAGATCGCTCCAGCTCGATTCCGGCTGTCTTTTCCACGACAAGGTACGCAAGGCATTCAACGCTGCCGTTGAAAAGCGCCGCAGCGGCACTTCGCCGCGTTCGACAAAGTTGCTCAGCAGCAAGCTGGCAATTTCCGGCAATTCGTCACCATGCCCAGCCAGCGATGGCATGGCCACCCAGATTTCACTCAGCCTGGTCAGCAACTTGCTGTCCCAGCCCGCCTCGTTGAGCGCGGTGATCGATGACACACTGGCGGCAATCAACTGCAAATTCAGTTTTTCCAGACGCTCGATGGCAAACGCCAGGTTCATCTGCTGCATCTTGCCGAGCACGGCCAGATCGGGCACAAACAGGATGCCGCCAGTGACCTTTTCCAGCATGTCCTGAGTCAGTGCGCTACTGATGCCGGACAAATCCAGCCATGGCGCCCGCGGCGGTTGCAAGGTGCGGGCACAGATTTCCGCCATGCCGCCATTGGCTCCCTTGAGTAGCAGCACCGGCGATTTGGCGGCAGCCTGTTCAAGGCGCCGCTTGAATTCCTTGACGAAGGCAGAGCGACTAAAGGCTTCCAGCGTCAGCGCCGGCCGCGCCGGCGGCTTGTCGTGCTTGAGCGCTTTTTGCACGGTCGACAACAGTTTCTGCAGCGCAATCGGCTTTTCCAGAAAATCGAACGCCCCGAAGCGCGTGGCCTCGACCGCCGTATCGATCGTGCCATGCCCCGACATCATGACGACCGGCATGTTGAGATGCCCGGCCGCATGCCACTCCTTGAGCAGCGAAATGCCGTCGGTATCCGGCATCCAGATATCGAGCAGCACCAGATCGGGACGCAGCTCTTCGCGGACCAGACGTGCCGCCGTGGCATTTTCGGCCAGGCGCACGTCGTAGCCTTCGTCGATCAGGATTTCCGACAACAGCTCGCGAATACCAACTTCGTCATCAACGACCAGAACTATGGCCATGCTTGGCTTCCTCCTCCTTCACCAGAGGCAGGCGGATGTCGATCCGCGCTCCGCCCTCGGGTGCATTGCTGATTTCGATAGAGCCCAGGTGTTCCTCGACGATTTTCTTGACGATGGGCAGGCCAAGGCCGGTACCGCGGGCCTTGGTGGTGACATAAGGTTCGAAGATGCGCGACAGCAACTCGACTGGAAAGCCAGGGCCATTATCGGCGATCAGTAGCCGAGCATAACGCCCAAGCGGCTCGGTCTGGATCAGGATACGAGCCCCCTCATGGTTCTCCAGCGCATCTTCGGCATTGCGCAGCAGATTGTGGATGATCTGCCGCAACTGCGTGGCGTCACCGAGTATCGGCGGTAAAGCGCTATCGAGCCGGTTCTCGATGACGGCCGAAGAGCTTTCATAGAGCCCCAGCACTTCGCCGATCAAGGCATTCAGGTCGAGCGGAGCGACTTCCGGCGCCGGCAGGCGGGCATAGTCGCGGAAGTCATCAACCATGCGCTTCATGGCCTGCACCTGATTGATGATGGTCTGCGTGCCGCGAGCCAGCATGTCGGCATCGCCGTTGGTCAGCTTGCTGGCCAGCTTGAATTGCAGACGCTCGGCAGAGAGCTGGATCGGCGTCAGCGGATTCTTGATTTCATGGGCCAGCCGGCGCGCCACTTCCCCCCAGGCCGCACTGCGCTGGGCTGCGATCAGCCGGGTGACATCGTCAAACACCACCACATCGCCACCGCCGCTGGCTTCCGGCAGGCGCGATCCACGCAACAGCAGCACCTGCGGCATGCCGTTCGGGCGCTCCATTTCGAGCTGGGCCTGCCACTCGATCTCTTCGGTGGCTGCGAAATTCTCACGAATGAAAGTACCGAGCGCCTGCTGACGCGGCCATTCGTCGACCAGGGCACCGATCAGGCCGATGAAATCATCATTCAGGATGGTCAGCGCCCCTTCATTGACCGTGCGCAAGACGAAACGACGGTCAAAAACCAGCACCCCCGTCGACAGATTGGCCAGAATCGATTCCAGGTAACCCCGTGCCGACTCCAGTTCCGCCCGGTGCCGTTCCGTTTCGCGCCGGGCATCATCGAGCTGCCGGGTCATCCGGTTGAAGGACTGGGTCAGCACACCAAGTTCATCGCCACTATAAATGGCCTGACGCGGCGAAAAGTCGCCCTGCGCCACCGCCTGCGTGCCTTCGGCCAGAATGTAGAGCGGTGCCACCAGCCGGCGCGCCATCAGATAAGCCAGCGCAAAAGCGCCAAACAGCGCGACGAGGACGGTCAGCGTCAGCGTCAGCGCGTAGATTCGCGTCAGCCCATCACGCGCCAGTTGCAGCTCCTGATAGTCGCGATAAACATCCTGCACGGCATCCGCATCATGGGCCAGGCTGGAGGGCACCGGCTGGGTCAGTTGCAGGATACGTGGTTCTTCGAACATGTCGCGCGCCGAGACCGGCACCAGAACACGCAGATAGAGCTTGCCGCCATCACCCTCGACCGTGCCTACCGCCCGCGTACTGCGGGCCTGCTTAAGCTGGGACTGGTTCGGCAGATCAGGCAACAGGCTGGACAATTCACTGGTCGCGCTCGAAAGCAGCTGTCCGCCCACCGAAAAAAGCGCTGCCGTCTGCACGCCCTTCTCTTCGCGCAAGCGCAGCAGCGCCGAACGACGTGACACTTCCTGGATGTCAGAAAGTTCGCTGGCCATGCTGCGCCCCTTGTCGACCAGGTCGGCCAACAGGGAGTCCAGCGCCGAACGCCCCAGTTGCAGCCCTGATTCGAGGGCTTTTTCCACCCGGACATCAAACCAGCTCTCGATCGAACGCGTCACGAACTGCACCGAAACCCCATAGACCAAGGCACCAGGCAATACGGCAATGAAGCCGAACATCAGCATCAGGCGCAGCTTCAGCCTCGCCCCGAAAACCTGGGCCTGATAATCGCGCCACAGTGTGCGCAACTGCCAGCCGACCAAACCGACCATACCCAGCGCCAAGACCACGTTCAGGGCAATGAGCAGCGGATAATTGCGCGAAAAGATCACTGTGTCGGCGGCTGTCGACATCAGCAGCAGGAACCACAGGATGCCTCCGATGGCTGCAGCAAAGGCCCCGCCGGCAGCGACGAAACGTTTCACTTGGCCTCCGTCGGGGGAGCGATGGCCGGCAAGGTGGCCTGCCAGGTTTTCCAGTCGGAAGCCAGGCTCCAGTCCTTGTTACCGAGCGCCGAAATCTGAAAAGGGCGTGGCAACTGGGTGACATCCAGACGCAGGCGTAGCGCCGCTTCGTACGGCTCGCCGGCTCGAATGCCTTTCTCGCCACGCTCGATGACTCCCCAGTTGCGCAGGCGGGACAGCACTTGCACCGCATCGGACAGGGTGGCGAAGGACTGGTGCAAACCACCAGTAGACAAGCGGTATTGCCGGGTCAACGCATGATAAGAAAGGCGATATGTCTGGCTGCGGCTGGCCAGTTTTTCGTCCAGCCAGTACCAGCGCGCTCTGGTTAGCTCGAAATCGGCGACGAAATACAGCACGACGCCTTTCGTCACGGCCTCTTCAAGGCGCGGGGTCAAATCAAATTTGAAATCCGCCGACAGGACATAGCTGTCGTCACCCGCGACCAACTGGGGATTGGTAATATCGATTTCTGCGGCCCAAACCACCAGCGGTACAAAAACAAACAGCGCCAGCCAGAGGCGCAGTCGTTTAAGCATGCTTTTCAAGTAGGCAGTAGTAAAAGCCATCGTGGTCGGCTGTTGGCAAAAGCTGTTCTTCGTGACAGCGGCGGGCCTCCGGCTGGCGCTCCAGAAAGCGCGCAATCTGCACACCGTTTTCGGTCGGAAAAACCGAACAGGTCACGTAAAGCAGTTTACCCCCGGGGCGAACGACCTGCCACAAGGCGTCGAGTATGCGGGCCTGGGTCTTGGCAAAACTGAAGATATCGGCCTCACGGCGCAACCACTTGGTATCAGGATTACGGCGGACGACGCCGCTGGCGGTGCAGGGCACATCGGCCAGCACCGCATCGAACGGCCGGCCATCCCACCAGGTGTCCAGCTTGACGCAATCAGCCGCCTTGACGCTGGCGGTCAGCCCGAGTCGAGACAAATTTTCCTCGATTCGGCGGCAGCGGGAAGGCTTCAAGTCCAGCGCCAGCAAATCGAGATCGCTGCGTTCCAGCAGATGCGCCGTCTTGCCACCAGGCGCGGCACAGGCGTCGAGCACCCTGCTACCCGGTTCCGGATCGAGCAGTGACGCCGCCATTTGGGCGCCCGGGTCCTGCACGGACAGCAGCCCGGCGGCAAAACCAAGCAGGGATTCGACCGGCACCGGCTTGGCCAACGCCAGGCCGGATTCACCAACCGCTGTGGCGCTTATCCCGGCGTCGGTCAATCGCGCCAGATAATCATCACGCGAGGCGCGGCGGACGTTGACCCGCAGCCCCATCGGCGGCGGGGCATTCCCGGCTGCAACGATGCGCTGCCAGTCATCCGGATAGGCGGCCTGCAACTGTGCCAGCCACCAGTCCGGGTGCTGGGATACGGCGACCGCATCGTCCGCCAGTGCGGCAACCAGGGCCTCTTGCTGGCGCAGAAAATTGCGCAGCACGGCATTGACCAACCCACGAAAACGCCCGTTCGCCAATTCGCCGGCGGCCGAAACCGCCTGATCGACCACGGTGTGTGCTGCATCCGGGCGGGTTTCCAGTCGATAAATCGAGACCAGCAACAGGGCGCGGACTTCTTCGACATCCAGCGGCTTGTCGAGCAGGCGACCAAGGAAAAAGTCACCCCGCCCGTAAGCCCGCAGACTGCCATAGACAAGATCCTGGACGGCAGGGCGGGCGGCTGGATCGACTCGAGCAAGAAGGCCGTCGGCCAGGCTCTGCCCGGCAAAGACGGCTGCATCGATGCGAGCGGCCTGCAGCAGGGCAAAAGCGAGTGAATTGAAGGGCAATCTGGACATAGTGCGCGATTATCGCACGCGGCATAATGAGCCAATGCGCCAAATCTTCTCTGCCCTGCTTTTCTTTTCATTGGCCTTGCCGGCCTACGCCTGGAACGCAGCCGGCCACCGCTTGGTAGCCGTTATCGCCTGGCAACAACTATCGCCAGCAACACGTGACGCTATCTCGGCCGCGCTGGCCCACCATCCGGACCATGAGCGCTGGGTCGAAAAAGCCCGCTCCCGCGAGGGGATAGCCGTTTTCGCCGAAGCCTCAACCTGGCCGGACGATATTCGCAATGACCCTCGCTTATATGACGAGGATCGCGAACCGCCCACCCCGGCCGTGCCCGGACTCCCTGAGACGGCACGCCACAAACGCTGGCACTACGTCGATCTGGACGCCACGGGCAAGGTTCGTGACGGCGAACTCGACCGGCAGATCGAACGCCTGAGCCAACTGCTCCAGGCCAAAGGCTCATCCCCCGGCACGCGAAAGAGCGAACAGATTGCCTATGCCCTGCCCTGGCTGCTGCATCTCGTGGCCGACATCCATCAGCCATTGCATGTCGGGCAGCACGGCGACGAAGGTGGCAACAAGGTTGAAATCGAGAATCCGTTCAACAAGCGCCTGCCCTTCAGCAGCCTGCATCTATACTGGGACGACCTACCCGGTCCGCCGTGGTTGCGCGGCAACCGCCTCGAAAAGAATGCCGGCCGATTGCTCGACAGCTATCCGAAACCGGTTCAGGGAAATGTGGCGCTATGGCGGGATGAAAGCCATCAATTGCTTGCTGCCGCCTACCCGAAAGTCAGCGGCAGCCTGCTTCCCATCATCAGCGAGGATTTTCAGGACAATGCCCGCCAAATCGCCAATCGACGCATCGTCGAGGCTGGCTATCGACTGGGACACCTGCTTGAAAGCATCTTCCGCGAGCGCGTTTCACGTGAAACGCAATAGAATTCCGTCATGAATGGCCTGCACCTGATCGCCGACCTGCACGACTGCCACTGCCCCTCGGGCCTGTTGCTCGATGCGCCACGACTGGAACGCTATTGCGTCGATGCCTGCCAACGTCATGGGCTGACGGTTGTCGGCCGGCTGTTCCATGCCTTCCGCGACATCGCCGACCAGCCCGCGGGCGTCACCGGCACGGTTGTCCTAGCCGAATCGCATCTTGCCCTCCATACCTGGCCGGAAATCTCCGCCGTCACGCTGGATGTCTATGTCTGCAATTTCAGTGGCGACAACAGTCAGCAGGCCAAAGCACTGTTCGCCGAAGTCATTGCCACCTTCCAGCCGGACCGGGTCGAGCAATCCGCCGTCCACCGTGGCCAACTCGGCTCAAGCAAAGACAAACTTTAGTAGCAGCCCGCTGCTACCCGCCGGGGCACCATTCTCTCCACAATGGGTCCACCCTTTTCCGACCGCATGGCCGGAGGGTTCACACCAACCAAGGAGACAACAATGGCTGCAAAGAAAATTCTGATGCTGACCGGTGACTACACCGAAGATTACGAGACCATGGTGCCCTTCCAAGCGCTGCTGATGGTCGGCCACACAGTACATGCCGTCTGCCCGGGCAAGAAGGCCGGCGACTTCGTGCGCACCGCCATCCATGATTTTGAAGGCGACCAGACCTACAGCGAGAAGCCCGGCCACAACTTCACCCTTAACGCCACTTTTTCCGACATTTCAGTCGAGTCGTACGACGCCTTGGTCATTCCGGGCGGCCGCGCCCCGGAATATCTGCGCCTCAACCCGCAGGTACTGGCCATGGTCCAGCACTTCGCCAACACCGGCAAACCGATCGCGGCGATCTGCCATGGCGCCCAACTGCTCAGCGCCGCCGGCGTTCTGAGTGGCCGTTCATGCAGCGCCTACCCCGCCTGCGCCCCCGAAGTCCGAGCCGCTGGCGGCCAGTACGCCGACATCCCGGTCGATCAGGCCCATGTGGACGGCAATCTGGTTACGGCTCCGGCCTGGCCAGCGCATCCGGCCTGGCTGGCCAAGTTTCTTCCCCTGCTCGGCACGCAGATCACCCTTTAAAGCACCGAGGGCGGCTGGCTTGCCGGCTGCCCGTTCGTTCAGGAGGCTGCATGTGTGAAATCTACGTCAAGGCCGACCCGATGCTCTACGAGTCAAGGGCCCGTTCGATCCGGATTCATGGTTTCGTAACCAAGATCCGGCTGGAAAACCTGTTCTGGGACATCCTGGCCGAACTGGCGGGCAACGAGGGCATGACGACCAACCAGCTGATCGCCAAGCTCTACGACGAAATCGAGGCCTACCGTGGCGAAGTGGAGAACTTCGCCTCCTTCCTGCGCGTCACCTGCCTGCGCTACCTGACGCTACGTCACCAGAAAACGGGGGAACGCCCCAGTCTGGCCGTGGTTAGCTCCCTGCCGCCGGCGATTCGGGAATTGCCCCGCAGCGTCGGAAACGCCTGATCGCAACGTTCAGGACATGGCCCGCAACCGGGCAATGCGCTCCTCGGTCGGCGGATGAGTCGAGAACAGTCCACGAATACCGCCAGCGGAGAGCGGGTTCAGGATCATCATCTGCGCCGTTTCCGGATGCGCCTCGGCCGGCGCCATCGGAATGCGGCCTTCGGCATACATCTGGATCTTGCCCAGCGCATCGGCGAGCGCATTCGGCGTACCGCTGATTTCCGCCCCACCTTGATCAGCCTCGAATTCGCGAGCCCGGGAAATCGCCATCTGGATCAGGCTGGCGGCCAGCGGCGCCAGAATTGCCACCAGAATGCCAACCAGCGGATTTACCGAACGACCGTTTTCGTCCCGCCCGCCGAAGAACATCGCAAAATTGGCCAGTGCCGAAATGGCCCCGGCCATGGTCGCCGAGATGGTCGAGATCAGGATGTCACGATGCTTCACGTGAGCCAGTTCATGCGCCATGACCCCACGCAGCTCGCGGGCCGACAGCAACTGGATAATGCCGGTCGTTGCCGCCACCGCCGCATGCTCCGGGTTGCGGCCGGTGGCAAAGGCATTGGGCTGGGCTTCATTGATGATGTACACCTTGGGCATCGGTAGCCCGGCCCGCTGAGCCAGTTCGCGCACCATCGCATAGAACTGCGGCGCACTGGTCTCGTCCACCGGCTGGGCGTTGTACATCTTCAGCACCATGGTGTCGGAGAACCAGTACGAGAACAGATTCATCGCACCACCGAAGACCAGCGCCATCAGCATGCCGGACTTGCCGCCGATCATGCCGCCAACAATACCGAACAGCGCCATGATGGCGGCCATCAGAATGGCAGTCTTCATCCAGTTGAACATGTTTAACTCCTTGCGGCTGTCTGACCCGGGAAGTTAACTATAGTCGTCCGCCAAAAATTCAAGCCGGAATGTCGAAACGGTCGCCAACAGCCAAGGGGTGACCAGCCAGGAATTGCTGGACCGGCAAGCGCTTGCCACCCGCTTTCTGCAACTCGGTCACTGCCAACGCGCCCTCACCGCAGGCGATGATGATGCTGTTCTTATCAACGGCCAGGATGGCGCCAGTTTCGCCCCGCCCTGCGACCGGCGAAGCCTGCCAAAGCTTGACCGTCTGACCACGAAACAAGGCTTGCGCCCCGGGAAAGGGGTTGAAGGCGCGAATATGACGATCCAGTTCAGCGGCACTTTTGCTCCAGTCGATCATTGCCTCGGCCTTTTCGATTTTTTGAGCGTAGGTCACCCCATCGGCCGGTTGCGGCTCGGCCGGCAAGGGCAGCTTGCCCAGCGCCTCGACGACCAGCCTTGCGCCCAGTTCCGCCAAGCGGTCGTGCAGCGTTGCCGTGGTATCTGTAGCCGCAATAGGGAAAGCCCCGCGCAACAGCACCGGTCCGGTATCCAGCCCGGCCTCCATCTGCATGATGCAGACACCGGTTTCGGCGTCGCCGGCTAGCAAGGCACGCTGGATTGGCGCCGCACCACGCCAGCGCGGCAGTAGCGAACCATGGATATTGATACAGCCGAAACGCGGCATATCAAGCACGACCTGCGGCAGAATCAGGCCGTAAGCAGCAACGACCATGATTTCGGCCCCAACGGCCGCAATTCTCGCCTGCGCTTCGGCGTCCTTCAGGGTCAGCGGCTGAAACACCTCAATGCCGTGCGTCAGGGCCACCTTCTTGACTGCGGATGGTTGCAGCGCCATGCCCCGGCCGGCCGGCCGGTCCGGCTGGGTCAGCACCAAGGCGACTTCGTGTCCAGCGTTGACAATTCCCTGCAAGGCTTGGGCAGCGAACTCAGGCGTTCCGGCAAAAATCAACTTCATGCGGTGACCCGCGCCTGCTTGGCCAGTTTGTTCCTGATGCGGGTCTGCTTCAATAACGACAGGTGGTCGACAAATACTGTCCCGTTCAGATGATCCAGCTCGTGCTGCAGACAGACGGCCAGCAGACCATCCGCCGCCAGGGTCTGCTGATTACCATCGAGGTCAAGATAGGTGACGACAACGCTTTCGGCCCGCTCAACCTTGTCGTAGATCCCGGGTACCGACAGGCACCCTTCTTCGCCAGTCTGCGAGCCTTCGCAGCGGCTCAGCACCGGATTAATGAAAGCCTGAAGTTCACTCTTGTCTTCAGAAACGTCAATGACCACAACACGTTTGTGTACATCGACCTGAGTCGCCGCCAACCCGATACCAGGGGCTTCGTACATAGTTTCTGCCATGTCGGCGACCAGTTTTCGAATGCTGTCGTCAACTTTGGCAACGGGGAGTGCAACCTTCTTCAGGCGCGGGTCTGGAAAACGCAGAATGGGTAAAAGGGCCATATGAAAACCGGAATAAAAGCTTGCTCGCTTAGGTTATTACGTGCAGAATCTAAAGCAATTCCGAGGTATGGAACGCAAACTGATTGCCGCCAATAAGACAGCGACGACGTTATTGCGTTCCACCGGCACGTGAGGTTACGACTATGGTTCGCATTATATCCGCGCTCATCCTGGCCGTGACGGCCGTCTGCGCATCGGCCGCCGAGCCGCTACAACTCGTCGACAATCCGCCTGATCGTCATATCGTCGTCAAGGGCGACACGTTGTGGGGCATTTCCGGCAAATTCCTCAAGCAGCCGTGGCGCTGGCCGGAAATCTGGCAGATGAACAAGGAACAGATCAAGAACCCGCACTGGATTTATCCGGGCGACGTCATCATGCTCGATATGTCGAGCGGTACCCCGCGCCTGAAGATTGGCAAACCCGTCACCGGGCAAAGCGGCAAGGTTCAGCCGACCGTCTATAGCACCCCGGTGCAGCAGGTCATTCCGAGCATCCCCCCCAATGCCATTGAACCGTTCCTCTCCAAGCCACTGATTATCGAGACAACGGATCAGAACGCGACAGTCAGCATCGTCGCAACCCAGGAAGATCGCATGCTGGTCGGTACGGGTGATTCTTTCTACGCCCAAGGCATTCCCGATTCAAGCATCGAAAAATGGAATGTATTCCGCAAGGGCAAGCCGCTGAAAGATCCGGATACCGGCGAGACTATTGCTTACGAAGCCGTTTTCCTCGGCAATGCCCGCTTGGTCAAGCCAGGCGAACCGGCAACGCTGCGCGTCACCCTGGCCAAAGAAGAAATGAATCGCGGCGACAATCTTTTGCCCGCTCCTCCCCCGGAAATTCTGACCTACGTACCGCACCGCCCTGAGCAGGAAGTCTCAGCCAAAGTGCTTGGTATTTATGGCGGGGTGCAAGAGGGTGGCGCCAATTCGGTCATTTCCATCAGCCGTGGCAAGAATAGCGGTCTCGAACTGGGACATGTCGTTGCGCTCTACCGGAATCGTGTTTCGGTCAGCATTGATGAAGACGGCCGTCGCACTTCAACTCCGGTACCTGAAGAACGTTATGGCCTTGCCTTCGTTTTCCGCGTCTTTGACCGCGTCGCCTACGCCTTGGTCGTCGAGTCCTCCAAGGCAGTCATCATCGGGGACTCCGCACTGAACCCGTGAGCCATAACGACAGTCTGGCCGCCTGGTTGCGGCTGACCCTGATCCCGGGCATCGGCGGCGAGACGCAAAGAAAGCTTCTCGCCGCTTTCGGTTTACCGGAAGCCATTTTCTCGGCTGGCCGCCTGGAAGCACGCGGCGTCATCGGTAACCGCGCCGATCTGCTGTTCGATTTTGATCCGACGGAAGCGGTAGCACACAGTCTCGAATGGGCCAGGCAACCGGGGCAACACATCATCTCGCTGGCCGACGAAGCCTACCCGAAAGCACTGCTCGAAATAGCCGACCCGCCCAGCCTGCTCTACGTACGCGGCAACCTAGCCCTGCTCCAGAAGCGCGGACTGGCCATGGTTGGTAGCCGCAATGCAACACCGCAAGGCGTGCAAACCGCCGAAAACTTCGCCAAAACGCTGGCCGCCAAGGGTCTGACAATCATTAGCGGACTGGCACTGGGGATTGATGCCGCCGCCCACCGTGGCGCCCTGGCTGCCAAGGGGGAAACCATCGCGGTGATCGGCACCGGGCCCGACCGCATCTACCCGGCACGCAACAAGGAGCTGGCTTTGGCGATTGTCGAATCCGGTGCGATCGTTTCCGAATTCCCGCTCGGCACACCGGCCATCGCTTCAAATTTCCCAAGGCGCAATCGGATCATTTCCGGACTATCGTGCGGCGTACTGGTGGTCGAAGCGGCGCCGGAAAGTGGCTCGCTGATCACGGCGCGGCTTGCCGCAGAGCAGGGGCGTGAAGTTTTCGCCATTCCCGGCTCGATCCACTCACCAGTTGCTCGTGGTTGCCACAAATTGATCAAGCAGGGTGCCAAGCTGGTTGAAACCGCTACCGACATCCTGGAGGAGCTGGGCAGTTTCAACGCAGCTCCCGCAGCAGACATCCCATCGGATAAGGCCGATGAAGGGCCGATTCTCACTGCACTTGGCCACGATCCATGCAGCCTTGACGACCTCGTCGAACGAACCACCATGAGCGCCGATCAGTTACTGCCGGAACTCCTGACACTGGAGCTTTGCGGCCTGATCGCCACCCTGCCCGGTAACCGCTACCAGCGCCTGAACTAGGCACCTATATATATTGACGGCTTGCCAAGCCGCTCGCCGGGCACTTATCATGCCCCGGCACCCAACAGGCCAAACCATGTCCAAAAAGCTGATCATTGCCGAAAAACCTTCCGTCGCCGCCGACATCGCTCGGGCGCTGGGGGGCTTCACCAAACACGACGATTACTTCGAAAGCGAAGAGCTCGTGCTCTCCTCGGCCGTCGGTCACCTGCTGGAACTGGCCTGCCCCGAAGAGTTCGAGGTCAAGCGCGGCAAATGGTCCTTCGCCCACCTTCCGGTCATTCCGCCACACTTCGCCCTGAAGCCGATCGAAAAGACGGAATCGCGCCTCAAGGTGCTCAACAAGCTGATCAAACGCAAGGACGTTACCGGCCTGATCAATGCCTGTGACGCGGGGCGTGAAGGCGAGTTGATCTTCAATTACATCGCCCAGAACGCCAAGTCCGGCAAGCCGGTCCAACGCCTGTGGCTGCAGTCGATGACCCAGGGCGCCATCCGCGACGGCTTCTCCCGCCTGCGTCCCGGGCAGGAAATGGAAGGCCTGGGCGATGCCGCCGTCTGCCGCTCCGAATCCGACTGGCTGGTTGGCATCAACGGCACGCGGGCGATGACTGCCTTCAACTCGAAGACCGGCGGCTTCCACCTGACCACCGTTGGTCGCGTGCAAACCCCAACGCTGGCCATCGTTGTCGAGCGTGAACGCAAGATTCGCGACTTCAAATCACGCGACTACTGGGAAGTCGAAGCCGATTTCACGGCCAAGGCCGGCTCCTACAAGGGCAAATGGTTCGACGAAGCCTTCAAGGGCAAAAACGACGACGAACATGCCCGCGCCGACCGCCTGTGGGAAGTTGCCCGCGCCGAAGCCATCCGCGCCGCCACTGAAGGCAAGCCCGGTGAAGTGACCGAAGAAGCCAAGCCGGAAACCCGTTTGTCGCCGGCGCTCTTCGATCTGACCACCCTGCAGCGCGAAGCAAACGCTCGCTTCGGCTTCTCGGCCAAGACCACGCTATCGCTGGCCCAGGCCCTGTACGAAAAACACAAGGTTCTGACCTATCCACGAACCGACTCCCGCTGCCTGCCAGAAGACTACCTGCCAACCGTCAAGGAAACCTTGACCATCCTGACCGGCGAAGGTGCCGGCAAGGGGCACGACGAAGTTCTGCTCGCCCGCTATTCACCGTTTGCCCACCAGATCCTGGCGCGCAACTGGGTGCTACCCAACAAGCGCATCTTCAATAACGCCAAGATCAGCGATCACTTCGCCATCATCCCGACGCCGCAGGCGCCCAAGAGCCTGAACGAAATGGAACAGAAGCTGTACGACTTCGTCGTTCGCCGCTTCCTGTCCGTCTTCTTCCCGGCCGCCGAATACATGGTCACCACCCGTATCACCCGGGTCGAAGGCCACCCCTTCAAGACTGAGGGCAAGGTGCTGGTCAATCCGGGCTGGCTCGCCGTCTACGGCAAGGAAGGCCAGGACGGCGACGAAGGTAATCTGGTTGCCGTCGATGCCAAGGAAAAGGTCAAGACCGACGAAGTCACCGTCAAGGCCAACGCCACCAAGCCGCCACCACGCTACTCGGAAGCCACCCTGCTCTCCGCCATGGAAGGTGCCGGCAAGATGGTCGACGACGAAGAACTGAAGGCGGCCATGGCCGGCCGCGGCCTAGGCACCCCGGCCACCCGCGCCCAGATCATCGAGAACCTGATCGGCGAGCAATACATGCATCGCGAAGGCCGGGAACTGATCCCGACCGCCAAGGCATTTACCCTGATGACGCTGCTCAACGGCCTCGGCATCAAGGAATTGACCCAACCGGAACTGACCGGCGACTGGGAATGGAAGCTCGGCCGTATCGAGAAGGGCGAATTCACGCGCGACGAGTTCATGCGTGAAATCGCCGAAATGACCCGTCACATGGTCGAACGCGCCAAGCAATACGAAGCCGACACCATCCCCGGCGACTTCGGTGTGCTGACGGCGCCCTGCCCCAAGTGCGGCGGCCAGATTCGCGAAACCTACAAGAAGTTCCAGTGCGGCAGTTGCGACTACGCACTGTGGAAGATCGTCGCCGGCCGTCAGTACGAACCGGCAGAAATCGAGCAATTGCTGACCGAAAAGCAGGTCGGCCCACTGACCGGTTTCCGCAACAAGATGGGCCGCAGCTTTTCCGCCGCGATCAAGCTCAATGATGAATTGCAGCCGGAATTCGACTTCGGCCAGGACAAGGCGGATGCCGCCGATGCAGAACCCGTCGATTTCTCCGCGCAGGAAAGCCTGGGCAAGTGCCCGAAGTGCGCGGCCAATGTCTTCGAGCACGGCACTTCCTACGTCTGCGAAAAATCGGTCGGCCCGGCCAAGACCTGCGATTTCCGCTCCGGCAAGATCATCCTGCAGCAGCCGATCGATGCCGCCCAGATGAAGAAGCTGCTGGCCGATGGCAAAACCGACCTGCTGAAGGAATTCGTGTCCAACCGCACCCGCCGCAAGTTCTCGGCCTATCTGGTCAATCAGGGTGGCAAAGTCGGATTCGAGTTTGAAAAGAAAGTGGCAAAACCCAAGGCTCCAGCCAAAAAGAAGACAGAAGCCTGATTGGCCTGCTGCTTGAAGCAAAAAGCCCTCGACAAAATCGAGGGCTTTTTCATTTCAGGCGCCGGAATGCACTTTCCGTACGCGTTCCACGTGAAACCTCAACGCACGGCCAAGGCCCCCGGTAGCTGGCAGGACAACAGCGCGGCGCGGACGGCATCGATCGCTTGCGGCCGCGGGAAGGTGATGCGCCAAACCAGGCCGACGGTGCGTTTGGGTTGGGTTCCGGCAAAAGGCAAGACCTTGACCAGCGGTTCCTTGGTGATCAGTGGATCGGCGGCGGTACTGGGCATGACCGCCACACCGGCACCGCTGGCCACCATGTAGCGGATGGTTTCAAGCGAACTGCCTTCGAGCGAGTGTTCCAGGGCATCCGGCGCATTCAGGCGGGGGCAGGATTCGAGCACCTGATCGCGGAAGCAATTGCCTTGGCCGAGCAGCAGCAGGTTCTGGCCATCCAGCTCATCGCCATTGACATCAGTGCGAGACGACCATGGATGGGTAGCCGGAACAACCACCCTGAACGGTTCGTCGTAAACCGGCTGAGCAACCAGGCCCGGTTCGCTGAACGGCAGTGCGATGACGATAACGTCAAGTTCGCCGGCCTTCAGCGCGGGAATCAGGTTGCCGGTGAAGTCTTCCTTGAGGAAGAGCGGCATTTTCGGCGCCTCGCGATTGAGAGCCGGGATCAGTTGCGGCAGCAAGTACGGTGCAATGGTGTAGATGATACCGACGCGCAACTGACCGGTCATCGGATCGCCGGTTGCTTCGGCGATTTCTTCCAGCTTGACCGCCTCATCCAGCACGCGCGTGGCTTGGGCAACGATACGCTCGCCCAGCGGCGTGATGCGAACATCGTTGGTGCCGCGCTCGAAAAGCGGGGCACCGATCTGGCCTTCGACCTTCTTCAACGCCACCGACAGCGTCGGCTGGCTGACGTGGCAGGCATCGGCCGCCTTGCCGAAATGCCGCTCACGGGCCAGAGCCACGATGTAGCGCATTTCGGTCAGGGTCATTTGGAATAGCCCAGTTTTTGCAGGTCGGCCGCTGACAACCAACGCCACTCGCCGGGTTTGAGGTCAGGCGGCAGCGTCAGTTCGCCGACGGCTTCACGATGCAGGGCCTCGACACGGTTGCTGACAGCAGCGACCATCCGTTTGACCTGATGGTACTTGCCTTCGGTCAGGGTCAGGCGCAGCAGTTTTTCACCAACGATTTCGGCGGCAGCAGCGCTAATCGGTTCGTATTCGTCGGCAAGGAGCACACCTGCCACCAGCTGATCGATCTGCGCCTGATCGAGCGGATGCTTGGTGGTTGCCAGATAGACTTTCGGCACCTTGCGCTTGGCCGATGAAAGCTGGTGGTTCAACTGCCCGTCATTGGTGATCAGGAGCAAGCCGGTCGTGTCTTCGTCGAGACGGCCGATCGGCTGAACATCGCGTTCGCGCAACGGAATTGGCAGCAGTTCAAGGACGCCGGCGTGATGTTTTGGCTTGCGCGAGCATTCGTAGCCGGCCGGCTTGTGGAGCATCAGCGTGGCGAATTCGGCGTAAGGCCAATCGACGCCATCGACCGTGAATACCAGTCCTTCGGTGTCGAGTTCGACAAAAGGATCGTCGCAAACCTGGCCGTTAACCGCGACACGATCACGGCGGATGAGGCCTCGGCATTCCCTGCGGGAACCGAAACCATGCTTTTGGAGGATACGTTCTAGTTGCATGGGAGGGATGTTAACACGACCCCATAATTTCGTTACCCGGCTGAGGGGTGCGCAAAGACGCACCGCGGACAGCATGAGCATCACGGCAAGGCGCGGTCGACAACACAATGGGCGGCCAGTGATGAAATACAATATCGCCATGAATTTCGAACACCTTATCCAAATCAACGACCCGGAAAACCCGCTGGTCGAATCATTGACGCGCGATCAGCTGTGGCTGGGACTGTTGCACCGCGTCGAGAATCCCGTTCCCTTCCTGCCGGGACTGGAGTCCTGCACCATCCTCGAACGCACGGCGGACGCCCTGCTCCGTGAGCTCGATTTCGGCCCGGCCGTGATCCAGGATCGCGTCACGATGACTGAGCGGCATTGGGTACGCTTCGACATCCAGCCTTCCGAAGCCCACCCGGGCGGCAGCCTGACCATCACCATCGAGGAGCCAGAGCCCAGCTTCCTGTTCCTGCGCTTTGCCTACGAGACCACCCTGGCCAACAACCCGAATTCAGAAGACCGCGCCTATATCGACTACGTGAAATCGGCCTACCATCAGTCCGACGTCGATTGCGTGCGCTTGATCCGCAGCCTGGCCGCCGGCGTCCCGCTGCAATAATCCCCCTGCACCCGGCCCGGTGTCATCGAAACGCCCGTTCCTGCGTTATTTGAAACATACAACCCGTAAAGTGGAATCATGAAACGTATTCTGACTGTGGCAGCCATCGTGGCTGCCTCATTAACCGCGACGGCTCACGCCGCTGATGTGGGCGTCTCGGTCAGCATCGGCCAACCCGGCTTCTACGGCCAGATCGACATCGGCGGTTATCCGCGTCCCCCGGTCATCTATGGGCAGCCGATCCTGGTCGAGCCTGTTCCGTACAGTCGTCCGCCGATCTACCTGCGCGTCCCGCCCGGCCATGCCAAGCACTGGCGCAAGCACTGCCACGAATACCGCGCCTGTGGCGAGCGTGTCTATTTTGTTCAGGACCAGTGGTACGAACGTGAATATGCGCCGCGCTATCAGCAGCGTGGTCGGGGTGACCGCGATCGCTGGGACGATGGCCGCCGCGATGGCTATCGTGACAACTACCGGGATGACCGCCAAGATCGGCGTGGTGACGACCGCCGCGGCGATGACCGTGAGCGGGGCCACGATCATGGTCACGGCCATGGACGCGATCGGTAACCGCCAGAGATAAAAAATCGCGAGGCAGAATTGAAAAAGGCCGAAGCACATTGTGCTTCGGCCTTTTGTTTGCCCCCGAAAGGACAAAAGACTTATTCGACGCCCTGGCTGGCCAGATAATCCTCGTAGCCACCAAGGTAATCGACGATACGGCCGTCGCTCTTCACCTCGAGCACGCGGGTGGACAGCGAAGAGACGAACTCCCGGTCATGGGAGACGAAGACCAGCGTGCCGGGGAATTTTTCCAGGCCACTGTTCAGGGCTTCGATCGATTCCATGTCGAGGTGGTTGGTCGGCTCGTCCATCAGCAGCACGTTATGTTTCGATAGCATCAGCTTGCCGAACAGCATGCGCCCCTGCTCACCGCCGGAAATGACGTTGACCGGCTTCTTGACTTCGTCGCCGGAGAACAACAAACGCCCCAGGGTGCCGCGAATCAGGGTTTCGAGGTCGCCACCGTCCTCGATGGTGGCGCGGGCATAGCCGGCGATCCAGTCGGTCAGGCTTTCGGTGCCGGCGAACTGGGCGCTGTGGTCCTGCGCGTAGTAGCCCGGGTAAGCCTTTTCAGCCCATTTGATCGTGCCGAATTGCGGCGTCACTTCACCCATCAGCAGCTTCAACAGCGTGGTCTTACCGACACCGTTCTCACCGATCACGGCAATCTTCTCGCCGGCGTTGATGGTCAGCGTCAGGTTATTGAAGATCTTGCGCTCGCCACCTTCGTAGGTGAAGGAAACATTCTCGATCTCGACCGCCTGACGGTGCAGCTTGGCCTTTTCGTCGTAGTCGAAACGAATCCACGGGTACTGACGCGACGATGGCTTGACGTCTTCCGGCTTCAGCTTGTCGATCAGCTTCATCCGGCTGGTTGCCTGCTTTGCCTTGGACGCGTTGGCCGAGAAGCGGCGGACGAAGGTCTGCAGTTCGGCGATGCGTTCCTTGGCCTTGGCGTTGGCGTTGGACAGACGTTCGCGGGCCTGCTGGGCAGCCTCCATGAAATCGTCGTAGTTGCCGGCGTAGGTCGTGATCTTGCCGTAGTCCAGGTCAGCCATGTGAGTACAGACCTGGTTCAGGAAGTGACGGTCGTGCGAGATGATGATCATCGTCGAATCACGATTGTTCAGCACGTCTTCCAGCCAGCGAATGGTGTTGATGTCGAGGTTGTTGGTCGGTTCGTCGAGCAACAGGATGTCCGGATTGGCGAACAGGGCCTGACAGAGCAGCACACGCAGCTTCCAGCCGGGGGCCACTTCGCTCATCGGACCGTTGTGCTGTTCAGTCGGGATGCCGACGCCAAGCAGCAATTCGCCAGCGCGGGATTCAGCCGTGTAGCCATCCAGTTCGCCGAACTGATGCTCGAGATCGGCTGCCTTCATGTAGTCGTCTTCCGTTGCTTCCGGATTGGCGTAAATGGCGTCGCGCTCACTCATGCAGGCCCACATTTCCTCGTGGCCCATCAGCACGACGTCGAGCACGCGCATGTCTTCGTAGGCGAACTGGTCCTGCTTCAGGTAGGCCATGCGCTCGTGCTTGTCTTTCGAGACATTGCCGGCAGAAGGTTCCAACGCGCCGCACAGGATCTTCATGAAGGTTGATTTTCCGGCGCCGTTGGCACCGATCAGGCCGTAGCGATAACCCTCGCCAAACTTGACGTTAACATTTTCGAAAAGGGGTTTGACCCCGAACTGCATGGTGATATTGGCGGCGACGAGCACTTGAATTCCGATCTCTACAAAAGCTGCAAAACAAGGGGTCGAATTCTACCTTTTTTCAAGCACTTGCGGTGACAACGGCTGCTCGTTGTGATACTTTTGCCACAATTGTCATTCGCTCAGGAGTGCCGGTATGCCCCACCGTTTTCGCGTTGCCATTGTCGAGGACAATCCGCCCCAGCGCATGATACTGACCCGCCTGCTGGAGAAGGATTACCAGATCGAATCGTTCGAAAGTGGCCCGATTTTCCTGGCGAGTGATGGTCTTTTCGACGCCGTACTGCTCGACATCGAAATGCCTGAACTCAGCGGCTATGACACCTGCCGGCGCTTCCGGGAACAGACGCGCGGCGCCGATGTGCCGGTCATTTTCGTTTCTGCCCACGACACCACACCGGAGCGTGTCGCCTCCTACGACGCGGGTGGCGACGATTTCCTGACCAAACCGATCGCCGCGCACGAATTGCGTCACAAATTGGGCAACGCCATCGAGTTGCGGGAAAAGGTCCGCACCCTGTCCAGCCAGACGACCGATGCGCAACGCGTTGCCTTCACCGCCATGACCAGCATGGGCGACCTCGGAGTGGTCATCGAATTCCTGCGCAAATCGGCCCAGGCCACCACCTATTCGGCCATTGCCGCCCGCCTGGTCGC
Source organism: Dechloromonas aromatica RCB (assembly GCF_000012425.1). Classification (NCBI taxonomy): domain Bacteria; kingdom Pseudomonadati; phylum Pseudomonadota; class Betaproteobacteria; order Rhodocyclales; family Azonexaceae; genus Dechloromonas; species Dechloromonas aromatica (nom. nud.). The sequence continues at coordinate 16,967 of NC_007298.1, read as the reverse complement.
AGCGATGAAAGCCTGGGGCCTGCAAGGCGCTGTTCAAGTCCGTGGCCGGCATGAACAGGTAGCGCTAAATGCCGAGGGACCCATGACGGCCATGCAGGCGGCCGTGTTGGAAAAACTGCGCGATATCGGACGTATTTTCGAAATGGGTTCGCGTGCCGTGATCAATTTCGACCACGTTTCCCTGCTGGTTGAAAACCTGCCGGTAGACGACCCGAACAAGGTCGGCCGCCTGCGTGATCATCTCGCCGTCCTGGCCGAAAGCGCCGACATGCGTATGGCCGCGCTGGATTCCGCCATCGAACGCGACCTGCAGAAACAGGGCATCGAAGCTGCTCTGGACGAACTCCGGGCAGCCATGCAGCAGGCAACGCATCATTCCGCCACCAGTCACCCGAGACAGCAGGCAACCATGCTCGAATCCATCGAACAACTGGGCAGGACCACTCATACCCTCGGGCTGACCGCCGTTCAAGTGGAGTATCTCGATGATCTGATCCGCCACATTCTGGAGGAATCCCAGCATTACTTCGACGACGTCGCGCAAAGCGAAAGCGACTTCGCCGATGTGTTCAGCCGCCTGGAACGCCTCGCACAAGCCGACTACCGGCTATAGTCCCTTTTGTTGCACCGCAGTGTAAGATTTGCGGCGATAACAAAAACCTCGGATTGAGACACAGCATATGGTTCCACACCTCACCACAGCCCTCACCGGCCCCCTGCTCGAACTGGAGCGTCGCTTCATCGCCGCCAGTCCGCAAATCGAACACTGGCTGCGCGGCCAGTGGCTGGAACACACGCCGCCGTTCTACTCGTCGTGCGACCTGCGCAATTCCGGCTTCAAGCTGGCACCGGTCGATACCAACCTGTTCCCGGGCGGTTTCAACAACCTGAACCCCGCCTTCCTGCCGCTTTGCGTGCAGGCGGCGATGAGCGCCATCGAAAAATTCTGTCCGGAAGCCCGCAGCCTGCTGCTGATCCCGGAAAACCACACGCGCAACCAGTTCTACCTGCAGAACGTCGCGCAGATCGCCGCCATTCTCAAGCAGACCGGCCTGAATGTGCGCCTCGGTTCGCTGAACCCGGAAGTCACCCAGCCGACGACTATCGAACTGCCCAACGGCCAGAGCCTGCTGCTCGAACCACTGGTTCGCACCAAGAACCGCCTTGGGCTGGACGGTTTCGACCCCTGCGCCATCCTGCTCAACAACGACCTGTCGGCCGGCATTCCGGCCATCCTGCAAGGCCTCCACGAGCAGGTCGTTCTGCCGCCGGTGCATGCCGGCTGGGCGGTACGTCGCAAGTCCAACCACTTCGCTGCCTACGATCAGGTCGCCAACGACTTTGCCAAGGCCATCGGCATCGATCCGTGGCGTATCAACCCGGCCTTCTCGGTCTGCCGCAGCGTCAATTTCCACGAACGCCAAGGTGAGGAATGCCTGGCCGCCAATGTTTCGGCTGTGCTCGACATCGTCAAGGAAAAGTACCGCGAATACGACATCGAAGAAACGCCCTACGTCGTCGTCAAAGCCGATGCCGGCACCTACGGCATGGGCGTGATGACGGTGCGCAACGTCGATGAGGTCATCGCGCTGAACCGCAAGCAGCGCAACAAGATGAGCGTCGTCAAGGAAGGTCTGGAAGTCAGCGAGGTACTGATCCAGGAAGGCGTGCATTCGTTTGAGACCCTGAACGATGCGGTGGCCGAACCGGTCATCTACATGATCGACCGCTATGTCGTCGGCGGCTTCTACCGTGTCCATACCGGGCGCGGCAAGGACGAGAACCTCAACGCGCCGGGCATGCACTTCGAGCCGCTGGCCTTCGAGACTGGCTGCAACATGCCCGACTACGGCTGTGGCAACCCGGACGCACCACCCAACCGCTTCTACGCGTATGGCGTCGTCGGCCGCCTGGCCTGCCTGGCCGCTGCCATCGAGCTGGAACGCACTGCGCCGGAAGACGTCTGAGTCGGCATGGCTCAGCAACTGCACTTTGAAAAACACCTGCTCGGCGGCAGCAGCCAGTCCCTGAAACTGGCTTTTGTGCTCGATCCGCTGGACCATCTGAAGGCTTGGAAAGATTCTTCGGTGGCGATGATGCGGGCTGCCGAGAAGCATGGTCACGAAGTATTCGCCATCGACGCCGCAACACTCGGCTGGCGCAAACCGGATGATGCCCACGCCGGTGGCATCTCCGGCGAGGCGCTGCACCTGCATCTGCGCCCGGACGACCACGACTGGTATCGCGAAACCGGCCGCGAATGGATGCCATTGACGGCCTTCGACGCCGTGATCATGCGCAAGGATCCGCCCTTCGATTTCGAATACCTGACCGCCACCTGGCTGCTTGAACGAGCCGAGGCCGACGGCGTACGGGTTTTCAACCGGCCACGGGCCCTGCGCGATCATTCGGAAAAGCTGGCGATCATGGAGTTCGCCCACTTTGCGCCGGCGACTGCGATCAGTCGTGACATGGCGCAAATCCACCACTTCATCGACGAGCAGCGAGACGTTATCCTCAAGCCACTTGACGGCATGGGTGGCAGCCAGATTTTCCGTGTGCATCGCAATGACCCGAACCGCAACGTGATCGTCGAAACACTGACCCACGAAGGGGCCAGGACCATCATGGCGCAGCGCTACGTGCCGGAAATCAGCCAGGGCGACAAACGTATTCTGCTCATCGCCGGCAAGCCAGTGCCGTGGTGCCTGGCGCGTATCCCCAAGGCCGGTGAGACGCGCGGCAACCTGGCCGTCGGTGGCACCGGCGTCGCTCAGGAACTGTCGGCCCGTGATCTGGAAATTGCCGAAACGCTGGGCCCCATTCTGTTCAAGCGCGGGCTGATGCTGGTCGGCATCGACGTCATTGGCAACTTCCTGACCGAAATCAACGTCACCAGTCCAACCTGCATGGTCGAAATCCGCCAGCAGTCGGGCTTTGATGCGGCCGGCGCCTTCATCACGGCCATCGAGCACGCATGCGGGCTGTCCTGAATCTTTTCCTGTCTGGCGTTTGCGTACTGCTGCTTGCCAGCTGTGGTCGGACGCAGCTGCAAGAACAGCAGGCCTACGTCTTTGGTACCCGTGTTGAGGTGCTGGTCGTCAGCGAGGATCCGGAACAGGGCCGCAAAGCGATTGCCGCCGTCTTGCGCGAATTCGACCGCCTGCACCGCGCCTACCACGCTTGGCAGGACTCGGAACTGATGGCCTTGAACACGGCATTTGCCCAGGGAAAAACCCGACAGGTCAGCCCTGAACTCGCCGCCTTCGTTCAGGAAGCACAGGCCCTTTCCCAACAGGGCGACACCCTGTTCGATCCCGGCATTGGTCAGTTGATCAAACTGTGGGGCTTCCAGGCCGACGAATTCAAGGCAGAACTGCCTGCTGCAGCCGATATCAAGGCCTGGTTGGCCAGCAAGCCATCCATTGCCGACGTCGTGATCGACGGCACCAATATCCGCAGCCGCAATCGTAACGTTGCCCTCGATTTCGGCGGCTACCTGAAGGGTGTCGCCCTTGATCGCGCCTCGGCCATCCTCCACGCTCAAGGTATCCACAACGCCCTGATCAACATCGGCGGCAATGTCATGGCGCTGGGCAGCAAGGAAGGCAAGAAGTGGCGCGTCGGCATCCAGCATCCACGTCAGCCGGGTCCGATGGCCACGGTCACGCTCGATGACGGCGAAGCGATCGGCACCTCCGGCGACTATCAACGCTTCTTCGAGGTCGACGGACGACGTTACGCCCACCTGCTCGATCCTCGCACCGGCTACCCGGTGGAACACACGCAGGCTGTCACGGTGCTCATCCCCAAGGGGCCAAAAGCAGGCACCTTGTCCGATGCGGCCTCCAAGCCGATTTTCATTGCAGGACCGGATGGCTGGCGCGATATGGCGCGAAAAATGGGAACCAGTCTCGTTTTGCGCGTCGACCATAGCAATCAGATTTTCGTCACCGAGGCACTGCGCCAGCGTCTTGAATTCATCGGCGCCCCCCCGAAACTCAACGTTGTCCAATAACTCAGGTGAGTGTTTCCTTGACACTTGTATGCCGGAAACGTATATCTCGCCACATTGATGCCAGAATAAAAATCCCAGCGACAACAAGGGTTATCGTCGACTAGCCAGCCAACCAAGGGAGGGGGAATGCCGCGAGGAATATCCTTCAGAAAGCCGGGATTCGCCAGCAGCCTGGTACTGCGTATCGGCCTGCTGATTCTGCTTTCACTCGCCGCCTTCACGATCAGCCTTTACTACCTGATCGGCCGGCCAACCGTCGATCGGTTGGCAGAAACCCAGATGCTGCTCGCAGCTGAGCAGTTGGAAGCCCGCTATACCCGCCTGTTGAAAACGGTTGAGATCACGCTGCGCAGCAGCCAGGGCTGGGGAAAAAACAGCGATATCGATCAGACCCGTCTGCTGCATTTCAACGAGTTTTTCTTCCCCATCATCGCCAACCATGGCGAAATCACCTCGGTCATATTCGCCCATGAATCGGGCCGGGAAATTCTCCTGTTGATGACCGACGACGGTCGCTGGATCAACCGGATCAGCAACCCGGCCGACTGGGGCAACCAGACCTACTGGATCACCTGGGATAAAAACCGCCAGATCGAAAGCGTCGAAATGCGGGAGCGCAATTACGATGCCCGCGAACGGCCATGGTTCAAGGGGGCGATGGGGCTGCCCGATGAGCAGAGCGTGTTCTGGACCGAGCCCTATATCTTTTTCACGACCAAGGAGCCGGGGATCACGGCGGCCATGCGCTGGCAGGCAGAAGATGGCTCCAGCTACGTCATTGGCCACGATGTCCGGCTGATCGACATCGCCGAATTTACCACCCGCATGACGGTCGGATCGCATGGCAAGGCCGGGCTGTTTCTGAAGGAAGGCAAGCTGATCGCGCCGCCCCGCGATCCGCGCTTTGCGGACCGTAACGCGATTAACCAGGCATTGCTGAAAACCTCCGAAGAGCTGGAACTTCCGGAGTTTGCCGAAGCCTTCAGGCTGTGGCAGATGGACCCTCATCCGCTCAAGCGACTGCACAGCTTCGATCGACCCGATGGCCGCTGGATCAGCTTCTTCCAGCCGATCTCCGGCAACACCAGCGGGATTTCGCTGGGTGTCGTGGCCCCGGAAAGCGATTTTGTCCCGATATCCAGCCAGGATCTGATACTGCTCGGATTGATCACCCTCTCCGCACTCGCTCTGGGCATGGCAGTCGCCATTCGCATTGCGAATCGCTTCGGTGAACCGCTCATTGCACTGGCCGAAGACAGTTCGCAAATCGGCAGCATGAATCTGGATAAACCCGTGACCACCGACGCCCCTTGGCGGGAGGTGATCCAGCTTGCTGCCGCCCTCGAGGAAATGCGGCAGCATCTGCAAAGTTCCCGGCGGACGCTTGAAGACACCAACATCGAGCTTGAACTCAAGGTGGCCAAGCGCACCCTCGCCTTGCGGCAAAACCAGGAAATCCTGCAGAAACGTGAGGCATTTTTCCGCGCCATATTCGACAATGCAGCGGTCGGCATCATCAGTCTGGACCCGGAGCGCAAGCCGGTACTGGTCAACCCGGCCTTCGCAAAATTTATCGACCAGCCGATCAATACACTGCTTTCGCACCTGGAAAACATCGCCCTGCCCAAGGAGGTACTGGGGCGGATCAATGATCTGCTCGGCCAAACAGGCAGCGCCCAGCAGCAGAGCCTGCGCAATGAATTCGAATTCATCGACAAAAACGGCGACACCCACTGGGGCGACGTCCAGATTGCTGCCGTCCGCGATGAAAATGGCGAGCTCGATTCCCTGCTGATCACCGTGCTGGACGTTTCCGACCGTCGCGAGATCGAAGCCGAGTTGATCCGGCAGTTTTCCTTCCTGCAGGCACTGCTCGACACCATCCCCAACCCCATCTTCTACAAGGGCGCGAACACCCATTTCCTGGGCTGCAATCAGGCCTACGAAGCGTTTTTCGGGATCAATCGGCGCGAGTTCGTTGGCAAACGGGTAGTCGATCTCGAATACCTCCCGGAAGATACCCGTCAGGCTTACCAAACTGAAGACGAGCAAGTCATCGAGGCGGGAAGCCGGATTAGTCGCGAAGTGAGCTTGCCAGGCGCGGACGGCAAACTGCATGACGTGCTCTACTCGGTCAGCGGCTTCCACTCCCCCGACGGCCGACCGGATGGCCTGATCGGCGTCATCGTCGATATCACGGCCCTGAAGGAAGCCGAACGCGAGGCCGACCGGGCACGCGCCACGGCAGAATCCGCCGCGGCAGCCAAGGCGGATTTCCTGGCCAACATGAGCCACGAGATTCGTACCCCGATGAACGCCATCATCGGCATGACCCATCTGGCCTTGCAGACCGAGCTGAATTCCCGCCAGAAAAATTACCTGACCAAGGTCGACAACGCAGCCAAGGGCTTGCTCGGCATCATCAACGACATCCTCGACCTGTCCAAGATCGAGGCCGGCATGATGCATTTCGAACATGCACCGTTCAGCCTGGATGCCAGCTTGGAGCGCCTCAGCGACATGTGCTCCCTGAAAGCCCGCGAACGAGGACTGGAACTGCTCTACGACATTGCGCCGGAGGTACCGGATCAACTGATCGGCGATTCGCTGCGTCTCGGCCAGGTGTTGCTCAATCTGGTCGGCAATGCGATCAAATTCACCGAAGCCGGTGAAATCACGGTCACGGTAAAACTGCTCGCCAACCGTGAAAACGAGGTCGACCTCGGCTTTGAAGTCATCGACACCGGCATCGGCATGAATGTTGAGCAGCAGTCGCAACTGTTTTCCGCTTTTACCCAGGCCGATACATCGACCACCCGAAAATACGGTGGTACCGGACTTGGTCTTTCCATCTGCAAACGCATCGTCGAGCTGCAGGGCGGCAGCATCGGCGTCAGTAGCCAGCCGGGGATCGGTAGCCGCTTTACCTTCCAGCTGCAGTTTGGAAGAGCGACGGAGCAAACGGGAACACCACGGCGCATCGGCTTGCCCAACAATCTGCGCGCCCTGATCGTCGACGACAGTCATGGTGCCTGTGAAGTCTTCCTGCACATGCTCACCGTCTTCGGGATCGACTGCCATGCCGTCCGCAGCGCACCGGCAGCGCTGCTCGAACTGGCTGCTGCGGCTGAAACCGGTCAAGCCTATGGCCTGCTCATCATCGACTGGAAAATGCCCGACATGGATGGCGTCGAACTGGTCGAGAAGATCAGTCAGAGCAATGGACCAGAAAGAACAGCCGCCATCGTCATGGCGACCGCCTACGACCATGAGGAACTGCTGGCCGCACTCGGCAAGCACCCCGTCGGTGCCATCCTCAGCAAGCCGGCGACGCCATCCTCGCTGTTCGACAGCATCATGGTCGCGTTGCATCGTGAGCCGACCACGCAAATGGTGCCCAACATCACTCCAACCATGCTTTCAGAGCAATTTGCCGGCCGGCACATCCTGTTGGTCGAAGACAACGAGGTCAACCGGGAATTGGCCGAGGAAATGCTGGGCAACATCGGCTTGCTCGTCGACACGGCCGAAAACGGCCAGCAGGCGATCGACCGCATTCGCCAAAACGCCTACGACCTGGTGCTGATGGACTGCCACATGCCGGTCATGGATGGCTATACCGCGACCGAATACATCCGCCACGAGTTGAAGTTGCCTCAGCTACCCATCATCGCCATGACAGCCAATGCTCTGCACAGCGATCGGGAGCATTGTCTGGCCGTCGGCATGGACGACCATATTCCGAAACCCATCGACGTGGCGGTCCTCCATGCCACCCTGCTGCGCTGGCTCAGTCAGGCTGGCGAGCGGACAAGCCCATCGCCTCTGCCAGCAGCAAGCCGCGACTTGACGTTGCCGGCCGGGGAAATTGATACGGCCACGGCCCTCGCCCGACTGGGTGGCAACCGCAGCCTGTATGACCGCCTGCTTTTGCGCTTCCAGGAAAACCAGGGCAGCGCAATCGAATGCCTGGCGGCCGACCGAACCAGAGGCGATAGCGCTGCCATGATTCTGCGCGCCCACACCCTGCGCGGCCTGGCCGGCAATATCGGGGCGACCGGCCTCTCCCGGCTGGCTGGCGACCTCGAGGAGCGCCTCAAACAGAATGCCTCTGTGAAGGAGGCCGGCATCGAAAACCTGCTGGGCAGCTTGGCTGAAAACCTGCCCAAGGTTCTGGCCGCCGCCGAAAAGCTGCGCCAGGAAACGCCGCAGATCACGCCAGCGCCGCTGCAAGAAGCACAGCAAGGCACCCTATCCGAACTGCAGCACCTTCTAGATAATGACGATGCGGCCGCCGTGCGGTATTTCGAGCAAATATCTGCCTGGCTCAAACAGGAGTTCGAGCCTCGTCTGGTTGATCAACTGGCCCGCCAGATCAATCAGTATGAATTCGATGTAGCCATGGAAACATTGCAGCAAATGACCATCAACCGGCAACAAGTCTGAGACACCTAATCGAGAGTCGCCAAGCCATGTCCCCCCTCCTGCCCAAACAAAGCATCCTGGTCGTCGACGACAGCCCCGAGAATATCGACTTGCTGAGTGAAGTGCTGCGCGACGAATATCGCATCCGCGTTGCCACCTCTGGCGAAAAGGCACTGAAAATTGTCTACTCGGATGAGCCGCCGGACCTGATCCTGCTCGACATCATGATGCCGGGGCTCAGCGGACTGGAGATCTGCCGACGCCTGAAGGCCAATCCGGACCGCCGGCGGATTCCGGTCATTTTCGTTACGGCCATGAGCAGCATGGATGACGAAAAGCGGGGTCTGGAAACCGGTGCCGTCGACTACATCACCAAGCCAATCAGCCCGCCCATCGTCAAGGCGCGCGTCCGCACCCACCTTGCCCTCTACGACCAGTCGCGCGAACTCGAACACATGGTGCAGCAACGCACCCACGAATTGCTGACCACTCGCCAACAAATCATCCGCCGCCTGGGTCGGGCGGCCGAGTTCAAGGACAACGAAACCGGCAACCACGTCCTGCGCATGAGCCACTACGCCCGACTGATCGCGCATGCGCACGGCCTGGGTGAAGAAGCCTCCAATGTCATTTTCAACACCGCCCCGATGCACGACATCGGCAAGATCGGTATTCCAGATTCCATCCTGCTCAAGCCGGCCAAGCTGGATGCCGAGGAATGGAAAGTGATGTACCAGCACCCGATCATGGGGGCCGAAATCATCGGCAAGCACGATAACGAACTGCTGGAAACCGCAAGGATCATCGCCCTGACCCATCACGAAAAATGGGATGGCACCGGCTACCCGCAAGGCCTCAAGGGCGAGGCCATCCCGCTCGAAGGCCGCATCGTTGCCATTGCCGACGTCTTCGATGCCCTCGTTTCCGTCCGCCCCTACAAAGCAGCCGTTCCACTCAATGAAGCGATGCAATATCTGGAATCCCAAAGCGGCCTTCATTTCGACCCCAGCCTGATGGATGCTTTCCGAAAAGCCCTGCCTGAAATCCTCCGCATCAAGGAAATCTACGCCGACGAAAACGGCGCCCTGACCGATCTGGAATTCCACATCAAGGAAATCTACGATCACAAGGACGATCCGCAAGGCTATCCGGAAAATCTGGCCAGTACGAATGGTGGTTTCGAGTAAGCCGGCTCGTCCTGAAACTCACCCACGGGGAAAACTGATCTCCCAATTGGACACGACAGCCCTCCCGGCGACGGAAATAGCCATTTGTCGATGACCGATCCCGCTCTTGAACAAGCCGTGGCATGGCTGCGCGCCGCAGATGCTTTGTTGGTTACCGCCGGAGCCGGTATGGGCATCGACTCCGGGCTGCCTGACTTTCGTGGGCCGGGCGGCTTCTGGTCGGTTTATCCTGCGCTGGGGCGGGCCAGAATCGCCTTTGAGTCCATCGCCAACCCGGCGGCCTTCGAATGCGACCCGCGGCTGGCCTGGGGCTTCTACGGCCATCGGCTCGATCTCTACCGCCACACCACACCTCATGCCGGGTTTCGGATGCTGCTCGACATGGCACAAGGGATGCAACATGGCATCCGGGCCTTCACCAGCAACGTCGATGGCCAGTTCCAGAAAGCCAGTTTTGCCGCCGACCAGGTCTGCGAAATCCACGGCTCCATCCATCATCTCCAATGCACCACCGCTTGCCGTGAGCGCATCTGGCCAGCCAATGACTTCCGGCCGGAAGTCGATGCCGAGAACTGTCGCCTGCTCGGCGATCTGCCCATTTGCCCACACTGCGGCGCCCTCGCCCGGCCCAATATCCTGATGTTCAACGACTGGGGCTGGCTGGAGCGGCGCACAACATCGCAATACCAAGGCCTGCGACAGTGGCTGACCACGGTTGAGCGGCTGGTCTGCATAGAAATCGGCGCCGGCACCAACATTCCGACCGTCCGGCATTTCTCCGAAGACTGTGGCGGCAAGCTGATCCGCATTAACCCTGGCGAACCCGATGTACCCAATCCGGCGGCCGGCATCGGCCTGGCGCTGGGCGGCCTCGCCGGCCTCACCCTGCTGAGTCAGGCACTATAGTGCCTATTCAGGCACTTTGGAGTCGATCGTCAGCGTTACCGGACCATCGTTAATCAGGCTGACCTGCATATCGGCGCCAAACACCCCGGTCGGTACTGCCTTGCCCAGTGTCGCTGACAGCTTGGTGACGAAACGCTCGAACAAGGGCTGTGACACCTCGCCTCGTGCGGCCCGACTCCACGACGGCCGGTTGCCCTTCTTCACCGAGGCATAAAGCGTGAACTGCGACACGGCAAGAACTTCACCTCCAGCATCAAGCACATTCCGGTTCATTACCCCGCTCTCATCAGCAAAGAGCCGCAGACGAACGATCTTCCCGGCCATCCAGTCGAGATCGGTCTCACTGTCAGCCTCCTCGAAACCGGCCAGGACCAGCAGGCCAGTGCCTATTTTCCCGACAATGTCCCCATCCACCGCGACCGACGCTGCACGTACACGCTGGACCACCACACGCATGCCGTTCTCCGCTCAGCCGACCGTCAGCATGGCCTGACGCAGACGCAAGGCATAGCCCTCCAGCGTTTCGCGCGACGGATCCTTGCGTGGCCAGGACAGGGCAATACCATCATCACCATGGCGTGGAACGACGTGCAGGTGAAAGTGGAAAACAGTCTGGTCGCCTTCCTTGCCATTGGCCTGCAGCAAAGTCAGTCCGGGTGGATCAAAGCTATCCTTGACCGCCTGCGCCACCCGTTGGGCGGTACGCATCGCTGCTGCCGCTTCGTCCGGCGTCAGATCGAGCAAGGTCGCGGCGTGGCGCTTGACGGTGACCAGCGTATGGCCGGGATTGACCTGACCGAGGTCCATGAAGGCCAGAGTCTGCTCATCCTCATAAACCTTGGCAGCAGGGATTTCGCCGGCAATCAGGCGACAGAAAATACATTGGCCGGGTGGCGAGGTATCAACGAATTTGGGCATGTCCACAAGTCAAGAAAAAGGCCAGCCGGAAATCGGCTGGCCTTCATTTTGGCGGTACGTGGCGGAAACGGTCAAATATCGACCCGAGCACTCAAGGCGTTCGTTTCGATGAATGCCCGACGCGGCTCGACATCCTCACCCATCAGCGTCGTGAAAATTTCGTCAGCCGCAATGGCGTCGTCAATCTGCACGCGCAACAGGCGGCGAACCTTCGGGTCCATGGTCGTTTCCCACAACTGCTCGGGGTTCATTTCGCCCAGACCTTTGTAGCGCTGCTTGGCAATGCCGCGTTCGACTTCATTGAGCAGCCACTTCATGGCGTCGGCGAAGTTGGTCACAACCTGTTTCTTCTCGCCACGGGCCATGGTGGCTCCAGCGCCGAACATATCAGCCAGTGTTTCGGCCGTGCGGCGCAACTGCGTGAAGTCACCGGAGAGCAGCAAATCCTCATCGATCAGGCCGACCTTCAGGTTGCCGTGGTGCATGCGCTCGACGCGCAGTATCCAGCGCTCCTGGATATCGTCAAACTTCGGCACCATGCGGGTTCCGGCCGGGATGAACCCAGCGATCCGCTCGGCACTGGCACGCGCATTTTCTTCGCTGGACAGGTCAATCGCGATGTTGTGGCGAACGATGGACTGCAGCACTTCCGGATTGATCAGGTGGGACAGGCGGTCGATTACGGCCTCAGTGGCCAGCCACGAGCGGGCCAGACCTTCCAGGGCCGGGCCGGTGATGCCTTCGGCGTCGGCACGCGGCGTCAGCACCGCTTCGTCGAGCGCCATGTTGAGCAGGAACTGGTGATATTCCTGATCGTCCTTCAGGTACCGCTCGGTCTTGCCGTGCTTGACCTTGTAGAGCGGCGGCTGGGCGATATAGACGTAACCGCGGTCGATCAACTCGGGCATCTGGCGGTAGAGCAGCGTCAGTAGCAGGGTGCGGATGTGGGCGCCGTCTACGTCCGCGTCAGTCATGATGATGATGCGGTGGTAACGCAATTTTTCGACGTTGAAGTCGTCCTTGCCAATACCGGTGCCGAGCGCGGTGATCAGCGTGACAATCTGTTCGGACGAGATCAGCTTGTCGAAACGCGCTTTCTCGACGTTGAGCACCTTGCCGCGCAGCGGCAGGATGGCCTGGAACTTGCGGTCACGACCCTGCTTGGCGGAGCCGCCGGCGGAGTCACCCTCGACGATGTAGATTTCGCACAGCGCCGGGTCTTTTTCCTGACAATCGGCCAGCTTGCCGGGCAGGCCGACGCCGTCGAGAACCCCCTTGCGGCGCGTCATTTCACGCGCACGACGGGCGGCTTCGCGAGCCCGCGAGGCTTCGACGATCTTGCCGCAGATCATCTTGGCGTCAACCGGTCGCTCAAGCAGGAAATCGGCAAGTTTCTGGGCGACGACTTCCTCGACTGCAGCACGGGCTTCGGAGGAAACCAGCTTCATCTTGGTCTGCGACGCGAATTTCGGATCGGGCATCTTGACCGATAGCACGCAGGCCAGGCCTTCGCGCATGTCGTCGCCAGCGATATCGACCTTGGCCTTCTTGGCGATCTCGTTTTCGTCGATGTATTTGTTGATGACGCGGGTCATCGCGGCGCGCAGGCCGGTCAGGTGGGTACCACCGTCCGACTGCGGAATGTTGTTGGTGAAGCAGAGCACCTGTTCCTGATAGGAGTCGTTCCACTGCATCGCCACTTCAACGCCGATGATGATGCCAGTGTCGGCAGCGCCCTGACCCACCTTGGCCTCGCCGGCCGAGTAGAAAATGCTCGGGTGAAGGACCGATTTGGTACGGTTGATGTACTCGACAAAGCTCTGTACACCACCAGCAAAAGCAAAGAGTTCTTCCTTGCCGGTACGCTGGTCGACCAGCTTGATGCTGACGCCGTTGTTCAGGAAGGAGAGTTCGCGCAAGCGCTTGGCGAGAATTTCGTAGTGGAATTCAACGTGGCCAAAGATTTCCTCGTCGGCCAGGAAGTGCACTTCGGTGCCGCGCTTCTCGGTATCGCCAAGAATCTTCATCGGCGACACTTCAAGTCCATTGCGGACTTCAATACTGCGGTCAACCGGCACGCCACGGCAGAATTCCATGAAGTGCTTCTTGCCATCGCGGCGAATGGTCAGGCGCAGGAACTTGGACAGCGCATTGACGCAGGAAACACCGACCCCGTGCAGACCACCGGATACCTTGTATGAGTTCTGGTTGAACTTGCCGCCAGCGTGCAACTCGGTCAGCGCAATTTCAGCCGCCGAGCGCTTCGGCTCGTGCTTGTCGTCCATCTTGACGCCGGTCGGGATACCCCGGCCGTTGTCGATGACGCTGATCGAGTTGTCGGTATGGATGGTGACAATGATGTCGTTGCAATGCCCAGCCAGCGCTTCGTCGATGGAGTTATCCACCACTTCGAAGACCAGATGGTGCAAACCGGTACCGTCCGAGGTATCGCCAATGTACATGCCCGGACGCTTGCGGACAGCCTCCAGGCCTTCGAGGATCTGGATACTGGATTCACCGTAGGCCGGTGATCCGGCGTCTTGCGGGCTGCTCATTGGCGTGTTTTCTTCGCTCATGCTTTGTGTTCCACGTGAAACTGCAAAAGGTCAGCCCGGCGGGCTGACCTTCCTTCAATTGCTGCTGTGATGGTCAGATACGCATCGGCATCACGACGTATTTGAAGCGGTCGTTGCCAGGCAAGGTGATCAGGGCGCTGGAATTGGCGTCGTTGAAACTCCACTGGATTTCATCGGCGTGGATGTTGTTCAGCACATCCAACAGATAACCGACGTTGAAGCCAACATCGATGACATCACCGGTGTAATCAACTTCGATTTCTTCTACGGCTTCTTCCTGTTCGGCATTGGCCGCGATCAACTTCAGGCTGTTGTCGCCAAGCACGACGCGAACGCCACGGAATTTTTCGTTGGTCAGAATGGCGGCGCGCTGCATGGCCTGCATCAACGTCTGGCGGCCAACCTTCATGTGGTTCTTCAAGGTGGCCGGCACGACACGCTCATAGTCCGGGAACTTGCCATCGATCAGCTTGGAAACCAGCACCACGGACCCGAACGAGAAGCGAACCTGATTCGGCGTCAGCGTGATGTTCAGCAGATCATCGGTATCGACCAGCAGGCGGTTCAGTTCGAGCACCGTCTTGCGCGGCAGGATCATTTCCTGACGCGGCAGGTCGGTATCGATCTCGACGCTGGCGTAGGCCAGACGGTGACCGTCGGTTGCGACAGCGCGAAGTTCCTTGCCTTCGACCAGTAGCAGCAAGCCGTTCAGGTAGTAGCGTACGTCCTGCGCTGCCATCGAATACTGAGTCTTGCTGATCAGCTGACGGAACGCCTTTTGCGAAATCGAAAACTGCTTGGTTTCGCCTTCGCTCATGGTCATGCGCGGGAAATCGTCGGCCGGCAGGGTCTGCAGGCTGAAGCGGCTCTTGCCGGCACGCACCTGCAAACGCTTGTCTTCCAGGACCAGGCTGACTTCAGAAGTATCCGGCAGCGAACGCAGGATTTCCTGCATCTTGCGAGCACCCACAGTGACCGCGCCATCACCCTCACCACCGGCACATTCCGTCGAGGTGGTGATCTGGATCTCAATGTCGGTCGCCAACAGGGTCAGGCGGTCGCCCTTCTTCTCCAGCAGCACGTTGGACAGGATAGGCAGCGTATGACGACGTTCGACAATTCCCGACACAGACTGCAGCGGGGCCAGAAGCGTGTCTCTTTGGGTTTTAATAAGAATCATATATTAAATTCCTTAATAGACTATATCGGGAACAATTCTGTGGATAATTGAAAAATTACTTTTAATTTCAATGGTCTGGGTCAGATTTTTGCATCTGCGAAAGTGCCTGAATTGCCTGTGGATGAAATCCGGATAATTTTCCCACAAAGCGGGAATCAACAGATGACTCACAATTGATCGACAACTTGTACACAGGGTTATCTACAGACTCATCCTTTCAATACTTGCAGCAAAACATGCAGGTCGTGATTGAGTTCGTTTTCCTTGATGCGCAGGGAATCGATCGTTTTTACTGCATGAATGACCGTGGTGTGATCACGCCCACCGAAGGCATCGCCGATTTCCGGAAAACTGTGCGAGGTCACTTCGCGGCATAGCCACATGGCAACCTGACGTGGCCGGGCAATGGCGCGTGTGCGCTTCTTGGAGAACAACTCGGCAACCTTGATCTTGTAATAGTCGGCAACGGTCTTCTGGATGTTGTCCATGCCCACATTGCGCACGGAGCCGATGACATCCTTCAGGGCTTCCTTGGCCAGGTCCAGCGCAATAACGCGACCATGGAAGGAAGAATAGGCCAGCACCTTCTTCAGGGCACCTTCCAGCTCGCGAACATTGGAACGCAGGTGCTTGGCAATAAAGAAGGCAACTTCGTCATCGAGCTGGATACCTTCAGCTTCCGCCTTCTTCTTCAGAATGGCGACCCGCATTTCCAGTTCCGGCGGTTCGATCTGTACGGTCAGCCCCCAGTCGAAACGGGTGACCAGACGGTCGTCAAGGCCGTTGATATCCTTGGGATAGGTATCGCAGGTGATGATGATCTGCTTGCGGGCCTCAATCAGCGCATTGAACAGGAAAAAGAACTCTTCCTGTGAACGGTTCTTGCCATTAAAGAACTGCACATCGTCCAGCAGCAGCACATCAAGTGAGCGGTAAGTCCGCTTGAAACTATCGAAAGACTTCTGCTGATAGGCCCGAACAACGTCGGAGTAATAATCTTCCGCATGTACGTAACGAACGATCTTTTCCGGATTCTCGGTGGCGATGGTGTTGCCAATCGCGTGAATCAGGTGAGTCTTGCCGAGGCCAGCCCCGCCATAGATAAACAGCGGGTTGTAGGCTCCACCCGGATTATTGGCGACCTGGACGGCTGCGGCACGGGCCAGATCGTTGGCCTTGCCAACCACCAGATTGTCAAAGGTGAATGACGGAAAGAGCCGGGACTTTTCGTAATTGCTACCCTTGCCCCGCGCCTTTTCCGAGGCGGCAGTCCGTTTTTCCGAGGTAGTCGCCGGATTGGCCGGTGCATTTTGGCCTGAATCAGTCGTTGTTGCTTGAATTCTGGCGGCTGTCGCCTTGCCACTGCCGATGACCAGCGCAATGGTGACCGGACCTTCAAAGAAGGTGCGACTGTAGTCTTCGATCCGTGTCAGGTAACGGTCGCGCACCCACTTCAGGATGAAACCATTGGGCGCAATCAGGCGCAGGCCATCTTCCAGGGCTGTGGATTCACCTTCGAGCCGGAGCGGCTTGATCCAGGTATTGAATTGTTGCGCGGGCAATTCCTGCTCGAAGCGCTGCAAACAGGATTCCCAGAAACCAGACATCGACGACAACACTCCTCCCCGCGCATTCGATATTGATTTCGATGGCGGTTATTAGATATTTGATTTAATTAATAATTTTTGAATATATCGGCGGACGCTCAGAGGCCGGCGAAGGCACGATTCTACCCCCCAACCGAAAAGTTATCCACA